>NZ_PRDN01000002.1:0-1328031 GCF_003600855.1 Xanthomonas sp. CFBP 7698
TCATAGACCTTGAACGCGAGCGGGTTGTCGGAGTCGCGGCCTTCGAAGCCGATCTTGCCGATGCCGGGGAAATATTCCTTCGCGCCGATGAAAACGGTGTTGCTCATGGGGTGTGATGTCCTTGCTGCTGGGGGAGTTGTAGAAAAAGGCGTGTCGCTCAGCCAGCGTAGAGCGGGCTGACGACCTGCAGGTGCTTGAGAAAGGTCTGGTAGTGCTGCTGGTACTGGGCCACGCGCTGCGGGTCGGGCCGCGCGGCAAGTGCGTCGTCCACCTGCAGGTGCTCCAGCACCACGTCCGACAGCGAAGCATCGCCACCATCGTCGCGGTCGCAGGCCCACAGGGCCTGCAGCGCGGCACCGAAGGCCGCGCCTTCGGGCTGGGTTGGCACCACGACCTGCAGGTTGAACACGTCGGCTACCATCTGCCGCCATTGCGCGCTCTTGCTGCCGCCGCCGGTGAGCAGGATGGTGTCGAACTGCAGGCCGGCCGCCACGAAGGCGTCGAAGCCGTTGCGCAGGCTGTAGGTCGCCCCTTCCATCGCGGCGCGATAGAAATGCGCGGCAGTGGTGTTGTGCAGATCCATGCCGAACAGGCAACCGCGTGCATCGGGCAAGTTGGGCGTGCGCTCGCCGTTGAAGAACGGCAGCAACACCAGGCCGTCGGCGCCCGGCGCAGTGTCGGCGATCATCGCTTCGGTCTGGTCGCGGGTGATGGAGAACATGCGCATCACCGCTTCGGTGGCGACGGTGCAATTCATCGTGCAGATCAGCGGCAGCCAACCGCCGCTGGACGAGCAGAACGCCGCCCAGCGTGCCTCGTCGTCCACCACCGGGTGATCGGCGTAGGCGAACAAGGTGCCGCTGGTGCCCAGGCTCATGGTCAGGCGGCCCGGCACCACGTTGCCGGTGCCGATGGCAGCCATCATGTTGTCGCCACCGCCGGTGGTGACGCGTACGCCGGCCGGCAGGTTCAACGCCTCGGCCGCGGCATCGGACAATGGGTAGACCGCGCCGGTTTCCACCAGCGGCGGCAATGCCTCACGCAGGTCGCGCTGCGCATCCACCGCACCGAGCATGCGCTCGGACCACTGCCGCGTGCGTACGTCCAGCCAGCCGGTGCCGGAGGCATCGCCGACTTCGGCAAAGCGCTCGCCGGTGAGCCAGAAGTTGATGTAGTCGTGCGGCAGCATCACCGTGGTCATTGCGGCGTACGCCTCGGGACGGTGCTTGCGCGTCCACGGCAACTTGGAGGCGGTGTAGCCGGCCATGATTGGGTTGCCGGCGGTTGCGACACTGCCTGCCGCGCCGCCGACCGCATCCATGATCTCGTCGCATTCCAGCGCGGTGCTGGTGTCGCACCACAGCTTGACCGGTGCGGTGACGCTGCCATCGGCGGCCACCGGCACAAAGCCATGCTGCTGGCCGGAGACGGAAATGCCGCGCACGCGCGCACGCTGCTCGCCGTCGAGCTGGGCAAAGCAATGCGCGATGCCATCGATCCACCACTGCGCCTGTTGCTCGCGGGTGCCGTCGTCGCGGCTGATCAGCTCCATCGGCGCTGCGATGGTGGCGACCACGGCGCGGTCCTGCGCGTCGTAGGCCACCAGCTTGACGCTCTGCGTGCCCACGTCCAGTCCTACGTACAAGCTCATTGCTTCACCAATCGGTTGTTGTTGAGTCCCACCTGCTGGGTGCGGCCTGCGCCCAGTTCCAGGTCCAGGGTCTGCCCGGCGTAGGACAGTTGATAACGCCCGCCACGATCGCTGTGCACCCGTGCCTGCTGCAAGCGACCGGCGTCCCATTCCAGATCGACGCTGGCACCGCCGCGCACACGCAGGCCGCGCACGCTGCCGCGCGGCCAGGCGCTGGGCAATGCGGGCAGCAGGAACACGCTGCCGCCCCAGCTTTGCAACAGCATTTCGGTGATGCCGGCGGTACCACCGAAATTGCCGTCGATCTGGAACGGCGGATGTGCGTCGAACAGATTCGGATACGTGCGTTCGGGCGAGATCAGCAATTGCAGGATGCGATACGCATGCTCGCCATCGGCCAGCCGCGCCCACAGGTTCAAGCGCCAGCCGATGCCCCAGCCGGTGGTGTTGTCGCCACGGATTTCCAGCGTACGCCTGGCTGCGGCGGCCAACTCGGGCGTATCGCGCAGGTTGATCTGGCTGGACGGATGCAGAGCATACAGATGCGAAACATGCCGGTGCTGCATCTCCGGCGCCTGCATGTCCCAATCCTGCTGCCACTCCTGCAATTGGCCGGCCTTGCCGATGCGGTTGGGCGGCAACTGCTCGCGCAGGGTGGTCAGCTGCCGGGCGAAATCCGCATCCACATCGAGCAGCTTGCTCATGGCGATGCACTGCGCGAACAGGTCACGCAACAGCTGCGCATCCATGGTCGGCCCGGCACACACCGCCGCGCCGAACGGGTGCTGGTTTTCCGGCGAGATCGAGGGGTTGGTGACCATCGCGCCGGTCTGCGGGTCGCGCACCAGGGTGGCAACGAAGAACTCCGCCGCGCCCTTGAACAGCGGATAGATCTTGGCCAGATAGGCGCGGTCGCGGCCGTAATCCCAGCGGTCCCATAGCTGCTGCAGCAACCACACCCCGCCCATCGGCCACAGGCTCCACTTGGCGCCATCGATGGGGCCGGCCTGGCGCCACAGATCGGTGTTGTTGTGCACCACCCAACCGGGCGCGTCGTAGAGCGCCTTGGCGGTATGCGCGCCGGTCTTGGCCAGATCGAACAGCATGGATTCCAGCGGTTCAACGCACTCGTGCAGCGCGTTGGCCTCGCTGGGCCAGTAGTTCATCTCGGTGTTGATGTTGATGGTGTACTTGCTTTCCCACGGCGGCTGCATCAGGTCGTTCCAGATGCCCTGCAGGTTGGCCGGCTGGGTGCCGGGCCGCGAGCTGCAGATCAACAGGTAACGGCCGTACTGGTGATACAGCGCGGCCAGTGCCGGATCATTGCCGCCTGCGAAGCGTTGCACGCGTTCGCCGGTGGGCAGGCTTGCCGCGTCGCTGGTGCCCAGGTCGATTGCCACACGCCGGAACAGGCGTTGATGATCGGCCAGATGCGCACGCAATAGCGCCGGGAAATCCAGCTTGGCTGCTTTTTTCAAACTTGCTGCGGTCAATGCAAGCGGATCGCCATCGACCGCATCGAAGCGTTGGTAACTGGTGGCGGCGGTGAGCAGCAGCACCACTTCATCGGCCGCTTCGATGCGCAGACGGTCGCGCAACGCGGTGACCGTGCCGCCCTTCACCTGCGGCAATACCCGCAATGCAAACCGCAGCTTGCCTTCGATGCCGGCGAAGCTGCCGTTGCGGCCACTGAACAGCAAACCGCCCTGCTCCGCGGTGACCTCGCCGCTTTGCGGGCTGTCGATGCCCACGCGCAGGGAAATGCCGCGTGGCCGGTCGCACGACAAACGCACCACGATGCACTGCGATTGCGCCGAAACGAACACCTCGCGCGTGTGCACCGCGCCGCCGGAGCGGAATGTGGTGGTGGCCACGGCGGTGTCCAGATCGAGCTGACGCCGGTACTCGCTGATGCCGTCGGCACGATCGAAATCCAGCAGCAGATCGCCCAGCGGTTGATACGGCATCTGCTTGAGCGGGCGCGAGAGCAGCTTGGCATCGGCCAGTTGTTCGGCCTGGCCATAGCGCCCGGCGAAGATCAGCGCGCGCACCTGCGGCAACGCCGCCAATGCATCCGGGCTGGTGGAATCGTAGGGGCCGCCCGCATACAGGGTGTCTTCGTTGAGTTGCAGGCGCTCGTGGGCGATACCGCCCCACACCATCGCGCCCAGACGGCCATTGCCCACCGGCAAGGCCTCCACCCATTCACTGGCCGGTTCGCGATACCACAGCTGCAATGCACCAGCGGGAGCCACCGCTGGCAAGCCGCCGGCCGTTGCAGCACGCGCCGCCTGTGCAGCCACCGGTGCGGCGCCCAGGACCGCAAGCGCGGCCCCGGTTGCCTTGCACAGTTCGCGACGGGTCAGCACGGCCACCGCCGTGCTGCATCACCGGAACCGCCCGCGACTGCCTTGCGGCGTTCCGGCATCTGCTTGCTCATCGACTGAAGACAGCCTGCGATCATCGACGACGCGCTTTGCCGGACGCAATCTTGCGCTGCAACACGCTGACCGGCTTGCCGTCGTACTGGATGGTGGTGTCGGTCTTGGGCGCGAGTGCGCCGGCGTCGTCGCGCGGACCATCGACGAAGCGCACGTTGATGGTGCGTTTGGCCTGCATGCCGGTCCAGCTGCCTTCGCGCTTGCCGATGCTCAGCTCGCCCTTGGCCTGGTTCCAGACCAGCGGAATGCGGCTGAACTCGCCCTTCTCGTAGCCATAGCCCTTGCCATCGTCCTCATACAGCGAGAACTGGCCATCGGCGCCGGTGTAGACCACCACGGTGAGCGGCGCATCCGGGATCTGGTCCACGTATTCCTGCACCGGGCCGGTCGGCACAATGGAGCCGGCACGCACGAACAGCGGCATGCGTTCGATCGGCGCGGCGGCTTCGATGCTCTGGCCGCCCTCGTAGCGCTTGCCGGTGGCGAAATCCAGCCAGCTGGTGCCGGCCGGCAGATATACCTGCCGCGAGGTGGCGCCGAAGCTGGTGACCGGTGCGACCAGGAATGCCGGGCCGAACAGGTACTGGTCGTTGATATCGCGCGCCTTCGCGTCGTTGGGGAAGTCCATCATCATGCCGCGCATGATCACGCCATCGCGCTGGTAGGTATCGCCGGCCAGGCTGTAGATGTACGGCAGCAACGCGTAACGCAGGCGGTTGTAGTACGCCATGCTTTCGTAGAACGGCGTGCCTTCCGGGGCGATGTTCCAGATTTCGCGGTACGGGAACTGGCCGTGCGAGCGGAAGATCGGCACGAACGCACCGAACTGGAACCAGCGCGTGTTGAGCTCGCGCCACTCAGGCAGATGCGCCGGGTCCTGGTTCTCGTAGCGCTTCTCCACCGAAAATCCGCCGATGTCGAAGGTCCAGTTGGGCAGGCCCGACAGCGCCATGTTCACGCCACCGGAAATCTGCTCGCGCATGTCGTCCCAACGCGAGACGATGTCGCCGCTCCACACCGCCACCGCATTGCGCTGGGTACCCGCATAGCCCTTGCGCGACAGGATGAACACGCGCTTGTCGTCGGCCGCACGATCGCCCACGTACACCCCGTGGGTGTGCGGCAGCGGATAGGAGTTGAAGTACTCGGTGGACGAGCCCAGTGCATTGGGCGTGGTGCGTGCCTTGCGCTCGGCGATGTCCAGGTTGGAGTGCACGTCCGGCTCGTCGGCGTCCATCCACCAGGCATCGAAGCCCTTGCTGTTGAGCTTTTCATTGACCTGGCGCCAGTAGATGGCCTGCGCCTTTTCCGAGTACGGGTCGTAGAAGGAGTTCTTGTAGCCCTTGCCGATCCAGTCCAGCTCGCCCACTTCCACGTTGCGCTTGAACATGAAACCGGCGGCATCCAGTTCCTTGTAGTTGGCGGTGGTGGGATAGAACTTGGGCCAGATCGAAATCATGATCTGCGCGTGCATGTCGTGCACGGCCTTGACCATCCCATCCGGGTCCGGGAAGTGCTTGGGGTCGAAATCATGCGAGCCCCAGGCGTTTTCCGGCCAGTACGACCAGTCGAGCACGATGTTGTCCAGCGACAGCTTGCGCTTGCGGTATTCGGCCACCGCGCCGACCAGCTCGTCCTGGCTCTTGTAGCGCTCACGGCTCTGCCAGAACCCATAGGCCCACTTGGGCAGCATCACCGACTTGCCGGTGAGCTCGCGGTAGCCGGCCACGGCCTGGTCGTACGAATCGGCGGACACGAAGTAATAATCGATCATCTGGCCGGCTTCGGACCACAGCGACAGGTCTTTCGCCTCGGTCGCGGGCAGCGGGTCGCGATGCAGCAACGCGATGTAGCTGGGGTCGATCATGTCCCATTCGACCTTGACGGAGTGGCGCGTGCCCGGCTCCAGGTCGAGGGTGAACTCGTGATTCCACGGGTTCCAGTTCTGGCGCCAGCGATCGATGACCAGCTTGCCGTCCACGTAGACCTTGCCGTACTCGCTCAGGTACAGCGAGAACGTGTGCTCGCCAGCGGTGAGCGCTTCGATCTCGCCCTCCCAGGTGACCTGCATGCGGCTGTTCTTGTCCTTGGACATCGCCTTCTTGGGGAACTTGGCCAGGTTGCTGAGGTATTGGTAGTTCACCTCGCTTTCGCGGCGCTCCAGCACCTGCTTGCCATCGATCGCGTAGCGCGCGGTCAGGCCGCCCGGCTTGCCCTTGGCGTCGTACAACTTGAGCGTCTGGGACAGCGGCTGCAGGCCACGCGGGTCGCCCAGGCGGCTGATCGAGTTGTTGTCCCACAGCAGGCCGTAGTTGCGGCTGGAGACCAGGTACGGCACCGCCATGTCGAGGTTGTTCTGCTGCAACTCGACGTTGCGGCCCTTCTGGTTCATCCAGCCCTGCTGGTGCTGGCCGAAGCCGTACAGCGCTTCGTCGTCAGGCGACTGGAAGCGCTGACGCACGCTCAGGTACTGCTTGCCTTCCACCTTCAGCGGGGCAAAGCTGCGCCCGCCGGCCACTTCCGACAGCACCGGCTTGCCGTTGGCATCGGCAAAGCTGACATGGCCATCGACGGTGGAGACAGTGGCGGTGACCTTGCCGGTCTTCAGCTGCACGTTGTCGCCCTGCTCGGCTACCTGGAAGGCGGTGTCGCCCTGCACCGGCACGCGCATCAGGCTGGGGCTGCGGGCGAAGTCGCCGTCCGGGTCCGCGCTGACGCGGATGATGCCGCTATCGACCACCTGCAGACGCACCGGCGCAGCGCCCTTGGCGCTCGGCACCACGGTGACGCCATCGGCGGCCTTGCGCACTTCCTGCGCATGCGCGGCATTGGCCAGCAGGGCCAGCGACAACGCCAGGCAATGGGCCAGCGGTGTACGCCGGTTGGCAGGCACGGTGCCGGCGGAACGGATGGTGGTTTGCATGGTCACTCCCTATTGAATTGCGAAACAGGCTGCGGGGGCAGCGCTGCGTGGTCTTGATGATGGTGTGGTCAACCGCGTTGCAGGCAGTCGTCCGGTGGGCGTGGTAGCGGCCAGGTGCATCGGTGCACCATGCCGCGTCGGTCGCATCTGCCACGCCGGCATGAGGCCGGCGCAGCGGGTGTCACCCACGCTTACTTGAAGGTGGCGAGCTTGATCTTGAGCAGCTGCGGCGCGCTGGAGAAATTGACGCCGTAATCGGTCTGGTCGCCATTCCAGTTGCGCTCGAACTTCCACTCCGTGCCTTCGTAGACGCCCTCTTCGACGCGGTCGTAAATCATGTTGGCGGTCGCTTCGCTGGCCGGGTGCAAGGTCACGCGCGCGTGGTAGCCGGTGACCAGGAACTCGTCCGGGCCCAGCTCGGCGATCAGCGCAGCACCGATCGGCTCCGGGTTGCCCGGCGGCTCGCCCTTGAACCAGAACTGCGGCACACCGTAAGTGATGGTGGCGCTCCAGCGGTCGTTGAGCTTGAGCTCCTGCACGGCCTGGCCGGGTTCTTCGGCGGTGCCGTGCAGCTTGCCTTCCGACGCGGCCTTGGCGAACGGGCGCATGCCGCGCTTGACCAGCTCAAAGCCCAGCGCGAACGGCGCCAGGGTTTCTTCGTTGACGTGCTTGGCACCCAACGGGTAGTTGGAATAGCGCGTGTAATCCATGCCGAACGCCGACCAGCCGATGCCGTCATGGCCCAGCGTCGGGAACAGGTAGCGCGCGTACTCGGGGCGGTTGCCGGTTTCGGCGACGAACAAGGCATTGTCCGGCCGCGCGTAACGCTCCAGCACCGTGGTGTACATGCGGTATTCGGGCATGTAGATGTCCGGCGCCAGCAGGTCGATATGCGGGCCGGCGGCCTTCCACACATCCAGCACGTTGTCGGTGGGGCCGCCGCTGGCGTACTGGCCGGGCTGGCCCGGATTGAACGGGCCACGCAGCGCGGCGTTGACGTACATCGGCAACGGATATTCGGCCTTGCCGGCTTCGGTCACCTGGTCGATGTAACGGCCGATCGACCAGGCATGGAAGAACTCATCGGCATCGGCACCGAATACCTGCGCCCAGCTGCCGGGCTGCTTGTTCAAGCGCTTGAGCAGTTCCTCCGGCACCGGGCCGTCGAACAGCTTCTGCGCCATCGGCGAGAAGTCGCGCACGCTGCCATAGGTGCCCGCCTCGTTCTCCGGCTGGATCATGATCACGGTGTGTTGCGGGTCAACTTTCTTCAGATGCTGCATGAAGGCGACGAACGCCTTGCGGTCGGCATCCAGGGTGGCCTGCGCATGCGGCGACAGCGAGCCGATCGACTTGCCTTCGCGCGTCACCACGCGCGGGAAACGCTGGTTGTCGGTCTTGACCCAATGCGGCGCGTATTGCGGGCCGTTGTTCTTCCAGGTTGCAAACCACAGCAGCACCAGGCGCACCTTGTGTTCGCGCGCCTGGGCGAGCAGCGTATCGACGAAGGAGAAATCGAACTTGCCTTCTTCCGGCTCCACCTGTTCCCAGGCGATCGGCACCTGCACGGTGTTGGGGCCCAGCACCTGGATCGCCGGCCACACCTTGTCCATTACGCCGGGATAGTTGCTGGAGTTGTTGACCTGCGCGCCGAGGATCAAAAACGGCGCACCGTCGACCATCAACGCATGCTTGCCGTCCTTGCTGACGAACTGCGGCATCGGCGTCTGCGTGGCCGGCGCTGCTGCGCCGCCTGCCGGCGCGGCGGCGGTGTTGGCGGCCGGTGTGGTGGCGCCGGATGTTGCAGCGGTCTCCTGCTCGCCGGACTGACAGGCCGCTAGCGCCAGTGTCAACGCAGACAGCAGCAGCGGACGCAGACAACGGCGCCCAGTGGAAGAAGAGATCACACGCGTAACGGGGGAATGCATGGACATAAGACTCCGTGTCACCAGGTATCGGTGCGGAAGGGGGAAACAGGAAGGGCGTCGCGATTGACCAGGTTGGCGTCGTCGGGGTTCTCGCTCCAGCCGTAGCGCACCGCCACCGGTGCAGGCACCGCATCGCTGCGCACGGTCACGCGGTCGCCGTCGATCTGCGCAGTGGCCGGATGGAAGCGCTGATCGGCACCGGCGATGCGAAAGCCCTGCACTGCACCGCCGCCGCGCACCTGCAACGCACTGCCCTGCAGGTCGAAACTCAGCACCGCCTTGCCGCCATCGAAGCTCGCCCGCTTGAACACCGGCGCGCTGTACACCAGCGTCTGGCCATAGGCCACATGCCGCGCGGCCAGCGCCAGGCGATGCCCCACATCGCGCTTGTTGGTGGGATGGATGTCGGTGGGGTTGCCGATATCGATGATCACCGCCTGCCCGGTCGCCGGCAGCGCCAAGGTCTTGGACTGCGACTCGCGCAGCAGCGCCCACGGGCTCAGCTCGCCCTTGTCGCCGCCGGCCTTGAAGTTGGCCAGCTGTACCCACAGGAACGGCAGCGTCTTGTCGCCACGCTCGGCGCGCCACTGCTGGATCATCGCGGCGAACTGCTCGCGATACTTCACCGCGCCGCTGTCGGTGGCATTGGTTTCACCCTGGTACCAGATCACGCCCTTGACCGGGAACGGCTGCAGCGGGTGGATCATCTGGTTGTACAGCAGCGTGGGCAGCTGGTTCTTGTTGTCGGTCAACGACACCCGCACCGCGGCGGGACGGAACTTCCAGCCGCTCAACGCGCGCTTGGCGCCGGCGCTGGTCTGCACAAAGCGTTGCTCATCCGGGCCATGCATGCCGCCACCGCCGCTGAGGTCTTCCACGCGCACCGCGATGTGGTTCACACCGGCATGCAACGCGGAAGCCGGCACGCGGTAGACGCGCGGCAGGTTCCATTGCTTCTCGGTGCTGCCGACCTGCTGGCCGTTGACGTAGGTGATGTCCGAGTCGTCGATCTGGCCCACGCCCAGCGCTATGCCGGTCTTGGCCTCGGCAGCGCTCAGGGTCACCGTGGTGCGATACCAGGCGATGCCGTCCATGCCGTCATAGCCGCTGGCTTCCCATTGCTGGGTGGTCGGGATGCTGTCCCAGTCGCTGTCGTCGAAATCAGATTCGCGCCATTGCGGCATATCGCCGTCGACCTTGGGCCAGCGCGCAATGCGCTTGCCGGTGGCGGCCTGCGCGGCGGCGTCGCGTTGCTTGATCGCCTCGATCGCGCCCTGGTTCTGGTCGGCATTCAAACCAAGCGACGCCGCATCCATCCATGCTTCGATGGCACTGCCGCCCCAGGTGCTGTTGACGATGCCGATCGGCACGCCGGTGCTGGCACGCAGCTCCTTGGCGAAGAAGTAGCCCACGGCGGTGAACTCACCGGCATTGGCCGGCGTGGCCGCCTTCCAGTCGCCGCCGGTCAGGCGTGCTTCCGGCTGCACCGACCACGACTTTGGCACCTTGAAATGGCGCAGCTGCGGGTCGTTGGCCGCAGCCACCGCCTGTGCGCCATCGCTGGCCTGGGCAAGCGGCCATTCCATGTTCGATTGCCCGCTGGCCAGCCACACGTCGCCCACTAGCACATCGCGCACCTGCACGTCGCCACCGTCGCCCTGCACACGCAGCACGTAGGGGCCACCGGCGGTGTGCGCGGGCAGCCGGACCTTCCACTGCCCGGTCGCATCGGTCTTGGCGGTGGCGCGTTTGCCGTCGAAGCTGACGGTGATGGTCGCCTTCGGCGTCGCCCATCCCCACACCGGCATCGGCTGGTCGCGCTGCAACACCGCGCCATCGGCAAACAGCAAGGGCAGCGTCGGCTGGGCCAGCGCGAGCGGGCTGGCCAGGACCAGACCCAGCAGGCATGCGCGGCGGACGAAAGGAACGGTCATGCGGTGATCTCCAGGGTCGGCGCGGCCGGTCGGCGCGCAACGGTTCGGCGGGGAATGAAGGCGGTCACGGTACGACAGCGCGATGACGCGCGCAGGCATGCAGCGCTCATCGTGGGTCGCCGTAGAAGATGCCACGCCCACCGGTGGCGAAATACACCCGACCGGGAAGTCGTGGGTCGCCGGTGACGCTATAGGGCTTGCCGAAGCGGTGCGCGTCGTCGTTGATGCGCAGCCAGTGCGCGCCTTCGTCTTCGGAACGGAACACGCCATCCACGCCGTCCACGCGGCCGGCCAGGTAGAGCGCCGGCGGCGCACCGTCACGCAGCGGCTTGCCGATGCCCAGCGAGCGCGCTTCGTCGGGCCTGGACAGGGTCTGCAGGCGTCCGTCCTGCCACCGCATCACGCCCAGCGAGGGGCTGGCCAGATACACCACGCCGGCACGCCATGGATCGGGCCGCAGTTGCGGGCGGGCGCGCTCATCGCGTGCCGGATTGCCGACCTGCTGCCCGGTGTTGCGGAAGCTGGCCCCGCCATCGGTACTTGCATACAGGCCCCCGCTGGCGGTGTCGACGGCATACCAGCGCTGCGCATCGACGCGGTCGGCCGCCACGACCGCAGTGTCCGGCAGCCCCTGCACGCGCTGCCACTGCTTGCCCATCGTGGCCGTGCGCCAGTTGCCGCCGCCCTGCGGCGCCCAGATCACCTGCGAGGCGTCTGCCGCAATCGCGATGGTGCCTGCGCCCTGCCCGGCCGGCGGTTCACTGGCGAACGCCTCCCAGTGCGCGCCACCGTCGCGCGAGGTCAGCGCGCGGATCTCGTTGTTGCGACGGTCGCGCACCGTGCCGCTGCGCACCACCGTCATCGGAACCTGCCCGGCGGCGTCGATGCTTTCGCCATTGGTCAGACGCGGGCCTGCGTATTGCAGCTGCGCGCTGTCCAGATCGTCGTGGCGAAATCCATCGATATCGCCGAGCGCGCTGAGCAGATGGGCACCGGCCATCGGGCTGAGCAGATCCAGCGGCACGGTCTCTTCCAGCCCGCTGTCCTGGAACCACCACTGCAGTGGCTGGTGCGTATTGGCGAAGTCCTGCAGATTGCGCGAGGCCCAGATGCCGTAACCGGTGACGAACAGGGCGTGGTTGCTGTCGAACGGATCGACGGCCAACGCGCCCATCCAGTGCGGACGCGCATGCGAGGTCCACGGCGCGGCGCTGTGATCGAACACCGCCTCGGCCAACAGCGGCGTCCAGTGCTGGCCGCCATCGACACTGCGAAACAGCTCATCGCGCGGCGTGCGGCGACGGAAGCTGCTTGCCAGTAGCACCTGCGGCTGTTGCGGATCCACCGCCACCGCGCCCCAGCCGAAGCCGTCGCCATTGGCCGGTTGCGCGATCGGGCTGATCTCGCTCCAGCGCGCCTGCGCGGGGGTGTATTTCCATAGCGCACCACCGGCCATCAAATCCGGGCCGGGCTGATCGCCGTAGCTCAGATACCAGTGCCCGTCGCGGCCGCCTTCCATATGGCTGGGACGCAGCCCCTGCGGTTGCCCGGGCACCGCCGACCAGCTGCGGCCGGCATCCTCGGAAACATACAGACTGGTCTGCGCGGTGGACACGCCGACGTAGATCCGCGGCGTGGGAGCACCGGCGCGGCCGCTGGCGGCGTCGAACACCACAAAGGCGATCCCCACCGCCTGTTCGCGTCCGACATGGTTGCGTGCCGTGGCGCCGGCCAATGCCTCGGCCGGAAATCCCTCCACCCGCGCCCAGTGCGCGCCGCGATCGGTGCTGCGCCACAGGCCGGCATCGCGCGAGCCCAGCAACAGCACACGGCCATCGTGCGGGTCCACCGCCAGCCGCTCGCCGTTGGCGCGCCCCAGTTGATTGCCGCCGAGCTTGAACGGCAGATCGGCGCGCGCGAAGCTGCGGCCGCGGTCGAACGAGCGCAGCACGGCTGCATTGCCGGCACGCTCGTGCATGTAGGTCCCGGCAGCCAGGTAGATGGCCTTGGGGTTGGCAGGATCGATGGCGAAGGCATCGATCCCCATCAGGTTCCAGTCGTCGGCGCCCAACCAGTCGGTCAGTGCCACCCACTGCTGCGTTCGCGCGTCCCAGCGGTACGCACCGCCGACATCGGTACGGGCATAGGCAAGATCGCGCTCGGCGGGATGAAACAGCACGCCGGTGACAAAACCGCCACCGCCGATGGTGACGCTACGCCATTGATAGGGTCCTGGTGTGGCGGGCTCGGCCGCAGCCACGGTGGACGTCATGAAGAGCAACACCAGCGTCAGGCAAACAGCAGTCAGCCACGCATGTGCTGCGAAAAGGCGGCGCTTAGTAGGCGGATCGATCACGGCGATCATTCCTCCGGCTCCCCTCGCGATCGATGGCGTGGCCATCGATAGGAAAAACACCGGTCCAACGAGCTGCCTGCACAGCTCGCCGGACCGGAGACGCACTTCCTACGGCGCGTTCTACAGGCTGGCCCGCAACGTCAGGCCATACCGACGATCGTTGATCACGAAGTCGCGGTAGCGCGACTCGTTACCCAGGTAGCTTTCGCGACGGGTATCGAGCAGATTCACGCCGTCCAGCGAAATCGACCACACATCATTGATGTTGAAACGCAGCGAGGCATCCAGCTGGCCGAAGCCCTTGTTGTAGACCGGCAGATTGCCGGTACCGTTGCCCGCAGTGGTCACCAGCCAGTCGCTGCGCCAGTTGTAGGCCACACGGCCCTGGAAGCGCGAGGTTTCGTAGCTGAGGATCGCGTTGTAGCTGTTCTTGGACAGGCCTTCCAGCGGCACGGTCAGCGCCTGGCCGTTGGTGTCGGTGGCAGTGGGGCTCGGCGCCTCGCTGTCGACGTAGGTGTAGTTGGTCTGCAGGCCGAAGCCGCTCAGCCAGCCCGGCAGGAAGTCGAAGAACTGCGTATAGCCCAGCTCAGCACCACGGATCTTGCCGGCATCGCCGTTGACCGGGCGGGTGATCTGCCACACCTGTCCGTCGTACACCTCGTTGAAGACGGCGTTGGCGATGAAGCCTTCCACCTTCTTGTAGAACAGGGTGCCGTACATCATCGAGCCCTGGCCGAAGTACCACTCCAGCGCGGTGTCGAACTGGTCGGCCTTGACCGCTTCCAGGCTCGGGTTGCCCGCGGTGCCGGTGAAGGTCGAGGCGCCGCTGGACGAGGTGCCGGTGCTCAGGCTCAGGTTCGGGTTCAGGCGGTCGAAGGTCGGGCGCGAAATGCCGCGCGATGCCGCAAAACGCCACTGCAGCTGATCGCTCAGCATCCAGCGCAGGTTCAAGCTCGGCAGCACGTCGGTGTAGGTCTGCTGTGCATCCACCGGAATCAGACCGCCGCCTTCGGCATCGGTACCGGTGCGCACGCCGCGCGAGCCGACTTCGGTCCGCACCACGCGAACGCCGATGTTGCCGTCGAACGGGATGTCGCCATCCACGCCGAAGCGCAACACGCCGTACGCCGCGTAGGTCTTCTCGTTCTGGGTGTTGATGTTGTTCGGGGCAAATTCCAGCGGGCTGGCACCAAAGGTGGCTAGGCTCTGCTCGTAATTGGCCACCGCTGCATCCGACGCGGTCAGCGTGCGACCGAAGGTGCTGCTCTCACCGCGGAAGAAGTCGGTGATGGGGTTGGCCACCAGACCGATGCTGGGGAACTGCGAGAACGGCGTGCCCGAGCAATCGTTGATGCACATGAAGCGCCACACGTTGCCCTTGGTCTCGGCATCGCGGTCGGTATAACGCACACCGGCCTTGAAGCTGCGCACGAAGTCGCTGTCGAAGGCCAGATCCATGTCCGAACGCCAGGCAAACTCGGTGCCGGTGTTGTCGTCCTTGTTGTCCAGGTGCCAGCGCCAGCCGTCGTAGTTGTTGACGTCGGCCAGGTAGCCTTCCGCGCCGCTGGCGTCGGTCACCGACAGGCGCGGCAGATCGCCACGGAAATCGACATTGAACTGCGGGCTGGTGTCCTGCCCGGTGGCGATGATGTAGCGCGTGCCCTTGGTGGTGGCATCGACGTACTGGAAGTCGGTGCTCAGGGTCAGCTTTTCGTTGACCGTCCACTTGGCGCCCAGCGAGTAATCGGTGGTAACCGAGTGACGCTCGGTCAGGCTGGTATTGGATTCGGTCGGCACATTCTGGAACGAGCCATTGACGAACTCGTTGCGGCTGTTGACCTGGATGCCGGGCAAGCCCTGCATGTTGTTGGCGCCGGTCAACGCGAAGAACGAATAATCGTGCCAGCTGAAGTCGTAGTCCGAACGCAGCACCTGCGTGTAGACCTCCACCGAATCGTTCGGACGCCACTGCATGGCAAACGCGCCGGTCTTGCGCTCGCGCTCACCGACGGTTGTGTTGATGCCGGCGCCGTGCGGCACCGACACGCCCTGCCCTTCGTAGCCAGGCAGGTCGGTCTGGGTGTACCACGGCTCGATCGAGATGGTGTCCTGACGGAACGGGCTCTTCTGCTGCGAGTAGTTCACCAGGATGCCGATCTCGCCGATGCCGGTCTGCCAGCGGTCGCTGAACAGGCCCGAGAACGCCGGCTTGCCGTCGTCGGCCAAGTCGTAATAGTTGTACTGGACGCTGCCGGCGATCTTGCGGCCTTCATAGTCGAACGGCAGGCGCGTACGCAGGTCGACGGTGCCGCCCAGGCCACCTTCGATCATGTCGGCAGACGGATTCTTGTAGACGTTGACGCCGCCGAGCAACTCGGCCGACACGTCTTCGAAGCTCAGGCCACGGCCGTCGTTGGCGGTGAAGATGTCGCGGCCATTGAGCTCGGTGCGCACCTGGGTCAGGCCGCGGATGGCGATCGAGCTGCCTTCGCCGTAGTTACGCGAAATCTGGATGCCGGAGATGCGCTGCAGCGCTTCGGCGACGTTGTTGTCGGGCAGCTTGCCGATGTCTTCGGCAACGATGGAATCGACGATCTGCTCGGCGTTCTGCTTGACCAGCTGCGCCTTGGTGACGCTGCTGCGGGTACCGGTGACCTGCACCGTGTCCAGCTGCTGGGTGGTCGCATCCGATGCCGGTGCGGCAGTGGTGGTCGCATCCTGCGCATAGGCCTGCGCGCTCAACAAGGTGGCCACACTGATGGCCATCACGGAGCGGCGGAAATCACGGATCGAACGCTGACCCACAGCCCGGCCTGCCGGAATGTGGCGATGTTGCACTGACATGGTGCTCCCTCCCAGGACGCATGTACTGCTTGTTTTTAGCGGGCCGGTGCGCGAACGCCCTGCCCGTCGTTGTTGCTGGCCCGTATCTGCGCCCGGGACACCGGGTAGGCGGATGCGCGGTTTGCCCTGGCGGGCGGACCTGCGGCTGCGGCGGGAGCATAGGGCGCGGCCGTCATGCCACACCAATGAAATATTCCTGGAAAGCTATTCGTTAAAACTATAGCAACACCGGAAAACCCGGCAGGTCCGGCATCACGGGCCGAACCTGCGGATTCATACCTGACGGGCCCGACCGTGCAGATCGCTGCACAGTCGGGCCGTGACCGTGCGCACTTACCAATTCATGCGCAGCACCAGCGAGTAGCGCCGGTCGTTGACGAACTGGCTGCGGGTGTACAGGCGCGTATCCACCTCGCCCCCCTCGTAGGAGGTGGGCCCCATCAACACCTTGGTCTCGGTATTGGTCAGGTTGTTGGCCTGGATCCCCAATTGCAGGTGTTCGTTGAAGCGGTAGAAGAACGAGCCGTCCAGCTGGCCGTAGTCGTCGGCCCAGGTCGGCAACCGGGTGGCCGCGTCGCTGGTGGTCAGCAGGTAGCGCGAGCGCCAGTTGTAGGCCAGCCGCAGCGACAGCGGGCCCTTCTCGTAGATGCCGGCCAGGTTGTAGCTGCGCCGCGACAGGCCTTCCAGCGGCAGCTCCACGCCTTCCACCGTGGTGCGGGTGTACGGGTCGATGGCGGTGTTGGCGCCGCCCTTGCTGTCGACGAAGGTGAAGTTGGCATTGATGCCGAATCCGCTCATCCAGCCCGGCAATTCGTCGAAGAACTGCGTATAGCCCACTTCGGCGCCGCGAATGGTGCCCTCGTCGGTGTTGTAGGGCCGGGTCACCAGCCACTCGCGGTTATCGTAGGTCTCGCTGCGGGTCTGGGTGGAGAAGTAGTCCTTGACCTTCTTGTAGAACAGCGTGGTGTACAGCATGTCGCTGTTGTCGAAATACCACTCCAGTGCGGTGTCGAACTGGTTGGCGGTCATCGGCTTGAGGGTCGGATTGCCTGCGGTACCGACGAAGTTGGTCGCATTGCCGGCGTCGTCGGTCTCCACGTTGAGCAGCACGTACGGCTGCAGCTGGGTGTAGTCCGGGCGCGCCATCGCCTTGGAGGCGGCGATACGCCACTGCAGGCTGTCGGTGAAACGGAAGCGCATGTTCAGGCTCGGCAGCACGTTGGTGTAGCTGCCCTGCGAGTTGTTGTCGAAGTACTGCCCGGTGTAGCGGGCCTGCAGCTCGGGCGAGACGTTCAGGCCCGACAGGTCCTGGAACTGGCCGAAGCCTTCGGCCTGGGTCTTGGTCTGCACGATGCGCACACCGATATTGCCGTCCACCGGCACGCCCCAGGCCTCGTCGTTACCGAAGTACAGCGCCGCGTAGGCGGCCTGGGTGCGCTCGAACTGGCGGTTGGTGTCCTGCGGCTGGTAGGTGTCCGGTGCCCAGCCAAAGCCGCGCAGGGCCACGATCTGCTGCTGCAGCAGTTCCGAGGCGCGACGGTAGTTCTTGACCAGCCCGCCATTGGGCACCACCAGCGTGGTCGGCACGTTCACCCCGCCGCGGAAGAAGTCGGAGAAGGTGAACAGCGACGACTCGTTGGGCAGGTACTGCGACATGTTGGCCAGGCCATTGGCGCTGCCGGGGATGGCTGCCCAGTTGTCCGACAGCACGCCCCAGTTGTAGCCGGAGTTCTTGTTGGTCTGATTGCGGTCGGTGGCACGCATGCCGAAGCGCGCAAAGCGCAGCCAGCTGCTGTCCTGGAAGGTGTATTCCAGGTCCACGCGGGTGGACAGCTGGCGCCCGCGGTTATGCCCCAGGTGATCCATCGCCGCCGCCCAGAAATAATTGGACGGGTCCTGGGTGAAACCTTGGTTGGCGATCTGCACGGTCGGATACTTGCCCGACACGTCATAGGTCAGCCCAGGCAGATAGGTCGCGCTGAATACCGTGAAGTCGAGCTGGTCGTTCTCCGACTGCACCAGCTGCACGTCGCCCTTGATCTGCAGGTTGTCGTTGAAGTAATGGCTGAAGCCCACCGACAGGTCCGAGGTGGTGGTGCGCTGCTCGGAATAGCGGTTGTCGGTATTGAAGCGAACGCCATCGCCGGTCAGCAGGCCGCGCCAGGAGTTGGACACCGGCGAGCCGCGCTGGAACACGCCGTCCTGGTCGTACTGGAAGGTGGTGCCCGGTGCCGGGCTGATGCTGTTATTGCTGTCGTTGAAGAACGCGGCGCGCTCCTGCCAGTTCATGTCGTAGCGCGAACGCAGGTACTGGGCGTAGATCTCGGTCTGGTCGCTGGGCTTCCACTGGAAGGCTGCGGCGATACCGTCGCGCTTGCGCTCGAAATCCAGCTGGCGCCAGTTCACCCCGCCCGGCACAAACACCTCGCTGCGCCCGCTGCCGGCCAGCACCGCATCGTCGGTACGACGCACGTACGGCTCGACCTGGATACCGTCCGAGCGGGTCGCCAGTTCCGAGTGGGCGATATCGATCATGAAGCCCATTTCGCCGACGCCGGTGTCCCAGCGATCGCTGAACAGGAACGAGGCCGACGGCTTGTACTTCTTGCTCATGTCGCCCCAGTTGACGTCGACGTTGCCGCCGACGATCCGGCCCGGGTTGTCGAACGGCATGCGCGTGCGCAGGTTGACCGTGCCGCCCAGGCCGCCCTCGATGATTTCGGCCGACGGATTCTTGTAGACATCCACGCCGGCCATCAGCTCGGCCGGCACGTCTTCGAAACTCAGGCCACGGCCGCTGGCGGCGCTGAAGATGTCGCGTCCATTGAGCTCGCCACGCACCTGGGTCAGGCCGCGGATCATCACGCCACTGCCTTCGGCGGAGAAGTGATCCGGGTCGCTGCGCGCGGCGAAGTGGTCGATGGTCACGCCGCTGACGCGCTGCAGGGTTTCGGTGACGCTGCGGTCGGGCAGCGCGCCGATGTCTTCGGCGCTGACCGAATCCACGATCTGGGTGGAATCGCGCTTGATCACCTGCGACTTGATCAGGCTGGCGCGCACGCCGCGCACTTCCACCGTGTCCAGGTCCACCGCGCTGGCACCGGCGGTGCCTGAAGGCGCGCCCCTGGCCGCCGGCGCCTGCTGTGCGTATGCCGGCGCAGCGAGCAGCAGCCCGATGCTGACGGCCATGGCCGAATGACGCAAACGTGGGGTACGGCACGCGCGCACGCCCGTGCCTGCCGAGGCATGGCTTGAAAACTTGGACATCTGAATCCCTCCCAGGACGCAAGACGACTGAAGACTGGTTGTCGCGACGCAAGACGCCCCGCGTGATCGTATCGGGACCGGCGCCGAGGCCAGTCCCGCTTTCGCTGCATGGCGGCTTTGCCGCCGATCACCTGCCCGACTTCACGTGCGCTTCAGCGTGCGATCTGACGCACAGATATAGGCGCGCGGTCTAGCGCCAGCCAATGAAAAATTCACAGGCTGGTATTACTCCAAGGAATACAAATGGAAGAGCTTGTTAGGTAAGGGATTCTGGCCCGCGCAATCCCGGATACAGCCGGCGCGCCGTGGTGCGCAACGCCTGCAGGATGCGTTCGGCACCCGGCGGAAGGATGTAATCGCGCCGACGGATGATGCCGAACGATTCCATCCGCACGCCCAGTTCGATCGGCAGCACGGTCAGCAATTTGGCCTGGATCAGCGGCGCCACCGACTCCACCGGCAAGGCCGTGAGCATGTCGGTGCCACGCAGCAGGGTCGAGGTGACCGGAAGTGACGAGGTCTCGATGGCATTGGTCGGCGTCTGCACGCCGTGCTCCATGAACATCGAATCCAGGCGTGCGCGCAGCACGCTGTCGGCCGGCGGCAGGATCCAGCCATGCCGCACCAGATCCGCATGCTGCAGGCCGGCCCGGCTGGCCAGCGGGTGGCCGGCCCGCGCGATCACCGAATGCGGCTCGTCGGCCAGCGGCTCGAACTCCAGTTCGCCCACGCCCTCCGGGCCGAGGATGCGCCCGATCACGATGTCCAGCTGCCCATCCAGCAACTTGGCCACCAGCGGGCGGCTATAGTCCATCTCCACCCGCACCAGGATGTCCGGGAACTCGCGCTTCACCTCGGCAATGGCCTGCGGTACCAGATTGGTGCCCGGATTGACCACGGTTCCGATCGAGGCCTGGCCCATGCGGCCGGCGCGCAACGCGGCGATCTCTTCCTGCGCCCGGCCGATCTCCGACATCGCCGCGCGGGCGCGCCGGATCAGCACGTGGCCGTACCAGGTCGGTTCGACACCGCGGGCATGCCGCTCGAACAATTTCACCCCCAGCATGTCCTCCATTTCCGCCAGCAGCTTGGAGGCGGCCGGCTGGGTCATGCTGGCGGCCTCGGCCGCACGCAGCACCGAGCGTTGTTCGTGCAGATGCAGCAGCAGCAGGAGTTGGCGCGTCTTGAGCCGGGCTGCGTTGAACCAGGGGGTACCGGAATTTGCCATGAGGTGCGGTTGCGGCCGTGTATTCGTCGGAGGAATAGAATATGCCGAAAATTTCATTTGCAGCACATATCTCCCCGCGCGAGGCTAGCGCTCGCCGCAGCAGGAGCCCCTACCTCCCGGGCGCGGCCAGAACAGACGTGACCCATCTTCGACAAGGTGGCAACACGCACGCCATGACCGCGGAGGTGGACGACGATGACGGCATCTTGCCGGCCACTTGCGGGCCGTAGCTCCAGGCGTGCTGCGCGCGCCACGCCGCATCCGGCGCGTTGCGGCGTCTCTTCCCCGCCCTGCGTTTTTCTGCTGCATTGCGCAGCGGCGACGGCCAGTTGCCGCGCGCAGTGCGCAAGTTCCCCCGACGTTGCCGGCCACCGGGTCGCCAATGGCCGCTTTCCGCTCTATCGCGAGTAACCGCATGACCTCAGATACCACCGCCAGCCTGTTCGCCCTGCCCCTGGTCGCCATCCTGCGCGGCATCACGCCGGAAGAAACGCTTGACCACGTCGGCGCGCTGATCGACGCCGGCTTCGACGCGATCGAGATCCCGCTCAATTCGCCGCGCTGGGAGCAGAGCATTGCGCTGGCCCAGCAGACCTATGGCGAACGCGCCTGGATCGGTGCCGGCACCGTGCTGCGCAATGAAGACGTCGACACCCTGGCAGAGATCGGCGCGCGCTTCATCGTCACTCCCAACACGCGCCCGTCGCTGATCCGGCATGCGGTGTCGCGCGGGCTGACCGTGGTGGCCGGCTTCGCCACCGCCAGCGAGGCGTTCGACGCCATCGATGCGGGCGCCACCATTCTCAAGCTGTTCCCGGCAGCGACCTATGGCGCCGCGCATGTGCGCGCATTGCGCTCGGTGCTGCCCAAGCACATCCCGGTCTACGTAGTCGGCGGCGTCAGCCCGCAGACCCTGGCCGGCTTCATCGCCCAGGGCGCGGCCGGCGCCGGCATCGGCGGCGAACTGTACAAACCCGCGCAATCGCTCGAAACAACCCAGACGCATGCACGCGCCTTCGTGCAGGCCTACCAGGAACTGCAAGGATGAAGATCACCCGCCTCACCACCTACCACGCCGCACCACGCTGGCTGTTCCTCAAGGTCGAGACCGACGAGGGCATCACCGGTTGGGGCGAGCCGGTCATCGAAGGCCGCGCGCGCTCGGTGGAAGCTGCCGTGCACGAACTGGCCGGCTATGTCGTCGGCAAGGACCCGGCGCGCATCAATGACCTGTGGCAGACCATGTACCGCGCCGGCTTCTATCGCGGCGGCGCCATCCTGATGAGCGCCATCGCCGGCATCGACCAGGCGTTGTGGGACATCAAGGGCAAGGCGCTGGGCGTACCGGTGTACGAGCTGCTGGGCGGGCTGGTGCGCGACCGCATGAAGACATATCGCTGGGTCGGCGGCGACCGCCCCGGCGCCATCATCCAGCAGATCACCGACTACCGCGCGCTGGGTTTTGACACCTTCAAGTTCAACGGCACCGAAGAAATGAAGCTGATCGACAGCGCCCGCGCGGTCGATGCAGCAGTGGTCAAGGTGGCCGAAATCCGCGAAGCCTTCGGCAACACCATCGACTTCGGTATCGACTTCCACGGCCGCGTCGGCGCGCCGATGGCCAAGGCGCTGCTTCGCGAGCTGGAACCGTTCAAGCCGCTGTTCGTCGAAGAGCCGGTACTGGCCGAACAGGCCGAGTACTACCCGCGCCTGGCCGCGAGCACCTCGATTCCGCTGGCGGCCGGCGAGCGCATGTTCTCGCGCTTCGAATTCAAGAACGTGCTGTGTGCCGGCGGTATCGGCATGGTGCAGCCCGATCTTTCGCATGCCGGCGGCATCACCGAATGCGTCAAGATCGCCGCGATGGCCGAAGCCTACGACGTCGGCTTCGCCCCGCACTGCCCGCTCGGCCCGATCGCGCTGGCTGCGTGCCTGCACGTGGACTTCGTCTCGCACAACGCGGTACTGCAGGAACAGAGCATCGGCATCCATTACAACGAAGGCGCCGACCTGCTCGATTACGTCATCAATAAAGACGATTTTCAGTGTGTCGATGGCAGTATCGCCGCCCTGCCCAAGCCCGGGCTCGGTGTGGAGATCGACGAAGACATGCTCAAGCGCGCAAACGAAAACCCGCCGGACTGGCGCAACCCGGTGTGGCGCCATGCCGATGGCAGCATCGCCGAATGGTGAGCACGCCAGAACACACCGCCGTACTGGCGGTCGACAGCCGCTGCACGCATGGCGAAGGCGTGTTGTGGTGCGAGCAGCGCCAGGCGCTGTACTGGGTCGACATCGTTGAAAAGCGCCTGTGGCGGCATCATCCGGCCACGGCGCAATCGCGCTACTGGACGCTGCCCGATCGCCCGGGCTGCCTGGGCCTGATGGACGACGGCCGCGTGCTGGTCGCCTTGGCCAAGGCGATTGGCGTGGTCGATCCGGACAATACCGATGCCGACCTGCTGCCATTCGAAAGACTGGCCGATATCGAAGCCGACAACCCGCTCACGCGCAGCAACGATGGCCGCGTCGACCGGCATGGCAATCTGGTGTTCGGCACCATGGACGAACACGACAGCAAGGCCGCGCGCGGCGCGTTCTACCAGTTTTCGCTGCGGCACGGCCTGCGTGCGCTGCCGTTGCCGGGCGTGTCGATCCCCAACTCGATCTGCTTCAGCCTGGACGGCCGCACGCTGTACTACTGCGACTCCGTGCGCCCGCAGATCCTGTGCTGCGATTACGACGCGGAGACGGCGCAGACCAGCAACACGCGCGTGTTCGCCACCCTGGATCGCGACGACGCCGAGCCGGATGGCTCCATCATCGACAGCGAAGGGCACCTGTGGAACGCGCAATGGCGTGCCTGCCGCGTGGTGCGCTACCGCCCCGACGGCAGTGTTGACCGGATCGTGCACCTGCCGATCAAGCACCCCACCTGCGGCGCGTTCGGCGGCGCTGCGCTGGACCGCCTGCACGTGATCTCCTCGCGCCTGGACCACAGCGCCGATGAACTCGCGCGCATGCCCGACGCTGGCGGCCTGTTCGTCTGCGATGTCGCCATCGCCGGCCTGCCCGAGAGCCGGGTGGCCAGCGCATGATCGCCGTCGATTGGGGCACCAGCAGCCTGCGCGCCTATCTGCTCGACGCCACCGGCGCCGTGCTGGAGCAACGCCGCGGCAGCGACGGCATCCTGGCCTGCCAGGGCCGCTTCGCCGAGGTACTCACCAGGCTGATCGCCGGCTGGGACGGCCCGCTGCTGCTGTCGGGCATGATCGGCAGCCGCAACGGCTGGGTCGAACAACCCTATCTGCCCTGCCCAGCCGGCACCGCCGCGCTCGCCCAGGCGATGCGCAGCGAAGACGACCTGCTGCCCGGCCGCACGTTGTGGTTCGTGCCGGGCGTGAGCACCGGCGAATACGACGGCGTGCCGGACGTGATGCGTGGCGAAGAAACCCAGCTGGTCGGCCTGATCGCCGCACTTGGCGACGGTGAGCATGTCGCCTGCCTGCCCGGCACGCACAGCAAGTGGGCGCGGATCGCCAACGGCCAGCTGACCGGGTTCGCCACTGTCATGACCGGCGAGCTGTATGCCGTGCTGCGTCAACACAGCATCCTCGGCAAGCTGATGGACGACGATCACGCCGAACTGGACGCCGCTGCATTCCTGCAAGGTGTCGACCGCAGCGCCGACGCTGGCGGCCTCAGCCACCACCTTTTCGGCACCCGCACGCTCGGCCTGTTCGAACGCCTGTCCTCTGCGGCACTGCCGTCCTACCTCTCGGGCCTGTTGATCGGCCACGAACTGCGCGAGCACCGCGGCGATCACGCCATCGTGCATCTGGTCGGCAGCCCGGCGCTGGCCCAGCGGTATGCCCTGGCGCTGCAGCATCTGGGCGTCCAAAGCCAGCTGCATCCGGAAGACCTGGCAGCGGCAGGGTTGTTCGCGCTGGCCAGGCAGCGCGGACTGGTCTGACCGAAAAAACGCAGGAGCAAGAAGCCCCTCTCCTACGGGAGAGGGGTTGGGGTGAGGGTACGGCTGCAGACAGCCAACTCGACGAACTTACCCAAACAAAGCGAGCACCGCCGTCAGCCAACCTGACTAAGCGACAGGCACTACTTGCGCAGGACGGTACGCAGCTGCCGCAGCAAAAATCGCACGCTACCCCTAAAGATCATTCACTCCACACCCGTCCCCCGACTGCTTTAGAATTGACAGGCTAAACGCCGGATTCCGCCATGCCTTTTGTTGTCACCGAAAACTGCATCAAGTGCAAATACACCGACTGCGTCGAGGTCTGCCCGGTGGATTGCTTCCACGTCGGCCCGAACTTTCTGGTGATCGATCCGGACGAGTGCATCGACTGCACTCTGTGCGAGCCCGAGTGTCCGGCCAATGCGATCTACCCGGAAGACGACGTGCCAGCAGGTCAGGAAGCCTTCGTCGCGCTCAATGCCGAGCTGGCCAAGGCCTGGCCGGTGCTGACCGTGCGTCAGGAACCGCTTCCCGATGCGGCCGAATGGGATGGCAAGCCGAACAAGCTGCCGCTACTGCAGCGCTGATCGCCGCAATCAGATGCGGCGCGACGCCCATGGCGCAGCCGCAACCCGACACCGCATAACGCAAAACGGGCGCCAGGGGCGCCCGTTTTGCTATCCAGCCAACTGAACCGGCCTCAGCCGCCAAGCTTGCTCTTGAGCGAGCTGATCACCGCCACCGGTGCCGCTGCCGTGGCCGGCATGCCGCGCGGATCAACTGCCGAGACGTAGCTGCCCGCATCGACCTTGACCACGCGCACCAGGAAGCTGGAGCCTTCGTAGCTCACATCGTAGGAACCCAGCATCTGCGCCTTGCTGGCGATGGTCAGGCCCGGAATCTCGGCCAGCGCCGTGCCGACCTTGGCGAACACCTCATCGCGCTCGCCGGCCACGGTGAAACCGCTGTTGGCGCTCGCCGACGGCGGCGTGTTGGTGTTCTGTTGCGTGGTGGAGGCCAGAGTCGGCACCTTCATCGCACCCGAGGTGTCGGGCAGGTTCAGGTCCGGCGGCACTTCCAGCGGCCGGGCTTCCGGGGCCAGCGCATAGTCGCCGCGCGCGCCCTTGTGAAACCAGCTGCAACCGCTCGTGGCAGCGACGGTGGCGGTCGCCAGCAACGCGAGCGACAGCACGCGGACGGGGGAAACGGAATGACGCATCGATAGATCTCCTGGGTCAGGCCGCGAGCATTTCGCGGCTGGAAAGCGCTTCCAACGCAATGGCGTCGGCGGCAAGGCGGTCGGCGGCAGGCTGGTGCGCCGCGGAGAGTGGCAGCAGCGGCAAGCGCAGGCCGTGCCCGATCCCGGCGCGCTGCAGCAACGCCTTGACCGGGATGGGATTGGATTCGATCCCGCAGAAGCTGTGATATTCGCTCAGGCGCGCATCCCAGGCGGTGGCGGCCTCGCGCTGGCCATCGCGGGCCAGATTGCACAGGCGACGGTAGGCTGCCGGCAAGGCATTGGATGCCACCGACACCAGCCCCGCGGCGCCGGACAGCATCGCGTGCGCCGCGCTGCCGTCATCGCCACTGAGCACCACGAAGCTCTCGCTGCGCAGTGCCACCAGCGCGGCAATGCGCTCGGGCTCGCTACGGGCCTCCTTGATGCCGACGATGCTGGGGTGCCCGACCAGTTCGGCCACCGTCTCCGGCAGCAGGTCGCAGCCGGTGCGGCCAGGCACGTTGTACAGCACCACCGGCAAGCCGCCGTTGTCGGCCACCGCCAGGAAGTGTGCTTTCAGCCCGGCCTGGGTCGGACGCACGTACGGCGGCGTGACAACCAACGCGTACTGCGCGCCCAGAGCGGCGGCGCGGCGTGTCTGCGCAATGGTCTTGGCGGTACCGGACAACCCGGTGCCGGCCAGCACCGGCACTTGGCCGGCCACCTGCGCCACCGCAGCGCGCAGCAGTGTGTCGTATTCGTCGTCGCTCAGCGCGGCGGCTTCGCCGGTGGAGCCGGCGACCACGATTCCCTGCACGCCACCGTGCAGCTGCTGCTCCAGCAGCCGCCGCCAGGCATCCAGGTCGAGTGCGCCATCCGGACCGAAAGGGGTCGCCAGCGCGGTGATGATGCCGGAAAGGGACAAGATTCTGCTGCTCTTACGTGACAGGGAAGGCCCGCGCGGGCGCGGGTTGAGACCACCCGCATGTTACTTGCGGCGCGAAACCACGGGCAAGTATGCTGGTCACCGCCAGGGCGCCTGCCCGGGCGGCCATTCAGCCTGATGCAATGCCGGAAGCCCCTTTGACCGACTCGACACCCCGGCCTTTGCCGACCGAAAACCACCTCCTGATCAACGCCTACACGACGCATCCGGAGTCCCCCCTGTTGCCCGTCACCCGCCGCATCGCCGACAGCGGCTGCAATCTCGTGGACGCCCGTCTGGCCACGGTGGGGCGCGATGTCTCGGTCACTGCACTGGCCACCGGCTCCTGGGATTCGGTCGCCAAGCTCGAGGCGATGCTGACCCGGCTGGAACGCGAGGAAGGCCTCAAGCTGGTGTGGTACCGCACCGGCCCCAAGCAGACCCAGTCCAACCTGCTGCCCTACATCGTCGAAGTGATCGCCGCCGACAAGCCCGGCATCCTGTTTCAGCTGGCCGACTTCTTCGACCGCCAGGGCATCACCATCGAAAACCTGCAGAGCACGCGCTACCGCGCCATGCAGACCGGCGCGGAGATGTTCTCTGCGCAGGTGACGATCGGGGTGCCGGCCAACATGCACATCGCCGCATTGCGCGATGATTTCCTGGAATTCTGTGATCACCTCAATCTCGACGCGATCATGGACCCGATGAAGTTCTAAGGCAGACGCACCATGGCCATCGCCCAATACGCGCTGAAACAGATGTTCGACCACATCCGCTCCGAGACCGACTGGAACCTCGATGGCCCGCTGCGCTGGGAATATTTTTTTGCCGATCCGGCGCAGGAACCGCTGCAGAAACTCGCCGAGCAATTGACCCAGGATGGCTACCGCGTCATCGATATCTTTCTCGGCGAGCGCGACGAAGACGATGGCGACGACGAGGAGTCGTATTTCCTGCATGTGGACAAGAAAGAGCACCACACCATCGAGTCGCTGAATCAGCGCAATGCGCAGTTCGACGCACTCGCCAAACGTTTCCATGTGGCTGCTTATGATGGGATGGATGTCGGCCCGGCCTGACCGCGCCGCACGCCCCTCCCGCTGAGGCTGAGCAACGATGACCGACGCCGTACTGCAACTGCCCGCCGCAACCTTCGACCTGCCGCTGTCGCTCTCCGGCAGCGCCCAGGCCAGCCTGCGCGACTATGCCGGCAAGTGGCTGGTGCTGTACTTCTACCCGAAGGACAGCACCCCCGGCTGCACCACCGAAGGCCTGGACTTCAACGCGCTGCTGCCGCAGTTCAAAAAAGCCGGCGCCGTGGTGTTCGGCGTCTCGCGCGATTCGGTGAAGTCGCACGACAACTTCTGCGCCAAGCAAGGCTTCACCTTCCCGTTGATCAGCGACAGCGATGAAGCGCTGTGCCGCGCCTTCGACGTGATCAAGGAAAAGAACATGTACGGCAAACAGGTGCTCGGCATCGAGCGCAGCACCTTCCTGCTGTCGCCCGAGGGGCATGTCGTGCAGGCCTGGCGCAAGGTCAAGGTCGCCGGCCATGCCGAGGCCGTGCTGACTGCAGTGAAGGCGCACGCCAAACAGTGACACCCCTCGCCTCCCGCGTCCTCCATCACCCTGCACCTGCAGGCGTGATGGCTCGCCCCTGCTCCATCACTTGGAAGACCCAATGACCCGAGGCAAGCGCATCTACGTGCTGGACACCAACGTGCTGATGCACGATCCCACCGCGCTGTTCAAGTTTGAAGAACACGATGTGTTCCTGCCGATGCAGGTGATCGAGGAGCTCGACAACGCCAAGAAGGGCACCTCCGAAGTCAGCCGCAATGCGCGGCAGGTCAGCCGGTTCCTGGACGAATTGCTGGAAAACACCAACGCCGAGCAGATCCAGGCCGGCATCCTGCTCAGCCACCCGCAGGGCATCCAGCTCAAGGGCCAGGCCGCGATCGGCCGTCTGTTTTTTCAGATCAAACCGATCGACCCGGGCCGCACCTTCGGCGCCATGCTGCCGGACAACAAGATCCTGGCCTCGGTGCTGGCGCTGCGCGAAGAACATCCGGACGTGCCGGTCATTCTGGTGTCCAAGGACATCAACCTGCGCATCAAGGCCTACATCAGCGGCCTGGTGGCGGAGGACTATCAGAACGACCGCGCGCTGGACGATTTCAGCCTGCTGTTCACCGGCGCCATCGAGCTACCGGAAGACTTCTGGCAGAAGCACAACGAAGACCTGCGCAGCTGGAACGAACGCGGCCGCACGCACTACGAGATCGTGCTGGCCGAGGACGAAGACTGGTACCCCAACCAGTACCTGTATTTGCCTGGCGAAGACGAAGTGGAACTGCGTGTGGCCAAGGTCGGCGGCGGCAAGGCCACGCTGTGTCTGGTGGACGACTTCCGTAGCGGCCAGCATGCGGTGTGGGGCATCGTGGCGCGCAACCGCGAGCAGAATTTCGCGCTCAATGCCTTGATGGACCCGGAGATCGATTTCGTCACCCTGCTCGGCACCGCCGGCACCGGCAAGACCCTTCTCGCGCTCGCCGCCGGCCTGGCGCAGACCATGGACCAGCAGCGTTACCGCGAAATCATCATGACCCGCGCCACCGTCAGCGTGGGCGAAGACATCGGCTTTTTGCCCGGTACCGAAGAAGAAAAGATGACGCCGTGGATGGGCGCGCTGACCGACAACCTGGAAGTGCTCACGCACAATCAGGAAGGCGGCGCATGGGGGCGCGCGGCCACCAACGACCTGCTGGCAAGCCGCATCAAGATCCGTTCGATGAACTTCATGCGCGGCCGTACCTTCCTGTCGCGGTATCTGATCCTGGACGAGGCGCAGAACCTCACGCCGAAGCAGATGAAGACGCTGATCACCCGTGCCGGCCCCGGTACCAAGATCGTGTGCCTGGGCAACGTCGAACAGATCGACACGCCCTACCTCACCGAAACGACCTCGGGTCTGACCTACGCGGTGGATCGCTTCAAGGCCTGGCCGCACAGCGCGCACATCACGCTACGGCGTGGCGAGCGCTCGCGCCTGGCCGACTTCGCCTCGGAGGTGTTGTGATGCGCGCATTTCGCGGCGCGTTGGCGCTGGCCGTGCTCGCGCTGGCCGGCTGCGCCACCACGCAGGGACCATCCAGCGTGCCGACCAATCTCAAGAACGGGCAGTCGTGGATCATCACGCGCCAAGGCGTGGCCGAGCAGGTGCTGCAGACCTGCTCGCGCGACAGCCCGGCGCGTCATCCGGGCCAGATCACCGGCTACTGGGCACCGAACCATCAGCAGATCGAACAGCTCGAATCCCGGCAGGACGCGTTGACGCCCACCATCGCCGAGCCGCGCGAGTTCGACCGCCAGTACGTGGGTGTGGTGATCGGGGGCCAGCAGCTGATCTACATCAACGCCTTCAAGCTGCCGAACACGCCGCAGATGAAACCGGCCACCGAGGCGATCCAGGCCTGCGATGGCGGCAACATGTTCTGGGGCGCGTTGTACGACCCACAGACCGGCGCGTTCTCGCAGATCGCGGTGAACGGGGCACCGCCGTGATCCTGCCGTAAGCGCTGGCAGGCGCAGGCAGCGTTCAGACACCGGTTCTGCACAGCTGCAATCGGACCGTGCAGAATCGGCGCATGACCACGCCCAGCACGCTGTCCGCATTGACCATCGCCGGCTCCGATTCCGGCGGTGGTGCCGGCATCCAGGCCGACCTCAAGACCTTCGCCGCGCATCGCGTGCACGGGTTATCGGCGATCACCGCCTTGACTGCGCAACATACCCGCGCCGTCACCGCCGTGCACATCCCGCCGCTGCCGTTTCTGCAGGCGCAGGTGGATGCCTGCTTTGCCGATTTCCAGATCCAGGCCGTCAAGCTCGGCATGCTGGCCAATGCCGACGTCATCCATTGCGTGGCCGACCTGCTCGAACGGCATCGCCCACCATTCGTGGTGCTCGATCCGGTGATGGTGTCCACCAGCGGCGCGCGCCTGCTTGAAGACGCCGCGCTGGATGCCTTGCGCACCCGTCTGCTGCCGCTGGCCACGCTGGTCACCCCCAACACGCCCGAAGCGGAGCTATTGACCGGCCGCCGCATCGACGACGCCGATGCCGCCGAGCACGCCACCGCCGCGCTGCTCGATCTGGGCGCCAACGCGGTGCTGCTCAAGGGCGGCCATCTGCACGAAGGCGCACGTGTGTTCGATCGCTTCGATGACGGCGTCACCCAGGATGTCTTCATGCATCCACGTGTGCAGGTCGACGCGCATGGCACCGGCTGCAGTCTGTCGGCCGCGATCGCCGCACAACTGTGCCAGGGCCTGTCGCTCCTCAATGCCTGCGAAGCGGCCATCGACTACGTGGCACGCGCAATCCACCTCGGCCAACGCCCCGGGCACAGCGATGTGCTGGTGCTCGACCACTTCGGCGCTGCGCACGGCGCATGAGCGTACACAGCACCACCATGAGCGCGAGCGCCGCCGACGGGCACCGCTGGCAGGTAATGCGCTACGCGCCGGCACAGCCACTGGCCGCGCTGCTATGGCTGCCGGCCTTGGGCGTGGCGGCGCGGCATTATCAACCGTTCGCGCAGGTGCTCGCATCGGCCGGCATCGCGGTGTATCTGCACGAATGGCGTGGCAATGGCAGCAGCAGCCTGCGCCCGTCGCGCGAGCACGATTGGGGTTACCGCACGCTGCTGGCCGAGGATCTTCCGGCCAGCCACGCCTTGCTGGATCGGCACGACCCGCAACTTCCACGCATCCTGGGCGGCCATAGCCTGGGCGGCCAACTGGCCTGCTGCCACGCCGCGCTGCTGCTCACGCCGGCGACGCATGCCTCACCGCTCGCACAGCTGTGGTTGGTGGCCAGCGGCTCGCCCTACTGGCGCCATTTCCCGCGTCCCATGCGCTATGGCCTGCCGTTGGCGTTTCGCGCCCTGCCGTGGCTGGCAAAGCTGCAAGGCGTGCTGCATGGGCGCAGGCTTGGCTTCGGCGGGACCGAAGCGCGCGGCCTGATCGCCGACTGGGCACAGGTGGGCCGCAGCAACCGCTATCGCGCCGCCGGCGCGACCTGGGACCTGGAACATGCACTGGGTGCATTGACCACTCCGATCACCGCACTGACCTTCGCACGCGACAACTTCGGTCCGCCGGCGGCGTTGCACGCACTGCTGGGCAAGATGCCGCAGGCACATGCCCGGCTGCAGCACCTGCAGGATGCGCAGCTGGGCGTGCGCAGCGATCACTTCGCATGGATGAAGGCGCCCGCCGCAGTAGCTGCCGCGCTCGTTGGCAGCCTTGGTGTCGAGGTCAACGGCAATCGAAGTTCACAAAGGGATTGACGAGTACGTCGGGCATCCGCATAATTCCGCTCCTGACGAGGCGCCCGTAGCTCAGTTGGATAGAGTACCTGGCTACGAACCAGGCGGTCGGGAGTTCGAATCTCTCCGGGCGCACCATCTTCAGGAACCACAAAAGACAGCATTGAACCGCTGTCTTTTCAGTTAAACGTCCAGCTGTGTTGCAGCGGATGGCAAGTCAAAAACAAGATATGCGCCCGTAGCTCAGTTGGATAGAGTACCTGGCTACGAACCAGGCGGTCGGGAGTTCGAATCTCTCCGGGCGCACCAATCTTGAAGAAAACGACCAGCTTGCTGGTCTTTTTTTTGCCCGTCGTTTGCTCCCTGCCCTGCACGTCCGGCATTGCAACCACGCAAGGGCGAGCCGCGGCATGACGCTGGAAACCAGGACAAGATCGCCGTTGCGTTCAACACCCGGGACATGGATGGCCACGCGCATCGCCGTGCAGTGCGAACGTTCGCGCTGCCGACGCAATCGGCTTTCACTTCGCACGTCGAACGCCTGCACACGACGATCAAGCCGTGGCGCGCACCGCTTCCGCGCCGCCCACCACCACGACCGGCAACAACGAGGTCACCGGATGCCCGGCGTCGCGCCATGCATCCAGTCCGCCGCGCAGCGGGCGCACATCGCGATAGCCGCGCTCACGCATCCGCCCCGCCAACCAGGCCGCAGACACTTCGTCCGGGCATGCGCAATAAATCACCACACTGCGCTCGCGCGGCACGCTGGCCAGGATCTGCGCAAGCTGACGCTCGTCGGCAAATACCGCGCCAGGGATCGTGTAGGGCTGCAGGTCGCGATACCCCGGTGCCCGGATATCCAGCACGGTGGGCCGCAGGCTCTCATCGCCATCCAGCAACGGCACCAGCTCGTCCACCGCGATGCGCGCATGGTCCAGCGACCGCAGCAGGCTGTGGCGGCGCCACCATCGCCAGCCGACGTAGCCCGCCAACAGCGCTACGAGCACCGCCACGGCTCCGGAGCCCAGCTCCGACAGGAAGCCGAGCACGTCCTGCACCTGATCGGCGAACACGGCCCCCAGGCCCAGCCCGACCAGGGCCCACAGCGAGGCACCGAATGCGTCGTAGCGCAGGAAGGCGCCGGGCCGTACCCGCATCGCGCCGGCCATGGGCACCGACACCATCGACAGGCCCGGCACGAACTTGGTCACCGCCAGCACCCGCACACCCCAGCGCGAGAAAAACCGCTCGGTCTGCTTCATGCAGGTATCGCGCGACAGCGACAACCGGCACAGCGACTGCAAGGTGCGGTTACCGAAACGACGGCCGGCCAAATACCAGGCCAGATCGCCCAGCAGGCTGGCCAGCACCGACACGCCCCACGCCGCCAGACCGGCCAGCCACGCATCGCTACCACCGCGCAGCGCGTAACCGGCCCCAACCAGCACCAGTGTCGGTAACGCCGGTACCGGCAGCCCGAGCGACAATGCCAGTACGTTGGCGAACACCAGCGCCAATCCGTACTGTTCGATCAAGCCTTGCATGCGGGGACCCTGCGCGACGGCGAGCGGCCATTATCCGCCCTTGCTCATGCCACCGGCTGCCTGGCAGCAACGAAACGATACGTTTCGGCGAGCGCCTGCAACCAGTGCGCGAACAAGTGGTCGCGGCGCAGGGCACGTCGCCACCACCCCAGCGCTTCGCCCTCCTCGCCCGGCCGCCACGCCAGGTAGAACGTCTCGTCGGCTTTGGGGGTTTCCACGGGCACTTCGACCAGCAGGCCGTCGTGCAGCGCGCCGCGTGCGTACGGCTCGGGCAGGAAACCGTAGCCGGCACCGCCAAGCTGCAGCAGCAGCTTGGTGTGCATGTCCGGCACGGTCAGCACATCGCGCCCGGACAATAGCCCGACTGTGCGCGGCAGCAGACGCCGCGCCGAGTCCGCCACGGCAATCGCCCGATGCTCGGCCAGCTCGGCCACGCCCAGTCGTTGCGCGCCCGCCAGAGGATGCGTGGCCGCCACCGCGAACACGAAGCGCAAGGTACCGATCGGCTCGGCGACATAGCCGCCCCCGCTCGGCCCCTCGCCGGCCGCCACGATCAGGTCCACACGCCGGTCCAGCAAGGCCTCCCAACTGCCGGACAGCGACTCGCTGAGCACGCGCAGCCGGGTGCTGTCGGCCACCGTGTAGAAGTCCAGGATCTGCGGTTGCAACAACGCCGCCGGCAGGACCGCGTCCAGCCCGATCGCGAAATCCGACTCCCAACCCGAGGCTACCCGCCGCACCCGCACCTCCAGCTCCTGCGCGGCGCGCAACAGATGCCGCCCTTCGCGCAATAGCTCGCGCCCGGCCTGCGTCGGCGTCGCCTTGGGCCCGACCCGCTCGAACAGCTGCACTCCCAGGTCCTCTTCCAGCTTGGACACCGTGTAGGAGATGGTCGAGGGCACCTTGAACAACACCTTGGCCGCTGCGGCAAAGGAACCACGGCGGTCGATCGCATCCAGGATCTGCAAGGCCTCGAGGCTGATTTTCATTATTCGAATTTTTCGATGATAGCGACCAAATCTACTCGCTTTTTCTCCCGCGCGTACAGGCAGAGACTACGCATCAAGCCGCTGGGACAGCGATTCAGCCCCCAGCGCCAATTCGAATCTTTCAAGGAGCAGCATCATGTTGAATGTCCGCAAGAGCGAAACCCGTGGCCGCGCCGAACATGGCTGGCTGTCCTCGCGCCATACCTTCTCCTTCGCCAGCTACCACGATCCGCGCCATATGGGCATCGGCCCGCTGCGAGTGATCAACGAAGACAAGGTGGTCCCGGGCGAAGGCTTCGGCACCCACGCCCACCGCGACATGGAGATCATTTCCTACGTCCTGGGCGGAGCGCTGGAGCACAAGGACAGCATGGGCACCGGTTCGGTGCTGCACTACGGCGACGTGCAGCGCATGAGCGCGGGCAGCGGCGTGACCCATAGCGAGTTCAATCACTCGTCCAGCGAGCCGGTACACTTCCTGCAGATCTGGGTGATGCCCGAGCGCAACGGCATCGAACCGAGCTACGAAGAAAAGCACTTCGATGCCGACAGCAAGCGCAACCAGCTGCGCCTGATTGCCTCGCCCGGCGGCGAAGACGGTTCGCTCCGCTTGCACCAGGATGCACGCCTGTATGCCTCGATCCTGGACGGCGACGCACGCCTGCAACAACCGCTGGCCGAAGGGCGTATCGGCTACGTGCAGGTGGCGCGCGGCAGCCTGAGCATCAATGGGCAGGCGTTGTCGGCCGGCGATGCGGTGCAGATCATCGGTGAGCCGGAGATCGTGCTGGCCGATGCCCGCGATGCAGAAGTGCTGGTCTTCGATCTACCCAAGTAAGTGCCATACGCCACTGCGGCACGCGCAGGCTTGCGCGGCCCGCATCGAGCGGGGGGCACACGTCAAAACACAAAGCCCGCGTCTGCGGGCTTTGTGTCGTATGCGGGTGTGCTCGCCCTGTCATCCACGTCTGACGCCCCTGGCAGACATCATGCCGCGCTGATGCCTCCATGTACCGCCTTGTGCCTAGGCCGCCTGCGGCTTCATGTCCGCAGCGGCCGGTGCGCCGGCTGCCGCAGCGCCGGGGTCGTCACCATTGACCAGCGCGAACAACGCGTCGGCATCGGCTTCCAGCACGCGCGCCGATCGCGCCAGATCATCAACCATCTGTGCCTGGTCGCGCGCCTGCACGCCGATCGATTGCAGCGCCGTGTTGGCGGTCGAAATGTCCTGCGCCTGCTCCTGGCTGGCCGCCGCGATCTGCTCCACGGTCGCGGTGACGCGCAGCACCGAGGTCACCACATCCTGCATCACGACACCAGCCTGTTCGGCCAGACGCGAGCCATCGCCGACCTGGTCGGTCGCGTTGTCGATCAGCGAGCGGATTTCCTTGGCCGAAACGCTGCAGCGCTGCGCCAGACTGCGCACTTCGGTCGCCACTACGGCAAAGCCACGGCCCTGCTCGCCCGCCCGCGCCGCTTCCACTGCCGCATTGAGCGCCAGGATATTGGTCTGGAAGGCGATGCCGTCGATGACCTCGATGATCTGGCCGATCCGGTCGGTGGCCGAACGGATGCCGGCCGTGGTCTTGACCACGTCGGCAATCACGTCCGCACCGCGCCGCGCCACGGCAGCCGACTCCTCGGCCATGCGTCGTGCCGAGCCGGCATTGTCGGAATTGGCGCGCACCGTCGCGGCCAGCTGGTCGATCGTGCCGGACGTCTGCGCCACCGCGCTGGACTGCGTGGACACGCGGTTGACCAGGTCCTGGTTGCTGGCGGAAATATGATGCGACTCGCGCTGCACGTTCTGCGCGATGCTCATGGTCTGCCGCATGAGGTCACGCATGCGTTCGGCCGAGCGCACCTGGTCGGTCACGTCGGTGGCGTACTTGACCACCTTGTACGGGCGTCCGGACACATCCAGGATCGGGTTGTAGGACGCCTGGATCCACACCGCACTGCCGTCCTTGTGCAGGCGGCGATACCGGCCCACATCGAACTGGCCGCGCGCCAGCTTCGCCCAGAAGTGGCGGTACTCATCGGATGCACGGTAGGCGGCGTCGACAAATACGCCATGGTGCTTGCCGATCGCCTCTTCCGCCGCATACCCGAGAATCGCCAGAAAGTTGTCGTTGGCAGCCAGCACGCGGCCGTCGAGATCGAACTCGATGACCCCCATCACCTTGTCGATGGCGCGCATGCGGCCATCCGCATCGGCAGAATCGATCACCTGGCGCGTCACATCGGTGGCGTACTTGACGACCTTGTATGGGCGACCCAGTGCATCGAGGACGGGGTTGTAGGACGCCTGGATCCATACATCGGCACCGTCCTTGCCGATGCGCTTGTAGCGACCGGCGTCGAATTCCCCGCGACCAAGCGCGCCCCAGAACGCACGATAGGCAGCCGACTGACGCGTTTGCGCATCCACGAACATGCCGTGGTGTTTGCCACGGATCTCATCGAGCCGATAGCCCATCACCTGCAGGAAGTTCTGGTTGGCATCGAGCACCGTGCCATCCAGCGAAAATTCGATGACTGCCATGACCTTGTCGATCGCGTCGATCCGCCCTTCGAAATCGGCGGTCTGCCGCACCTGCTCGGTGATGTCGGTGGCGTACTTCACCACGCGGTAGGCCTTGCCCGCTCGGTCCAGCAACGGATTGTAGGAGGCATTGATCCAGACCTCGCGGCCGTGCTTGTCCAGACGGCAGAAACGCCCTGCGTTGAAATCGCCGCGCCGCAGCGCCGCCCAGAACTGGCGATAGCTCTCGCTGTCGCGATCGCTCTTGGTCACGAACATGCGGTGATGCTGGCCGACGACCTCTTCGCGCCGGTACCCCATCAACGACAGGAAGTTCTGGTTGGCTTCGAGAATGCGGCCATCCAGATCGAATTCGATCACCGCCATCACCCGGTCCACCGCATTGGCCTTGTGCTGCAGCCCACGGCTCCAGGAAGAGAACAGGCGTCCAAGCAACGATAGGCGCATCACATCGACATCCGAGATATGGGTCACCCCCTTAACGACCTGCGTGCCGGTTACTTGATCGCAATTGCAACCGGCGTCTCGCGCGGTTCAGATGCAGCCAAGCTGCGAGCCGACCACAGCCAGGCAGGTTCACCGTGAGGGACATCAGACGGCCGTCTTGGCTGCCGGCGTCACTGCCTCAATCGATAAGTAGACGTGCTTCAACAGCGTGGGCTGTATGGGCGATGCCATGAACTCCGGATCCAGATGCGATCGAGCCCACGAGCTGGATCTCGGATGCACTGCATGTGCGCAGGGGCAGGTCGCCGTGTCAGATCAGCCATTGCCTGAGTTGCACGCATCCCAGCGATGAGCACTGCGCACACACGGAGTGGGTTTGCCGCACCCAGCCGCAGTAAAGCTCACATCGGTCGATACCCGGCACCTGGGATCACTGGTTGGCCGTCACTTCCAGGCGCAGGCCGCCTGCACGCCCGGCGACGTGACTGCGCTTTTCGCAGCACAGCTGCGCATTGCGTGCTCACGCATCGGGGGGGCGCACAAGAACGACACGTGAGTGCAATGCACGTCGTCGCTGTGCGCGATCGGCGTTCGGCATGGCAGTAGTGAGGAAAGTGATACCCCGGATGACCAGATCATGCATTCGCTGCGATGACCGCCACGCAGTCCGCGTTGCAGGCCCAAGGCAACGGGAATCGATTGGGGATGCCCAATTGGACGGGACGCAGAACGAAATCGATGCGCCTTCATCCGCGATCTGCCATTCGCCGCTTTACCACGTGCTGCTTCGCAGACAATCGCACGCCGGAACGCGCTTCACCCAGACCAGAAACAAAAACGCCTGCAAATCAATGATTTGCAGGCGTTCGGAACACTGGCGGAGCGAGAGGGATTCGAACCCTCGATAGAGCTTTTGACCCTATACTCCCTTAGCAGGGGAGCCCCTTCAGCCGCTCGGGCATCGCTCCAGTTTTTGCGTCCTGCCGCGATTTCCGTGGCAGGCCGCGAAGAATACCGGGTAACAGGGGCTAACGTAAACCCTTTATGACGATCAATTCGAAGAATCGTCGCCGTGATGCGCGCCAGAGGCGACCGGCTCGTCCCCACGTTGGATGCGCTGATAGATCTCTTCGCGATGCACAGCCACATCTTTCGGTGCGGTGATACCGATACGCACCTGATTACCCTTGACGCCGAGCACGGTAACAGTGACCGAGTCGCCGATCATCAAGGTTTCGCCTACCCGGCGAGTGAGGATCAACATTTTGCAAATCTCCTGGAACCGGTGGGTTTCCCACCAGCATCGACGGCCTCCTGAGTGAGACGCGCCCTAGGTAAAGGGAATAGACCAGAAATGGTAGCGGGACATCCTGCCAGCCATCAAGGCATAGCAGGACAAGTGTTCAGCCCAAGTGTTGCTTGACCCAGGAGGGCACACCGTCGAGTGCGGTCGCAAGGGCGGGCCCGTCCTCGCCACCACCCTGGGCGAGATCCGGACGGCCACCGCCCTTGCCCCCGATCTGACTGGCGATATGGCCGAGGAGTTCCCCCGCCTTCACCTTGCCAGTTGGGCTGCCATTCACGCCGGCAACGAGCGCAACCTTGCCGGCCGATGCACCGGCCAACACGATCACCGAATCGCCCAGCTGCTGCTTCAAACGGTCCATCGCATCGCGCAGTGCCTTCGCGTCGAAACCTTCCAGGCGCGCGGCAACCACCTTGACCCCGGCAACGTCGATCGCACCGGCACCGAGGTCGGCCGTCGCGCCGGAGGCCAGCTTGGCCTTGAGCGATTCCAGCTCGCGCTCAAGGCGCTTCTGACGCTCGGTCAGCGCGCGCACCTTGTCGACCACCTCGGTGGTGTTGCCGCCGAGCAGACTAGCCGCGTCGGACAAACGGCGCTCTTCGTCGGCCACGTAGTCCAGGGCACCCTGCCCGGTCACCGCCTCGATGCGGCGCACGCCAGAGGACACGCCGCCCTCGGAGGTGATCTTGAACAGACCGATGTCACCGGTGCGGGTGACATGGGTGCCGCCACACAATTCGGTGGAATAGCCGCCCATCTTCAGGACGCGCACGTTCTCGCCATACTTCTCGCCGAACAAGGCCATCGCGCCGAAATCCAGTGCCTCCTGCATGGCCATGTTGTGCACTTCGACGCTGTGGTTGGTACGCACTTCGGCGTTGACCTTGCGCTCGATTACCGCGAGTTCTTCCGCGGTAATGGGCTGGAAGTGCGAAAAGTCGAAACGCAGGCGATCGGGCGCCACCAGCGAACCCTTCTGCTGTACATGCGTGCCCAGTACTTCGCGCAGCGCGGCGTGCAGCAGGTGCGTCGCCGAATGGTTGAGGATGGTCTTGCCGCGGCGTTGCACGTCGATGCCTCCGGCCAGCACATCGCCCAGCGCGAGCGAGCCTTCGGTAATGCGTCCCACATGGCCGTGGAACTGGCCGGCAAATTTCTGAGTGTCAGCAACCTCGATCGATACATCGGTATTGCTCAACTGCCCGCTATCGCCGACCTGTCCACCGGATTCTGCATAGAACGGGGTACGGTCGGTGAACACGATGACCTCATCACCAACCTCGGCACGCTCGACCGGACGGCCCTGCTTGAGCAGCGCGACAACCTTGAGCGCGTCGGCGTCGTGCGCCTCATAACCCAGGAACACGGTCGGCGACATGGTGGCGACCAGATCGGCGGGTAGCGCGACGCCGCCGCCGAACTTGCCTGCCGCGCGCGCGGTTTCGCGCTGCCGCTCCATCGCAAACTCGAAACCCTCCATATCGACCCGCATGCCGCGCTCACGTGCGATGTCGGCGGTCAGGTCGACCGGGAACCCGTAGGTGTCGTACAGACGGAAGGCATCGGCGCCGGGAATGACCTCCTGCGAGCGTGCCGCCACGTCGTCGAAGATCTTCATGCCGGCGTCCAGCGTCTCGGCAAAACGTTCCTCTTCCGCCAACAGGGCGCGTGCCACGGTTTCCTGCGCGGCGGCCAACTCCGGGTAGGCCTCGCCCATCAGCTCGACCAGCGTCGGCACCATCTTGCTGAAGAACGGCTGGCGCACACCCAGCATCCAGCCATGGCGCAGCGCACGCCGGATGATCCGCCGCAGCACATAGCCGCGCCCTTCGTTGGAAGGCAGCACGCCATCGACGATCAGGAACGAACAGGCGCGGATGTGATCGGCGATCACACGCAACGACTTGTTTTCAAGATCGGTGATGCCGGTCAGCGCGCTGGCCTTGCCGATCAAGGCCTGGAACAGATCGATCTCGTAATTGGTATGGACGTGCTGCAGGATCGCGGCCAGACGCTCCAACCCCATGCCGGTGTCCACGCACGGCGCCGGCAGCGGCACCAGGGTGCCGTCGGGCTGGCGGTCGAACTGCATGAAGACCAGGTTCCAGATCTCGATGAAGCGGTCGCCATCTTCGTCGGGCGAGCCGGGCGGGCCGCCGGCGATGTGATCGCCGTGGTCGAAGAAGATCTCGGTACACGGACCGCACGGACCGGTGTCGGCCATCTGCCAGAAGTTATCCGACGCGTACGGCGCACCCTTGTTGTCGCCGATGCGCACGATGCGGCTTTCCGGAATGCCGATCATGTCGCGCCACAGGGCGAATGCCTCTTCGTCGGTGTGATACACCGTGACCAACAGGCGGTCGGCCGGCAGCTTCCAGACCTGGGTCAACAGCTCCCACGCCCAGGCGATGGCGTCCTTCTTGAAGTAGTCGCCGAACGACCAGTTGCCCAGCATTTCGAAGAAGGTGTGGTGGCGCGCGGTATAGCCCACCGAGTCCAGGTCGTTGTGCTTGCCGCCGGCGCGCAGGCAGCGCTGGACGTCCGCGGCGCGCACATAGCTGCGCTTTTCCGCGCCAAGGAAGACGTCCTTGAACTGGACCATGCCGGAGTTGGTGAACAGCAAGGTCGGGTCGTTACCCGGCACCAGCGGCGCGGATGGCACGATGGTGTGGCCCTTCCCCTCGAAAAACGCGAGGAAGTCACTACGGATCTGGGAAGTGCTGAATTTGGCAGGTGCGTTCATGAGCTGGCATTGGGCGGGCGGCAGTCCCGGTCACCCAATGAAATGTGGGCGCAGAGGAGCGGAACAACCTGAAACCACGAAGGGTAGCAGGCCTGACGCCCTCAGTCCTCAAGGTCGAAGCGGGTGGCGCGACGAATACAGTCGCCGTCGAAACCGCGCCTGGCCAATAGATCGGCGGCCTTGCGCCGCTGCGGCAGATCGACCGGCCCTTCTTCACCAAACCGGCGCCGGATCAGATCGCGTGCGTTCTCGATCCAATCGCCTTCAAATGTGGCCATGGCAGCACTGACGGCATCGCTATCCAGGCCATGAGTTCCCAGTTCGGCACGGATGTGCAGCGGGCCATAGCCCGACCCGGCGCGGTTACGGACCACCGCCGCGGCAAACCGGGCGTCATCCTGCCAACCTTCGCCCGCGAGCCGCTCGACCGCGGCCTGTGCGGCCTCCGGCTCGATCCCGCGCGCCAGTAGCTTTCGGTTCAATTCCTTGCGTGAATGCTCGCGTCGCACCAGCAGGCCGAGTGCGCGCTGGACCGGCGTCTGCTCCTTGAACCGGCGTCCCCGCTTTGGTGCGGGTTCTTGCTCGTCCATCGTGACGTGTCCCCCTAACGCTGAATCAATGCGCCCTCCGTGGCGCCTGCCCTCCTGGCCTTCGATAGATCTACCGCGAGAAGCAACGGCACTGACTCCGCCGTCCTCGCGATAGAAAAACTTGGCGCGTCACCTGCAGCTGGCCAACAAAGCGATCGATAGCGCTTGAGTCCGCCGAGTCCATCACCGAACCCGACGGGCCGTCTGCAGTGCCAACGCACCAGTCGCAGCCGGCCGCCAGCGGTTGCGCTTATTCCTTCTCGGCGTCGTCGCCTGCTTCGCGGGGCGCTTCGGCGGGCTGGAACTTCTCGCGCAGCTCTGCTTCGAGCTTGGCAGCGACCTGCGGGTTGTCGCGCAGGTAGCCACGCGCATTGTCCTTGCCCTGACCGATACGCTCGTCGCCGTAGCTGTACCAGGCACCTGCCTTGTCCACCAGCTTGGCTTCCACACCCATGTCGATCAGTTCGCCTTCGCGGCTGATGCCTTCGCCGTAAAGGATTTCGGTCACGATCTGCTTGAACGGAGGTGCCAGCTTGTTCTTGACCACCTTGATCTTGGTCTGGTTGCCGATGATCTCGTCACCCTTCTTGATCGCGCCGATACGACGGATGTCCAGGCGCACGGAGGCGTAGAACTTCAATGCGTTACCGCCGGTGGTCACTTCCGGGCTCTGGCCCGGCATCATCACGCCGATCTTCATGCGCAGCTGGTTGATGAAGACCACCAATGTGTTGGATCGCTTGATGTTGCCGGTCAGCTTGCGCAGGGCCTGGCTCATCAGGCGCGCCTGCAGGCCCGGCAACTGGTCGCCCATTTCGCCTTCGATTTCCGCCTTCGGGGTCAGTGCGGCCACCGAGTCGACCACCACGATGTCCACCGAGCCCGAGCGCACCAGCATGTCGGCGATTTCCAGCGCCTGCTCACCGGTATCGGGCTGCGACAGCAGCAGGTCGTCGACGTTGACGCCCAGCTTGGCGGCATAAATCGGATCCAGCGCGTGTTCGGCATCGATGAAGGCAGCCGTCCCGCCCTTCTTCTGGCACTCGGCAATGGCCTGCAGGGTCAGCGTGGTCTTGCCCGAGGATTCGGGGCCGTAGATTTCCACGACGCGGCCCTTCGGCAGGCCGCCGATCCCCAGTGCGATGTCCAACATCAACGAACCGGTCGGAATGATCTCGACCGCCTCGATCACGCGGTCGCCCATGCGCATCACGGAGCCCTTGCCGAATTGCTTTTCGATCTGGCTCAGTGCGGCGGAAAGGGCGCGCTTCTTGTTCTCATCCATCTGGGTGATCCTTGTCAGTGATTTCGGTGTGGAGCTAATGTAGCGGCGGTGTATCGCACAGGCTGAGACTGGCGGCGACACACTCAGATTAACGATGCAGACCCTGCGCTGGCAGCGGTGAATCCTGCGCTACCGGCTGAGAAAAAAGCCAGAGCGCACATCGGCGCAATCCTTAGCGATTGGGCCTCAGCAGCCCGCAATACAGGCCTTCGATGGCGAAATCCTGATCCGGCAGCACTTCGATCGGCGCATAGTCCGGGTTGCGCGGCAGCAGACGGATCCGGTCCTTGCCGATCTTGAGCAATTTGACCGTGATCTCTTCTTCGATCCGGGCCACCACGATCTGCCCGGAGCGGGCGTCGCGGGTGCGGTGCACGCCAATCAGGTCGCCGTCGAAAATGCCTTCGTCGCGCATGGAGTCGCCCTGTACCTTGAGCAGATAGTCCGGTGAGGGCGAGAAGAACACCCGGTCGAGCACGACGAAGTCGTCCGAGCCGATATCGGCACCAATCGGCAAGCCCGCCGCCACGCGGCCCAGGACGGGCAAGCGCAGCACGTCGTCGCGCGCCGGCGGCGTGCGCGGCTGCGCGCCCTGCCCGGCAAGCCGAATCCCGCGCGCCTGTCCCGGCACGCGGCGGATTGCCCCGGCCTGCTCCAGGGCCTCTAGGTGATATTGCGCGGCGCGCACGCCCTTGAAGCCGAAAGCGCGGGCGATTTCGGTCTGCGAGGGCGGAACGCCGTCGGTCTCGATGCGCTCGGCGATCAAGGCCAGGATGGCTTGCTGGGTATCGGTCAGGTCCATGGTTAGTAGTATTACTACTAACGACACGCGACGCAATACCCAGAAGCTGCGGTCGTTCGGCTGCGATGACCGGCTCTGCTATCGCCGGCTGCGCCAGATCGAGAACAGGATCCAGATGCCGCACAGGCCGGCACCGATGAACCCACCGACGCCCAGCCCGAGCAGCCAGCGGCTGGCGCTACCGCCGACGCTGTTCATGACGATCGACGAGCCGATCACCAGCGCGGCGGTGACGATGCCCATGGTGAGGCGATTGGCAGCGCGGTCGACCTGGTCGCCGAACTCGCGCAAGGCGCGCGTTTCCACCTGCAACTGCAGCTTGCCGCGCCGCGCGGCCTGGATCAGCCGCTTGAGATCGCGCGGGAGATCACCGATCAGGTCGATCGCGCCAGTCACGGTGCGACGGCTGCGCCGCAACATGGCGCGTGGTGCATAACGCTGCAACACCACACGCTCCAGATAGGGCCGCGCTTCGGTGGCCATGTCGAAGTCCGGGTCGAGCTGGCGCCCCATGCCTTCGAGGGTGAGGAAGGCCTTGATCATCAGCGCTAGATCCGACGGCAGCGTCAGGCCATGATCTCGCAGGATCGCGGTGACGTCGCCCAGCATCGCGCCGATGCGCAACTCCTTGAGCGGCACGCCGCGGTACTCGTCGACGAAGGCTCCGATGTCCTGCTGCAAACGCGCCTCGTCGATATCCAGACTGGTCCCTGCCCACTCCAGTAACACGTCGATGACCGCGTCGGCGTCGTAGCTGACCATGCCATGCAGCAGCTGTGCGACCTGAAACCGACGCTGCTCGGACACCCGCCCGACCATGCCGAAATCGATGACCGCGATCCGGCCATCGCGCAGGTAGAAAATGTTGCCCGGATGCGGGTCGGCGTGGAAGCAGCCGTGCTGCAGCACCATCTTGAGCACGATGCCGGCGCCGGCCCGCGCCAGCGCACGGCGGTCCAGTCCCGCCGCATCGACCGCCTGCAGGTCGCGCCCGGGGATGCCGTCGATGAATTCCTGCACATTGAGCGACTCGCAGGTCCACTGCCAGTACACCGCCGGTACCACCACCTGCGGGTCGTGCGCGAAGTTGGCGGCGATGCGCTCGGCATTACGGCACTCGGCGGCGAAGTCGAGCTCGCGCCGCAGTGACACGGTGAACTGCTGCACCACTTCGGTCGGGCGATAGCGCTTGAGATCCGGTGCGCGTGTCTCGACGATATCGGCCAGTCGCGCGAGCAGGCGCAGATCCGCATCGATGGTGTCGCCGATGCCGGGGCGACGGATCTTCAACACCACCGGCGTGCCATCGGCCAACCAGGCGCGGTGGGTCTGCGCCAGCGATGCGGCGGCCAGCGGGTGTTCGTCCAGGCGCGCGAAGACGGTGTCCGGTTCGGCGCCCAGCGCGGCCACCAGCTGGGGGCGGACCTGCTCGAACGGCAATGCGGGCACCGCGTTCTGCAGCTCGCTCAGCTCGTCGATCCACTCCGGCGGCAACAGGTCCACGCGCGTGGCCAGCACCTGGCCTAGCTTGACGAAGGTGGGCCCGAGTTCTTCCAGTGCGCGCCGTACGCGCACCGCCGCAGACATGCGCAAGCGACCTTCGGCGTTGTTCCAGTGCAGCAACCGGCCGGCACGTTCGAGCACATCGGCCAGTCCGATCCGGCGCACCACATCGCCGAAGCCATACCGGATCAGGACCGCGGCGATTTCCTGCAGACGCCCGAGGTCACGGACGGTGCCCAGCGCTTCCCACATCAGTGCACCGCCTGCATGTAGCGGCCTGCGTAACCGTGCGCGCGGAACGGCGGCGGTGCAGGCGACCTGCGGGCATCCGGTCTATTCGCCTGCGCTGGATGCCATCGCCAGCATGTCTCCGCCGGCGCTGGACGCACGCAGCGCGCGTCAGAAACGCATGCCTGCAGGGCGACAACGGAACGGCCGCTGCATCCGCGTGCGTGCAACGCAGCAGAACACACCGCAGCGGCGGCACAGCCGCCAGAAAAAACGGACGGCCACGCATCAGGAACGGCAGTGGAAAGCAGCAGCAACATCGGCACGCAGGTCGGCAGGCAGACCCTGTTTGTAGCCGATCTCGGCGACGCTGTCGCGTCTTTGGCCGAGCCAGGTTTGGCGCGACTCACAAACCGCGGCAGGCAGCAGCCAGGCGGATCTGGACAGCGCAGACCGCCGGATGCAACCGGTTCGGCCCATTCGGGGCCGCGCCCGCGCCCGCTCGACGGCAACACAGCGGCCTGCTGTCGCTCCGGGCAGGCAGGACTGCGCGTGTGCACCGACTACCGCGTGCGGGCAGTGGCGCGGTGTTGCGATGCGCTCAATAACGCAGCCGCAAGGTCACCCCATAGGTCCGCGGCGCGCCCAGGAACGCGTTCCAGGAGCCGGCCTGCAACGGTGTATCGATGACGATCTGTCGATAGGTTTCGTTGCCCAGATTCTCCGCCCAGGCTTCCAGCAGCCAACGCTTGTCGTCTGCACCGATGCCCACCCGCGCATTGAGCAAGGTGTAACCGGGTTGCGCTTTTTGCGGATCCAGATCGGAGCCGGCGTTGTACTCGGAGCTGTATTTGGCTCCGACGTTGGCGCGACCGGTCAAGCGGTTGCCCAACGCATGCTCGTAGGTCACCGACAGGTTGGCCGACCAGCGCGGTGCAAAGCTCGCTCGGCTGCCGGGCAGCAACGCCAGCTCTGCATCGGGCAACACATCATCGCCATAGGTGGTGTCTGCATAGCTGAGCCCGCCCTGCACCATCAGCCCGGGCAAGGCGCCCTGCCAGAGCACTTCGGTATCGATGCCGCGCGACACCACGGTGGGAATGGCGCGAACCACGAAACTGGTGCCGAGAAAATTGTTGAGCTGGAAGTCGCTGAAGTCCTGGTAGAACAGCGCTGCGTTCACCAGCAGGTTGCCGCCGAGCCAGGTGGTCTTGGCGCCGAGTTCGTAGCTGTCGACGAATTCGCCCGGAAACGAGGTGTCGTCTACCGGCAGGATGCCTTGCACGCCGCTGGACAGGCCGTCGGAAGATTGCACGCGGTCGAGATTGAAACCACCGGCCTTGTAGCCGCGCGCCGCCGACGCGTAGGTCATCAGTGATGCGTTCCAGCGATACGCCAGCTTGGCGGTGCCGGACCACTCGCGTTCGGTGCGGCGCTGTTCGGTCAGGCGGCCGGCGTGCGCGATATTGGTCCAGGGCAGACAGCTGAAGCCGATGACCTGCGGCGCAATGGAAGGCACTGCAGCTGCGGGCACGCCGCGCGAGACGAGCGCAGCGCCGATGCGCCGCAACGCGGCCGGATTCACCTGCCCGTCGGCGGCAAAATAACTCGCGCAGGCCGGGCTCCCATCGGGGTTTTCAAACGCCGAGCGCAAGGCCTTGTGCTCGTAGGTGTAGCGCAGGCCGACCACCACATCCAGCGCATCGGTGGCATGCCAGGTGTTGTTGGTGAACAACGCGGCGCTGGTGCCGTCCTGCCGAAACCGGTCCTGGCTGCCCTGCCCGCGAAACAGGCTGCCGGCGGGCAGGCCGGTCGTATCTGCGAGAAAACGCGTTGCGTCGGGGCGTGCTGCCAATGCCGGATTGATGCGTGCAAGCAGCACGCTGGATAGGTAGGGCTCGTAGGCGCTGCCAAACCGGTAGGACTCGTTACGGTGCAGGGTTTCGTCGGCATAAAACGCGCCGACCAGCCAGTCGACGCGCTCGGTGGACCCAGCCAGGCGCATTTCCTGGCTGAAGGTCCTGAACTTGGTGAGCATCTCGTTCTCGCGCGCCTGGCGGTAGAGGATATCGGCAGCGCCATAGTCGAAATCCAGGCCGTTGACCGACTTCCAGTCGCGCAGTGCGGTGATCGAGGTCAGCACTGCATCGTTCAGCCAGGGCGTGGTCCAGTCGACCTGCGCCGACACGCCCTTGTCACGGATGTCCTGCGCCGTGCTGCGGTTGCTGTAGGCGCGCCTGCGTTGCGGCTCCGCACGCGGGCTGGTGCCCTGACCGCCAGGCGCCAGCGCGTCGATCAGGGCGGCGGTGGGACCACGCTCGGTGGTCACGGTGACGCAGCAGTTTTCCTTGCGGCTGGTGGCATCGGCGGCAAGATTGATGTCCAGATCATCGCTGGGCTCCCACAACCACTGCACCCGCGCAGTACGCAAATTCTGGTCGCCATCATCGGTTGCGGTACGTGGGCCGGCCCCGGTCACCACCTGGTCGAAGCCATCGCGACGACGTCTGGCTGCATATACGCGCAACGCACTGGTCTCGCCCAGCGCGTCGTTGAACGCGCCCGCCACGCCGAGCGCACCGTAATTGCCCGCGGTGATCTCGGCATCGGCACTGCGGGTGAAACTGGGGCGACGTGTGACCACGTTGATGACGCCGGCAGAGGTGTTCTTGCCGAAGACGGTGCCCTGCGGTCCTTTCAGCACTTCGATGCGTTCCAGCTCGCCCAGGTCGGCGAAGCTCACGCCATTGCGTGCACGCGCCACCCCGTCGATGACCACGCCGACCGAAGATTCGAGCCCTGCGTTGTCGCCCACCGTGCCGATGCCGCGGATGCGTGCAGTGGTCTGCGCTGCGCTCTGGCTGCTGGTCACGATCAAGCCCGGCACCAGCACCTGCAGTTCCTTGATGTCGTGCACGCCGCTGTCCTGCAGCAGTTGTTCGGGCAAGACCGACACGACCACCGGCACATCCTGCAGCGATTCCTCGCGCTTTTGCGCGGTCACCTTGAGCGCAGCCAGGGTCGCCGGCTCATCAGGCGCGGTCTGCGCCGAGAGAGGCTGTGCGGGCAGCGCTGCCAACAGGGCAAGCGCCAGCACGGTGCGGTGGTGCCGTTGCATATCCATGAGTGTCCCCCGACGAGATCGCGTGCGCTGCCTGCAGCCAGTACCGCAGCTATGCGCGCGGTGCCACCTTACCGGGTTCGACGCCCTGTCGCGTGCCACCAGCGGAATGCGCGGAGCGCCCGACGAACGCGGGCCGCACGCAGGATGCATGCAAGCCATGCGCCGCCAGCGGCAGGACTCATCGGCAATGGAGAACGGCAGTGCCCACGCTCACACTAAAATCGAAATGCCGGCGATCCGCCGCGCGAGATGCCCGCCCGCAGAATCAAAGCAGTGCACTCAGCCCACGCAACGCGGCCACCACGGTCTGGCGCCGTACCGCATCGCGATCGCCAGCGAACTGGAACAGCTGCGCCGTGGCGTAGCCGCCGCGCCGCTTCCAGCCGATCCACACCGTGCCGACCGGCTTGTCGTCGCTACCGCCGCCCGGCCCGGCGATGCCGGTCACCGCGACTGCGATGCTTGCACCGGAGTTGACCAGCGCGCCGGAGACCATTTCGATCACGGTTTCGCGGCTGACCGCACCGTGCACTTCCAGCGTCTGCGGTCGCACGCCCAGCAAGGCCTGCTTGGCCTCGTAGCTGTAGGCGGCCATGCCGCAATCGAACCAGTGCGACGAGCCGGCAACATCGGTCACTGCCTTGGCGATCCAGCCGCCGGTGCAGCTCTCGGCCGTGACCAGTCGCTCGCGCGCAGCAAGCAGTTGCTGACCCAGGGTTTCGGCCAGCTGCTGCAACTCGGAATCGGCGGACAAGGACATGGGCACGGCGATGAAGGAAGGCAGCGGACGTTTTAGCCCAATTCGCCGCCCCTGTCTGCGGCTGGCCCGGCGCGCCGGCCCCGGCGGCGTAGCCGCGATTCAGTCGCACTGTGTTGCCTGGCAGCGGAAGCGAGGGCATGGCGTGCACAACGGCGCTCGCTCACTGCGCTGCCGCTGCGGCGATATGACGTCCATCCGCCGCCGCCACGCCAATCCTTTCCAGACCGCCCTGCTCCAGCTTGCACCGCCGCTGCAGCCCACCACGGGTGATCCGCAGCCGCGCCGGCGGAGACTGGTGCGCAGCTCGCCCATCAGCGCACGGGCGATGACCTGGCAAGGCGGCTTGCGCAGGCCGCCGTACACGAAGGACCTAGGTTTCCCAGTCTTCCCGGCGGTCCGGCAGCATCGCGCGCAGCGGCGCGCCATCGTCGCCTGCGGCAAGCCGCTCGGCTTCGACCATCGGCAGGTCGACGTCGAGCAACCAGCCGTCCTCGTCAGCCTGCTCGCCGCGGACCACTTCCAGCTGGTGCAGCTTGGAACGCAGGCGGCCGGCCGACGGCGGCAGCCGCAGTTGCCCGGTCACATGACGCAGATCCAGGCGTTGGCCGAGCGCGTGCTGCAGCTCTTCCAGACCGCGGCCGTCGCGCGCGGAGATCCACACGCGCTCGCGGCGCGCCGGGTCGGGAATCCCGTCCTGCGCGTCGTGGCGCACTTCGGCGCCGTCGATCCTGTCGATCTTGTTGAACACCAGCAGCTGCGGCAGATCGCCCGCACCCACGGCATGCAGCACTTCGTCGACCTGCAGGATGCGCTCTTCGCGCAGCGGGTCGGCCGCATCGACGATATGCAGCAGCAGATCGGCCTCGCGCGCCTCCGACAGGGTCGAGCGGAACGCAGCCACCAGTTCATGCGGCAGATCGCGCACGAAGCCGACCGTATCGGCCAGGATCGCACTGCCGCCCGGCAACGCAATGCGGCGCACGGTGGGGTCCAGGGTCGCGAACAACTGGTCGGCCGCGTAGGCGTCGGCGCCGGTCAGGGCATTGAACAGCGTCGACTTGCCGGCATTGGTGTAGCCCACCAGTGCGATGCGCGGCAATTCGCTGCGCAGACGCGCGCGGCGCATCTGATTGCGCTGCACCTCGACCTTTTCCAGCCGCTTCTGCAACTGCTCCACGCGCTTCTGCAGCAGGCGGCGGTCGGTTTCCAGCTGGGTTTCGCCGGGGCCACGCAGGCCGATCGCACCACCGCGCTGGCGCTCAAGGTGGGTCCAGCCGCGCACCAGCCGGGTGGCCATGTGGCGCAGCTGCGCCAGCTCCACCTGCAGCTTGCCTTCGTGGCTGCGCGCACGCTGCGCGAAGATATCCAGGATCAGCCCGGTGCGGTCGATCACCCGCCGCTCCAGGTAGCGCTCCAGGTTGCGCTCCTGGCCGGGCGACAAGGTGTGGTTGACCAGCACCAGATCCGCGCCGGTGGCCTCGGCCGCCGCCTTGACCTCTTCCAGCTTGCCACTGCCGATCAAGGTCGACGGGCTGGGTTTGTCGATGCGCGCGGTGAGCGTTGCCGCCACCGTGGCGCCCGCCGACTTTGCAAGGTCGGCGAACTCCTCCAGCACATCGTCCTCGGCAGGCCCACCGGAATGGGTCTGAATCAACAGCGCGTGTTCACCCTTGCGTGAGCGATCAAACACGCACTACTCCATTACTGCTCGACGTCGTCATCTTCCGCTTGATTACCTTCATTGGATTGCACGTACCCACCACCCGGCCCCACGCGCACATTGCGCGCCGGCACGACCGTGGAGATGGCGTGCTTGTAGACCATCTGACTCACCGTGTTGCGCAACAGGACCACGAATTGATCGAACGATTCGATCGTGCCCTGCAGCTTGATGCCGTTGACCAGATACACAGAAACCGGCACTCGCTCGCGCCGCAGCGCATTGAGGAATGGATCCTGTAAAGATTGCCCCTTAGCCATCGAAAACTCCTCGTCGTTCTTGTTCTTATTGTCCCGGTCGACACCCGCCATCCCCAGCCGGCCCCGGAAACGGGATGTTACACGCCTGAAGGCGACTGCACAGCGGGACGATGAGCGAGGAAGCCGACAAGTGCGTCATCCAATTGATGTCGATCACGCTCCGGGTCGAACCAGCGCGCGTCGAGCTCGCCACGTAGCCAGGTGAGCTGCCGCTTGGCGAGCTGTCGGGTCGCCTGCACCGCCTTGTCACGGAACTCGGCCAGGCTGCCGGCCCCATCCAGATACTCCCAGGCCTGGCGATAGCCCACCGCGCGCACTGCGGGCAGATCCAGCGGTGCGGCCACCGCCTGCATCTGTGGTAACGCCCGCAGCTGCCGCACCTCTGCCAGAAAATCCTGCGCCAGCATCGCGTCCAGGCGGTGTTCGATGCGTGCATGCAGCACCGCACGCTCGCATGGCGCCAGCACCACCTTCAGCACCCGAACCGGCAGCCGCGGACCCGGCGGTAGCGCCTGCCAATAACTGATGGGCCGCCCGCTGACGCGGTAGACCTCCAGCGCCCGCTGGATCCGCTGCGGGTCGGTGGCGTGGATGCGTGCCGCCGCAACCGGGTCCACGTGTGCCAGCTGCGCGTGCAAGCCGGCCCAACCAAGCTGCTCGGCCTCGGCCGCGATGGACGCGCGCACCGCCGGGTCGGCCTCGGGCAATTGCGACAGGCCTTCCAGCAACGCACGGAAATACAGCCCGGTGCCACCGGCGAGAATCGGCAACTTGCCGCGCGCCACGATGTCGTCGATCGCCTTGCGCGCATCGGCGGCAAATTCGGCGGCCGAATAGACCTGCCAGGGATCACGCAGATCGATCAGGTGATGCGGCACCGCTGCCCGCATGCCGGCATCGGGCTTGGCCGCGCCGATGTCCAGCCCGCGGTACACCAGGGCCGAATCGACGCTGACGATCTCCCCATCCCAGCACTGTGCAGCTTCCAGCGCCAGCGCAGTCTTGCCGCTGGCAGTAGGGCCCATCAGGGCAATCGCGAGCGGGCGTCGGTCGGCAGGCATCAGTCCTCGTCCGGCCAACGGATCGTCGGCGCGGCCGGTGCAATGACGCGCGGGACGGGAATGGCCGCCATTGCGCTCCACACCTTCAACGCATCCACGGTCGCCGCCACATCGTGCACGCGCAGCAGCAGCGCACCGTGCTGTGCGGCGATCAGATGTGCCGCCACCGAGCCGTGGATGCGTTCGGCGGCGATCTCGCGCCCGGTCAACTCGCCGATGCTGCGCTTGCGCGACAGCCCCGCCAGCACCGGCAGGCCGAATTCCTGCAGTCGCTGTAGCTGCGCCAGCAAGGTGAGGTTATGCGTGGTGGTCTTGTCGAAGCCGAAACCCGGGTCCAGGATCAGCCGGCGCTTGTCGATGCCGGCCATCTCGGCGGCGAAGATGCGTTCGGCCAGAAACCGGTGCACCTCACCGACCACATCGTCATAGTGCGGCGCGTCCTGCATCGCATGTGGCGCGCTGCGCGCATGCATCAGCACCACAGGGACGCGCAGGTCCGAGGCCGCTTCCAATGCTCCGGGCGAACGCAACGCATGGACGTCGTTGATCATGCCGGCGCCGGCCGCGACTGCTGCGCGCATGACCTCCGGTTTGAAGGTGTCCACGCTGATCGGCACGCCGGAGCGCTGCGCCAGCGCCTCGATCACCGGAATCACCCGCTGCAGCTCCTCTTCCACCGACACCGCTGTAGCACCCGGGCGGGTGGATTCGCCGCCGATATCCAGCACCGCAGCGCCCTGTTCCACCAGCAACAGCCCATGCGCGATTGCCGCTTCGCAGGTCGCATGCTGGCCGCCGTCGGAGAACGAGTCGGGCGTGACATTGACGATCCCCATCACCTGCGGCGCATCCAGTCGCAGGCTGCGGCCGGCGCAATCCAGTTTGAGGGCGGTATCGAACATCGGGCGGTGTCTCCTGGGGTGGCTGCGATCGCTCGCACATGGGCCTTGATGCAGCCTGATAACGCATCAAGGCCGGGAATCGCTTCCCGGCCTTGATGGATGCATCTGCAGATCGGCGTTTGACTGGCTTAGATCTGCTCGGCGGGTCCGGCGATCGGTGGCAACGGACGCGGGCTGCCCTTGTCGTTGTTGTTGCCACCGTCCTTGTCGGACTTGCCCCAACCGGCCGGCGGCGGCGGCTCGCGGCCTTCCATGATGGCGTCGATCTGCGGCACGTCGATGGTCTCGTACTGCAGCAGCAACTGCGACATGGCATGCAGCTTGTCCAGATTCTCGGTGAGGATGGTCTTGGTCTTGCTGTAGGCCTTGTCCAGGATCGAACGCACAACTTCATCGATCTTGCGCGCGGTCTCGTCGGAGACGTTCTTGTGCTGCGTCACCGAACGACCCAGGAATACCTCGTCCTCTTCCTCGCCGTAGGCCACCGGGCCAAGCTCGTCGGACAGGCCCCACTTGGTGACCATGTTGCGCGCCATCTTGGTGGCCCGCTCGATGTCGTTGGACGCACCGGTGGTGACCTTATCGCCGCCGAAAATCAGCTCTTCGGCAACGCGACCGCCGTACAGCGAGCACAGCTGCGATTCGATGGCGACACGGTTCATCGAGTAACGGTCGCCTTCCGGCAGATACATGGTCACGCCGAGTGCGCGGCCGCGCGGAATGATCGTGACCTTGTAGACCGGGTCGTGCTCCGGCACCAGGCGCCCGACGATGGCGTGGCCCGCCTCGTGATACGCGGTGAGCGTCTTTTCGTCTTCGCTCATGGCCATCGAACGACGTTCGGCGCCCATCAGGATCTTGTCGCGGGCACGGTCGAAGTGGTCCATACGGACTTCCTTCTCGCTGCCGCGCGCGGCAAACAGCGCCGCTTCGTTGCACAGGTTGGCCAGATCGGCGCCGGAGAACCCCGGGGTGCCGCGTGCGATGACCATCGGCACCACGTCGTCGGCCAGCGGCAGCTTGCGCATGTGCACGCGCAGGATCTGCTCGCGACCCTTGACGTCCGGCAAACCGACCACGACCTGGCGGTCGAAGCGGCCCGGGCGCAGCAGCGCCGGGTCCAGCACGTCGGGGCGGTTGGTGGCCGCGATCACGATGACGCCTTCGCCGCCCTCGAAGCCATCCATCTCGACCAGCAACTGGTTCAAGGTCTGCTCGCGCTCGTCGTGGCCGCCACCCAGGCCAGCACCGCGATGACGGCCCACTGCATCGATTTCGTCGATGAAGATGATGCACGGCGCGTGCTTCTTGGCCTGCTCGAACATGTCGCGCACGCGGCTGGCGCCGACGCCGACGAACATTTCGACAAAATCGGAGCCGGAGATGCTGAAGAACGGCACCTTGGCCTCGCCGGCAATCGCCTTGGCAAGCAGCGTCTTGCCGGTACCCGGCGGGCCCACCATCAGCACGCCACGCGGAATCTTGCCGCCCAGCTTGGTGAACTTGGTCGGGTCGCGCAGGAAGTCCACCAGCTCGCCGACCTCTTCCTTGGCTTCGTCGCAACCGGCAACGTCGGCAAAGGTGATCTTGATCTGGTCTTCGCCCTGCAGCTTGGCGCGCGACTTGCCGAAGCTCATCGCGCCCTTGGCACCACCACCGCCGCCCTGCATCTGGCGCATGATGAACAGCCAGAAGCCGATGATGAGAATGACCGGCAGGAAATTGAGCACCAGCGACCAGAAGCCCGGCCCGGTGGACGGCTTCTGACGGGTCATTTCAATGTTCTTGCTGTAGAGCACGTCGACCAGCTTGTCGTCGCGCGGACCGTACACGGTGGCTTCGCTGCCGTCGGTGCGCTTGAAGCGGATCGCATTGACGGCGAGATTGGTCTCGTCGGTGTAGTCCACCGACTTGACGCGCCCGGAGTCAACTTCTTTCAGAAACTGGGTGTAGGTGATCGAGTCGGCACCGACGCCACCCGCCATCCGCGGCGAGAAGCTCTGGAAGACAACCATCAGCACAACTGCGACGACCACCCACAGCAGCAGATTCTTGGTCAAGTCGTTCATCCTCATTGGCTCCGGTGCCCTCTACTCTTATGCTTGAAATACGGTGGTCATTGGCAGCTTACTTGATCTGGACACGCTTGCCCTGACCGAGCGCATAAACTTCCGGGGAGCGCTTGCGCGAGGCCGCCGGCTTGCGGATCGTCACCTTGTCATAGCGGCGGCGAAGCTCGCGAATGTAGTCGTCGGACCCCACACCCTGGAACAGCTTGATCAGGAACGCCCCGCCCGGTTTGAGGTGGGTGTCGGCAAAGTCCATCGCCAGTTCCGCCAGGTGCATCATCCGCGGTTGGTCGACCGCATCCATGCCACTCTTATTGGGGGCCATGTCGGACAGAACAAGGTCCACCGGCACATCGCCCAACATCGCTTCGAATTGCGATAGGACGGCCTGCTCCCTGAAGTCGCCGTGAAGGAAGTCCACCCCGGCCAGCGCCGGCATATCCAGGATGTCCAGCGCCAGCACCCGGCCGCTGTCGCCCATGGACTTGCGCACCTGCTGCGACCAGCCGCCGGGCGCGGCGCCCAGATCGACCACAACCATGCCCGGCTTGAGCAGCCGGTCGCGCTGCAGCAGCTCTTCCAGCTTGTAGGCCGCGCGCGAGCGCATGCCTTCGGCCTGGGCCTTCTTCACGTAAGGGTCGGCGAAGTGTTCCTTGAGCCAGCGCTGGCTGCTTTTACTGCGGGAAGGCATTGGCAAAGGGGTCCGAACGGGTCGCCATGATACCCTGAACACCCTTTGCTTCCCTTCGATCCTGCATGTCCATTGTTCTCACCTCCGCCCAGAACCGTTTCCTGCGCGGCCAGGCCCACGATCTCAAAGCACTGCTGCAGACTGGCGGCAAAGGGGTCACACCGGCATTTCTGGCCGAACTCGAGGAAGTGCTCGAGCGGCATGAACTGATCAAGGTGAAGGTCGCCTCCGAGGATCGTGAGACGCGCGATGCATTGATCGCCGAGCTGGTCGGGCAGACCGGCAGTGCCCTGGTGCAGCGGATCGGCCACGTTGCCATCCTGTATCGCCCCAGCAAGGAAAAGCGCCAGATCGTGCTGCCGCGCGGCTGAGCCAGACGAGTTCGTTATGCCCCTGAGCCAGGAACATCCCGATTACGCCTATGCGCTGCGCGCGGCCGATGGCCGCCATGCCAAGGTCAACGACCAGATCCTGCAGCAGAGCTTCATCCTGATGCCCGATGCGCTGGTGGAGCGCTGGCCGGTACAGGACCTGGCGCAGCTACAGGTCAGCCACATGGAGGCGGTGCTGGCAATGAACCCCGCCGTGATCCTGCTGGGCACCGGCGATCAGCAACGCTTCCCCGACGCGCAGGTGCTGGCCGCCTGCCTGACCCGCGGCATCGGGCTGGAAGCGATGACCAACGCCGCCGCCGCGCGCACCTATAACGTGCTGGCCAGCGAAGGCCGCCGGGTGGCGTTGGCGATGGTGTTGCCGGGCTAATCGGGAATCGGGAATCGGGAATCGGGAATCGGGAATCGGAAACAGCGGGCCAGGCTAGGCTTTTACTGTCAAACAAACGTTCGACCAATTCTCAGATGCGGTAGTTGCCGGCCGTCAAAACTACCCCGACGAAGCCCCAGCCAAACGCTGTTGCGATTCCCTATTCCCTACTCCCAATTCACTTCTTCGGCAGATACAGCAACGGATCCACCGGCTTGCCGTTGTAGCGGATCTCGAAGTGCAGCATGTCGCGGGCGGCGCCGCTGCGGCCCATTTCGGCGATCTGCTGGCCGGCCTTGACGCTCTGGCCCTCGTTGAGCAGGCGCTTGCGGTTGTGGCCGTAAGCCGACAGCCACTGGTCGTTGTGCTTGATGATGATCAACTCGCCGTAACCGACCAGGCCGGCGCCGGAATACACCACGACGCCATCGGCAGCAGCACGCACGGCCTGGCCGCTGGCACCGGCGATGTCCACGCCCTGCTTGGTGGTTTCGCCGGTGACAAAGGTGCCGACCACCACGCCGTCGGCCGGCCAGCGCCACGGAAACCCGCTGCTGACCGGTGCGGCGACCGGGGCCGCCGGCCGTGGCGGGACCACGGTGCCGGCAACCGGGGCGCTGCTGCTGCCGGGCTTGCTGGCACCTGGCGGATACAGCTTGAGGGTCTGGCCGGGATAGATCGTGTTGGGCGAGGACAGGCCGTTCCACGCAGCCAGATCCGGCGCGGTGATGTTGGTGCGGCGCGAGATGGCATACAGGGTGTCGCCACGCTGGACGGTCACCGTTGCACCGGGGCGCGGCACCGACGGACGCGGCGCCGCAGATGGACGTGCGGACGACGAACCACCGCCGGCTCCCGGCGATCGCACCACCGTGGCGCTGCTGCAGGCGGCAAGCCCGGCCGTCACCAGGAGCAGGACTGCTGTCTTACGTACCGAATTCATCTGCAACTTGCTCATCCGTTGGTTGTCTTCCACACCAGCCACCCTGCTCCCACCGCCAGCACGGCCATCGCCACCCAGCCCAGCGGCTCGATCCAGCGATGCAGCGCGGCTTCGGCGCGCGCACCGCCCAGCCGGATCGCGCCGGCGACCAGATACACGCGCTTGCCGCGACCGACCAGCATGCTGGCGATGAACGGCAGGATCGGCACGCCGACCACGCCCGAAGCCCAAGTAAAGATCTTCAGCGGGATCGGCGTGAAGCCGACCAGTACCAGGGTCCAGAATGCCTTCCACGGCGACTCGGCCACCAGCGCGCGCAGGGTTTCGATCTGCGCCTGAATCTTTGCGCTCCAGCCCAGCCATTCAATCAGCGGCTGCAGCGCGGCGAAGGCGAAGTGGCCGAGCAGATAGCCCACCAGCGCGCCACTGAGCGAGCCGATCAGGCTAAGCGTGGCGAACCACAGCGCGCGCTTGGGCTCGGCCAGCGACATCGGCGCCAACATCACCTCCGGCGGCACCGGAAAGATGAAGCCTTCCACGAAACTGAGGCCGGTCAGCAGCGCAGGAGCGCGGCGGTGGCGCGACCAACGGATGGCCACGTCGTACAACGGCCCGAAAATCTTCATCGAGGAACTCTCATGGGGTCAATCCAGCATGCCCGACAACAGCGGGACGAACGTGACCGGGGCCAGAACCTGTTGTGCGATGGCACCGTCGGCATCACGGGTGAGTTGCACCAGCGACTGCGAGGACGCACCGCCCACCGGTGCGACCAGACGCCCGCCGACCGCCAGCTGATCGACCAAGGCATCGACCAATGCCGGCGCAGCGGCAGTGACCACGATGGCGTCGTACGGGCCATGCTCGGGCCAGCCGATGCGGCCATCGTCATGTTTGCTGCGCACGTTCATGCCCAGATGGCGGAAGCGCTTGCGCGCCTGCCGCAGCAGGTCGCCGATGCGCTCGACCGTGTAGACCTCCAGGCCCAGCGCCGCGAGGATCGCACCCTGGTAGCCGGAGCCGGTGCCCACTTCGAGCACCTTGGTCGGCGCCACCTGCAGCACCGCCTCGGTCATGCGCGCCACTACCCAGGGCTGGGAGATGGTCTGGCCATGGCCGATCGGCAGCGCGGTGTCTTCATAGGCGCGCGAGGCCAGCGCTTCATCGATGAACAGATGCCGCGGCACGGTACGCATGGCGTTGAGCGTGGCCTCGTCCTGGATGCCGGCCTCGCGCAGGCGCTCGACCAGGCGGTCGCGCACGCGCTGCGAGGTCATGCCGATGCCCACCGATTCCGGTTGCAGGCGCAGCCTCGGCGTCATGCCGGTCCATCCAGCGCAGCGGTCAATCCGCCCACCCAGCCAGCCACGGTGTCCAGCGCCTGGTAGCGGGTGAGATCGACGTGGATCGGCGTGATCGAGATATGCCCGGTACGCACCGCATGAAAATCGGTGCCGGCGCCGGCATCCTGCTCGGGACCGGCCGGGCCGATCCAGTACACGGTACGGCCGCGCGGATCGCGCTGCTCCACGCAGGGCTCGGACCGGTGACGGTTGCCCAACCGGGTGACCTCGAAACCAAGCACATCCGACCAGGGCAGATCCGGCACGTTGACGTTGAGGATGGTGTCGGCGGGCAACGGGTCGGCCTTCAGGCGAGCGACGATTTCCACCGCAGCGCGCGCGGCGGTCGCATAGTTGTGCGCCTGGTGGTTGTGGGTGACCAAGGACACCGCAACTGCAGGCAGGCCGAGGAACCGGCCTTCCATCGCGGCGGAGACGGTGCCCGAATAGATCACGTCGTCGCCCAGATTGGCCGAGTTGTTGATGCCCGACACCACGATGTCCGGGTCGTAATCCAGCATCCCGGTCAGGGCCAGATGCACGCAGTCGGTCGGGGTACCGGCCACCGCGCAGGTCTGCGCATCGATGCGGCGGGTGCGGATGGGTACATCCAGGGTCAGCGAATTGCTGGCGCCGGAGCGGTCGCGGTCGGGCGCGACCACCATCACTTCATGACCGGCATGGCGCAGCGCCTCGGCCAATACCTGGATGCCGGGGGCGTCGACACCGTCGTCGTTGCTAACCAGTACGCGCATGGGACTCCTCGGAAAACCGGGCCATGATACCGGATGCGTCCCTGGGCTTCGCGCTTGATCTTCGCGTACGTCTGAGGTTGGAACGGTTACGCTGTTGCCATGTCGCACCCTGAAGACGAAGACGACGCTGCGCTGTTTCGCGCGGCGATCGGCGCGGTCAAGCCGATCCGCGAGGTCGCGCCGCCGGCCAACGCCAAGCCGCGACCGAAACCCCGCGCGCGCATGGCCGAGCGCGACGAGGCCGACGCGCACTCGGAATTTGCTCGCCTGCTGCGCGACAGCGGGCCGCTGGAGGCGGGCGACACTGCCAGCTACCGCCGCGACACGCTTCCGGCCCGCCTGTTCCAGCGACTCAAGCGCGGCCAGTTTTCGGTGCAGGACGAACTGGATCTGCATGGCGCCACCGCAGCGCAGGCCGAGGCGTTGCTCCGCCAGTTCCTGCTCGAGGCGCATGCGCACGAACATGGCTGCGTGCGCATCATCCACGGCAAGGGCCTGCAGTCGGACAACGGCACGCCGGTGCTGAAGAACCTGATGGACCGCCTGCTGCGCCAGCGCAACGATGTGCTGGCGTTTCATTCGGCGCCACCCACCCAGGGTGGCACCGGGGCCTTGCTGGTGTTGCTGGCGCGGAAGTAGCCGCAACCTGCTGAGGCCGCGTACGAGCGGTCTTGCCGCGCGGAGCGCCGGAGGAATGCCTGTCGCGGCCGGGGCCGTTCCTCCGAAAACGACGGTCAGGCGTCGGTATGCAGCTGCGGCGCGGCACGGCCGGCGTCGCTGACCTCTCCCAATTCCCAAAGCACCGCGGTGGCGTAGCAGCCCGGCGGCAGTGCGAATTCCACCTGCAGGGTCTGCGCTTCCGGCCAGCGGTAATCCAGGCCTTGCGGACGCAACCGCAGTGCGCGGCGCTCCTGCTTCAATCCTGCCGCTTCAAGGCCCTGACGCAAGATTTCCGACTGTGGATCTGACAGCGCGCCCTGCTCCACCGCTGCAGCCTGCCCGGTCGAGCGCAGTTCGCCCGCGCCCCACAACGGGCCGCTGGGATGGATATCGAACCGCGCCAGCCGTTCGGTCAGCACCTCGCTCCACGGCTCCGGACCAAACACGCTGCGCGAGCCGTCGAGCATCCACGCCTCGCCGTCCAGGCCGATATCCCAACTGCTCTGCTCCACACGTGCGCCCAGCACGCGATTGAACAGCGACGAACGCGCGGCCGACAGCAGGATCGAGCGTTGATCGTTGCGCAGGCGTCGCTTCGGAGCCAGGGCCAATGTGCCGTCGGCATCCTGCGTGTAGCCGAACATCGCCAGCGCGGAGGCGACATTGCCGCCGTCGCGGCCGAAGCGCTGCTCGCCGAACCAGTTGGGAATGCCACGCGCCGCAATCGCCTGCAGACGTCGTTCGATGGCCTCGCGCTCACCTTGCACCTGTCGCAATGTCAGCACGAAGCGGTTCCCGAGCAGCGCGCCGCGCTGCAGCTTGCGGTGATGCCATGTGCTTTCGACCACCTGCATCTGCGCATCGTCGAGCGTTGCCAGATCCGGCGCGATGCGTTTTGGCAGATGCACGCTGAAGCGCTGGGTGGTCACCGCATGGCGATCCTTCAGGCCGGCATAGCTGACGCCCATCTCGGCGATCCCTGCCCAGTGCGCCAGTTGCTTGGCGACGTAGGCGGTGTTCTGGCCGCGCTTGCGAATGGTGAGCAGCAAGTGTTCGCCTTCGCCGGATGGCTCGAACGATGGTAACTCGTCGACCTGGAAGTCTTCCGGGGTGCTGCGCATTGCCGCGCTCAGCACTGCAGGCCCGTGTGCGCGTGGAAGCTGGGAGGTTTCGCTCATGGTGGTGTTCGCCTTTGCGCCGACCCATCGCGCGCGGTGTGCCGAGCTCTCGGCGCGGAATGTGAGGACGCATGCCGATGCGCGGCATGCAGGAGCGCGTCTAGACGGCGATCTTGCCCAGCAGCACCGCCGCCTGCGCCGCGATGCCTTCGCTGCGACCGGTGAAGCCGAGCTTTTCGCTGGTGGTGGCCTTGACGCTGACCGCATCCAGCTCGATCGCCAGCAGCCCGGCGATGCGTTCGCGCATCGCCAGTGCATGCGGGCCGACCTTGGGCCGCTCGCAGATCACCGTGATGTCCGCGTTGCCCACGCGCCAGCCGCGCTCGCGCAGCGACTGATCGCAATGCTGCAGGAACTGCGCGCTGTCAGCGTCCTTCCAACGCGCGTCGGAGGGCGGGAAATGCACGCCGATATCGCCCAGCGCCAACGCGCCCAGCATGGCATCGCACAGCGCATGCAGCACCACATCGCCATCGCTATGCGCCAGAACGCCCTGGCTGTGCGCCACGCGCACACCGCCGAGCATCACGTGATCGCCATCGCCGAACGCATGTACGTCGTAGCCCTGGCCGATTCGGAAATTGAAGGACATGGATCAAACCTCTTCGGGACCGGGAACCCGGGAATCGGGTCCCGGAACGGCAGATGCCAAGACAGTAGAAGCTGGACCGAGGCTGTCCGGGTCCCGGCTCCAGGGCTCCGGGCCCCGCCTCGCCAATTCGAATTCGAAGCGCGCCAGATCCGTCGGCGTGGTGACCTTGAAGTTGTCTTCGGCGCCTTCCACCAACAGGGGGCGCAGCCCCAGGCGCTCCATCGCCATTGCCTCGTCGGTCACATCCACCCCGGCCGCCGACGCTTCGGTGAGGCCGCGGATGAGTTGGTGACGCCGAAACAGCTGCGGCGTGAGCGCACGCCACAGGCGTTCGCGCGGCTCGGTGCCGTCGATGCCACCATCGTCGCCGGCACGCTTGAGCGTGTCGCGTACCGGTGCGGCCAGGATCGCGCCGACCGGGTCGCCGCGGCCGATTTCCAGCAGCCGATCCAAATCGGCCAGCGCCAGGTTGGGCCGTGCGGCGTCGTGCACCAGCACGAAGTCGTCTGCACGAACACTCTCGGGCAAGGCCAGCAATCCGGCCAGTACGGAGGCCGCACGCGTGGCGCCGCCGACGCAGGTCAGCACCGGTGTGGATTCCACCGCAGTCCAGCCGGGCCAGTCGGCATCGCCGGGGGCGATCGCCACCAGGATGCCGGCCACGGCCGGATGCGCGGCCAGCGCGGCCAGCGTATACGCCATCAACGGCTGACCGCCGGCAGGCAGGTATTGTTTGGGCACCGGCCCGCCAAACCGCGTGCCGCGCCCCGCGGCCGGCACGATGGCCCAAATGGAGCCTGTCATGGGTGATCCACCGGATCGGTGGCGTCGGGCGCTTGCTGTGCGGGGACCGCTGCATCAGTGGCTGCGGGTGACGGCAACGGCGCATCTTCGACCACGCGATAAAACGTCTCGCCCGGCTTGATCATGCCCAGCTCGCTGCGTGCGCGTTCCTCGATTGCCGCTTCGCCGTCCTTCAAATCCTTCACCTCTGCTGCCAACGCCTGGTTGCGTTGGCGCAGACCTTCGTTGTCCTGTGTCTGATGCGCGACCTGGGCTTCCAGCATCATGACTTCACCGGAATTCCCAGGCCCGAACCAGAAGCGGTACTGCAGCCAAGCCAGCAGCACCGCCAGCACCAGCAGTAGCCAGCGCCAGTTGCGCACGGCTTATCGCTTGATCGAGACGAACGCGTCGCGGCCGGCGTAACGCGCGCCGGACCCCAGTGCCTGCTCGATGCGCAGCAGCTGGTTGTACTTGGCGACGCGGTCGCTGCGGCACAGCGAGCCGGTCTTGATCTGCGTGGCGGTGGTGGCCACGGCGATGTCGGCGATGGTGGTGTCTTCGGTTTCGCCCGAGCGGTGCGAGACGATCGAGGCGTAATTGGCCGCGTGCGCCATGGCGATGGCTTCCAGCGTTTCGGTCAGCGTGCCGATCTGGTTGACCTTGATCAGGATCGCATTGGCGGTACCCGAGTCGATGCCCTGCTTGAAGATCTTCGGGTTGGTGACGAACAGATCGTCGCCCACCAGCTGAACCTTCTTGCCGACGCGATCGGTCAGCAGCTTCCAGCCGGCCCAGTCGTCTTCGGCCAGGCCGTCTTCGATGCTGATGATCGGGTACTGCGCGACCCAGTCGGCCAGGAAGTCGACGAACTGCTCGCTGGTCAGGCGCTTGTTCTCGCCGACCAGGTTGTACTTGCCGTTGTCGTAGAATTCGCTGGAGGCCACGTCCAGGCCCAGCAGCACGTCTTCGCCGGCGGTGTAACCGGCCTTGCCGATCGCCTCGAGGATGGTGTCCAGCGCTTCGACGTTGCTGCGGAAGTCCGGCGCAAAGCCGCCTTCATCGCCCACCGCCGTGCTCAGGCCGTGGCCCTTGAGCACCGACTTGAGCGAATGGAAGATTTCGGTACCGGCGCGCAGCGCTTCGGAGAACGAGCTGCAGCCCACCGGCAGCACCATGAACTCCTGGAAGTCGACGTTGTTGTCGGCATGCGCGCCACCGTTGATGATGTTCATCATCGGCACCGGCAGCCTGACATCGGCCTCGGTGATGGTGGACAGGTACTGCCACAGCGGCTGCTTGCGCGAGGCGGCCACGGCATGCGCGGCGGCCAGCGACACACCCAGCAGTGCGTTGGCACCCAGGCGGCCCTTGTTCTCGGTGCCATCCAGATCGATCAGGCGACGGTCCAGACCCTGCTGGTCGGCCGCATCGAAGTTCTTCAGCGTCTCGGCGATGGTGCCGTTGACGTTGTCCACCGCGTGGCGCACGCCCTTGCCCAGGTAGCGGGTCTTGTCGCCATCGCGCAGCTCCACCGCTTCCTTGGTGCCGGTCGATGCGCCCGAGGGCACGGCGGCGCGGCCGAACGAGCCGTCGTCCAGCGTGACTTCGGCCTCCAGCGTGGGATTGCCGCGGGAATCGAGGATTTCGCGGGCGAGGATCTTGGCGATAGTGGTCATAGGTCGATCGGTTACCAGTAAGGGGGAAGTACACCGGAAACAAGCTGCCGGATTATCGCTGCACACCGGTCCATTGCCAAATCGCATTGGGCCCGATGAGTGCCTGACCGGCAAGACTGTGCAGCTAGGCCTTCAGTCCTAGCAGCGACAAACAAGACAGCAGTAGCAAGAGCAGCAGCAACGCCAAGCCCATGGCTGCAGCGCCCGGCTGGCGACGCAGCGAGAACGCGACCGGGCTGGCGACACACCCGCCGATCGCCACCAGCGCGCCCACCAACAGCGTGACAAACATCGGAACGCGCGTGGCCTGCATCGCATGGTTGCCGTCGCCCGGCATGCCGATGCTGGCGGTTACCAAGAAGGCCATGACGGCCAGACAGGCCCATGCAGCAAGCGATAAACCCAACGCCATCCAGCCCCAGGGCCAGTGCCGCCAGTGCCGGCGTTGGCGACGCGATGCCGCCAACGCCCACGGATCGGAACTCATGCGAAGCGCGCGAACCCGTGCTTCTTGGTGACGGCGTCCAGTTCCATCAGCGTTTCCAGCAGCTCTTCCATGCGGTCCAGCGGCCACGCATTGGGGCCATCGGACAGCGCCTTGGACGGATCCGGATGGGTTTCGGCGAACAGGCCGGAAATACCGACCGCCACCGCGGCGCGTGCCAGCACCGGCACGAACTCGCGCTGGCCGCCGGAGCTGCTGCCCTGCCCGCCAGGCAACTGCACCGAGTGGGTGGCATCGAACACCACCGGGCACCCGGTATCGCGCATGACGCTCAGCGAGCGCATGTCGCTGACCAGGTTGTTGTAGCCGAACGAGGCGCCACGCTCGCAGACCATGATCTGCTCGTTGCCGGTCGACTTGGCCTTGTCCACCACCGGCTTCATGTCCCACGGCGCCAGGAACTGGCCCTTCTTGATATTGACCGGCTTGCCGGCGGCGCAGACGTTCTTGATGAAGTCGGTCTGGCGCACCAGAAATGCCGGGGTCTGCAGCACGTCGACGACGGCGGCGACCTCGTTCATCGGGGTGTATTCGTGTACGTCGGTGAGCACCGGCACGCCGATCTGCTTTTTCACTGCATCCAGCACCTTCAGGCCTTCTTCCAGGCCCGGGCCGCGGAAGCTGGTGCCGGAGGTGCGGTTGGCCTTGTCGAAGCTCGACTTGAAGATGAAGTTGACCCCGAGCTTGCCGGTGATTTCCTTGAGCTTGCCGGCCACGTCGAGCTGCAGCTGCATCGACTCGATCACGCAGGGGCCAGCGATCAGGAACAACGGCTGATCCAGACCAACTTCGAAGTCACACAGTTTCATCAGGTCACCTATTGATTAAAGCCCCTCTCCATCGGGAGAGGGGTTGGGGTGAGGGTAAGGCTTGCGCGTGGTAATTGAGTGATTGGGTGCATGAGACTTCGCCCGTCCCCTCATCCGGCGCTTCGCGCCACCTTCTCCCGACGGGAGAAGGGAGTTGCCATGATCTGAGCCCCTCTCCCGTCGGGAGAAGGGTTGGGGTGAGGGTGCGGTTGCGAAGCACTGCTGAAGCATGATGGTTTGCCTGACTAGCGCGCAGCGACGCGCTCGTCATGGCTGCCACCTTCCAGTGCATTGCGGCGCACCCTCATCCGCCCCTTCAGGGCACCTTCTCCCAAGGGGAGAAGGCACAGCTCACGCACGCGCTTCCTTCAACAACTTGCCGCCCGCCTTCTTCTCGCGCGCGGCGCGCACGAAGCCGATGAACAACGGGTGCCCGTCGCGTGGCGTGGACAGGAATTCCGGGTGCGCCTGGCAGGCCAGGAACCACGGGTGCGCATCGCGCGGCAGCTCCACCACTTCCACCAAGGTGTCGTCCATCGACTTGCCGGAAATCACCAGACCAGCGTCTTCCAGCTGGGTGCGGTAGCGGTTGTTGAACTCATAGCGGTGACGATGACGCTCGGCCACCACGTCCTTGCCATAGACCTCGCGTGCCAGCGTGCCCGGCTTGAGCCGCTGCTCCTGCAAGCCCAGGCGCATGGTGCCGCCCAGGTCGGATTTTTCGTCGCGCTTTTCGACTTCGCCGGTGGCGGTGCGCCATTCGGTGATCAGGCCGATCACCGGATGCGGCGACTGGCGATCGTTCTCGGTGCTGTTGGCCGCGTCCAGGTCGGCCACGTGGCGGGCATAGTCCACCACCGCCGCCTGCATGCCGTAGCAAATGCCGAAGTACGGCACCTTGTGCTCGCGCGCGAACTTGGAGGTCTGCACTTTGCCTTCGAAACCGCGGTCGCCGAAACCGCCCGGCACCAGAATGCCGTCGATATCCTGCAAGGCAGACATGTCGCTGCCCTCCAGATCCTGCGCCTCCAGCCACTTCAGGTTGACCTTGGTGCGCTGACGCAGGCCGCCGTGACGCAACGCTTCGGCCACCGACTTGTAGGCGTCCTGGTGATCGACATACTTGCCGACCACGGCGATGTTGACCTCGTCCAGCGGATGCTTAACCGCATCCACGACCGCCGCCCACTCGGACAGATCGGCGGCAGCGACCTTGTCGCGCAGCTTGAACTGGTCGATGACCAATTCGTCCAGTCCCTGGCGCAGCAACTCCAGCGGCATGCCGTACAGCACGTCGATATCCGGGCAGCTGATCACCGCGCGCTCGGAGACATTGGTGAACAGCGCGATCTTGCGACGCTCCGAATCCGGCACCGCCTGCTCGGAGCGGCACAGCAGCACGTCCGGCTGGATGCCGATCGAGCGCAGTTCCTTGACCGAATGCTGGGTCGGCTTGGTCTTCAACTCACCGGCAGCCGCGATGTACGGCACCAGGGTGAGGTGCATGAACATGGCCTTTTCGGCGCCGCGCTCGGTGCGTACCTGACGGATCGCTTCCAGGAACGGCAGCGATTCGATATCGCCCACGGTGCCGCCGATCTCGATCAGCGCCACATCGAAGCCGGCCGTGGCCTCGTCGATGCAACGGCGGATTTCGTCTGTGATATGCGGGATCACCTGCACGGTGGCGCCCAGATAATCACCGCGACGTTCCTTGCGGATCACGTTCTCGTAGATCCGCCCGGTGGTCACCGAGTTCTTGCGCGACAGCCGCGTGCGCACGTAGCGCTCGTAGTGGCCAAGGTCCAGGTCGGTTTCGGCACCGTCGTCGGTGACGTAGACCTCGCCGTGCTGGAACGGGCTCATCGTGCCCGGGTCAACATTGATGTACGGGTCCAGCTTCATCATCGTGACCTTCAGGCCACGCGCTTCAAGAATGGACGCAAGCGAAGCTGCGGCGATGCCCTTGCCTAGCGAGGACACTACACCGCCTGTTACGAAAATCAGGGGAGTCATGGGGCTCAAGGCCTCCCGGAAAGCCATAGTTTAACGGGTGACGGGCGAATGCCCAAGGGTTGCGTGACGGCGAGGCCATCCAGCACGGAAAATTCGGCTACGCATCTGCAAATGCAGACGCCCCGGCCGAAGCCGGGGCGTCCATGTCACGCAGTGACCTGACAAAAGACTCAGCGCGAGGGCTTTTCTTCTTCCTCTTCCTCGCGCGGAGCGCTGTCGGCCTTGGGCTTCTGCGCGGCAGCGGCGGCGCGGCGCTCGGCCTTGCGCTCGGCTTCGGTCTTGGCCTTGGCGTCGTCGCTCTTCTGCGCGCTGGCGCCCTGCCCGGCCTGCTGCGGGGCCGCCTGCGCCATGGCGGGAAGTGCCGCCACGGCGGCCGCACCCAGGGTGAGCATCAGAATATGCTTGAACTTCATGGTGTCCTCCGGTTCGGTGACATCCTCAGGTGGGGACGTTTGGTTCCGAAACCAACACCAGGGTAGCCACCGGCACCCCGCCCCGCACTGAACGCCTGCCACGTGCAAAAAGTTGCCTCAGCCCCCACACTTGCGCGTCGTTTCACGTGCCAACGAGATGCATGAACACCCGTTATAACGCCGCCGATATTGAAGTGCTGTCGGGCCTGGACCCGGTCAAACGCCGCCCGGGCATGTACACCGACACCGCGCGCCCGAACCACCTGGCGCAGGAAGTGATCGACAACTCGGTCGACGAGGCGTTGGCCGGTCACGCCAAGCAGGTCGAAGTCACGTTGTACAAGGACGGTAGCTGCGAGGTGTCCGACGACGGCCGCGGCATGCCGGTGGACATCCACCCGGAAGAGAAGATCCCGGGCGTGGAACTGATCCTGACCCGCCTGCACGCCGGCGGCAAGTTCAGCAACCGCAACTACACCTTCTCCGGCGGCCTGCACGGCGTGGGCGTGAGCGTGGTCAACGCGCTCTCGACCAAGGTCGAGCTGTTCATCAAGCGCGAAGGCAGCGAGCACCGCATGGAGTTCCGCGACGGCAACGCCGCCTCCAAGCTCGAAGTGGTCGGCACCGTCGGCAAGAAGAACACCGGTACGCGGCTGCGCTTCTGGGCCGACCCGAAGTACTTCGACACGCCCAAATTCAATGTGCGCGCACTGCGCCACCTGCTGCGCGCCAAGGCGGTGCTGTGCCCCGGCCTGACCGTCAAGCTGCATGACGAAGCCACCGGCGAGCAGGACAGCTGGTACTTCGAAAACGGCCTGCGCGACTATCTGAAAGGCGAGATGGCCGAGCACGAACTGCTGCCGGCCGAGCTGTTCGTGGGCAGCCTGAAGAAGGACACCGAGATCGTGGACTGGGCCGCGGCCTGGGTGCCGGAAGGCGAGCTGGTGCAGGAAAGCTACGTCAACCTGATCCCCACCGCGCAGCACGGTACCCACGTCAACGGTCTGCGTTCGGGCCTGACCGATGCGCTGCGCGAGTTCTGCGATTTCCGCAACCTGCTGCCGCGCGGCGTCAAGCTGGCGCCGGAAGATGTCTGGGACCGCGTCACCTTCGTGCTCAGCCTGAAGATGACCGACCCGCAGTTCTCCGGGCAGACCAAGGAACGCCTGTCGTCGCGCCAGGCCGCCGGCTTCATCGAAGGCGCCGCGCATGACGCTTTCAGCCTGTATCTCAACCAGAACGTGGAGATCGGCGAGAAGATCGCGCAGATCGCCATCGACCGTGCCAGCGCGCGGCTGAAGACCGAAAAGCAGATCGTCCGCAAGAAGGTGACCCAGGGCCCGGCCCTGCCCGGCAAGCTGGCCGATTGCATCAGCCAGGACCTGTCGCGTACCGAGCTGTTCCTGGTCGAAGGCGATTCGGCCGGCGGCTCGGCCAAGCAGGCGCGCGACAAGGATTTCCAGGCGATCCTGCCGCTGCGCGGCAAGATCCTCAACACCTGGGAAGTGGCGTCCGGCAGCGTGCTGGCCTCCGAGGAAGTGCACAACCTGGCGATCGCGATCGGCTGCGACCCGGGCAAGGACGACATCACCGGGCTGCGCTACGGCAAGGTAGTGATCTTGGCCGACGCCGACTCCGACGGCCTGCATATCGCCACGCTGCTGACGGCGCTGTTCCTGCAGCACTTCCCTGCGCTTGTAGCCGCCGGCCACGTGTTCGTGGCGATGCCGCCGCTGTTCCGCGTGGACGTGGGCAAGCAGGTGTTCTATGCGCTGGACGAAGAAGAAAAGACCACGCTGCTGGACAAGATTGCGCGCGAGAAGATGAAGGGCCAGATCAGCGTCACCCGCTTCAAGGGCCTGGGCGAGATGAACCCGCAGCAGCTGCGCGAGTCCACCATCCATCCGGATACCCGCCGGCTGGTGCAGCTCACCATCGACGATGGCGAGCAGACCCGTTCGTTGATGGACATGTTGCTGGCGAAAAAGCGCGCGGGCGACCGCAAGCAGTGGCTTGAGAGCAAGGGTGATCTGGCTTCGTTGGAAGTTTGAAACCTCTGGAACCTTTAAGCCCCTCTCCCGTCGGGAGAGGGGTTGGGGTGAGGGTACGGGCGACGCCATTGGGTAAGTAATCGCACGAGGCGTCGCCCGTACCCTCATCCGCCCCTGCGAGGCACCTTCTCCCCCATAAAGGAGGACAATGTCCCGGGGGGAGAAGGGAGGGTTATCGGTCTTCTTTTTTAGGTCGATGCTTGTTTCAGCGAACCGCGCAGACCTCACCCCCAGGTCAGACGGCTTCCTGCCGCAGTACACCCGGCTCTACGCCACGCTTGCTGCATCGGTCAACGCGCCACCCATGCCTTCCTGCACATCCACCGGGCTCTGCAGCGGCCTAGCATCAGCGCTCCCCTGTTCCGGCGTCGATGCTCATGCCCTTGCTCTTCCGTGCCAGCCTGCTGGCCTGCTTCCTGCTCAGCGGGGCGGCACTGGCGGCTGCACCAGATAAAGACGATCGTAAAAGCGACCCCAGCGAGGCGAAAGCCGATGCGTCGGCGTCCAGACCTGCGCCGCTGCCGGCCGACATCAGCGTGCGCCAGAGCACGCGGGTGGCCGGCCGCAGCCTGAGCTACACCGCCACGGTCGGCACGCTGCCGGTGCGCGATGCGCAGGGCAAGACCACCGGCGAAGTGGTGTTCACCGCCTACACCGTCGATGGCAAGGACCGTCCGGTGACCTTCGCATTGAATGGCGGGCCCGGCGCCTCATCGGTGTATCTCAACATGGGCGCGATCGGGCCGAAGATCGTCGGTTTCGGCGCTGAAGGCGACAGCGCGTCGGCACCGGCGACGCTGCGCGACAACCCGGGCACCTGGCTGGACTTCACCGACCTGGTGTTCATCGACCCGGTGGGCACCGGCTTCAGCCGCGCATTGATCGGCGACGACGATGCCAAGAAGCAGTTCTACAACCCGCAGGCGGATGTGGAATATCTCTCGCGCGTGATCTACGACTGGCTGCTCAAGAACCGCCGCCTGCAGGCACGCAAGTATCTGGTGGGCGAAAGCTACGGCGGCTTCCGCGGCCCGCGCATCACCCATTTCCTGCAGACGCGGCTGGGCGTGGCGATGAACGGCGTGGTGCTGGTGTCGCCGTATCTCAATCCCACCCTGGACGACAACGGCGATGTCTCCCCGCTGGCGTGGATGCTGACACTGCCCTCCATCGCTGCTGCGCATCTGGAGCGCCAGGGCCAGCTCAGCGACAGCGCCATGCGCCAGGTGATCGATTACACGCGCGGCGACTACGCAGTGGCGTTGATGAAAGGACGCACCGACCCGCAGGCGACCGAAGCGATGCTGCAGCAGGTGACCCGCATGACCGGGCTGGACCCGGCGTACGTGCGGCGTTCCGGTGGACGCCTGGAAACCCAGGCGTATCTGCGCGAGGTGTTTCGCGACAAGGGCGAGCTGGGCAGCCGTTACGACTCCAACGTGACCGCCTTCGACCCGTTCCCCAACGATGCCGAACAACGCGCCAACGACCCGCTGCTGGACAGCATCATCGCGCCGACCACCACCGCGATGGTGGACTTCGTCACCCGCGTGGTCGGCTGGAAGGTCGATGCGCGTTATCAGGCGATCAATATGGAGGTCAACGCGCTATGGGACTGGGGTGACGAGTTGCGCAAGGGTGCGGTGACGCAGCTGCGCCAGTCGGTGGCGATCGACCCCAAGTTGCGCGTGTTGATCGCGCACGGTTGGAACGACCTCTCCTGCCCGTTCATGGGGTCGATCCTGACCGTGGACCAGATGCCGACAATGGGCAGCGACCCGAACCGCGTGCAGGTGCGCGAATACCCGGGCGGCCACATGTTCTACAACCGCGCCGACAGCCAGGCCGCGTTCCGCAACGACGTCAAGGCGATGTACCAGGCGCGCTGAGTGCAGCCATCGCCGGGCGTGCGAGGTCCGGCGGTGAAGCAGCCGCGCCGCACGGCGCTCAGACCGCGCCGGGCCCGGTGGCTTTGACGTTCCAGCCCAGCCACTGGTAGACGCGGTAGCGCGCGATGCCCAGGTATTCGTGCAGGGCTACATCGGCCAGGGTGAAGTTGTAGCTCTGCGGCAGCACCGACCAGGAGGCGGTCAGCCAGTCCGCACGCACCGGCACGGCGTCGATGCCGAAGTGGCGGAAGTACAGCTCGGCGCGGCGCAGATGCGTGGCCGAGGACACCAGCACGATGCGGTCCGGCCGGTGCGCGCGCAGCAGCGGCTGGCTGAACTGCGCGTTCTGCCAGGTGTTCATGCTGGAGGGCTCCATGATCAGATCCGCCCGCTCGATCCCCAGCCCGATCAACACGCGCTGATAGACCACCGCCTCGGACAGGCCCAGGCCGCGCGCGTCGCCACCGCTGATCTCGATCTTGCAATCGCCGCCGCTGCGGCGGCACTGCTGGTACAGCCGCGCCGATTCGACAATGCGCCCGTAGGCGAACATGTTGGCCTCGGCCACCGCGTCACGCCCCTCCGGGCGCACCGTGCCGGCGCCGAGCAGCACGATCACGTTGCGCGCGCCCCACGCGTTGAAGTCGTTGACCCCGGTGCGCTGCAGGTGTTGCAGCATCCACGACGGCAACGGGCCGCAGCCCACGGCAAACACCAGCGCCAGGCTGATGCCGCCCAGCACACGCGAAAATCGCCGCAGGCCGCGGCGATCGATCAACCAGGCAAACCCGAACAACACGCACACCAGGGCAAGCATCATCGAGGCAGGGTCTCACTCAGAACGCGCAGGCACACCGCCGGTGGCAGATGGCTTGCGCAAGGGCCGCATCGTGGTCGCGGCGCGTGACCGCACCGCGACACCGTGTCAGGTCCAGCCGAACAGCTCGAACATGCGCAGGATCAGATACGCCACACCGCCGGCTGCGGGAATGGTGAGTATCCAGGCCCAGACGATGCGCTCGATCACGCCCAGCCGCAGAGAGCGCGGGTTCTTGGCAAAGCCCACGCCCATGATGGCGGTGGAGATGCTGTGCGTAGTGGATACCGGCATGCCGAAGTGCGCGGCCACGGTGAGCACCGTGGCCGAGCTGGTTTCGGCGGCAAAGCCGTGGATGGGATGCAGCTTGACCATCTTGTGGCCGAGCGTCTTGATGATCTTCCAGCCGCCGGACGCCGTGCCGGCCGCCATCACCACCGCGCAGGTCAGCACGATCCACATCGGGATACCGGCGCCGGCGGCCAGGCCGGTGCCCGGGTGCAGGAACGACAGCCAGCTGGGCAGGTCATCCAGTGCGCCGGCCGACTGCGCGCCGATCAGGGTCATGGCGATGATGCCCATGGTCTTCTGCGCGTCGTTGTGACCATGCGCGTAGCCCATGTACGCAGCCGAGGCGATCTGCGCCTTGCCGAAGAACGCATTGACCCAGCGCGGCCGCGCCAGCCGCCCGATCGGGCCGCCAAGCCTGGACATGCCGGCGATGATCGCCCACAGCAGCACCATCACCACGATGCCGAGCAGGAAGCCGGCGATCGGCGAGGTGATCATCGGCACGAACACCTTCCACAACAGGCCCTTGTTCTTGGCCCAGTTGCCGATGTTCTCCGACCAGATCAGCGCGTCCCAGTTGTTGTGCGCCGCGGCCAGGCCGGCGCCGCACAGGCCACCGATCAGCGCGTGCGAGGACGACGACGGCAGGCCCTTCCACCAGGTGATCAGGTTCCAGATGATGCCGCCCAGCAGTGCGCACAGGATCACCTGCGGGGTGACATCCACGACGTTGGTATTGAGCAGGCCGGAGGCAATGGTCAGCGCCACTGCGGTACCGGTGAGGGCGCCGATCAGGTTCATGCCGGCCGCCAGCATCACCGCCCAGCCCGGCGACAGCACCTTGGTGGCGACCACGGTGGCGATGGAGTTGGCGGTGTCGTGGAAGCCGTTGATGAACTCGAACACCAACGCGGCCAGGATCACCACCAGAACAAGGGTAAGCACGCGGCGACCTCAGCTGTTCTTCAACACGATCTGGTACACCACCACCCCTGCCTCGCGGCAACGGTCGATGGCTTTTTCCAGGATCTCGAAGAACTCCTTGAGCAGGAACATCTGCAGCGTATCCAGGCGGCCGGAATAGATGTCGCGATACAGCTCGAGCATCAGACGGTCGGCCTCGTTCTCGAGCATGCGCAGCTTGTCGTTGAGCGCGGTCATGCGATCGATGTTCATGCGTGGAAGGTCGTCGACCATCTCCACCACCACCGCGGCAGCCTGCTCCAGCATCGCCGCGCGCGGGGCGAAGTCGATGTGTTCCAGGTGCTGGGTGGCCAGCGAATAGCGGTCGGCGAATTTTTCGACCTGCTTGGGAATCTTGTACAACGCCGAACCCAGCGCTTCGATGTCTTCGCGCTCGATCGGGGTCATGAAGCTGTCCACCAAGGCCTGGCCGATCTTGTCGGAGGCAGCGCGTTCGCGCAGGCGGGCGAGCTTGAAGGCGTCCAGTGCGGGCTGCCGGTCGGACTCGCGCATCATGGCGTGCAACGCCTTGGTGCTGTCGTAGGCGGCCTGCGCCGCTTCGTTCAGGAGCGAATAGAACTGCTTGCCGGAACCGAAGATGGTCTGCAACGAGAACATGGGTGGAGAACTTCCTGCCGTCGAGGGAGGACGGCACCAGGGGCGAATTATGACCGGTCCATGACCTGTCTGGGTATATCGACGCCGCCTGTGGCCTTCACGCCGGCATTTCCCGGCTCGAACCACCCTGTGGTTTGCTACCATGCTTGCGCGCCTTCGGGCGCACCCTATGGAAGACGACCCTATATTCCCCCGTTGCCGCCCCGCCCTTGCGCGCGCCGGCCAACCCCGTGCTTGCCCGCCCTCCCCTTCACTGACCGGGGAAGACGCCCGTGGTTGAGTTTCTGATTGTCATCGCCCTGATCCTGTTGAACGGCTTCTTCGCCATGTCGGAGATGTCGTTGATGACCTCGCGCAAGAGCCGCCTGAAGCAGATGGCCGGCTCCAGCAAGCGCGCCGCACGGGCGCTAGCCCTGGCCGAAAGCCCCGAGAACTTTCTGTCCACGGTCCAGATCGGCATCACCCTGATCGGCATCCTGACCGGCGTGTTCGGTGGCGAGGCCATCGGCGAGGCGATCAGCAGCTGGCTGCAGGGCGTGTTCCCGGCCTTGTCTGCCTCGTTCGAGCTGGTCGGCAAGCCGCGCCCCTACTCGGTGGTGATCGGCAGCACCCTGGCCGTGGCGCTGATCACCTTCCTGACGTTGATCTTCGGCGAGCTGGTGCCCAAGCGGCTGGCGCTGCGCAACTCCGAAGACATCGCCGGGGTGGTGGCGGTGCCGATGACCTGGCTGGCCAGGATCGCCGCGCCCGGCGTGTGGATACTGGCACGCTCGACCCGGCTGGTGCTGCGCATGCTGGGCATGGGCAAGGACGAATCGGCATCGGTGACCGAAGAAGAGATCCGCATGCTGGTGGCCGAAAGCCACGAGGCCGGCGTGATCGACGCGCACGAGCGCGACATGATGAATCGCGTGATGCGACTGGGCGACCGTACCGCCGACAGTTTGATGACCCCGCGCAACCGCATCGCCTGGCTGGACGCCAACGCCGAGCCGGAACGTAACTTTGCGGTGATGCGCGAGCATGAATTCTCGCGTTACCCCGTGTATCGCGGCAGCGACCAGGACATTGCTGGCGTACTGGAAGTCAAATCGCTGGTCACGCGCATGGGCGGGCACGGCGAGAACCTGTTCCAGGCACTGCGCGAGACCTTGTTCGTCTCCGAATCCACGCACGCGATGAAGCTGCTGGAGATCTTTCGCGAAGAGCAGCAGTCGATGGCCCTGGTGGTCGACGAATATGGCGAGATCCGCGGCCTGGTGACCATCAGCGACCTGATGGGTGCGGTGGTCGGCCGTCTGCAGGCGGTGGAAAACACCGACGAAGATGCGCTGGTGGTGACGCGCGCGGATGGCTCGCTGCTGATCGACGGCTCGCTGCCGGTGGAAGAGCTGCGCGAGGTGCTGGGAGCCGAACTGCCGGATGCCGACGAAGGCGACTACCACACGCTGGCCGGGCTCTGCATTTATTACTTCGGCCGGATTCCGCAGGCCGGCGAATTCTTCGACTGGGCGGGCTGGCGGATCGAGATCGTGGATCTGGACGGCGCGCGCGTGGACAAGTTGTTGCTGAGCCGCGTCGGCGACGAGGGCAGCGATGACATCGTCGGATAACGGCGCGCCGCCTTCGGAGGACGCCGGCAGCGAACAGATGCGTTACCGCAACGAAGGCATCCGCAGCCTGCTGGCGGCCTTCAGCGACGGCGACCCGGAGCACGTGTTGCGCGTGCGCGAGATCCTGGCCGATCTGCAGCAGAGCGCATTCGGCGTGTTCCTGTTCCTGGCGATCCTGCCATCCTTCATTCCCATTCCCGGCGTGGCCGGCGGCATCAGCGGCCCGCTGACGGTATTGATCGGCCTGCAGATGATGTGTTGCCTGCGCAAGCCCTGGGTGCCGGGGTTCATCGGCGACCGTGGCCCGAAGCGGCGCACCAGCCAGCGCTTCGTGGCGAAGCTGGCGCCGACCCTGCAGCGGCTGGACCGTCTACTCAGGCCACGCCTGCATGGTGTGCTGGACCGCATGCCGGCGCAGGTGTTCACCGGGGCGCTGCTGGTACTGGTTGGCGTCCTGCTGACGCTGCCGATCCCGTTCACCAACTATCTGTTCGGGCTGATTTTGCTGTTGTTTGCGCTGGCCCTGCTGGAGCGCGATGGCGCCCTGATGCTGGCGGGCTGGGCGGCGGCATTGATCTCGATCGCCGTGTTTGGCGTGACCTCGGATCAGTTGGTGGACCTGATTCGCGGCTGGTGGCCGGTGGCCTGGCGTTGAGGCTGCGGTCACCGGCGGGCGTCGGTGTGCCTCGCTGATGGAGCTTGGCTGCGCGTGTGTCGGTGGTGGAGCGTGCGGTGTGCTGGCCCGCGATGGTTTGGTGACGGTATTGGCTGAGCTGGCTTGGTGGAAACTTTCCTGACGGATCTCCGCAGCGCCGATCTGTTTCCGGCGCGCTGAGGTGATGCGAGCGACCTTACCCTCACCTCAACCCCTCTCCCGCAAGAGAGGGGCTTACACGCCCCGCGCGCGGTGTTACGCTACACGCGCGCCGGGAACCTGCACGCCACCTCGCTCTTGCCCGGCAAGGGCTGATCGTCTCTTGTCTGGCAATGGGCTGATCGTCGTCGCTACACCAGCTCAGGTCTTGCTCACTTCAGATCGACCACGCGGTTGTCCGAAAGGCTGGCGGTGTCGTCGGTCACGGCGGTCATGACGAAGTACAAGGCCTTGCCGAGCAGGCCGCTCGGGCCGTCCCAGTATTCGGCCGATTCGGCACGCACATGGATCAGGCGCAGGTTGGGGTCGTCCTTGCCACCGGGGAAAAACACCTTCATTGCCGGCGACCACAATGCATCGATCTTGGCGCGGTCGTGGACGACACGCGCAGTTCCGGCGACCGACACATAGGTGTTCCTGGATGCCGACGCGTAGGCCACGTTGACGCGCGGGTCGGCGGCGATCTCGGCCACCTTCGGGCTGTCGGCTGCGGTGGCAAACCACAGGTCGCCATCGAATTCCACTTCCTGCGTGCCCAGCGGACGGCTGACCAGCTTTCCGTCCGCCGACACGGTGGTGAACATCGCGATGTCCACGCCGCGAATCAATTCCGCCAATTGCTTGATGCTGTCGCTGCGATCCTGAAATTGCATGCCTGCCTTCCTGATGGAGATGCACGCATCTGAGCGGATCGCCGCGCAAAGCGACGTGAATCACGCAGTGGTCACGTCCAGCTCGCGGCAGGCGGCGGCCGCGAGTTCGAACGAGCGCAGACGTGCGCTGTGGTCGTAGATGTTGGCAGTGAACAACAACTCATCGGGCGCATGCCGCTCGATGAAGGCCGCCACGCCGTGCGCCACCTGCTCCGCATCGCCCAGCACCGTGCATGCAAGCGCACGCTCCACGCCGGCGCGCTCGTGCGGCTGCCAGAAGGCGTCGATGTCATCGATCGGCGGCGGAATCTTGCCGGGCCTGCCGCGTCGCAGATTGACGAAACTCTGCTGCTGGGTGGTGAACAGGCGCCGCGCCTGCGCCTCGGTGTCGGCCGCCACCACGTTCAGCGCAAGCATCGCGTGCGGCTTGGCCAGCTGTGCGGACGGGCGGAATTCGCGGCGGTAGATCGCCACCGCTTCGTCCATCGCGTCGGGCGCGAAGTGCGACGCAAATGCGAACGACAAGCCCATCGCCGCCGCCAGCCGCGCACTGAACAGGCTGGACCCCAGCAGCCACACCGGCACGTCCAGGCCGGCACCGGGAACCGCCTGCACCAGCTGTCCCGGCACGGCGGGCGCGAAGTAACGCAACAACTCCGCCACATCCTGCGGGAACTGGTCGGCGCTATCGAAATAACGGCGCAAGGCACGCGCGGTGGGCTGGTCGGTGCCGGGCGCGCGCCCCAGCCCCAGGTCGATGCGCTGCGGATACAGCGAGGCCAGCGTGCCGAATTGCTCGGCCACCTGCAGCGGCGCGTGGTTGGGCAACATGATGCCGCCCGCACCGACACGAATGGTCTTGGTGCCCCCGGCCACATGACCGCTCAGCACGGCGGTGGCCGCGCTGGCGATCCCGGGCATGTTGTGATGCTCGGCCAGCCAGTAACGCTGGTAACCCCAGCGCTCGGCGTGTTGCGCCAGATCGAGCATGTTGGCGAAAGCGTGGGTGGTGTCGCTGCCTTCGCAGACGGGCGCCAGGTCGAGCACGGAAATGGGCGTCATCGGACGGCTCCGGGAGAAGTGATGTGCAGGAAATGGGGCTGTCCGGGGGGATTGCCAGCGGTTTCATTGGCGCTGAGGGGATTACAGCATTCCAGCAGTCGGACAACGGGTGGGTTATGGGACTGAGTAGCGTCAAGCATGCACTGGGGGGCTGCAATGAAGCGGAGTGCTCCGTGGCCTGCCTGACTCTCGGCACAGGGGCCCTCGCCCAACCCTTCTCCCGGCGGGAAGCGGCTATTCCTTCTCCCGCCGGGAGAAGGTGGCGCGTAGCGCCGGATGAGGGCAAGGGCGAAGCCTGGTGAACCTTGGGGGCACGCTTGTCGTGCTGTCCGCTGGTGTTCGTATGCCCAGCGCCATCTTGCTTGCAGGCGAACGCCTTGACTGCGCCGCGAAGCGGGGCCGCTGTGGGATCTGGGCACTGCCTATGATGGCGCCGCTCCGTCTACGACTGGCTGCACATGTCTCCGATTGCCGCGCCTGCCCTTGTACCGCCCTCGCCTTCTGCGCAGATCGCAGCGAGGATCGATCGCTTGCCGGCCAGCGCCACCCTGTGGCGGCTGGTTGGCCTGCTGGCGCTGGGCGGCTTCTTCGAGCTGTACGACCTGTTCCAGACCGCCTACATCAGCCCCGGGCTGATCGCCGACGGTATCTTTGCCAGCGGTGCCGACGGCGCGTTCGGCATGTCCGATCAGGCCGCGTTCGCGGCGGCGACCTTCCTGGGCCTGTTTGTCGGTGCTGCGCTGCTGAGCCCGTTTGCCGATCGCTTCGGGCGCCGTCCGGTATTCACCTTTGCGCTGGTCTGGTACACCGCCGCGACAGTGGCGATGGGGCTGCAAGACACCGCCACCGGCATGATCGTGCTGCGCCTTCTGGTTGGCATCGGGCTGGGCATCGAGCTGGTCACCATCGATACCTACCTGTCAGAGCTGGTGCCGCGGCACATGCGCAGCGCAGCGTTCGCATTCGCGTTCTTCGTGCAGTTTCTGGCGGTGCCCGCCGTCGCGCTGGCCGCCTGGCTGCTGGTGCCGCACGCGCCGCTGGGCGTCAGCGGCTGGCGCTGGGTAGTGCTGCTGAGCGGCGTGTTTGCGTTGGCGATCTGGTGGTTGCGCAGCCGCCTGCCGGAATCGGCGCGCTGGCTGGCCGCGCAGGGCCGCCACGCCGAAGCGGACGCAGTGCTGGCGCAACTGGAAGCCCGCTGCATGCGCGATCTCGGCGCGCCGTTGCCAGCACCGCAGGCGGCCGCTGCACGGCCAACCGGCCGGGCAGAGGTCTCGCAGTTGTGGCGCGCGCCGTATCGCGGCCGCATCGGCATGCTGGTGGTGTTCCATGTTTTTCAGGCCATTGGCTTCTTCGGCTTCGGCAACTGGCTGCCGGCGCTGATTGCCGCCCAGGGCAACGGGGTGAGCAAGAGCCTGGGATATTCGTTTGCGATCTCGCTGGCCTACCCGCTGGCGCCGCTGCTGTTGCTGCGCGTTGCGCAGCGCTGGGAAAACAAGTGGCAGATCACCGCATCGGCGCTGGGCGCGGTGGTGTTCGGGGTGGCGTTCTCGCTGCAGCAGCAGGCCATCGGCATGGTGCTGTGCGGCGCCATGATCGCGTTCTGCAATGCCTGGATGAGTTTTGCCTATCACGGGTACCAGGCCGAGCTGTTCCCCACCACATTGCGCGCGCGTGCGGTGGGCTTCTGCTATTCGTTCAGTCGCCTGTCCACCGCGTGCAGCAGCGTATTGATCGGCTGGTTGCTGAGCCGGGTCGGCAGCGACGGCGTGCTGGGCTTCATCGTGATCAGCATGTCGATCGTGGCGAGCGTGATCGCCGTGTTCGGCCCGCGCACGCGCAATCGTGCGCTGGAAGACATCGCCGGTTAGCGGGTGCGCAGTGGCGCTGCGCGCATCATGCGCCGCGCGTGGTGGCGAGCGCCGCCCTGCCCCGCGCCTGCGCGTCAGGCGCGGCGCCCAAGGCCACCGTGCGGTCGGCCACCGCGGCCAGGCTGGTGCGGTGCGAGACCACGACCAGCGCGGTCTGCGGCAGACGCTGCCGCAGCATGCACAGCACCTGGTGCTCGGCATCTGCATCCAGCGCGCTGGTGGCTTCATCCAGCACCGCCAGGGCGGGCTGACGCAGCAACACCTGCGCCAATAACAACCGCTGTACCTCGCCCCCGGACAGACGGCTGGCTTGCCCATGGATGACGGTCTCAAGCCCCTGCCCCTTGCGCTGCAGGCGTGCGCGCAAACCGACGTCGCTCAACGCGTCCCACATGCGCGCCTCCGGCACACCCGGCAGCGCCCAGTCCAGGCAATCGCGCACGCTGCGCTGCCACGGCCGCACGCCCTGCCCGAGGTAGGCGCCATGCCGGACCAGCTGCCGGTAGGCGGCAAAATCCAGCCGACGCCCGCCCATGTGCGCATCGAACAGCTGCGGTGACGTCTGCCCGGACAGCACGTCCATCAGGCTGCTCTTGCCGATGCCGGACGGGCCCACGACCAGGGTCATTTCACCCGGCACCAGCACCAACGCAGCGATCTCCAGCCGGGCCAGCGGCGGCGCCAGCGCAATGCGCTCGATCTGCAGCGCGGCGGGTAGCGAACAGGCGGCGACGGCAGAAGCCGGGGCACGCGCGGCGCCCAGATCCACATGGCGCTGCCACAGTTGCAGGGCCGGCCAGGCAGAGCGCAGTTGCTGCACGCTTTGCCGCGTGGTGACCAGATAAGGCAGCAGCCGCCCCAGCAGCAGACTGACCGTGATCAGCGCGGCACGCACGCCGCCTTGCCATAGATTGGCCAGCACCAGAATGCCGGCGATGGCGGCCACTGCCGTGACTTCGAGCACCAGTCGGCTGCTGGCCACCAGTGCCTGCTGTTGTGCATAGCCCTGGCCCAGGCGCGCAGAGATGCGCTCGTAATGCCCGGTTTCCACGTCCTCGCGCTGGAACGAGCGCACGTGGCGCAGACGCCGCGGAAAGTCCTCGCTCAACCAGAACAACCGAGTCATGTCGGCCACGTAGTCGCGGCTGATGCGCGCCTGCGCCGCGCTGCTGGAAAGGCGCAGACCCAGCCACGCAAGCAATGCCAGCAGCGGCGTGGCAAGCAGCAACGATGGTGCGATCAACACCGCAATGCACAGGCTCACGGCGGCCGTAATGCCGGCCACCAGCAACTGCAGCACGGCACTGAAGCCCTGCGTTGCGATCTCGATGTTATAGGTCAGCACGTTGGCGATTTCGGCGGAGCTGGTACCCGCCAGCGCGGGCAGCGGCGCATCGATCAGGGCGGTATGCACACGTCGGCGCAGGCCCAGCGCATAACGACTGGTCAACCGCGCCGCCAGCCGGGCACCCTGCCAGCGCAACGCGGCGAACACCAGGCTCACCACCACAAACAGGCCGGCCTGCATCGGCAAACCACCCGGCACGGTGAGTCGATAGCCGGCCAGCTGCACGCCATGACCGGGCTGGACCAGCGGAACCAGACACACCGCCACGATGCTGCCGACGCAGGCGGCCGCCAGCGACAATGCCACGTACATGATCATCGATGGCACATCTGCCGGCACCAGCGTGCCGGCGAAGCGGCGCAGCACGGCCACCACGTCATGGCGAGCGATGGCCTTATGCATCAGCAGCGCGCAACGCAGTGCTGCGCCGCGTCCACAGCACTGCGACATGCCGGGGCGGGCGGCGCGCAGTCTGCGCACGGCCATTGCGGCGGTGGGTTCATCGCAACACCTGCAGCACCGCCTCCAGCGAGGCCTGCGGCCGGGCGCCACGACGCAGGGTCGACATGCCGATACGCTGCACCTGAGCCACAAACCGTTGCCACCCCGGCTGCCCGGCCGCATAGGGCTGGTCGCGTGCCAGGCACTCGGCGATCTGTGCGGTGGGCACCGGAACCAGGCCCGGCGCGGACGTGCCGGCCGATAGCGGGGAGAGCATCACCACCGCACACAGCTGCAAGGGCGTGGGCGCCAGCGTGGCCTGGCCATGACGGATATCCACTTCGAACTTCTCCACGCCGCTGCGACGGACAATGGTGGGCGAGGCACTGATCCAGGCGCGCGTGCGCGCATCGACCAGCGCAAGCGCCTCGGGCCGCAGATGCAGAAAGTTGGCCACGCCGGTGGTCAGCAGGCTGTCCGGCGCCACGAACACGCCGTCTTCGGCAACAAACTCCAGTCCATGCAGCAGGCAATGCAAGGCGAGCGTGGATTTCCCCGCGCCGCTGGCGCCCAACAACAGCACGCTGCGCCCACGACGGCCGACGCAGGCCCCATGCAACGGCACCAGCCCCATGCCACGCGCGGCCAGCAGGAACACGGCGAACTCGATCAGCTCGTAACGCACGTGATAGGCGTGCGCCAGCATGTCCTCGGAAACCACCAGCATCGCGCGGCGCTCGGGCACCGAGAGCATCAGATAGTTGCAGGCATCCATGACCCCGCACACCAGCCCGCCGACGGCGTGCGTGCGCACCGGCGGCGGCACGGCAACACGGCCGTGCGATACGCGCGGCAGCAGATCCAGGCTGATGTGGAACTGCGGCGCGCCGGGCAGGTGATGCGCCGGCAACCCGGCATACGCGGCATCGACCAGCGCCAGCAGCGCGTGACTGTCGCTGCTGAAGTGGAACAGCGCACCGAGAATCTGCCGCTGCACGCTGAAACGACGCGGCCGCTGCTCGCCAAACGGATCGGCGGCCAGCACGCCCGGCGTGGCCAGGGGTGCGTGCTCGCCCGGCGGCATGTGTTGCGCCAATGCAGCCGACTGCGGCATGCCTGTCCATCCATTGCATCGATCAGCCGGTGGGTGCCGATTCGCTACACGAAGGTTGCATCGACACGGGTGATGCATCGCCGCGCCGCCGTCCCGCCGCTGGCAGCGCGACAGCGCAACCAAAGACGCCTGCATGCGCACCTACTGCCGAGCCGAATGCCGGTGCCTGCGCACGCCGCCGCTGCGCGCCACCTGGCGACAGAACGAGAGCCTTGTGCAGATGCTAAAGATCCAGGTCAGTCATTCGTATTTCCTGCGTTACGACCCCAAGCAATGGGAGCGCGGCAAACCGTACCCGCCCTTGGCGACGCTGCAGATTGCCGCGCTGCTGCGCGAACGTGGCCATGCGTTGAGCCTGTTCGATGCCATGCTGGCCGACGATGTCGAGGAGTACGCCGGTGCGCTGCAGGACGCGCAACCGCAGCTGGTGGTGTTCTACGAGGACAACTTCAACTTTCTCACCAAGATGTGCCTGAGCCGGATGCGCGAGGCAGCCTGCCGCATGATCGGGCAGGCGCATGCAGCCGGCTGCCGCGTGCTGGTGGCGGGCTCCGATGCGTCCGACAACCCGGATGTCTTTCTGGCTGCCGGCGCGCACGCAGTGCTGATTGGCGAAGGCATCGCGCCACTGATCGAACTGATCGAACGCCTCGAAGCCGACCCGCAGATCGCCACGAGCAAGTGGCTGGCCGGCGTTGCGTGCATCGCCACCCGCGATCCTGCCGTGGTGCGCGCGCATCCGGGTGCCCAGCCGCCGGACGCGCGCCTGAGTGGCCTGCCCGCCTGGGACCTGGTCGACATGCCGCGCTATCGGCAGTTCTGGCAGCAGCGCCATGGCTATTTCAGCCTGAACATGGCGGCCTCGCGCGGTTGCCCGTTCCGCTGCAACTGGTGCGCCAAGCCGATCTGGGGCAACCATTACAAACGCCGCGGCGCCGAGGACGTGGCCGCCGAGATGATCCATCTCAAACGCAGCTTCCAGCCCGACCACCTGTGGATGGCCGACGATATTTTCGGCTTCCACATCGACTGGGTGGAAACCTTTGCGCAACGCCTGACCGAGGCCGATGGCGCCATCCCGTTCACCATCCAGACCCGCGCCGACCTGGCCAGCGAACGCATGGCTGCGGCACTGGCGCGGGCCGGATGCGCGGAAGCCTGGATCGGCGCAGAAAGTGGCAGCCAACGCGTGCTGGACCGGATGACCAAGGGCACGCAGGTCGCCGAGGTGATCGCGGCGCGCCAACGCCTGGGAGCACAGGGCATCCGCGTGGGATTTTTCATCCAGTTGGGATATCTGGGCGAAGACCTCGACGACATCCTGGCCACCCGTGCGCTGGTGACGCAGGCCAACCCCGACATCATCGGCGTCAGCGTGTCTTATCCCCTGCCCGGCACCAAGTTCTACGAAGAGGTCAAAAACCAGCTGGGCGGCAAGACGCATTGGCAGGACAGCGACGATCTGGCGATGATGTTCCATGGTGCGTACGACTCGGAGTTCTATCGCAGCGTGCGCGACCTGCTGCACACCCAGGTCGATCTGCAACAGGCACGCGCCGGCATGGCCGCCGACGCATTTGCACGCGCGGCCGAGGCGCTGGAAGCACGCTGGTCTGCGCTGATCGCCGTTGAACATCGCCACCGGACCGAACCGCTTGCCACGCTGGCCGCGCGACAACCACGGGCGTTGGCCACCGTGCTGGTGGGCTGAGCAGATCCGTGGCGCGAGTTCGCTGTGCACGCCATGTAGCCACCTTCATCGCGGCACCCTGCGAGCCGCTTGACCGCACCACCCCCGCGACGCGTTTCAGACAACGACGCGTCGCGACACCTCCCTTCGACCTTCCGGACCACGCCCGCATGCAGCCTTCGCTCCGTACCATCAAACACGGCTTGCACACCGCCACCGAGCAGTTGGCGCACGAACTGGCACAGCCGGGCGACAGCGCGCCGCAGTGGGACCGGCTGCAGTGGCAACTGGCGGCGGCCGCGGCGGCGGCACACGGCGTCTCCCCGCTGCTGCAGCGCCGCTCGTTGTGGCAGGACGCGCAATGGACGGCCTTTCTCACCGAGCAACGCCGCCATGTCGAAGACCGCCACCGGCGCATTGCCGTGCTGCTGGCCCGTATCGACAGCGCCGCCCGCAGTGCCGGCATTGCCCTGGTGGGATTGAAGGGCACCGCCTTGCACCGGTTGGGGGTGTACCTGCCCGGCGATCGCCCGATGGCCGATATCGATCTACTGGTGGCGCCGGACGCCGCACCCGCGGTTGCAGCGGTGCTGTGCGAGCTGGGCTACACCGCCTCGTTCGAACAGTGGAAGCACCAGGTGTTCAAACCCATCCGCGGCAATGCGGTGGCCGGACTGGGCGAGCATCGCGATGCCCCGATCAACATCGAGCTGCATACGCGTATCCAGGAGCGCCTGCCGGTGCGCGGCGTGGACATCACCGCACGCATCTGGCTGGAGCATGCGCAGCCGGGCCTGAACCCGTATCCGTCGACTGGCGCGCTGATGAGCCACCTGCTGCTGCATGCCGCTGGCGGCATCTGCCATCGCAGCATCCGCCTGATGCATCTGCACGATCTTGCGTTGCTGGCCACCCGCATGGGGCCGCGCGATTGGCAGGAACTGTGGGAAGACCCGGCGGTGTCGCCCTGGTGGGCATTGCCGCCGTTGTTGTTGCTGCAACGCTACTACCGCACGGTGGTGCCGCCTGCGGTGATGGCCCGCCTGCATGCGGAATGCCCGCGACTGCTGCGCAGACGCGCCGCGCGACAGACCCTGACCACCGCGTCGTGCTCCAACCTGTGGTTGTCCGCCCTGCCGGGGATCGAATGGTCCGGCTCCCTGCACGAAGCGCGGCAGTATCTGCGCGAGCGCGTGGTGCCCTCGGCCGAGAGCCGCAAGGAGCGCGCGGACATGCTGCTGACCCAGTTGTGGCTGCAGGACCAGCCATGGGTGCGCCACACCCAGGCACGCCGTCTGATGACGCGACTGACCCGGCCGGTGCCCCGCACCGACATGCTGTATGTGGTGCGTGCGGCGCTGGAGGGCTATCTGCAGCCGGCGTAGCAGCAAAGCGATTGCGTGTGTGCCATGCCGCGCGACGTCTGCAGCGGCTGAAGGTGCAGCTCAGCAGCGCGGCGTTGTGCGCGCTGGTCGGCCCATTGCCGCCGCGTGCCGGCTGCCACGCGCTGCGCCACGGCCGCATCGGGCGCGATGGCCCGTCGGCCAGGTGCACGGTGCACTCCGCAGCTGCGCCGCAGGCTGGGCACGCCTCGACGCCGACCGCCCTTCCGCGCTATACCCGACCCATCAAGACAACGGCCGTGCGTCGCATACCTGCCGATAGAGCTGCTCGAACAGGCGGGTGGTGAACGCGGCATCTTCGCGCACTGCGCGGCACTGCGCCGCCCAGGCCAGGCGCAGGCGCAATTGGTCATCGCCGAGCACCTGCCGGACCGCCTCGGCCATTCCGGCCCAATCGCCGGGCGGCACCGCCAGTGCCGAAACCGGCGCCCATTCGACCAGATGGCCGACCGCCGTGCCGACCGTCGGCACACCGGCCACGGCCGCTTCCAGCAGCACCATGGGCCCGGCTTCGTGCAACGAGGACAGCAGCAACAGATCGGCCGCCAGCATGATCGGGCGCAGCTCGCGCTGGGTCTTGAAGCCCAGAAAGCGCACCTGATCCTGCAGGCCCAACGCCTGCACCAGGCGCTGCATGGCGCCATCCAGGGTGTCCACACCAACCATGTCCAGCGTAAAGGCGACCCCGGCGCGCTTGAGCGCGGCCATCGCCTGCAGCAGGGTGCGCTGGTCCTTGACCGGGTTGAGGCTGGCGACGTGCAGCAGGCGCGCGACCGCACCCTGGCGGACACGCGGTGGCGCCACCGGCCAGGCACGCAGATCCACACCCAGCGGCACGCGCGTGGCAGCGATGCCCAGTGCCTGCAGCGAGGCGATGATGGGTTCGCTGGCCGCAGTGACCCGATCGGCCAGCCGCAGGATCACCGCCTCGCGCAGGCGGCCGCGCCATTTGCGGCGGCCGCCGTAGCCGATAGCGTGCAGCGCCACCAGCTCGCCACCGGCGATGTGCACCGCGCTGGGACGCCGCAACAGGCGCGCCGCCGCCACCGCGATGAGGCTGCAGTAGCCGGAAAAAACCGCCTGGATCACATCGAACGGGGCGCGACGATGCTCCGCCACGATGGCTGCGACCGCACGCAGGCGCGTGCGCCGCGCGCCGATGTTGTGCACCGTGGCACCGCGCAGCATCCAGGTATCCGGCAAGGGCTCCTGGTGCAGCACGAATACATGCACCTGGTGATTGCGCGCCAGCCAGTCGATGAGGGTCAGGAACACCGGGATCACCCGCACCTCGCCGCTGCGGTCCACCCCACCGGGCACCACCAGCGCCAGTTTCATGCCGCGCTCCCGCGCAGAGGTTTGAGCAGGCTGGCGTACGCCTGCGCCCAGCGCTGCCCGACTGCGGCAAACGACAGCCGCGCATCGAAATGCGCCCGCACCTGCGCACGGGCGGGCCGCTGCCGCGACACGCGCAACAACAGCTCCGACAGCGCATTGGCATCGCCCACCGGCCACAGTTCGCCCATGCTGCCGGCATCGCTGAGCGCGCGGAATGCGGGAATGTCGGTCAGCAACGGCAGCGTTCCGCAGGCGTAGGCCTCCAGCGCGGCGTAGCCGCAGCTCTCCGTATGGCTGGCCGAGACGAACAGGTCGCTGGCCCGCAGCAAGTCCTGCACCTGTGCATGATCGACCTTGCCCAACAACTGCACGCAGCGCGCCAGCCGCGGGTCGTCGCGCAGGCGCTGGCGGACCTGGTCCATCAACGGCGCCTGATCGAAGACGCAATACAGCCGCAGGCCAGGCAGCATGCGCGCGGCCATGGCCACCGCGTCGAGCACGCATAACGGGTCCTTGGCAGCGCTCAAATGGCCGACCCAGAGCACGCAGGGGTCGCCCTGCAGCCGGGTCTGTTCGCGTGCCAGCAGGCGATCGCCGGGAGTAAAGCGGCTGCTGGATTCGGGAATGGCAACCAGCTGCGTCTGCGGGCGAAACAGGCGCGCGCGCAAGAATGGCTGCGCCAGCTGCAGCGAGGTGAACGCAATCCCGGCAGCGGCGCTGTAGCGCGCGCGCCACAGCAGCCTGCTCCACCAACGCGGCGGACGATTGGCGTGGTCCTGCAGCAGCAGTGGCACGTGCGGCAGCCTGCGCGCCAGCCGCCGTGCATCGCCGGCAAATTCCAGCCCGTGCACGTGGATCACGTCGGCGTCGATCTCGCGTAGCAGCGCGCATAGCGTGCGCGCCCGTGCGGCGCTGCCCCGCGGGCCAAGTGGCGCGAAGCGATAGTCGATGCCGCACTGGACGATGTGCTGATCCAGCGCCGAGGCCTGGATCACCGTGACCCGCACGCCGGCACTGGCAACGGCCTCGGCAATGTCGGCCAGCGACGGCCATTGCGCGAACACCTGCGCCGCGCTCAGACCGTGCGGGGTAGGAACCAGATTGAGCTGGGCCACGTGCAGGCTCATGACGCGCAGATCGCCCGTGTCGAATGATGCGTGCGGCCGCAACCCGCAGCCGCGCAAGAGACGACGTGGCCGCAGTGCAGCCTGGTCTGGCCACTCAGCGTGCGGCCGTACACGGCCACTGCAACCGCACCGGTCACGCGACGCGACGCAGGCGCAGCACCAGCGCCACCGGTACCTGCAACGCGGTGCGGTCGAAGTTTGCGCCGGCAGGAATGTCGGCCGGGTCCAGCATCGGCTCGGCCACCGCTTCGATCGCAAAGCCCAACGCGGCGCAGGCCGCATGCCAGTGACTGTACAGATGCTGGGTGTGGCGCACGGCGTAGTGCCGGCCATCGGCCTTGAAATCACGACGCCACCCCAGTGCATGGCCGATCGGATGCACGTCACTGCACATCACCAGGCCATCGGGACGGGTTACCCGATGCAGTTCTTCCAGCGCCGGCCACAGGCGCTGCAGGTGGCCCACCACCAGGCCGCAGACACTGAGGTCGGCCACCGCATCGGCCAACGGCAACTGGTCCAGGCTGCCCTGCTGCAGGCTGACGCGCGCGGGCGGCCACTGCTGTGCCAGTTCGGTACCGGCGCGCTGCAACATCTGCGGCGACAGGTCGACACCGGTCACATGCCGCGCGCCGCGGCGCAATGCGTGCTGCATGTAACGGCCGCTGCCACAGCCGGCGTCCAGCACGTGCTGGCCCTGCAGGCTGGCCGGCATCAGGCCCAGCATGGCGCGTTCTTCGGCCAGCATCACCGGATTATGCGCATGCGGCGGATACGCCTGTGCCCACAGCGCGTATGCGGCAGCGGGTTCGAGCACCGGAACGGCATTCACGACGCCACTCCCATCGCGCTCACTGCGCCCATTGCCCTGGTGCTCGCAGGTGCGAGCGGCTGCACACGGTGCAGACCAGGCTCCAGCGCCAGCACGGCGGGATCGGCGAGCGCCGCATCCAGCAGCTTGGGCCGGCCATCCAGCACCACCGGCACGGCCGGAACACCGGCTGCCGCGAACCACGGCGCAAAATCCGGGTCCGCAATGCGCGGCTTGCCGTTGCGGATCACCGCACGCAGCTCGCTGCGTTGACAACCGATGACGCTGTCGGCGGGCTCGCCGCCGCGGTCGCGCACGATCACCAGATCCGCAGCGGCGCCCGGAGCGATGCGCCCGCGCCTTGGCATGCGCAGGATGCGCGCGGACCGGTCTGTGACCAGGCCCAGCAGCAGGTCGGGCGCCAGCCCGCTGTCGGCGGCGATGCGCAGTTCTTCGAGCAGATCGCGCGCGCCGCTGACGCGCGAGTCGCTGCCCAGCGCCAGCCGCCCGGCCATGCACAGCCGCCAGGGGTCGAGCGTGCGACCCAGCAACGCCAGATTGCTCGACGGGCACCACACCACCGCCGCACCGCGCGCGATCACCCGTTCGATCGCCTGCTCGCCCAGGCCCACGCCGTGGATCAACACCGTGTTGGCAGCCAGGCAACCGAGGCGGTCCAGGTCGTCCAGCTCCGCCCGTGCCACCGCATCGGTGCCTTCTGCCAGATGGATCATCCACGGATGCGTGGAGGGCGTGGCGGCGAAACTGGCTTGCACCGGCGGGCCATAGCCGGTCCAGCCGAGTGCGTAACTCCAGCCGAATTCGTTGAGCACGCCGACCGGGAAATCCGCCTCATCCAGGGTGGCGTGCCAGGGGTCGTGCTGGGCCACGCAGGTGACGCCGGCCAGCAGGTTCTTCAGCCCGCCGTGGCGCAGCCGTACCGCCTTGGGCACGCGCAGCGCCGCAGCGACGGCCGGATGCTGGAAATGCGCCTGAAATGCTTCGATCCAGGCGTAGCTGTTGGGGAAAGGCGCACGCTGCGGCAGCGGCGGCACGCAGTTCACCTGCAGATGCTCGTGCGCATTGACCAGCCCCGGTGCCAGCACATGGCCGGACAGATCCAGGCGCAGGGTCGCGGTGCCCACGGTGCCGCCGAAGCGGCCTGCGCGCAGGTTCAGCGCCGCGCGCGACGGGCCGGCCAGCGTGATCGAGCGCGCACCCTGCAGACAGACGTCGGCCATGGACATCGGCGTCTCCACTCAGCGCTTGCGCATCACGATGAGGAAGTGATCGCCCATGTCGCGCAGCAGCGGCAGGCCGCCGAACCGGTCGTCCAGCCGCCCCAGTCGCTCGGCCAGGCGCGGGTGCCGCTGGCAGACATCCACCAGATAGGGCGGTGGCAGAAACAAGCTCAGCGCACGATAGCGCTCCAGTACGAAGTGTGGTTCGAACGCGCGATAGAACTCGCGCGGCAGGTGGTACCAGGTCCAGATGGTGTGCCCGTTCATGCCTACCGCCGTGGCGCCCGTTGCCGCACGCACCGCCGCGCGCCTGAAGCGCGCACGCAAGGCGTAATGGCCGATTTCCCACGGGCAGATCCGCCCGATCACCGAAAACACCAGGCAGCCATCGGCCCGCAACAGACGTGCGCACTGGGCGGCTACCGCCGGCAGGTCCGGTGCGCAGTTGAGCGGGCCGAAGTTGGAGTACATGCCATCGAAGGTGCCCTGCAACTGATCCAGCTGCTGGATGCCGACGTGCGCGGCCGCCAGGCGTTCTTCCAGGCCCTGGGTGGCCGCACGCTGGCGGGTGCGCTCGACCATGGCCGGCGACCAGTCGGTGGCCAGCACGCGATAGCCGCGCCGGGCGAACTCGCCGGCATCCAGACCGGTACCGCAGCCCAGGTCCACCAGCCGCGCGCCTTGCGGCAACTCGGCAGCGACCGTGTCCCACAAGGTGGTGCGCATGCGCTGGATCAGCGCATTGTTGCCGCGCGGACCGTCATAGTCGGGGGCGACGCTGTCGAATGCACGCTGCGTTTCCAGCAACTGTTCCGGCGCGACCGTGCCGCCGCGCGCAGCATGCTCATTGACCAACGACATGCATCGCCTCCCACACCTGTCCTGCTGATTCCACGGCACTCTCCGGACGCAGTGCCGCCAGCGCGGCATCGCTTGATAGACCCGTGAGTGCGTCCGGCTGCCGGTTTGGTTGCAGTCGCACCGCCTGCCAGCTACCCGCCGTGCCGGGGGCAACGCCCGCGTGCTGTGACCAAGGACCGAACGGGGATGCGCTTACGCGCTCGGCGCACAAGACCTGGAGCTGGCAATGCTGCGATCGGTCTGCGCTGCGACGCGTTGCAGAGCGTGGATGCCCAACACTCAGCCGGCCGCGGTGACGCCTGCCATGCGGTGGCGACGCCACGCATTGCGCAGCACCGCCGCCACCGTGCCCAGCCCGGCACCGCCCAGCAGGGCGACTGCCCAGACCATGACGGCATTCGGGAACGCCCGCTGTTCTGGCACGTACAGCGGCCACGCCAGCGAGGTCTGGTAGGTATACCGTGCGGTCAGCCGCGCGATCAGATCGTCGCGCTCGGCCTTGATCGCGCGAATGGCAGTGGTGTTCTCGGTCAACAGCACCCCGGCCAGCACCTGCGCAGGTGTCGCACCGGCCCCCCCCTGCCCCGCGTGCAGCTGCTGCTGCAGCTGCACGCGGGTGAGCGTGGCAACACGCAGGTCTTCGCTCAGTCCCTGCAGGCGGGTACGTGCCAGCGCGAGCGCGGCGGTGTTGGTGTCGCCGTGCAAGGTCTGGAGGACTGTCACGGTTGCCATGGCCAGGGTGCGCGCCTGCTGCGCCGATCCGGCACGGACGGTGATGCCGATCAGGTTGGCGTACGGGTCCGGGTCCGGCTTGAGGCTGCCGCGGTACACCTGCGCGGCGCGGCTCTTGAGCGGCACGCCGGCCTGGCGCAGCACCGCATCCTGAAACAGCCGCGTCTTCATGCGGTCGATCACCCTCTGGAACGGCTCCACCTTGGGGTCGCGGCCCGCCGGGGTCGGGCCGATCTCGCCCACCTGGATCCATGCAGTGGCTTCCCATTGCGGGGTGGCCACGCGCAGGAAAACGAAAGCCAGGCCAAGCACCAGCACCAACGCAGCCAGCGCCCAGCGCCATTCGCGCCGGAGGATGCGCCACAGGTCGATCAGATAGATTTCGTCGTGTTGATTCATGGTGCGCAGACTCTGAAACGTGAGAGAGGACGTGGCCGCGTACTTACACGGCAGACGGGCATGGGGCATGGCGGTTGGGCAGCAGCACGGTGCAGGCATGCAACACCAGGCACAGCGCAATGAAGCCGAAGTTGGTCCAGGTAAACGCCTGCGGTGCAAAGGGCGACATCACGCAGGCATAGGCGATGCGCAGAAAGATCAGCACATGGAAGATCGACAACGACCGGTTGAGCCGGCGCACGCTCCACACCAGGCCCGCATACAGCGCCAGCAACGCCAGCAAGGCACCGGGGGCACCCCAGGCCATCAGAAACGGGAAGAACTCGGTGCCCACGTTGATGTTGGGCGCGTCCAGCGGAATGCCGGTGCCGGCAGTGGCAATCGAGCCGCTGAAGGGCACCAGCTGGTTGATCAGCAAGCTGGCGTTGACGTAGCCCTTGGCGAGTATCGCGCCGAAGTTGTAGGGCCCGGCGCTGATGTACAGCAGCAGCCACTGCAGCCCCTGCGGCACGGCGCGGTAGAACGCACTGAACGGCAGCGCCACCGTCGCCAGCGAGCCGGACCGCAAGGCGCCAAGCACCGAGAACACGCCGCCGCCCGCCAGCAGCAACAAGCCGATGGTCTTCCACGGCAAGCGGCGTGCCGCATCGCGGCGCAGCAGCATCACCAGCACAAAGGAAAACAGCCCGGCGAAGATGCGGTTGCGGTCGATCACCACGATCGGGAAGACAAACCCCAACGTCACCATCGCCGCGCGCAGGCCGCGGTGGCGCACGCACAGCAGCGCGATCGGCGGCAGGATCCAGCACATATTGGAGATGTGCCGCACATGCGAGCGCGCCGGGCTCAAGGTTGCGTAAGACGCGGGATCGCTGAACAGCGGAATCGGAAACAGCACCACATCGGCGATGCAGAACACGGTGACTACCGCCGCCAGGGTCAGTGCCAGGAAAGCGTCGCGGGTGCCGGCGTAGCGGTAGCGGCGGAAGTGCTCGATATCGGGCAAGTGTGTCCGCAGGAGCGCATCGAGCGCACAGGTCGACGCCGCAGCGACTGCGAGCAACGCCACGCCCGCGCCGTAGCCATCGGGGAGCGTATAGGTGAGCCACGTCAATGCGCAGCTGAGCAGCATCGGCAACGCCAGATAGCTTGCCGGTCGTCGCAACAGGCTCGTCATACCGGCTCCGTCGCGCGCGCCGCATGCCCCGGTCGCCAGCGTGCCTGCAGCGATAACCAGGCATAGGCCAGCAGATGGCCGGCCAGGGCAAGCGGCCGGCGTTGCAGGTAGGCCACCTTGGCGGCGATGTAGCGCGATTGCGCACGCAACAGCGTGCGGTCAGATTCTTCGTCGAACAGCTTCGCGCAGCGCAGCGCAACCTGCCGCGACTCGCTCAGATTGGCGATGCGCGCACGCACGTCGACGGTCTTGCTGAGATTGCTGCCATGCAAGCGGTAGGCGCACACCTGCATGTCGACAAATCCCAGCGCATTACCTGCAGCAAGGCGCAGAAAGAAGTCCCAGTCTTCGATGCGCAACGACTCGTCCCAGCCGCTGCGGGCATCGAAAGCACTGCGCCGCAACAGCGCCACTGCACCGCTGACCGCCCAGTACCGAATCACCGCGCGCCGGATCCCGGGCTCGGAGCGATACAGATCGACATCCACACCGTGCAGGTCGCGCATCGCACTGTCGTGCAAGCGCTGCCCGTGCTGATCGACCACGCAGGCATCGCCGATCACTGCCAGCTTTTGTGGGTGCGCACGCAGGTAACGCACCTGTGCATCGAGCCCGCCCGCCAGCAGGTAATCGTCGCTGGCACCCAGGCGCAGATAGTCGCCGTTGGCACGCAGGGCCAGCTCGTTGAGCGTGGCAGCCACACCCCGGTTCTCCCGCTGCACAAATTGCACCGGCAACCGATGCCCGTGCTGCGCGACCCACTCACCGATCCTCTCGGCGGTCGCATCGCTGGAGCCATCGTCGATGATGACGATCTCCTTGCACGGGTAAGGTTCTTCCAGCACGCTGTCCAGGCAACGCTGGACGAAGCGCGCGTGGTTGAATGCCGGGATCAGCACCGACACCAGCGGCCAGTGTGCACGCTCCGACAGGGGCATTCGTTCGCTCACGCCGGTTGCACCAGGTAGCGACGCACCACCACGATGTTGAACAGCAGGTACAGCACGTAGTTGGCGACGAACGCGTACATCGCACCGACCAGGCCGAAGTGCGCGGTGCACAGGTACACCAACCCCAGGTAACTGGCCGCAAATACGCATTCGGACAGCACGAACACGCGCGTCATCGCCTTGGCCAGCATCACATACGACAACACGAAGGCGGCAATCTTGACTACGTCGCCGATCAGCTGCGGCGCATACAACGCCCTGGCCGCGGAAAACCCTGGGTCGAACAGCACCCAGGTCACCCAGTCGCGGCAGACATAGACGCCCAGGGCCATGCCGATCACCGCAGGCATCACGTAGCGGTACGCGGCGCGCAGCTCGCGCCCCAGCGCGGCACGCTCATGCAACGAGGCCAGCTTGGGCAGGTAGTACACATTGATGGCGGTGGTGAAGAACAGCAGGTACGCATCCGACACCCGGCTCACCGCTTGCCAGTAGCCGACCTGCTGCCAGCCGAACTGTGCGACCAGATGGTCACGCACCAGCATGACCACCATTTGCGGCACCAGCGTGGAGGTCAGCGTCATCACCGAAAACGCGGCCAGACGGCGCGCCATCGGCGCATCGAAGCGCATGCGCAGCATCTCGCGTCGAAAGTACGGGCTGGCCCGCAAGGCCGGCACGCCGGCCAGCAGCCACAGCACCTGTCCCAGCACCAGCGCCAGCAGCGCGCCCTGCAACTGGGCCCGGCTGGACAACCACGCCACCAAGGCCACACTCAAAACCGCACCGCTCACCTGCACCACGGCCAGGCGGCGCACGTCCATGAAGCCGTTGATCACGGCAAGAATGTAATTGACCACTGCAATGCCCAGCTGCGCGATCGCCAGCACGCAGATCAGCGGCCGGTAGCCGGCATCGCCCAGCAGACGTTCGGCGAGCGCCTGGCTGAACAGCAGTGCCAGCACGGCCAGCACGCAGGAGGCGCAAAACGCATACCACAGCGCCGTGCCCAGCAGGCGTGCCTGGGCCTGCGGGTCGCCGCGATATTCGGCCACATACTTGACGATCCCGGCGCTGATGCCGCCACCGGCCAGCACCGCCAGCACCGACATCAGATTGAGGAACTGCCCGAGCCGGCCCACCCCTTGCGGCCCGGCATGGATGGCCACCAGCTTGACCACCACCAGTGCAGCGAGCAGCTTGGCCAACGTCGCAACGCCGGTATAGGCGCTGCTGCGCAGCAGATTCATGTGCGGGCGCCGAAGGATTGGCATGCGTCAATCACCCGCTGCACCGACGCGGTATCCAGCGTCGGGCTCATCGGCAGACTGAGCACCTCCGCATGCAGGCGCTCGCTGACCGGCAGGCAGGCATCGCCCAGGGTGGCGTAGGCCGGCTGCCGATGCGGCGGCACCGGGTAATGAATCTGGGTGTGGATGCCATGGCGCAGCAGATGCGCCTGCAACGCATCGCGCTGCGGGCTACGCACCACGAACAGATGCCAGACATGCTGCTCGTCGCTGACCACGGCCGGCAGCGTGATCAAGGGGTTGTCGATCCCCTGCAGATAGCGCTGCGCCACCTCGCGCCGCAGCGCGATCTCTTCGTCCAGATAGCCAAGCTTGACCCGCAGCAAGGCGGCCTGCAGCTCATCCAGGCGCGAGTTCACGCCCTGATACAGATGGTGATACTTCACCTCCGAGCCGTAGTTGCGCAGCGCGCGAATGCGCTCGGCCAGATGCGTATCGGCGGTGACCACCGCGCCGCCGTCGCCCAGCGCACCAAGATTCTTGGTCGGAAAGAAACTGAAAGCGGCCGCATCGCCGAAGGCACCGGCACGCCGGCCGTGCGCCATCGCACCGTGCGCCTGCGCCGCATCTTCGATCAACAGCAGCCCGTAGCGGTGCGCCAGCGTCTGCAACGCCGCCATATCGGCCAGCTGACCGTACAGGTGCACTGCCATGATGGCGCGGGTGCGTGGCCCGATCGCCTTTTCCACACTGGCCGGATCCATGTTGAAGGTGGCCGGATCCGGCTCCACCGGCACCAGCACCAGATGGTTCTGGCTGATCGCCAGAAAGGTGGCAATGAAGGTGTTGGCCGGCACGATGATCTCATCGCCCTCGCGCAGCGCGCCCAGCTCCCGATAGCCACGCAGGATCAACGACAGCGCATCCAGGCCATTGCCCACGCCCACGGCATGGGCGGTGCCACAGTAACTGGCAAACTCTTCTTCGAACCCGGCCAGCTCCTGGCCCAGCACGTACCAGCCGGCATCGATCACCCGCGCGGCGGCGGCCTTGAGTTCGTCCGCATACCGCGCGTTGACCGCGCGCAAATCCAGGAAAGGCACATCCATTACAAGGTCCATCGATAGACATCCTGTACCACGGCCCGCGCGCCGAAGCGCTCCTTTTGTTCGACCAGCCCCTCGTTGAGCACCAGCCCCCCCTGCTCGGTGGAAATGCCGAAGCTGAAGTAATCGCGCGCCGCATACACCTGCGTGATCAGCTCGGCCAGCAACAGGCTCAGCGCATCCAACTGGCGCCCGCGCTCGGACACCGCCAGGTACTGGGTGTGCACGCTGCGCCCGAAGTCGTAGACCAGTGCCGCTGCCAGCAACCGCCCCCCAGCACGCGCCTCATGCAGCACGATGTGATGCGGGAAGCGCCCCTGCAGCAGCTGCAACTCCTCCAGGCGATGCGTGGGCGCCACGGCATGGCGCCGCAACACATCGCTGAGCAGCGCATGAAACTCTTCCAGCGCGGTGCCGGTCTGGATCTGCACACCGGCCTTGCGCGCCTTGGCGATCGACCGCCGCCGCTCGGCACTGAAGGCAAAGGGCTGACGCAGTGCAATCACTGACGACAGGTCACGCCGAGACAGCTGCGCGCCCACACGATGCAGCGCGTAGAGGTCTTCTTCGGCCGGGTACGCATGAAAGACATGCGGCACCGGCTTGTAGACGATCTCGCGCACACCTGTTGCCCGGTAATGCGCTGCGATCAGCTCGAACACCTGCAAGCTCGCGCCTGCGCGCAAGGCCGCCGAGAAGAGCAGACCGGCATAGGTAAGACCGGCGTGGCTGCTGACGCAGTCGCCGTGCACATTGGCCGGAAACACCGCCACCACCTCACCGCCACGTTCCACCAGCAGCGACGCATCCACGAATCGGTCTGCGTGATAGTCCATGTAGCCGCGCCGATGCAACAGATTTCCATTGCGCGAGCAGGTGACAAGCGCGTCCCATCTGGCTGCATCGCTGGTGGTGTAGGGCCTAACCGAATACATGGCAGCCCTGCAGTTCCACCGGCAACGCAGCGTCGGCCAGGCCAAAGCCGGCCTGCCCCATCGCATTGCCGTTGTAGAACATCAACACACGCTCGCCGTGCTGGATCAGTGCCGGATAACACAGCGTCTGCGCATCCCAGCCGGTCTCGGACAGTCGCAGCCCAAGCTGGCCGTCGTCCCGCTCCCAGTGCACGCCATCGCGGCTGAAGGCGATGCCCGGGAAGTAACCACCCGCGGTATCGCCGCGGGTGAAGTACATCAGATAGCGTCCGCCAAGGCGGTAGACGCGCGGACGCCCGATTCGGTATTCCGTGCCCTGCGGGCGCAGGCACACGCTATCGTCAAGGGGAATGCAGCTCAACACATCGGTCTCGGCATAGCGAATGTGATACCGCGGATACGGCTGGCCGCCGATATATTCCCAGTCATCGCCAACCGCGTACCACAGCCGCCAGCGTCCATCTTCATAGCGTGCCGAATGCACCGCCGCGATGGTGCTGCGGCCGGGCGCACGGTCCAGCAGCGGCGTGTCCTGGCGGCGCTGAAACGTCTCGCCGCCATCGTGCGAGACAGCCAGGCCGGTGAACGCCAGGAACTTGGCCTTGGCCACGCGCTGAAAGCCGACATAGAACATGTACAGGCCATCCGGCCCGGCCACCACGTCTCCGAGGATCATGCCGTTGTCGTCGAAGCTGCCGTCGCGCCCGATGTCCAGCACTGGCCTGGCGCTCACGCCAACGATCTGCGTCGGCGCATCGGCACGCACATCCACGTAGCCGATCCGGCTCACTCCCTGCGTGTCGCGAAATCCCGCGTACACGCGCAGCACCTGCGCGGACAGCCGGTACGGGGTGGGCGTCAACGCCGCATGCTGCATCCAGCCGCCCACGCCATCGCGTGCGACGTCGAACACCAGGCCTCGCTTGGTCCAGGCGAACATGTCTTACAGCTCCACGTCGAACGCAGATCTGCCTGCCACGGCGCGTGCCGGTGAGCCGACATACACGCGTTCGGGCTCGGTATGCCGGGTCACCAGTGCGCCCGCGCCGATGATGTTGTGCGGGGCAATCCGCACCTTGTCGCTGAGCGTGGCGTTGACGCCGACGAAGCTGCCCTGCCCGATCTCGCAATAGCCGGAAATCACCGCATGCGAGGCAATGAACACGTGGTCCTGCACCACGGTGCGATGGCCGATATGGTTGCCGCTCCACAGGATGCAGTTGTTGCCGATACCGGTGAAGGGCTGGATGACATTGCCTTCGAAGACAAACGTGTTGGCACCGATCTCGGCATTGCGCCATACGAAGGCGCGCGAGCTGACATAACTGGCGCAGCGGTAGCCGCGACGCACCACATCCGCGTAGAACCGCGCACGCAGGCGGTTCAACTGCGTGGCGGGAATCGCAACAAAGACCTCGTACGCCGCAGGCGGGTAGCGCTGTTCGAGTTCTTCGTAAGCCACCACCGGCAGCTCGGCCAGACTGGGCCGCAGCAGGAAATCGCGCTCCACGCTGAAGGCGACCACCTCGTAGTCGCTATCGTAACGAAAGTATTCGCAGGCGATCTGGGCGAACTCGCCCGCACCGACGATCACCAGCGGCTTGCGGGTGCTCATGCTTCCAACCTGCGTGCATCGTTGCGATGGCCACGCACTTCGCTCAGGAATTGGTCGTAGTCCAGGATGTAGTCGCCGGGGTCGTAGAGCTGGTCGGCCAGCACCATCAGCACGCAGTCGGGGCTGAAGTGATGCAGGTCGCGCCACACCATGCGGCCCAGCAGCAGGCCTTGCGCCGGGTCGTCCAGCACCACTTCGGTCGGGCCATCGCCCTTGCCTTCGTCCAGCAGGATCCTCACCGAGCCGTGCAAGGCCACCGCAAGCTGGTTGAGCTGGCGGTGCGCGTGCTGTCCGCGGTGCACGCCACTGCGGGTGCCGAACAGGTAGTACACGCGGCGTATCTCGAACGGGACATTGCGCTGCTGCTCCAACGACACGAGCAGGCCGCGATCATCACCGTGGGTATGCAACTGGATGGGTTCGAAGGCCATGATCCGGGGGCGTTACCGCTGACTGCACGTAGTGCGACATGCCTGAGTGCGCCGCGATGCGCGAAAGGTTGCGCCACGCCGGGGCCCTGCGAAGCGGCGTGCGCGCAAGCGCAGCAGCACGCGTGGCGCAGCGCCGATGTCCCGCCGCCGCGATAAAAATTCGTTGTGGCGATGCAACCTTTCATCGGCATCGCCGCACATATCGGTGCACGTTCACCTGGCCGCAGCTTGGCCGGCGTGGGGAGCCAGGCCTGGCAGCGCGACACGCATTGCCGGAACCAACGACCACCACCGGTGAGGACACCGACCAGATGCGCTCTTCCCCTCAGGCTTCCGACTCGGCGGCCAGCGCCGATGCCACCGCGCTGCCGTCGGCGCCAGACACTGCGCCGGCCGCGCGCGTCATTCCGCTCCCCAGACCGATGCGCGTGCTGCACTGGCTCACGGTGCTGTGCCTGGTGATGGCGGCCAGCCTGATCCTGCTGCGCGCCGAACTCGATGGTCGCGCATTGCGTCAGTGGCTGCTGGAAGGTCACCGCCACTTCGGCCTGATGGTGTTGCTGCTGTTCGTGTTGCGCATCGGCCTGCGCCTGCGTCTGCGCAAGCTGCCGCCCGGTCCGCCCGCCCCGCTGATCACCCGCTTGCTGGCCGGTGCCACCCACCTGGCCATGTACGGCCTGATGCTCGCACTGCCGCTGATCGGCTGGTCGCTGAGCAACGCCTTCGGCAAGACGGTGTATCTGTTCGGCCTGCCGCTGCCGAACCTGATCGAGGTGGACGCGGATCTCGGCGACACCCTGGGCACCTGGCATCTGAACGCGGCCTGGGCGCTGCTGGCGCTGGTGCTGCTGCACATCGGTGCCGCGCTCTGGCATCACCTGGTGTTGCGCGATGGCCTGTTGCGCCGCGTGTTGCCAGGCAAGCACGCATGAGCCCTCGCCCGTTCTCCGCACGCATCCAATCCGTTGCATTCCGTCCCGCCGAACAAGGACTTTCCATGCCCAACTCCCAGCCCGCTCCGCGCCGCGCCACCGCCTCGCGTGCCGCCTCCCTGACGTCGTTGCTATGCGTCACCGGTCCGTTGCTGCTGATGGCGAGCAACCAGGCGCAGGCGGTTGCCGCCTTCGCACGCCAGACCGGTTCGTCCTGCGCCGATTGCCACATCGGCTCGTACGGCCCCTCGCTCACGCCGTATGGCATGCGCTTCAAGCTCGGCGGTTTCACCGATACCGACGGCAACGGCACCAAGATACCGGTGTCCGGCCAGCTCACCTGGTCGCGCAACAATCCCAGCCGTGGCGACAGCACCGCACGCCTGACCCAGGCCGACCTGTATCTGGCCGGCCGCGTCAGCGACAACGTCGGCGGCTACTCCAAGATCCGCTCCAACAACAGCGGCAATGCCACCTTCGATACCCGCCTCGACGACGTCGATCTGCGCTTTGTGACCAAGCCGTTCCAGCTGGCCGGCAAGGACACCATGGTCGGTGTCAGCGTCAACAACAATCCGGGCATCTCCGACCCGATCCACGTGTTGCCCAATGCCTCCACGCTGACCCCGGCGTCCAACGGCGGCGCCTCCACCATGCTCAGCTCCTCGTCGCTGTCCAACCGCGTCATCGGTGCCAGCGTGTACGGGCTGTATGACAAGAACTGGTACGGCGAAGTGGGCAGCTACAGCGCCTTGTCGCCGTCTGCGCAGGACCGCCTCGGCTGGCCGATCAACGGCGACCCGGGCAAGCTCAGCGACACCACCTACGCGCGCGTGGCCTACATGAAGGACATGAAGCGGCAGTTCTTCTCGGTGGGCCTGACCGCGCTCAACACGCGTCGCCAGCGCCCGCGCAACGGGCCCAGCGACGACCTCACCGACTTCGGCTACGACCTCACCTACCAGTTCCTCGGCACGCGCGAGCACGTGGCGTCGCTGGCCTACGTCAACATCTACGAGCGCCGCAAATACGGCAGCCCGCTGATTCCGTCCGACCCGACCATGCCGGCGCTGGACCGCGGCAGCGTGCGCGATCAGACCTTCAGCGTGAACTACGCCTTCAAGCAGACCTATGGCGTGCTGGCCGCGCACATGATCAACACCGGCTCGTTCGATGCGGCGCGCTATTCGCCGGTGGGCATCCCCGACACCACCAGCAATCTGATCCTGCTGTACTGGAGCCCGTTCGGCCGCGAAGGCACCTACACCACCAACGCCAACCTGCGCGTTTCCGCTGGCTGGTTCCGGTTCGACAAATTCAACGGCAGCACCTCCAACGTGTTCCGTGGCCCGCCGATCACCAATCCGCGCGATCTCGACAGCTTCTCGCTGTCGGTCAACCTGGCGTTCTGATCCCCCACCGTTGCACGCAACCGTACGGACTCATATGCACCCATTCCACAAAACGTTGTTATGCGCACCGCTGGCCGGCCTGTTGCTGGCCGGCGCAACCCTGGCCACGCCGGCGCGCGCCGCTGATGGCAAGAGCGTCTTTGCGACCGAATGCGCCGAATGCCATAGCGCCACGCAGGGCAAGAACAAGAAGGGTCCCTCCCTGTTCGGCATCGTCAATCGCCCTGCCGGCGCGGTGGCGGACTTCAGCGGCTACTCCCCTGAGCTCAAGGCAAGCAAGCGCACCTGGGATGCGGCCGGCCTCAAGGCCTTTCTGAGAGCGGATTCGAAGAAAGCGATACCGGGTACCAAGATGAAGTACGAAGGGCTTGAAGACGAGAAGGAGCTGGACGCCCTGATCGCCTACCTCAACACCCTGCACTGAGACGAACGGCAAGCCATGCCGGAAACGCCGGCCGGCGGGGTGTCCCTGCCGGCACGGGGACGGCAAGGCAGTCGAGCCTGCCCAAGCCATCGCTGCATGTGTCTGAAGACCGCGCTTAGGCAGGTGCGATCGCTTCAAGCCCGGTACAGCCTGCCGGCCGCAGTCTCCGCGGCCGGCAGCCGGTCACATGCCGCACCAGGACGGGTGCGCGGTATCGCGTTGCCTGAGCCGACACCTTCGCGTATACGGACGGAACCGCCACAGCTGGGGCGGTCTCGTCCTGCGTGATGGGTCACTATCGCGCCCCGCTTCGTGTCCATGCCCTACGCCCTTGCCGAACCTGCTGTCCGCCAAGCAGTCTCCGTACCCACCGCGACGCCATTGCGCCTGCGGGGGGCGGCCGTGGGCCGCATCGCACGGCCGTGCACCGTCGTCCTCCTCGTCGCCTCGACGCGTGCCCTGCCTGCACGCGCATTGCAGAACGCCGGCACCGCAGCCCCAGCGCTTACAGCTGCGCCATGCAGTCATGCTCGCCCTGCTCCTGGGCCCCTGCGGCAATGCACTGGCCGATAATGTCGGCGGTGCGGTCGCAGTCGCCTCCTCCCTGATCGATCGCGGCATCGCAATTGCGCCCAACCGCTTCACCCTGCAGACCGCCGGCTACTGGCTGCCGTCGCCGGGCTGGTCGACCTCGGTCTCTGCCGCACTGCAGTCGCCGTCGCTCAGCAAGCCGGTGGCATTCACCATCCAGGGCGCGCGCGCCTGGATGCTGGACGACCGCTGGCAGATGCAGGCCAGCCTGCTGTACTACGCCTACCCGGCCGACCGCCAGTCGCGCACCTTCGACCGCCAGGAAGCGAGCCTGGCCTGGTCCTACCGCGACATGCTGACCTTTTCGCTGTCCACCTTCAATTTCCCGCGCGCGCAGCGCTCGCCCTGGAACAAGGTGATCGACGTCACCGCCAGCGTGCCGCTGTCGTCCAGTTTCAGTCTCTCCGCTGGTGCCGGCATCTCCGATTTTCCGGCAATGACCTACGGCGCCGCCAGTTCCGGCCGCTATCGGTATGGCCAACTGGGCCTGAAGTGGAACCACGCCGCATGGACCGTGAAGCTGGACCGGATCCTGACCAGCAGCAACACCCCGCGCGCGCAGGGCGGCCCCGGCGAAACACCCTGGGTGGGCATGGTCTCGCGCGCCTTCTGATCCACCCGCAACCTTTTGCCCGCCTGCGGGCACTCAAAGGTGTCCTACGCCATGCCTGCCTCGATGAATGACACCGACACCCTGGGCGATGCCACCGACCGCATGCTGTTGCGCCGCATGGCGGCGGGCGATCGCGACGCGTTGGCCAGCATGTACACCAGTTATCACGGGCGCCTGTGCCGGTTTCTGTCGCGCCTGACCCGCCGCCCCGACATCATCGAGGAGGCCATCAACGACTGCTTCTGGATCGCCTGGCAGAAAGCCGGCGACTTCCGCGGCGATTCGCAGGTGTCGACCTGGATCATGGGCATCGCCTACCGCTGCGGGCTCAAATGCCTGCGCCAGCATGACGGTGAAGCCATCGACGACACCGCGGTGGTGGAAGAGCACGCCCCCAGTGCAGACGACAACGACGACCGCGAGCTGCGCGACTGGCTGGACAAGGGCATGGAGCGCCTGTCGCCGGATCAGCGCCTGGTGATCGAACTGGTCTACGGCGTCGGCCACAAGCTGGAAGAAGTCGCCGACATCATGCAGTGCCCGGTGGGCACGATCAAAGCCCGGCTGTTCCATGCACGGGTCAAATTACGCAACGTGCTGCCCGGCCTGGCCGGCAGCGCGCCTTACACGGAGACCATGCAATGAAGACGTTTTTCATCGCGCCTGGCAAGGAATGCTCGCACGCGTGGGAGCTGATGCCAGCCGTCCTGCTGGACAGCGCCACCGAGGAAGAACACAGCTGGCTGATTGCGCACGTGGCCAAGTGCGCCTCGTGCAGCGCCGAGTTCGCGCAGCAAAATCGTCTGCGCCAGGCGCTGGCGCTGCCGTCGGCCGTCACGCTGGACCCCAATGCCGGGCTGCAACGCCTGCTCGGCCGCCTGGATGCCCCCGAACAGCGCACCGCGCCGGCACCGGCAGTACGCCGCTCCGGCAGCTGGACGGTGCGCGCACTGGCCGCCGCCGCGTTGGTGCAGGCCATCGGCCTGGGCGTCATGGGTGTCAAGCTGGCCTCGCCGGCCCCCACGCACGACTACCGCACGCTGAGCAGCGCAACCGCGTTGCCGGTGCCGCAGGGCGCCATCCGCGTGGTGCCCGATGCCAGGATGACCGTGGCCGACTGGGATCGCCTGCTGCGCGCGCAGCAGTTGCAGGTCATCGCCGGGCCCAACGACCTGGGCGCCTACACCGTGGTGCCGGCCGCGCCGCAGCCGCAGCCGCAGCAGACCGTGCAGCAACTGCGCGCCAATCCGGCCATCCGGCTGGCCGAGATCGTCTCCGCCCCATGAGCCGTCTTCTCGCCATCGGCCTGTGCGTCACCCTCATCGGCCTGGGCCTGCAGGGCAGCGCGCACGCTGCCGCGCCCACGCAGGACACTGCGAACCTGGCCGCCATCGCCGCGGCATCCGCTCCGGCCGATGCGCATACACCCGATGCCAGCCGCGACATCCTGCTGGCGGTGGCCAATCCGCTCAGCGCACCACCGGCGCGTGCCGGCTCCAGCCTGATCGGCTACGCCTCCAGTTACTACGGTGCCGGGCAGAAGGCCGCCGTGCGCATGGAAGCCATCAAGCGGCGCTACAAACTGCGCGAGGTCTCCGGCTGGCCGATCACCTCGCTGGGGCTGTACTGCGCGGTGCTGCAGCCGCCAGAAGGCGTGTCGCGCGATGCGCTGGTCAGCACCCTGTCCCACGACGACGGCGTGGAGCTGGTGCAGCCGGTGCAGGATTTCTCGGTGTTTTCTGCCGATGCCGCCGAAAAGAGCACCCCGCTGTCGGGCTACAACGACCCGTACGTGGACATGCAGCGCGGCTTCATCGACACCGATGCCGCCAGCGCGCAGACCGTCACCCAGGGCCGTGGCGTGGTGGTGGCCGTGGTCGACACCGGCGTGGATACCAGCCACCCCGACCTGAAGACGCGCATCCGCGACGTGCACGATCTGGTCGACGACACGCCGGTCATGACCAGCACCGATTCGCACGGCACCGAAGTGGCCGGCATCATCGCCGCCGGCAGCAACAACCATCAAGGCATCGTCGGCATGGCGCCCAAGGCCATGCTGAGCATCTACAAGGCCTGCTGGTATGCGCCCACGGTCGGCGCCACCGCCCGCTGCAATACCTTCACCCTGGCCAAGGCGCTGGCGGCGATCAACAACAGCTCCGCGCGGGTGGTCAACCTGAGCCTGGGCGGCCCGGCCGACCCGCTGCTGAGCAAGATGCTGCTGCACCTGGTGCAGCAAGGCCGCATCGTGGTGGCGGCCATGCCGCCCAACGGCCGGCTGGACGGGTTTCCCAACGACGTGCCGGGAGTGCTCGTGGTGCGCAGCAGCAGTGCCAGCGCGGCGATGCCAGGGGTGCTCAGCGCACCCGGCAAGGACATCCTGACCACCCAGCCCAACGGCCGTTACGACTTCACCTCCGGCTCGTCGATGGCCACCGCGCACGTCAGCGGCATGGCCGCGCTGTTGTTGTCGCTGTCGCCGTCGATGGACGCCAGCGCGCTGCGCGAGCTGTTGCAGCGCACCAGCAAGGTTTCCGATGGCCAGCTGCAGGTCAATGCCGGCGCGGCGGTCGACGCGTTGTCGCCTTCCAAACATTCCAACTGACGACACCGGCATGGCCAAGTGGATCCCGTTGTGGCTGCACAGGCTGAGCTCACCGCCGCTGTTTTACCGCTTTGCCGGGCGCGTGCGTCCGTGGGCGCTGGCGCTGGCGCTGGCCCTGGGCGCAGTGGCCGCTTATGGCGGGCTGGTGCTGGCGCCGCCGGATTATCAACAGCACGACGCGTACCGCATCATCTTCATCCACGTGCCCAGCGCCTGGATGAGCCTCTTCATCTATGCGGCGATGGGCATGTCGGCCTTTATCGCGCTGGTGTGGCGGATCAAGCTGGCCGAGGTGGTGACCATGGCGTCGGCACCGATCGGCGCGGCCTTTACCTTCATCACCTTGTGCACCGGCGCGCTGTGGGGCAAGCCGATGTGGGGCACCTGGTGGACCTGGGACGCGCGGCTGACCTCGGAGTTGCTGCTGCTGTTTCTGTATCTGGGCGTGCTGGGCCTGTACTACGCGGTGGAAGACCGCCGCCAGGCGATGCGCGCGGCCGGCCTGCTCGCATTGGTGGGCCTGATCAACCTGCCCATCGTGCATTACTCGGTGGTGTGGTGGAACACGCTGCACCAGGGCTCCACCGTGCGCCTGCTCGGTCCCTCCAAGATGGGTGCAGACATGCTATGGCCGTTGCTGACCATGATGCTGGCTACCAAGTGCTATTACATCGCCAGCCTGTTCGGGCGGGTACGGGTGGAGCTGCTGGCACTGGACAGCGGCAAGGACTGGGCACGCCGCATCGTGCTGGCGGAGCGCACCGCATGAGCAGCTTCCTGGCCATGGGTGGCTACGGCCACTACGTGTGGACTTCGTATGCGGTGTTCATGCTGGTGCTGCTGGCCGATCTGGCATCGCCGTGGTTGCGGCGCCGGCGCCTGCCGCGCGAGCTGCGCGGTCAACTGCAGCGGCAGACGCCGCGCCGCCAGCGCAATACGCCGTTGCCGGCACTGGAGCGCGACGCACCATGAATGCCACCCGCAAACAGCGCCTGTGGCTGGTCGTCGGCGTGCTGGCCGCCGCCGCACTGGCCGGCACGCTGATCGTGTTCGCATTGCAGCGGAACATGAGCTACCTGTTCACTCCCAGCCAGGTACACGCCGGCGAAGCGGCCGGTTACCAGCAATTCCGGTTGGGCGGCATGGTCAAGGCCGGCTCGATCCAGCGCGCCAGCGACTCGTTGAAAGTCAGCTTCACCGTCATCGATAAACACGCAGCCACCCAGGTCGAGTACACCGGCATCCTGCCGGACCTGTTTCGCGACAACCAATCGGTGATCGCCAACGGGCGCATGCAGGGCGGGCGCTTTGTCGCCAACGAAGTGCTGGCCAAGCACGACGAAACCTACATGCCCAAAGAACTGAAAGACGCGATGGCCGAAGGCCATGTCGGCAAGCCGATTGCTGCCACCGCCGTGCCGCTGTCTGCGCCGCGCTGATGCGTCGTCGGCTGGCGCAAGGCACTGCAATGACTCTTCTTGGTTACACCCAGCGACCTATCCATGACGCCTGAACTCGGCCAGATCGCACTGATCCTGGCGTTACTGCTGTCGCTTGCACAGGGCGTGTTGCCGCTGATCGGTGCCTGGCGCGGCAACGCTGCACTGATGGGCATTGCGCGCCCGGCCGCGCTTGGCCAGGCAGTGTTCGTGTGGATGGCCTTCGGGCTGCTCGCGTGGTCGTTGCTGTCGCTGGATTTTTCGGTGCAATACGTCGCCGCCAACGCCAACATCGCCCTGCCCTGGTACTACCGTTTCGCCGCGGTGTGGGGTGCGCATGAAGGCTCGCTGCTGCTGTGGATCGCCATCCTCGCCACCTGGACGGTGCTGCTGGCCGCCTTCAGCCGGCATCTGCCGCAGCACTTCGCCGCCCGCGTGCTGGCGGTGCTGGGGCTGGTGTCGGTGGGCTTCCTGGCCTTCATCCTGCTGACCTCCAATCCGTTCGGGCGGCTGTCACCGATCCCGCTGGATGGCAACGAGCTCAATCCGGTGCTGCAGGACCCGGGCATGACCTTCCACCCGCCCGTGCTGTACACCGGCTACGTCGGCTTCTCGGTGGCGTTCGCGTTTGCGGTCGCCGCGCTGCTGGGCGGCGAGCTGGAACAGGCCTGGGTGCGTTGGGCGCGGCCGTGGACCAACGTGGCCTGGGCCTGCCTCACCGCCGGCATCGTCGCCGGCAGCTGGTGGGCATATGCGGAGCTGGGCTGGGGCGGCTGGTGGTTCTGGGACCCGGTGGAGAACGCCAGCTTCATGCCGTGGCTGGTCGGCACCGCGTTGATCCACACCCAGGCGGTCACCGAAAAACGCGGCAGCCTGCGCGCGTGGACCATCCTGCTGTCGATCCTGGCGTTTTCGTTGTCGCTGCTGGGTACCTTCCTGGTGCGCTCGGGCGTGCTGACCTCGGTGCACGCGTTCGCGGCCGACCCGCGCCGCGGCCTCTACATCCTGATCTTCCTGGTCGTGGTGGTCGGCGGCTCGTTGCTGCTGTACGCGCTGCGCGCGCCCAGGATCGCCAGCGGCAAACCGTTCGCTGCGGCCTCGCGCGAGACCGCGATCCTGATCGGCAATCTGCTGCTCACCGTGGCCGCCGCCATGGTGCTGCTGGGCACCTTGTTCCCGCTGATTGCCGATGCCTTCGGCCTGGGCAAGGTCTCGGTGGGGCCGCCCTACTTCGGCCTGTTGTTCCCGCTCTTGATGCTGCCGGTGGTGCTGTTGCTGCCGTTCGGCCCCTACCTGCGCTGGGGCCAGGCCGATGCCGCGCCATTGAAGGCGCTCGGCACCCGTGCCGGCATCGCGGCGATGGCCTGTGCGCTGGTCGGCAGCATCGTTGCCGATGGACAGGCCAAGGCCATCGCCGGCATCGGCGTGGCGACCTGGGTGGCCGCCGGTACCGCGCTGTACGTTTACAAGCGCTGGCGCGAGCTGCCGCGCGGCCGGCGTTTCCCGGCTGAAATGGCCGGCATGCTGATCGCGCATGCCGGCGTGGCGGTCTTCGTTGCCGGCGTGCTGGTGTCCGAAAGCCTGTCGGTCGAACGCGACGTGCGCCTGGCACCTGGGCAAACCGCCGAGATCGCCGGCTACAGCTTCCGCTTCGACGGCGTGCAATTGATCGATGGTCCCAACTGGAAGGCCGAACAAGGCAGCGTGCAGGTCAGTCGCGATGGCCAGGTGGTGGCGCAACTGCATCCGCAAAAACGCCTGTACAGCAGCGAGCGTATCCAGACCGAATCGGCGATCGACCCCGGCATCACCCGCGACCTGTATGTCGCACTCGGCGAGCCGCTTGACGATCAACACATCGAATACGACTGGACGCTGCGGCTGTACTACAAACCCTTCATCCGCTGGATCTGGGCCGGCGGCCTGCTGATGATGCTGGGCGGTTTCGTCAGCGCCTGCGCACGGCGCTTTCGTGCACCGGCCAGCGCCGCCAGGCCTGCCGCAGTACCCGCACATGATGGCCTGGTCATCGCGCAGGAGTCGCACCCGTGAATCGCATGCTGCCCCTGCTGGGGTTTTTGGTGGTAGCCGCCCTGTTCGGCTTCGGCATCTACTGGACGATGCAGTACAACCCGCGCGAGGTGCCCTCGCCGCTGATCGGCAAACCGGCCCCGGCGTTCTCGCTGCCGCAGCTGGATCAGCCCGCGCGGCACGTCACCCGTGACCAGCTGCTGGGCAAGCCGTACGTGCTCAACGTGTTCGGCAGCTGGTGCGCCGAGTGCGTGCACGAGCATCCGGTGCTGATGGCGCAGGCCCAACGCCTTGGCGTGCCGTTGATCGGCTACAACTACAAGGACGCGCCGGCCGATGCCACCGCCTGGCTTGCACGCCTGGGCAATCCGTATGCCATGGTGCTTGCCGACGAAACCGGCCAGACCGCAATCGACTTCGGCGTCTACGGCGCACCGGAAAGTTTCCTGATCGATGCGCACGGCATGATCCGCTACAAGCACATCGGCGTGCTGACCCCGGATGTCATCAACGACGAGCTGCTGCCGGCCATCGCTGCGCTGCCCAGGGGGGCGCGGTGATCGAGTGTTACCGCGGGCTGCAGGCGCATCGGCAGCAGCAGGCGCGGCAGCTGCGGCTGTTGCTGGTATTGCTGCTGGGCCTGCTGCTTGCGCCCGGTCTCCAGGCGCAGGCAGTGGACCCGCTGCCGTTCAAGAATGCCGCCGAACAAGCGCGCTATCAGCGGCTGACCGCGCAGCTGCGTTGCCTGGTGTGCCAGAACGAGAACCTGGCCGATTCCAACGCCAGCCTGGCGCGCGACCTGCGCCACCAGGTCTTTGCGCAGCTGCAGGCTGGCAGCAGCGATGCGCAGATCAAGCAGTACATGGTCGACCGCTATTCGGACTTCGTGCTGTACGACCCGCCGGTCAAGCGCGGCACCTGGTTGCTGTGGTTCGGGCCGGCACTGATGCTGGTCGCCGGCGCGGTGATGGTGGCCCACACCGTGCGCCAGCGCGCGCGCGCCGGCACGCCGGTGGCGCCGCGGCCGGAGGACGACTGGTGATGACAGGCTTCTATCTCGCAAGCGCCGCGCTGGTGCTCGTTGCGCTGCTGCTCTTGCTGCTGCCGCTGTTGCGCAAGCCCACGCGCCATGGCGCCGCGCACTACACGCTGCCGGTACTGCTTGCGCTGGGGCTGCCGCTCGCCACTGCCGGGCTGTATCGGCTGGTGGGCACACCCGATGCGATCGCGCCGCGCATCGACGCCGCGCCGCCGCAGAGCACGCACGCCGCCGTTGCCGCCCCCTCACAGGCACAGACCCCGGTTGCCGACGACGCGCAACTGCAGGCACTCGATGCATGGATGCAGCAGGCCAAGGATCACGAACAGAACAACCGCCCCGCCGAGGCACGCGACGCGTACGCACAGGCCCTGACGCTTGCGCCGGACACCAGCGCGGCCATCGTCGGCTGGATTGCTGCCGACATGGCCACGCATGACGATTTTGCGATCGACGCGGCCTCACGCACGCGCCTGCAACAGGTGATCGTGCGCGAACCGGACAACCAGCGCGGGCTGTGGCTGCTTGGCATCAGCGATTTCCAGCAGCACGACTACGCAGCCGCCACCACGCACTGGCGTCACCTGCACGGTTTGCTGGAGACCGGCTCGCCCATGCAGAAGGCGGTGGCAGACAAGATTGCCGTGGCGCAAGCGCTGGCCACCGAGCGGCAATCCGGGCGCGCTGCGCGCTAGACCTCACCGCGACCCATCGCTCACGGCGGCCGGCTCGCACGACGCGTCTCGCCCGCCACTGCCGCAAGCCTTACTGCGGCGCTTGTGTGTGCTGCGGAGCGCAGCAGCACGACACCGCGACTGTGGTCACCGCCGCAGACCGGCAACAGCGCGCCGGGCTGCGCGCGACTGGCTCACGGCGATGGCCCGAGCACCTCATGCAATTTGCCGCTGAACTCGCCCAGCGTGAAAGGCTTGGCGATCATGCTCATGCCCTCGGCCAGAAACTCGCCACGGTCGCGCGCGGTTTCGGCGTAGCCGGTCATGAAGATCACCGGCAGATCGCGGCGCGACTGCCGCGCGATTTCCGCCAGCTGGCGGCCGTTGAGCCCGGGCAGGCCGACGTCGGTGACCAGCAGGTCGATCCGCCGTGGCGACGCCAGGATCGCCAACGCGGCATCCGCATCGGCCACCACCTCGGCCTGGTAGCCCAATTCGCCCAGCAACTCGGTCACCAGCAGGCGCACCTGTTCGTCGTCCTCCACCACCAGCACCTGCTGCCCCTGCCCGGCCACCACCGCACCGCTTTGCGGCTCGGACACCGCACCCGGCACGGACACCCCGGCCGGCAGGTAAAGGCTGACCGTGGTGCCCGTGCCAATCTGCGACTCCACCCACACCTGCCCGTTGGACTGCTGCATGAAGCCGTAGATCATCGACATGCCCAGGCCGGTGCCCTGCCCGATCGGCTTGGTGGTGTAGAACGGCTCGAACACCCGCTCCAGCACATCGGTCGGCATGCCGGTGCCGGTGTCGGTGACCGACACCACCGCATAGTCGCCCGGCGCCAGGCTGATGCCACGGCCAAGCTCCAGCCCTTGCGCCTGGACCTGCAGATGCCGCGTGGCGATGCGCAACAACCCACCATCGGGCATCGCATCGCGTGCATTGATGGCCAGGTTGAGCAGCGCGCTTTCCAGCTGGTTTTCGTCGACATAGGCCTGCGGCAACGCACTGCACAGATCGGTTTCCAGGCGCACCGATTCGCCCAGCGTGCGCGCCAGCAGATCCTGCAGCGACACCACCAGATCGTTCAATTGCAGATGCCGCGCTTCCAGCGATTGCCGGCGCGAAAACGCAAGCAGCCGCTGCGTCAACGCGGCCGCACGCAGCGCCGAGGCCGACGCCACATCCAGGAACCGCCCCAGCCCTTCGGTGCGCCCCTGATCGATGCGCAGGCGCGCCAGATCCAGCGCAGACAGGATGCCGGTCAGCATGTTGTTGAAATCGTGCGCGATGCCGCCGGTCAGCTGGCCCACCGCTTCCATCTTCTGCGCTTGGCGCAGCGCCGCCTCGCTGGACTCGCGCGCCTGCATCTGCTGCTGCAGCTCGGCCGTGCGCTCGGCGACCTTGGCCTCGAGCACGGTGGCTTGCTGCTGGATGGATTCCATCGCCAGCGCCCGCGCGGTGACATCGGTCGCGAACACATGGAACCCGTCCACCTGGCCGTCCGCATCGAAGCGCGGCATGTAGCGGATCTCGGCATCGCGGCGACGCCCATCGGCATGCGGCCAGCTGGTTTCCACCGTGAGCGCCCGCCCGGCCAGTGCCGCCTCGATCCACGCGCGACGCTCGGCCACCACCGCGGGCCCCACCACGTCCACCAGCGGCCGCCCGATCACATCCTGCGGCGGGATCCCGATCCAGTCTTCATACGAACGGTTGGCGAAGCGGTAGACCAGGTGCTTGTCGATGAACGCGATCAAGACCGGAAGGGCATCGGTGACACGACGCAGCTCGGCCTCGCTGAGCGCCAGCGCCGCCCTGCTCTCGGCCAGCTGGGCCATCTGATCGCGGATCACGAACTGCTTCTGGCGCGAGCGCAGCGCAGTGGAAATCGCGCTCAGCAACGACGACGAACTCAGCGGCCGCTCCAGCTCGATGACGTTGGTCATCTCCGGCGGCAGGCTTGCCCGCCGCCCGGCGTGGCTGCCGCGCGGCGCACGCAGCAGCACGAACGGGATGTCCGACCAGGCCGCCTGGGCCTGCAGGATCTGCTGCAGCTGTTGCAGATCGCCACCCACCGCCTCTTCGGTCAGGACCACCACACCGGAACTGTCGAGCAGGTCGCCGGCCAGCGCGGCCAGCGTGCCATACACCTTCTCGGTCAGCCCGTGCTCGCCGACGATGCCGGCGATGCTTTGGGCATCGCGGCCGAACGGCGCGATGATGTGAACGATCGAGCCGTCTGCCTCACAACTGGTCAAGGGGACGCCCCAGCAACGGCGCATCGTCTCCGACGAACTGCGGAGTGCCGGTCAGCACGCCATGGAATTTTTCCAGCGGCTCGCTCAGCTGCAGACCGCCCGTGCCGATCTGCAGCTCGCGAATCGAATCTTCGTGCGCACCACTGCGGTTCTTGATCACCGACAAGGCCTTGCGAATGCGGCCCTGCGCTTCGAAGAAGCGGAACAGAATGACGGTATCGGCCATGTAGGACACGTTGAGGTTGCCGGTGGACATCGTCCCCACCAGGCCATGCTGCGGATTGATCAGGAAAGTGGTCACGCCGCTCTGATTGAGATACGACAGCAGCTCGTGCATCTGCAACATCAACTGCTTTTCCTGCGGCATCGACGACAGGTACCCGTTGAGGCTATCGATCACAAGCACACGGCAGTTGCGCTTTTCCACGCTTTCGCGCACGGCCCAGGCAAACTCGCCGGGAGTCAGCTCGGCCGGATCCATCTGATGCAGCTCCAGCAAACCCGACTGCAGATGTTTGCGTAAATCCATGCCCAGGCTTTGTGCGCGCGTCAGCAATGTGCCGGTGCGCTCATCGAACTCCAGCACGCAGCAGTGCTCGCCACGCTCGCAGGCCGCGTTGACATATTGCAGCGCCACGTTGGTCTTGCCCGAGCCGGCCGGCCCGGTCAGCAGCGTGCTGGTACCGCGCAGCGGGCCGCCATGCAGCAGCGCATCGATCCGCTCCACGCCACTGGACACCGCATCGCCAACGAACGGCACGTGATGGTTGGAGGCAATCAGACGCGGATAGATATGCATGCCACCGGTGGCGATCGTCAGATCGTGGTAGCCGGCGATGAAATTGACCCCGCGCAGCTTTTGCACCTGCATGCGCCGCCGCGCAGCACCGAAATCCAGTGTCATGCGCTCCAGCGAGACCACACCGTGGCAGAGGCTGTGCAGATGGGCATCGCGCTCGCCATGTTCACCGGTCAGGTCGTCCACCAGAAACACGGTGATATTGCGTGGGGCAAAGAATTGCTTGAGCGCCAGCACCTGGCGCCGGTAGCGCAGCGAATCCTGCGCCAGCAATCGCAACTCGGACAAGGAATCGAACACCACGCGTGTGGGCTTGACCCGATCGACCTCGGCCTGGATGAGCTTGATCGTCCCATCCAGTTCCATTTCCCACGGATGCAGGATGGACTGCTGACGCCCGTCGCCCAGGAACGCTTCGGCCGAAGCTAGCTCGAAAATATGCAGCGGCTCCAGCGACCACTCATGCGAGGCGGCCACTTCGGTCAGCTCGTCGATGGTTTCCGACAACGTCACATACAGGCAGCTTTCGCCCCTGGCTGCGCCATCGAGCAGAAACTGCAACGCCATCGTGGTCTTGCCGGAGCCCGGCTGGCCTTCAAGCAGATACAACCGGTTGGCGGGCAGGCCACCGCGGAGGATGGTGTCAAGCCCCGTCGTCCCGGTGGTAATACGGTTTGCGATCATCGGCTTTACGTTTTCCATGCCGCAGAATTTATCACGCGCCGGTGATACAGCCGCGTCAGGGACTGAATTGATCAGCTTGTTTGGCTTGACGTGCTGTGTGTTTTATCGCCTTTCTGCCGTGACACCGCTAACGTTTTACCGCCGGCGATGAATCGCACAAAAACTTGCGAGGATCGTGCCCGCCTGCGCCGCCGGCTTTATGGCAACTCCGACACATCCGTCACGCGCATGCGCATAGCGTGGGCAATGGAAGCGAACGCGCTGTTGCGATCGCTCGAGGACGGCAGTGAACGACGCATCAGGCAATGCACGCATTCTGTTGGTTGAAGACGACGATGCCATCCGTGCGATGGCCGCAGACATTCTGGGTGACGAGGGCTATCAGGTGGTTGTGTCCGCTGACGCCGAGCAGGCGATGCAGCAACTCACCACGGCCTGTCCGTTCGACTTGCTGCTCTCGGATATCTGCCTGCCCGGCATGAACGGACGCGACCTTGCCGACAATGCGCGGCGCCTGTATCCCGCGCTACCGATCGTCTTCATGACCGGCTATGCCGGTGCGATTGCCAAGCGCGCGGACTTCCTGGACACCGGCATGCGCCTGCTGCCAAAACCATTTTCGTTACGCGACCTGCTGGGTATCGTTCAGAAGGCGTTGTAACGCCTCGCGTGGTGCCACACCCAGCTGCAGCGATGGAATGACCTGAGGAGATGCTGGTCTTTATGCTCCTGCTGCGCGGCGGAGAGCACAACGCCTGAAGCGCCTCATCTCGCGGTCACGCCCTATCCTCCAAGCGTGACCGCGCACCGCCCCGACTCACTACGGGCGCCGCTCCAGCAATTGCGCCACGCGCCGCTCCAGGTCAGCCGCCAGGAAGGGCTTGGTCAGCACTTCCATGCCGTCATCCAACTGCCCTGCTCCCACGGCCGCGGTCGCCGCGTAGCCGGTGACAAACAAGACCGGCAGCATCGGGCGATATTGCCGGCCCGCATCCGCCACCTGGCGCCCGTTCAAACCGCCGGTCAGACCGACATCGGTTACCAGCACATCGATCGTTTCCGCTGACCGCAGGCGCTCCACTGCCGCGCTTCCCTCGGCCGTCTCGATGACCCGATACCCGGCGTCCGTGAGCACTTCGGAAATCAGCACACGGATCGCGGTTTCATCTTCGACCAGCAACACCGTGCAACTGTGCATCGTCGCCCGCTGCGGATCATCCTGCGTGGCCGGCCCTTCGTCATGCACCTGCTCGCCCATGAAGCGCGGCAGATACAGCGCCATGGTGGTGCCCACTCCAACGTCCGATTCGATACGCACATGCCCGCCGGATTGGCGGGTAAACCCATAGATCATCGACAGGCCCAGCCCGGTGCCCTGACCGATGGGCTTGGTCGTGAAGAACGGCTCGAAAACCTTGGACATGATCTCTTCGCTCATGCCGGTGCCGGTGTCCTGCACGCTCAGGCACACATAGTCGCCGGGCGGCAAATCGAGCAGCTGGGCCGCAGCGTGATCCAGCGAGCGGTTATGCAGGCTGATGGTGAGCTCGCCACCATCGGGCATGGCATCGCGCGCATTGATGCACAGGTTGAGCAAGGCATTTTCAAGCTGCGGCGCATCCACCAGCACCTTCCAGGCGTCGGCCGCCGGAATCACCTGCAAACTGATCGACGGCCCCAGGGTGCGCGCGATGATCTCGCGCATGCCATGCACCAGTGCCTCCACTTCCAGTGCGCTCGGCGCCAGGGTCTGCCGACGCGAAAACGCCAGCAGACGCTGCGTCAACGCCGCCGCGCGCGCGGCGCTGGTCTGCGCCATCTCCACGTAGCGTTCCAGCCGGTCGTACTTGCCTTGCTGCACACGCGCTTGCAGCAGCTCCAGCCCCACCGTGATGGCGGTCAGCAGGTTGTTGAAATCATGCGCCAGGCCGCCGGTCAGCTGCCCAACGGCTTCCATCTTCTGGCTCTGACGCAATTTTTCTTCAGCCAGCAGCAGTGCCGCGCTGCGCTCGCGCACGCGTTCTTCCAGGGTTTCGGTCAGCAGGCGCAATTGCTCTTGGGCCTGGCGTCTGTCGGTGACGTCCGATGCAGTGCCGAACCATTCTTCGATCGCGCCGTGCGCATCCAGCAGCGGCACTGCGCGCAGCAGGGTCCAGCGCACGCGCTGGCTGGCATCCAGCACCCGCAGCTCCAGCTCCAGCCCAGATTTGTCGGCGATCGCAGCACCGATGGCGCTCGACAACAGCGCGCGATCGTCCGGGTACACCCAGTCCTGTTGCCAGCGCGCGTTCGCCGGCAGGCTGTCGTTGAGCAGCCCGTCGCGCACGTGCTGGCGCAATGCGCTCCAGTCGGCAGCCGCAGAGAAGATCGATTGCGACGAGGCGCGCACCAGCGCATCCAGGCGGCGCTCGCTCCTGATCAAGGCTTCGCTGGCCAGACGCTCGGCAGTACGGTCGCGCAGGACCTTGACGAAACCGATCGCCGTGCCGGTTTCTTCGCGCAACACCATCAACGACCCATTGGCCCAGAACAGCTCGCCGGTCTTGCGCACGTGCCAGCGTTCGTCCATGCCGCTGCCGCTTTCCAGCGCGGCGGCAGCCTCGATGAGGATCTGCCGCCTTTCCACGTCTTCCGGTGTGAACGTGCGCTCCAGCGATTGCCCGAGCATCTCGCTCTCGCTCCATCCCAGAATGCGGCGTGCGCCCTCGTTCCATGAGGTCACCCGGCCGCGCATGTCGGTGGCAATGATCGCGTAGTCCATGACGCTGTCCAGGATCTGCCGGTTGCGCACTTCGGCCTCGCGCACCGCGCGTTCCAGGCTGATGCGGTCGGTAATGTCCAGACCCTGCACAAAGATGCCCGACACCGTGCCGTCGGCACCGGCGATCGGCTGATAGACCAGATCCAGCAGCCGGCGCTCGGTCGGCCCGCCCGGCACGGCCTGCACATCGTAGGCGAGCGCCGTGGCCGAATACGCACGTCCGGATTGAAACACCTCATCCAGCCGCGCCAGGTGTCCTTGCGCCACCACGTCCGGCAACGCCTCGGCCAACGGGCGGCCAATCACGTCGCGGTGACCGATCAGGCGCGAGTAACACGGATTGACGAACTCGACGACATGCTGCGGCCCGCTCAAGAACGCCATGAACATCGGCGCCTGCTCGAACAGGCGGATCAGGCGTTCGTGCTCGTCGGCCAACCGCGCCTGCGCCACCTTGCGTGCGGTCACCTCGTTGGTCACGCAGAACGCGCCACCCACGCTGCCATCGTCGAGATAGATCGGCGAGAACGAGAACGTCCACCAGGTGTCTTCGGGCGTGCCATAACGGTTCATCGCGATCGGCACTTCTTCGAAGCGCGACGCGCGCCCGGCAAACGCCGCCTCGATCGGCGCACGCACGGCATCCCAGGCATCGGCCCACAACTCGCGCAGCGGCGCACCCAATGCCTGCGCCTGACGCGGCCCCAGGATCGGCGCATAGGCATCGTTGTAGAAGAACGTCAGCGCCGGCCCCCAGACCACATACATGCTTTCGGGCGAGGCGAGCATCAGATCGACGGTATTTCGTAACGGCAACGGCCACTGCGCGGGCAGCCCCAGTGGCGTGCCGCTCCAGTCATGGGCACGGACCGCCTGTGCCATCGCGCTATCGCCATGCGGGAATGCTGCGCTCATGCAGCGCACGACCATGGCGCGCCACTGCGCGCGCCGCACCGCGCAGCGCACCGCGCAAGTGCAGCACGACGGGGGGCCAGGTGACCTGTCGACCATGGAAGCATCGTTGTGACCATCGGGAAGACTCAGGAATCGGCGCGTGGGTGACAGGCGACACCCACGCCGGGCGCCTATCATCTTGCCTGCGACCGACGCCGTCCAGCGGACGGGCGACATGCCACTGAATCGATTACCTGCCAGCTCGGCAGTGGTTGTTCGCCGGCTGCCGCGCTCCGGTCGGGAGTGGATGGAGACAGGCCCCTTGGCAGAACGGGCTTACACGGCGGGCATGACGTCTGCACCGGACGATGTGGGTCATGCCAGCTCCGCTCCGGGCTTGGCTCGGGCGTCGCCCGCCCATGCATCGCCAACGCCATCCGGGCGAGCTGGCTGGCGGCTCGACGCCGCCCCGGACGCAGCAACCGCACCTGAATCCTCCAGGCTGCAAAGTTCAGTTCTACTGGCCGAGGCCGCTAACGGATAGGTCGAGACACACCCAACGCAGCGGCCTTGCGCTGCCCACGGCCGTATCGCGCCTTTCGCCTCGCCATTGCCGCGGGGACTCCTGCCATCCCGCTGTCGGATCACCGATCGAACCCTATGCATCTCCTTTCGAATCTGCGCATTGGTCAGCGCCTGGCGCTCGGCTTTCTGTCCATCATCGTGCTGATGGTGATCCTGACCGTGGTTGGCATCCAGCGCGTACGGAGCATCGACCAGCAACTGACCGCCATCAACGAGGTCAATAGCGTCAAGCAGCGTTACGCCATCAACTTTCGCGGCAGCGTGCATGATCGCGCGATCGCCTTGCGCGATGTTGTCCTGATGGACGCGCCGGCCGACCGCCACGCGGCCGAGCAATTGATCGACAAGCTCGCCGCCGACTACGCGCGTTCCGCGCAGCCGCTCGACGACATGATCGCGGCTTCGACCGACGCAAAAGAAAAAGCCATCCTTCAGCAGATCCAGTCCATCGAGCAGCGCACCATGCCGCTGATCACGCAGGTGCGCTCGTTCCGCGATGCATCGGACCGGTTGCACGCCGAGCAACAATTGCTGCAGCAAGCACGCCCGGCCTTCATCGACTGGCTGGCCAGCATCAACGCCTTCATCGACCTGCAGGAAGCCAAGAACCGCGCAGCGGCCAAGCAAGCCGTCGCCACCGCGCGTGGCTTTGCGATGTTGATGGTGATCTCCACCGTCGTCGCGCTGCTGCTCGGCGCAACCATTGCCTTCCTGCTCACCCGCAGCGTGGTGCTGCCGCTGCGTCAGTCGCTGCAGCTGGCCCAGCGCATCAACGAAGGCGACCTGCGCAGCCAGGACGCCCCGACCGGCAGCGACGAATCCGGCCAACTGCTGCGCGCCATGCAGCATATGCAGCATCGCCTGCAGGACGTGATCTCCGCACAACGCACCATGGCATCGCGCCACGATGCCGGCGAGATCAGCTATCGCACCGATGCGCAGCGCTTCCCCGGCGAGTACGGCCACATGGTGCAGGACACCAACGCATTGGTGCACGCACATGTGCAGACGCAGTTGCGCATGACCGAGGTCATGGGCCGCTATGCAGTCGGCGACCTGGCTCCGGAGATCGAACAGTATCCCGGCGAAAAGGCCGCCATCACCGCCACCATGCAGCAGGTCAAGCAGAACCTGCGCGCGATCAACGCGCAGATCCACGCCCTGACCCAGGCTGCCTGCGCGGGCGACTTCGCACTTCGCGGCCAGCCGGACAAGTTCGAGCACGATTTCCGCCTGATGGTGGAGAACCTCAACACCATGATGGCGACCTCCGACACCAACCTGGCCAAGTTCTCCGAACTGCTGCGCGCCATCGCCGACGGCGACCTGACCGTGCGCATGTCCGGCAACTTCCACGGCGTGTTTGCGTCCATGCGCGACGACGCCAACAGCACCGTGCACCGCCTCACCGATATCGTGACGCGCATCCAGACCACGTCCAACAGCATCGGATTCGCGGCCGAAGACATCACCGGTGGCAACCAGGAACTGACCCGTCGCAGCGAACAGCAGGCGGCCAGCCTGGAAGAAACTGCCGCCTCGATGGAAGAGCTGACCTCCACGGTCAAGCAGAACGCCGAGCATGCAGGCCGCGCCAACCAGCTCGCGCTCGGCGCGGCCACCATCGCCTCGCAAGGTCGCGATGTGGTCGGCCAGGTCATCGAGCAGATGTCCGGTATCGAAGCCTCCTCCAAACGGATCGCCGACATCATTTCCGTCATCGACGGCATTGCCTTCCAGACCAATATTCTGGCGTTGAACGCCGCTGTCGAAGCCGCGCGCGCGGGCGAACAAGGCCGCGGTTTTGCGGTGGTCGCGTCGGAAGTGCGCACGCTCTCGCACCGCTCATCGGATGCAGCGAAGGAGATCAAACGCCTGATCGACGATTCCGTACAACGCGTGGCCGATGGCTCGACCCTGGTGCATCAGGCCGGCACCACCATGGGCGAAGTCGTCACCAGCGTCCAGCACGTCACCGACATCATCGGGCATATTTCCGCCGCCTCGCAGGAACAGGCCGGCGGCATCGAACAGGTCAACCACACCATCGCTCAGATGGACGAAACCACCCAGCAAAACGTGCGCCTCGTCGAAGCCGCCAGCACCGCCGCGCATGCGTTGGAGGAGCACTCCACGCAACTCACCCGCGCAGTGGAAGTCTTCAAGGTCAATGCAACGGTGCTGTGACTTCAGGTAATCGCGCTAACGCACATGCGCGAGGCGCCGTGCCGTCGCGCCGAGTAGAGTCGAGTCGAGTCGAGTCGTTCAGCGTAGGTACCCGACTCGTCAGAAATAGGCCGGACTGGCAGCGGCTTGGTGAGATCGGGGCCACGGAGTGCGCATCGCGATTCAGCCGATGTGGCTGCGGCAGGTCTCGCCCCGGATATGCAGAGGCTGCCAGCCGCGATGGAGTAACAAATCCGCGATCGATCGGCGATGGCGCTTCCACACAGCGCCTCGGCACACCTCGGCGCCTTGCGCCGCTGCCTCGCAACAGCCGTGACCTGCTCCAGGCCCGGGACGAAGCCGGCCTGCTGCGAAGGCGCGTTGGCGCTGACCGTGGGTGAGGCGTCATGCACCTCAGCAGTAGATCAAGCCAGTGGCAACAGAGAACTATCATTGCGAGCGCCCACGCCAAGTGATGCACGCACGCGCCAATGCCCGCGCTTAGCGCGAGCTTGCCTGTGTTTACACGCGCACAATTCCTCGCATCAAGGTGAGCAGTGCATGCTCCAGATCGTCCCGAAAACGGTAGCGTAGCAATGCAAACTCCTGCAATTCGACAACTTGCGCCGCACTGTCGACGGGGTTGCTGAGCGGCCATAGGCCAATGATCAGCGGCAACGCATGCTTGATCACGTGATCGAATGCGTTCGCCGTAAGCGCGGGGCAATGCGCATGAAACGCCTCTGCAGCCTGCTGCCTGATCGCCAACAGCGTGCCTTTGAACTCCACCATGCGCTCGAACGACACCTTGCGCTCAAGGATGGACGGCATGATGCTGATCAGCCTGCACAGTAGCGGCCGGGCGCACAGAGTGGAGGCAAACGCGCGCGCGATGTGTTCGACCGTCGCCCCTTTTTCCCCTGTCCGCGCAAGCGCTGCGGTCAGCGCGTCCTGCCAAAGGGCAAATTCTTCCACCAGCACGTCCATCAACACCGCTTCGCTGCTTTCGAAGTAGCGATAGACATTGGACTTGGTCATCTGCGCCTGCCGCGCCAACTCGTTGATGCCCAGATCGAGCGCTGACGGACTGTCCGTCAACATCGCGCGGGCAGTCGCCAACAGATGCCGCCGGCGCTCTTCTTTCTGCTCGGGCGAGCGGGCACGGGAGTAGGAAGTGAAGGAACTCATAACGGGTCTACTATTTGACTTGATAAAGGACCGACGGTCTCTTAAATTAAAGACCATCGGTCTTCAATTTTGCATGTCCGCAAGGTTAGCGACCACCCCCCTCATCCGCAACGGGCACGAACATGACCAACAATCGCAATGGCTGGGTTCTCATCACCGGCGCCTCCAGTGGCTTTGGCGAAGAATTTGCAAGGCAATATGCTGCCAAAGGCCACCCCCTGATTCTTGTCGCGCGTCGGCTGGATCGGCTGAACGCCTTGGCCGCCACGCTGCGCCAGCAGTTCGGCAACGAGGTTGTCGTTGAGCCTGTCGATCTCGCAGACATCGATGCGGTCACCGCCCTGCACCGAACACTTCGCGAGCGCGGCATCGCGGTGGAAATCCTCATCAACAACGCCGGTCATGGCCTGCAGGGCGCCTTCCTCGAAACGTCCACACAGAGCGCACTGGATATGGTGCAGTTGGATATCGCCAGCCTGACCGTCATGACCCAACTGTTCGGCGCAGACATGCGCGCGCGAGGTCATGGAAAGATTCTTCTCGTGGCTAGTCTGTTGTCGCATTTCGGCGTGGTGAACATGGCCGTCTACGGCGCCGCAAAAGCCTACGTCTTGCGCCTGGGCGACGCGCTGCACCGTGAGTTCAAACGCGACGGCGTGACCGTCACCTCGCTCTGCCCCGGCTTGTCAGATACCGGCTTTGCACAGGCTGCAAAACAAAAGATCACGTTTGGGCTGAAGCTGATGATGATGCAGCCGGCACCGGTGGTTCGCGCAGGTATCCGCGCACTCGATCGCGGCCGCATCAGCGTGGTCCCAGGCTTCAGTAATAAGGCCGCCGCCGTCATGATCTGGGCCACCCCACGCTGGCTACACCAGGGCATCCTTTCGCGCTTCATGAATGGCTGAGGCAGGCCAAGGCGCGCTGCTCGCACGGGGTTGCACTCCGCGCAGCGACGGGCTCGCGGAAACCGGGGGTCGGATCAAGAGTCAAGCTGACGTCAGCGCGCGGGACCAAAGTGGCGGAGAGAGTGGGATTCGAACCCACGGAAGGTTTGACCCTTCGCCGGTTTTCAAGACCGGTGCCTTAAACCGCTCGGCCATCTCTCCGATGCTGCTGCGCATGACCGCCGAAGGCATCGGCTGTCACGCTAGCGACCCGCATTGCGCGGGTGGCGCCTGACGGTGGCCGCAGGGACATCTTGTGCGGATCCACCACTCCCAGGATCGCTCCCGGGCGCGCATTCTCGCATGCCCGGACGCGTTTTGCTTGGTGGCACCACTCGCTTCTGGCTGGCACAGCGTCGTGCGGCGCTACTCGTGGCCGGCCGCTGCATGTTGTTGTTGGCGGGATGCACACAAGCATGGATGCGGCCTGCCGAACGTCTGCAGCGAACCGACTGCCGAGCAGCTCGCTGGCTGCCAGCCAACTTGCCAGCCAGCCGCGACGGCCAGACGCAGCCCTCAGCCGGCCTTGGCCACAACCCCTCAGCCGGCTTCGGCCACGACCAAGCGCGGAGCAGTGCCGGCGGCACGCTTGAGCTTTTCCGCAAGCTCGGCGCAGTTGCCGCCGCAATCCAGGCGCGAGCGTTCGATTTCCTGCGGCAGGTGCTCGGCCAGGAAGTCGATGAACACGCGCACCGCCGGCAGCAGGCCGCGGCGCGAGGCGAACACCGCATGGCAGATGCCCTGCGGCAGCGACCAGTGCGGCAGCACCACTTCCAGTTCGCCGCTGCGCACCGCTTCGGCGCACACGGTCTCCGGCAGCATGGTGATGCCGAAGCCGTCGCGCGCCATCGATTGCAGCAGCGGGAAGTCGAAGCCGGCCAGGCGCGGCTGCAGGTCCACGCGGCGCATCTCGCCGTTGGGTCCATGCAGCTCCCAGCGCTGGTGCGCCTCGTCTTCGCTGGTGCTCATGGTGGTGTGGTTGGCCAGCTCGCTCGGGTCCTTGGGACGGCCGGCGCGGTCCAGGTACTTCGGGCTGGCCACCAGCAGCTCCTGCACCTGGCCGAAGCTGCGCATCACCAGGCTGCCGTCGTCGTCCAGGCGCGAACGCACACGCAGGGCGATGTCGTAGCCCTCGTTGATCACATCGACGCGGCGGTTGCTGATGTTGAGCTGCAACCGCACCTTGGGGTACTTGGCCAGAAATTCCGGCAACAGCTTGGGCAACTGGATCTGCGCGAGCGAGACAGGAACGCTCACACGTACAAGACCGCGCGGCTCGGCGCTGAGACGATCCACCACCTCGCGCGCGGCCTGGGCCTCGGCCAGCATGGTCTGGGCATGCCGGTGAACGCTGGTGCCGACGTCGGTAACCGCGAAGCGGCGTGTGGAGCGCTGCAGCAGGCGCACGCCCAGGTCGGTTTCAAGCTGGCTGATACGCCGGCTCAGGCGCGACTTGGGGATACCAAGCGCACGCTCGGCCGCGGCGAAGCCGCCGTGGTCCACCACCATCGCGAAGTAGTACAGGTCATTCAGGTCGTGCATGGCGCAGGTATCCATGGATAGAACGATAAGTGATATTTAACCACCTTTATCCCAACAGGGCAACGACCTAGTCTGCGCATCTCCGCGGCGCTGCCGCTTGCCACAGGTCTTCGCCATGAAGCTGCTCCACATCGACTCCAGCGCCCTGGGCGCCAATTCCGTCAGCCGGGAACTCAGTGCCGCCGCCGTTGCGCAGCAGCAGCGGCTGCACCCCGGGCTGCAGGTGACGTACCGCGATCTGGATCAGGAGCCAATCCCCCACCTCAGCGGCAGGTCGTTGGCGCAGGCGGACGCCGCCGAAGCGGCCGTGGCCGAGCAGGCGATGCAGCAGTTCCTGGAGGCCGATGTCATCGTGATCGGCGCACCGATGTACAACTTCGGCATCCCTTCCACGCTCAAGGCATGGATCGACCGCATCGCGGTTGCCGGGCATACCTTCCGCTACACCGCATCCGGCCCGGAAGGTCTGGCCGGCGGCAAGCGCGTCATCGTCGCCAGCGCGCGCGGCGGCATCTACCCCGACCCGACCAATGATTTCCAGGAGCCCTACCTGCGTCAGCTGTTCGGCTTCCTGGGCGTGGACGATGTCAGCTTTGTACGCGCCGAAGGCCTGGCCTATTCGCCGCAGCACCGCAGCGACGCGATTGCGCAGGCGCTGACCGGCCTGCAGCAAACCTCAGACGCAGTGGCATAAGCGCGCGGCACCAAACGCAGGCCAGTGCCCTCGCCTGCGCCACAAGAGCGATAGCGACGTGCTGGGTGGGCGCAACGCGCTGCAATCCTGAGCGTGCTGCGTCATCCCGTGACTCGCGCCAGGCACTACGCCATACGACCCAGCCAGCCGCGTACAACGCGAAACGGGGCCACTGCTGGCCCCGTTTTTTCGTGCTGAAAGTGCACCGTTAGCCTGCAAGAGACACTGCACTTGCTCGCGCAAGTGCGTACGTGCTGCCGATCCAACGACCACTCCAGACTGCGCGCGTGTATGCCGAGATCACTCGACGTCTCTCCACCGCTGCACAGCGCTCGCCGGCTGCACCGACGTCAACCGATCTTTTCCAGCCCACCCATGTAGGGACGCAACACCTGCGGCACATCGATCGAGCCGTCGGCGTTCTGGTAGTTCTCCATCACCGCAATCATGGCGCGGCCCACTGCGGTGCCGGAGCCATTGAGCGTATGCAGCAATTCCGGCTTGCCGCTGGCCGGGTTGCGCCAGCGTGCCTGCATGCGCCGCGCCTGGAAATCGCCGCAGTTGGAGCACGATGAAATTTCACGATAGGTGTTCTGCGACGGCAGCCAGACCTCCAGGTCGTAGGTCTTGATCGCCGAAAAGCCCATGTCGCCGGTACACAGCAGTACCTTGCGATAGGGCAGGCCGAGTTGTTCCAGCACCACCTCGGCACAGCGCGTCATGCGCTGGTGTTCGGCATCGCTGTCCTCCGGCGCGCAGGCCGTCACCAGCTCCACCTTCTCGAACTGGTGCTGGCGAATCATGCCGCGCGTATCACGACCACCGCTGCCGGCCTCGGCACGGAAGCACATCGAATGCGCCGTCATGCGCAGCGGCAGGCGCTCGGCATCGATGATCTCGTCGCGCACGATATTGGTCAGCGGCACTTCCGAGGTGGGGATCAGATAGCGGCGCGACTCACCCACTTCAGTCTGGAACAAATCGTCTTCGAACTTCGGCAGCTGCCCGGTGCCGCGCATCGAATCGGCATTGACCAGCAGCGGCACGTTGGTTTCTTCGTAGCCGTGCGCACCCACATGCAGGTCCAGCATGAACTGCGCCAGTGCGCGATGCAGCCGCGCGATCGGCCCGCGCAGCACGGTGAAGCGCGCGCCCGACAACTTGGCCGCCGTCTCGCCGTCCAGCCAGCCGTGCGGCGCGCCAAGTTCCACATGGTCCTTGACCGCAAAGTCGAACTGCCGCGGCGTGCCCCAGCGCGACTGCTCGACGTTGTCGCCTTCGTCCTTGCCCAGCGGCACGTCGCTTGCCGGCAGATTGGGCAACCCCAACGCAATGGTGTCGAGCTTGGCGCGAATCGCATCCAGCGCCTCTTCCGACGCCTTGAGCTCATCGCCGAACCCGGCCACTTCGGCCATCAGCACGGCGACATCCTCGCCTTTCGCCTTGGCCTGCCCGATCGCCTTGGACTTGGCATTGCGCTGGCTCTGCAGTTCCTGCGTACGCACCTGGATGCGCTTGCGCTCGCTTTCCAGCGACTCCAGTTCCGCGGTGTCCAGCGAGAAACTGCGGGTGCTGCGCAGGCGCTCGGCAAGGTCGGCGGGATGTTGGCGAAGCAGGGCCGGATCTAGCATCGGAAGTCTGTGTGTCGGTGAGGAGCGCGGGATTATCGCCTGTTCCGCCACCTGCTGCGATCGATTCACCGGGGCTATGCAAGAATTATGGCGATCCTTCAGGTGAGCCCTATGCCCGCGCCCCGCCCTGCGTCCGACCGCCAGATCGTTTTGCGCCTGCCCCGCCACACGCTGAAAATTGCCGGCATCGCGTTCGCTGCCGGCCTGCTGCTGTTCCTGTTGGTGTGGGCCACCGGCCGCAAGGACGATTTCTACAAGGCCTCCTCCACCCAACCGAGCGCCGGCACGCCGGCGACGGACGATGCCATTCAACCGCTGCCAGCGCCGCTGCCCGCCCAGGATGGCGCCAGCGACATGCCACAGGCCAAGCCGCAGGAAGAAACGCCCACATTGGTCGACACCGCGCCGGCGGCTCCGCCCGCGCCTGCGCCACTCCCGGAAGAAGCCGTCCCCGGTGCACCAGGAACAGCAGCGCCGGCTTCGGCCCCGGTGGCCGGCGGCAACCGCCCGGTGCCGATCCAGGGCCAGATGCCGCCGCCGCGCTACCCCTCCGCTGCGTTGCGCCGTGGCGATGCGGGCGATGTGGTGGTGCGCGTGGACGTGGATGCCGCCGGCAATCCCGGCGGCGTCACCCTGGTGCAGCGCAGCGGTTCGCGGGATCTGGACCGCGCAGCGATGGAAGCGGTCCGCCACTGGCGCTTCCACCCGGCACAGCGCAATGGCCAGCCGGTGGCCGGCAGCCTGGATGTTCCGTTCGAATTCAAGCCTGGTCAGTAAGCGCCACTGACGGCAGCGCTGATCGGCATCGGCCGGTGCTGCTGATCGGGAGGACGACAGCCGTCGATATGCACTGATCGAGCCCGTACACGGCCATCGATTCGCCCGGATGCAACGGCCGCCACCATCACTAAACTGAACATCTGCACGCCGGCCACCGCCGTCAGGCCCCGCGCCTTAGCTGCGCCTCAGGCAGTGCCGACCAGACTGGCCGCGTCATCCCAAAGATGCGCCAGGAGGTCGGCCATGTCCTTCATCTCGAACCCTTCAACGCCCCAGGCGCCAGCGATGTCGCGCGGCGCTCCGCCAGTTACGGGCCGGGGGCCGGATGCGGCAGACGATGGCGCCTCGCCATGGCTGTGGGCGACGCTGCTGGCTCTGCTGGTGGTGATTCCTGCCTGGTGGTGGAACCGGCATAGCGACGAGTCGTTTGCGACCGATACAAGCCCCGCTCCCGTCGCGAGCCGCCAGATTCTGCCCAGTGCCGATGGCCCCCGCGCGATGACCATGGTGGCGCATGCACCGGCACGCGCGGCCACCACCAGCATCGAGGCCCAACCGTTACCCGGCAATGCCATGCCCAGCTATCCCGCCGAACTGGCGCGCGCCGGCATCCAGGGCAGCCGTACCGTGCGCCTGCAGCTCGATGTGCAGGGCCGGGTGCGCGAGGTTGTCATTGTCGAACGCACCGGCAGCAACGACCCGCGCCTGGATGCGGCGGTGACCGACAGCCTGCGCCAGTGGCGCTTCGCGCCGGCCACGCGCGATGGCCATGCCGTGATCAGCAGCGTGCAGGTGCCGGTGGACTTCAGCGCAGCGCGTTGAGCCCGAAGCCGGCATCCCGCGCCAGGGTGTCGAAACCTGGGAACGAGGTCGCGACATTCGCTACATCGTTGACCTGCACGCTGCCGTTGGACAGCTGGCCGGCGATGGCGAACGCCATGGCGATGCGGTGGTCGCCATGGCTTTCAATCACGCCACTGCCGATGCTGCCGCCGTGGATGGTGGCGCCATCCGGCGTTTCATCGACCTGCACGCCCAAGGTGCGCAGGCCAGTGGCCATGGCGGCCAGCCGATCCGATTCCTTGACCCGCAATTCGGCAGCGCCGGTGACCACGGTCTGTCCGCTTGCCGCAGCCGCAGCCACGAACAAGGCCGGAAACTCGTCGATCATGTCCGGCACCAGCGCTTCGGGAATGTGTGCGCCCTGCAACGGCGCGTAACGCACGCGCAGGTCGGCCACCGGTTCGCCGCCGTGTTCGGCATGACGTTCTTCGGTGATGTCGGCGCCCATCAGGCGGAGCGCCGCCAGCAGCCCGGTGCGCCGCGGGTTCAATCCCACCGCGCGCAATACCACCTCCGAGCCGGGGATGATGCTGGCAGCCACGATGAAGAACGCCGCCGACGAAAAGTCGGCAGGCACCGCGATATCGGTGGCGCGCAGTCGCTGGCCGCCATGCAGACGCGCGGTGCCGGGAGCGAAATCGATCTCCACGCCGAACGCCGACAACATCCGCTCGGTGTAGTCGCGTGTGGGATGCGGCTCGGTCACCGAGGTCTCACCCTGTGCGTACAGACCGGCCAGCAGCACCGCCGACTTGACCTGGGCGCTGGCCACCGGCGAAACGAATGCAATGCCCTGCAATGTCTGGCCACCGTGCACCCGTAGCGGCGGCGTGCCGTCATCCTGGGTGTCGATCCTGGCGCCCATCTGCGCCAACGGGCCGGTCACCCGCCGCATCGGCCGCTTGGACAACGAGTCATCACCGACCAGCACGCTGTCGAAGCGCTGCGCGGCAAGCACGCCGGCCAGCAGACGCATGCCGGTGCCGGCATTGCCGCAGTCCAGCGCCTCGGACGGCGGCTGCAAGCCATCCACACCGACGCCATGCACGATGCGCTGCGACGCCGATGGCGTTTCGATACGCACACCGAGCTTGGCGAAAATGGCCGCGGTGGAGCGCGTGTCTTCACCTTCGAGGAAGCCGTCGATCTGCGAGACGCCATCGGCGAGCGCGGCAAACATCACCGCACGGTGCGAGACCGACTTGTCGCCGGGAATGGCCAAGGTGCCACGCAAGGCGCTGCCTTGCCGGGCGATCCAGTGTTGCGTGCTGTTGCTCATGCGAATGATCCGAATGCTGCGCATCGCCACAGGCGGTGGCGATGCGCTTTGAAAGAGGGGCCGCGTTGCCGACACCAACGCAACGCGCCGATGGCGGCGGCTGTTCGTGCGCCTAGGGAATCGCGACCGGATACGACCCCAGCACCTTGATCTGCGCCGAATGCGCTTCCAGCTCGGCGAGTGCCTGCTTCATCGCCTCGTCTTCCACATGGCCGACCAGATCGATGAAGAAGCCGTACTCCCACTTGGCCTGATGCGAGGGCCGCGACTCGATGCGGTTCATGCTGATGCCGTGGCGTGCGAACGGACTGAGCACGTCGAACAACGCACCCGGCTTGTCATGGATGAACACCAGCACCGAGGTGCGGTCGTGCCCGGACGAGGGAAAGATCTGCCGGCCGATCACCAGGAAGCGCGTGGTGTTGTCGTCGTCGTCTTCGATCGACTTCATGATGACCTTCTTCAGGCCATACACGTGCGCCGCGCTCTCGCCGCCGATCGCCGCAGCGTCTTCGGCGTTACGCGCGCGCCGTGCACCCTCGGCGTTGCTGGAAACCGCAATCTTCTCCACCTTGGGCAGATGCGACCGCAACCAGCCGGCGGTCTGCGCGAAGGACTGCGAATGCGCGTAGATGCGCTCGATGTCGTCCAGCCGGCCGTTGCGCGAGAGCAGATACTGATGCACGCGCAGTTCGACTTCGCCGCAGATTTTCAGGTTGGAGGTCAGGAACATGTCCAGCGTGACCTGGATGGTGCCCTGCCCGGAATTCTCCACCGGCACCACGCCGAAATCGGCATTGCCGGCTTCCACTTCCTGGAATACTTCCTCGATGGTCGCCATCGGCAGACCCACCGCCGAGCGCCCGAAATGCTTGAGCACGGCCTGCTGGCTGAAGGTGCCTTCCGGCCCCAGGTAACCGATCTTCAATGGCTCCTGCTGGGCCAGACACGCAGACATGATTTCGCGATACACGTGCACCAGCACTTCATCGCTGAGCGGGCCCTCGTTGCGGTCCACCACCATGCGCAGCACCTGCGCTTCGCGCTCGGGGCGGTAATAGTCCACCGCCGCTGCCAGTTTGCCCTTGGCCTTGCCGACCTGGTGCGCGAAGTTGGCGCGCTCGGCGATCAATGCCTGGATGTTGCGGTCGATCTCGTCGATCTTGGCGCGCACATCGGCCAGCACCGGTGCGGCCGCGACAGGCTTGGCGACGGCCTTGGCCGGCTTGGCGACGGATTTGGCGGCCACCTTGGCAGGTTTGCTGACGGGCGCACGTGCAGACGTGTCGGCAGACGTGCTCGCCGGGCTGTGTTTGCCGCCATTGGCGGCCTTGGGCTTGTTGGACTTGGGTGCCATCGCTGGGCATTCCTTGAAAAGACGGCGCACGCGCCTGCGCGGCATGCGCCGCGGTCGAAGTTGGACTCAGCCGTGACGCTGCTGGAAGTCGTGCATGAAGGCCACCAGTGCCTGCGCACCGGCCACCGGCATCGCGTTGTACAGCGATGCACGGATACCGCCGACGGCTTTGTGGCCCTTCAACGCAAGCAACCCGGCGGCCTTGGATTCGCTCACGAACAACGCATCCAGCTGCTCGTCCGGCAGGAAGAACGGGATGTTCATGCGCGAGCGCACCGCCGGTGTGACCAGGTTGCGATAGAAGCCGCCGGAACGATCGATGGCCGCATACACCAGGCCGGCCTTTTCCGCGTTGCGCCGCGCAAATTCGGTCACGCCGCCCTGCTCCAGCATCCACTTCACGGTCAGCCCGAGCAGATACCAGTTCCAGGTTGGCGGCGTGTTGAGCATCGAATCGCGTGCCGCATGCGAGGCGTAATTGAAGATGTCCGCACGCGGCTGCCCGGCGCGCTCGAGCAGGTCGCGCCGCACGATCAGCACCGAAATCCCCACCGGCCCCAGGTTCTTCTGCGCACCGGCATAGATCAGCCCGTAACGCGAAATATCCAGCGGCTCGGACGCAATGGATGAACTGAAATCGGCAAACAACGGCAGTGTGCCCACATCCGGTGTCTCACGGAATTCGACACCGTGGATGGTTTCGTTGGCGGTGATGTGCACATAGGCCGAGTGCGGCGACAAGGTCCAGCTGGCTACCGGCGGAATCTCGGTAAAGCCGCCCGCCTGTGCATCGGCGGCAATGCGTGTGTCCACGTAAGGTGCCGCCTGCTTGATCGCGGTCTTGCCCCAGTGACCGCTGATCACATAGTCGGCCGCCTGGCCGGGCGCGGCGAAGTTCAGCGGCAGCAGCGCCTGGATGGTGGTGGCACCACCGGCCGTGAACAGCACCGCATAGTCGTCAGGGATCGACAGCAAGGTGCGCAGATCGGCTTCGGCCGCGGCCGCGACCGCCATGAAATCCGCGCTGCGATGGCTGATTTCAACGATCGAGGCACCAACGCCATTCCACTCGACCATCTCCGCCTGCGCCTGCCGCAGGACCGATTCCGGCAATGTCGCAGGGCCGGCACTGAAATTGAACGCGCGAGTCATGGCACACCTTGTCGAGCTAGCCTTCTAGTATGCCGCAGCGCATCGGCCTTGGCAGCGGGCAAAAAAGTTGCAGCTGCATCCTTTTGACTGAGCCTGACGTAACGTAGTGACAGCCGCGGGACGAACTTCTGCCCCGGTCGGCTACTCTCACGCTGCAGCCATTGCCGGAGCCTGCCATGTCGTTTCGCACTGCTTTCAACCTGCCGTCCAGCGAGATCACCGATGAGGCCGTTTACCGCGACCGTCGTCGGTTGCTGCAACTGCTTGCGCTGACGCCGGCACTGGGCGTGGCCGGTTGCGCCGAGGCCGACCCGCCGCCACCGCCCAAGACGGTGGTGACCCCGGCGCAGGCGCGCAGCGGATTTCGCACCGCCGAGGAGTTGACCAAGCTGGAAGATGTCACCAGCTACAACAATTTCTACGAATTCGGTACCGACAAGACCGACCCGTCGAAGGCCGCCAAGACACTGAAGCTGTCGCCGTGGTCGGTGAAAGTGGGCGGCGAATGCGAAAAGCCCGGCAGCCTGTCGCTGGATGAGTTGCTCAAGGGCGTTACACCGGAAGAGCGCATCTACCGGCTGCGTTGCGTGGAAGGCTGGTCGATGGTGATCCCGTGGACCGGCGTGCCACTGGGCGAGGTGCTCAAGCGTTTCGCGCCGACCTCCAAGGCCAAGTATGTGGCGTTCACCACGCTGGCCGACCCGCAGCAGATGCCGGGTGTGCGCTATCGCTCGATCAACTGGCCGTATCGCGAGGGCCTCCGGATCGATGAAGCGATGCACCCGCTGACCTTGCTGGCCACCGGCCTGTACGGCAAGCCGTTGCCGCAGCAGAACGGTGCGCCGCTGCGCCTGGTGGTGCCGTGGAAGTACGGCTTCAAGAGCATCAAGTCGATTGTGGAAATCCGCTTCGTCGAGAAGATGCCCGAGACCGCCTGGCACGATCTGCAACCCTCCGAATACGGCTTCTTTTCCAACGTCAACCCGGCGGTGGATCATCCGCGCTGGAGCCAGAAGACCGAGCGCCGCATCGCCGGCACTGCCAGCAAGCTGTTTGCCGAACGCATCGCGACCAAGCCGTTCAATGGCTACGCCGATCAGGTGGCGTCGTTGTACGCAGGCATGGATCTGAAGAAGTGGTTCTAGGCAACACGCACTCCGGTATCGACCGGTCGTAGGAGCGCACCCGGGCGCGACAGGCCTTACCGGTAAGGCCCGTCGCGCCCGGGTGCGCTCCTACGCTTCATGCCCACGCGGCGTCCCCTTCTTCGAGATGGCATGGCCAAGACCTCCATTGCATTGATCGCCGCAAAGACTGCGGTACACGTTGCCGCACTGGCGCCGATGGCGCTGCTCTGTTGGCAATTCTGGCAGGTGTGGCAGAACGGCAGCGATGCACTGGGCGCCGACCCGGTGGCCGAGATCGAGCACCGCACCGGTCTGTGGGCATTACGGTTTCTTCTGCTCACGCTGGCACTCACGCCGTTGCGCCAGCTCACCGGCCAGGCGGTGGTGATTCGCTTCCGCCGCATGCTGGGGCTCTACGCATTCTTCTACGCCAGCGTGCATCTGCTGGTGTACCTGACCCTGGACCTGCGCGGTTTCTGGACGCAGATCTTCGAAGAGATTCTCAAGCGTCCCTACATCACGGTGGGATTTGCGGCCTGGCTGCTGTTGCTGCCGCTGGCGATCACCTCGACCCAGGGCTGGATGCGCCGGCTCAAGCGCAACTGGGGCCGCCTGCACCAGCTGATCTATCCGATCGGCGTGCTGGCGGTGCTGCATTTCTGGTGGCTGGTGAAGTCCGACATCCGCGAACCGGCACTGTATGCCGGCATCCTGGCCGTGCTGCTGGGCTGGCGGATCTGGAAAAAGCTCAGCGCGCGCCGAACCACAGCAAGGCGCTCAGCGCCGCCGCCAGCAACACCGCGCTGAGCAGCAGCCAGGGCCAGCGTGCGACCTTCATCGGTGCGCGCGCCGGCGCGGCGGTGGCACGCGGCGGCGGCGGCGGTTCGGAATCGGGAATGTCCCAGGTGGTGCCGTGATGGATGCGCGGGACTTCCACCACGAAGCGGTGACGCGCATCGAACACGACCTGGTCGCCGGCCTGCAACCAACCATCGCGCACCTGCACGCCATTGATCCAGCTGCCCTCTTCCGACCCCAGGTCGCGCATCAGCACGCGGTCGCCATGGCGTTCCAGGCGCGCGTGCTGGGCGGCGAACGCCGGGTCGTCGATGACGATGTCCGACGCCGGGTCGCTGCCGACCAGGCGTGAGCGGTCCAGGGTGAAGCTGCGTCCGTGGTGGCGCCCGCCCAGCCCGCGCAGCAGCAGGCAGACCTCGCTCAGGCCGGCATTGTCCTGCGGCGCATCGTTGGCCGGCGCGCTCGACGGCGCGCTGCGCAACAGCATCTCCACACCGTCGGCGTAGATCGCATCGCCGGGACGCAGCAAGGCCATGCGCCGCACCGGGCGTCCGTTGACGTGGATGCCGCGGATGCCATTGGCCACCTGCAGCCACAGGCCACGCTGGTCCAGGCAGAACTGCGCCAACAGCAGCGCACCCTGCGCATCGGCGACCACCCGCACGCTGCCGGAGGCATGACGGACGATCCGGTGGACGCCGGGCGTGAGGGAATGATCCGGCTGCTGCCGGTGGGTGAAATGAACTTGCAGGTCGCGCACCCGCCGCAGCCTAGCAGGTTTGCCGCCAGCAGCGGCCAACCCGGCACCTTGCACACCGCCGAAGGGCGGCGTCAGGCGGTTGTGCAGCGAAGCGTACGCGCTGGAAATGCGCGCATCGGCACCGACGCATATGTCTCCACGATGCCGCCTGGAGCGCGGCGCGAGCGGTCGCACTTGGAGCCGGACGCGCGCATGCGCACAATGCGCGCCTACTTTCGTCTCACCCAGGCAGCTCATGTCCAGCATCGATATCCGCCACGACCATTCCCTGCCGCCGGCCCAGGCCCGCGCGGCGATCGACGAGGCGGCGCGCAAGCTGACCGATCGCTACGGCGTCGCCTCGCATTGGGAAGGCGACACCTTGCGCATCGCCCGCGCCGGTGTGGATGGTGCAATCACCCTGCTGCCGCAGCAGGTGCACGTGACGGCCGAGCTCGGCTTCCTGCTGTCGGCCGTGCAGCCGATGGTGGAATCGGAAATCCGCCGCCTGCTGGCGGAAAAACTCGCCTGAGCCAGCGCTTCGCGCAGGTTGCCGCTTCAGCGCCAAGTCACCCGCCCCGCACGCGATGGGCGGATGCTTGGGCCAGGCCTGATCGGGTGGCGCTTCACCTGCCCGATGCAGGACCGGCACTAGGGTGAACGCAACGTCACTTTGGCAATCGACAGGAGCATCCCATGACGACCGGATACGACCAGAACGGCAATCGCGACCACACGGCGTCGGGCTTCCAGGCCCAGGCAGAGCAGATCTCGCGCCGGCTCGGGGAATCGGCGCAGACCGTGTGGCTGGCGGGACTCGGCGCGCTGGGCCGCGTGCAGAGCGAAGGCGGCAAATTGTTCGACTCGCTGGTGCGCGAGGGCGCTGCCTACGAGCGCACCGGCCAGCGCAAGGCGGCCGAAGGCGTGGACGAGCTGCGCGAAGAAGTGGAGACCCAGTTCGAGCAGGCACGCGACACCGCGGTGCGCGGCTGGGACAAGTTGGGCAAGGCCTTCGACGAGCGCGTCAAGGGCGTGCTGCGTACGCTCAACATCCCCGAGCAGGAAGAGCTGGAAACCCTGCGCCGTGAAGTGGAGTCGCTGAAGGCACAGGTGCGCGCCAATACCGCCGCGACCAAGCGGGCCAACCGCACGGCCAACCAGGCCGCGCAGGCTGCCAGCAGCGAGACGACCAGCGCAGGCACCACCGCCGGCACCTCGCAGACCGGCAATTCGGCGGCTTTCGACGGGGAGTGAACTGCGGGAAGGGGTTGGCCTGGAGAACTACACGCAGGGCGTCGCACAGACGCCCGTCCACGGCCGACGTCACGCGGAGCCGGGTCGCCCCGGACCGCACCGAGGTCAAGCGATAGCCGCCCCGCCACCGTGTTGCAAAGCAGCATGGTTTTACAGACAATCGAGGACGACCCGCCAGTCCTGTATTACGAAGTCCGTTTGCTCCCCTCCCCTCACGGCTTCGGACTGGCGGGTCTTTCGTTGCCTGGGTCACGGCTCGTGACATCGCCGCCCGCGATCCATTGACGAATCCGGTACGAAGGATTCTTCTAGGCGCATCGACTCGTAATACGCGCCATCCCTTCGCTTGATGCTTATGCCTTCCTGGATTCTGGCGCTCCTGGCTGCACTGCTGCTCTGGTTGGCGGTGTGCGCTTACTTCTGGCTGGTGCGGCGTCGCGCCAACGAAACCGACGAAGGCATCCGTGCGCTGGCCGCCCTGCATTGGCGCGACTTCTCCGCGGTAGTGCTGCGGGTGCTGCAGGACCAACGTGGCTGGCAACCGACCCAGCTGCCGCAGGACGGCCTGCCCACCGCCGATTTCATGATGCAGACCGATCACGGCACCCGCCTGGTGGCCTGCAAGCATGGCCGCGGCTATCGCATCGGCGTAGCTGCAGTGAACGAACTCGGGGCGATGGCACGGCTGGCCGGCGCTGGCGGCGGGGTGATGGTGACCGAGGGCCGCATGGAGCGCGAAGGTCTGGCTGCGGCAGACAAGCAATCCATCGAAGTGCTGGACGGCACGCGCCTGTGGCCCTTGCTCAAACCCTATCTGCCGGGCGATGTGGAGACCCGCGTGGTGACCCTGGCGCGGCGGCGCGCGCTCCGCCACAGCGTCATTGCCGGTGCCTCCCTGGCCACGCTTGCCCTGGTGGCGGTGCTGGCACTGCGCCCGCCCGAGCCACACCCGGCACCGCCCGCTGCGGCCTCGCGGGTGGGCGCAACGCCGCCGAGCCCTCCCGCTGCGGCCGCCATGAACGCTGCGCAGCCCGCAGCGCCGACAGCGCCAGTCGGCGCTGCGACGGCAACCAGCGCAGAGCCGGATGCCGAGACCCTGCAAGGCTATCGGCGCGAGGTGTCGAGGGCATTGGCGCAGACGCCGGGCCTGGTGCGCGGGATCTGGATCACCCAGGCGACGCTTGCGGTGGATCGCGCAGTGGACGATGGCGCGGCATGGCCGCTGATCTGCCGCGAACTGCAGCGTTACCCCTATCTGCGCACGGTGCGCGTGCAGCTCAACCCCCGACCGGGCGTGGACGAGCCGGTGCGCTGGCGGCAATGCACCACGATCTGATGCGGGTGCACCGCGATGGTCTGCCAACCCGCCGGTAAACATATCGGGACGTCGGATGTGGGCACGCGCGAGTCCAGTCGATCCTGCGCTGATCTGCTGGGCGCGGCTGGGCGATGACTGCGACGCGCCTCCCGTCATTGCGCATGCAGCGGCCTGCCATTTACGACAGCCGGGTCAGGCGAGCCGGGCTCTCGAAGCCGCCGTGCACACCGGCGTTGCAGCGACTGCGTTCTGCAACGCGTTAGGCCCTACGCGGGAGGCGCGCGCGAGGATCCAGTACAGCGTCAGCGCATGCCCGGCGCAAACCGCGCCACCAGATCGTAGGAGCCGCCCAGAAACAGCTGGCGCACATAGGTCACCGGTTGCTCGCCACGCCAGGTGTGGCGGTCGATCACCAGACAGGCCGCGCCTTCGTCCACCTGCAGGCTGCGTGCCTGCGCGGCATCGGCGCTGACTGCGCTGATGCGGTGTTCGGCACGCGTCCACGGTACGTTGCGCAACAGCCAGCTGCCGGGAGCGAGCGTGGTGAATGACTCGTGCAGGGCCTCGGGCACGGTGGTGACATCGATCACCCGCTGTTCCAGCGCAAACGGGCTGCCATCGGCCAGATGCAGGCTGTCCAGCGCGAGCAGCTTGCCGGTGCTGCCCAGCGCGCGCTCCTGCGGCACGCGCGGGCGCACAGTGCGCAGCCGCCGCGACAACAGCGAAAACGCGTAGCGATGTCCGCGGGTGGTCATCTCCACTTCAATATCCGGGATCGAGAGCGCCACCTGCTCCAGATGCGGATGCGGGCGCGCCACGAACGAGCCGGTGCGGCGGCGGCGCTCGATCATGCCGGCGTCGGCCAGCAGGCCGAGCACCTTGTTGACGGTCATGCGCGAGCAGCCGTACTGCGCCATCAGCTCGTGCTCGGGCGGGATGCGGTGCCCGGGTGGCCAGTCGCCGCTATGAATGCGTTGCTCCAGATCCTGCCGGATGCGGTGGTGCAAGGTGCCGGGCGCGGCGATGGGGGTGGCGGTCAAAGCGGAGGTCTCCGGTCAGACCTGCATTGTGCGCGCATCGGCTCCGTTGCCCAGCACTGTGCGCAACACCTGTGCAAACCGCGCGGCGATGCGTGCGCGGTCAATATGCCGGCCATCGCGCACCACCGCACGCCCGGCGCGCCAGACGGTGCGCACCGCCCCCGCGCGTGTGGCGAACACCCAGCTGTCCAGCAGCGCGTCGTCGTCGCGCGCGAGCAAGGCCGGGTGCGAGGTCTCCAGCTCCACCAGATCGGCCGCGGCGCCTGTCTGGATTCCGTGCACCGCGCTGCCCAGTGCCTGTGCCGCCCCCCTGCCGGCCTGGTCGTACAACCAGCGCCCGCTCGACACATCGGCGGGCGCCAGCACGTTGCGCGCCTGCACGCTGAGCCGCTGGCCATATTCGAGCAGGCGCAACTCCTCGGCGGCATCGATCAGCACATTGGAATCCGAACCCACACCGAAGCGGCCACCCGCGGCGGCGAACACCTGCATCGGGAAGATCCCGTCGCCCAGATTTGCCTCGGTGATCGGGCATAGCCCGACCACCGCGCCGCGATCGGCAATGGCCTGCACTTCACTGCCGGTGACATGCGTGGCATGCACCAGGCACCAGCGCGCGTCCACCGGCGCATTGGCCAGCAACCAGTCCACCGGGCGCTGGCCTGACCAGGCCAGGCAGGCATCGACCTCGCGCTGCTGCTCGGCAATGTGGATGTGCACCGGGCCATCGGTCAGCGGCAGCAGTGCCATCAGCTGGTGCGGCGTGACCGCGCGCAGGCTGTGCGGCGCCAGGCCGAGCACGCCGTCGGTCAGCGCAGTTAGGCTTTGCCTGCAATCGTCGAGCAGCCGTGCGAAGCCGTCGATGTCGTGGATCAGGCGCTTCTGCGACGCGCTGGGTGCGGCGCCGCCAAAATCCGAGTGCGCGTAGAACACCGGCAGCAGGCTCAGCCCGATGCCGGTACTGGCAGCGGCAGCGACGATGCGCCCGGACATTTCGCCGGCATGCGCGTAAGGCGCGCCGCCGGGGCGGTGGTGCAGGTAATGGAATTCGCCGACGCGGGTGAAGCCGCTTTCCAGCATCTCCACATACGCCTGCTCGGCGATCGCCTGCAGGCTGTCCGGGTCGAGCCGGTCGACAAAGCGGTACATCAGCTCGCGCCAGCTCCAGAAGCTGTCACCGCGACGCCCACCCACTTCGGTCAGGCCGGCCATGCCGCGCTGGAAGGCGTGGCTGTGCAGGTTGCCCAGGCCGGGCAGCAGCGTCCCGGCGCGTGTATCGGTGGCAGCCACCGCGGTATCGGCCTGCACCGACACGATGCGCCCCTGCGCCAGGCCGATGCGCACACCGCTGGCCCAGCCGCCTGGCAACAGGGCCCGCGCTGCCCACAACGCTTGTAACGGCTGGTCTGCCACTGGACACCCTCGATTGACGAACTTATTGTATATACATATCAGACACCACGAGCCTGCGCCATGCATTGCGACGTTCTCTGGCACAACGCGCAGCTGATGACCCTGGACGCACCAGGCGGCGGTTTGGGTCCGGTGGACGATGGCGTGGTCGCCTGCCTGGACGGCCGCATCGTGTATGCCGGCCCGGCCGCGCAGGCGCCGGGGTTCGCAGCGGCCACCACGCACGACTGCCAACGACGCTGGATCAGCCCGGGCCTGATCGATTGCCACACGCACCTGGTGTATGCCGGCAACCGCGCCAACGAATTCGAGCAACGTCTGCGCGGCGCCAGCTACGCCGATATCGCCGCAGCCGGTGGTGGCATCGTGGCGACCGTGCGGGCCACCCGCGCTGCCGACGATGCCGCCCTGCTCGCTGCCAGCCTGCCGCGCCTGGATGCACTGCTTTCCGAAGGAGTGACCACGCTGGAAATCAAATCCGGCTACGGGCTGACGCTGGAGGACGAAACCAAGCAACTGCGCGTGGCGCGCGCGCTCGCAGGCCTGCGTCAGGTCGAGGTGGTACCGACGTTTCTCGGTGCGCATGCGGTGCCGCCGGGCAGCGATGCGCAGCCTTACATCGATGCGGTCTGCACCCGGATGATTCCGGCGATTGCCGCGCATGGCCTGGCCGAAGCGGTCGACGTGTTCTGCGAGCACCTGGCGTTCACGCCTGCCCAGGCCGAACAGGTCTTCATCGCCGCGCAGGCGCACGGGCTGGGCATCAAGATTCATGCCGAGCAGCTGAGCAACCAGCATGGCGCGGCGCTGGCCGCGCGCCATGGGGCGTTGTCGGCCGACCATATCGAATACCTGGACCAGGACGGTGTGGCGGCCATGGCCGCTGCCGGCACCGTGGCGGTACTGCTGCCCGGTGCGTTCTATTTCACCCGCGATACCCAGTTGCCGCCGATCGACGCCCTGCGCACGGCGGGGGTGCCACTGGCCCTGGCCACCGACTGCAACCCCGGCACCTCGCCGCTGACCAGCCCGCTGCTGGCGATGAACATGGCGGCCACGTTGTTCCGCATGACCGTGGACGAATGCATCGCCGGCTTCACCCGCGAGGCTGCGCGTGCGCTCGGCCGCAGCGCGCGGTTGGGCCGGTTGCGCGCCGGCCTGGACTGCGACCTGGCGATCTGGGACATCGATGCGCCGGCCGACCTGGTCTATCGCATGGGCTTCAACCCGCTTCACGCCCGCGTCTGGCGCGGGCATTCGACCTGATTCACTGGAGTTGTCATGAGTGCTTCTGTTGTCTTGCAACCCGGCCACGTGACGCTGGCGCAGTGGCGTGCGCTGTATCGCGGCGCCGAGGTGAGGATGGACGACGCCTGCGCGGCCGCGGTGCTGCGCAGCGCACAGACGGTGGAGGCCATCGTCGCGCGTGGCGAGCCGGTCTATGGCGTCAACACCGGCTTCGGCAAGCTGGCCAGCGTGCGCATCGAGCGCGACGACCTGCAGACCCTGCAGCGCAATATCGTGCTGTCGCATGCAGCCGGCGTCGGCGAGCCTACGCCGGTGCCGGTGGTGCGGCTGATGATGGCGCTCAAGCTCACCAGCCTGGCGCAGGGTGCGTCCGGCGTGCAACCGGGCACGCTGGCATTGCTGGACGCGATGCTGCATGCGGGCATCACTCCGGTGGTGCCGTGCCAGGGGTCGGTCGGGGCGTCCGGCGATCTGGCGCCGCTGTCGCATCTGGCGGCAGTGATGATCGGCGTTGGCGAAGCCTTCGTCGGCGGGCAACGGTTACCTGCTGCCGACGCGCTTGCACACGCGCAACTGCAACCGCGCGTGCTTGGCGCAAAGGAAGGCCTGGCGCTGCTCAACGGCACGCAATTCTCCACCGCCTGCGCGCTGGCCGGCCTGTTCGAGATCGAAACCGTGTTGCAGGCCGCACTGGTGACCGGTGCGCTGTCGGTGGAAGCGGCCAAGGGCTCGGATACGCCGTTCGATGCACGCATCCACGCACTGCGCGGGCAGCCGGGGCAGATCGCGACCGCCGCGGCGTTGCGCGCACTGATGGCCGATTCGGCGATCCGCGAATCGCACCGGCTCGGCGATGTGCGCGTGCAGGACCCGTATTGCCTGCGCTGCCAGCCGCAGGTGATGGGGGCAGCGCTGGACATCATGCGGCAGGCCGCGCGCACGCTGGAAATCGAAGCCAACGGCGTGTCCGATAATCCGTTGGTATTCAGCGACACCGGCGAGGCGCTGTCGGGCGGCAACTTCCATGCCGAGCCGGTGGCCTTCGCCGCCGACATGCTGGCGATGGCCGTGTGCGAGATCGGCTCGATCAGCGAACGCCGCACCGCGATGCTGGTCGATCCGGCCTTGTCGGGTCTGCCGGCGTTTCTCACCCCGCGCCCGGGTTTGAACTCCGGCTTTATGATTCCGCAGGTCACCGCCGCGGCCCTGGTGTCGGAGAACAAACAGCGCGCCTACCCGGCCAGCGTGGATTCGATTCCAACCTCCGCCAACCAGGAAGATCATGTGTCGATGGCCGCGCATGGTGCGCGCCGTCTGCTGGCCATGGCGGAAAACGCCGCGCACGTGATCGGTATCGAGCTGCTGGCGGCGGTGCAAGGCTGCGACTTCCATGCACCGCTGCGCTCCAGTGACGCGCTGGAGGCGGCACGCGCATTGCTGCGGGCGCAGGTGCCCACGTTGCAGGACGATCGCTACTTCCACCCGGACATGCTGGCCGCCAGCGTACTGGTGCGGTCGGGCGCCCTGGCCGAGGCGGTGGCGATTGCGTTGCCGGGTGTGGAGCCGCAGGCATGATGCGGCGCGTTGCAGCTTACCTGTGCAACATTCCGGCGCCATGCGATACAGCCGCGCGCGCATGCGCAGGATCTGCGGGCGATGGGTTTGGCTGCTGCGTCCAGCGCGAAGCCGGCCTGCATGCCACTGATTGCTGCCGCCGGCCGCACTCGCTCGCCGCTGCGCGCATCACCGGAGCGCACCGATGAGTGCCCTGCCCGACTGGCTGGAGATCCACCGCGGCAACGCCCCCTTGCTGATCAGTTTCCCGCACACCGGAACCGAGTTACCCGATCTGGTTGCCGGCCAGTTCGCCTCGCCGTGGCTGGCGCGCCGCGATGCAGACTGGTGGGCGCATCAGCTCTACGATTTTGCGCAGTCGCTGGGCGCCACCACGGTGCGCACCACGATCAGCCGCTCGGTGATCGACGTCAATCGCGACCCCAGCGGCGTTTCGTTGTATCCGGGCCAGAACACCACCGGCCTGTGTCCGCTGACCACCTTCGACAATCAACCGCTCTATGCCGAAGGCCAGGCGCCGGATCAGGCGCAGATCGATCTGCGCCGCACCCGCTGGTTCGACCCGTACCACGCCGCGCTGGCCGACGAGATTGCACGCCTGCGCCAGCAGCACGCAAGCATCGTGGTGTACGACGCGCATTCGATTCGGTCCTTCATCCCGCACCTGTTCGACGGCGAATTGCCGCAGTTCAACATCGGCAGCAACGACGACCGCAGCTGCGACCCGGCGCTGGCAGACGCGGTGGAGCAACTGTGCCGCAGCAGCGGCTCCAGTACGGTACGCAACGGGCGTTTCAAGGGCGGCTGGATCACCCGCCATTACGGGCAACCCGACCAAGGCGTGCACGCCCTGCAGATGGAGCTGGCCTGCCGCGGCTACATGCGCGAACCCGACACCATCACCCCGGACAACTGGCCCACTCCGTGGCAGCCGGTGCACGCCGCTGCCTTGCGCGCGGTGCTGCGGCACGTGCTGCTGGCCTGTCTGGCATTCGCCAACGCACCCCGAACCGACACCACGCCGCACGCGGCCCACCGTTGATTGCAAGGAACCCGGCATGACCCGTCACGATGCTACCCGCGTCATCCGCGCTGCCACCGGCACCACGCTCACCGCCAGGAGCTGGCTCACCGAAGCGCCGCTGCGCATGCTGATGAACAACCTGGACCCGGACGTGGCCGAGCGCCCGCAGGAACTGGTGGTGTACGGCGGCATCGGCCGCGCCGCGCGCGACTGGGAATCCTTCGATGCGATCGTGGCTGCGCTCACGCGACTGGAAGATGACCAAACCCTGCTGGTGCAATCGGGCAAACCGGTCGGCGTGTTCCGCACCCACGCCGATGCGCCGCGCGTGCTGATCGCCAACTCCAATCTGGTACCGCGCTGGGCCAATTGGGACCACTTCAACGCGCTGGATCAAAAAGGCCTGGCGATGTACGGGCAGATGACCGCAGGCAGCTGGATCTACATCGGCGCGCAGGGCATCGTGCAAGGCACCTACGAAACCTTCGTGGAAATGGGCCGCCAGCACTACGGCGGCAGCCTGGCCGGCAAGTGGCTGTTCACCGGCGGGCTGGGCGGCATGGGCGGCGCGCAGCCGCTGGCCGCAGTGATGGCCGGCGCCTCCTGCCTGGCCGTGGAATGCCGCCGTTCCAGCATCGACATGCGCCTGCGCACCGGATACCTGGACACCTGGACCGATTCGCTGGACGAAGCGCTGCGCCTGATCGAGCAATCGTGCACGGCGAAGAAGCCGCTGTCGGTCGGCCTGCTCGGCAATGTCGCCGACGTCCTGGACGAACTGCTGCTGCGCGGGATCAAGCCGGACCTGCTGACCGACCAGACCTCCGCACACGACCCGGTCAACGGCTACCTGCCGCAAGGCTGGAGCGTGGAAGAGTGGGACGCAAAGCGCGTGAGCGCACCGAAGGAGGTGGAAGCCGCCGCGCGCGAGACGATGGCCAACCACATCCGCGCCATGCTCACCTTCCACGCGCTCGGTGTGCCCACCGTGGACTACGGCAACAACCTGCGCCAGATGGCGCTGGAACAAGGGGTCGACGATGCGTTCGACTTCCCCGGCTTCGTCCCCGCCTACATCCGCCCGCTGTTCTGCCGCGGCATCGGCCCGTTCCGCTGGGTCGCGCTGTCCGGCGACCCGGAAGACATTGCCAGGACCGATGCCAAGGTCAAGGAACTCATCCCCGACGATGCGCACCTGCATCGCTGGCTGGACATGGCGGCCGACAAGATCGCCTTCCAGGGCTTGCCCGCGCGCATCTGCTGGGTCGGGCTGGGCGACCGCCATCGGCTGGGCCTGGCCTTCAATGCGATGGTGCGCAGTGGCGAGCTCAAGGCACCGGTAGTGATCGGCCGCGACCATCTGGATTCGGGCAGCGTGGCCTCGCCAAACCGCGAAACCGAAGCGATGGCCGACGGCTCCGATGCCGTGTCCGACTGGCCCTTGCTCAATGCCCTGCTCAACACTGCCAGCGGCGCGACCTGGGTATCGCTGCACCATGGCGGCGGCGTCGGCATGGGCTTTTCGCAGCATGCCGGCATGGTCATTGTCTGCGACGGCAGCGAGGCGGCCGACAAGCGCCTGGAGCGCGTGCTCTGGAACGACCCCGCCACCGGCGTGATGCGCCACGCCGACGCCGGTTATGCGATTGCACGGGATTGCGCAGACGCACAGGGACTGGATTTGCCCGGGATCACGGGCAAAAGAGGTCAATGAGATCTGCGATCGTTCGAATAGCCACGGATTGCGCCAGCGGCCGGGCATGGAGCCGCCGCCCTTCCCGCGGGGGGTTATGGCCGCATCGGCATCGACTGATCCCTCGCCCCCTCGCGGGCGGGGCTGAACGCGCTCGGCGTGGGCAAGGCCGACCTCACGCCTGACCACCGCATCACACTCCCGGCGATTGCCCTCAAGAACGCCGCTGCCTCGCCGACAAGGTATGCAACGTTTCGAGGAATCTCCATGGGCATCTTGATCTACCTGGTGCCTGCATTCGCACTCTGGGCCCTGATCGCCACGGCACTGGCATTCGTCCGCGGCCGCCAGCTGCGCGCCGAGTCCGGCCAGCTTGCCAGCACCCAGGACAGCCTTGGCCGTTACCAGGCAGCGCTGTCGCAGCTGAAGGCGCGTGCAGCGGCCAGCGCGCTGGAGCTGGAATCGCTGCAGCGCAGCTACGCAGTGCTCAAGCAGTCGCTGGACCAGCAGGAGCAGAACGCAGCCGGGCAGCAGGACGCCGCGGCCACCGAGGTGATCCCGATGGTGATGGTGCAGCGGCTGGATATCGCCAGCGAGATCGGCACCCTGTTTGCGCATGTCGCCCGCGTGGCACGCAGCCTGCGTCGCTACAGCGCTTACAGCCGCGGCCACAGCGCGCCGGAGCCGAGCACCGCGCGCTACGACCTGCACTGGCTGGCGGACTGCCTGCACAGCTTCGATCAGATCGGCCACGCGCTGGTACGCGGCAATGCGGCGGCCTTGATCACCGCCTGCCAGGATCTGCTGTCGATGTACGACCATTATTTGAAGGACGGCTCCGGCTACAACAGCCGTGACACCTTCCAGCGCCTGAGCAGCGATGTACCGCTCTCCGAAGCCACCGATGCCATCCGCTCCATCATCGTCAAGGCGACGCTGGCGCAGGATGTGCGCGATGCGGTGCGTGACGATGCGGTGGCGGCGAACGTTGGGTGAATCGGGAATCGGGAATCGGGAATCGGGAATCGGGAATCGGGAATCGGGAATCGTAAGAGCGTACGGCCTGATGCATCCCGATGTGGCGTTACGCCTACTGCCGAGGATGCGTACCGTGCGAATTAACCGGGAATCGGGAATCGCAAGTACGTACGGCCTGATGCATCGCTAATGTGGCGTTGCGCCTCTCCACGAGGATGGCGTCTCGAGCGAATCAAGCGTTTTAGCCCCCGTGATTTTCTGCAAGAAAGCGCACCGCTTGCGGTGCGCTTTCTTTGTTTCATGCTTGGGCATTCTGGAGCAGCCGACGAGTGATGCAGACGAGCGTGGTTGCGGGCGGCCGTGCGCCTGGTCGCGCCATATATGCATCGGCGCATTCCGATTTCAGACACCGGCCGCGCGGCTCGGCAGCCACGCAGCCGTGTCATCGCCGGCTTTACCAGCGGCCTTCGATCGCCCCCAGCATCATGGCGCCTGCTGCGGTAGCGCGTAGGCCATCAATGCATCGCCTGCCGGGGTCTCCATGAAGTGATGCCCGCCGGCCATGATGACCAGATATTCGCGGCCGCCATACGCGTACACCATCGGGTTGGCCTGGCCGCCGGCTGGCAACTTGGCATGCCACAGCTCCTTGCCGGTGGCCAGATCGATGGCGCGGATCAGGTCGTCGGTGGCGGCGGCGATGAAGATCAAACCGCCTGCAGTCACCACCGCGCCGCCGTTGTTGGGCGTGCCGATCTCGATCGGCAACCCGGAGCGGATGCCGAACGGGCCATTGCCGCGTGCGCTGCCGAACGGGCGGTCCCACAGCGTCTTGCCGCTGGCCAGATCGATGGCGCGGATGCCGCCGTACGGCGGTTCCTTGCACAGCAATTTGGTGAACGGCAGCCGCCAGCCGGCATTGACGTTGATCGCATACGGCGTGCCTGCCTGCGGGTCGCCCGCGCCTTCTGCGCCACCGGCATCGCCGCGGACCTCGTCGCGCGGTGCCCAGCCCAGCGTGTCGGCCTTGGCGCGCGGTACCAGCAGGTTGTAATTGGGCATGTCGTTGTAGTTGGCTACGATCACGCCGCGTCGCGGGTCGACCGCCACGCTGCCCCAATCCGAACCGCCGTTATATCCGGGGTATTCGATCGAATGGTGCTCCGCTTCCGGTGGCGTATAGATGCCCTTGTAGCTGGCGGTGCGGAACTGGATGCGACAAACCAGCTGGTCGATCGGGGTCATGCCCCACATGTCGCGCTCGGTCAGATCCGGCTTGCGCAGCGTGTGATACAGCGAAAACGGCTGGGTCTTGGCGCGCATCTGCGGCTCCACGCCGCCGCCCGGCACCGCACGTTCTTGCACGCCCACCAGCGGCTTGCCGGTGCGCCGGTCCAGCACATACAACTCGCCCTGCTTGCTCGGCAGCAAGACTGCCGGCACGTTGACGCCATCCTTGGGGAAATCGATCAGGCTCGGTTGCGAGCCCAGGTCGTAATCCCAGGCATCGATGTGGGTGGTCTGGAAATTCCACACCGGTTTGCCCGTGGTCACATCCAGCGCCAACAGCGAGGTCGCGTAGCGATTCTCCTGCGGCGTGCGCGAGCTGCTCCAGTAATCTGCGGTGGAATTGCCCATCGGCAGGTACACATAGCCCAGCTGCTCATCGGCGGCCGCCGTGGTCCACATGTTCGGCGTGCCGCGCGTCCAGCTCTGGCCCGGCGGCGGTGCACCGTTCCAGTCCGGATGCGTCATGTCCCAGGCCCAACGCAACTTGCCGGTCACTGCATCGAAGCCTTCGATCACACCGGACGGCTCGTAACGCTTCTGCCCGTCGAGCACCTGATGGCCGGTGACCACCACGCCACGCACGATGGCCGGTGGCGAATTGATCGACACATAGCCCGGCGGCGTCTGCCCCATGCCGACGGTGATATCGACCTGACCATTGCTGCCGAAGTCCGGGCATGGCGTACCGCTGCGTGCATCCAGTGCGATCAAGCGGCCGTCCAGCGTGCCTTCGATCACGCGCGTGCGGCACAGCGCTGCCGGCGACGTTGCCGTTGCCGTTGCGTCTGCAGTGTTGGCGGCTGCCGGCACTTCGTAATACGACACCCCACGGCAGGCCGCCGTATATGGAATCGCCTCGTCCTTGACCTTGGGATCGTAGCGCCAGCGCTGTTTGCCGCTGGCGGCATCCAGCGCGATCACCTGGTTGCGCGCGGTGCACAGGTACAGGCTGTCGCCCACCTTCAGCGGCGTGGTCTCCGCGCCCCAGCGCTTGCTCGGCAGATCGCCGGTATGGAATGCCCACGCCTGCTGCAACTGCGCCACATTGTCGCGATTGATCTGCTGCAGCGGCGAGTAACGTTGCCCGGCCTGGCTGCGTCCGTAGGCAGCCCAGTCGCCGTCGGCAGGTGCGTTCGCCGGCTGTGCGCCAGGTGCCGCACCCGGGGCGGATGCAGTGCGATTGAGCAGACCACCCACCATGCCGGCCGCCTGCGCCAGCGCGCCATCGGCTTCGGTAACGCCGTGCGGCACGAAGGCCAGCACGAAGGCGACCACGAACACTGCCGCCAACGCGCCCGCCACGCTGCGCGAGACCGCGCGCGACACCGGGCGTTGCAATTTCGGGAGCAACAGCGCGAGCACGAATGCCAGGCCGACGATCAGGCCCAGGCGCGGCACCCAGCGCCAGTAATCGCTGCCCGATTCCCACCATGTCCACAGCAGCGAACCCACCACCACCGCAGCAAACCACCATGCGCCCGCATTGCGGCCCCACACCAGCAAGACGCCGGCAATCACCATTGCCGCACCGGCCGGCAGGTAATACCAGGAGCCACCCAGCGCGGCCAACCACACGCCACCGGCCAGCAGTACTGCGCCCAGCACGGCAATCACACCTCCCAATATCGCCAGCGCCCAATGGCCGCGACCGGAAGGACGATCCAGAATCGTCATCACTTGTTCCTCTTCGACTCAGCGGCAACGCAACGCCGCCGCACCGCCAACCACCTTCGGCCCGCGCGGGTGAAAGAGCCGCCTTTTTCGCGACAATCGGTCGAGGACACTGCGTTGCAGATGTCATGGCCTGCAACAATGACGGGCATAAAAAAAACGCCGGCTTCCGCCGGCGTTTTTGGTCAGCTGCAGCAATGCCGCTGCACGATCAACCGATCATTCTTCGGTTGCCGGCGGCACTACGGTGGCCTGCGCAGCTGCGTCTTCCACCACATCGTCCACTTCATCCAGCGATGCATCCAGGCGTTCGACCGCCTGCAGCTTTTCGCCCTTGGACAGACGGATCAGCGTCACGCCCTGGGTGTTGCGGCCCACGCGCGAGATTTCCGAACCGCGTGTGCGCACCAGCGTGCCGCCATCGGAAATCAGCAACACTTCGTCGGTGGCGCCCAGCAGCACTGCACGCACCAGCTTGCCGTTGCGCTCGGTGGTCTGGATGCCGATCACGCCTTGGGTGCCACGCCCCTTGCGCGGATATTCGGCCAGCGGGGTGCGCTTGCCGTAGCCGTTCTCGGTAGCGGTCAGGATGTAGGCCACGTTGCCGTCGTCGGCAACCTCGATCACGGCAGGCTCGCCGCCATCGGTGGCTTCCACCACGTCATCGACCTCGTCGCCTTCGATCTCTTCTTCGACACCGCCGGCACGCTCGGCCACGATCAGGCTGACCACTTCCTCGCCCTTGGTCAGGCGGATACCGCGCACACCGGTGGCGGTACGGCCCATCGAGCGCACGGTGGACTCACCAAAGCGCACGGTCTTGCCGTTGGAGGCGAACAGCAACACGTCGCGGTCGCCATCGGTCAACGCCACGCCGACCAGCGCGTCGCCTTCGTCCAGATTGATCGCGATCTTGCCGCGCGCCAGACGGAAGGCGAATTCGCTCAGCGGCGTTTTCTTGACCGTACCGTTGCGGGTGGCGAAGAACACATAGCGGTTGTCGGCGTACTCGCGCACCGGCAGCACCGCCTGCACGCGCTCGCCGGATTCCAGCGGAATCCAGTTGATGATCGGGCGGCCACGCGCATTGGAGCCGGCTTCCGGCAGCTGATGCACCGGCAGCCAGAACACCTTGCCGCTGCTGGTGAAGGTCAGCAGCGTGTCGTGCGTGTTGACCAGCCACAGCTGGTCGATGAAATCTTCTTCCTTGGTCGCGGCGGCAGACCGGCCACGGCCGCCACGGCGCTGCGCACGATAAGCGCTCACCGGCTGGCGCTTGGCATAGCCGGCATGCGACAACGTCACCACCACGTCTTCCGGCGCGATCAGATCCAGGATGTCCAGATCTTCTTCGCTGTGACGGATTTCGGTGCGGCGTTCGTCGCCGTATTCTTCGCGGATATTGATCAGCTCGTCGCGGATCACCTGCAGCAGCACGTCCGGGTTTTCCAGGATGCGGATCAGGCCTTCGATGACGCCGAGCAACTGCTTGTACTCGTCGGTCAGCTTTTCCTGTTCCAGGCCGGTCAGGCGATGCAGACGCATTTCCAGGATCTGCGACGCCTGCACTTCGCTGAGCTGGTAAAAGCCCTTGATCAGGCCCACGCCCGGCGGCAGATCTTCCGGCTTGGACGCTTCGGCACCGGCCGCGCCCAACAGTGCGCCGACCAGACCCGGTTGCCAGGTCTTGGCCAGCATGCGCTCGCGCGCTTCCTGCGGGTTGGCCGAGGTCTTGATCAACTCGATCATTTCATCGATGTTGGCCAACGCAACGGTCAGGCCTTCCAGCACGTGCGCACGCGCACGCGCCTTGCGCAGCTCAAAGATGGTGCGGCGGGTGACCACCTCACGGCGGTGGCGGATGAACGCCTCCAGCATCTGCTTGAGGTTCATCAACTGCGGGCGGCCGTCGATCAACGCCACCATGTTGATACCGAACACCGACTCCATCTGGGTTTGCTGATACAGGTTGTTGAGCACAACCTCGGCCGACTCGCCGCGCTTGATCTCGATGTAGATGCGCATGCCGTCCTTGTCGGACTCATCGCGCAGCTCGCTGATGCCTTCGAGCTTCTTTTCCTTGACCAGCTCGGCGATCTTCTCGATCAGCCGCGCCTTGTTCACCTGGTACGGGATCTCGGTGACGACGATCGCCTCGCGGCCGTTGTCGGCCACTTCCACATCGGCCTTGGCACGGATGCGCACGCGGCCACGGCCGGTGCGGTAACCGGCGGCAATGCCGGCGGTGCCATTGATGATGCCGGCGGTGGGAAAATCCGGGCCCGGGATGTATTCCATCAGGCCTTCGACATCCAGCTCCGGGGTGTCGATCAGCGCGATGCAGGCGTTGATCGCCTCGGTCAGGTTATGCGGCGGGATGTTGGTGGCCATGCCCACCGCGATACCGGCCGAACCGTTGACCAGCAGGCTGGGGAACCGGGTCGGCATGACCGTCGGTTCCAGTTCCTTTTCGTCGTAATTTGGCTGGAAATCGACGGTTTCCTTGTCGATGTCCGCCATCAGCTCATGCGCTAGCCGCGACATGCGCGACTCGGTGTAACGCATCGCCGCCGCAGAGTCGCCGTCGACCGAACCGAAGTTACCCTGGCCATCGACCATCATGTAGCGCAGCGAGAACGGCTGCGCCATGCGCACCAGCGTGTCGTACACCGACTGGTCGCCGTGCGGGTGATACTTACCGATGACGTCGCCGACGATACGCGCCGACTTGAAGTAGGCCTTGTTGCTGTGGGCGCCCAGCTCGTGCATCGCGAACAACACGCGACGGTGCACAGGCTTGAGGCCATCACGGGCATCGGGGAGTGCGCGGCCCACGATCACGCTCATCGCGTAATCGAGATAGCTCTTGCGCATCTCGTCTTCCAGATTGACCTGGATGATTTCCTTGGCGGTTTCTGCCATTCGGGTTCCGTAAGTGAGGTGGCGGGCGAGCCGGAAAGCCGCGTCGGGGGCGCCTTACCCACAGGCTGCCGACCCCACGCTCCCGCCGATCGATTCAAGCCCCGGATTGTACCACGAAGGGGCAGCCCGACGCCTCCGGTTTACCAGCCAGAAACAAGCACTTGCAGGACTTTGCCGGACGTTTGCGGCGCAGGTGCGCCGCGCCGGGCTCAGGCGCCGAAGGCTGCCTGCATCCGCACCAGGTCCGGCTGCACGATCACCCCGCGCTCGGTGACGATGGCATCGATCAGGCTGCCGGGGGTGACGTCGAATACCGGGTTCCAGGCATGGATGCCGTCGGCCACCGTACGCACCCCGCCCACACCGAACAATTCGCCCGGATCGCGCTGCTCGATCTCGATCTGGTCGCCACTGGCGGTGGCCATGTCCACGGTCGACGACGGCGCCACCACCATGAACTTGACCCCGTGGTGGCGCGCGGCAATGGCCAGCTGATAGGTGCCGATCTTGTTGGCGGTATCGCCATTGGCGCAGATGCGATCAGCGCCGACGATCACCCATTGCACCAGGCCGGACTTCATCAGATGCGAGGCCGCCGAATCCGCGATGAGGGTGGCGTCGATGCCGTCCTGCTGCAGCTCCCACACGGTCAGGCGCGCGCCCTGCAGCCAGGGCCGGGTTTCGCCGGCAAACACCTTGGCGATGCGCTGCTGCGCCATACCGGCGCGAATCACGCCCAGCGCCGTGCCGAAGCCGGCAGTGGCCAGCGAGCCGGTATTGCAGTGGGTCAGCACGCCACTGCCGGGGGCGATCAGGTCGGCGCCGAGCGCACCCATATGGCGGTTGGCCGCCAGATCCTCATCCGCGATCGCCTGCGCCTCGCGCGCGATCACCTCGCGCCAGTCCGCGCCGGCCGCGCCCAACACCCGACGCATGCGCATCAGCGCCCAGGCCAGGTTGACCGCGGTCGGGCGTGCCGCATTGAGCCGCAGCAGCGCCGGCTCGAGCTTCTGCAGCGCGGCGCTGCCGTCATCGGCGTCGATGTCGCGCGCGGCCAGCACCACGCCCCACCCGGCCGCAATGCCGATCGCCGGCGCACCGCGCACGGCCAGCGAATGGATCGCTTCGGCCACCGCGTCACTGGTGTCGCAACGCACATGCTCCACCACGAAGGGCAGCTTGCGTTGGTCGAGCAATTCCAGGGCATCGCCGGTCCACAGTAGCGGCCGGATGTGGTCGTAGCGGGCGTAATCGATATGGGCGCTGTCGTTCATGCGTCCATTGTAAGGCGCAGGGGCGGTGCAGTCAGTGGAAGGCGTCGCCCAGATCGCAGACCGCGCAGCAATGCATCAGGCGCAACCGCCCGGTTGGTCGAGATCGCGGCACCCTCATCCCAGACGGTTGGCTGGCGGTCTTGCCGAAAACGAAAATGCCGCGCCGCGCAGCTTGCCGTTGCTGATTGAAAACCCTGCGCACCGACCAACTTGACTGGTCCTTGCCTGCCCACCGTCGCGGGACCCTTGGCGGAATGGATGCCGACACGGAGCTACATGGACGTACTTGCAGCGGGTCCTGCGATGGTGGGCGGGCAAGGGCTCTGCAGCAAAGGCGCAGATGATCCGCTTTTCGCCTGATCTACCAGTATTGAGCAATCAGGTAGCGACGCCTGCATCGTGCGTGTAGCGATCGCTTGGCTGTCTTCAAGTCCGGTCGAGGGCGCGGTGCCCTCACCGCTCGCGGGACACGCCGTGAATCCGTCCGTGGAGGCTCGGTGGCGGCATCCATGCCGCCACACGGTCCCGCAATCGGCGAGGACACCACGCCAGACAGTTGGTTGGTGTTTTTGTCGAAGAGCAAAGGTCACCGCATCGCCAGCTTGCTGGTCGCTGGTTGAGATCCTTGCACACCGACCAACTCCACTGGTCCTTGCCCGCCCACCGTCGCAGGACCCTTGGCGGCATGGATGCCGCCAAGGAGCTACATGGATGTACTTGCGGCGTGTCCTGCGATGGTGGGCGGGCAAGGGCCCTGCAGCAAAGGCGCAGACCATCCGCTCTCCTCCTGATCTGCCGGTATTGAGCAATCAGGGCGAGACGCCTGCACTGTGCGTATCGCGATCGCTTGGCTATCTTCAAGCCTGGTCGAGGGCGCGGCGCCCTCATCGCTTGCGGGACACGCCGTCAACCCGTCCATGGAGACTCGATGGCGGCATGGATGCCGCTACGGAGCTTACCGGGATGTACTTGCAGCGTATCCCACGACGGTGGGCGTGCAAGGTCCCTGCAACCAGACCACGGGGCAGCCGCGGCGCGCGAAGACCTAAATCCTCCAGCCAGCACTAGACCGACACGTAGTCGCGCAGCTGCCCTGATAGCCGCTCAGTCGACGATGAACTCGGCGCGGCAACCGTCGTTCACCCAGACACCGTCGCGGCTCCAGCCCCAGGTCTGGCCTTCCACGCAGGGCGTCCTGGACATCTGCCGGCCCAGCCGTACCGCACGCTCCACCGACACCCCGCAGGTGCGGCGCGCGCTTTTCTTGGATTCGCAGGTGACCATGCGCGGCACCGTCACGAAGCCGGAGCCGTCTTCGGCACCCACTTCGAACTCGCCATCGCACCCACGCGACACCCAGATCTCGTTACGGCGAACGCCCCAGGTGCGGCCTTCCTTGCACGGCCACATCGAACGTTGCCGCAGCAGCCGCACCGGCGCGCCACGCAACACCACCGGGCACGCCACCTTGCCGCCATTGGAATCGCAGCGCACCACGCGGCGCATCACCGTTGCGGTCTGCACGCGGGACGCGGCGAATTCGGCGCGGCAGCCCTGTTCGACCCACACGCCATCGTCTTCGACGTCCCATTCGCTGCCGCGGATACAGCTGGTCTCGGAGAGCTGGCGCACCAGCTGAACGCCATTGGCAATGTTCATCGCGCAATGCACGCGCGCCATGTCCTTGGACTCGCAGCGCACCACACCGGCCGCACGCTCGGAAGCACGCGCATCGGCGAACATCAGCAGCGGCAGGCACCACAAACCGCATAAGCTGATCAGCCACTTCATGCCAACAATCCTCACCCCGAAACGATCTACGTCGCGCCCCCGTGGACGTGAAGATGAGAGCATCATCGATGTGAAGATAGCAATACGGCGCAGGTGACAGCGGCATGGCAGCGCGGTGCACGCGCACTGTCGCGCGGTACGCGTGGAGCGGTGTCGTTTACGGATCCGCCACGTCTGTGATGCGCCGCGCCGGCCTGGTGCGCAGCAAGCTGCGGCGGAGCACCTGCGTTCGGGAACGCCTTGGCGGTCAAGCGCAATGCCCGCCGCGCCGAGGCTCAGGCGCGCGAACTCGAACGTCAGCACGTCCGCGATCTGCGTGGTGCGATCCAGCGCGACGCCGGCCGCCCCCGTCCTCAGGCACGCGCGAACTCGAAGGCCAGCACGTCGGCGATCTGCGCGGTGCCGCGCAAGGCCATCAACAAACGGTCCACGCCCACCGCCACTCCCGCGCAGTCCGGCAGCTGCGACAACACCGCAAGCAGCTCCTCGTCCAGCGGCAGCTGCGGCAAACCGCGCGACACGCGCCGCGCGTTGTCGCGCAGGAAACGCGCGCGTTGCTCCTGCGGGTCGTTCAACTCGTGGTAGCCGTTGGCGACCTCGTAGGCGCCCAGATACAGCTCGAACCGTTCGGCCACCGGCGGGTTGTCGTGGCGGATCCGCGCCAGCGCGCACTGGCTGGCCGGCCAGTCGTGCACCACGGTGAGCGTGTCGCCGGAAAACCCCGGCTGCAGGCGATGGGTCATCAGCAGGTCCAGCCAGTCATCGCGCGTGAGCCCCTGCGGGTCGATGGCGATGTCGTGCAGCGGCGCACGCAACGCCTGTTCCGGCGCCAGCAGCGGGTCGATGCCCAGCCGCTGCACGAACAGCTCGCGGTAGCTGAGCACCTGCACCGCAGCCGCACGCCCGACCAACGCAAGCGCCCGCTGCACCAGCGCAACGGTTTCCTGCGCCAGCGCGCGGTCGTCCCAGCCCACCCGGTACCACTCGAGCATGCTGAATTCCGGGTTGTGCCGGCCGCCGGCCTCGCCATTGCGAAACACACGCCCCAGCTCGTAGCAATCGCCCAGGCCGGCGGCAAGCAGGCGCTTGAGCGGGTATTCCGGCGAGGTGCGCAACCAGCGCACGGGCGGGCCGGCATCCACGTGCCCGCTGAAGCGGGTGCTGAAACTCTCGATGTTCGGCTCGGTATTGCCGGCCTGCGAGAGCACCGGCGTTTCCACTTCCAGCACGCCGCGCTCGGCAAAAAACGCACGAATCGCCGCGTTGAGCTGCGCGCGCAGTTGCAGTGCAGCCAGATCCAGTGTCGCTGCCGTCACGGCTGCTGCCCGTGTTCACCCAGGAAGGCCAGCAGCCGTGCTTCGTCCCAGATCTCCACGCCCAGCGATTGCGCCTTGTCGAGCTTGGAACCGGCCTCCTCGCCGGCGACCAAAAACGCAGTCTTCTTCGACACGCTGCCGGCGACCTTGGCGCCCAATGCTTCGAGGCGTTGCTTGGCGGCATCGCGCGTCAACGCGGCCAGGGTGCCGGTGATCACTACCGTCTGGCCATCGAGCGGGCCGGTCTGCAGCGCATCGGCTTCCGGCAGCCGCGCCAGCACCGTTTCCATTGCCTGTTGCGCTGCGCTTGCCAACGCGGCGTTTTCCGGGCGATCCAGCCATTGCAGCAACGCGGCCACCACGGGCGCGGGAACGCCGGCCTGTTGCAAGGCATCGGCGCCTGCCGTGCGCAGCGCAGCAAACGACTCCACCGCAGCGGCAAGCTGCTGCGCACGCACCGGCGTCACCTTGGGGATGTCCATGTCTTCCAGTACGCTGGCAAAACTCAACGCCTCGCGCAGCTTGGGCGATGGCGGATGCGCATCGCCGATACGCACGCCACGTTGCAGCAGGTCGTCGATGGCCTGCTGATTGCCGGGCTGGTCGAGGAAGTGCCCGAGTGAACGCGCCACTTCTCCACCGATATCCGGCACGCGCTTGAACAACGGCCACGGCAGATGGCGGATCAGTTCCAGATCGCCGAACCAGGCCGACAAGGCCTTGGCCGTGCTCTCGCCCACATGTTCGATGCCCAGCGCAAACAGGAAGCGCTCCAGCGTAGTGTCGCGCGATGTCTCGATCGCCTCGATCAGGTTCTCGGCCCACTTGGTGGCGATCTTCCTGCGGTTCCAGTCGAAGCTCGGCAGGCCTGCGCGCAGCAGATCGGCCTGCCAGGTCTGCGGCACCTCGCGCTCCCCGGCGAGGTCCACGCCGATGCCGACCACACGGGTTTCCAGCTGCGCATACGCACCGCTGGCCAGATGCTCGCGCGCCTCGCGCAGGAACGCATGCGGGCTCTCGGCGTTGCTGATCAGGCGCAGCTGCAGCAACTGATCCACGGTGAGCAGATACAGATCGGCCACGCCCTGCACCAGCCCGCTGTCGACCAGCACCTCGATGAATTTTTCGCCGAGACCATCGACATCCATCGCGCGCCGCGAAACGAAATGCCGGAACGCTTCCTTGCGCTGCGCCGGGCAGGTCAACTCACCCGAGCAACGCCACACCGCCTGGCCTTCCTCGCGCACGATCTCCGAACCGCACACCGGGCACTGCGTGGGCATGCGCCATTCCTGCGTGCCGGCCGGTCGCTGGTCGGCGACCACACCGGCCACTTCGGGAATCACATCGCCGGCGCGGCGCACGATGACCGTGTCGCCCACGCGCACATCCAGCCGCGCGATCTGGTCGGCGTTGTGCAAGGTCGCATTGGTGACCACGACGCCAGCCACCTGCACCGGCTTCAGACGTGCCACCGGCGTCGCCGCACCGGTGCGGCCGATCTGGATCTCGATCGCCTCCACCGTGGTGGACTGCTCCTGCGCCGGGAACTTGTGCGCAATCGCCCAACGCGGCGCGCGGGACACGAATCCCATCTCGCGTTGCCCGGCCAGATCGTCGAGCTTGTAGACCACGCCGTCGATATCGAACGGCAATCCATCGCGCGCTTCGCCGATGCGTTGGTAGTACGCCAACAGACCCTCACTACCCTGCACCACCTCGACCAGTTGGCTGACCGGAAAGCCCCAGTCGCGCAACTGCGCCAGGATGGCCGAATGCGTCTGCGGCAATGCGCCTTCGCTCACCTCGCCGACGCCGTAGGCAAAGAAACTCAGCGGGCGCTGTGCCGTGATGCGCGCATCCAGCTGGCGCAACGAACCGGCCGCGCCGTTGCGCGGATTGGCCAGCACCTTGCCGCCCTGCGCGCGCATCTGCGCGTTGTAGGCCTCGAACGCGGCGCGCGGCATGTAGACCTCACCGCGTACCTCCAGCACCTGCGGCCAGCCCTGGCCGCGCAGGCGCAGCGGAATCGCCTTGACCGTGCGCAGGTTGGCGCTGACATCCTCGCCGGTGGCGCCATCGCCGCGGGTGGCACCCTGCACGAACTCGCCGTTTTCGTAGCGCAGGCTGATCGCCAGCCCATCCAGCTTGGGCTCGGCCGAGAAGACCGGTTGCTTGATCTCCAGGCGCTCGCTGATGCGCCGCACGAACTCGCGCACTTCCTCGTCGCTGAAGGCATTGCCCAGCGACAACATCGGCAAGGCATGCCGTACCTCGGCAAAGCGCGAGGCGGCCAGATAGCCAACCCGCTGCGTTGGCGAATCGGCACTGGCCAACGACGGGTGCTCGGCTTCCAGCGCCTCCAGCTCCCGCATCAGACGGTCGTAGTCGACGTCGGCCAGCTGCGGCTCGTCGAGCACGTGATAGCGGTAGTTGGCATCGTCGATGCGGCGACGCAAGGCAGCGATGCGCTGAGCGGGATCCGGGCTGGCAGTCATGATCGCGGGGCTGGCTCTGGGCCGCCCATTCTAACGGGCCGTGCCGATGCCAAGCGTTGGCGGAAGCGCCTTCGGTCGCGCGGATTGATCGATGGATGAAGTCGTTGGCATTGGCAGCGTCGGCCGCGGTGGCCATGCGTAACCCGCACCTTGCCAGGGTGTCGGCATCGGAGCGAAACAGGTGCTTCAGCCACAGCCCGGAGCCCGCTGGAAGCGGGCCCGGCGGTTACCTGACCCGTGTACGCAAACGCGGGAAACACCACCGTCGCTGCCACCTGATTGCAGCGCGCGCACCTGCGCGACCGGCCCTGCGGGTATTTCCCGATAGGCAGACACGCCCAAACCGGCTAGCGTGGCGCCCTCTTTGCCCGCCGCCTCTGGAGCTCACCCGTGTCGTTGCCCGTCTCGCGCCGCTCGTTTCTCAGCCTCGCCACCACCGGCGTGGCGGTTTCCGCACTGGGGCTGGCACCCGCGGCCGAGGCGGCCCGCAAGCGCGCCGCGGCGCCGGCAACGCCGGGCGTGGCCGCCGCGGCCGGCACCGTGTACCTCAACCTCAACGAGCACCCGCTCGGGCCTGCCCCGGCGGCGGTTGACGCTGCCACGCGTTCGCTGGCGCGCTCGGGCCGCTACCTGTTCGAGATGGAGCAGGACCTGCGCAACCTGATGACCGGCGAGCTGCAGTTGCCCAACGATCATCTGTCGTTGTTTCCCGGCTCGCGCGACGCGCTGAACCGGGCCGGCAGCCTGTTCACCTCCGCGCGCGCCGGGCTGGTGGTGGCCGACCCGAGCTTCGACCCGCTGATCGAAAGCGCCACTGCCCGAGGCGTGGCCGTGCGCAAGGTGCCGCTGCGTGCCGATGGCGCGCACGACGTCAAGGCGATGGCCAAGGCGGACCCGACCGCCGGTCTGATCTATATGTGCAACCCCGGCAATGTCACCGGTTCCATCACCCCGCGCGCCGACATCGAGTGGCTGCTGGCCAACAAGCCGTCCAGCGCGGTGCTGGTGGTCGACGAGGCGTATATCCATTACAGCAACGAGCCCTCGGTGGCCGATCTGGTGCGGCAGCGCCAGGACCTGATCGTGCTGCGCAGCTTCTCCAAGCTCTACGGCATGGCCGGCCTGCGTCTGGGCGCCGCCCTGGCCCCGCCGGGCCTGCAGACCAAACTTGCCGCGTTCGGCAGCAACCCGTTGTCGGTACCGGCGATGGCCGCCGGCATCGCCAGCCTGCGCGACCCACTGCTGGTGCAGACCCGCCGTGCAGACAACGCCCGCGTGCGCGACGAAACCATCGCCTGGCTCAAGGGCAAGGGCTACACCTGCCTGCCCTCGCAAGCCAACTGCTTCCTGCTGGACGTCAAACGTGACGCTGGCGTGTTCGCCGATTCGATGCAGAAGCAGGGCGTCATCGTCGGCCGCAGCTGGCCGATCTGGCCCAAGCGCGTGCGTGTCAGCGTAGGCACCGAGGCGGAAATGGTCCGGTTTCGCGAAGCATTCGGCAAAGCCAAGCGCTAACACGCAAAGCGTTCGATAAAGCCCACGCGGACCCTTCTCCCATCGGGACATTGTCCTCCTTTATGGGGGAGAAGGTGCCCCGCCAGGGGCGGATGAGGGGCGCATCGCGAAGTGGTCACCGCCTCGGAGGTCAAGCGCGTCGCTACGCGCCTTCAGAAATGAGACGCCACAAGTGGCTTCGCCACGTACCCTCACCCCAACCCCTCTCCCGGCGGGAGATGGGCTTAGAACTACTGCTCCGACGCCTCGCTCTGCGGTGCGCGTAACGTGTGCCGGATCCACAGGTAGCTGATGACGAAGGTCAGTGCCATCGAGCCGGCGTTCCATAGCAGCAGCTCGCGCAGCATCGGCGAGCCTTGCAGGATGTGCGTGTAGTAACGGCGGTCGAACAGCGCGATCGCATGCGGCAGGAACACGCTGATGAAGGGCGTCGGTACCGGCGCCACCAGCAAGGTGATGGCGGCTGCAAAACCGCCAATCACCCCCGGCGAGTTGCGCGGGCGCTTGCGCAGCCGTGCGGCGATTCTGCTAAAGACCCACAGCAGCGGCATCGCCAGGATTGCCCACAGCACCAGCAGTAGCGCCACTGCCAACACGCCCTGCAGGCTCAACATCGCTCAACTCACCAGCGCGGCGATTTGGTCAGCGGCGGTGCCTGGTGCTGACGGTCGTAGGCGCGCAGCTCATCGCGGATATGCGCCACACGCTGCCGGCCCAATGCGTTGCGGCTGTCATCCAGCACCACGCCGTCCAGCAGCTCGGCCATGCGCTGCACGGTCGGCAGCATCTTTTCCCAGGCATCCAGCGCCGTCATCGGCGCCGGCAGGGTCAGGAAGAACGCGATCGCCGGCGTCTGCATCTCGCGGATGTTGGCCATGTCGAAGCTGCCGGGCTTGAGGATGCTGGCCATGCTGAAGATCGGCCCGCGCTCGGGGTGCCCTTCCACCAGACGGTGAAAGACATTCATGTGGCCGAACACCAGCCCGGTCTTTTCCGCGGCCACCACCACATCCTCGCCACGCAGGATCTGCCCGGCCTTGGCGGCCACGAACAGCGACACGATCTTGTCGAAATCCTGGTTCGGGCGCTTGCCGACATCGTTACCGCCGGCCGCGTCCTGCGCATCCAGCGACAGCTCGCTCTGTTCGGCACTGCCCTCGCTGCGCTCGAAGGCAGCACCGTCGACATCTGCATCGCCGGAAATCACCGGCTCGCGCCGCTCGCGCGGCTGGCCCTCGTCCTTGTCGACGCGACGGCCCTGCGGCGATTTCTTCGGGCGGCCGAACAGGAAGATGGCCGCGACCAGCAGCAGTCCAGCGATCAGGATCCCGATCCGGATCATGGCCATGTCGGACATTCAGCGTGCCTCCGCGTAAAAGTGACGGGTGGAATCATTCCAACAAGCATGGCACGTCATGCCGCACCCGCCAAACGTGCGGCTTCTTCCAGGTCCACGCTGACCAGGCGGCTGACACCCGGTTCGCGCATGGTCACGCCGGAGAGCTGACGCGCCGCTTCCATCGTGGCCTTGTTGTGGCTGACGAACAGGAACTGCACCTTCTCGCTCATCTCGCGCACCATGTTGGCCAGGCGGCCGACGTTGGCTTCGTCCAGCGGCGCGTCCACCTCGTCCAGCAGGCAGAACGGCGCGGGGTTGAGCTGGAAGATCGCAAACACCAGCGCCACCGCGGTCATCGCCTTCTCGCCGCCGGACAGCAGCGAAATGCTGGACACACGCTTGCCCGGCGGGCGCGCCATGATGGTGACGCCGGTGTCGAGCAGGTCTTCGCCGGTGAGTTCCAGATAGGCATGGCCGCCGCCGAACAGGCGCGGATACAGCGCCTGCACGCCCGAGTTGACGCGGTCGAAGGTGTCCTTGAAACGGCCGCGGGTTTCGCGATCGATCTTGCGGATGGCTTCTTCCAGCGTTTCCAGCGCGGTATTGAGGTCCAGGTTCTGCGCGTCCAGATATTCCGAACGCTGCGCAGCTTCGCCGTATTCCTGGATCGCCGCCAGATTCACCGGCTCCAGGCGCCGCATGCGCCCGTCGATCTGGCCCACCGCTGCTTCCCATTCGGCCGCATTTGCCGCCTCGGGCAGGCCGTTGACCACGTCTTCGAGCACGAAGCCGGCCTTGACCACGGCAGCCGACAACTGCTCGGCACTGAGCACCAGCGCCTGCTGATCGAGCTTGCGCTGCGAAATACGTTCGCGCTGCGCCAGCGCCTGTTCGTCGCGCTGCTGACGGGTTTGTTCGAAGCTGCGGAGTTCGCTGTCGATGCTGTCGAGCAGGGTGCGCGCCTCGCCCAGCGCGCGCTCGGTGCGCACGCGCTCGCTCAATGCGGCCTGATGTTCGTGCTCCAGCGTTTCCACCGGCGAATCACCATCGCTGAGCTGGGCGACCAGATCTTCCAGGCGCGTGTCGAGCTGGCCGCGCTGGCTGTCCATGCGCTCCAGCGTCTGGCTGAGCGAGGTGATCTGGGTGCGTTGCGACTCCAGCGTCAGCGCCAGGGCATGCATCGCATCGCGCACGCCGCGCGCAGCGTCGCGGGCCTGGTCGCGCGCGTCGGTGAGCTGGCGGCGCTCGTTTTCCAAAGCTTCGCGCGTGCCCTGCAGATCGCCCATCAAGGTGACCGCATCTTCGAGTTTTGCGCGCGCTTCGCGGGCCTGCTCGCGGCTGGTATCGAGCGTTTCCAGCAATTGCGCCAGTTCGCTTTCGATGCGGTCGATGCGCGTGCGCGCCGCGTCGACCTTGCCCTGCTGGCTCTGCAACTGGCCGGCCAGCTCGGACACGCTGCGGTGCGCCATGTACAACTGGCGCTGCGCATCTTCGCGCTGCTGCTCGGCCGCCAGCGATTGCTCGCGGAAGCTGGTGAGTTGGTGTTCGAGCTCGGCTTCGCGCTCCTGCAGGGTTTCGATCTGGGTGCGCAGGTCCTGGATTTCGCGCTCGCGCAGCAAGGCGCCCTGCTTGGCGGCGCCGGAGCGCGACACGCGCACCCAGCCCTCGCCCAGCCGCTCGCCATTGCGGGTGATGACCGAGTCGCCCTCGGGCAGGCTGCGCTGCAGCGCGCGCGCGGCCGCCAGATCGTCGGCGACGTGCAGCCGCGCCAGCAGGCGACGGATCGCGATCGGCCCCTGCACCTTGGCGGCCAGCGAGGTCGGTGCAAAGCTCGCGTTGTCGGTGGCGCTGGACACCAGCGCGATGCGGCCTTCGCCCAACTCGCCCAGGGCGTCCACCAGCTGCTCGGGCGCCTCCACCAGCACGCCTTCGATCAACTGCCCCAGCGCGCTTTCGACGGTGTTTTCCCAGCCGCCTTCCACGCTGATGCGCTCGCCCACCCGCGCCGCCGAGTCCAGGCCGCGCGACTTCAGCCACGCCACCGCCGCGCCCTGCTCCTGGCCGAGCGCGGCCTGTTGCAGGGTTTCCAGCGAGGACAGCCGGCCACGCGCGGCCTGCGCCTGCTTGCGTACTTCCGCCAGCTCGCCCTGGCTTGCCCGCTGCTGTTCCTGCAGGCCGCCGAGTGCGTGCTTGCGCGCTTCCACCTGCTCGGTCAGCCCATCCAGCGACGCTTTTTGCGTTTCGTGGCGCAGTTCGATCTGCTCGAACGCTTCGGCCAGCGCATCCAGATCCAGCCCGGCACGTTCGTTGACCAGCGCTTCGCGGCGGCGGTCGGCTTCCAGCGATTGGCGGTCCAGGTAATCGACGCGCGTACGCTCCACTTCGCCGGCACGCGAGGCTTCGCCGGTGTCGCGGTTATGGGCTTCCCAGCGCTGCTGCCAGTCGGCCAGCCGCGCCTCGGCTTCACGCAGCGCTTCCTGACGGAATTCGTGGTCTTCGCGCAGTTGTTCCAGCTGCGGCTCGGCGTCGGCCACCGCCTCGCGCAGCACGGCCAATTTGGCCGAATCGCCACTGATGTGCTGGGTCAATTCCTGCAGCTGGCTCTGCGCCTCGTCGCGTGCCTTGTGCAGGCGGTGCGAGAGCTCGCGCTGATGCTGGATCTGCTGTTCGATGCGCGCCAGCGCGCTGCCCACCTGGTACACGTCGGCCTGCGCCTTGGCCACCGCCTCGGCGGCCTCCTCGCGGCGTACGCGCCCGGTTTCGATGCGTGCTTCGGCATCGCGCTGATCGGCGATCAATTGCTGCAGGCGGGTTTCTTCCTGATTCAATTTTTCGCGCAGGCCCTGCAACTGCCCGTCCAGGCCCCGATATTCAAGTGCCTTCCACTCGGCATCCTTGATCCGGCGCTCTTCCTGCAGGGCCTGGTATTGCTCGGCCTGACGCGCCTGGCGCTGCAGATGCGCCAGCTGCTTGGTGATTTCCTCGCGCAGGTCGCCCAACCGGTCGAGATTTTCGCGCGTGTGGCGGATGCGCGTTTCAGTTTCCTTGCGGCGCTCCTTGTACTTGGAAATGCCGGCGGCTTCTTCCAGATACACGCGCAGGTCTTCCGGGCGCGCCTCGATGATCTGGCTGATCATGCCCTGCTCGATGATCGAGTAGCTGCGCGGGCCCAGGCCAGTGCCCAGGAACAGGTCGGTGATGTCGCGGCGCCGGCATTTGGTGCCGTTGAGGTAATAGGCGCTGTTACCGTCGCGACTGACCAGGCGCTTGACCGAAATCTCGTTGAACGAGGCGAACTCACCGGTGATGGTGTGATCGGAATTGTCGAAGATCAGCTCCACCGTCGCCTGCGACACCGGCTTGCGCGCCGAGGAGCCGGAGAAGATCACGTCGGTCAGCGAGTCGCCGCGCAGGCGGCTGGCCGAGCTTTCACCCATGACCCAGCGCACCGCATCGATGATGTTGGACTTGCCGCAACCATTGGGGCCGACGATGCCGGTCATGTTGGTGGGCAGGTGCAACGTGGTCGGGTCGACGAACGACTTGAAACCGGACAGTTTGATCGTGGACAGGCGCATGGGGACTGGAGATTCCGGGCACCGCGCGGACGAAGCCGGTAGGTACTTTTCCTGTGAAGCCAGCGCCCAAGCCCTTGATCCATAAGATCTGCGGGCCGTGGAACCGGCAATGGGGCATGAGTATAGCGGGCATGCCAGCGCTGGCGGCGGCGCCCCAAAAACAAAGGGCGCCTAACAAGGCGCCCTTCGGGTGACACTGACGGCCTGGATCAGGCGTCGGATTCGACGATGACCTTGACCGAGGTTTCCACATCGGCGTGCAGGTGCAGCACAACGTCGTATTCGCCGACATTGCGGAATGCGCCTTCGCCCAGGATCACTTCGCTCTTTTCCAGCGGCAGGCCGGCGGCGGTGAACGCCTCGGCGATGTCACGCGGGCCAACCGAGCCGTACAGCTTGCCTTCGGTCGACGCATGCGCGCCGATGGTGACGCTGGCGCCTTCGAACTTGGTGGCGCGGCTCTGTGCGTCGGCCAGGATGGTGTTGGCCTTGGCTTCGTACTCGGCGCGCTTGGTTTCAAACGCCTCGACGTTCGCAGCGGTAGCCGGAACGGCCTTGCCCTGCGGCACGAGGAAATTACGGCCGTAGCCCGGCTTGACGCTGACCTTGTCGCCCAGGTTGCCCAGGTTGGTCACTTTCTGCAGAAGAATCAGATCCATGGTGGTGCTCCGTTATTCGTTAGCGCCGGCCGGTGGGCGGGCGCAACGGGTGCTGTCCGAAAAGACGGGATTCGGGAATCGGGATTTGGGAATCGCAAGAGCACGATCAACACCGCATCTCGAATGACCGGCCTCTATATTTTTGATAACCCGCACATGGATGTGCGGGCTAGGGACTCACACAAAACACGTGTGGGTCTTGCGCAAGGAGCCGCATGACTGCGGACTCCTGCGCGGAACTGCTTAGACGTCGTGGTTGTCCGTGTACGGGATCAGCGCCAGGAAACGCGAGCGCTTGACGGCCGTGGCCAGCTGACGCTGGTACTTGGACTTGGTACCAGTCACGCGGCTCGGCACGATCTTGCCGTTCTCGGTGAGGTACTGGCGCAGGGTGTTGAGATCCTTGTAGTCGATCTCTTTGACGCCCTCGGCGGTGAACTTGCAGAACTTGCGACGACGGAAGAACTTGGACATGACAGCGCTCCTTAAGCGGCTTCGGCGTTGTCGCCGTCGGTATCGGTGGCAGCGGGGGCTTCGCCCTCTTCATCGTCACGACGACGACGCTCGCTACGCTCGGGCTTGTCGCCCTTCTCGTCCTTGCTCTTCATGATCAGCGACTGCTCGGTGTCCGGGCCATCGCGCTTGACGACCAGGTGACGCAGCACCGCATCGTTGAAGCGGAAGCTTTCCACCAGCTCGCTCAGCACGGCCTGGTCGACTTCGATGTTGAGCAGCACGTAGTGCGCCTTCACCAGGTTCTGGATCGGGTAGGCCAGCTGACGACGGCCCCAGTCTTCCAGACGGTGGATGGTGCCGTTACCACCCTCGATCAGCGACTTGTAGCGCTCGATCATGGCCGGGACCTGCTCGCTCTGGTCCGGATGGACCAGGAACACGACTTCGTAATGACGACTCATGTTGTTTTACCTTTCGGATGTGGCCACGTGGGCCGGACAGCTCCCCGGGAAGTCCGCGCAAGCGGCCGGTGGAGCAAGGGATCCCACCTGGAACCGGGCAGGAAGCAGGAAAGTATGGCAGTTCAGATGCTTAGCTGCAACCGGACCTCGCCGGCAGCTAGCTTCGGACGTGGCGTCCTTGCAGGCGCTAAAGCCCCTCTCCCCGCGGGAGAGGGGTGGGGTGAGAGTACGGGGCGAAGCCACTCGCGCCGTTCAACTGCATGAGGCTTCGCACGTACCCTCATCCGCCCCTTCGGGGCACCTTCTCCCGACGGGAGAAGGGAGATCAGTCAGCGGTGCTCGTCTGCGGTGGTAAAGCTCTCCCCACAACCGCACTCGGCGGTGGCATTGGGGTTGCTAAAGGTGAAGGTCTCGCTCAGCCCGTGCTTGCCGAAGTCGATACAGGTGCCATCGACCAGCGGCAGGCTGACCGGGTCAACGAAGATATGCACCCCGCCCTGCTCGAATACCGCGTCGTCATCGCGCTTCTCGCGCGCCAGGTCAGTGATGTGGCCCCAGCCGGAACAACCGGTCTTGGTCACGCCAAAGCGCAGGCCCAGCGCACCCGGGGTCTGCTGCACGAAACGCTGCACGCGCTCCAGCGCGGCGGGGGTGAGGCTGATGGCCATGGGGACACTCCAAAACAGTGGTGACAAGTATAGCGAGACCGCCACACCCCGGCGGCACGCTGAGCGATAGCGTCCGCAATACATGGGGGCAGCGCGCGCCTGCGACAAGCGCAGCATGGCGCAACGTGTTCAGGTGCTCGCGCCGGCGCGCCCGCAGCCAGTAAACTCGCAGGCCATTCAAGGTCGCTACGGCGAGGAAAAGTCATGACGGTGGTCAGCGTTGAACATGCGCTTGCGGGCAAGCTCCCCGAAGGCGGCGAAGTCACGGTACGGGGGTGGGTGCGCACCTTGCGCGGATCTGCCGGACTGGCCTTCATCAACGTGACCGACGGTTCGTGCTTCGCTCCGATCCAGGTGGTGGCCAACGACACCCTGCCCAATTTCGACGAGATCAAGCGCCTGACCAGTGGCTGCTCGCTGATTGCCAAGGGCGTGCTGGTGAAGTCGCAGGGCAAGGGGCAGTCGTTCGAGATCCAGGCCAGCGGCGTGGAGATCGTCGGCTGGGTCGAGGACCCGCTCACCTACCCCATCCAGCCCAAGCCGATGACGCCGGAGTTCCTGCGTGAAGTGGCGCACCTTCGCCCGCGCACCAACCTGTTCGGCGCGGTCACCCGCATCCGCAACTGCCTGGCGCAGGCGGTGCACCGGTTCTTCCATCAGAACGGCTTCAACTGGATCAGCACCCCGATCATCACCACCTCCGACGCCGAAGGTGCCGGGCAGATGTTCCGCGTTTCCACGCTGGACATGGTCAACCTGCCGCGCGATGCCGCCGGCAATGTGGATTTCAGCCGCGACTTCTTCGGCAAGGAAACCTTTCTCACCGTGTCCGGCCAGCTCAACGTGGAGGCGTACTGCCTGGCGCTGAGCAAGGTGTACACCTTCGGCCCGACCTTCCGCGCGGAGAACAGCCACACCACGCGTCATCTGGCCGAGTTCTGGATGATCGAGCCGGAAATCGCCTTCGCCGATCTGGCCGAGGACGCACGTCTGGCCGAGCAGTTCCTCAAGTACCTGTTCCGCGCGGTGCTGGACGAGCGTGGCGACGATCTGGCGTTCCTGGCCGAGCGCGTGGACAAGAACGCGATCAGCAAGCTGGAGGCCTTCATCAATGCGCCGTTCGAGCAGATCGACTACACCGATGCGGTGAAGCTGCTGCAGAACTCCGGCAAGAAGTTCGACTTCCCGGTGGAATGGGGCCTGGACCTGCAGACCGAGCACGAGCGCTGGCTCACCGAAGAACACATCGGCCGCCCGGTGGTGGTGACCAACTACCCCGAGCACATCAAGGCGTTTTACATGCGCCTGAACGACGACGGCAAGACCGTCGCGGCGATGGATGTGCTGGCGCCGGGCATCGGCGAGATCATCGGCGGCAGCCAGCGCGAGGAGCGCCTGGACGTGCTGGATGCGCGCATGGCGCAGTTCGGGCTGGATAAGGAGCACTACAGCTGGTACCGCGATTTCCGCCGCTATGGCTCGGTGCCGCATGCCGGCTTCGGCCTGGGGTTCGAGCGCCTGGTGGTCTACGTGTGCGGCTTGAGCAACATCCGCGACGCCATCGCCTATCCGCGCGCGCCGGGTAGCGCGGAGTTCTGAGGTGGGTCTGCTGGTGGCCTCCACGCTGCAATTGCTGGCCTTCCTGGTGGCATTGCTGAGTGCCGGCATTGCTGGGGTGCGTGGCCTGCGGCTGGCGCAGCTGGCGTCTGCTCACCCGAACCCAGGCGCGTGGTGGCAGGCCGATACGGCGCGCAAGGCTGTCGGCCATGCCGTGCGGCCGTTGTGGTGGACCATTGCTGCGCTGGTGGTCGGCGCAGCGCTTCCCAAACTCGCACTCCTGCTGGTGGCCACATGACGCTGTTCTTCGCACTGTGTTTCGTGGGTGTCGCCGTCGCGGGTTTGACGGCACTGCTGATTTTTTGGCCACTGACCCTGGTGCATATGCGCGACCGCCATCCCGAGGCATTGGCCAGCTTCGGCGACCCGGCCTTCATCAGCCCCGTGGCGTTGCGCTGGTTGCTGGCGCGCCGCTACCGCAGCCACCGCGACGGTGCCCTGTCCGGCCTGGCCACGCCCGCGTGGCTGTCGCTGCTGACCATCTTTTTCGGCCTGGGCATGGCAGCCCTGCTCGGGCTGCTTTCCAAGGTAATGCCATGACTATCGAGCTCGACGACCGCGACACCTCCACCGGCCACGACCAATGGTGGCTGGCTACCATTGGTCGCACCCTGATCTGGGCACGCCTGCGCATCAAGGATGCCGGCACCGCCGAGGTGCTGGACAGCGATGGCAAGACACTGGCCTACGACAGCGAAGACAGTGCACGCGCGGCGCTGTTCGATGCCGAGTTCGTCGCGCTGGACGGGCTGGACGAAGAAGACGCGCTGATCCGCGGTTTCTCGCTGCACGAGATCTCGCCACCGCAAGGCGACGACGATGCCGACCTGCGCGAACGCATGGTCATCAGCATGGGCGGCCGCGCCTGAGATGTACGCCCCGCGCGCGTTTGCACAGACCGATCTGGCACTGCTGGACTGGCTGCTGGCGCGCGACGCGTTCGTCACCCTGATCAGCCAGGACGAGGGCGGGCAACCGGCCATCTCGCACCTGCCGGTGCTGTACCGGCGCGATGGCGAGGACATCACCATCGAAGGTCATTGGGCACGCCCCAACCCGCAGGCGCGCGCACCTGGCGAGGCGGTGATCGTGGTGCACGGCCCGCACGCCTATGTGTCGCCCACCTGGTATCCAGACAAGGAAACCGCCGCGCGCGTACCGACCTGGAACTACGCGGTGGCGCATCTGCATGGGCATTGCAGCCGGGTGGACGACGAGCAGGCGCTGGGCGACCTGATCGGGCGCATGAGCGCGCACTTCGAACACCGCATCGGCAGCGACTGGCAGTTCGAAATGGCGCGCGACAGCCATCGCCGGCAATTGCGCGGTCTGGTGGGCTTCCGTTTCGTGCCCAGCCGTATCGAGCTCACCTTCAAGCTCAGCCAGAACCACCCTGCCGCCAATCATCGCAGTGTCAGCGAATTCCTTGCGCAGCAACCCAACCAAGCCTCGCAAGCGGTCGCAGCATTGATGCAGGCGGCCATGGACGCCAATACGACGCGCTGAGACGGCAGCGGTCGCACTCTCGAAGCCTGATCACCAGACGGTTGGGACGCGTCGGCCGTACCCTCGGGCGACGCCGGAATCGAGCTACCTGCGGGTCGTCGCACCACTACCTCACTGCGCCAGACATCGCCCCCACTCCACGCTCACAACCTGATCAGCATGCGCTAGCGCTGTACACGCTGCGGTGGCGGTGCATCGGCCACCGGGATGCTGATGTGCATAAGCCAGCGCCTAGCACGTGCGTACCTGCACCAGTGTCCATACGGCCGGTGTGCCGCTGTGCGTTGCTGGGATGCCTCAGCCGGCACGGCGCATGTGTTGCGCTACGCATGCATCGGGTGGCCCACCACTCCCGTCGATTGCTGCTTCGAGCGAAGAAAGGCCCTGCGCGATCGCATAACGGGTCAGCTGAGCGATGCTTTGGATATTGAGCTTCAACATGCAGTTTTCGCGATGCGTTCCCACCGTTTTCACGCTCAGGTGCAAGCGGGTAGCGATCTGCCTGGTGGACAGGCCCTCCGAATAGAGCTGCACGATCTCGCGCTCGCGTGAGGTCAGTCGGGTGTAGGCAGAATCGGCCCTGGCGGGTCGACGCAGCCCTGCGATCAGTGAACGCGACATCTGCGGGCTGATATAGGTCTGATCCTGGGTGACGCATTGAATCGCACGCAGCAATTCGGCGAAACGGCTGGTTCGCGCCAGATATGCTTTGGCGCCAGCTTCGAAGACTGCGCTGGCCTGCATACAGGCATCGGACGGAGCGATACAGATTGCCCGGCTACTGGGGCTGCGCTGCATCAAGCGCCGCGTCAGATCGATACCATTGAGGCCGGGGAGCAGGACATCCACCAGGACGATATCAGGCAGTTCTCTTGCGGCGATCTGAAGACATGCCAGCCCGTCTTCCGCATGCCCTACCACTTCGAATCCCGGAACCTTTTGCAGCAAAGCGACCATCCCTTCCACGAGGATGGTGCGATCGGCAGCAACGACGATACGTGTCTTCATCATACCCTCTGGTGCACGAATGGGGACCGCGATGTGCAGCGGCTTTCAAGCGGCGCGCTGCAGCGAATCGGCAGATGCTCGGCAGGAGCACTTGAGCGAGCTTGTCACACGCTCACCGCCGGGCCATCGGTCTTGAACTGATTTGGCGAGCATCGGATGCTGATATCGATAACGATGCCGACGTCGCTGAGACACCATGACGGGTGCACCTGCCTGAAGCGTGTTAGGCAATTTGCGCCGAAGCCGAAGCGAGCCATGCCGCACGACGCGAAAGTGTGCTGCCACCTGCTGCCCTGCAGACTCTGCCAAACCGCGCTTCTGCTGACGGCCGGCATAAAAAAAGCGCGCGCGCCTTACCGCATCTCACGAGCGAACGATTACGAATCGTCGGACATCATCTGCCTGGCAAGGCCGGTCAGTTGCTGGCGCACCTGATCCAGACGCGGGTCCGCCTGCATCTCGCGCTGCAGGTCCAGTAGACCTGCAGCAAGTTCGCCACGCGCGCGGATGCTTTCGGATTCGGCCGACGCACGCTGCGACTGGATGGCGGCAGCGGCTTGTTGGCCGGAATCGCCGCGCACGACCGTTTCCATGACCTCGACCATGCGTTGCAGCAGGCGGTACACCGCGCTTGCCGAGAAGCCGCCCATCATCGCCAGTGCGGGCTTTCCGAACGCGCCCAGGCTGCTTTCAGCGAAGAGATTCTCCGGCAGCAACTCCACCAGGATCAGGCCAGCGATCAGACCAAGGATCATGCGCGCCGCATAGGAGGAATCGAAGCGGGGATCGTATGTTGCGTCGGCAACGTAACGATGGGCTTGGAACAAGGCAGAAAACGCGGCACCGAGTCCGGCGCAGGCCAGGATGAACATCACATTCCAGCCCAGCGTACTCCCCGAGGAATCGAGGAAGCCCAGCGTGATGTTGTGCGCGTTCACAAGGCTGGACATCGCCAGCCCGACCACTGAGGCCAGACAACCGACCGAGGTCAAGGTCAAGGTGCGGATCAGCGGAATCGGCCCGAGCCAGCGCAGCCAGCCACCGCGTAGGCGCTCGCGCTCGATCAGCACAACCGCCTGCGGCGTTGCCGGCTGGATCGCACGCACCAGCTGCCGGTGCAGACCGGCCAATTCGCGCGCACCGGATTCGCCGTGCAAGGAGGCGCCAGGCATCACGCGCAGCTCTGCCAGCCGGCCGGGCAGATCGGGAGACATTGCCATCCCTTGCTTCAGTGCATAGGACACCATCGCCCGGCATTCAAGCTCCAGTTGTTCGAGTACGCTGCAAAATGCCGGCCCGCCGAATTCTGCCGGCGGGATGGGCTGGGCCACTGCGCGTCGCCGTAGGCCGGCGCGCTTGCTGGCTCGCTTCCACATAGATGACGTCCTTGCTGGCAGATACGCAGCTACGACACCTCAAGGCATCCGCTGGAACAGCGCCGTATCCCGCTGACCTTTCAACAGCAGTGCAAGCTCGGCGCTGCCATCAGCACGAACCTGCAGACTGGCCTGGGCATCACTGAGCTGACGGCAATAGCCCCTATCGTTGGCCATGACCCAGGCATTCAACACGCCTGCCGCACGTCCGGCATAGCGCAATTCCACTTGGCAATCGCGCGGGGCACCGTAACGCAGGCGACCGAGCACATCTCCCGGACGAACGGTGGTCGCCACGATTTCCAGCTGTGCAGACATCAGGCCCGCCGCGCGCCAGCGCCCGGCTTCGGCCAATCCGGCATTGCCTTGATCCAGGGCGACGACGAACGGCGAGGCGGTGCCAGACAACGTGAGCTGCATCCCAGGCGCGCCCCCATCGGCCACCTGGAGTTGGGCAAGACCGCCGGTCAGCGCCTCGCAAAACTTGCCGCCATTGCGCGACAGCAACGCGTAACCGTCCGGCTGCGCTCGTAACTCGAGCGCGCAATTGTAGGGAGGCCCGAATCGCAGATCCGCTACCTGGGTACCCTCGGCTCCAGCCGCGCGCGCACTCAGACGGACGTAGACGGGGCCTGCGCTGCCGCCGGTGGACAGGATGCCGCGCCAGTCACCCGCCGGAATCCCCTCAGCGGGAGCTGCCTGTGCTGCAGTCAGCGACAGACACAAGGCCAGTGCCGAGGTGATGCGCAAAATGTGATGTTGATGACGATGTTGACCAGACATGAAACAGCTCCGATAAGAAATTGGAAACGGTAGAAAGATCGATCACGCTGCCAATCAGCAGACCGAGCGCAGCGATGACCAGAACAACAACCAGGCAGATGATGAAGATGGATCGCGGCTTGCGCCGGGACTGCCGACAGAGATCTGCATGCAAGGTGGCCACATCAGTTCCCAGCCGCTCGGCGAGCGCGCGGGCATCGGCGTCTGACAGCAGCAACCTCACGGCACCACTCCGGAATCGGACGGTGGCACGTCCACGAACGGATGAAGCGTCCATTCCTTGAGCGCGACGCCATCGAACCAGAGCACGCCACGCGGACACTCGCTGCCCTGATAGCCTATTTTCAGTGTGTGACCTGACGTACGGCTGCGTGGCGCCGCAAGACGCAGCGCCAGTCCGGGAGCACCGTCGCTGTGCGTGACCGCCTCTATCTGCACTTCCAGCGTCAACGAAAACTCACTGATTTGCGATAGCCGCAGCGCGCGCAATTGGCAGACTGGAATGGACAGCATGGTTTCCATTTCGCCCTGCGCCGCTCTTTCATCATCCACGCAGCGAACCTGCATACCGCAGGCGGCCACCGCAGCGTCCACCAGTGCGGCGTGGCGCTGGTGGCAGCGCAGTTGCGCTCGTCGGACGGCCTTGTCGAGCAGCGCCACGAAGGCGTCCAAGGAATAGCTCGCGTGTGCCATCTACGACTCCGTCAGCCAGATCGGCTTGCGCTTGAACCCAACGTGGTAGCACAACCATTGCAGCACCACCTGGTGCTCGCCCAGCTGCAGGATATTGAAGCTCTTCTCGATCCCGAGAATCGCTCCCTTGGGCGCTTCGCTGAGGCAGCGATTGAGCAGTTGCTGCGCGGCCTCGACCTGCTCAGCGGTCTGCATCTTTGCCGGGTTGTCGCTGCCGACGACGATGCGCTTGATGTAGCTCACTTCTGAAAAATCGATCATCGGCAACGACTCGGGTGATAGACAGGTGTAGGACTCAGCAGCGCCGCTTACGGTACCTGCACAGGCGCTGAGACTTTGCGTGGCGCTGCGGCGGTCTGCAGGATGTCGAGCACGCGCGACAGCCCTTCAGGGGTACCGCGATCTTCGGCGTGCAATGCGACGTGATACTTGGCCGAGTTATCCGAAGAGCGCGTGTTTTCCTTGTGGCTGGACACCGATCCCTGCACGTTGACCTTGGCCTTGAACACGCCCCAGCCGACGCTTGCCTCCAGATCCACCTTGAGGCTCTTGTCTTCGGCTTCCTTTTCCGAGAACGAGGATTTGACTTCCATGTCAAAGGTCACGTCCACGGTCTGAATGCTCAGATTGGGAACATTGACCAAGGTCAGCAGCGGCACAACGATCTCGACTTCCTCCTCGGCCATCCCGACACCGCTGGGGTCTTCGACCGGGCGTTTGAACTTGAACTGCGCGGTCCGTGTGCCGCCATTTCCGTTGGGATCGGTAGCCGGGTCGGTCGGCGGCAGGAAACCGATGACCTTGATGAAGTCGGCGGTGGCGCGGGCCAGCATGACCTGCGCATCGCAGGCTGCACGTAACGGGGCGCCGATCAGGTCCGCCATCGGCAGGCCCTTGAATTGGTCGGACATATTGACAATATCGCTCATGGTGCTCTCCTGAAGAGTGATTATTTAGAAGAATCGACGACGGCGGGAATCAATCTCCCTTGACCGTCTTGAACACGCCTTGCGACTGCGCAAGGCGATTGATGAGACGTGCCACGCCTTCGGTCGGCTCGCTGCCTTCCACGCGCAACACGACATGTACTGCACTGTGCCGCGCACTTTTTGCGTTGGAGCCAAGGTCGATGCCGATCTGGCCGGGCAGCGCCGGCGGCTTGGGATGCCAGTCATCGACGGCGGCTGGAACCGCCAGCGACGCCGGCAACGCTGCTTCGTCCAGTCCGCTGAGCTCGCCGAGTTGCGCATCGAAGCTGATCTCGACGTCCTTGATACGCAGGACGTTGGACGACACCAGCGGCAACAGCGGTGCGCGATACAGGTCTTCGTCGTTCTCGCCCGCTTCCGGATGCTGCGACGGCAGGCGGATCAGAACGCTTCTGGGACGATTGTCCTCGTCGAAGAACGCGCCCAGATTGGCCATCTGGTGCTGTTCGATCCGGTCCTGGGCGTCGATGACCGCCCCGGCCAGCGCTTCGATCAGATCATTGAGGGAGATTTGCGCCATGTTGGGCTCGTTGGTCGGAGATGTCGCTGGGCCGGTACTGGCTCAGACCGCGTCGGGAAAGCTATCCACGCGTGCCAGCCATCCCTTGAGGAACCTGCCAAGCGCAGGTCGCGCGGCGACCAGTCGCTGGTAGTAGTCCCTGCGGCCGGCCTTGTAGCGTGCATAGAGGTCCTGCTGGTTGCTGGATGCCAGTGCGGCGAAAGTCGCCGGTCCCATCCGCCCGTCCGCCACCAGCGCGCCGCCGGTCTGCGCATTGAGCACGGTCTGCAGCAGCTTGATCGCGTTGCCGCCGGCGTTGACATAGAAATCGAACAGGATGTTGGCCAGTGGCTGCAGTGCGATCTGGTCGGCGCGCAGCCGGTCCCAGTACTGCGCCTTGTAAATGACCCCGGCCTGGGCATCCGTCAGGGCACGCAGGTTCGCCAGGCTTGGCTCCACGCCCAGCAGGTTCTGGGCGCAGGCCTTGAAGGTCAGCAGCGTGATGCCTTTGTTGGTGGCCCCACCCGGATCGGCGGGATCGTTGACGAAGCCGCCTTCGTGCTTGAGCAGGGTCGGAAAAAACACGTTGAAGTCAGCCATCGGCGCCACCTGTCGAATTGATCGGTGGCGCCAGTTTCCGCATCGGTGCAATAGCCGGACATCGGCCGTTCACCGATACTACGGTGCCTGAAAGCTGATTCATTCCGGGTCCCGGCAGGGGCCACCAAGACCGCGTTTTCTGGAATACTGCCCCCATGAACGAGCTCAACCATCTGCTAGACAACAACCGTGCCTGGTCCGAGCGTATCCGCCGCGAAGACCCGGAATTCTTTTCCAAACTGTCCACCCAGCAGACGCCCGAATACCTGTGGATCGGCTGCTCTGACTCGCGCGTGCCGGCCAACCAGATCATCGACATGGCGCCGGGCGAGGTGTTCGTCCATCGCAACATCGCCAACGTGGTGGTGCATACCGATTTGAACTGCCTGTCGGTGATCCAGTTCGCGGTGGACGTGCTCAAGGTCAAGCACATCCTGGTGGTGGGCCACTATGGTTGCGGTGGCGTGTTTGCCAGCCTCACCCAGAAGCGCATGGGCCTGGTGGACAACTGGATCCGTCACGTCACCGATGTGGCCGACAAGCACGAGGCCTGCCTGCACGATGCCGGTGATCTGCCGGTGCAGCATGCGCGCCTGTGCGAGCTCAACGTGCTGGAACAGGTGGTCAATGTCTGCCGCACCACCATCGTGCGCGATGCCTGGGAACGCGGCCAGGCACTGTGCGTGCATGGTTGGGTGTACAGCCTGCGCGATGGGCATGCGCACGACCTGGGCATGTCCATCGACCGCCCGGAGCTGCTGCAGGAGCGGTACGACGCTGCGCTGGCGCAGATCCAGGCCGATCACGAAGAACGCTGAGGCCCAACCGGACGCGTTCACGGCGACGCAAGGAGCAGACGTCGCACGCGTCCGGACAAGGCGTCCGGAACCGGCACGGCCTCAGTGGTACGTGCCGGCTCTGCGCAGTGGCAGCGGGGACGTCGCCTTCGCGATCGCGCCAGCCACCGCGTCACCCAACGGCGCCATGGGTTGGCTATGCTGGACGTCTTCTTTGTCGAGGAACGTCGATGCTGGTCCCGCCGATCAACCTGCATGCCTGGATCGAGCAACACCGCCACCTGCTCAAGCCGCCGGTCGGCAACAAGTGCATCCAGCAGGACGGCTTCATCATCATGATCGTCGGCGGGCCGAACGCGCGCACCGACTATCACTACGACGAAGGCCCGGAGTGGTTCTTCCAGCTCGAAGGCGAGATGGTGCTGAAGGTGCAGGACGAGGGCGTCCAACGCGACATCCCGATCCGCGCCGGCGAAATCTTTCTGCTGCCGCCGAAGGTGCCGCATTCGCCGCAACGTGCCGCCGGCTCGATCGGCCTGGTCATCGAACGCGAGCGCCTGCCGCACGAACATGACGGCCTGCAGTGGTATTGCCCGCAGTGCAATCACAAGCTCTACGAGGCGATGTTTCCGTTGGGCAACATCGAAACCGATTTTCCGCCGGTATTCGATCATTTCTATCGCTCGTTGGCCTTGCGCACCTGCACCCAGTGCGGGCACCTGCACCCTGCGCCCGAGCGCTATGCCGCAGTCGAGGTCTGAGGGGACGATGGCATGCCATTGCGGCGAGCACGTGTAATGCGATGCGGTTGATTGCCTGTGCAAGGTTTGCTGTTGCCGGGGCACTCGGCGTTGCCTGCGCATACCGCAATGATGCTGCAGCGCTGCGACGCGATGGGCGCGGCCGGCAGGTTCTTCCTGGCCGCTGCCTGACAGGAGAACTGCCATGACCTACCCGATCCGGCGCAGCGCGTTTTGCGCGCGGCCGTATGCACGCAGCGATCGCGCGAAAGCGATGCACCGGGCCGCTGCACGGAAACAGCCACCATGCTGCGCACCCTGATCGACCTCAAGCCGCGCGATGTGCCGCTGCGCGTGGCCCTGCGCAACACCGCCGCGGTGGTGCTGCCGCTGGCGATCGGCGTGGCCACCGGGCATGTCGCGGCCGGGCTGGCCGTGTGCAGCGGCGCGCTCAACACCATGTTCTCCGACCAGCCCGGCCCCTACCGCGCGCGCCTGCAGCGCATGCTGATGGCGGCACTGGCGGCCGGCCTGGCGGCCTTGCTGGGCGTGTGGGTCGGTCACAACACGCCGGCGCTGGTGCTGGCCGGTCTGTTGCTCGGCCTGGGCGGTGGCCTGCTGGTGGCGCTTGGCCCGGTGGCGGCACGGGTGGGCCTGACCAGCATGATCCTGTTGGTGGTCAGCGCGGATATGCGCCTGCCTGCCGCGCAAGCGCCGGGCGTGGCGGCGCTGATCTTTGCCGGCGGCCTGTTGCAGGTGTTGCTGGCGCTGGCGGCCTGGCCGCTGCAACGCTACCGCCCGGAGCGGTTCGCGCTGGCCGAGCTGATGCGCCAGCTGGCCGGCATTGCCCGCCAGCGCCCGGAAGCCAGCGCTGCACCGCCGGCCACGCAGGAAGTGTTGGATGCGATGGTGATGCTGCATGGCGAACATCGTTCGCGTGCGATTGCCGTGCAGAGTTTTCGCATCATCGCCGAGCTGTGCGAGCGCGTGCGGCTGGAGCTGCTGTCGCTGGCCGATGCCGACACCCGCCTGACCGAATCGCAGGCACGCCCGGCCATCGAGCGGGTGCTCGAACGCAGTGCGATCGTGCTGGAACAGCTGGCCCACGCGATGACGGTGGGCGAAGACCCGGTGGCGGCCAACGCATCGATGACCGGCTTCGACGACCTGATCGCTGCACTGGCGCAGGTGCAACACGACAACGCCGATACCCGCGAGCGCCGGCTGGTGCGCGTGGCGGTCGCCCGCGCGCAGGGCCTGGGCGGCCAGTTGCGCGCGCTGATCCGCAATGCCCACTGGGCCAGCAGCCGTGGCGAGATCCAGGCGCAACTGGCCGAAGCACGCCTGCCGGCAGCGCTGCGTCCGGCCGCCACCTGGGCCACCCTGCGCGCAAACCTGGATCTGTCGTCGGTGGCGTGTCGGCACGCGCTGCGCTGTGGCGTGTGCCTGGCCCTGGCGATCGCGTTCCAGCGCTGGCAGCAGATCCCGCATGGGTTCTGGATTCCGATGACCACCGCCATCGTGCTGAAGCCGGATTTCGGCGGCACCTTCAGCTTTGGCGCGCTGCGCGTGGCGGGCACCTTCGTCGGCCTGTTAGTCGCCACGCTGCTTGCCCATCTGGCGATGGATGGCGCCAGCGTCCGCATGGCCTTGCTGGCGCTGTTCTGCCTGGGCTTTCGCTTGTTGACCCAGGTGAATTACGGCATCGGCGTGGCCTTCCTCACCGGCATGCTGGTGCTGCTGCTGTCGTTCGAAGGGGTGACGCCGGGCGAGGCGGTCGTTGCACGTTTGCAGGCCACCGTGGCCGGCAGTGCGCTGGCCCTGGTCGCCTATGCGCTGTGGCCCACGCGCGAGCGTCGGCATATCCGCAGTTCACTGGCTCACCTGCTCACTGCCTACCGCGAGCATCTGCGCAACCTGCTGCTGGGCCGGATGGACCACCTGGGCGACAGCCGCGCCGCCGCGCGCGTGGCACGTACCAATGCGCAGGCCTCGATCGAGCGGCTGCGTGGGGAGCCACGCAGCCGCCGCAACCTGCAGGAACTCAAGCTTGCCGAATCGCTGCTGGCCAACGGCAACCGGCTGATCCGCGCCACCTTGCTGCTGGAGGCAGTGCTGCGCGATGGCCACCAGTTGCCGGCGCTGGACGCGTTGCCCGCCTTTGCCGACCACGCCGACCAGGCGCTGGCGGAATTGATCGACTGCCTGGTCAACGGCGGCACGCCGGCCGCGGCCACCTTGCGCAGCGCCGAGCGCAAGCTTTCCGATGCGCTGGCCGCGTTGCCGGACGGCACGCCCGGCATCGCCGCGCTTGCCGACACCATCGACCGCGTCACCGACAGCATCGGCACCCTCACCCACCTGCTGCGACCTGCCCGACCGGCCCCGGCCGAGACAGCGGGCGTGCATGACGGCGCGCGCGGTGCCGGCGGGTAAACTGCCGCATCGTTCCAGAGCGTTGCATGCCCGATGACCACCGACCCGCTGTCCCGTTCCCACGCTGCGGCACTGGACGCCGCCGACCCGCTGCGCAACCTGCGCGAGGCGTTCGTGTTTCCGCAGCACCACGGCCAGGACCAGACCTACTTCGTCGGCAATTCGCTGGGCCTGCAACCGCGACAGGCCCGCGCAATGGTCAGCGAGGTACTCGATCAGTGGGGCGCGCTTGCCGTGGAAGGCCACTTCACCGGCCCCACCCAATGGCTCACCTATCACCAGCTGGTGCGCGACGGCCTGGCGCGCGTGGTCGGCGCGCTGCCCGGCGAAGTGGTGGCGATGAACACCCTCAGCGTCAACCTGCATCTGATGATGGCCAGCTTCTATCGCCCCACGCCCGAGCGTGGCGCGATCCTGATCGAAGCCGGTGCGTTCCCGTCCGACCGCCACGCAGTGGAGTCGCAACTGCACCTGCATGGGCTGGACCCGGCCACGCAGCTGATCGAGGTGGAGGCCGACGAACCCAATGGCACGGTGTCGATGGTGGCCATTGCCGCGGCGATCGCGCAGCACGGCCCGCGGCTGGCGCTGGTGCTGTGGCCGGGCATCCAGTACCGCACCGGGCAGGCGTTCGATCTGGGCGAGATCGCGCGGCTGGCGCGGGCGCAGGGCGCGGCGGTGGGTTTCGATCTGGCGCATGCGGTGGGCAATATCCCGCTCACCCTGCACGACGATGGCGTCGATTTCGCGGTGTGGTGCCACTACAAATATCTCAATGCTGGGCCGGGCGCGGTGGGTGGGTGCTTCGTGCATGCGCGCCACGCCACCAGCGACCTGCCGCGCATGGCCGGTTGGTGGGGACACGAGCAGCAGACCCGTTTCCGCATGGATCCGCAGTTCGTGCCTGCGCCGGGCGCCGAAGGCTGGCAGCTGAGCAATCCGCCGGTACTGGCGCTGGCGCCGCTGCGTGCATCGCTGGACCTGTTCGACCAGGCCGGCATGGCCGCGCTCCGCGCCAAATCCGAGCAGCTCACCGGCCATCTGGAACAGCTGATCCACGCGCGCTTGGCGCAGGTGCTGCAGATCGTCACCCCCGCGCACGCTGCGCAGCGCGGCTGCCAGCTGTCGCTGCGGGTGAAAGGCGGCCGCGCGCAGGGGCGTGCGCTATTCGAGCATCTGCATGCCGCCGGCGTGCTGGGCGACTGGCGCGAACCGGACGTGATCCGCATTGCGCCGGTGCCGCTGTACAACCGCTTCGTCGACCTGCACACCTTCGTGGAACAGGTGGAAACCTGGGCCGCCGCCTGAGCGCAACACGCTGACTGCAAGGTCACCGGGCCTGGGGGCCGCGACGCGGAGCCGGCAGCGGCCCACGTACACTCCCAGCCCGCCCACGGCTGATGCCCGGGCGGCCGCCCTTGCCAGTCGCTGTCTCCCCCTCTTCGCCGGCGCTGCGTCCGGCCGCCGCCGGATATTGCATTGAGCCCAGTCTCCCCCCGCTCCCTGACCCTGATCGGCGCCGGCCTGGCCGGTTGCCTGCTGGCCATCCTGCTGTCGCGCCGCGGCTGGCAGGTCACCGTCTACGAACGCCGCGGCGATCCGCGCATCAAGGGCTACGAGTCCGGCCGCTCGATCAACCTGGCCCTGGCCGAACGCGGCCGCCACGCACTGCGCCAGGCCGGCGCAGAAGACGCGGTGATGGCCAAGGCGGTGATGATGCGCGGGCGCATGGTGCACCCGGTCAACGGGGAACCGCAGCTGCAGCGCTATGGCCGCGACGACAGCGAAGTGATCTGGTCGATCCATCGCGCCGCCTTGAACGTGGCCTTGCTGGATCTGGCCGAACAGGCCGGCGCCACCGTGCACTTCTACCGTCGCCTGCACACGGTCGATTTCGATGCCGGGTACGCGCGCTTCATCGACGACCGCGACGATCAGCCGCACGAGATCCACTTCCAGAGCCTGATCGGCAGCGATGGCGCCGGCTCGGCGCTGCGCGCGGCCATGCAGCGCAAATCGCCGTTGGGCGAGCGCATCGAGTTCCTGGATCACTCCTACAAGGAGCTGGAAATCCCGCCACTGCCCGGCGGCGGCTTCCGCATCGAGCGCAACGCACTGCACATCTGGCCGCGCGGGCGCTACATGTGCATTGCGCTGCCCAACGACGGCGGCACCTTCACCGTGACCTTGTTTTTGCCCAACGCCGGCGAGCCCAGCTTTGCCACCACCCGCACCGGCGAAGAAGCGCATGCGCTGTTTGCGCGCGACTTCCCGGACGCCTTGCCGCTGATTCCACAGCTCCAGGAGCACTGGGAAGAACATCCGCCCGGCCTGCTCGGTACCCTGACCCTGGACCGCTGGCATCTGGACAACCGCGCCTTGCTGATCGGCGATGCCGCACATGCGATGGTGCCGTTCCACGGCCAGGGCATGAACTGTGCGTTCGAAGACTGCGTGGCGCTGGCCGAACAGATGGACGCGCACGACGACATCGGCAGCGCATTTGCCGCCTTCGAGTCCGCACGCCGCGACGATGCCGCGGCAATCCAGCAAATGGCGCTGGACAACTATCTGGAGATGCGCGACCGCGTGGGCGATGCGCAGTTCCTGCTGCAGCGCGAACTCGAACAGCAATTGCAGGCGCGCTGGCCCACCCGCTTCGTGCCGCACTACACCATGGTGACCTTCCTGCGCACGCGCTACTCGATCGCACTGGCGCGCAGCGAGATCCAGCGCGAGATCCTGGTCGAAGCCACGCGCGGTCACAGCGATCTGTCGCGCATCGACTGGGCTGCGCTGGAAACCAGCGTGCACGCGCGCCTGGAGCCGCTGGAGGGCGCGCACTGACGTCTGCGACGGCAGTGGCCCACGGCATCACTGCCTGCGCTGCAGGCCATGCCGTGGCGTCATCCGGGTCTTGGCTAATCTCTCCGGCGTCGCTGTCGGCAGCTGCGAGACAGCTGCAGCTGCCCTGCGCGCGCCAGTCGGCTAGTCGAAGCAGATCGCCGGCCCACCGCGCCACTGCACGCGCGCACCACTCACGTGCGCCAACCCGCCGCACAGCCGCGCCTCAGCGTGCCAGTGCTGCGATGGGGGATACTAGGCGGCACCGGCAGCGCGTACGCCGTGCGCTGCGCATCTGGATCTTGCACCCGCATGCCTGACAGCTTTCTCTTCTACGACCTGGAAACCTTCGGCCAGGACCCGCGCCGCACCCGCATCGCGCAGTTCGCGGCGGTGCGCACCGATGCGCAGCTGCGGGTGATCGAAGAACCGATCAGCTTCTTCGTGAAACCGGCCGACGATCTGCTGCCCTCCCCGTACGCCACCATGGTCACCGGCATCACCCCGCAGCATGCGTTGCGCGAGGGCGTGAGCGAAGCCGAGGCATTTGCACGCATCGCCGAGCAGATGAGCCGGCCGCAGACCTGCACGCTGGGCTACAACTCGATCCGCTTCGACGACGAGTTCGTGCGCTGTGGCCTGTTCCGCAATTTCTACGATCCCTATGAGCGGGAATGGCGCGGCGGCAATTCGCGGTGGGATCTGCTCGACGTGCTGCGCCTGGTGCACGCACTGCGCCCGGATGGCATCGCCTGGCCGCAGCGCGAAGATGGCGCCACTTCGTTCAAGCTGGAGCATCTGGCCGACGCGAACGCCGTGCGCGAAGGGGATGCGCACGAAGCACTGTCCGACGTGTACGCCACCATCGGCATGGCGCGCAAATTTCAGCAGCATCAGCCCAAGCTGTGGGACTACGCCTTGCGCCTGCGCGACAAGCGCTTTGCCGCCACCCTGCTCGACGTGATTGCGATGGAGCCGGTGCTGCATGTATCGCAGCGCTACCCGGCCTCGCGCCTGTGCGCCGCCGCAGTGTTGCCGCTGACGCGGCATCCGCGCATCGACAGCCGGGTGATCGTGTTCGATCTGGACGGCGACCCGGAGGTGCTGCTACGCCTGAGCCCCGACGAGATTGCCGACCGGCTGTATATCCGCGCCGCGGATCTGCCCGAGGGCGAGCAACGCATTCCGCTGAAAGAAGTGCATCTAAACAAATCGCCGGCACTGGTGTCCTGGCAGCACCTGCGCGCAGCGGACTTCCAGCGCCTGGGCGTGGACCGCGACGTGGTCATGGCCAAGGCCGCACGGCTGCGCGAGCTGGGGCCCGCGCTCGCCGAAAAGGTACGCCAGGTCTACGGCAATGAGCGCGCCGCTGCCGCAGCGGTCAACGATGCCGACGCCTCGCTCTACGACGGCTTTCTGGCCGAGGGCGACAAGCGCTTGCTGGCCCAGGTGCGCGCCAGTGCGCCCGACGAGCTGGGCACCCTGGAAGCGCGTTTCCGCGATCCACGCCTGGTCGAGCTGCTGTTCCGCTACCGCGCGCGCAACTGGCCGCAGACGTTGTCGCCCGAAGAGCACGACCGCTGGAACGTGTACCGTCGCCAGCGCCTGCTGGAAGACCGCGGGTTGGGCGAAGTCACCCTGGAGCAGTTTTACGCGCAGATTGCGGATTTACGGCTCGCTCACCCCGACGATGCTACCAAGCAAGCCCTACTCGACCAGCTCGCCGCCTGGGGTTCGGACCTCCAACGCACGCTATGACCACCTACTTTTCCGACGCCAGCTTCAAATTCCTGCGTGCCCTGGCCCGCCACAACGACAAGACCTGGTTCAACGACCATCGGCACCAGTACGAAGCGCATGTGCGCCAGCCGTTCCTGCAGCTGATCACCGACCTGCAGCCGGCGTTGGCGCAAGTCAGCGAGCACTATCGCGCCGATCCCAAGACCCAGGGCGGCTCGCTGTTTCGCATCTATCGCGATGCGCGTTTTTCCAACGACAAATCGCCGTACAAGAACTGGCAGGGCGCGCGCCTGTTTCATGAGCGCCGCCGCCAGGTTCCCGCGCCGTCGTTCTACATCCACCTGCAGCCGGGCGAGAGTTTCGTCGGTGCGGGGCTGTGGCACCCGGAGCCGGACACGCAACGCAAGCTGCGCCAGTTCATCTTCGAAAACCCCGGCAGCTGGAAAGCCGCCGCGTACGCACCCAAGCTGCGTCGCAAGTTTGCGTTGGACGACAGTGAAAAACTGGTCCGTGCACCGCGCGGTTTTCCAGCCGATTTCGAGTTCATCGACGATCTCAAGCATCGCAACTGGGCGTATCTGCGCCACCTGGACGATGCGCTGATGACCGGGCCGCGCCTGCGTCAGACCATCGAGGCCGATCTGGTGACATTGGCGCCGTTTGTCGATTACCTGTGCGCCGCGCTGGATCTGGAATTTTGACAGCGCACGCAGCGCCACCGCTGGGTGATGCGCTGCAGTCGATCAGCGCGTGCCGACCATTTGCCGCAGAGTGCAGGCAACCACCGCCGTCCCTGGCAACGGAGTGCGAACGATGAAAAAACGCTGGTGGTTATTGCCCTTGCTGATCGTCGCCTTGCTGGCCGGCTACGTGGTGGCAGGGCCGTACCTGGCCATCCGCGGCATCAGTCAGGCGGTCGCCGACCGCGATGCCGGGCAGCTGGATCGCCATGTCGATTTCCCCAGCCTGCGCGTCAACCTCAAGGCGCAACTGGACGATTACCTGATCCGCCAGGCCGGCAGCAGCGCGCAGTCGAGCCTGTTGGGCGGTGTTGCGCTGCGGTTGGCCAGCGGCATCAGCGGCGCTGGCGTGGATACCTTGATCACGCCCTTGGGTATCGGTGCGCTGCTGCAGGGCCACAGCGTGTGGAACCGCGTCATCGGCGACACCGTCAGCGCCGACACCTATGCCGCGCCGTCTCCTGCCCGCCCGCTGCAGGGCGCGACGCAACGCTTCGAATCCACCCGTCGCTTCACCGCCACCACGTACACCGCCACCGGCGCACCGGTGGTGTTCGTGCTCACCCGCCAGGGCCTGCGCTGGCGGCTGACCGACATCCAGCTACCGCTCGGCGACCAAGACGGTTCGCCCGCGCCATAGGTGTTGCGTACGAATGCGGACGACCGGGCGCGCGAGCAAGCGCTGGTCGACACGCTGCACCGATGGTCTGCAACATCGTGCATGCAGTTAGCGGACGCGTGCCGCGTGGCTGCCGCCATCCCCGCTTGGCGCACCACGCAGGCTGACGCCTTACGCAAACCGCCAGGCGCGCTCGGTCCATGCCGCCTGCAGCCGCAGCATCGAAGGTCGCAACTGCCGGCGTGCTGCCCACGGCAACGGCGCCAGGGCCTGTTCCGGGATTGCCGGGGTATGTCGGCGGTTCCAGGCAAACACCACCTGATTGCGCAGGTCCGGCTCGGGCAACGCCAGCACCAGACCGTCGAATAGCGAACGCAGCTGCGCCAGGTGCCCGGCGATGGGCACGTCGTACAGGTTGAACGCCAGCACGCCGTCAGGGGTCAGTGCCGCGCGGCACTGCGCGTAGAACTCCGGCGTGCACAAGGCCGGCGGAATCCCGTCGGTGTCGTAGGCATCCAGCAGCAACAGGTCATAGCGACAGGCACGCGGGCCGATCCACTGCGCGCCATCGCCCAGGCTGATCTCCAGCCGCGCATCGTCGCGCGGCAGCGCGAACGCATCGCGCAGCGCCAGCACCTGCGCATCGGCTTCCACCGCCTCAATGCGCGTGTTGCGCAGATACCGATGGCAGAACTTTACCTGCGCACCGCCGCCCACACCGATCACGCCGATGCGCTCTGGCCGCGGCTGCAGCCACAACGCCGCCAACATGCTGCGCGTATACGGCAGCATCAACCGATACGGCGCCCAGCGCGACATGCGTGTCTGGACCGTCTGCTCGTCGAAGCACAGCTCCAGGGTGCGCCAGCGACGGCGCAGCGCAGCGCGTCCGGGCGGCTGCGGCGATGCGCTCATGCGCCCGGCGGATCGTTGGCCACGCCGTGCGGCACATGGCCGGCTGCCACGTGCTGATGCTGGCGTGCGCTGTCGATGTTGTGTTGCGAGTCGTCGAAGAAGATGTCTGCACCGAAGGCTTCCAGGAACGGCCCCTTGTGCCGCCCGCCCAGAAACAGCGCCTCGTCCAGCCGCACGCCCCATTCGCGCAGCGTGCGGATCACCCGCTCATGCGCCGGTGCAGAGCGCGCGGTGACCAGCGCGGTGCGGATCGGCGACGACTCGCCAGCCGGAAACGCTGCCTGCAGCGTATGCAGCGCGGAGAGAAAGTTGCGGAACGGCCCGACCGATAGCGGCTCGCGGGCACGCTCGCGCTCGTGCCGCCCGAATGCCTCGACACCCTGCTCGCGGGAAATGCGCTCGCTCTCGTCGCCAAAGATCACCGCATCGCCATCGAAGGCGATACGCAGCTGGGTGGACAGGCGGCTCTCGTCGTTGTCCACGATGGCCGCAGCCGCCTCGGCACGCTCACCCGGCGCACGCGGCATGATGGTCGCTGCGGCGATGCCATGGGTGAGCGCGCGCCGCACCGATTCCGGATTGGCCGACAGGAACAGATCGGTGCCGAACGGCTTCACATACGGCCAGGTCGGCTCGCCGGAGGTGAAGGTGGCGCGCACGATGCCCAGGTTGTAGTGCTGGATCGAGTTGAAGATGCGCAAACCGGTATCGGCGGAGTTGCGCGACAACAGGATCACTTCCACCCGCGGGGTCTCCTCGGGCACATCGTGATTGAGCGCCAGCAGCTTGCGCACCACGGGGAACGCCACGCCCGGTTGCAGGATGTCGTCCTCGTGCTCGCGCTGGAACGCCGAATACGCCTCCACCCCGCTGGCCTCGAACAGGGCATGACCTTCTTCAAGATCGAACAGCGCGCGCGAGGTCACCGCGACGGTCAGGAGCCTGGGGGAGTTGTCAGCCATTTGGGTGCCGGGAGTCGGGATTCGGGAATCGGGAATCGGGATTGGTGAGCAGCAGCGCGTGCGGATTCGGGATCAGGAACACGATGGCGCGAGCCGCATCGTAACGCGTCGACGTGCTCGCAGGCGGCCAGCAAGCGCAGCTCCCGTCGTTGCCAATCCCGACTCCCCAATGCCCAATCCCCGCCCCTCACACCGCAAACTGCTCGCTGAAGATGCGCTCTTCCAGGTTGTGTTCCGGATCGAACAGCAAGGTGACCCGGCGCTCGGTGGATTCGCGGATGGTCACTTCCACCACATCGCGGATCTCGTGCGAATCGGCGGTGACGCTGACCGGGCGCTTGTACGGATCGAGCACGCGAAAACGCACTTCGGTATCGGCCTTGAGGATGGCGCCGCGCCAGCGGCGCGGGCGGTACGGCGCGATCGGCGTCAGTGCCAGCGTATGCGAGCCCAGCGGCAGGATCGGCCCATGTGCCGAATAGTTGTAGGCGGTGCTGCCGGCCGGTGTGGCCACCATCACCCCGTCGCCGATCAGCTCGGCGATGCGGGTCTGTCCGTTCAGATCCACGCTCAGATGCGCGGCCTGGCGGGTCTGCCGCAACAGCGAGACTTCGTTGTACGCCAGCGACCCGGCGCTGCTGCCGGATTCGGTCTGCACCAGCATTTCCAGCGGCCGCAGATGCGCCGGCTCGGCACGTTGCAGACGGGCCAGCAAGTCGTCTTCATCGTCGCGATACTGGTTCATCAGGAACCCGACCGACCCCAGCTTCATGCCGAACACCGGCTTGTCGGCGGCGCCGTGGCGATGCAGTGTCTGCAGCATGAAACCGTCGCCGCCCAGGGCGCAGACGACATCGGCCGTCTCCAGCGGATGATCGCCGTAGCGCTGCACCAGGCGCGCGCGCGCGTTGGCCGCGGGCTCGGTGGGGCTGGCCAGAAAGGCGATGCGGGGTGGTGCGGTCATTGTCGACTCCAAAGCATGCGAATCAGCATACCGCAGCCCTGTGCTGGGCTTGTTGCCATGCCCCCCCGCCCCCGCGTGCGTCGCCGCCGCTGCGCCTCTTGCCACGGGCACCGCGCCCACCACCCACCGCCCATCGCGGCACGCCTCAGGCCGTCAACCGCCATGCGCGATGGATGCGTGCATGCCGCTCGAAGTCCGGGTCGATGGTGCGCGGGCTGATCTCCTCGCACTGCGCAAACTCGGCCACCGCGTCTTCGTCCAGCTTGAAGCGCCGGAAGTTGTTGGAGAAATACAGCACGCCGCCCGGCGCCAGACGCGCCACCGCCGCGCGCAGCAGGCGCACATGCTCGCGCTGGATGTCGAAGTCCTCGGCGCGTGCGGAGTTGGAAAAGGTCGGCGGGTCGCAAAAGATCACATCGAAATGCGCGCGCTCGGCTTCCAGCCACGCCAATGCATCGGCCTGCACCAGCTTGTGCTTGCTGCCGGCCTGGCCGTTCAACGCAAGATTATCGGCGCACCACTGCAGATAGGTGCCAGATAGATCCACGCTGGTGGTGGAGGCAGCGCCGGCCACCGCCGCTTCCACGCTGGCCACGCCGGTGTAGCAGAACAAATTAAGGAAACGGCGTCCCTTGGACTGCTGCGCCATGGTGCCGCGCAGCGGGCGATGGTCCAGAAACAGCCCGGTATCCAGATAATCGAACAGGTTCACCCGCAGCAACGCGCCATGTTCGCGCACGTTGACGATTTCGTTGCGCTGTTCGAACCGGCCGTACTTGCTGCCGCCCTTGCCGCGCTCGCGCGACTTCAGCGCCACGCGCTCGGCCGGCACCTCGAAGACCTCGCGCGCGGCAGCCAGCAATTCATTGAGACGACGGCGCACATCGGCTTCCGGGATCGTTGCGGGCGCTGCGTATTCCTGCACATGCAGGAAGATGCGGCGGTCGCCATCGGCTTGCTGGTACACGTCGATGGCAGCGGAATATTCCGGCAGGTCGGCGTCGTAAGCACGGAAGCATTCGATGCCTTCGCGCGCGCGCCACTTCTTGAATTTCTGCAGGTTCTTGCGCAAGCGGTTGGCCACCATCTGCGCGCCTTCGCTGAGCGCGGTCGGCGCAGCCAGCGGCGTGCGCCGCGGCACTGCGATCGGGTCGCAGACGATCAGCGCGCACTCGATCGCGCCATTGAAAAGCTGGTACTTCTTGGCTGCGCGCAGGCCGGTGGCATACGCCAGCTCGGCATTGCCGCACAGCAGGCTGGCCCGCCATTGCGGCACGACACGCTGCAGGGTATCGCCGAGCCTGCGGTACAACGCTGCATCGGCTGCCAGGCGCTCGTCATAGGGCGGATTGCACACCACCACGCCGGTGGCCTGCGGCGGGGTCTGCAACTCGCCCACCTCACGCACGCCGAACCAGATCGCCTCGGCCACACCGGCCACTTGCGCATTCTCTTTCGCGGCGCGGATGGCGTGCGGGTCCATGTCGCTGCCATGGATCACCTGCCTGAGCGCAGCGCGGCCGACGCTGTCGCGTTCGCGCGCTTCGCTGACCAGCTGTTGCCAGGTCTCGCGATCGAAACCGCGCCAACGGCTAGGCACATCGCTGCCATAGCGCTGCAGGCCCGGCGCGACGTCGGCGGCCATCAGCGCGCCTTCGATCAGCAGCGTGCCGCTGCCGCACATCGGGTCCAGCAGGCCGCCGCCATCGGCATAGGCGCGCGTCCAGCCTGCGCGCATCAGCACCGCCGCAGCCAGGTTTTCCTTCAACGGCGCCTCGTTCTGCGCCATGCGCCAGCCGCGTCGATGCAGCGGGCCGCCGCCCAGGTCCACCGAAATGGTGGCGCGGCCCTTGCGCAGCGACAGGTTCAGGCGCAGGTCCGGGCTTTCCACATCCACCGACGGGCGCTCCAGGCCCTGCCGGCGCATGGTGTCCACCACCGCGTCCTTGATGCGCTGCGCCGCGTAGCGGGCATGGGTGATGGCGGTACCGGACACATGCGCGTCCACCGACAGCGTGTGCCCCACCGACAGGTGCTCGTCCCATGGCAGCTCGGCCACGCCGGCGTACAGCGCGTCTTCGTTCGGGCAATCGAACTCGCTCAGCGGCCACAGCACGCGGCTGGCCAGGCGCGACCACAGCACGGCGCGCTGCGCATCGCGCAGTTCGCCTTCGACGTTGACGCCGGAGATGGTGGCGGTGGCCTTGCTGGCACCGAGCGCGAGCAGCTCGTCGGCAAGCAGGTATTCCAGGCCCTTGGCACAGGATGCGAAGAATTTCACGTAGGCAGGTATCGATAAAGACGCTGGCCGCGGCGGCGAGCGTGGGAGCAGCACGGCGGGCCGGCGCCCGTAGGGGCAATGCCGTGGCCGTGGACGGGCGCAAATGGTCGGCCATCGGGGCCGGCATTACCACCCCCGCCGGCCGCGTCGCCCGCCGCACGGTTCACCAGCGCGCCAGCGGCCACCAGCAAACGCCACCGCCACCAGGGCCGCGATCGCCGTCCGGCACTGCCTGCAACCCGGCCCAATCCCCCGCCACGCATGGATTGCATGGGTCTGGCAGCGGCACACCGCCCAACGCCGGCCCCGCGCACCAGCCCCCTACCGTCGGTGCCGCAGGCGTGCAGGCCTGCGGCCGCCCCGCTCAGCCGTGGGCAGGCTTGTGCGCGATGACGGTGGGAAAGAGGCTGGCGCGATCCTCGATGAAACGGATGTCGGTAAAGCCCGCGCTCTCCAGTTGCGCACGCGTTTGCGCGTGTGTACGGAACGATGCCCAGCGCGCCTGCACGATGTCGACGAAGATCTGGCTCTGCAGTGCCAGCGCCGCCGGGTCGATCAATGCCATCTGCCATGGCGACTGCGCGCACAGGCTGGGGGGGGGCGTCAGGAAACTGGTCAGCAACGTGCCGCCCGGCCGCAGCTTGTGGAAGAACGCGCCATACAACGCGATCACGCGTGCGTCGTCCGGTTCGTAGAGATTGAGTCCGTTACTGGTCAGCACGTCCACGCTATTGGCATCGCCCTGCGTCCAGGCGTCTTCCAGCCGTAGCGACAACTGCCCTTCCAACCCGTGCCGGCGCGCCAGTTGCAAAGCACCTTCCAGCGCCTGCGGGTCCAGGTCGATGCCAAGCAACTGCACCTCCGGACACTGCCGGTAGTCCAGGCTCAGCAGGTCGCCCATCCAGCCGCAGGGGACCGAGGCCAGCGTCATGCCAGGCTGCAGCAAGGCCTGCAACTGCGCACGGAAAATGCCGAACCGCTCGCGCGTGGCGAGCACGGCCGGGAGTGTCTCGAACAGGGCGTATTCCAGCGCCGGCGTGGTGTCCGGCGCCAGACTGCCTGGCTGGTGCGTTACCACTTGATGGGTCCAATAGGCATCCAGCCCGCAGTTGCGGAGCAGGAACCGGCCCAGCTCCACCGCCCATAGCGCATCGAGCAACTGCAGCAGGCGCTCCACGTCCGCCGCAGGCCGCGCCGGGTCCTGGCCAAGTCGCGCCTTGATCGCGGTGAGCAGGGTCGCATCGTCCTGCGGCAGGTCGCCCGCGTGCGAAATCAGGCGCGCCTGCGGCGACACCGTTTGCTGGTCATCTTGCATCGTTCACCTCGTCTAGCGTTCATCGCGATCGATCGACCATGATGACGGCTGACGCAAGCCGCGACGGTGCCCAGGGCGATGCAGGATGCCGGCGAACGAACGGGAACCACAGGCTGCGCGGAAAGGCTCCGGGCAAGCCACGCGCACGGCTCAACCCAGCCCGAATGCCGGGTGGTAGGTCACATCGGCCAGCGGCACCAGCCGGTCGCCGAACGCCAGCGCCTGCAATACGGATGCCGGCACATCCGGCATGCCCAGGCCCGGCTCGACGGCGAATCCGAAACGACGGAAGAAGCCGGGCTCGCCGTCGACCACGCAGCCGGCCGCACCACGCTCGCGCAAGCTCGCCAGGGCGGCGCGCACCAGGCGCGTGCCCAGCCCCTGGCGCTGATGGCCCGGGCCAACGGCCAGTGGCCCCAGCGCAAACCAGCCAGAGGATCCATCGGACAAGGCCACCGGCGACACCGCCAGGTGCCCCACCACATAGCCGTCATGGTCGGCCACCAGCGACAACGCCAGCGCGCCGTCCTCGCGCAGTGCAACGATCACGTGCTGTTCGTCATGGCGGCTGTGCTCGTCGCGCATGAATGCCACCATCGTCAGGATCTCGATGGCCGCAGCATCGCCCTCGGACGCTTCGCGGATCAGAATGCTCATTGCCCGGTTCTCCGGCGACGCAGGTGCCCGAGATTGCGCATCACAGGCTCTGCAGCAGTTCGGCAAACGCGCGTGCCGACGCGTCGACATGCGATGCCAGGCGATGTCCGTCGTCGACCAGCAACAGCCGCGCGGCGCGTGCCTGTGCCCAGGCGATCACCTCGGCGGCGGGAATCAGTTCATCGTGCCAGGCATGCACGATCGAAATCGGAACCGCCGCCGCATCCAGCGCCGGCAACGGCCCCATTCTGGTCGGCGGCACCATCAGGAACAGCGCACGCGTGGGCACCTGCAGCGAGACCTGCGCGGCGATATACGACCCCAGGCTGGACCCTGCCAGCACCACCGGGCCCTTGTCGGCCGCAGCACGCGCGATGTCCAGCAACCGTTGCAGACGCCCGCGCACATCGCCCAGCTGGCCCAGATCGCGGCGCGCATCCAGATCGGTGAAATCCGGCCGCTCGTGGGTCCATCCGAGACGTTCGGCCACCTCGGCCAACGCGGTGACCTTCAAGGCATCGGGACCGCTCTCGAACCCATGCGCGAGGATGCAGTGCCCGCGGCTCATAGCGCCTGCACCGTATCGCCGATGCGCAGCACGCCGCCGCGCAGGATGCGGGCGCACAAGCCGCCATGTCCGCGCATCGCGTTGTAGCCGCCAGCACCCAGCGCGTCTTCCATGCGCGAGCACGGGTCGCAGGGATCGGTGCCTTCCAGCTCGACCTCGCCGATGCAAAAGCGCCGCCCTTTCAACGCGATCAGCGGGATGCCGGACACCACCAGGTTGCGTCGCAGCGTGGCCGGTGCGATCTGCGCATGCCCTGCCAGCGCCGCAATCACCGGCAGGTGCTCGGCCTGGATCAGGGTCACGCCCCGCTTGCCGCTGCCGCCCTTGTAGCGGTCGCCCACCAAGCCAATACCGGTAGTGGCCTGCGCGGCGTCCACCTCCAGCATGTCCACATCACGCGCAGGACGCACGCCGATCCAGGTCACCTGACCGGTCTGCGGCAGCGTCGCCATCAATTTGCCCAGGGGGCTGTCGGGATTCAACATCGTCGAATGCTAGCATTCGCCGCATGTCCGATGCCGTCCTGCCGTCGCCGCCGATCACCTACGCGCCGTTGCCCTACGAATCGCGACTGGCGCGGCGCCCGCTCGGCCACATCGACATGGTGGTCATCCACTGCACCGAACTGCCGGACATGGCGATGGCGCGCGACTACGGCGAGCGCGTGCTCTACGACAGCGGCACCGGCAACAGCGGGCATTACTACATCGACCGCAACGGCAGCATCCAGCAGTACGTGGCGCTTGAGCGCGTCGCCCATCATGTACGCGGCCACAACCCGCACACACTTGGCATCGAACTGGTCAACCGCGGCCGCTATCCACACTGGCTCGACTCGCGCCATCAACTGATGAGCGAGGCGTACCCGGAGCCGCAGATCGGCGCACTCATCACCTTGCTGCAGTGGCTGCAGCAGCAGCTACCATCGGTGCGCCGCATCGCCGGACATCAGGAGCTGGATACCACGCAGGAAGCGGCCAGTGACGACCCGGCCCGCAAGATCCAGCGCAAGCTCGACCCCGGCCCGTTGTTTCCGTGGTCACGCATCCATGCAGCCGTTGGCTGGTCGCACAGCCTGCGTTGACCGCACGCCCGGCGCTGGAGCAACGCGTCAGCGGCGCCTCACGGCTCCGGAGCACGATAGGTTTTTTCGCCCGCATTGACGGCCACGGCGAGCCGGTTTTCCGGCGGCGCGATCGGGCAGACCACATGCGGCGTCACCGCGCAGGGCGGGTTTTCCGCGAGATTGAAATCCAGCAACACCTGGCCATCGCGCGGCAGCGCGGTAAACAGATAGCGCGCGCCGCCGTAGCTCTCCTTGCCGCTGGTGCGATCGGCAAACAGGAAAAACAGCCCGCTGCCGTCCTCCTGCGCGATCGGCTGCAGGCGATAGGTCTGCCCATTGCGCTCGAACACCGCCTCGCCTGGCACGTCCACCGTCAGTGGCGTTCCGATCGAGGTCAGCAAGGTCACGGTCCGCGGCGTGGCATACGGCTGCCAGCGCGCCTGAACACGCCAGTGCGGATCGATCGGAAAATAGTCGAAGCCCTGGAACCGGGCCAATACGGGCGCCGCCGGGTCGCGAAACCGCCAGCCGAACAACGCGCCGGTCTGCACCAGGTAGAACTGCCGGTTGTCCACGTCCAGGCGGTCGCCCGGCTGATCGACGCGCTCCGGCTCCAGGCTGACCTCATCGACCGGCCGACCGTGCAGTTTCACGCCTGCGCCGGCGGCTGCCTTGAAGCGCACGTGGCCGGCGGCGTCCAGGCTCAGCTGGCCCAGCTGCGCAGGACCGGCCGGCAGCACCAGGTCGCTGCGCGGATCGCTGCCCACCTGGTACCGGCCAGCGCGGACGCGGCCGGACCCGGTGTAGCTCAGCCAACCATCCGGCGCCCGTAACCGTGCCAGCCGCTGCGCACGTGCCTGCTCCAGCGCGACCTGATAGACCTGCTGCCCATCGTCCTCGGCACGGCTGGCGCCCCGCACTTCGTTGGTGTCGGCAGTCGAACCCGCCGAGCACGCCGTCATCGACATCACTGCGACGCACAAGGCGCCGGCCTGCAACTGCACCCGCATGTCGCCACCCAACCTGCAAGAAACTGCGCTCCGCGCAGCAAGCCTGCGTCCCCACAGACCACCATTCCTGCGGTCATTGTGCATGCATCAGGCAGCGGTCGCGACCGGACGCGAGCGATCCTGCAGCCAACCGCTCCAGGAACCGGCGTACACCCGCGCACCGGGCAGCCCGGCCACTTCAAGCGCCAGCAGCAGGTGGCAGGCCGTCACGCCGGAGCCGCACATCACCACCGCCTGCTCGGGCCGGTACGCGCCCAGCAGCGCAGACAGTTCCGCATGCAGTTCCTGGGCCGGCTTGAAGCGGCCATCGCGCAGGCTCAGCCCCAACGGACGACTCACCGCGCCCGGCACGTGGCCGGCCACCGGATCGATCGGCTCCAGCTCGCCGCGAAAGCGCTCGCCCGCGCGCGCGTCCAGCAGCCATCCCGGCGCCTGCCCCAGCCGCGCCAGGATGTGCTCGGCGTCGACCACGGCAGCGCTGTCGAAGCTACCCGGGTACGCAGGCCCCTCGTGCAGCTCCGGCTGCTCGCCGGTTTCCGGCAAACCGGCAGCGCGCCACGCAGCCAGCCCGCCATCGAGCACCGCCACGCGCCGATGTCCCATCAGGCGCAGCATCCACCACGCGCGCGCGGCCGCCATGCTGCCGTCGCCCGCGTCGTAGACCACCACCTGGCTCGCCGGATCGATGCCCCACCCGCCCAGACGGCGGGCGAAATCGGCAGCATGCGGCAACGGATGCCGCCCCTGACCGGGACGCGAGAGGTCGGCCAGGTCGTGGTCCAGATCGGCATGAAACGCGCCGGGCAAATGCCCTTGCGCATACATCTTGCGTGCGGCCTCCGGGTCCGGGGCAGTCGGTGGCGCGGCGCGCGCATCCAGCACGCGCACCTGCGGGTGCGCCAACGTGCTCGCCAGCGTGCTGACGTCCACCAACGTGGTCCAGTTCGGATCGACACTCATGCAACCTGCTCCAGGCGACGACGAAGATTGAGAAGAATGGCCGCGGTGGCGCCCCAGATGCGCTGCCCTGGCCAGTCGTATTCGAGCACGCGGCGTGGGCGCCCGCGAAATTCCAGCTCTACGCTGCGCAGATTGTCCGGGTCCATCAGGTAGGCCAGCGGCACTTCGAAGACCTCGGCCACCTCGTCCGGCTGCGGCACCGCGACAAAGGCAGGGTCGACCACTGCAACCACCGGCGTCACCCGGAATCCGCTCACGGTCAGGAATGGGTCCAGATAGCCCAGCGCGTGCACCTGCTGCGCACCGAGGGCGATTTCCTCGCAACTTTCGCGTAATGCAGCCGCGGCCGCGTCGGCATCGGACGGCTCCATCCGCCCCCCCGGGAAACTGACCTGCCCGGCATGATGGCGCAGGCTGTCGGTGCGCCGGGTCAGCAGCACTGTCGTGCCCTGCGCGCGTGGCACCAGGCCGCACAGCACCGCCGCTTCGGCAGACGCGCCTCCCTCGCTCAGATCGATCAGTTCGGCATGGTTCCAGCCCGGCCCGGCGGGCGCGGTATCCAGCGGGTACAGCGCGCGTCGCAACTGCGCGTACTCGGGCAACGCGGCAACCAGCCCACGTGCCGGCAAAACCGTGTGCAGCAACTCCTGGCGTTCGACGTCACTCATGCTCATCCAGCGGGCAATTTCATCCAGGCTGCGCAGGCAGCCGACACAGTGCGATTGCGCGTCCAACGAACATACACCGATACATGGACTGGGCAGAGACCCATCGGCCGCGTCGGTGGCGCTCATCGTTTGCTGCTGCAGACGCGGTGTGGGACGTTCATCGATCTCTTCAGGCACCTTGGCCGGGCCAAAAACGACAACGCCGGCCTGATGGCCGGCGTTGTCAGTGCAACAGCAAACGCAGTTACTTGACGCTGACCAGCTTGATCTCGAACTGCACTGCCACGTTCGGCGGGAACGGCGTGCGCGGATCGGCGCCATAGGCCTGCTCCGGCGGCAACGTCACTTCCCACTTCGAGCCGGAGGGCATCTGCAGCAGCGTTTCGCGCATGGCCTTCATTTCGACTTCGCTGACCTTGATGGCCGGGATCTGCTGCGCCGGACGCGCCTTCTCGCGGTCGCCGAAAGGATACGGACCGGCCACTTCCAGCTGCACGGTGCTGGCCTGGGTCGGCTTGGCACCCTTGCCGGCTTCGATCACGCGGTACTGCACGCCGCTCGGCAGCGTCTGCACGCCAGCGGTGCTCTTGTTCTTGGCCAGGAACGCATCGCTCTTGGTCTTGTTGGCGGCAGCGGCCTTGTCGTACTCGGCCTTGGCCTGCTGTGCACGGCCCTGTTCACGCTTCTGGAACGCTTCGACAGCCGGCTTCAGCTGGTCGGCGGTGATCGCCGGCTGCTTTTTGGCATAGGCGTCCTGCAGACCCTTTACCACCGAGTTGATGTCGAGCTGCTCGCCGCGACCGGTGAGCTCGGCAAGGTTATTGCCGTAGTCGTAACCGAAGTAATAGCTCAACTTGCCCTTTTCGGACGTCGTGTCCTGGGCCAGTGCATTGCCCGTCAGGGCCAGGGCCGCCACAGCGACCGCGATAGAACGCAACTTCATCAAACAATTCTCCAGGGTGGTGGCACAGGACGGGTCTGCCGCCTGAGATGACGCGCTAGGATAGCGGCCGCGATACCGAACCGCTACTTATCACGAAAGCTAGGACCAGCAAGGCTTTCGGAAGTTCCGCATTTACTTTTTTTTTACGTTCTCAAGGGTTTTCGATGTCCAACCACGTCATTCTGATCGCCGACCACGCCAGTGTCCGGACCATTACGGTCAATCGCCCGGACAAGCTGAACGCCTTGAACCGCGACACCATGCTGGCGCTGGATCAGGCCTTCGCAGACGCTGCGAGCGCCGACGATGTGCGCGTGGTGATCCTCACCGGTGCCGGCCCCAAATCGTTCGTGGCCGGCGCGGACATCGCCGAGATGAGTGCGCTGTCGGCCATGGAAGGCCGTGCGTTTTCGCTGGTCGGGCAGCAGTTGATGCGCCGCATCGAACGCATGCCCAAGCCGGTGATCGCCATGGTCAACGGGTTTGCGCTCGGCGGCGGCCTGGAGCTGGCCATGGCCTGCCACCTGCGCATTGCCGCAGCGACCGCACGGCTCGGGCAACCGGAAATCAATCTCGGCCTGATCCCCGGCTTCGGCGGCACCCAGCGCCTGCTGCGCCTGACCGGACGCGCTGCAGCGCTGGAGCTGTGCCTGCTCGGCCAGCCGATCGATGCAGCGCGTGCGCTGCAGCTCGGGCTGGTCAACCGGGTGGTCGAGCCGGACGCCTTGCAGGACGAAACCCTGGCACTGGCGCAGCGGCTGGCCACCGCCGCACCGCTGGCATTGCGCGGCATCCTGGACGCGGTGGTGTTCGGCGGAGAATGCGGGATGGAAGAAGGCCTGCAACTGGAAACCGCGCAATTTGCGCTGTTGTTTGCCAGCGAGGACATGCGCGAAGGAACCCGCGCTTTTCTCGACAAGCGCGCTGCCCACTTCAGCAACCGCTGACATCGCCATGACGCTCGACCCCATCCCGGCACCGCGTCCGTTGCCCTTGCAGTTGTTCGATTGTGTGGTGGCCGACGATCTCGACCGTGCGCTGGCGCTCGGCTTGATGGCGTACCTGCCCGACCCGCAGCACGACGCCCTGGACGCCAACTGCGCGCAGGTGTGCGCCACGTTGCTGGCCGCACAACGGCGCTTGCGCGATGCCTGGGCGGCACGTGAGCGCTATCGCGCACGTACCGCGCGCCTGCAACACCGCGCCGCCGAACGCGATGCACGCAGGGCGCCCGCCCCGGCGCCCAGCCAGCCGGCAGCACCGGCATTGCCGCCGCTGGCCGCTGCCATCCTGGCGCGCGCCAAGGCAAAAGCCGCCGGCGGAGCGCAGCCATGAACGCGACGCAGGCAACTCCGCCGGCACGGCGCGGCAGCAGCATGCGCAAGCCCGAAATACAGGAGATGTTCGAGCGCCTGCGCGAACTTAATCCGCACCCGACCACCGAGCTGGAATACACCACCCCGTTCGAGTTATTGATCGCCGTACTGCTGTCGGCACAAGCCACCGATGTCGGCGTCAACAAGGCCACCCGCAAGCTGTATCCGGTTGCCAACACACCGCGCGACATTCTGGATCTGGGCGAAGAAGGCCTGAAGCGCTACATCGCCACCATTGGCTTGTTCAACGCCAAGGCCAAGAACGTCATCGCCACCTGCCGCATCCTGCTGGAGCAGTACGGCGGCGAAGTGCCGCACGACCGCGCCGCGCTCGAAGCGCTGCCCGGCGTCGGCCGCAAGACCGCAAACGTGGTGCTCAACACCGCGTTCGGCGAGCCCGCCATGGCCGTGGATACGCATATCTTTCGCGTCTCCAACCGCACCGGCCTTGCGCCAGGCAAGGACGTACGCGCCGTCGAAGACAAATTGGTCAAGGTGATTCCTGCCGAGTTTCTCCACGACGCGCATCACTGGCTGATCCTGCACGGCCGCTACGTCTGCAAGGCACGCAAACCCGACTGCCCCGGCTGCGTAATCCACGATCTATGCCGCTATCGCGACAAGACCCAGGCAGCCCCGGAGGGTCCTGCAAAAACCAGGAGCTGATGCAGCCGCAGCATCGGAGCAAGGCTGCAGCAAAGCAGCGGCGCGAAACAGAGCTTGATCCCCACGCTGTAAACGCACGGCCGCAAGGTTTTCCGATTCCCGATTCCCCAATCCCGGCTCAAAAAAAATCGCGACCGGATGATGCGTCTTTCGGCGCCATGCATCATCCGATCACGATAGAGGGTCACCCGGCGCGTACGCCGGGCAGGTACAGCAGGTTATGCAGCCTTGGCTTGCTCGACGCGCTTGTCGACCAGCACGCTGTCAACGGTCGGTTGACCTTCGACGCGCCGGTCCAGCTCCTTCCAGTCCACCACCAGCTCGCAGCCACGCGAAGCCGCATTCCGGCTCCAGTCGCGCAGCAACTCGATGCAGGCGTGGTCGACGTGATGCAGCTTGGCCACGTCCAGGTGCAGCGCGGTGTTCGGCGGCACGCTTTCCAGCGTCCGCGCCATGGCCGGCACCTTCAGGAAGGTGGCCGAGCCCTGCAGAGTGAGGTGCATTTCGTCCTTCTTGTCAGCGTGCTCGCGCACTTCGACCTTCAGACGCGAGGAATGCAGCGCAAGACGGAACAGCGACAGGCCGAAGCCGATCAACACGCCGGTCAGCAGGTCGGTCGCCACGATCGCAAAGGTGGTCGCCAGGTAGATCGCCGCGGTGCCACGACCGTAGGTCGCAAGCTCCTTGACCTGCCCGATCTTGATCATCTTCACGCCCGTGTAGACCAGGATGCCGGCCAGACACGCCACCGGCGTCATCCGCAGCAGCCACGGCAACAGCATCGCGAACACCAGCAGCCAACCGCCATGCAGGATGGTCGACGCACGCGTGGCAGCACCAGCCTGCACATTCGCCGCACTGCGCACGATCACGCCGGTCATCGGCAGTGCGCCCAGGAAGCCGCACAGCATATTGCCCACTCCTTGCGCCGCCAGCTCACGGTCGTACTGCGTGCGCGCACCCTGGTGCATGCGATCCACCGCCGCCGCCGACAGCAGCGTTTCGGCGCTGGCGATGAAGGCGAAGGTCACCGCCGACACCAGCAACGTGTGGTTGAACACGCCAAAGATGTCGGAAAGGCTGGGGATGCTGATCGCCGAGAACAGGTTGGTAGGCACGTCGACCTTGTTGACGTTCAAGCCTTGCAACTGCACCGTTGCCGTCACCGCCACCACCGCGATCAACGCACCCGGCAGGAAGCGCAGACGCTGCGGACGCAGCTTGTCCCAGGCCAGGATGATGCCGATCGTGGCCAGACCCACCAACAATGCGGTACGGCCGGTGCCCTCGCTGATGGCCTGCCACAACACGGCCGGCAGTGCAGCGAAGTTTTCCAGACCACGCGCCTTGGGCGCGGCGTCCATCAACACGTGTGCCTGCGAAGCCACGATCAGGATGCCGATGCCCGACAACATGCCGGCCACCACGGCCGGCGACGTCATCCGGAACCACACACCCGCACGGCACAGACCGGCGACCAGCTGGATGGCACCGGCCACCAGGATCACCGGGCCGAGCGCGGCGGCGCCGTGCTCTCGCACCAGTTCGAACACCAACACAGCCAGGCCGGCGGCCGGACCGCTCACCTGCAAGGGAGAGCCCGCCAGAAAGCCAACGACCAACCCACCGATGATGCCGGTGATCAGACCTGTGGCCGGCGGCATTCCGGACGCGATCGCAATACCCATGCACAACGGCAGCGCGACAAGAAAGACCACCACGGACGACAACAAATCACGCCCGAACAGCCCCTGACGGAAATATCCGCCGATACCTGATGTGTTCATGATCGACTCCGTCAGGCGAGTTCAGCGCGGACGACTTGCTGCAGTCGCGGACGCGGTGTGGCTTCGGGGGTGCTTTCGGCCAGCAACGGACGGAAGCCACCCTTCTCGGCATCGAAGGCGCGGATCTCGCCGTGGGCGATGTCGTAGATCCAGCCGTGGATGCGCAAGGTGCCTGCAGCCAGGCGCGCGGCCACCACCGGCTGCGTGCGCAGATGGTCCAGCTGCGAGACCACGTTTTCTTCGGTCATGCAGCTCAGCGCTTCCTGGCTGTGCGGATCGTGCCCGTGATGCGCGGTGACGTGACGCGCCGCATCGGTGTGCTTGAGCCACGCCGCCACGGACGGGACGTCTTCCAGCGATTCCGGCTTGAGCACCGCCTTCATCGCGCCGCAATCGGTATGACCACAGATCACGATGTGACGCACGCCCAGCACGGCGATGGCGTACTCGATCGCCGCCACCACGCCACTGACATGCTGCGAGTACGGTGGCACCACGTTACCGATATTGCGATAGACGAACAGTTCGCCGGGTTGCGCGGAGAAGATCAGCTCCGGCATGACGCGCGAATCGGCGCAGGTAATGAACAGCGTGTGCGGGCTCTGGCCGCCTGCCAGTTCCTGAAAGCGCGCACTCTGGCGCGGATACACTTCCTTACGGAAATGGCGAAAACCTTCTAGCAAACTTTCCATGGGAGATTCCTCTGGGCAACGGATAGCCGTCCGCGGCGCAAACCGCGAATTGCAAAGACAAACAAATCAATCGGAAATCCGACGCAGGAAGCGCCGGGTGCAGCGACAACGGGGATCAGCCAAGCAGTGCGTTTGGAGGACGCAGTTGCGGGATCAGGTCGCGTTTTTGATTTGCCGGCGCATGATGCGCGTGCCACGAGGGGGAATACCGCGCCAGCATCGGCCAAGCTTGGGAGAGCAAGGGGATATCGTCTGCAGGCTGTGTATCGACTTGGCTTTGCGTATCGCCATCGTCCTGCGGATCTTCTGCTGCATCGCGTTCTTCGCCAGCATCCACCATCACCGCCAAACCATCGCCCACCAACGCATCGTGGATGCGCGTGTGTGCGTTGGCCGCCGACCACGCCGTGAGCGCGAGCAGGCAGACCAACAGCGTTTGGAGGAATCGAGGAAACATGGCCTCGAAACTAACAATTAAGGACCGGGCAGCGCAAGTGGTGCGTTGCACAAGCTGACATATATGTTCATCCGGTCACGGCTACGGTTCAGGTCGCCTGGCCCGGGAGGGGCAAAAGTGTGTGAAACCAAGGGTTCCGGGGCACTGTCACAATCGCGACCACCCCCAGCCATTTGACACACGCTGACACAATCAAAGTGCGCGTAAATTATTGTCTTTGCTGACAAAAATGGTTTATTACGTTTCTGTTGTTTTGTCACATTAACGCAACTTTCACGCCATAGCCTGCGCCCACTTTCCCAGGTCGCAAGGCACATATGAAATTCGCTCCCTCCCTGCTTGGCTCCGCGGTGCTGCTGGTGCTGACGGCGCCTGCCGCCCACGCGGAGATCGCCATCGACGTGATCGGTGGCTCGGAGATCTCGCTGGAAGGCCTGGTCCAGGCCGACGGCAACTGGTTTCACAACGATGTGCAGGACCTCAACGGTCCAATTGGTGCCAATGGCGACAATTCCGAATTCAGCATCCGCCGCGCCGAGCTGGTGCTCAAGGGCAAGGGCCCGGGCAATTTCGAATGGGTGGCCGGGTACGACCCGAGCGTGCTGAAGGACGTCACCATCCGCGGCACCACCATCCGCAGCACCGGGCGGTTCCTGGACAACAACATCAAGTACAAGTTCGGCGGCAACGCCAACAACTACCTGCAGGTGGGCCAGTTCAAGCAGCCCAACAGCCTGGAAGAACTGTCCAGCACCAAGAACAACGACTTCGTCTCCAAGGCGTCGGTGACCAATACCTATGGCATTTCGCGCCGCCTGGGCGTGGCCTACGGCATGGGTGACAACAACTGGAGCGTGACGGCCAGTGCGTTCGGCCGTGAGCTGACCCGCAACCAGGCCCACGGCAGCGGCTATGGCGCGCGCGGCACCTGGGCGCCGATCAACGAAACCGGCAACGTGCTGCACTTCGGCCTCAGCTACCTCGGGTACGACACAGACGATGACACGCTGCGCCTGCGCGCGCGCCCGGATGCCGACCTGACCACGATCCGCCTGATCGACAGCGGCGCCATCACCAATGTGGACCGCGTGGGCGTGGCGGGTGCCGAGGCCATGTGGGTCACCGGGCCGTTCAAGCTGCAGAGCGAATATTTCCAGGAAACCGCCAAGCGTATCGGCAGCAACGCGCAGGACTACAAGAGTGATGGCTGGTACGTCAGCGGCGTCTGGAACATCACCGGCGAGACGTGGGGCTACAAGGCCGGCGTGCCCACCACCCCACTGCCCAACGAACCGGCGTCGGGCATGTGGCAGCTGGCGGTGCGCTACGACACCCTCGACCTCAACGATGGCCATCTGATTGCCAACGGCAACACCCCGTTCGTGGACGGGGTGCTGGGCGGCAAGATGGATGTGTGGACGATCGGTGCCAACTGGTACTGGCGCTCCAACTTCAAGCTGGCGTTCGACTACGCCAAGGTGGAAAGCACCCGTTACAGCAGCGCCACGCGCGGACTGGTGGACGACAACCCGTCGATCATCGAGGCGCGCGCGCAGTTCTATTGGTAAGTCTGCGACCGCGCCGGGCGCCAGGCGGCTCGCCAGAGCCCTCAGGGTGCCGCCTGGTTGCCCCGCCCTACCCCGCGTGCCATCGCACGCCCGCGTCACCTGCCTGTCATTTACCCGACATCGCGCGGTCATGCCCCTGCACTGCAATGGCACGACCGCGGGACGTCCCGATCCCTACCCTATCTGGAGCTGTTCCGTGATCCACTCCTTCAAGACCCGCCTGGCCGTCGGCATGCTCGCCGCGTCGCTGGCACTGTGTGCCCAGGCTGCCGATGTCACCGGCGCCGGTGCGTCGTTCATTTACCCGGTGATGTCCAAGTGGTCGGCCGACTACAACGCCGCCACTAAGAAGCAGGTCAACTATCAGTCGATCGGTTCGGGCGGCGGCATTGCCCAGATCAAGGCGGCCAGCGTGGATTTCGGCTCTTCCGACGCCCCGCTCAAGCCGGAAGAACTGGCCGCTGCCGGGCTGGCGCAGTTTCCGTCGGTGATCGGCGGCGTGGTGCCGGTGGTCAACGTACCGGGCATCGCTGCCGGTGCGCTCAAGCTGGACGGCAAGACCCTGGGCGACATCTTCCTGGGCAAGGTCAGCACCTGGAACGACCCGGCGATCGCCGCGCTGAATCCAGGCGTGAAGCTGCCGGACGGCAAGATCACCGTGGTGCATCGCTCCGACGGTTCGGGCACCAGCTTCAACTTCACCAATTACCTGTCCAAGGTCAATGACGACTGGAAGGGCAAGGTCGGCGAAGGCACCGCGGTGCAGTGGCCGACCGGCATCGGCGGCAAGGGCAACGAGGGTGTGGCCGCGTACGTGAAGCAGATCAAGGGCGGCATCGGCTATGTCGAGCTGTCGTATGCGCTGCAGAACAAGATGGCCTACACCGCGATGAAGAACGCCGCCGGCAAGTTCGTGCAGCCGTCCGATGAAACCTTCGCCGCTGCCGCCAACAGCGCAGACTGGGCCACCTCCAAGGATTTCTACCTGGTGATGACCAATGCTGCGGGCGACAACGCCTGGCCGATCACGGCGACCAACTTCATCCTGGTGCAGAAGAAGCCGAAGAATCCGGCCGGCCTGAAGAACACGCTGGAGTTCTTCCGCTGGGTCTACAGCAAGGGCGACGCACAGGCCAAGCAACTGGACTATGTGCCGCTGCCGGACAGCCTGGTGAGCCAGATCGAGGCCTATTGGGCCAAGACCCTGCCCCGCTAAGCGCAGCCAAGGCAGCGGGCGGGCAAGAGTTCCACCGCTCGCCGGGCCACTGGGCAAGGCAACAACCTGTCACAGGAACGGCGCCGTCTCTCTCCCCGGCGTCGGGACCGGGACGCGGATCCCGGAGGGTGCGATGCCCTCCGTGGTCCGCGTCTTTTTTTGTGATGCCTTCGCCAGAAGGCACTGTCATGCACGTGTAACAAAAACATCATTTCATAGCGTGGTCTGCCGGACACCCGGCCAATCCAGCCTCGGAGCTTCCATGAAATTGCAGTCGGCCAGTCTGACCGCCCTGTCCCTCACCATCGCCCTTGCCCTGGCCGCATGCTCGCCGGGCAAGGACGCGCAGTCCGGCGATGCCGCCAAGGGCGCGCCGACCGCAGGCGCCGCTGCCAGCGACAGCAAGGGCGCTGAAATCTCCGGCGCCGGCGCCTCCTTCATCTACCCGCTGGTGTCCAAGTGGTCGGCCGACTACAACGCCGCCACCGGCAACAAGGTGAACTACCAGTCGATCGGCTCCGGCGGCGGCATTGCCCAGATCAAGGCCGGCACGGTGGATTTCGGTTCGACCGACAAGCCGCTGGACAGCGCCGAGCTGCAGCAGGCCGGCCTGGGCCAGTTCCCGTCCGCGATCGGCGGCGTGGTGCCGGTGGTCAATCTGGAAGGCATCGCCCCGGGCAAGCTGCGTCTGACCGGCGCGCTCCTGGGCGACATCTTCCTGGGCAAGGTCACGATGTGGAACGACAAGGCCATTGCTGCGGCCAACCCGGGCGTCACCTTGCCGGCCGCCAAGATCAACCTGGTTCATCGTTCGGATGGCTCGGGCACCACCTTCAACTTCTCCAACTACCTGTCCAAGGTCAACCCGGAGTGGAAGAGCAAGGTCGGCGAAGGCACCTCCGTGCAATGGCCGGGTGGCGTGGGTGGCAAGGGCAATGAAGGCGTGGCCTCGTACGTGCAGCAGATCAAGGGCTCGATCGGCTATGTCGAACTGGCCTATGCGCTGCAGAACAAGATGCCGTACACCTCGCTGCAGAACGCCGCCGGCCAGTGGGTCGAACCCAATGCCGACAGCTTCGCCGCCGCAGCCGCCAGCGCCGACTGGGCCAACGCCCGCGACTTCAACCTTGTGATCACCAATGCACCCGGCGAGAAGGCGTGGCCGATCACCGCCACCAACTTCATGCTGATGCACAAGCAGGCCAAGGATGCTGCGCGCAGCAAGGCGACCCTGGACTTCTTCAAGTGGGCGCTGGAAAACGGCCAGACCCAGGCCAGCGAACTGCATTACGTGCCGTTGCCGCCGGAGCTGGTGAAGCAGATCCAGGCCTATTGGGGCAGCGAGTTCAAGTAATGCCTGCATCCCGCCTGCATGGCGGGCTGCGCGGCGGCGAGGTGCCTGACGGCGCCTCGCCGTTCCTGATGTCTCACGCTCCCGCACTGCGCGGGTGACGAGTTCAATCGAATGAATGCCACCGCACTTCCCGAAGCGATGACCGCACCCCGCGGCCGCGACCTGCGCGATGCGCGCGCCGATCGCCTGTTCAAGCTTGCGCTGGCCGCCACCGTCGTCTTTGTGCTGCTGGCACTGGGCAGCGCGGCGCTGTCGATGTTGTGGGGCGGACGCCATGCCTTGCAGATGCAGGGCCTGAGCTTTTTCTATTCGGCCGACTGGAACCCGGTTGAAAACAAGTACGGCGCGCTGGCGCCGATCTACGGCACGCTGGTCACGGCGTTGATCGCGATGGTGATTGCGGTACCTGTAAGCTTCGGCATCGCGTTCTTCCTGACCGAAGTGGCGCCGCGCTGGCTGCGTGGCCCGGTGGGCACCGCGATCGAACTGCTGGCCGGCATCCCGTCGATCATCTACGGCATGTGGGGCCTGTTCGTGCTGGTGCCGGTGATGACCGAGCACGTGACGCCATGGCTCAACGACCACCTGGGCACGCTGCCGTTGATCGGCCCGTTGTTCCAGGGCCCGCCGCTGGGCATCGGCCTGCTGACCGCCGGTTTCGTGCTGGCGATCATGGTGATTCCCTTCATCTCCTCGGTGATGCGCGAAGTATTCCTGACCGTGCCCACGCGCCTGAAGGAATCGGCATACGCGCTGGGCTCCACCAAGTGGGAGGTGAGCTGGGACATCGTGCTTCCCTACACCCGTTCGGCGGTGATCGGCGGCGTGTTCCTGGGACTGGGCCGTGCGCTGGGCGAAACCATGGCGGTGGCCTTCGTGGTCGGCAACACGGTGCGCCTGTCGCCCTCGCTGCTGGAACCGGGCACCACCATCGCCGCGTTGATCGCCAACGACTTCGGCGAGGCCACCGAAACCTATCGTTCGGCCCTGTTGCTGCTGGGCTTCGTGTTGTTCATCGTCACCTTCATCGTGCTGGCCATTGCACGCTTCATGCTGATGCAGCTGTCGCGTCGGGAGGGCAACTGATGTCTGCGTCTTCGGTGTCGCAATCCCTCTACAACCGCCGCCGGGTGACCAACGCGATTGCGTTGCTGCTGTCGTGCGTCACTGCGTTGTTCGGTCTGTTCTTTCTGGCCTGGATCCTGTGGACACTGTTGTCCAAGGGCGTGCCGGGCATCGACCTCAACCTGTTTACCAAGATGACGCCGCCGCCGATGCAGGAAGGTGGCTTGCTCAATGCCTTCTTCGGCAGTGCGGTGATGTGCGGGCTGGCGCTGGCGATCGGCACCCCGCTGGGCGTGGCCGCCGGCACCTGGCTGGCCGAGTACGGCAATGCGCGCAAGGCCGGCATCGTGGTGCGGTTCGTCAACGACATCCTGCTCTCGGCGCCGTCGATCGTGCTGGGCCTGTTCGTCTACACCTTGTACGTGATGCAGACCGGCGGGCGGTTTTCAGCGTTTGCCGGCGCCCTGTCGCTGGCCTTCATCGTGCTGCCGGTGGTGGTACGCACCACCGACGAAATGCTGCGACTGGTGCCGGCGCAGATGCGCGAAGCGGCGTTGTCGCTGGGCATTCCGCAGTGGAAGGTGACCGTGCAGGTGCTGTATCGCAGTGCCTCGGCCGGCATCGTCACCGGCGTATTGCTGGCGCTGGCGCGCATCAGCGGCGAAACCGCACCGCTGCTGTTCACCGCCTTCGGCAATCAGTACTGGAACAGCAACATCTTCCAGCCGATGGCCAGCGTGCCGGTGATCATGAACCAGTTTGCCGGCAGCCCGTACGAATCCTGGCAGACCCTGGCCTGGTCCGGTGCGCTGGTGCTGACCGTGTTCGTGTTGTTGGTGAGCCTGGGCGCACGTGCCCTGCTACTGCGCAACAAGATTTCCAATGACTGACCTATCTTTCCGGACACCCGACATGAACGATCTCCAAAACGCCACGCCGATGCATCGCATCGCTGTTCCGGCCGCGAAGGGGGCGCCAACGGCGCAGGCGCCGGTGAAGGTGGCCGCACGCAATCTGGATTTCTATTACGACAAGTATCACGCGTTGAAGGGCATCAACATCGAAATCCCGGAAAAGCGCGTCACCGCGCTGATAGGCCCTTCCGGCTGCGGCAAATCGACCCTGCTGCGCATCTTCAACCGCATCTACGCGCTGTACCCGAAGATGGAAGCGCGCGGCGAGGTGCTGCTGGACAACGAAAACATCCTGTCGCCGAAGTACCCGATGAACCGCCTGCGCAGCAAGGTGGGCATGGTGTTCCAGAAGCCGGTGCCGTTCCCGATGACCATCTTCGAGAACGTGGCCTACGGCATCCGCCACCACGAAAAACTGTCAAAGGCCGACATGCAGGACCGCGTCGAACAGGCGTTGCGCCAGGGCGCGCTGTGGGACGAGGTCAAGGACAAGCTGGGACAGAGCGCGTTGGGGTTGTCCGGCGGCCAGCAGCAGCGCCTGTGCATCGCACGCGCGGTGGCATTGCGCCCGGACGTGCTGCTGCTGGACGAACCGACCTCGGCGCTGGACCCGATCTCCACCAGCCGTATCGAGCAACTGGTGGAAGAGCTCAAGCGCGACTACACCATCGTGATCGTCACCCACAACATGCAGCAGGCCGCTCGCGTATCCGACTACACCGCCTTCATGTATCTGGGCGACCTGATCGAGCACGACCGCACCGAAACCATTTTTTCGCAGCCCTCCAAGCAGCAGACCGAGGACTACATCACCGGCCGGTTCGGGTGATGCAAGGCGACGCACCGTAACGCCCGCATTGAAGCAGCTCCGTCACCTGCCGTGCCCGGCGCATTCGGCGGGGTGGCAGACATCCACCACGGCCATGTAATCGAGATCACGATGAACCAGCACCTCAACGACCATATCGTCAAAAGCTACGACGAGGAGCAGCACCGTCTTGTCGCCGAGATCGTGCGCATGGGCGACACGGCGGTGGCGCAGCTGGAGGCGGCGCTGGACGTGGTGGAACGTCGCGACGACCACGCCGCACACCGCATCGTGGTCAACGACGAGGCGATCGACGCGCTGGAACATGCCATCAGCCACGACGTGATGCGGCTGGCATTGCGCGGGCCGATGGCGCGCGACCTGCGCGAGATCCTGGCCGGCCTGCGCATCCCGGCCGATATCGAACGCATCGGCGATTACGCGGCCAACGTGGCCAAGCGCTCGATCGCGCTGAACTCGGCGCCACCGCTGCCGCAGACGGTGGGGTTGCGCGCGCTCGGGCAGATGGCGGCCGATGCGGTGCGCGCGGCGGTGCAGGCGTACCGCGACAAGGACGCCAATGCCGCGATCCGCGTGCGCGACGAAGACGCACGGCTGGATGCGCAGTACACCGCGCTGTTCCGCGAGTTGCTGACCTACATGATGGAAGACCCGCGCAACATCACCCCGTGCACGCATCTGCTGTTCATGGCCAAGAACCTGGAACGCATCGGCGACCACGCCACCAACATCGCCGAAAACGTCTGGTTTCTGGTGCATGGCGAACAGCCGTTGCCGCCACGCCTCAAGCGCGACGACACCAGCAGTACGGGCGTCATCTGAGCGCTGGCGGTCCTGCGCGACAGCGGCCGCTTGCTGGCGGCAGCTGCCGGAACGCCTTGTGAGCTGCAATGGCAGGCCAGTCGCCGACGCGCCAGACCAAAGGCGCACGCAAGGCGCGCCTCGCGCCGTCGAGCCCCGGGGTGTGACCTGCTAGGCTATGCGGATGAACGAACCGGTCGACCCACAGCCTGCCCGCGCCATCCTGCCCATGTCGCGGCGCTTCCGCGGCTATCTGCCCGTCGTGGTGGACGTGGAGACCGGCGGCTTCGACTGGAACCGGCACGCCTTGCTGGAAATTGCCTGCGTGCCGATCGAAATGGACGACGAGGGCCGCTTCTTCCCGGGGCAGACCGCCAGCGCGCATCTGGTGCCGGCGCCCGGGCTGGAGATCGACCCCAAGTCGCTGGAAATCACCGGCATCGTGCTCGACCATCCCTTCCGCTTCGCCAAGCAGGAAAAGGACGCCTTGGACCACGTCTTCGCCCCGGTACGCGCCGCGGTGAAGAAGTACGGCTGCCAGCGTGCGATCCTGGTCGGCCACAACGCGCATTTCGATCTGAATTTCCTCAACGCGGCAGTGGCGCGCGTGGGGCATAAACGCAATCCGTTTCATCCTTTCAGCGTGTTCGATACGGTGACGCTGGCCGGCGTGGCCTATGGCCAGACCGTGCTGGCGCGTGCCGCGCAGGCTGCGGGTCTGGACTGGAACACGGCCGATGCACACAGCGCGGTCTACGACACCGAGCAGACCGCGCGGCTGTTCTGCACGATTGCCAATGCCTGGCCGGGGCCTGTTTAGGTCGGGATTCGGGATTGGCGGGAGCGCGCCATGTCCGGGCTGCGCGATTGTTCCCTCTTGCGCTACGAACAGTGGCCGACATGCAACTCGCGTCGTCTTATACAGGCATGCACTCGCCGTCGGATGGGAGGCCTATTCCCTGCAAGGCTCAGGTCTTCCGCCCGCGACTGAGAAGCGCCGACGCAGCGCTTCACGAATCCCCAATCCCCAATCCCGGCCTCTAAGCCACCCAGATCTGGTCGCGCCCCGCGCTCTTGGCCTGGTAAAGCGCCTGGTCGGCGCGTTGCATCAACGATGAGCCGGTGTCGTCATCGCGCAGTGCGGTCAGCCCGGCACTGAAAGTCACCTGCAGCCCTTCCACACCACCCCAGTCGCTGCGCGCATGGAAGCGCGTGCGAATGCGTTCGCACAGCGCCTGTGCATCGTGCAATGCGGTGTCGGCCAGCAGCAGCGCAAACTCTTCGCCGCCAAGACGGGCGGGCAGATCCGAGGCGCGTGCGGCGGCGGTGAGCAATGCACCCACCTCGTGTAACACCGCATCGCCACTGGCATGCGAATGCCGGTCGTTGATGCGCTTGAAATGATCGATATCCAGGATCGCCAGCACCAATGGGCGCCCGCTGCGCCGTGCGCGGCTGATGTCGCGCGCCAGTGCTTCGTCGAAGTGGCGGCGGTTGGGCAACCCGGTCAGTACATCCTCGTGCGCCTGGCGCTCGAACACGTCGGACTTGATGCGCAGGCGGGTCAGCAATTCGCTCTTTTCCTGATTGGCCTGCAGCAGACGCTGGGCCTGCATCTGCAAATCCTGGGTGCGCTTGCGCACCAGTTCGGCCAGGCGCGCGTTGTGGGTCTTGTAGCGATGCAACAGCACCCGGTACAGCAGGGTCAGCGCAAGAATCGCGCCCAGCGCCGCAGCAATGCGCACATCGTGGCGCTGCCACCACAGCGGCAGCACGTCGAAGGTCCAGCGCGCCTCCTGCGGGCTCCACGCGCCGCCCGGGTGGCGTGCGGCCACACGCAAGGTGTAGTGGCCCGGCGGCAGGCCGATGAATTCCACGCTGCGCTGCCGGCCGCGCGCGATCCAGACATTGTCCAGGCCGTCCAGACGGGTGCGGTACTCGATGCGCTCGGACAGCAGAAAGCTCATGCCCGCATACGAGACATTGAGCCGGTAACCGCCAGGCAGCTGCGCCTGCTGGCGCCATGCCAGCGGACGGCCATCCTGTTGCACGCTTTCGATCAACGCCGGCGGCGGGCGACGTTCGCGAAACCGCTGCAGGCGCGCGGGATCGACCGTGCTCACGCCACCAGCGGTGACCACCCAGACCGACCCGTCCGCACGTTCGATCATGCTGGGGCCGGAACTGCCGTTGGCCTGCGCATTGCCCATGCCATCGATCTCGCCATAGCGCTCGATGGCGAGCGTGCCGTGCCCATCGGCAACTGCATCGAGCGCGGCAAATCCGGTCCGCAACATGCCACGGTTGCTGCTGATCCAGGCGTTGCCGACGTGGTCCTCGACGAGCTGAAACACCGTATCCACCGGCATGCCCTGCTCCAGACCCACGCGTGCGAGGCTGCCGCCGCGTGCGCGGTACAGGCCGCGATCGGTGGAGATCCACACCGCATCGCCAATGGACTGAAAGCCGAACACGCTGCGCGCGCCGCCCAGGCGTTCCAGGTCCAGTTGCCGCAGCGTGCCGTCGCGCAACACTGCCGCGCCATCGACCGATCCGATCCACAGCGCGCCATCGATACTGGCCAACGCGGTCACCACGCCATTGGGCAGGCCCTGGACCGTCACAGGCACGCGCTTGCCCTCCACCAATCGCACGACGCCGCGTTGCGTCGCCAGCCACACCACATCCTGCGCATCGACCGCGATGGCCCGGATATGGCCGCTGGGAATGCCTTCGGCGTCGCCGTAATGGCGTAAGACGCGACCGTCGCGCAGCACGAAGACTCCGTCGGCGTAGGTCCCGACCCACAGGTCGCCGTGCCGATCCAGCGCCAGGCTGAGCACCGACAGCCGCCGCCCCGACGGTGTGGCAACCGGCACCGGCACGACTCGGCCATCCGGCAGCATGCGGTCCAGACCAGCAGTACTGGCGATCCACAGGCTGCCATCGCGGTCTTCCAGCACCGCGCGCGCATAGTCGCCGCTCAGCCCATCGCGCTGGCTGTAGCTGCTGAACAAGGTCTCGCGTAGCCGAAACAGGCCACCGTTGGCACCCACCCAGATGCTGCCTTCGGCATCTTCGCGCAGGCTGACGATCCGCCCGGTGGGCAGGCTGCGGCCTGCTGCCAGATGCTCTACACCATGACTGCCGATCCGCAGCAGGCCCTGGTTTTCGCTGCCCAGCCAGAGGTCGCCATTGCGGTCCTGCAGCATCGCGGTGAAATGGCCCTGCCCCGGCAGCCGGTGCACCAGCACTGCCCGCTCGTCGTGCAGGCGGAACAGCTGCTCGCCGGCAACCACCCACACCGTGCCGTCCGGCGCGCGATAAGGCCACGCCAGGCCCGGCGGCAGACCGAAGGCCGCCGGCGCGCGGTGCATGCGTCCATCCGGCTCGCGATAGATCAAGCCATCCAGCGTGCCGATCAACAGGCGGCCCTGGCCGTCGAACAGCATGCGCGGAAAACTGCTCTGCAGCGGCACGCCGTCGCGCGGCGGGAAATAGTCGAAGCGTCCATCCGGCCACAGACATCCCAGCCCGTGGCCTTCGAACAACAGCCACATGCGGCCATCCGAATCCATCGTCATCGCATGGATCAGCGCCTGCGGCCATTGCCCCGTGCGTTGCCACTGCCGCCACTGCCCGTCGGCACCGTGACGCACCAGATTGCCGCGCGCATCGCTGAGCCAGAGCGCGCCATCGCGGTCCACATACAGCGCACCGACTCCGTTATCGGGTAGCCCCGGACGCGTGCTGCGATCGATCACGCTGAATTCCAGGCCGTTGTAGCGCACCAGGCCTTCCCAGGTGGCGAACCACAGATAACCGTCGCGGGTCTGGGCGATGTCGCGCAGCGAGTTGTGCGGCAGGCCGTTGCGCGAACTCCAGCTATCGATCGCGTAGTTGCGCAAGGACGCTGTGCCGGCCGGCGCGGCAATCGCTGCGGCACAAGACACTGCGAACAACAGGCAGAGGCCGACACCAAGCCAGTGCCGCCACTGCCAATACCGTGCCGACGCCAGGTCGGCGTCCCCGTTCTCGCCCTTGCCGCGGGCGCCCACCCCAAGATTCATCAGACATGACATACCGTTTACTGACGATATGGTAGGCAAAAAGTGCCTGGCGCGCTGAGCGGGCCACCGGCTTGGTACCGAAACGCCCGCTATGACGGCGTTGCCGCGCCCCGTTTGTCGCTGTGCAGTCACGGGAACGCCGCAATCTGCGCAGATTACAGCGTCGGTCCACGCAGCGACGCGACGGTGTCAGCTGCCGCCGGCAGCGATTGCGGCAGAAGCCATCGGGTGCCGTTGGCACACCTTGCCGCTTGCCTTCAGGCGCCCAGCCGCTGGCGCACGGCCTCGAACAGGGTCACGCCGGTTGCCACCGACACGTTCAGGCTCTCGATATCGCCCGGCATCGGAATCTTGACCAGGCCATCGCAGTGCTCGCGGGTGAGACGGCGCAGGCCATCGGCCTCGCCACCCAGCACCAGCCCGACATTGCCGCGCAGGTCCACGCTGTACAACGAGGCATCGGCCTCGCCCGCCAATCCGTACAGCCACACGCCCTGCTTCTGCAGATCGCGCAGGCAGCGCGCCAGGTTGGTCACCGCCACCACCGGAATGCGGTCGGCAGCGCCGGCCGAGGTCTTGCGCACGGTGGCGTTCACCGTAGCCGACTTGTCCTTGGGGATGACCACCGCAGTGACACCGGCAGCCGCGGCGCTGCGCAGGCAGGCGCCCAGGTTATGCGGGTCCTGCACACCATCGAGCACCAGCACCAGCGCACGCCCCTGCGCCGCCTCGACCAGCCCTTCCAGCTCGTTCTCGGCCCATAGGCGCGCGGCGGCGTAGCGTGCCGCCACGCCCTGGTGACGGACCTGCCCACCCACGCCGTCCAACGCCTGGGTATTGACCCGGCGCACGTCGATGCCCTTGCGGCGCGCCTGTTCCTCGATCTCGGTTAGGCGCGGGTTCTTGCTGCCGGCCTCGATCAAGACCTCGCGCACGTTGTCGGCGTCGTTCTCGACGGACGAGGCGACAGCGTTGACGCCGACGATCCACTGGTTCTGCTTGCTCATTGCGCGGGCATACGAAGAAATGTGGGGGAATGGTAGGGCCTGCGGCCTGCCACGTCACGGCCGGGCGTGGATCGCATGCACACGATGGCCAAACGCCGGGCGGCGATGCCGCTGATGCCGGTTGCAGTGGCGCGTGGCTGGCGACAACACGCGGAGGGGAACTACATCAGCCCCTGCACGTCTGCCGCAGCGCGAACCACGGGGAATCTCGCGCTGCCGCAGTTGTTACTGGTGAGCCGCGCCCCTGGCCAGCGACGGAAAGCTCGGCAACCGTTGTGCCGGGTTGGCTGCGGCACGCCAACACATCGGTGCTCCGCATGTCCTTGCAAGGTTTGCAGCTCGCGCAGTGCCAACGACTGGCAGCGAACCGCGCCACGTTACCGGCAACAGGGCAATGACACCTGGACCCAGGCGGAGCTTGGGCCGTTACTTACACCGGCCACCGCTCGGTGTCGTGGTCCGGATGCTGCCGCGAGACCAGCGAAGCCTGGAATGCTTCTGCGGCGGCATCATCTTCCGTGCGTCGTGTCGGCAACTGCGCCAACGCATCGACAAACGGCAGCTTGCGCTCCAGGCCGTACTGGATGTGCGGAGGCAACCGCTCCGGCGTGTCGAATGCGCCGGCTGCGATCGCCACGCCGTCGGGTGCTTCATAGGTCAGCGGCGTGCCGCAATCGGCGCAGAAACCGCGCTGAACCATCGACGATGAGGCGAAGCGCTTGGGCTCACCGCGGGTCCAGCGGAACGCGCTGCCGCGCACCGACACCAATGGCGCGTAATACGCCCCGAAGGCTTTCTGGCACATCCGGCAATGGCAGATCGACGCGTCGTCGAGCACGCCGCGCACATGGAAACGCACGGCGCCGCATTGGCAACCACCGCTGTATTCGGAAGAGCTGTTCATCCTGCGCCCCGCTTGTCAGCTTGCAACGGATGTCACGGCAGCCCCAGCGCTCGCCGCGACCCACCAGCCTGCACTACCGCGTCGGCACCTTGCGAGCGGCCCGTTCGACCGCCCGCAACGCCGACTTCAACTGGCCTTTTTCCTGCGTTTGGCCGGTTTCTCGCGTGGCGGCAGCGGCGCTTCGGGTGCTGCGCCATCCTCGGCCAGACGGAAGTCGATCTTGCGCTCTTCCATGCTGGCCTTGAGCACCAGCACGCGTACCGGATCGCCCAGGCGGAACTCGCGGCCTCGGCGCTCGCCACTGAGCGTCTTGCGGATCGGGTCGAACTGGTAATAGTCCTGCGGCAACTGGGTGACGTGCACCAAGCCATTGACCTTGGACTGGGTCAATTCCACGAACAGACCAAAACCGGTCACGCCACTGATGACGCCGTCGAACTGGCCGCCGACGTGCTTTTCCATCCAGGCGGCGCGATAACGCTCATCCACTTCGCGCTCGGCTTCATCGGCACGGCGTCCGCGTTCGGAGCACTGCAGCGCCAACGCCGACATCTGCCGCGGGGTGTAGATGAACTTGTCCGGGCTGGCCCCGGTCAAGGCATGCTTGATCGCGCGGTGCACCAGCAGATCGGGATAACGGCGGATCGGCGAGGTGAAGTGCGCGTACGCCTCCAACGCCAGACCAAAGTGACCGTTGTTCTCCGGCGAATACACCGCCAGGCTCTGGCTGCGCAGCAGCACCGACTCCAGCAACGCCGCGTCCGGGCGCGCGCGCACCTTCTTGAGCAGCTTGGTGTAGTCGCCGGGGCGCACCTTGCTCCACGCCGGCAGGCTGAGCTGGAACTCCTTGAGGAATTCCAGCAGGTCTTCGAACTTGCTCTCCGGCGGGCGCTCATGCACGCGGTACGGCGCGGGCACATGCATGCTCAGCAGATAGCGCGCCGCCTCGACGTTGGCGGCGATCATGCACTCTTCGATCAGCTTGTGCGCATCGTTGCGCACCAGCATGCCGGCCTGGGTCACCTCACCGGTGTTGTCGAGCACGAAGCGTACTTCGGAGGTTTCGAACTCGATCGCGCCGCGCTGCGTGCGGGCCTTGGACAGCACGTGGTACAGCTGGTGCAGGCGCTGCACCTGCGGCAGCAACGGGCCGATGAAGGCCTTGGTATCGGCGTCGTCTTCGCCGACCGCCTTCCAGACCTGGTTATAGGTCAGGCGTGCGTGCGAGTTCATCACCGCTTCGTAGAACCGCGAGCCGGTCACCTCGCCATCGCGCCCCACCTGCATGTCGCAGACGAAGCACATGCGGTCGACCTTGGGCATCAGCGAGCAGATGCCGTTGGACAATGTCTCCGGCAGCATCGGCACCACGAATCCCGGGAAGTACACCGAGGTGGCGCGTTTTTGCGCCTCGTCGTCCAGCGGCGTGCCAGGACGCACGTAGTTGGACACGTCGGCGATCGCCACCACCAGACGGAAGCCGTCGGCATTGGGTTCGCAATACACCGCGTCGTCGAAGTCCTTGGCATCCTCGCCATCGATGGTGACCAGCGGCATCTGCCGCAGATCCACCCGCCCGCCGATCATCTGTGGCTCGACCACCAACGGCACGGCGGCCGCTTCGTCCAGCACTTCCTGCGGAAATTCGTGCGGCAGCTCATGGCCGTGGATGGCCATTTCCACCACCAGCGACGGGGTGAGCTTGTCGCCGAGCACCGCGATGATCTTGCCGATCGCCGGGCGGCGCGCGTCCGGCGGCGCGATCAGCTCGCACACCACCAACTGCCCTTCGCGCGCCTCGCCGATACCATCCGGCGCAATCTGCACGTTGCGCTGGATGCGCTTGTCGTCCGGGTCGACGTACGCCACGCCATGTTCATAGAAAAAACGCCCGAGCATGCGCGACATGCCGCGCTCGAGCACGCGCGCAATCGCGCCTTCGCGACGGCCGCGGCGGTCGATGCCGGTGACGTTGGCCAGCGCGCGATCGCCGTGCATGACCTTGCGCATCTCGAACGGCGGCAGGAACAGATCGTCGCCGCCCTCGTCCGGCTTGAGGAAGCCGAAGCCTTCCGGATTGGCGATCACCACACCGGCAATCAGACTGGTCTGCTGCACCGGCGCGTAGCCGCCACGGCGGTTCTGCACCAGCTGCGCTTCGCGCACCATTGCGGCCAGGCGCTTGCCCAGCGCGTCGATGCGATCGCTCAGGTTGAGCTTGTCGGCGATCTCTTCAGCGGTCTGCGGGCCGTCGCAGGCATCGAGCAACTGCAGGATGGCCTCGCGGCTGGCAATGGGCTCGGCGTAGCGCAGTGCTTCACGATCGGCATGCGGGTCCTTGAACCCGGCATTGCCGGCCTGGACTTCTTTCTGCTGGGCGGCCTCGTTCTGGAAACGTTCCGGCAGCGGCGCGGCAGGCCCGCTCTTGCGCGGATGCGGTGCGCGGGGAGCCGCCGGCATGGGCAGCGCGTCCGATGGCTGCGAGGCTACGCCGGAGGCTTTATCGGCAGCGCGCTTGTTGGCGGCCTTGGTCGATGCACCGGCGGCGGCGCGAACCAGGAAGTCCGGCATCCAGCCTGGCAACTTCTGCTGTTCGGCGGTGCTGGACTCGGCTGCGCCGGTGGATTTGCGGCGACTCGGCCGATCGGAATCTGGAGTGTTTTTCTTTGTCATTGCCCTAATGGTACCCCTTGCGGTCCTGACGTGGGCGGCAACGGCGGCCCGTCCATGGCAATCGATGCAGGCAAGTTGTTGACAAGCCCGCCGGGAGTCTGCAAAATTCGCGGCTCACCTGCCCAGGTGGCGGAATTGGTAGACGCACTAGCTTCAGGTGCTAGCGGGGGCAACTTCGTGGAGGTTCGAGTCCTCTTCTGGGCACCAGTTTAAAAAGACTTCCGAGCGATCGGGGGTCTTCTGGTTTCTGGGCTACGGAAAACGCCGGGCCCTGGTCGCTGCCGCGCCGCTCGCTGTTCTGCTGAGGCCCGGCACCGCGGTTGACCATGGTCATCGCAATCACCTTGCGCAGCGCAACCACTCAACCGGCACGTCACCGCGGGGCAATCGTTCACGCGTGCGCGGCGATACGCCCGCTGGCGCCATCCGCGCCATCGCCGGCAGCGCGCAAGCTGCCGGTCGTTCGATCATGGAACCGCTGTCACCCCCGCCGCGCGCAGTGCCTGTGCCCAGATCCGGTAGCCGGCCTCGCTGGGATGGGTGCCGTCGGGCATCAGGGCTTCGGGCAGGCTGCCGTCGGGCTGCAGCAGCTGTGGGCCGATATCGACCAGGCGCACCGCCGGGTCGCTGGCATACCGCGTGCGCAGCAAGCGGTTGGTTTCGGCAATCGAAGCACGCTGCGGGTCGCCGGCAGAGCGGCCACGCGGCATGATGGCCATCAGGATGAGCTTGCTGTTGGGTAGACGACGGCGCACTTCGCCCACCACCGCTTCGACGCCTTGTGCTGCCTCTGCAGGCGTGCTGGCGCGCGATTGCGCGGTGCCGGTGAGGTTGTTGGTGCCGATATGCACAACCACCCAGCGCGGATCCAGGCCGTCGAGTTCGCCCTGGCGGATACGCCACAACACGTTCTGGGTGCGATCCCAGCCGAAGCCCAGGTTGAGCACCGGCCGCTTGCCATACAACCACTGCCACGACGCCGGCCCGCTGACGCGCGTGGCTTGCGGCGGGCCCGCCCAGAAGTGGGTGATCGAATCACCGATCATCACCACCTCCGGCTTGAGCGTACGCGCGGCAGCCAGTGCGGCATGGTGGCGTGCGTACCAGTCGTAGGAGTCCTGTTCCAGCCAATCGACCGGCAGCAGCGAGGTCGCCACGTCGCGGCCGAGCTCGGCCACCGGCTTGACCGGCGCCTCCCCCAACAGCCGCGCCAGCGTGGGTTCGATCGCCTCGGCCAGCATGCGTTGGCCCTGGGTGTCCGGATGCAGGGCACCGGCGGCAGGATGGAAGCGCGTGTCGTAGAACAGCTCGGTGCGCAGCGTGCCGGCACGTTGAAACACCGCGCTCACATCCAGGTAGGTCACACGCGGGTTGTCGCCGTAACGCACTGCCAGACCCTGGTTGACCTGGGCGTCGCGACGCGATTTTTCCGCAGAAACCCCGCTGGGCAGCACACTCAACAACAGGATGTGGGTACGCGGCAGCTTCTGTTCGATCGCGGCAACCACCGCATCGATGCCGAGCTGAGCCTGCTCCGCGCCCTGGCCGAGATGGCCGGTGTTGTTGGTGCCGATCAGCACCAGCGCGACCTTGGGCTGCAGCCCGTCGACTTCGCCATTGGCCAGCCGCCACAGCACGTTTTCGGTGCCGTCACCGCTGAAGCCCAGATTGAGCGCGCCGCGGCTGCCGTAGAAGGTCTGCCAGGTCGGCTGGAAGTCTTCGTCCGGCGCCTTGGATTTTTCGTAGTTCTGGGTGATCGAGTCGCCGACCAGCAGCAGCTTGGTCTCCGGATGCTGCCTGACCTGCTCCAGCACCTGCGCATGCCGCTGCGCCCACCAGGGCTCCTGCAGGCGATCGGTGGGAACGATCGACGGCGGCGGCGTCTGCGCGCTCGCTGCGGGACAGACCAGCAGCAGCCCCCAACACACCAGTGCGGGCGCGATGGCGGATAGCGAAAGGCGAGGAAACACAGCGTGCAAGGACCGGAGCATGCGCGCACCAGAGGCTGGAGAAGCCACGATTGTGATCCGCGCGCGCCGCGCACCACAAGCGTGGACGCAGCCACCGCCATGTAAGGCTGCGAAGTGCTTGTGATGTGTCGGCGCCAAGCCACTGGCACGACACATCTCTGATCGCAGACCGCTCACGCTTGCGTAGGAGCGTGCTTTGCGCGCGATGCGGCGTTATCGATAACGCTTCATCGCGCGCGAGCGCGCTCCTACTTGGCAGTGGAAAGCAATCGCCTAAATCAAGCACTGGATCGAGCGCTGCGCACCTCGGGCCAACGGAGTCGGCAACCGGCGGCGCGCTGCCGGAACCGGCCGCTCAGCGCAGGCCGGTTTCGCTGCGTGCGATCACCAGACGCTGGATCTCCGAGGTGCCTTCGTAGATTTCGGTGATCTTGGCATCGCGGAAGTAGCGCTCCAGCGGCATTTCCTTGGAATACCCCATGCCGCCGTGAATCTGCACGGCCTGGTGGGTGATCCACATCGCTGCCTCGGAGGCGGTGAGCTTGGCGACCGCCGCTTCGGTGCCGAATGACTTGCCCTGCCCCTTGAGCCAGGCCGCGCGCAGCGTCAGCAACAAGGCTGCATCCAGCTTGCACTTCATGTCGGCAATCTTGGCCTGGGTCATCTGGAAAGTGCCGATCGCCGCGCCGAAGGCCTTGCGCTCCTTCGCATACGCCAGCGTGGCTTCATAGGCGGCGCGCGCAATGCCCACGGCCTGCGACGCGATCCCGATACGCCCGGCATCGAGCACGCTCATTGCGGTCTTGAAGCCCGCTCCCTCCTGGCCCAGCACCTCGTCAGGCTGCGCGATGTAGTCGGCGAACTCGATCTCGCAGGTGGCCGAGGCGCGAATGCCGAGCTTGGGCTCGGTCTTGCCGCGGTGGAAGCCGGCACGCTCGGTATCGACCATGAACGCGGTGATGCCGCGCGAGCCCTTGTCCGGTTCGGTCACCGCGAACAGCACGATGTACCTGGCCACCGGGCCGGAGGTGATCCAGCTCTTCTTGCCATTGATGACGAAGCGGCCATCGGCCTGCCTGACCGCGCGGCAACGCATCGCCGAGGCATCCGAACCAGACTGCGGCTCGGTCAGCGCGAAGGCACCGATGTGCGTGCCTTCGGCAATCGCGCGCACGTACAGCTGCTTCTGCGCCTCGGTGCCGTTCTTCAGGATGCCGGTACAGAACAGCGAATTATTGACCGACATGATGGTGGAGTGCGCACCGTCGGCGGCAGCAATTTCGATCATCGCCAGTGCGTAGCTGATCGGGTCCATGCCGGCGCCGCCGTACTCGGCCGGTACCTCGATGCCCATCAGGCCGTTCTCACCCAGCAGCTGGATGTTTTCCAGCGGGAATTCGCCGCTGCGGTCGAACTGCTCGGCGCTGGGGGCGATCTTTTCCTGGGCGATCCGGCGGGCCACGTCCTGGATCATCAGTTGTTCTTCGGTAAAGCTGAAATCCACGTTCGACCCCTCCCGGGTATTGGCTGAGCGGCCATTGTAGCCACAACCATTCGCATGCGTATGTAGTTGACCCCACACCCCGCCCCGCCGAAAATATCTCCATATCGCGATATAGAGATATTCATGGATCTGGAAGACTGGTCGGCCCGCCTGAAAGTATTCGCCGACGCTACCCGAGTCCGCCTGCTGGCCTTGCTGGAACAGGAAGAACTCACCGTGGCCGAGCTGTCGGCCATTACCCGACTGGCCCAGCCGCGCGTGTCCACCCACCTTGCCAAGCTCAAGGAAGCCGGGCTGGTGCGCGACCGCCGCGCCGGCGTGTCGGCGTACTACCGCTTCGACGAAGTGTCGCTGGACCCGGCGCAACGGGCGCTGTGGCTGGCGCTGAGCACCGGCAGCGACGATCCGCTGCTGCGCCAGGACGCCGAGCGCGTGGCGGCGGTGCTGGCCAACCGCGCCGCCGACCAGAACTGGGCCGATTCGGTCGCCGGTGACATGGAGCGCCACTACTCGCCCGGCCGCACCTGGGAGGCACTGGCGCGCACCGCCCTGCCCCTGCTGGAAACCGGCGACGTGCTGGACATCGCCTCCGGCGACGGCGTACTGGCTGAACTGGTGGCCCCGCACGCCACCCGCTACATCTGCATCGACACCAGTGCCCGCGTGGTCGCCGCCGCCAGCGAACGCCTGCGCAAGCTGCGCAACGTGGAAGTGCGCGAGGGCGACATGCATGCGCTGCCGTTCCCCGATGCCAGCTTCGACCTGGTGGTGCTGATGCATGCGCTCACCTACGCCGCAAAGCCTGCGCAGGCGGTGGCCGAATCGGCGCGCGTGCTGCGCCCCGGCGGCCGCCTGCTGCTGTGCAGCCTGGCCAAGCACGAACATCGCGCCGCGGTGCATGCCTACGGCCACGTCAATCTCGGTTTTGCCGCCAAGGAGCTGCGCAGGTTCGTCGAGAAGGCGGATCTGGAGGTGTCCAGCCTGGAGACGGTGACGCGCGAAAAACGTCCGCCGCATTTCGAGGTGATTTCATTGATTGCGGTGAAGCCGGGAATCGGGAATCGGCACTCGGGATTGGTGGAAAACAACGACACTGCGGCGAGGAGAACCGGGCCATGACGCACGCGCGAATCCCCAATTCCGAATCCCCAATCCCGTTTGCATTGCCGTGGCTGCACCCCGAGCGCGCTGCCTCGCTCACGGCCGCATTGCGCGCGCGCATCCTCATCATCGACGGCGCGATGGGCACCATGATCCAGCGCCACGACCTGCAGGAACCGGATTACCGCGGCACGCGTTTTGCCGACGGCTACGACAGCGCGCACGTGCATGGCCCGGGATGCGATCACGCGCATGCGCCTGAAGGGCATGACCTGAAAGGCAACAATGATCTCCTGCTGCTGACGCGCCCGGAGATCATTGCCGGCATTCACCGCGCCTATCTGGACGCCGGTGCCGACCTGCTGGAAACCAACACCTTCAACGCCACCTCGGTGAGCCAGGCCGACTATCACCTGGAACATCTGGTGTACGAACTGAACAAGGCCGGCGCGCAGGTGGCGCGCGCATGCTGCGATGCCGTTGAGGCGCTGACACCGCACAAGCCGCGCTTTGTCATCGGCGTGCTCGGCCCCACCAGTCGCACCGCGTCGATCAGCCCGGACGTCAACGACCCCGGGTATCGCAATACCAGCTTCGATGCGCTGCGGCAGACCTACCGCGAGGCGATCGAAGGCCTGATCGACGGCGGCGCCGACACGCTGATGGTGGAGACCATCTTCGACACGCTCAATGCCAAGGCCGCGCTGTACGCGATCGAAGAAGTCTTCGAGGCACGCGGCGGGCGCTTGCCGGTGATGATCTCCGGCACCATCACCGACGCCTCCGGCCGCACCTTGTCCGGCCAGACGGCCGAGGCGTTCTATGCGTCGGTTGCGCATGGCCGGCCGTTGTCGGTGGGATTGAACTGCGCGCTCGGCGCGAAGGACCTGCGCCCGCATGTGGAAACGCTGGCGCGGATTGCCGATGCCTACGTCAGCGCGCACCCCAATGCCGGCTTGCCGAATGCATTCGGCGAGTACGACGAAACGCCGGAAGAGATGGCGCACACCTTGCGCGAATTCGCGCAGGCCGGCCTGCTCAATCTGGTCGGCGGCTGCTGCGGCACCTCGCCCGATCACATCCGCGCCATCGCCGAAGCGGTGGCCGATCTGCCACCGCGGCAATTGCCTGGCGCGCAGGAGCTGGCGGCGTGATGTGGCAGGCGTGCCCTCATCCGCCCTTCGGGCACCTTCTCCCGCAGGCGGGAGAAGGACACAGCATGGCGTGGCTTGCCACAACGACGCTCCACGCGCCGCGCCCTACCCTTCTCCCGCTGGCGGAAGAAAGACACAGCATGGCGGTGCTGGGCGCAAAGACGCTTCGCGCGCCGCGCCTTGCCCTTCTCCCGCCTGCGGGAGAAGGTGGCGCGCAGCGCCGGATGAGGGCCGCATTCCATCGCGCCCCCTCATTTGGTCACGAACACCAACACACCCAGACTGATCGCGGCGCCAACCTCCAGCAGAGCCTTGCATGAGCACTCCCCGCTACACCCGCCTGTCCGGCCTGGAACCGCTGGTCATCACCCCGGACCTGCTGTTTATCAACGTCGGCGAGCGCACCAACGTCACCGGCAGCGCCCAGTTCCGCAAGCTGATCAAGGAAGAGCGCTACGAAGAAGCGGTGGAAGTGGCGCGCCAACAGGTGGCCAATGGTGCGCAGATCCTCGACGTCAACATGGACGAGGGCCTGATCGATTCCGAGAAGGCGATGACCCGCTTTCTCAATCTGATCATGTCCGAACCGGATATCGCGCGCATCCCGGTGATGGTCGATTCGTCCAAGTGGACGGTGATCGAAGCGGGCCTGAAATGCCTGCAAGGCAAGAGCGTGGTCAATTCGATCTCGCTCAAGGAGGGCGAAGCGGTCTTCATCGAGCAGGCACGCAAGGTGCTGCGCTATGGCGCCGCCGCGGTGGTGATGGCCTTCGATGAGGTGGGTCAGGCGGACACCTGCGCACGCAAGGTGGAAATCTGCACGCGTGCCTACAAGGTGCTGACCGAGCAGGTCGGCTTCCCGCCGGAAGACATCATCTTCGACCCGAACATCTTTGCCGTCGCCACCGGCATCGAAGAACACGACAACTACGCAGTGGACTTCATCGAAGCCACCCGTGAAATCAAACGCACCTTGCCGCACTGCCATATCTCCGGCGGCGTGTCGAATGTGTCGTTCTCGTTCCGCGGCAACGAAAGCGTGCGCCAGGCGATCCACTCGGTGTTCCTGTTCCATGCGATCAAGGCCGGCATGGACATGGGCATCGTCAACGCGGGCGGCATGCCGATCTACGACGATCTGGACCCTGAGCTACGCGAGCGCGTGGAGGATGTGATCCTCAACCGGCGCAAGGACGGCACCGAACGCCTGCTGGAGATCGCCGAGCGTTACAAGGGCACCAAGGGTGCGGCGAAAGCCGAGGACCTGGCCTGGCGCGACAAGCCGGTACGCGCGCGTCTGGCGCATGCATTGGTACACGGCATCGATGCGTACGTGGACACCGATACCGAAGAAGCGCGTCAGCAGTCCACCCGCCCGCTGGATGTGATCGAAGGCCCGCTGATGGACGGCATGAACGTGGTCGGCGACCTGTTCGGCGCCGGCAAGATGTTCCTGCCGCAGGTGGTCAAGTCCGCACGCGTGATGAAAAAGGCCGTGGCGTATCTATTGCCCTACATCGAAGCGGAAAAACTGCGCACCGGCGATGTCGGCAGGTCCAATGGCAAGATCATCATGGCCACCGTCAAGGGCGATGTGCACGACATCGGCAAGAACATTGTCGGAGTGGTGTTGGCCTGCAACAACTTCGATGTGGTGGACCTGGGCGTGATGGTGTCGGCGCAGGTGATCCTGGATCGTGCACGCGCAGAAAATGCCGACCTGATCGGCCTGTCGGGCCTGATCACGCCGTCGCTGGAAGAGATGTCGCATGTGGCGCGCGAGATGCAGCGCCAGGGGTTCGAGATCCCGCTCTTGATCGGCGGTGCCACCACCTCGCGCGCGCATACCGCGCTGAAGATCGACCCGCACTACACCGCGCCCACCGTGTGGGTCAAAGATGCCTCGCGTGCGGTCGGCGTTGCGCAATCGCTGATCTCGCGCGACCTGCGTCAGGCGTTCGTGGCCGCCAACGACGCCGACTACGCCGAGATCCGTGCCCGCCATCGCAACCGTGGCGATGCCAAGCGACTGGTGTCGCTGGAAAAGGCGCGTGCGCAACGCTTCGATGGCGGATGGGACAGCTACGTGCCGCCCGCGCCACGCCAGCCGGGCCTGCACGTCTTCGACGACTACCCGCTGCAGGAGTTGGTCGAGCTGATCGACTGGACCCCGTTCTTCCAGGCCTGGGAGCTGTCCGGCAAGTTCCCGGCCATCCTCAGCGACGAGATCGTCGGCACCCAGGCCAGCGAGCTGTATCGCGACGCACGCCGCATGCTCAAGCAGATCGTCGACGAGAAGTGGCTGACGGCGAAGGCCGTGTTTGGGCTATGGCCGGCCAATAGCATGGGCGATGACGTCGTCGTACTGACCGAAGCGGCGGAATCGGGAATCGGGAGTCGGGAATCGCAAAGCGATGCTCCCGCGCTCGACCATTCCCGATTCTCCATTCCCCATTCCCTGCATTTCTTGCGCCAGCAAGTCGACAAACCCCTCGACCGCCCGGATTTCTGCCTGGCTGATTTCATCGCGCCCAAGGACAGCGGTGTGCAGGACTGGATCGGGGCCTTCGCGGTCACCGCGGGCATCGGCATCGACCCGCATGTGGCCCGCTTTGAAGCCGCGCACGACGACTACAATTCGATCCTGCTCAAGGCGCTGGCCGATCGCCTGGCCGAAGCACTGGCAGAGCGCTTGCATCAGCGGGTGCGTACCGAGTTCTGGGGCTATGCGGACGACGAGAGGCTGGACAACGACGCCTTGATCGCCGAGCGCTATCGCGGCATTCGCCCTGCCCCCGGTTACCCGGCCTGCCCGGAACACAGCGAAAAACGCACGCTGTTCGACCTGCTCGATGCGGAGCAGAACACCACGATGACGCTGACCGAGAGTTTCGCGATGCTGCCTACCGCCGCGGTGTCCGGCTATTACTTCAGCCATCCCAAGAGCCAGTATTTCGTGGTCGGGCGCCTGGGCAAGGAACAGGTCGCCGACTACGCCAAGCGCAAGGGGATCACGCTGGCCTTGGCCGAACGCTGGCTGGCATCGAACCTGGATTACGACCCGGAGTAAGGGCCGCCGCAAACACCGTAGGAGCGCACCCGGGCGCGACAGGGCGTTACCAGTAAAGCCCTGTCGCGCCCGGGTGCGCTCCTACGGTGCAGCCGCCAACCTTCGACCGCGCTGCCGGATTACACCAGCATCAAGCTGTTGGCCGCAGGACGTTCAACACTTCGTGGCATGCGCCCATGGTGTGGTAATCGGTCTTGCCGGCCGGGCTCTTCTCGTCGCTGTACTTGCGGTTGTCCGCGTCCAGGATGCGATACCACGCGCCGTAGCGGTGATCGATCATGTGTTTCCAGGCGTAGTCCCACAGCTTGTCGTACCACTGCCAGTAGCGATCCTCGCCACTGCGCTGGGCCAGTAATGCGGCGGCAGCGAGCGATTCGGCCTGCACCCAGAAGTACTTGTCGTCGTCGCAGACCTGCCCGTCCGGTGCGAAGCCGTAATACAGCCCGCCGCGTTGGGCATCCCAGGAGCGTTCCACCGCCACATCGAACAGGTGTTGCGCGGTCGGCAACAACCAGTCGGCCGGCGCGTAGCGGTCCAGCAGCATCAGCAGCTTGGCCCATTCGGTCTGATGGCCTGGCTGGAAGCCCCAGGGGCGGAACAGGTGCTTGGGATCATCGCGGTTGTAGTCCCAATCGATGTTCCACTGCGGGTCGTAGTGCTCCCACACCAGGCCATCGGCCTTGGCGGCCTGACGGCGCGTCATGTTGTCGGCCAACTGCAGCGCACGGTCGAGATAACGTTGCTCGCCACTGGCCTCATACGCGGCGATCATCGCCTCGCACATATGCATGTTGGCGTTCTGGCCGCGATACGTGGTGAAGTTGAATTGGGCGTCCGCTTCATCGCGGTATAAACCAAATTCCGGCTCCCAGAAGTGTTTCTCCAGCAGCTGCCAGGTTTCGTCCATCCACGTGCGGGCTTCGGCGATGCCGGCCTTCAGCCCGCACGAATACGCCAGCAGCACGAACGCAACGCCGTAGCAGTGGTTCATGTCGTCTTCCACCACGCCATCGCGCAGCGTCCAGGCATAACCGCCGGTCGCCGCATTGCGATGCACGTTGCGCAGGTAATCCAGGCCGTGGTGCACCGCCTCCAGGTACTCGGCGTTGCCGAACTCGCGGTAGGCCATCGCGTAATTGAAGACAAAGCGTGTGCTACTCACCAGATGCCGGTGGCCGGCGTCGTAGATGGAGCCGTCATCGCGGAAATACTGAAAAAAGCCACCGGCCGGGTCGATCGCGCGCGGGTGGTAGAACGCCATGGTGTCGGCGATGTGCTGGCGCAGGACATCGGCCGAGCGGAAATCGGGTGCGGGAGATGCGGGCAACGGGCTCATGCTTGTTCCTGGATCAGAGAATGGACGTCATCGATGCCGGGCATTGCGGCGAACGCGCCCTTGCGCGTGACCGCCAATGCGCCGACGGCGGCAGCGAACCGGATCACCTCGGTCATCGCCGAGGTATCGCCGCACAATTGCGCCAGCGTGGTGCCGCGCGCAGCCAGCTGGAACAGCAGCCCACCCACGAACGCATCGCCCGCAGCAGTGCTATCGCGCACCTGCACGGTGAACGCCGGCACCTGGCCGGAATCGGTGCGGGTCTGCCAGTGCACCGGGCCGCCACCATCGGTGACCAGCAGCCAGGTCGCGTTGCCCTGCCACAGCTTCTGCGTCACTGCGCTGGCATCGCTGCCCAGCGTGCCGGCCAGATAGTCGAGCTCTTCGCGCGAGAGCTTGACCACATCGGCCAGGGCCAACGCCTCCCACAGCACCGGCGCCGGGTTCACGTCCTGTGGCCACAGCATCGGGCGCAGGTTGAGATCGAGGCTGACGATGGCGCCATCGGCGCGCGCGCGGCGCATGCCGTCCAGCGTGCATTGCGCAATCTCCGGCTCGGTCATGCTGTTGGAGCACACATGCAGCACCGCCGCCTGCGCGAAGCCATCGGCAGCAAAATGTTCGGGACGGAACAGCAGATCCGCTGCAGGCGGCCGGTAGAAACTGAAACTGCGCTCGCCCGCCTCGTCCAACGCGACGAACGCCAGCGCCGTCTTGGCCTGATCGGTGCGCACGATGCCGCCAGTGGCTACACCGGCCTGCTGCAGGCTCTGCAGCAGGAAGTCGCCGAACATGTCGCGCCCAAGCATGCCGACAAAATGAGACGCACCGCCGAGCTTGGCGACAGCGACGGCCACATTGGCCGGTGCGCCGCCCGCATATTGCGCAAACGTGCGCGCGTCGTCGCTGCTGGCTTGTGGCAAGGCCAGCATGTCGATCAGGGCCTCGCCGAAGCAGATCACCTGGTTCTTGGCAGCGCTCATGCGTGCGCCTCCGCCAATGCGCCACGCAGACGAGAGCCCCAGATACCGTAGAACACGATGTACAGGTAGCACACCAGCGGCAGCACGAACGACTCATGCAGGCCGATCCGGTCTGCGAGCAGGCCCTGCAGATACGGCACGATCGCACCGCCGACAATGGCCATGATCAACAGGCTCGACGCACGCCCGGTCAGCGGGCCGAGGCGCTCGATGCCCAGGGTGAAGATGGTCGGGAACATGATCGAGTTGAACAGGCCGATCGCCACCAGTGCGTACACCGCCAGCATGCCGCCGCTGACCATGGTGGCGCCCAGCAGCAGTGCATTGATCGCCGCGAACGCCGACAACAGGACGCGTGGCGACAGTTTGGCCAGCAGTGCCGAGCCGATGAAACGGCCGATCATCGCCAGCGTCCAGTAGGCCGAGACGTACTTGGTCGCTTCGCGCTCGGTGAAACCGCCGATCTCCGGCAACGAGAAGTAATTGACCATCAGGCTGCCGATCGCCACTTCCGCACCAACATAGAAGAAGATCGCCAGCACGCCGAAGCGCACATGCGGGTGGCGCAGCGCATCCAGCAGCGAATGCTTGCTTTCTTCCTTCTGCGCGCCAGCGTCGGTCAATGCCGGCAGGCGGAACAGGAACACGAAGATCGCCAGCAGGAACAGCACCACGCCCAGGCCGATGTACGGGCCCTGCACTGCCTGCGCTTCCTGCACGCGGTAGGCAAGCTGCTCGGGTTCCGGCAGCGCCTTGAGCGCATCGCTGCTCATCACCGTGTTGGACAGGATCAACCAACCGCCCAGCAACGGCGCGATCGCGGTGCCCAGTGAATTGAGCGCCTGCGCCAGGGTCAGCCGGCTGGACGCGCTGCGCTCGGGTCCCAGCAATGCGACATACGGGTTGGCCGCCACCTGCAGGATGGTGATGCCGGTAGCCAGCACGAACAGTGCACCCAGGAAGGCGCCATACACCCGCAATTCTGCCGCCGGCCAGAAGCCCAGCGCGCCGACTGCCGCCACTGCCAGCCCGGCCACGATGCCCTGCTTGTAGCCCAACCGGTTCACCAGCCAACCGGCCGGCAGCGACATCAGGAAATACGCACCGAAGAAGGTGAACTGCACCAGCATCGCCTGGGCGAAGTTGAGCTCGAACACCGCTTTGAGATGCGGGATCAGGATGTCGTTGAGGCAGGTGAGAAAGCCCCACATGAAGAAGATCGTGGTGACCACCGACAATGCGACGCCGTTGTTGACGGGCGCCTTGTTGCCGCTTGGCACAGTGGATTGCGTGGAAAGGGAAACCATAGGAGTTGCCTGGTCAGCGGCCTGAGGCCTTGGTGGGGGAACGGTTGGGGGAATGGCTTGCGCGTTGCGGCGCAGGCGCTGCGGTCGGCGCGCATGCACTGCTTGCACGGATCTTCAAGGCGACGGCGGCGGTGAGCCGTTGCGCCGCCAGTTCAGGGCTGCCGATACGCTGCAGCACCAGTTGCGCGGCCTGTCGGCCACGCGCGCGCGGATCGGCGGCCAGCGTGGTCAGGGCCGGGGTGAACAACGCGGCTTCGGCGATATCGTCGAAGCCGGTCACCGCAAAATCGCGGCCGGGCACACGGCCCTGCATCGCCAGCGCGGCCATCAGGCCCAGCGCCACGCTGTCGTTGTAGCAAACCGCCGCACTCACGCGCTGGCCCGCGCTGCCCAACATGCGTGCGCCACACAGCGCGGCATCCTGGCGATTGGGAGCCGACTCGACGTACTGCACGGCCAGCCCCGCATCCGTCATTGCACGCGTGTAGCCGGCACGGCGCTGACGGCACGAACTGGATTCGGCATGGCCACCGAAGAACACGATGTGCCGGTGACCTTGCGCAATGAGGTGTGTGCAGGCCAGAAACGCGCCCTGCTCGTTGTCGAGCGCCAGCAGATCCCAACCGGCACCCTCCACTTCACGGTTGAACAGCACGACGTTGCGCTGGCGGCCGAGCACCTGGGTCAGGGCCTGCGCCTGACTGCCTTCGGCCGGCGACAGGATGATTCCGGCCGGCGTGTGCTCCATCAACGAGGTCAGCACCGCCTGCTGGCGCTGCGTCGATTCACCGGTGCTGCCCAGCAGCGTCACATACCCCGCCGCGCCCAGCGCTTCATCGACGCCTGCGGCGAACTCGGCAAAAAATGGATTGGACAGGTCGTTGATGACCAACGCGATGCTGGACGAGGTGCGCCGGCGCAGATTGGCTGCAGCGCGGTTGTACACATAGTTCTGTCGATCCAGCTCGGCCTCGACACGTGCCCGCGTGCTCGCATGCACCAAGGGGCTGCCGCGCAGTACCAGCGAGACGGTGGCACGCGACACGCCGATGGCGACCGCGATATCGCGCAACGTCACTGCGCCACGGCGCAGACGGCGCGCGTCGCCGTCCTCGTCCATTGCGGATGTGGGCGCGGCACGCGTCAAGTTGCAGACCTGGCGTTGAGAGAAATGCGCATGCCCGTGGCGTTCATTGGATCGATCCAATTAGGCCTTTTCCTTGTTCTCAATGCATGCGGCAGTGCAACAAATCGGACGGGATAGTCCACTCAGTGCGTGCCGACTGGTCGGTTGGGGCGATCAAGCAGCGCACGGCTCCTTGCCGCAAGAGCGGCTGCCACCAACGTGGTGCCGTCTCCGCCTTGCGCCCCTCCGGTATCTAGAACTTCTTTGCCCGTGACCGCCACCGCCACCGCCAGCTCGAGAATGCAGCCCGGCATTGCGATGCCGCCACGACCGTCCGGCCACCACTGGCAGCTGCGCAGCGCACGGCTAGCGTCGTCGGGCACCACGACGCAGACGCCCTCGCTTACCCGCAGTCGTTACTGAAACGCGATCGACAAGCCAATCCCGCCCTGCCAGTCCGGGCTCTTCGAGGTCAGACCGCGCAGCACCGAGACATCCAGCTGCATCGCGTGCGGCAGTTGCCAGGCGCCGCCCGCACCCGCCACGCGCGAATGCTCGCTGCCGGTATCGAACCCGGCTTCGACGTAGCTGCTGAAATGCTCGCCAGAAAAAAACGTGTAATTAGGCGCAAAGGTCCAGGTGTGGCCCTCGTCGTCGCGCGCGTAGTTGACGTACAGCGCAAACGCACGCTGCTGCGCGAGGTCCCAGGAGGCGGTGACGCCGAGTTCGCGGGCATAGCCGTCGCTGAAGGCAGGGCTGCCCGTCGGGACGCTGTAGGTGCCCAGCGCCGCCCAGTGAAAACTGTCGGAGCGCGATGGCAGGGCCACTTTCAAGCCAATATGACTGTCGCCGCCGCCGCGCACGCGTTGGCCGCCCCCGTGCTGCCAGTTGTAACTGTCGCTGCCCAGTTGCAGCTCCACCTGCTGCGACAGGCCCAGACGCAGCACGGTGTCGGCGGTGTACAGCGTGGTCCGCTGGCCATCGGTGCGATCGGTGCTCGCATCCGGCAAACCCTGCTCCCAGGCGAATGCGCCGGGCTGCAACACCTCGGCGGCAAACGGGATGCCGGGCCGGTCGAACGCCGGTGGATCCTCCGCCTGCGCCGCGGCCGGCCGGCTGCTCAGGCACAACACCAGCAGCGCCCCAGCCAACAGCAGAGGTCGCCCTGCGCGCAGCTGCAACCCCTCGCTCACGAAGGAAGACGCCGGCACCGACGGTGCATCGGCACGCAATTGCGCGGGAACAGAAAACACGGACATGGGCGGCACCATCGGCAGGAAGTGAGCGACAACGCAGCAATCATCGGGATGGCTGCGTCGACCAGCAACGGCGCGCATGGTGCCGCGCCGGCCGTGACCGGTTTGTATACCGTGCCGCTCTCGCCAGCGGCGCAGCCAGCGTTGTACGCGTGGCAGGCCGCGGCACGGCAAAACAGCACGCTGCGGCGACAGCTACAACAGGCGCACTCGCCGACACGCGGTGACGTCAACGAGCGACTGCTCCGGCACTGACGATCGCCAGGCCGGCAGGCAAGCCCGATCCGACGGGTCAGCATCCCGCCGCCCTGCCCAGCCGCAACCATTGGCAAGCTCGCCCGCCAACGACAAGGGCACCCTCAGGTGCCCTTTCAAACCAGCCACGTGATGCCGTCTTACCAGACCAGATCGTCAGGCACCTGGTACTTGGGATCGGCATAGGGATCCTCGCCCGCAGGTGCGTTCGGGTCCACCTTCAGGGCGACCGATGGCGCGAACACCGCCTCGGCTTCGGCCAGCACTTCGGCCGTCACCAGCAGATAGCGCCCGTTGAGCTGCAGCACGCCGAGCTCGCCGGCGTTGAGTGCCTTGAGCTGGTCCGCGGTGACATAGATGCGCTTGATCTTGCCGCCGTACGGAAAATGCCGGGCAATGTCGGCATCGGCGTGATTCAGTCCCTTGTCCTTGAGCAGTTCTTCCAGCTTGGCCTTGGCTTCGCGGCGCAGGCGTGCTTCTTCCTGCTTGATACGCTCGGCTTCGATGCGTTCGTCCTTCTCGCGCTGCGCCCGGATCGCATAGGCCTTGGCCAGATCGATGTCTTCGCGCGTGCGCGGCGGCCTGGGACCGCGCCGGCCTGCGTCGGCCTGCGGCGGACGTGGCGACCCGGCCGGCCGGCCGTCGTTACGACGATCGGGCCTGCCCCCGTGCTTGCGTTCGCCGCTGCCATCGGTGGCCGCGGCGGCAGACGACCGCTGAGGCCCCCTGCCCTGGCCATCCGGCCGGTGGCCGCCGGGTGCGGGCTTGCCGCCCTTGCCGTGCGGACGCGCGGCAGGCCGCGCGTCGGGTTTGCGTTCTGGCTTGGGCGCGGACTTGAAGCCCAGGCCAAGCAGCTGGTCACGTAGGGTATCGCTCATGGCGGCGGCAATCTGCAATTAATAGTGCGGAGGCGGCGGTTCATCCGCCGCATCGGCAAACAACGTGGAGCGCACCTTGCCCAGATCCTCGAGCAGGTGGCGGATCAGTTCGGCATTGCGGGCGCCGGTCAAGCGGGCGTCCGCGAGCGCTTCACTCAGTTCGTTGAGCGCCTGCTCCTGAAAGGAGAGGCGCGTTTCCAGTTCCACCAATCGCGCTTCCAGGTCCTGGTCGCGCGGCGAGAGTTGCTCATGCATGTAACGAACGGCCTCGTCCGATAGCGTAGTAAGCCAGACCAGCGGCGTCGATCTCTTGCCGGTCATACAGGTTGCGGCCGTCGAACACGACCTCGTCCTTCACTGCCTGCCTGATCTTGCCGAAGTCCGGGCTGCGGAGCTGCTTCCACCCGGTGACCAGAACCAATGCGTCGGCGCCTTCCGGTACCGCGAACGCTCCGTCGCAGAAGGTCAGGTCATCGCGCCCGCCGAAGATGCGCCTGGCTTCACGAGTGGCCTCCGGGTCGGAGGCTCGCACGGTGGCAGCGGCTTTCGACGGCTGCGCCATCAGGCAATGGCTGGACGCAGCACGCATGTCATCGGTGTTGGACCAACGTCACCGGTGCCAGAAATCGCAACGCGCATGGGGGCGGAAGTCCTGCGAAAGATCAGGGAAGGATGCCCATCAGTTCGACATCGAACGTCAAGGTTGCGTCCGGTCCGATCGGCCCACCCTGCGTCCCGTTCGGGCCATAGGCCAGGTTGGATGGAATCCAGAAACGATATTTCGAACCGACCGGCATCAACGCAACGCCCTCGGTCCAGCCGGGAATGACCTGATCCAGACCGAACTCGGCCGGCTGGCCGCGCTGGTAGGAACTATCGAACACCTGCCCATTGAGCAGCTTGCCTTCGTAATTGACGCGCACCTTGTTGGTCCGCATCGGACGCTCGCCGCTGCCCTGACGCAGCACCATGTACTGCAGGCCGGATGCGGTGGTGATCACGCCTTTTTCGGTCTTGTTCTTGGCAAGGAAGGCATTGCCTTCTTCGCGATTCTTGGCACCGGCAGCGCCCTGCTTGGCCGAGGCGAACGCCTGCATGGTGGCGGCCGCTTCCTGCTGGGTCAGGCGCGTGGTGCCCTTGGCGAACACGGTACGCACCGCTTCCATCAGGATCGACAGGTCGATCTCGTCCTTGATGCCGGCCAGCGACGGACCAACTGCACGGTCGCCGAGCATCAGGCCGACGTTTTCCTTGGACGGGGCAGCCGGCGCGGAACCAGGCGCCATGCCCGGCACCTGCTGGCCGTTACGGGCCGCCAGCGCGGTGCGCAGGGCGGTATCGGTGGCCTGGGTCTGCTCGTCGGACAACAGCGGCTTGCCACCCTTGAATGCATTTTCGATGGCGCGTTGCATGGCGCTCAGATCGATGTCCTGGGCGATCGGCTCGAACGAGCGGGCCACGTCCATCCCGATGGCGTAACTGACGTTGTCGCGCGTGCTTTTCTCAGACGATGCATTCAAAACTGGCTTCTCCTTGGTGGCCGCTGCGGCCGGTTGCTGCGACATCGCCGGCACCGAAGCCGCCATTGCCACCATCAGTAGCGACGCCGCCGCGCCGCGCTTTCCCATCTTCATTCGATGCACTTCCCGAAAGTGAAAAGACACGCCGCCGACGGCGCTGAACACGCATTGTCGCATGCGCACGCGGCGTTGCGAGAGCCGTGCTCAGCGCGAGGGCGCATTGAGCTCGCGTTCGATCGCCGCCACAACGCGCGGATCGTCCGGTTTGATCTTGCTGGGGAACTGCGCCACCACGCGCCCATCGCGACCAATCAGATACTTGTGGAAGTTCCACCCCGGCGCCACGCCCGTCGCCTGGGTCAGCCGCTGGTACAACGGCGTGGCCTCCTTGCCAAGCACATGCACCTTCTCGAACATCGGGAACTTGACGCCATAAGTCAGCGTGCAGAATTCCTGGATCTGTTTCTCGGATCCGGGCTCCTGCCCCTGAAAATCGTTGGACGGAAAGCCCAGCACCGCAAATCCACGGCTGGCGTAGCGCTTGTTGAGCGCTTCCAGGCCTTCGTACTGCGGGGTGTAGCCGCACTTGCTGGCGGTGTTGACCACCATCACTACCTTGCCGCCGTAACTACGGTTCAGGTTGATTGGGGCCTTTCCGGCGAGCGGGCGGTAGTCCAGATCCAGCAGCGCAGCGCCGGCGGCCAGCGCCGAGCCCGCGAAAAATCCAGCAAATACAACCACTAACAGACGTTTCAGCAACATGGGCAAGACCTCGGCGAGGGATCGGCATCCCGAATCTGGCGGGGTGCCATCAGTTGGGTGTGACAGACGGTTGACTGCCTGCGTGTCGGTGTTATAGTTGAATACAACACCAGTCATCCAACGCAGGGGGAAAGCATGAACAGCACACGTGTCACGCGACCAGTTCCGCTGTTGCTGTTCGGCAGCACCCTGTTTGCCATTGGTTGGCTGGGAGCCGCTTCCAGTCAGGTGACGGAGTCCGGCGCCGATTATGGCGTGTCGGAAGCGGTTACGGAAAACGCGACAACTCCCCCCGAAGCACGCACCCGGCCTGGCCGGCATCCGCGCGCCTCGCTGTCGATGCCCTATTTCTCCTTCGCGCAGGTTCTGCGCCCACGGAGCTGATCATGAACGACATCCAATGGAGCGACGGCGCTCCCATCTACCGCCAACTCAAGGAACGGGTCATTGCCATGATGCTCGATGGAATCCTCAAGCCGGGCGATGCCCTGCCCTCGGTGCGCCAAGTGGCGGCGGACTATCAATTGAATCCGATCACCGTCTCGCGCGCCTATCAGGAACTGGCGGACGAGAACCTGGTCGAAAAACGCCGCGGCCTGGGCATGTTCATGACCCCGGAAGCCGCACAGAAGCTGCGCGGCAGCGAACGCGAGCGTTTCTTGAATGAAGAATGGCCGGCGGTGCTGGAACGCATCCAGCGCCTGGGCCTGTCCATCGACGATCTGTTGCCACAGGGGAAAACACCATGACCGCCGTCTCCACCGACCATGTCGTCGACGCCCGCGGCCTGCGCAAGGCCTACAAACATCGCCTGGCGCTGGACAACACCAGCTTCACCATCGCCGCCGGCCGCATCGTCGGCCTGATCGGCCCCAACGGTGCCGGCAAGACCACTGCACTGAAGGCGGTACTGGGCCTGACCGACTTCGACGGCGAGCTGCGCGTGCTGGGCCTGGACCCGCGCACCCAGCGCAACGCGCTGATGAACGAGGTCTGCTTCATCGCCGACGTGGCGGTGCTGCCGCGCTGGCTGCGGGTTGGCGAGGCGATCGACTTCGTGGCCGGCGTGCATCCGCGCTTCGACCGCGCCAAGTGCGAGCGCTTCCTGGCCAACACCCAGCTCAACCGCAAATCGCGGGTGCGCGAATTGTCCAAGGGCATGATCGTGCAGTTGCACCTGGCGCTGGTGATGGCCATCGACGCACGCATCCTGGTGCTGGACGAGCCCACCCTGGGCCTGGACATCCTCTACCGCAAGCAGTTCTACCAGCGCCTGCTGGAGGATTACTTCGACGAGCAGAAGACCATCATCGTCACCACGCACCAGGTCGAGGAGATCGAACACATCCTTACCGATGTGATGTTCATCCGCGACGGCCGCATCGTGCTGACCGCCGACATGGAGGACGTGGCGCAGCGCTACACCGAAGTGCTGGTCGGTGCCGAGCACCTCGATGCCGCGCGAACACTGACGCCGATCGACGAACGCGCCCTGCCCTTCGGCAAGACGGTGATGTTGTTCGACGGCGTGCCCAAAGCGCAGCTCGCCCACTTCGGCGAGACTCGCAATCCCGGCCTGGCCGACCTGTTTGTTGCCGTCATGAAGGGGACCTACGCATGAATGCCATGACCAACCACGCATCGCCTGCCCGCACCTTCGGCTGGCTGCTCAAACGCGAATACTGGGAACACCGTGGCGGCTTCGTGTGGGCGCAGCTGATCACCGGGGGCATTGCGGTGTTCTTCGCGCTGCTGGGCGCGGTGATCGGTGCGATCACCGCCCGCCGCAACATGGTCGGCGACAGCGTCAATCCGGGCGACATGGCCGACTACACCCGCACCCTGGGCCAGGTAGGCGACGGCCTGCTGCTGGGCGGGATCGGCATCGCCTCGGTGGTACTGGCCTTCGTGGTGTTCTTCTATGCGCTGGGCAGCCTGTACGACGACCGCCGCGACCGCAGCGTGCTGTTCTGGAAATCGCTGCCGGTCTCCGACGTGCAGACCGTGCTGTCCAAGGCCGCCTGGGCGCTGTTGCTGGCGCCGCTGATCGCCATTGCAATCGGCCTGGTGGTGGGGCTGGCGCTGTGGCTGATCGCCATCGGCGGCGCGTTGATCGCCGGTGCGCCCAGCCCGTGGGCCATGGCCACGCACTCGCATCCGTTCGCGCTACTGTGGTTGCTGCTCAAGACCGTGCCGATGAGCCTGCTGTGGTCGTTGCCCACCATCGGCTGGCTGATGTTCTGCTCGGCCTGGGCCTCGAGCAAGCCGTTCCTGTGGGCGGTGCTGTTCCCGCTGCTGGCCTGCGTGATGCTGAGCATCCTTGCGGCGATGCCCGGCGTGTCGCTGCCGATCGGCTGGATCTGGTACATCGTCGGCTACCGCGGCCTGCTCAGCGTGCTGCCGGGCACCTGGTCGCCGCGTGCGGTCAGCGGCAACCTGGACAGCAGCGCCATGCAGAACCCCAGCGACCTGGTGCAGTGGGCCCTGCAGCACACCGACAGTGCACGCGTCTATGGCAATGCCGACATCTGGATCGGCGCCGCCATCGGTGTGGCCCTGATCGTCGCCTCCATCTACCTGCGCCGCCGGCGCTCCGAAGCCTGAAGGACATTCCATGCGCCTGGACCTGACCCTGGCCCTTCTGTTCGCATTGCCCGGCGCCGCGGCTGCCGAAGAGCAATGCAAGTACTCCGAGCCGCGCAGCCTGGAGCTGCAACTGGCGGGAGTGAAGACGGTGTTGTTCGAAGTCGGTTCCAACGACCTGCGTCTGGACGCCGCGCCCGGTACCGGCGGACGCCTGCAAGGCCGCGCCTGTGCGGCCAAGGCCGAGCTGCTCAAGCACCTGACCGTGACCCAGAAGCGGGTTGGCGACAAGCTGGTGGTGACCCTGGCCGAAGACCGCCTGATCCGCATGTCCATCGGCGAAAACTATTCGTATCTGGACCTGCGCGGCAGCGTGCCGAACACTGTGCTGGTGCAGTTCGATGTGGGCTCCGGTGATGCCGAGATCAGCGGTGCCGCATCCGTCAGCGCCGATGTCGGTTCGGGCGATATGACCGTCCGCCGCAGCAAGGGACGTGTCACCGCCAAGGTGGGCTCCGGCGACATCGAGCTGGAGGATATCGGTGCGCTGCGTGTGCTGGCGGTGGGCTCGGGCGATCTGAAGGCAAAGCAGATCCATGGCGCAACCGACGTCGGTACGGTCGGCTCCGGCGACGTCAAACTGCGCGACGTGGCAGGCAACGTCACCGTCGGCACCGTGGGGTCGGGCGAGATGGAGATCGAGGACGTGCGGGGAAGCGTTCGGGTCGAGGCGGTCAGCTCCGGCTCGATCCATGTGCGCAAGGTCAGTGGCGATGTGAGCCTTGCGCGCAAGGGCAGCGGCGACATCAGTGCCAGCGATGTGGGCGGCGCCATGCGTGTGCCGGCGGACAGGTAACTCTTCATTTGGGGGATAGCTTATGAAACTGCTTATTTCTACGGTAATGGCCAGCGTGCTGCTGGTGGGCTGCGGCAAGTCCGAGCCGAAGGTGGTGGTGTCGGGCGAGAACGACAGCGGCCGCGGCGTGACCTTCAACGGCAAGAGCGTGACGCTCAAGCGCAGCGGCTTGCCGGCGGCGACCATCAGTGCCGACGGTGCGCTCAGCATCGACGGCAAGGCGGTGAACTTGAACGACATGCAGCATCAGGCGATGCGCAATTACTACGCACAGATCCAGGGCGTTGCTGCCAAGGGCATCGATATCGGTACGCAGGGCGCGGCATTCGGCGCGCATGCCGCCGGTGAAGCGCTCAAAGGCGTGCTGAGCGGCAACACGGACCAGATCGGCGACAAGATCGAAGCCGAAGCGGAGACCTTCAAACAGAAGGCCAGGCTGATCTGCGATCAGCTGGACACGCTACGCGGCGCGCAGGATGCCGCAGCCAGCGCCGTGCCCGAATTTGGCCCCTATGCCAATCTCACCCAGAAGGATGTTGCCGACTGCCGCGATTGAGGGCGGCGTGCGGAGTGAGGCAGCGGCTCGGCTCCGCGGCGGCCGCCGTCGTGCTTGCGGCCCTGCATCGGACTGGTCGGACATCGCCGCAGCCACTGGCCGACACTCTGCGCACGGGTGAACATGCAATCCGTCAGCGGCGCACGATGATCGTGTTGCAACCGCTGGTTGGCGCACCCCTGCGACGTTTTGTCAGCTCTGCCGACCACCCGCGCCGGCACCCGTAGACCGCGGCGGGATTACACTAGTGCGCTCCCCTCGACCCACCGATCCCATGAACAAGTTCGTGATGTTCTGCATGGCGCTGTTGCTGTGCACACTCGCCGCCTGCGGCGATCAGTCGTCCCGGCGTGCCGAACGTGGTAAGCCGCGCGTCGCCATCACCACGCAGTCGGTGATGATCCGTCGCCCGCCTGCCGCCAACGCGGAGATCACCCCGGACGGCACCCTCAAGATCGACGATATCGCGCTACCGCAGAAGGAGCCGACCCGCGCCAGGCTGCAACTGCTGTTCGGGCACCTGCAGATGCTGCGCCAGCAGGCGGTCAACGACGCCGGCCCGGACCCGGAATACAAGTCGATCAAGCTGACCGCCACACCCGAGATCCAGACGCTCAGCAGCCAATTGCTGGATGAGATTCCGTCGCTGCAGCCGTATCGCGAAAGCTTTGGCAACATCCAGGCCGAGCGGCACTGAGTCGCCGGCCAAGTCCGCGCAAAGACGTAGATTGGCGCGAGACCGTGTAGGAGCGCACTGGTGCGCGATGAAGCTTTATCGGGAAGGCTTCATCGCGCCCAGGTGCGCTCCTACATATGCACACGCGTTCAGTGGTCAGCCACCGCCACCACTGCTGCCGGCCTGGATGCCACCACGCGTCAGCGCGGCCGGATCCAGCAAACGGCGCAGATCCGCTTCGCCGAGCCCGCTGTCTTCCAGCGCCACGTCCAGCACCGGGCGCTGTTCCTTGTAGGCACGTTTGGCGATCGCGGCGGCCTTCTCGTAGCCGATGATCGGGTTGAGCGCGGTCACCAGGATCGGATTGCGGTCCAGTGCCTCGCGCACGCGCTCCTGGCGCACCTTCAATCCGGCGATGGCGCTATCGGCCAGCAGGCGCGCGACGTTGCCCAGCAAGGTGATCGAATCCAGCAGGTTGTAGGCGATCAGCGGCAAGGTCACGTTCAACTGGAAATTGCCGGTCTGCCCGGCCACGGTGATCGCGGTGTGGTGGCCGATGACCTGCGCGCATGCCATGACCGTGGCCTCGGGAATCACCGGATTGACCTTGCCGGGCATGATCGAACTGCCGGGTTGCAACGCCGGCAATTCGATCTCGCCCAGGCCCGCCAACGGGCCGGCATTCATCCAGCGCAGGTCGTTGGCGATCTTGATGAGTGCAACGGCCAGTGCATTGAGCTGGCCCGACAACTCCACCGCATCGTCCTGCGCGGCCAGGCCTTCGAACTTGTTCTGCGCACTTTCAAACTTGGCCCCGCTCAGGCTCGACAAGGCCTTGGCCACCTTGGCGCCGAAACGCGGATCGGCATTGATGCCGGTGCCGATCGCGGTGCCGCCCAGCGGCAGCCGCCGCAACCGCTTGAGCGCATCGTCAATGCGCTCCTGCGCCGAACTCAGCTGCGCCGACCAGGTGCCGAATTCCTGCCCGAACGTCAGCGGCATCGCATCCATCAAGTGCGTGCGCCCGGTCTTGACGATCTTGTCCAGAGACTTGGCGCGCTTGTCGATGGTCTTGCGCAGGTGCTTGAGTGCCGGCTGCAGATGGTCTTGCACCGCAAGCAACGCAGAGACGCGGATGGCAGTGGGGATCACATCGTTGGAACTCTGGCCAAGATTGACGTGGTCGTTGGGATGCACCGCATCCTTGCCGGCGCGCGTGGCCAGTGTGGCGATCACCTCGTTGGCATTCATGTTGGACGAGGTACCCGAGCCGGTCTGGTACACATCGATCGGAAACTGCGCATCGTGCGTGCCATCGGCCACCTGCAATGCCGCATCCTGTACGGTCTTGCCGATCGACTTCGGCAACAGCCCGAGGTCGGCATTGACGCCTGCGGCAGCGGCCTTGATCAGCCCCAGCGCGCGAATGAAACCGCGCGGCATCGGCTGGCCGGACACCGGGAAATTCTGTACCGCACGCTGGGTCTGCGCGCCCCACAACGCATCTGCGGGCACCTGCAATTGCCCCATGCTGTCGTGTTCGGTCCTGAAACGTTCGCTCATCTGCACTCTCCGCACGTAGTGGTGGTGGTGACGCAATGGCTGGCAGCGGGCGCACCCACGCTGGCGAGGCCCACTACGATACCCGCTGGCAACGTTGCGACGGTGTCATCGCAACACGTGCACTAGACTGAGCATCGATCCATACGAGGTACCACGCTGCCATGGGCGACGACCCTGACTGTAGACACGCAGGCCCTGCGTTCTTTTTTGCGACATCGCCCACCACGGTGCACGCCCATCGGTTGACACCGGCACGCAGCGGCGCCGCAGCATGCGGAGGCGAACATGCTCGCTAACGTGCTGCTGTTATTCGTCGCGCTGTTGCTGGTGCTGTTGAACGGATTTTTCGTTGCTGCCGAGTTTGCGCTGGTCAAGCTGCGTCATACCCAGGCCGTGGGCCTGGCGCAGACCAACGGGTGGCGCGGCCGCCTGCTGCTGGGCGTGCATGCGCATCTGGATGCGTACCTGTCGGCCTGCCAGCTCGGCATCACCCTGGCCTCGCTCGGGCTGGGCTGGGTCGGCGAGCCGGCCTTCGCGCACCTGCTGGCGCCGGTGTTCGATATGCTGGGCATGTCACCCGAGGCGGCGCAGTTCACCGCCCTGGCCATCGCCTTTAGCCTGATTTCCTTCCTGCACATCGTGCTGGGCGAGCTCGCCCCCAAGACCATGGCGATCCGGCGCCCGGAGCGCATGTCGCTGTGGACCGCAGCGCCACTGTACGTCTTCTACTGGGTCATGTTTCCGGCGATCTGGCTGCTCAATACCAGCGCCAACCGATTGTTGCGGCTGCTGGGCTGGGGCGATGTGGAGCATCAATCGCACCGTTATTCGCGCGAAGAATTGAAGCTGATCGTGGGACGACAGGACCCCAACGCGCCCACGCCGGACCATGGGTTGGCCCTGATGAGCCATGCGCTGGACCTGCCGGATCTGGTGGCCGGCGACCTGATGCGCCCGCGCGAGCACCTGCGCAGCCTGCGCGAAGGCATGACGCTGGAGGCGGTACTCGCCGAATTCAGCGAATCGCGCTACAGCCGCTACCCCTGGTTCGACGCCGATGGCGAGCAGGTGCTGGGCATCTTGCACACCAAGGATCTGCTGGTGGCGATGGCGCGCGGCCAGGACCTGGACGATCTGCGCCCGCTGCTGCGCCCACCGGCGCTGCTGCCCCTGGAAACCCCGATCCCCAGCGCGCTGGAGCAGTTCCGTACCGGCACCACCCATCTGGCGCTGTGCGTGGAAGACGAAGGCCGCATCCTGGGCTTCTTCACCCTGGAAGACCTGCTGGAAGTGGTGGTCGGCGAGATCGAGGACGAGCACCGCCATGTGGTGCGCGACGCGCCGGTGCGCAGTCAGGACGGCTCGCTGCTGGTGGCCGGCAGCACCTCGATCTTCCGCCTGGAACGCCTGCTCGGCCAGGACCTGAGCGCTCCGGACCATGTCAATTCGGTCGGCGGACTGATCGTGCATCAGCTGCAGCGGCTGCCCGAAGAAGGCGAAACCCTGGAGCTGGACGGCCACGCGCTGACCGTGCGGCGCATGGCTGGCCACCGCATCCAGGCAGTGACGGTGCGGCCGGTGGGCGAAGCCGGCGCCGGGGCGGCGTAGAATACCGGCCCCGCCAGCTTCCCAGTGCCCCTGCCCATGTCGGATTCCGCCCTGCTCGCCCTGTCCCCGCTCGACGGCCGCTATGCCTCCAAAGTGGACGCGCTGCGCCCGATCTTTTCCGAATACGGCCTGATCAGGGCGCGGGTGAAGGTGGAGATCGAGTGGCTGCTGGCCCTGGCCGCCGAGCCGGGCATTGCCGAGCTGGCGCCGTTTTCCGCCGCCGCCAGCCAGCGCCTGCGCGCGCTGGCCGACGATTTCAGCGTGACCCACGCCGCGCGGGTCAAGGAGATCGAGCGCACCACCAACCACGACGTCAAGGCGGTGGAGTACTTCATCAAGGAACAGCTCGCCGGCGACGCCGAGCTGGGCCCGGCGCTGGAATTCGTGCACTTTGCCTGCACCAGCGAGGACATCAACAACCTCAGCTACGGCCTGATGCTGGAGCAGGCGCGCCGCGAGGTCCTGCTGCCCGCGCTCGGCGGCATCGCCGCCTCGCTGCGCACGCTGGCGCATGCCCAGGCTGCCCAGCCGATGCTCTCGCGCACGCACGGCCAGACCGCATCGCCGACCACGCTCGGCAAGGAAATCGCCAATGTGGTGGCGCGCCTGGAGCGCCAGCGCAAGCAGATCGCCGCCGTGGAACTGACCGGCAAGATCAACGGCGCGGTCGGCAACTACAACGCGCACCTGGTGTCGTATCCACAGCTGGATTGGGCCGAATTCGCACAGCGCTTCGTCGAGAGCCTGGGCCTGGTGTTCAACCCGTACACCACCCAGATCGAGCCGCACGACAACGTGGCCGAAATCGGCGACGCCAGCCGCCGCGCCAACACCATCCTGATCGACCTGTCGCGCGACATCTGGGGCTACATCTCGCTGGGCTATTTCAAGCAGAAGCTCAAGGAAGGCGAAGTCGGCTCGTCCACGATGCCGCACAAGGTCAACCCGATCGACTTCGAAAATGCCGAAGGCAATTTTGGCATCGCCAACGCACTGTTCGAGCACTTCTCGGCCAAGTTGCCGATCAGCCGCTGGCAGCGCGACCTCACCGACTCCACCGTCCTGCGTGCGCTGGGCACCGCGTTCGGCCACACCCAGGTGGCGCTGGATTCGCTGGCCAAGGGCCTGGGCAAGCTGACCGTCAATCCCGAGCGCCTGGATGCCGACCTCGATGCGGCCTGGGAAGTGCTGGCCGAAGCCGTGCAGACGGTGATGCGCCGCCATGGCCTGCCTAACCCGTATGAGCAATTGAAGGCACTGACGCGTGGCCAGGGCATCACTGCCGCCTCGATGCAGGCGTTCGTGGAAAGCCTGCAGCTGCCGGAAGACGACAAGCAGCGCCTGCGTGCGCTGACCCCGGGCGGCTACATCGGCCTGGCCGAGCAGCTGGCACGCGCAGTCTGATCGCCTGCGGGACCGCCGTCATGGCAACAGCCGGACGCGACCGTAGTCCGGCGGCGGCGCCGGCCGCGGTCGCCAGCCGCGCAACCGGCGCATGCCTCGGCGCCGGACGCAAGAGCGGCGTCAACGGCCTGCCGCATCGCGGCTGGTATGGTGCCGGCCTCATCCAAGCAAAGGATTTCCCATGCGCGCAGTCCGGATTACACCTGTGCTGTTTGCATTGACCGGCATGGCCGCCTTGAGTGGCTGCAGCGCCGAGGGCCCAGCCGGCCAGGCCATGTCGGCCATGTCGGCCATGTCGTCCACGCTGACCGACCCGGCCAGCGGCGCCGATTGCGGCGGCAAGGACGTGCGGCTGACCCGTAACGACAGCGAGTGGATCCTGCACGGCGACTGCGGCACGGTCACCATCACCGCCTCGCGCGGCGCAATGAATCTGGACAAGGCCCGCGCCATTCGCGTGGAAGGCAGCAACTTCACCGTGCTCAATGCGCAGCTGGGCGAGCTCAGCGTGATCGGCCACGACAACACGCTCAATCTGACCAATGTCGACAGCGTCGACATCCAGGGCAACAAGAACCTGGTGCTGGCGCACGACGTGAAGCAGGTGCGGTTTTCCGGCAACGACAACACCGTCAATCCGTCCAGCAAGCCCACCCTGGATGATCGCGGCAGCGGCAACAAGGTGATGTAAGCCGCGCTGCACGTGGTTGCCGGTGCAGCACGCGCAGCCGCCTGGGCCACACTGCCAACCAGTGGTGATGTCATGCAGGTGCCCTTGCTGCCACAGCATCAAGCCGATCGGCGAGACACCCAGGCGCTGCATTCCAGCGCGAATTGCGTGAGCATAGCGATCGGCGCCGGCCGATCAGGGCCGCCGCGCCGCCACCAGGGTCACTTCACGCGGCTTGGCAGCGCCCCGCACGATCACGAACCGCAAGGTTTCGCCGACCTTGCGAGTGACCGCCGCTTTCAGCACATCGGCCTTGCTGCCTGCCACCGGGACGCCCTGCGCCGACACGATTGCATCGCCTACCTGCAGACCGGCCGCGGCGGCCGGCGATGCCGGCTTGATGCCATCGATCTTGACCGACGTGAGGGTGGGGTTGAACGAAAACCCCTCGCTTTCCACGGCAAAACTCAGACCGAACCACCCCTTCTCTTCCGCTGCCTGCACCGCGCCGCTGATGCTCAGCATGGCGGTCAGCAACAGCACACCCGCTGTCCAACGACGCATCGGTCAGTCCTTTGTCGAAAGCAGCGCATACCCCGCTGCGGTGACCCAGTATCGGGTTCCTGATGCGGCGCGCTCATGTGCCATCGGACACCCGCCCTTGCGTCACAGCACGGCGGGCGCCCGACCACCGTGCGGGCCGCATGGCGCCGCAGCGTGGTACACCCGACCACAGTCATCCGCACCGCATAGACCGAATCACCACCTCCCTGAAGCCTTGCCTGTTGCCGCCCTAGCGCGCAGGTGCAGATCCGGCGCAAGCATCGGACAATAGCGCCATTCGCGCCGGCCCTGCCCGCGCCCTCCGCATTCCATCGATACCCTGCAAGGACCCCACCATGGCTGCACGCAAGGCAACCCCTCCCGTCATCGAAGTCCAGGCCCGCCCGGGTCAGCCGTTGGGCATGCCGGTGGAGCGCTTTCTGCGCAATTACTGGCACAAGCACCCGCTGCTGATCCGCAATGCCTTCGCGGACTTCGCCTCGCCGCTGCAGCCGGAAGATCTGGCCGGCCTGGCCTGCGAAGACGGCGTGCTGGCACGCCTGATCAGCCACGACCGCGCCACCGACGGCTGGGACGTGCGCACCGGCCCATTCCAGGAAACCGACTTCCCGGGCCTGCCCGACCATGACTGGACCCTGCTGGTGCAGGACGTGGACAAGTGGGACGCCGACGTGCGCGCACTGCTGGAGCACTTCCGCTTCCTGCCGCGCTGGCGCATCGACGACATCATGATCAGCTTCGCGGCCACCGGTGGCTCGGTTGGCGCGCATGTCGACCATTACGACGTGTTCCTGCTGCAGGGCCAGGGCCAGCGCCGCTGGCAGATCGACGCACGCACCTCGCAGGGCCGCAAGCCCACGCCGCTCGCGTTCCGTGACGATGTCGACCTCAAGCTGCTGCGCGAGTTCAAGCCCACCCACGAGTGGGTGCTGGGCCCGGGCGACATGCTGTATCTTCCGCCGCTGGTGCCGCATCACGGTGTGGCCGAAGACGCCTGCCTGACGTTCTCCATCGGCACCCGCGCCCCGTCCTCGGCCGAGCTGATCGGCGATTACCTGGACACCTTGATCGCCGATGCCGACGAAGCGGTGCGTTACCACGATGAAGACCTCAAGGTGCCGACCGACCCGTACGAGATCGACGTCACCGCGATGAACCGCGTGGTCGCCGCGCTCAACGCGCTGCGCATGAACGACCCGGACCGCCTGGGCGACTGGTTCGGCCGGTTCATGACCACCTACCGCGCCTCCGGCGACGTGGTGCCCGCGCCCGAGCCGATCCCACGCGAAGCGGTGGAACAGGCCCTGGACGAAGGCGTGGTGCTGTACCGCCACCCGTGGTCGCGCTTGGCCTGGCGGCGCGCCAAGCGCGGCGCCACGCTGTTCTGCAGCGGCCTGGAATTTGCGCTCTCCGCCAAGGACGCCGCACGCCTGGCGGCCGCCGAGGAAGTCGATGGCGCGCTGTACGGCCAGCTGACGGCACGCGGCCGCGAGGTAGTGCTGGAGCTGCTGGCCCAGGGCCATTACCAGCGCGCCCATGAGGATACGCACGAGGACATCGAGGACATCGACGACGCACAGGCAGCAGCGCTGAGCGTGTCGGCCGATCACGACGACGCGCATGACGATGCCGATACCGTGGAGGCCGACGATGCCATCGACGACGCTGCGGAGGTCGAGGAGGTCGCTGACGACGCGGATACCCCGGAAGAGCGCGTCGATTCCGCCGAAGCGGAGCTCGGCGAGAACGAGAACGGGGACGACGACGAAGATGCCTCGGACATCGACGAAGACCAAGGCAGCTCTCCTCGTCCATGAGCCCACACCGCAGGCCACAGATCGTTTCGCTGGACCCGGCCACCGACGCTGCCGCCCTGCGTACGCTGCGCCTGGCCTGCAGCGCGGCCCCGGGCGCTTCGGCCGGGGCCGAGTGGGACGCGCTGGACCCGCTCAGCCTGCACCTGGCCGCGCGCACCGAGGAGGGCCAACTGGTCGCCTCGGTCCGGCTGACCCCGGACCGGCGCGTCGACCGGCTCGGCTTGGTGCCGGACTGGCGCCGCTGCGGCCTGTCGGATCAACTGCTTGCCGCCGCCGTGGCCAGCGCCGCCCAGCGTGGCTGGCCCAGCCTGCAGGCCCGTGTGACTGCAAACGCCGGGGCGGTCTTCGCACGTCAGGGCTTTCTTCCCGACGGCCCTGCCAACCTGTCACCCGACTGCAGCGCCGATGCCGTCGATCCACCCGGCACGCCGGTCCATCGCCGGCTCGACGGCCCCATGGCGGTGGATACCCTCGGTGCGGCCCTGGCCGCCACCACCGGCCTGCTGTGCAGCGCGCGGCGGCAATTGCTGATCTATACCCGCGCCCTGGACCCGCCCCTGTTCGACAATCCCGGGGTACTGGATGCACTGCGACGCTTCGCCACTGCACGGCACGACAAGCGCGTGCAGGTGCTGGTGCAGGACACCGCCAGCGCCGCGGCCAGCAGCAGCGCGATGTTGCGTCTGGCCCAGCGCCTGCCCAGCGTGTTCCGGTTCCGCGCCGTCAGCGATCCTGTCGATACCAGTTATGCATCGGCATATGTGGTCGGCGATGACGCCTACTACTTTCGTCCAACAGGCCATCGTTTCGACGACGGCGAAACCTGGCTGTCCGGCGCGGCCCGCAGTCGCCAGCTGGAGCGCGAATTCGCGCAGATATGGGAGCGCAGCGCGCTCTGGAACGAGCCGCGCGCACTCGGCATCTGACGCCGCAACGCCCTTGCCACGTAGGCGCGATGCCGATTGGTCTACCCGGCCGGTCAGCTTGCAGACGCCCCCTCACCAGCGCAAGGGGGTATAATTTTTCGAGATTCGATACCGACCGATAGGGCATCTCGCCCTGCCGCTTCCGAACAGTCATCCCCACAGCAGACCCGACTTACCATCGTGGATAATCTCCTAAAGCAGTTCGCGCAGTCATCGCAGCTCGCCGGCGGCAACGCCGCCTATATCGAGGATCTGTACGAGCAGTACCTCGTCGCCCCGGACAGTGTCGATCCGAAGTGGAAGAGTTATTTCGACGGCTTCAATGGTCGCGATGCCGGTGATGTGCCGCACTCGGCGGCCATTGCCCACATCCTCAGCGCCTCCAAGCAGGCCGCCCATGCCGGGACCGGCGCGGGCGCCAGCGACGAGCGCGAGCGCAATGTCGGCCGCTTGATCACTGCCTACCGTGCGCGCGGTCACCTGGGCGCACAGCTCGATCCGCTCGGGCTCACCCCGCCGGTCAACCCGCCCGATCTGGACCTGCCGTTCCATAGCCTCTCGCAGGCGGACATGGACAGCGAGTTCAGCACCGGTGGCGTCGGCGGCCAGCCGCGGATGAAGCTGAAGGATCTGCTGGCCCGCCTGAAGGCGACCTACGCCAGCACCATCGGCGCAGAGTTCATGCACATCCAGGAGTTCGACCAGCGCCAGTGGATTTACCGGCGCCTGGAAGATGCGGGCGGCCGGATTGCCGGCGATGCGGCCAGCCGCAAGCGCACCCTGGAGCGGCTCACCGCCGCCGAAGGCCTGGAGCGCTACCTGCACACCAAGTACGTCGGCCAGAAGCGTTTTTCGCTGGAAGGCGGCGACTCGCTGATTCCGATGATGGACGAGATCATTCGCCAGTCCGGCAACGATCAGGTCAAGGACATCGTGATCGGCATGGCCCACCGCGGCCGCCTCAACGTGCTGGTCAATACGCTGGGCAAGAACCCGCGCAAGCTGTTCGACGAATTCGAAGGCAAGTTCGAGCATGCCCATGACGACCGCGCGCACACCGGCGACGTCAAGTACCACATGGGCTTCTCGGCCGACATCGCCGTCGGCACCGACAAGCAGGTGCATCTGGCGCTGGCGTTCAATCCCTCGCACCTGGAAATCGTCGACCCGGTCGTGGTGGGCAGCGTGCGCTCCCGCCAGGAGCGTTTCGGCGATGCCGAGCGCAAGAGCGTGCTGCCGATCCTGATCCACGGCGATGCCGCGTTTGCCGGCCAGGGCGTGGTGATGGAGCTGTTCCAGATGTCGCAGGCACGCGGTTTCGCGGTCGGCGGCACGGTGCACATTGTCGTCAACAACCAGATCGGCTTCACCACCAGTACCCGCGACGACGCCCGCTCCACGCTGTACTGCACGGATGTGGCCAAGATGATCGGCGCGCCGGTCTTCCACGTGAACGGCGACGACCCGGACGCGGTGATGTTCGTGTCCAAGCTGGCCTACGAATTCCGCCAGCAGTTCAAGAAGGACGTGGTCATCGACCTGGTCTGCTACCGCCGCTGGGGCCATAACGAAGCCGATGAACCGGCAGCGACCCAGCCGGTGATGTACCAGACCATCCGCAAGCACAAGACCACCCGCGAGCTCTACGCCGCCAAGCTGGAAAGCGAGGGCGTGCTGAGCGCCGACGAGGCCAAGGCGCTGGTGGACGGCTACCGCAACAAGCTGGATTCGGGCGAGTACACCACCGAACTGGCCAAGCGCAAGCCGGATGAATTCGCCATCGATTGGTCCAAGTATCTGGTCGGCACCGCCGCCGACCCGGTGGACACGCGCGTCAAGCGCGATCAGCTGGACCGTCTGGCCAAGCTGATCACCACCATCCCCGAGGGCGTGGAGCTGCACGCCCGCGTTGCCAAGATCTACGACGACCGCGTCAAGATGGCCGCTGGCGATCAGCTCGGCGACTGGGGCTTTGCCGAAAACCTCGCCTACGCCACCTTGCTGGCCGAGGGCCACAAGCTGCGTCTGGTGGGCCAGGATGCCGGTCGTGGCACGTTCTTCCACCGTCACGCGATCCTGCATGACCAGAAGAACGACAACTACTATCTGCCGCTGCGCCAGCTGGTCGAGAACCCGGAAGACGCCACCATCATCGATTCGCTGCTCAGCGAAGAAGCGGTGATGGGCTTCGAGTACGGCTATTCCACCACCGACCCGAATGCGCTGTGCATCTGGGAAGCGCAGTTCGGCGACTTCGCCAACGGCGCGCAGGTGGTGATCGACCAGTTCATCGCCGCCGGCGAAGCCAAGTGGGGCCGTATCGCGGGCCTGTCGCTGTTCCTGCCGCACGGCTACGAAGGCCAGGGCCCGGAGCACAGCTCTGCGCGTCTGGAGCGCTTCCTGCAGCTGTGCGCGCTGGAGAACATGCTGGTTTGCGTGCCGACCACGCCGGCGCAGTGCTTCCACATGATCCGTCGCCAGATGCGTATGACCACCCGCAAGCCGCTGGTGGTGATGACGCCCAAGTCGCTGCTGCGCCACAAGCTGGCGGTGTCCAGCCTGGAAGAGCTGGCCGACGGGCAGTTCCAGCATCTGATCCCGGACGCCAAGGCCGACGCGGCCAAGGTCAAGCGCGTGGTGTTGTGCTCGGGCAAGGTCTATTACGACCTGCTCGAAGACCAGACCAAGCGTGGCCAGGACGATGTCGCCATCGTGCGTATCGAGCAGCTGTACCCGTTCCCGCGGGCGCAGCTGGCAGCCGAGCTCAAGGGCTATGCCAATGCCACCGACGTGGTGTGGTGCCAGGAAGAACCGCAGAACCAGGGTGCGTGGTACCAGATCCGCCATCACTTGAACTTCTGCCTGGCCGGTGGCCAGAGCCTGCATTACGCCGGCCGCGCCCGTTCGCCCTCGCCTGCCGCCGGCCACATGGCCGACCACATCGCCGAACAGCAGAAGCTGGTCGCCGATGCGTTGCTCAATCCGTTCAACGACCAAGTCGCTGAATAACTCCTTCCCCAAAGAACGAAAACCCTAGGACGCTCCCCGAATGGCCACCGAAGTCAAAGTTCCGGTACTGCCCGAATCCGTTTCCGACGCCACCATCGCCAGCTGGCACAAGAAGGCCGGTGAAGCGGTCAAGCGCGACGAGAATCTGGTCGACCTGGAAACCGACAAGGTCGTGTTGGAAGTTCCTTCGCCGGTCGACGGCGTGTTGAAGGAAATCAAGTTCGAGACCGGCAGCACGGTCACCAGCAACCAGATTCTGGCGATCATCGAAGAAGGCGCCGTGGCTGCGGCTGCACCGGCCGAAGAGAAGAAGGCCGATGCACCGGCCGCTGCAGCAGCGCCTGCTGCCGCGCCGGCCCCGGCTGCTGCCGCGGCACCTGCACCGGCGTCCAAGTCCGCTGCAGATTCGCTGCCGCCGGGTGCGCGCTTTGCCGCGATCACCCAGGGCGTGGATCCGTCGCAGGTCGAGGGCACCGGCCGTCGCGGCGCCGTGACCAAGGAAGACATCGTCAACTTCGCCAAGGCCGGCGGCGTGGGCAAGGCCTCCGGCGCCCGTCCGGAAGAGCGCGTGGCAATGACCCGCGTGCGCAAGACCATCGCCAAGCGCCTGATGGAGTCCAAGAACTCCACCGCGATGCTGACCACCTTCAACGAAGTCAACCTGGCCAAGGTGTCGGCCGCACGCAAGGAGCTGCAGGACGAGTTCCAGAAGGCGCACGGCATCAAGCTCGGTTTCATGAGCTTCTTCGTCAAGGCCGCCGCCAACGCGCTGCAGCGCTTCCCGCTGGTCAACGCCTCGATCGACGGCGACGACATCATCTATCACGGCTACAGCGACATCTCGATTGCCGTCTCCACCGACAAGGGCCTGGTCACGCCGGTGCTGCGTAACGTCGAGCGCCAGTCGTTTGCAGAGGTCGAACAGGGCATCGCCGATTACGCCGCCAAGGCGCGCGCCGGCAAGCTGGGCCTGGACGATCTGCAGGGCGGCACCTTCACCATCACCAATGGCGGCACCTTCGGCTCGCTGCTGTCCACCCCGATCATCAACCCGCCGCAGAGCGCCATCCTGGGCATGCACGCGATCAAGGAACGTCCGATCGCCGAGAACGGCCAGGTCGTGATCGCGCCGATGATGTATCTGGCACTGTCCTACGACCACCGCATCATCGACGGCAAGGACTCGGTGCAGTTTCTGGTCGACATCAAGAACCAGCTGGAAAACCCGGGCCGCATGCTGTTCGGCCTTTAAGAGCCGGGAATCGGGAATGGAGAGTCGGGAATGGGACAAGCGCCCACCGCCCGCTCCATTCCCGCCTGGACCTGGATGGCACGCGACAGGCGCATGCGCTGTTGCGATTCCCCATTCCCTATTCCCCATTCCCGTGAGCAAATGAAATGAGCGAACAATTCGACGTCGTCGTCATCGGTGCCGGTCCGGCCGGTTATCACGCCGCCATCCGCGCGGCCCAGCTGGGCATGAAGGTCGCCTGCATCGACGCCGCACTCGGCAAGGACGGCAAGCCCGCCCTGGGCGGTACCTGCCTGCGCGTGGGCTGCATCCCGTCCAAGGCGCTGCTGGATTCTTCGCGCCAGTTCTGGAACATGGGCCACCTGTTCGGCGACCACGGCATCAGCTTCAACGACGCCAAGATGGACGTGCCCACCATGATCGGCCGCAAGGACAAGATCGTGAAGCAGTTCACCGGCGGCATCGCGATGCTGTTCAAGGCCAACAAGATCACCCCGTACTACGGCTTCGGCCAGCTGCAGCCGGGCAACATCGTCAAGGTGACCCAGCACGAAGGCGGCGAAATCGAGCTGAAGGGCACCAACGTGATCCTGGCGGCCGGTTCGGAATCGATCGAGCTGCCGTTCGCCAAGTTCGACGGCGACACCATCGTCGACAACGTCGGCGGCCTGGATTTCACCTCCGTTCCCAAGCGTCTGGCCGTCATCGGCGCTGGCGTCATCGGCCTGGAGCTGGGCAGCGTGTGGAAGCGCCTGGGCGCCGAGGTCACCATCCTCGAAGCGCTGCCCGACTTCCTGTCGCTGGCCGATGCCGAAGTGGCCAAGACCGCGTTGAAGGAATTCAAGAAGCAGGGCCTGGACATCAAGCTCGGCGCCAAGGTCAGCAAGACCGAGATCACCGGCAGCGGCGATGCCAAGCAGGTGGTGCTCAGCTACACCGACGCCGCGGGCGAGCAGACCCTGACCGTGGACAAGCTGCTGGTGGCCGTGGGCCGCAAGGCCGCGACCAAGAACCTGCTGGCCGACGGCACCGGGGTCAAGGTCACCGACCGTGGCCAGATCGAGGTCGACGGGCATTGCCACACCGGCGTGGACGGCGTGTGGGCAATCGGCGACTGCGTGCGCGGCCCGATGCTGGCGCACAAGGGCTTCGAAGAAGGCATTGCGGTGGCCGAACTGATCGCCGGCCTGCCGGGCCACGTCAACTTCGACACCATTCCGTGGGTCATCTACACCGAACCGGAGATTGCCTGGGTGGGCAAGACCGAGCAGCAGCTCAAGGCCGAGGGCGTCGCCTACAAGGCTGGCAGCTTCCCGTTCGCGGCGATTGGGCGTGCGGTCGCCATGGGCGAGCCGGCCGGCTTCGTCAAGGTGATTGCCGATGCCGAGACCGACCGCGTGCTGGGCATGCACCTGGTGGGCGTGGGCGTGTCCGAGCTGGTGCACGAAGGCGTGCTGACGATGGAGTTCAACGGCTCGGCGGACGATCTGGCGCGCATCTGCCACGCGCACCCGACCCTGTCCGAGGCGATCCACGATGCCGCGATGGCCGTGAGCAAGCGCGCGATCCATAAGGCGAACTGAGGCCGGGAATCGGGAGTGGGGAATCGGGAATCGTAGAAGCGCTCCCTTGCTCACTCTTGTGCTGACGCCGGACCTAGGTCCGGCGTCATGCGTTCCGGCTTCCGCTTTTGCTCTTGCTTTAACCATTCCCAATTCCCCACTCCCCATTCCCGAATCCCATGAAAAGCATCTGCGTCTACTGCGGTTCCAACGCCGGTAACAAACCGGCCTATGCCGAACGCGCCACCGCCCTGGGCACGCGCATCGCCGAGCAAGGCCTGCGGTTGGTTTACGGCGGTGGCAATGTCGGCCTGATGGGCACGGTGGCCAACGCGGTACTCGCCGCCGGCGGCCAGGTCACAGGGGTGATCCCCAAGCAGCTGGCGGACTGGGAAGTGGCGCACCGCGGACTGACCGAGCTTGAGATCGTCGGCTCGATGCACGAGCGCAAGATGCGCATGTTCGAGCTGTCCGATGCCTTCGTCGCCCTGCCCGGCGGTTTCGGCACCATGGAAGAGATTTTCGAAATGCTGACCTGGCGCCAGCTCGGCATCGGCAACAAGCCCTGCGCGTTCCTGGATATCGAAAATTTCTATGCGCCGCTGATCGGCATGATCGATCGCATGGTGGAAGAACGGTTCCTGCACCCGGATCAGCGCACCGACCTGTGGTACGGCGCCGATATCGCGCAGATGCTGGAGTGGATGCAGCACTACACGCCGGCGCAGGCGTCCAAGTGGATCGACGAGAAGCGTCGCGCGACGCTGGTGTAGTCGAGGACACCTCAAGCTCACCTGGTTTCATCGCGCGCCGTGCCTGCGACGACGTGCGGTGAAACTGGCCGGCACCCGCGTCAACTCGCCGATCCACCGAGGGTGAGATCGCTCGCCACTATTCCATCCGCAACGGCTGCGCTCCGCGGCCGCAGCGCCAACCCGACAGCCAGGGTCTGCCAGTCCGCCACCACGACTGCGGCAACCGGCATCGCTGCCTCGCTTAGAATGGCAGCGATGCTCGATACCCTCGCCGCTGACGCGCACCACAGCCTGGACATCAAGCACAGCCGCTTTCTGGCCCATGCCTGTGCGCTCGACACTGCGGCCCAGGCGCTGGAGATCGTGCAGCGCGTCTCCACGCCCGATGCCACGCACAACTGCTGGGCCTATCGCTTTGGGCAGGATTACCGCTCCAGCGACGATGGCGAGCCGAGCGGCACTGCCGGCCGGCCGATCCTGGCGGCCATCGACGGCCAGGGATTCGATCGGGTGGTGGTGATCGTCACGCGCTGGTATGGCGGCATCAAGCTTGGTGCCGGAGGACTGGTCCGCGCCTATGGTGGCACCGCCGCCGAATGCCTGCGCCTGGCAACGCGGCGGCCGTTGATCGCGGTCACGCTGCTCGACCTGCACTGCCAGTTCGACGATCTCGGCCTGGTGCATGCCGCGCTTGCCGCCTTCCACGCCGACAAACTGGACGAGCAGTTCGACGCGACAGGCGCAGCGCTACGCGTGCAACTGCCTGCAGATCAGCTTGCCGGCTTGAAAACGCGCCTGTGCGACGCCACTCGCAATCGTGTCCATCTCTCACTTCCGGAAACCGCATGAATCAGCCAGCCGCCAGGCCCAGTCCGTTGCGGAAGCTTGGCAGCCTGCGCACCTTGTGGCCATTCGTGCAACGCCAGCGCGGCCTGTTCGCGGCATGGCTGATTGCGCTGGCGGTGTCGTCGGCGGCCACGCTGAGCCTGCCGGCCGCGGTCAAGCGCATGATCGACCACGGCTTCTCCGGTGGCGCACAGATCAACCAGGCATTCGCGCTGCTGTTTGCGGTGGCGGTGGTGCTGGCGTTGGCCACGGCGGCGCGCTTCTACTTCGTTTCGCTGCTGGGCGAAAAGGTCGTCGCCGACCTGCGCGGGCGGCTGTACGCGCACCTGATCGGACTGGATGCCGGGTTTCACGACCGCAGCCGCAGCGGCGAGCTGGTGTCGCGGCTGTCGGCAGACAGCGAACTGCTGCGTGGGCTGATCGGCACCACCATGTCGGTGGCGCTGCGCAGCTCGGTGACGGTGATCGGCAGCATGGTGATGTTGTTCGTCACCAGCCCGCGCCTGGCCGGCTTCACCCTGATCGGCATTCCGCTGGCGGTGCTGCCGATCGTGCTGGGCGCACGCCGGCTGCAGAAGATCTCGCGTGCCAGCCAGGACCGCGTAGCCGATGCCAATACCCTGGCGGCCGAAACGCTGGGCGCAGTGCGCACCGTGCAGGCGCATGCGCGCGAACGCTACGAAAGCCAGCGCTTCAGCCAGGCGCTGTTTGCCGCCATCGACACCGCGCGGCTGCGGATCCGCACCCAGGCCGGCGTCACTGCGGTGGCGATCGTGCTGATCTTCGGCGCCATCGTCGCGGTGCTGTGGCTGGGCGCGCACGACGTGGTGGCCGGGCGCATGACGCCGGGCACGCTGGGGCAGTTCGTGCTGTATGCCTTGATTGGCGGCGGCTCGGTCGGCGCGCTGGCCGAGGTCTGGAACGAGTTGCAACGTGCTGCCGGCGGCATGGGCCGGGTCGGCGAACTGCTCGAAGAACAACCGGCGATCGTGGCGCCGCCCGTGCCCACGCCGCTGCCGCACCCCCTGCGTGGCGCGATCCATTTCGACCAGGTGGTGTTCCATTACCCGCAGCGTCCTGACACGCCGGCGCTGGATGGCTTCGACCTGCAGGTCAGCCCCGGCGAAACCGTAGCCCTGGTCGGCCCCTCGGGAGCCGGCAAGAGCACCGTGCTGTCGATGCTGCTGCGCTTCCATGACCCGGCCAGCGGCAGCGTGCGCATCGACGGGGTGGACCTGCGCCAGACCGACCCGGTGCGGCTGCGCGAACACATCGCCCTGGTCCCGCAACAACCCACCCTGTTTGCCGCCAGTGCAGCCGACAACATCCGCTACGGTCGGCTGGAGGCCAGCGCGGCCGACGTGGAAGCCGCGGCCACCGCTGCGGAGGCAGATGGCTTCCTGCAGGCACTGCCGCAGGGCTACGCCAGCGAACTCGGCGAGCGCGGCACGCGCCTGTCCGGTGGCCAGCAGCAACGCGTGGCGATCGCGCGTGCGCTGCTCAAGGACGCGCCGATCCTGTTGCTGGACGAGGCCACCAGCGCACTGGACGCGCAGAGCGAGCGCGCCGTGCAACAGGCACTGGACCGACTGATGCAGGGCCGCACCACCCTGGTCATCGCGCACCGCCTGGCCACCGTGCTCAAGGCCGACCGCATCGTGGTCATGGATGCCGGCCGCATCGTGGCACAGGGCACGCATGCGCAGCTGATCGCCGAAGGTGGCCTGTATGCCGAGCTGGCGCGCTTGCAGTTCATCGATCAATGACCCCGGCTTGATCCCGACCCGTGGGGCGATGCGTGTCGGCCGAGCCGGCGCAGCGCCCCCGGGCAAACTGCCCCGACCGACGTGCCCATGCCCCGCCCCAAGACCACCCTCCGCCAGCTCAGTTATTTCGTCGCGCTGGCCGATACCGGCAGCTTCACCCGTGCCGCCGACCAGATGGGCGTCTCGCAGCCGTCGCTGTCGCAGCAGATCCGTGCGCTGGAAACCATCATCGGTGCGCCGCTGTTCGAGCGCGGCGTGCCGGCCATCCTGACCCCGCTGGGCCGCGACCTGCTCGACCGCGCGCGCAGCATCCTGCTCGACGTCACCGATCTGGAGGAAGTGCGCGCCACCTCGGCCGATCCGTTGATCGGCACGATTCGCCTCGGTGTCTCGCCGACCCTGGGCGCCTATCTGATGCCCAGCCTGGTCGCGCGCCTGCACCGCGAGCACCCGGCGCTGCGCGTGCATGTGCGCGAGGGTCTGCCGACGGTGCTGGCCAGCGACCTGGCCAACGGCGTGCACGACCTGATCCTGGCGCAATTGCCGGTGGCCGGACGCAGCCTGCACAGCGAGCGGCTGTTCCGCGAACCGCTGCACGTCACCATGGCTGCCGATCACCCGCTGCGCAGCAAGCGCTGGATCACCCCGGCCGACCTGTGCGGCGCCAACCTGCTCACCCTGATGCCGGAGTACCGCCTGGCCGAACAGGTGGCCGCCATTGCGATGGAGGTCGGTGCCCATGTCCTGCGCGATTACGAAGGCACCAGTCTGGATGCGATCCGCCAGATGGCCGGCATGGGCATGGGCCTTGCATTGCTCCCGGACCTGTACGTACGCCAGGAAATCCGCGAAGGCGACGACGTGGTGGTTCGGCCGGTCAAAGGCGGGCGCTACTATAGGGAGATCGGTTTGCTCTGGCGGCAGGGTGCCGGTCGCGCGCCCGCCTTCGGTTTGATCGCCGATCTGCTGCGTGCGGTAGCCGCATAGGAAAATCCTATGCGCTGAATAAGCGCCGCAGCCTTGTTCCAGGGCCGGCAACTCGTCAATGTTTCACTGAACTCATCAACGGATAGCGAATGGCGGCCAAGCGGATCGGATGGCGGGAAGCGGTGGGCTGGCTGGCGGAAATCGTCGGGCCGGACATGCCGTATGTGCGTCTTGCCATGGTGTACGGCGTTGCGATCAGCTTGCTGTCGCTGGCCACGCCCATCTCGGTGCAGTTGCTGATCAACAGCGTTGCCAACACCGCGCTGCCCACCCCGCTGTGGACGCTGTCGGGCCTGTTGCTGGGGTTGCTGCTGCTGGTGACCTGCCTGAGCGCCATGCGGGTGTGGATGATGGCGTTGTTCGAGCGCCGCCTGTTCGCGCGGGTGGTGGCCGAGATCACCGTGCGTGCGGTGCACGCGCAGAACCCGTTCTTCGCCGACCAGAACCGTGGCGACGTGTTCAACCGCTACTTCGATCTGGTGGTGGTGCAGAAAGCCGTGCCTAGCCTGGCGGTCGGCGCCTTCACCATCGTGCTGCAATCGGCGGTGGGCCTGATCGTCACCAGTTTCTACCACCCGTTTTTCCTGGGCTTCAACGCGTTGCTGCTGCTCACCATCTTCTCGATCTGGATGATCTGGTCGCGCGGCTCGATCCGCACCGCGGTCGAGCTGAGCCACGCCAAGCACAATGCCGCGCACTGGCTGGAAAGCGTCGGCGGCTCCAACGGTTTCTACAAATCCAGCCGCCACCTCAATTTCGCGATGGACCGCTCCGAGGCGGTCACCGCTGCCTACGTCGCACAGCATCGGCGTCATTTCCGCTACACCTTCACCCAGACCGTGGCGTTCCTGCTGACCTATGCCGTGGCCAGCGCAGCGCTGCTGGCGCTGGGCGGCAGCCTGATCCTGCGCGGCGAATTGTCGATCGGCCAGCTGGTGGCGGCCGAGCTGATCCTCAGCGCGGTGTTCTACGGCATTGCGCAGCTGGGCTCGTACCTGGACGTGTTTTACGACCTGGTCGCCAGCGCAGAAGAACTGTCGTTGCTGTACGCCATCCCCCAGGAACGCGCGGTGGCCGCGGCCGGCAAGACGCCCGGCAACAGCGCGGTGCGGCTGGATGGCGTGGTGATCGAAGGGGCGCGGTTCGATTTCGCCCTGGACGCCGGCGAGCAGCTGGTGACGCTGGCCGACGGCGGCGCGGAGCGCTTGCTGGCGATGGTGCTCAAGCGGCACGTGGTACCCGATCGCGGCCTGGTGATGGTGGGCGGCGCCGACATGGCCACCTTCGACATGTACCTGCTGCGTTCGGAAGTGACCGTGCTCGATCGCCCGACCATCGTGGAGGTCACCATCCGCGAATACCTGGCGATGGCCTCGGCCGATGTGACGTCCGAAGCGATGCTCGAAGCCATCGACACGGTGGGGCTGCGCGCGCGCATCGCCGCGCTGCCGCAGGGCCTGGACACCCGGCTTGCTGCTTCCGGCTTCCCGCTGTGGATCGGCGAGGTGATGGCGCTGAAGCTGGCCAATGCGCTGCTGGTGCGCCCGCGCGTGCTGATGTTGTCGCAGCTGTACGACCTGTTGCCCGCCGAGCGCCTGACCCGGGTGCTGCGCCGCTTGAAGGAGGCCGGAACCACCGTCCTGCTGTGCACCGGCCGGCCGGAGGACATCACCCTGGATGGCTGGTTCCGGCTGGAGCCCGAGCGCCAGCAACGTTACGCCACCCGCGCCGAACTGATCGCATCCACCCAGGAGGCAGACAATGCAGCACGCCCCTGACCGGATCGCGCACTTCCCTACCCTGGCGTCCATGCGGCCGCCCAGCATCGCCAAGGTGCTGGCGTGGATGCTGCTGATCGGCGTTGCCATCGCTGCGTCCATCCTGGCGTTCGCCCCCTGGGTGCAGACTGCCAGCGGCAAGGGCCAGGTGGTCTCGCTCGATCCCGGCGATCGCCAGCAACAGGTCACCGCCTTCGTGCCCGGCCGGGTCGAGCGCTGGTACGTGCACGATGGCCAGCATGTGTCCAAGGGCGACCCGATCGCCCGCGTCGGCGACCTGGACCCGGATCTGCTCGCCCGCCTGGCCAGCGAGCGCGCGCAGGTGGCGGCGGAGATCACCGCCATCCAGCAGTCACGCGCGGTTGCCAGCATTGATGTCGCGCGCAGCAAGCAGTTGCTGGACGAAGGGCTGGCCGGCCGCCGCGACTACGAGCTGACCCAGATCAAGGTGGCCGAGGCCGACGCCAAGCTGGCCGAGTCGCGCGCCAAGCTGACCCGCATCGACATCCAGTTGAACCGCCAGTCCGCGCAGCTGGTGCGCGCGCCGCGCGATGGCCGCGTGCAGCAACTCAACGCCGCCAGCGGCAGCGCCATGGTCTCGCCCGGCACGGTGCTGGCGGTGATCGCGCCGGAGCGCGTGGAGCGCGCGGTGGAGCTGTATATCGACGGCCGCGATGTGCCGCTGATCCGTCCCGGCCGCCCGGTGCGGCTGGAGTTCGAAGGCTGGCCGGCGATCCAGTTCAGCGGCTGGCCGTCGGTGGCGCACGGCATGTTCGACGGCCGCGTGCGCGCCATCGACCCCAACGCCGCGCCCGACGGCCTGTTCCGCATCCTGGTCGAACCGCAGCCTGGCAAACCGGCATGGCCGGCGCAGGAATTCGCCCGCCAGGGCGGCAAGGTGCGCGGCTGGGTGCAGGGCGAAACGGTGCGGGTGGGCTACGAACTGTGGCGCCAGCTCAACAACTTCCCGCTGGAATTTGGCCGCCGCCCCGCCGCGACCACGCAGGAGGATGGCAAGGCCAAGCCTGCCGCCTCCAAGTCCGAAGACGAGGAGACGGGCAAGAAATGAGGCACCGTCTGCTTGTCCTGCTGATCGCACTGTGCCCCGGTGCGGCATTCGCCCAGGCCGCGCCGCTGAGCCTGGACGAGGTGCTGCAATCGTCCGCCCGTTCCGCACCGCAGATCGTCGAAGCGCTGGCAAAGGTGCGCCAGGCCGAAGGCAAGGGCATCTCCGCCGACGGTGCGTTCGACACCGTGTTCGATATCGAGGGCCGCTCGCGCGAGGCCGGCTATTACGACGGCAGCACCATCGAAACCGGCGTCAAGCGGCCGTTCGAGAACAACGGCGGTTACTACTACGGTGGCTACCGCTCGTCGCGTGGGTCGTTTCCGGTCTACGAAGACAAGTCCTATACCGACCGCGGCGGCGAAGTGAAGGTCGGGGCGCTGTATGCCTTGCTGCGCGACCGCGTGGTCGACGAACGCCGCACCCGTCGCAGCGTCGCCAGCGCCGACATCGATGTGGCCCAGTACGAAGCGGAAATGGTGGCGATCGGCGTGCAGCGCCGCGCCGTGGATGCCTACCAGAGCTGGGTGGCAGCCGGCTTGAAGTTGCGCGCATACAAGGACCTGCTGGAGTTGGCCGAGCGGCGACGCAACGCGATTTCGCGGCAGGTCACGCTGGGCGCGCGCCCAACCATCCTGCTGACCGAGAACGACCAGAACCTGGTTCGCCGTCGTGCCCTGGTGGTGCGCTCGGAGCAGGACTTTGCCAACGCCGCCAACGCGTTGTCGCTGTACCTGCGCGACGAGGCCGGCATGCCGCTGATCGTCTCCACCGAGCGTCTGCCGGCCGACACCTCCGCGCTGGAAGGGCTGGCCGGTGCCAGCAAGATCACCGCGCCGGTGGAACGCCCGGATTACCGCGCAGTGCTGACCCGCATCGATCAGGCCACCGCACGACTGATGCTGGCGCAGAACGATCTGAAGCCACGGCTGGATGTCAGTTTCGAGGTCAGCAAGGATCTGGGCGACCCGGGCGTGGGTGGCCCAAACCGCTCGCAGACCGATGCGATCATCGGGTTCCGCTTCAGCGTGCCGCTGGAAAATCGCTCCGCCAAGGGCCGCGTGGCCGAAGCGCGCGCCGAGATCGAGGCGCTGGACCAACGCAGCCGTTTCCTGCGCGACCAGATCTCGGTGGAGGTGGAATCCATCGTCATCTCGCTCAATGCCGCCGAGCGCCTGGCCAAGATCGCCGACGAAGAACGCGGCCTGGCCGACCGCCTGGCTGCCGCCGAACGACGCCGCTTCGAGCTGGGCTCGGGCGATTTCTTCCTGGTCAATCAGCGCGAGGAAACCGCCAACGACGCGCGCGTGCGCCTGATCGATGCGCAGGCGCGCATCGCGTCGGCACGCGCCGAACTGGCCGCTGCCACGGCCGACCGGGACGCGCTGCAACTGAGCCGTTGACGCGTGGCGCTTTGGCAGGGGCGCCAGGTACTGCCTGGCGCCCCTGCCAACCCGGGTCTTGAGGTTTTTCGCGCAAGCGATTGTGCGCGCGGCCTTGGCAAGCGCCCGCGTCAGCCGCGTGCTGCAGGCACCCAGTTTCCGCGCCATCGCTCTTGGCGGTCCCGCGTCATTGCCGCGACCGGCGGTAGTGTGAACGTGCACATCGTCCGCTGCAGCGTTGCCGGGCGCGCATGACATAGCAGCGCGCCCAGCGGGCTCGACCTTCCCGCTGTCACCGGATTGCGCGATGACGCCGGGGTAACACGTGGCTACGCATGCTCGGCGTGCCAGCACGCGCTGGTGGTGCGGGCCGATGATCCGCATTGCAACCCTCGACTCTTTCAGAGGTGCCTATGTCTTTCCGGCAATTTCCCGCGATTGGTGCAGATGGCGAGCCGTACATCATCATCGAGTTCCGCGACGAGCACGCATCCACATCCGAAACGCATGCCGCGCCGCGGTATGAGCTACCCGATGGCCGCCATCTGCAGCGGCAAGGCCAGCGTTTCGTGACCGAAGGCGGCGAGCTGCAGCTTTCCATGCCTTGAGACGGTGTTGATCATTTTTTGACCAGCCAACTGGCAGCCTTTGCCGCGCAAGGGCTGCGCCCGGTTATCCACATGCTTGTGCAGCTTTCATCCACACCCTGTGTGGATGAAACTGTTGGCGGCTGCCTGTGCTTCGCGCAGGCGCTGTCTTAGCGCACCGAACAACTGCGCGGCGCATGTGCACGCTCGAGTGCGCTACGGTGAACGCACAAGCGTCGGACAGTGAACCGACAGGGCTTCAACTGATGGCGCGATCCGACCGTTCCAGGACGCGCCCGATGCCACTGCGGTCGATCTCGCTCGCGGCCTGGGTCAGCGCCACCCGGTCGCTGTCGGGCTCGAAGCCGATCCGGAAGTGCAACTCGCCCACCGGCGTACGCGAGGAATGGATCGACGACAGATTCACCCCATGCTGCTCGAACACATGCAACAGCGCGCGCAGCGAACCAGGCTGGTCTTCCGGCAGGTACACGCTCAGGGTCAGCGGCTCGGTGAGATCTGCCAGCAGATAGCCCACCCGTTCGTAGGTGTAGTTGCCGGCGGCCAATGCGTCGTGTTGCAGGGCCTGCGCGTTGTCGTGCAGGAACCGGGCCCGGAACTGCGCGCGTGCGGCATCGTCGCCCTGCGCGACGAGTGCACGCAGCTGTTGCAGCTGCAAGACCAAGCGGTCGAGCATTTCGCCCACGTACGGGTTGCCGAACTGGATGTCTTCGTAGATCGCGGGGTTGAGCGAGAGAATTCGCGCGATCACCGCCGTGTCCAGCTCGAACGATGCCGAGCGATACGGCATCAAGGCCTGCAACTGGCCCAGCAGCGGCGCGTAGTCGCGCAAGGTGCCGGCCTGTGCCAGATGGGTGGCATGCACCATCGCCTGCACCAGCGCCATCACCCGGTCATGGTGCTCGGGCGTGGCGTAGACGCATTCGGCCTGCAGGGCCGTGCACAAGGCCTGTACCCATGTGGACCAGCGCTGCAGGCGCGCTTCGCACACCACCATCACCCGCCCCTTCAGCGTGGGCGACTTGGGTGGCGCAGTCATCGGATGCAGGCCGACCACCTCGGCCGGCGATGCCAGCATCGCCGCCACCGGCGCCTGCTTGATCGAGGTGACATCCATCCACAGCTGCGATGCCGCGCGCGCGCCGGCAAGCGCGACATAGCGCTCGATCAAGGCGGCGGTGTGGCGAATGGGCGCGGAAAAAATCAGCACGTCCGCCCGCTGCGCCAGGGTGGCTTCGTCGATGCCGCCACTGTCGGCAGGATCGAAGCCGATCACTTCCAGCTGCATGCGCGTGCGCAGGAACTGCGCCAGCCAGCGTCCGTACGCGCCGGCAATGCCGACGATGCCGACGACCGGCTGGGGAATCATGCCAGGCGCTCGACGGCAAAGCGCGGCGATGCCGCAAGCGCAGCCGGCGCGGCGGCCAGCACGTCGAATTCTTCGTACCCCGCCGCCAAGGTCGCCTCCAGTGCGCTGTGCACGCCACTGAGCGCGTGGCCCACCGCCTGCTCAAACGGTACATCGCGCAGCAATAAGCCGATCAGCAGGGCCATCAGCACATCGCCGGTGCCGGCCACGTCCACAGGCAGATGCGGGCTGGCCCAGCGATAGACCGCCTCCGTGCTGACCGCCAGGGTGACCAGCTCGCCTGCTGCACCGGCCACACTGTGGGCGAGCACCCACTGCGGCCCGCGTGCCAGCAAGGCACGTGCGGCGGCGATGGCATCGTCCTGCTGTAGGCTGGGCATGCCGGTCAATCGCCCCAGTTCGAAGGCATTGGGCGTAACCAGCCAGGCGTGCGGCAGCAGGCGTTCGGCAAAGACGCGCTCCAGTCCCGGTTCGACGTAGGGACCGGTGTGCGTGTCGCCAATCACCGGATCCAGGCAGTAACGCAGCTGCGGCGCCTGCGGCAAGGTCTGCTCCAGCCAATCGGCGAAGGCTTCGCCATTGGCCAGGCTGCCGAAGTAACCGGAGACCAGCATGCGTGCGCGCTGCGGCAGGCCCCGTTCGGTGGCGCCGAGCAACAAATCCGCCAGCCAGTCGGCTGGCAGGATGCGCCCGCGCAGGGTCGCGTAGAACGGCGCATTGCTCAGCAGCGTCGTCGGCACTTCGGCCACACGTAGCCCCAGCGCGCGCAGCGGCGGCACCGCAGCGCTATTTCCGGCGTGACCGTAGACCAGTTGCGACTGCACCGAGATCACATCGATCGGCGAAGGACCGTCGGGGCGCTGGCGGCGACCGTGGACGAGGTGGCTGTCGGTTGCATCGCTCATGGGGTGGCCGTCTTCGAAGAGATGACGCCATTATCCTCCGAACGCGTGAGCGGATACGCGGGTAGTGGATCAGTGTGATCCGGCGTGTACAGATGGCACGAGATGGCAGCTGCTCGATGCATTGCCATACCGAGCGCGATTGAGCGTTGCCAAGACCGCGCCTGGCGTGTCCATGATGATGCGAGGGCAGTGGCTGCCACGTTCGGCCATCGATTGAGGGACGAGCGGCTGATGCCCCTGCAGGCTCACCCTCATCCGCCCTTCGGGCACCTTCTCCCGATGGGAGAAGGAAGATCGTTTTTCTGCCGTTTTCTGGCGTTGCAGAGGACACGATTGCGTCATCGACCGCGAGCGACGGATGCCCTGCACGCGCATCCTCATCCGCCCTTCGGGCAGCTTCTCCCGATGGGAGAAGCTAGATCGTTTTTCTGCCGTGTTCTGGCAGTGCTGAGGACACGATTGCGTCATCCACCGCGAGCGACGGATGCCCTGCACGCGCACCCTCATCCGCCCTTCGGGCACCTTCTTCCGATGGGAGAAGGAATGAGGTCTTGCCGCGACGGGAAACGCATGGCGTCTCCTGTCGCTCCCCGCGAGACAGACGTCGTTTACGACGTCATGCGGTCCCAGAAACCCTTGACGCCATCGATGAAGGTGGCCGACTTGGGCGAATGCTTGCGCGCATCCTCACCGGTGAACGTAGCCTCGAACTGTTGCAGCAGCTCACGCTGATCGGCGGTGAGGTTGACCGGCGTTTCCACCACCACGCGGCAATACAGATCGCCTTCGCTGCGGCTGCGCACCGAGCGCACGCCCTTACCGCGCAGGCGAAACAGCTTGCCGGTCTGGGTTTCAGCCGGGATGCGAATTTCCGCCTCGCCGCCAAGGGTCGCCACGCGGACGGTATCGCCAAGCGCCGCCTGCGAGATGCGGATCGGCACTTCGCAATGCAGGTCGTCGCCATCGCGCTGGAAGATCGCATGTTCACGCACGCGCACTTCCACATACAGGTCGCCCGGCGGCGTGCCGGCCGGACCGGCCTCGCCCTCGCCTGCAAGACGAATCCGGTCGCCGGTATCCACGCCGGCCGGCACCTTGATCGACAGCACCTTGTCCTCTTCCACGCGCCCTGCCCCGTGGCAGGTCTTGCACGGGTTCTGGATCAACGTGCCGCGCCCGTCGCAATGCGGGCAGCTCTGCTGCATCGCGAAGATGCCGCGCTGGATGCGGACCTGGCCGCGTCCATGGCAGGTACCACAGGTCTCGACCTTGCCGTCTTCCGAGCCGCTGCCATGGCATGGCGTGCACTCGATCAGGGTCGGGATCTCGATGCGTCGCTCGATGCCGGCGACGGCTTCTTCCAGATCCAGTTCCAGGACGTAACCGACGTCGGCACCACGTCGCGCAGCGCGCGGACCGGCGGCGCCACCGCCAAAAATATTGCCGAAGATATCGCCAAAGATATCTCCCATGTCCGGGCCACCAGGCCCGCCACCACCGCCCATGCCGTGCTCGAACGCCGCATGGCCATGCGCGTCGTAGGCACGACGCTTATTGCCATCGGACAGCACTTCGTAGGCTTCCTTGCACTCCTTGAACGCCGCTTCGGCGGCAGCGTCGCCGGGGTTGCGGTCCGGGTGGTGCTTCATCGCACAACGCCGATACGCCTTCTTCAGCTCTTCGTCGCTGGCGCCACGGGCCACGCCCAGCACTTCGTAGTAATCGCGTTTGCTCATGACAGGGAATCGGGAATCGGGAGAAGGGAATCGTTCAAAGCGTACATCCTCAAATCAATCAGCGTTCGGTGGGGTCCAGAACAGCGAAGGAGCGATGCCGCAGCACCGCTCCTCCGATTCTCTATTCCCTATTCCCGACTCACGCCTTCTTGTCGTCCTTGACCTCGGTGAACTCGGCGTCCACCACGTCGTCGGCGGCCTTGGAGGCCTGCGCATTGCCGCTGGCCGCATCGGCGTTGCCGCCCTGCTCTGCTGCGGCAGCCGCGGCGTACAGCGACTGGCCGGCTTCTTCCAGCGTCTTGCTGCGCGCTTCGATCTGCGCCTTGTCGTCGCCCTTCATGGCGGTCTCAAGATCCGACAGCGCCGCTTCCACCTTGCCGATCACATCGCCACCGACCTTGCTGCCATGCTCGGTGATCGCGGTGCGGGTGGCGTGGATCAGGCCATCGGCCTGGTTGCGGGTCTGCACCAGCTCCTGGAACTTCTTGTCTTCTTCGCGGTTGGCTTCCGCGTCGGCGACCATGCGCTGGATCTCTTCGTCCGACAGGCCCGAACCGGCCTTGATCTCGACCTTCTGTTCCTTGTTGGTCTTCTTGTCCTTGGCCGAGACGTGCAGGATGCCGTTGGCGTCGATGTCGAAGGACACCTCCACCTGCGGCATGCCGCGCGGCGCCGGCTCGATGCCGGACAGGTCGAACTTGGCCAGCGACTTGTTGAAGCGGGCCTGTTCGCGCTCACCCTGCAACACGTGCACGGTCACGGCCGACTGGTTGTCTTCGGCGGTGGAGAAGGTCTGCGAAGCCTTGGTCGGGATAGTGGTGTTCTTTTCGATGATCTTGGTGAACACGCCGCCCATGGTTTCGATACCCAGCGACAGCGGGGTCACGTCCAGCAGCAGCACGTCCTTGACGTCGCCGGCCAGCACGCCGCCCTGGATCGCAGCGCCCACGGCCACGGCTTCGTCCGGGTTGACGTCCTTGCGCGGTTCCTTGCCGAAGAAATCGGCCACCGCCTGCTGCACCTTCGGCATGCGGGTCTGACCGCCGACCAGGATTACTTCGTTGATGTCGCTGGCGCGCAGGCCGGCGTCGTTCAACGCGGTGCGGCACGGCTCGATCGACTTCTTGACCAGGTCCTCGACCAGCGCTTCGAGCTTGGCACGGGTCAACTTGATGTTGAGGTGCTTCGGGCCCGAGGCATCGGCGGTGACGTACGGCAGGTTCACTTCGGTCTGCTGGCTGGTCGACAGCTCGATCTTGGCGCGCTCTGCGGCGTCCTTCAGGCGCTGCAGCGCCAACGGATCCTTGCGCAGATCGATGCCCTGGTCCTTGTTGAACTCGTCGACCAGGTACTCGATGACGCGGTTGTCGAAGTCTTCGCCGCCCAGGAAGGTGTCGCCGTTGGTGGCCAGCACTTCGAACTGCTTCTCGCCATCGACTTCGGCAATTTCAATGATCGAGACGTCGAAGGTACCGCCGCCCAGGTCGTACACGGCAATCTTGCGGTCGCCGCCGTTCTTGTCCAGGCCATAGGCCAGGGCTGCCGCAGTCGGCTCGTTGATGATGCGCTTGACGTCCAGACCGGCGATGCGGCCGGCGTCCTTGGTGGCCTGACGCTGGCTGTCATTGAAGTACGCCGGCACGGTGATGACCGCTTCGGTGACCTTCTCGCCGAGGAAGTCTTCGGCGGTCTTCTTCATCTTCTCCAGCACGCGCGCGGAGATTTCCTGCGGCGCCATGCGCTTGCCATCGCTGGTCTGCACCCAGGCATCGCCGTTGTCGTGCGCCAGGATGCCGTACGGCACGTGCGAGATGTCCTTCTGCACTTCGCCGTCGGTGAACTTGCGGCCGATCAGGCGCTTCACTGCGTAGAAGGTGTTCTTCGGGTTGGTCACGGCCTGGCGCTTGGCCGAGGCACCGACCAGCACTTCGCCGTCCTTGGTGTAGGCGACGATCGAGGGCGTGGTGCGGTCGCCCTCGGAATTTTCGATGACGCGGGCCTTGCCGCCGTCCATGATCGCCACGCACGAGTTCGTGGTGCCGAGGTCAATACCAATGATCTTGCCCATGGATACGCTCCTGATGATTCTGTAGCTGTGTCCGGCGACGCCGGGTCTGGCTGAGATGTGGGGGTGGTGCGCAGGTGTTCAAGCCATCCGTGCGCATCTGTGTTTCACCGGCGCGCCTGGCAGTTCAGCCGGGCGCTGCCGGTCAGTCGTGCTTGGCCACGACCACCAGGGCCGGGCGCAGCAGGCGGTCGTTCAGCAGATAGCCCTTCTGGAACACCTGCACGATGTGGCCGGGCGCAATGCCTTCGGCCTCGCCCTGGCTGATCGCCTGGTGCTGGTCGGGGTTGAACGGCTGGCCGACCGGGTCGAGCAGGGTCAGGCCGTTGTCGGCAGCGACCTTGAGCAGTTGCTTGTAGGTCATGTCCAGGCCATCGCGCAGCGGGCTGGGTTCGCTGCCGGCGGCGGTCAACCCGGCGTCCAGGCTGTCGAACACCGGCAGCAGCTCGCCCAGCAGCTTCTCGTTGGCGAACTTGCGGGCGTTCTCGACATCGCGCGCGATGCGCTTGCGCTGGTTTTCCAGGTCGGCGCGCTCGCGCAGGGCGTCGGCCTTGACCAACGCGATCTCGCTGCGCAGCGACTCGATCTCGGCCTTGAGCGGATCGGTCTCGGGTGGGTTCTGGGACAGGTCTTCGGAGTCGAATTCGGGGTGGTCTTGGTTCATGTGCAGTTCCCGGGCAAGCGGAACGCCCGCCCCAACGTCACCCCGTATGTGGGCGCTCGCGCGCGTTTCAAGCAAACAATCGCGCCGATCGCCGTCGGTTATCGCGCGCCGGGCGGCTCCATGGCCGCGCCCAGCACCTCGGCGGCGGTCTGCACCAGCGGAATCACCCGGTCATAGGCCATGCGTTTGGGACCGATCACGCCCAGCACGCCCAGCACCTGGCCGTTGGCAGTGTATGGCGCGGTGACCAGCGAGACATCGTCCAGCGACACCATGCCGGTTTCCTCGCCGATGAAGATGCGCACGCCCGGCGCCTGGATGGTGCGTTCGAGCAGCTGCAGGATCTCGCGCTTGCTGGCGAAGGCCTCGAACAGCTCGCGCAGCCGGTCCAGGTCCGACAGGTCCTGCACGCCCATCAGGCGGGTCTGCCCGGCCATCACCATGTCGTCGGCATCGGCCGGCACCAGCGCCTCGCTGGCCAGGTCCACGCTGTGCGCCAGCAGCTGCTCCATCTCGCTCTTGGCCATGCGCAGCTCGCGCAGCAGGCTGACGCGGATGTCCGACAGCGCGCGCCCGGCGAACTGCGCATTGAGGTAATTGGCCACCCGTTCCAGCTCGGCGGGCTCGTAGGCGCGGCGCGGCTCGATCACCCGGTTCTGCACCTCGTTGTCTGCAAACACCAGGATCGCCAGCACCCGGCGCGCGTCCAGCGCCACGAAATCGATGTGCCGGAACGCAAATTGCTCGCGCCGCGGCGCGCTGACCACCCCGACGAAGTGACTCATCGCCGACAGCATCTGCGAGGCGCTGCCCAGCAACGACTGGGTGCCGTTGCCGCTGGCCAGCTCCGCGCGCAGCCGGCGCACTTCGTCTTCGCCGGGCGGCTGCATCTGCACCAGGCTGTCAACGAAGACCCGGTAGCCATGTGCAGTCGGAATGCGCCCGGCCGAGGTGTGCGGGGAGCTGAGCAGGCCCACATCTTCCAGGTCGGCAAGAATGTTGCGGATGGTGGCCGGGCTGACATCCAGCCCCGCATGCTGGGCCAGCGTCTTGGAGCCCACCGGCTCGCCGTCGCGGATATAGCGCGCAATCAGCGTGCGCAGCAACTGGCGGGCGCGGGGATCGAGCATTGGGGACTGGGACGCGCGCATGGGATCATCCGGTGAGACTGGGCATAGATAATGTCTGCCCCCGGGGATGGCAAGCGCCTGATTCCCCGTCTGCCCCTCCCACCCTAAGCTTCCCCAAAGCGTTCACACTCGACCCCATGCTCAGACACCTCTCGATCAAGGATTTCGCCGTTGTCCGTGCCACCGAACTGGAATTCGGGCCGGGCATGACCGTGGTGTCGGGCGAAACCGGCGCTGGCAAGTCGCTGATGGTGGACGCGCTGGGCTTTCTGTCCGGCCTGCGCGCCGACAGCGGCGTGGTGCGCCACGGCGCCGACCGCGCCGAACTGTCGGCCGAATTCCAGCTGCCGGCCGAGCACCCCGGCCTGGCCTGGCTGGCCGACAACGAACTGGATGACGATGCCCAGTGCCAGCTGCGCCGGATCATCCGCGCCGACGGCGGCTCGCGTGCCTGGATCAACGGCCGCCCGGTCACCTCCTCGCAACTGGCCGAACTGGCCTCCCGGCTGGTGGAAATCCATGGCCAGCACGAACACCAGGCCCTGATGGCCCGCCACAGCCAGCTCGCCCTGCTCGACGCCTATGCCCGCAACAGCGCCCAGCGCGAGCAGGTGCGCCAGGCCAGCCAGCGCTGGCAGGCACTGCTGGACGAGCGCGACGCGCTGTCGGCGCAGGGCGATGTCTCCGACCGCATCGGCTTCCTCGAGCACCAACTTGCCGAACTGGAACGCGAGGACCTGGACCCGGCCGCGATCGCCGCCCTGGACGTCAATCACCGCCGCCAGGCCCATGCCACCGCGCTGATCGGCGCCTGCGACAGCGTGGCCCAACAGCTCAACGGTGACGACGGCGCCAGCGCGCTGGGCCTGTTGCAGGACAGTCGACACGATCTGGCCCGCGTGGCCGAGCACGAACCGCGCCTGGGTGAGGTGGACGCACTGCTGGACAGCGCCGTGATCCAGATCGAAGAGGCACTGGCCCTGCTCGACCGCGTGCGCGACGACCTGGACGCCGACCCGGCCCAGTTCGAGGCCATGGAACGCCGCCTAGGCCGGCTGCACGACCTGGCGCGCAAACATCGCGTCGCCCCGGACGAGCTGGCCGCCCACCGCGACCACCTGAGCGCCGAGGTGGAGAGCCTACGCGGCGCCGACGAGCGCCTGCAGCAGCTGGACAAGCACATCGACACCGCCACCGGCGTCTGGCGCAGTGCGGCCAGCGTGCTCAGCGCCAGCCGCCAGAGCGCCGCCGAGGCCCTGTCGGCCGCCACCACCACCCTGATCGGCGAACTGGGCATGGGCGGTGGGCAATTCCTGATCCAGCTGCAGCCACACGACAGCGCCCGGCCGGACCCCAACGGCGCCGAACGGGTGGAATTCCTGGTAGCCGCCAACGCCGGGCAACCGCCGCGTGCCCTGCGCAAGGTCGCCTCCGGCGGCGAGCTATCGCGTATCTCGCTGGCCATCGAGGTGGCCGCGCTCGGCCTGGACAGCGTGCCGACCATGGTGTTCGACGAAGTGGATTCGGGCATCGGCGGCGCGGTGGCCGATATCGTCGGGCAAAAGCTGCGCGCCCTGGGCGAAGAACGCCAGGTGCTGTGCGTGACCCACCTGCCGCAGGTTGCGGCCAAGGGCCACGCGCACTACCGGGTCAGCAAGGCACCGGTGGACGGCATGACCCAGAGCGCGGTCGAACTGCTCGGCCCGCAGGCCCGCCAGGAAGAACTGGCGCGTATGCTCGGCGGCGTGGAAGTGAGCAAGGAAGCCCGCGCGGCTGCCCGCAAGCTGTTGCAAAGCGCCTGATCGGGGCCGGCAGCGCCTAGTGCCGCTACGCCGGTGCGACGGCGGCGGCAGTGATGACGCGTGGCAGCACGACCGTCGTGCGCTTGCGAGAGTTCCTTTCCACTGACGTAACTCCCTACACTCGTCTACAAGACGCCCTTGCTCCGCTGACGAGGCTCCCTTCCCCCGCCTGCGGGGGAAGGTGCCCGAAGGGCGGATGGGGCGACATCGCTGCGACGCGACTACGACAGGCGCGACAGCCGTACACGGTGTCGCCCCTCATCCGGCGCTGCGCGCCACCTTCTCCCGCCAGCGGGAGAAGGGATGCCTGGCTACGCGTGATCTGCCGGTTGCACTGCAACTGACGACCCACCTACTCCCTTCTCCCGCCTGCGGGGGAAGGTGCCCGAAGGGCGGATGGGGGCGACATCGCGGCGACGCGACCACGACAGGCGCGACAGCCGTATACGGTGTCGCCCCTCATCCGGCGCTGTGCGCCAGCTTCTCCCGCCAGCGGGAGAAGGGATGCCTGGCTGAGCGCGATGTCGGTTGCACTTCGACTGACCACCGACTGCTCCCTTCCCCCGCCTGCGGGGGAAGGTGCCCGAAGGGCGGATGGGGGCAAGCCCGTGCATCAAATCCACCAACACACCCCACAACGCACAAGGCGGCCGAAGCCGCCTCCTCATTCCCTCCTGCGATACACCTGGCTCAGCGCGGACGCTTCTTGCGCACGTACAGCACCAGCGAATGCTCTTCCAGCTCATAGCCGTGCTTGGCCGCAATCTGGCGCTGCAGCGCTTCGATCTCTTCGCTTTCGAACTCGATGACGTGGCCGGTATCCACATCGACCATATGGTCGTGGTGGCCGCCGCGATCGAGCTCGTATACGGCCTGCCCGCCCTCGAAATTGTGCTTGAGCACCAGGCCGGCGGCTTCGAACTGCGTCAGCACGCGGTACACCGTGGCCAGCCCGATCTCGTCGCCGTGATCGAGCAGCTGCCGGTAGATGTCTTCTGCGCTGAGGTGATGCTGGTTGCTCTTCTGTTCGAGCAACTCCAGGATCCGCATGCGCGGATGGGTCACCTTGAGCCCGACTTTGCGCAGGTCGTGGGTTTCCATATGTTCTCCGTTCATTGGCGATTTAGCGCCAGCTGCCATCAAACGGGTCGCGGCGACCGGCGGGAGTGTATCATCGGCGTGATTTCCTCAGCACTTACTCCCCGATGCGCAATCTCCTGCTGGTCGCCGCCATTGCTCTTTCCACCGCTGGCTGCGGCATCATCTACAAGCAGCCGATCTACCAGGGCAACCTGATCAAGCAGAACGCCGTGGAGCAACTGCAGGTAGGCCAGAGCAAGCAGCAGGTCAGCGCGTTGCTGGGGACGCCGTCCATTCCCGACCCGTTCCATGCGCAGCGTTGGGACTACACGTCCACCCAGCGCGTCGACCGCCTGGCGCATACCGAAGTCAAGAATTTCACCGTGTTCTTCGAGAACGATCAGGTGGCGCGTTGGGAAGGCGATTATTTCCCGTCGCAGGACGAGCAGCTGGCCAAGTCCGCGCCCAAGCAGTTCGGCCGCAACCTGGCCCGCGACAAGAAGAAGCAACGCGGCCGTTGATGGCCCGGTTGCAGGTCGGGCGATTGCCCGGCCCTGTGCAGCGCCTTGAAAACCGGCCAGTGATGCCGGTTTTTTTGTTCCATCTGTGCGGAACAGTTCGCTCAATAACACTTCGCCTGACGACGATGGACAACCGTGCAACTACGTGCCGGATCCGCTCTTCCGGTCGGGCGCAGCCCGTCGACGACGCGCTTCCTTGGGGTCCAGCAGCAGCGGCCTGAGCAATTCGATCCGGTCGCCCGCGCGCAGTGCCTGCTCCGGCCGCACCACCACACCGTGAATCGCCAGCGCGGCAGGCGTGCAATCCCGCGCCAGCCCGGAGGAGGCCACCGCCTCGGCAACCGTCGCACCCTGCGGCACCTCCAGCTGCACGCTGCTGTAGCGGTCAGGCCAGGCCAGGACGACCTCGACCTGCACCGTCATACGTCCCCGCGGTCGGCGACGCGCACGAAGTCGTTGACCATGCGATCGGCCAGACCCTGGAAGCCCAGCGCCAGCGCCGGGCCCAGCAAACGCGAGCTGGTCTCCACTTCGAGGGTCAGGCTGACCTTGCACGCGTTCTCGCCCAGGGCCTGAAATTCCCACAGGCCTTCCAGGCGCTTGAACGGCCCGTCGCGCAGATGCATCACGATGCGCTCGGGGCGTTCGAGGATGTTCTCGGTGGTGAACCAGGTGCGGAACGAGCCCAAGCCCAGATCCAGGCGCGCCACGATGTGCGCATCGTCCTGCTCGAGCACGTGGGCAGCGTCGCACCAGCCGAAGCGGCGCGGATAGGCGGCGACATCATTGACCAGATCGAACATGCGGGAGGCGCTGTGTTCGACCAGGGCGCTGCGACGGATGATAGGCATTCGCTAACTTGTGAAAGACGGAAGATCGTTTGACGACGCCGAATCGGCGACAATGGCGGCATGAGCAAGAAACCATCCAAGGATAAAGCAAACGGCGCGAAGGCCACGAAAACCATCGCCCTGAACAAGCGTGCGCGCCACGAATACCACCTGGAAGAACGCTACGAAGCCGGTCTGGCGCTGCAGGGCTGGGAGATCAAGGCGATCCGCGCCGGCCGCGCCAACATCGTCGACGGTTACGCGTATGTCCGTTCCGGCGAGATCTACCTGATCGGCGCCCAGATCACCCCGCTGATCCAGGCCTCCACGCACACGGTGCCGGTGGAACGACGCGACCGCAAACTGCTGCTGCACCGGGCCGAGATCGACAAGGTGCTCACCCGCGTCGAGCGCGAGGGCTATACCCTGGTGCCCACCGCGCTGTACTGGAGCAGCAACAAGGTCAAGCTGGAAATTGCCCTGGCCAAGGGCAAGCAGAATCACGACAAGCGCGACGCCGCCAAGGACCGCGACTGGCAACGCGACAAGCAGCGCGTGATGCGCCGGCATAATCGTGATGCCTGAGGTGCCGGGAATCGGGAATTGGGAATTGGGAATCGCAACAGCGGGGGCTGCTTCTGACTTGCCGCGAGTCTAGCTGCCGCATCGCACGACCAGGCACGCTTTTACGATTCCCGATCCCCGATTCCCGATTCCCGATTCCCGATTCCCAACTCGCGATTCACGTCTTTCCAAGCATGCGCATCAAATTCGGCACTCCCCTGCCCTGTACGTAGCGATCGCGCTGCAGGTCGGTGCTGGTGTCCAGCAGCAGTTGCTTGACCCGGTCGGGGAAGCCGATGAACTCGCGGCGCGCCGATAAAAACCCGGCCAGCACGCCTGAGACATGCGGTGCGGCCATGCTGGTTCCGCTCATTTCCACCATCAGGCTGGCCGGGTCTTTCGGGTCGAAGTCGTAGTAGGCCGAGACGATCTTTTCGCCCGGCGCCACCACGTCGGGTTTGCCGCGGCCATCGGCGGTGGGACCGCGCGAAGAGAAATACGACACGCCATAGTTGTGCGGGCTGCTCTTGTGCACCGAGCCCACCACGATGGCGTCTTCCAGATTTCCCGGATCGCTGATCGACAGGTCCATGTTGGCCGGATAGGCATCGCCATCCTTGCCCATCAGCCACGCCAGCCCTTCGTTACCGGCGGCCACCACCACCAGCACGCCTTGCCGCCATAACCGCCGCAGCTCGTTGCATAGCGGGGTAAAGCCGCAGCCGTAGCTTTCCGGGTCGAAATAGCCGCCCAGGCTCAGGTTGACACCGTGGATGACCAGTTCGCCAGCGCGTTCGTTGATCGCGGCCACCTGCTGCACCGCCTTGATCATCCACGAATCGCGGCCATTGCCTGCATCGTCGAGCACCTTGAAACCATACAGCCGGGCGTCCGGCGCCATGCCGGCAAACTCGAGCGGGCGACCGGGCGTGCCGTGCGCATCGGCAATCACCGCCTGACACTGGCCGGCGATGATGCCGGCAATGTGCGTGCCGTGCCCATGCCGATCGAGCCGGGTGAACGCTTCGCCATCGGCGCGGGTCAGTTGCCTGGGCGCGCCGCGCCGCGTGCAATCCCATTGCGCCACCACGTTGTCGCGCTGCCCCTTGGCGAAGAAATGCGGATGCCCGGCCGCGATGCCGGTATCCAGGACTGCCCAGCCGATCTCCTGCCCGCGCGCGCGATACGCCGTGCGCGCGGCATCGGCGTGCAGCACGTTGCCGGAGACGTGAATCAGCGCGCGCTTGCCGGCATCACGCCACACCCGGCGAAAGCCCAATGCGCGATAGCGGTCCTGCAGCGATTCGATTTCGAAACGGGTCAACCGGGCCGAGACGAACCGCTGCAGGCCATCTTCCAGTTCGATCGCTTCATCCAGGGCATCGCCTGTCAGGCCGGTGCTGCGTGCGGCGGTCTCACGCAGCTGGCGCAGCAGCAGCGCACGCACGCTGCCCGGGTCGTGCCCCGACAGCCGCCGATCCAGCTCGATCAGTACCTCGTGCCGATGGTCGGGGCCGTGCGCTTCGAGCTGCTCACTGAGATCCTTGATCAACACCGCGTTGGACACCGGTTGATCGAAGCCGACGCCAACCGCCTGACGCACGGCAGCGCGCACCTGCGGGATCGACAGATAGCCCGAGCCCGAGTGGGCGTTGTGCTGCCAGTCCGGATTCAGCCGCGCGCCGGCCAGGTTGTCAAAACGTCCCTTGGCATTGGCGATGTCATCGGTGAGATCCGGGTCCAGCGCGATCGGGTCGCGCGTTTCGGCCACGTTGATCCACTGCCGGACGCAGTCGGGAAACGGCAGCTTGCGGGTGCCGGTCCAGCGCTTGAACATACTGCGCACCTGCGGCAGCCCAAGCGGCGATCCCAGGGTTAAAAATAGCGTCACCTCGCAGTCGGCGGCGCGCAGTTGCCGCAACACGTCGTAGGCAATCATCGAGCCCTGGCTATGTGCGACCACCACAAACGGCCCGCCGCCCGAGCGCAACCGCTGCACCAGGCTGTCGCGCATCAATGCGGCACGCGCCGGTACGAAAAAAAAGTCATGCACGTCCTGCAGCAGCGCTGCGGAGATCAGCCGCAGCAGGACCCGATTGACCGCATCGACCGGCCCCTTGGCCTGTACGCTGCCCGCGCCGCTTTTGCCATCCAGCTCGTCGAGCAGGCGATGCAGATCCGACCGCTCCTGTTCGCCCTGCGCCAGCGCGTCTGCAAGCAGATGTAGATCCTGCTCGCCCGGCACCACCCCCAGCGTGCTCAATGCGCGTTGCACGCCCTGGTTGAGCGCCGGCCCCACATCGCGTGCATCGCAAGTGCCCGGCTCAGCAACCGGATAGCGCTCGCGATTGACCCAGTACGCAAGCCGGGTGCGCTCCCCCATCGGCCGCCCGAACAGCGCCTTGTCCCACTGGCACCGCAACACCTCGGCCGGCGGCTTGTTACCGATGCCATGGATATAGATCACGGTGCGCGCCTTGCCCTGCACGCGCGTGGCGGCGACAGCCGGTTCATTCGCCTGCCGGGTGCGTTGCACTCGCTGGCGCGACGATGCGGGTTCGGTGTCGCCGGCCGTGCGCGACATGGCGCGCCGCGTGCGTGAACGTGGGGGCTTGCCTGTCGCCATCGCTTCGCTCCTTCGCTTGCAGACTGTTCGGTTCGGTACCGCCTGAAGCCACTGTAAGCGCAGCCCATCTCAACACTTGTGACAGGGCGCGCCGATCCCTACACTGGGGTGGTCAGCGTTTGATGCTTTCCCCGGGGGTGCACTGGTTTCGACGGGGGTCGCGAAGTCGCTTGGCGCATGCCGAGGGGGCAGCTTTCCTCGTTAATCCAGCAGCAAACTTTTAGTTGCCAACGACGACAACTACGGTTCGGACTTCGCTATCGCCGCTTAATTGGCTTTAGTTGTAGTTCTACAGCCGCCTAAGGCGAACCCCCGAACCTACTTGTGCCCGTGCTCGTAGGTGTAGGGTCATTATCACGGAACCATCGGTAGTGGCTGCCTGTCAGCTACCGGTTAGATAAAGCAGGCTGGTTTCCAGGTGCGCTTTGCCAACCGTGCTGCCTGGGAATGAGATCTAACGGAGGGCTAAGCATGTAGTGCCGGGGATGGAGTGCTTCCGGACGGCGGTTCGATTCCGCCCACCTCCACCAAACAACGGTCCTAAGACGACCGACCAAGGCCGGGAATCCTTTCATGAAGGGTTCCCGGCCTTTTTCATGCGCGGTCGATGCGTTTGCGTAGCAGGCGGGACGCCGCGGTGAACAGTTCGCCACCAGGCGTGTCAGTTAGTGACGCGCACCGTCGGTTCGGCGCCCGTGCTGCGCGGCAGCGGGCAGGGTTCGATGTCCGTATCCAGAGCCGCCTCACCGCGGAGTTGATCGAACAGCGCGAGCAGTTCGGTGGCTTCCTGCTGCAGCAGGACCAGGGCGCTCTTGTTGGGCTCTTCCACTGCATTGCTCCGACGGCGCTCCCCAGCGCCCTGCGGCAACCGTCGCAAACTGCGTGCCAGCATGACGATGCCGGCAGCCGCGACACGTGGGCTCAGTCGGTTGGTCCAACTCGCGCAACGACACTTGCGGGAGAAGCCCTCCGATCAGCAGCAGGAAGACAGCGGCACCCTCGACATGCAGCGGCGGAACGGCCGTGGGATCGAAACGATAGCCGCTCAGGTGTATTCGAGCTGCCGCTGTGCTTCGGCGTGCATGGCTTCCAGCGTCACCATGCCGGCAACGCGGGCGGCCGACATGGCGCTGCGGTGGTCCGGGAATGTCGGCGACAGCCTGGCGCCTGCGAGCTCGCCGCTCGCCTTGCCGGTGCCGATCTGCTCGATGTTCCAGTCCGCGCTCCAGGACTCGGCGGCATCGCCACTGCGCGATGCGTGGCAGGTCAACTGGTAGCGTCCAAGAAAAATGACCAATGTGTGCTCGGCTCGACGGTTCGTCACGAGCATACCGGCACGACGTGGCGGCGACGAGTGCTGCACCGTCTGCCAGCTGACTGCCCCACCTGGGCACGCGGCTTGCATCGGACTCAACCAGACCATCGGTGTTGGGGAACACGGTGTTGACCAAAAAAGCAAAACGCCGTGCCGCCGGAGCCTTGCTGCTCGGCGGGGCCATCTTCGTCCTGATCGGAGTGGGCGGTTACTTCACCACCCAGCGTTCGCTGTCCGATGCCGGCTGGGTGACGCATACGCAGGAGGTGTTGGCCGGCATCGACGAGATCCAGGCGGGCCTGCTGTCGGCAGAGTCGTCGGTGCGCGGCTACGTGCTCACCGACAACGAGGCATTTCTGGGGGTGTACGCCGATGCGATCGGGCGCCTGCCCGAGCGCATCGTGCGGCTGGATGCCCTGGTCCAGGACAACCCGGTGCAGAGGCGCAACGCGCGTGCGCTGGGGCAGCTGGTGGACAAGCGATTGGTGCAGATCAACGACCTGCTGCACAGCTATCGCGCGCATGGACTGGATGGTGCGCGCGGGTCGATCGCGCGGGGCGTGTTCCAGACCTCCGCGGCCCTGCGGCGGCAGGTGCAGACCATGACCGAGCTGGAACGCCATGAGCTGGTCAAACGCACCGAGGCCAACACCAGCAGCGCGCAGTGGGTGCTGCGCATGACCGTGATCGGCATCGTCAGCGGGCTGCTGGTGATGCTGCTGGCCTACCGCCTGCTGGCGCGCGAGCTGCAGCGGCGGGTGCATGCCGAAGACGCTGCCAGCCATACCAGCGAGCGCCTGGTGGAATCGTTCGCGGCCCTGGAGCGCACGTCTGCCGGCCTGGAAGCGCTGGCGCGGTATTCGGGCCTGCTGCAGAACTGCCGTGACGCCGAGGAAGCGCTGGAAATCACCGCACGCACGATCGCGCCACTGATTCCCGGCGCCGCAGGGGCGGTCTACCTGCTGCGCGCATCGCGCGATCGCGCCGAGCAGGTGGTGGCCTGGGGCGCAATGGCCGACGGCGACAGCCCGAGCATTGCGCCGGACACCTGCTGGGCGCTGCGTCGCGACCGTACCCATGTGGTGGATGACGCCAGCGCCGGCATGCTGTGCCGCCACGCCGACGCCAATCTTCCGGCGCATGCCAGCACGGTGTGCATTCCGTTGTCGGCCCAGGGCACACAGTTGGGCATGCTGGCACTGCGCAGCGACGACCCCGGCGGCCTGGCCACGTTGACGGTGGCCGAAGCGGCGGCCGAACAGCTCTCGCTGGTGCTGCACAGCCTGCGTCTGCGCGAGACGCTGCGCCAGCAGTCAATCCGCGACCCGCTCACCGGCCTGTACAACCGGCGCTATCTGGAAGAAGCGCTCAACCACGAACTGGCGCGCTGCACACGCCGGGTGCAACCGCTCTCGGTGCTGATGCTGGACGTGGACCATTTCAAGCGGTTCAACGACCTGCACGGCCACAGCGGCGGCGATCGGGTGCTGGCGGCGATCGGCGAGCTGCTGCTGGCGCAGACGCGCGGCGAAGACATCTGCTGCCGCTACGGCGGCGAGGAATTGACGATCATCCTCCCCGAGGTGGACCTGCCGGTGGCCTGCATGATGGCCGAGAAGCTGCGCGCCGGCATCGAGGCCTTGCAGGTGATGGCCGATGGCGTGTCGCTGCCGAAGATCACCGCATCGTTCGGTGTGGCGAGCTTTCCCGAGCATGCGGGCAACGCCGGGCAACTGCTGCGGCGCGCAGACGAGGCGCTGTATCGGGCCAAGCAGGCCGGACGCAATCAGGTGGTGGGCGCCGCGGTGCTGGCGCGTGCAGGGCTGGCCCCGCTGCCCCTGAGCGATACGACTGCTCGGCAGCGGTGATCAACCCGACGCGGCGAGGCGGCGATGGAAATCTGCTGGCCGATCCTGCTGGAACTATTCGTGATCAGTTATAGCGGCTGGCGACACGCCAGCTGGTGGCAGGCTGCTGACGGTCGGGCGGCTATGGGATACGGCACGGCGTGCAATGCAAACGCTGCATCTCAATCCGGCACACGGCGCTCGCACCCCGCAGCAACTCCAGGCGCAGCGTACCCGCTGCGACGGCGCAGCCTCAGCGACAGGCGTGCCCGTCTTCATCGGTGGGAATCAGCCCGGCGCCCGCCAGCATGCCGTCGACGCGGGTGCGGACATACGCCGCATCCTCGGGCTCGGCACTGCGCAGCAACGCTTCAGCGCGCGCCTGAAAATCCAGGTAGTCGAAGTCCGCATCGTCGTCGGCAGCCAGGTGTGGCAGTTCGTCCTGCAGTGCATCCAGGCGGGTATCGAGCTCTTCGCGGCTAGGCATGGCGGACTCCAACGACAAAGGCCATACGGTTGCGGCAAGGCCGTCAAGAATGTGCGAAGCCCTGCCGTGCAACGCTTCATTTTCCTACCCATTGCGGTGGTGTCCGCATACTCAACTTTGGCAGGGCCGGGCCGATAATGGTGCCGACTCCTACAGAACCTTCCATGTGATCCTCCACCTGCGGCGGGATTTCCGCCTCGGCATCGTCAAGATGCTTGGGCCAATCACCGCGCTGTTGCTTTGCCTCTATGCGGTGTACCTGGCCATGACCGGCCAGGTGGTTGCGTGCCTGATCACTGCGGTCGTGGGCGTGCTGGCGATCTGGCGCGGCTGGCAGATGCGCGATGCCGAACAGACCGGCACCGGCGGGGTCTGGCTGGCGTCGATCAATGTCGCCGGCTGCCTGGTGGCCTGCTGGACCGGGGGCGACGGTGCCCTGCCCTGGCTGTTTCCGGTGCTGGCGACCAATTATTTCCTGTGCGGGCCACAACGCGCGGTGTTGCTGAGCCTGCCGTTGATGGCAGCGCTATTGTTCTTGCCCGGCCTGATCGTCAGCCCCGGCCAGGGCGTGTCGACGGTGGTGGTGACGCTGGTGACGCTGGCGGTGGGCTATGCGTTCTCGCTGCGCATGCAGGACGACCGCGTGCATCTGGAAGAATTGGCCTCGCTGGACGCGCTGACCGGGTTGCCCAACCGGCGCATGCTCGAACGCGCGCTCTCCCATCAGATCGACCAGCGCCAGCCGCAGGAGCGGCTGAACAGCCTGATCATTCTCGACCTGGATCATTTCAAGGAGGTCAACGATCTCTACGGGCACGCCGCCGGCGATGCGGCGCTGTCGGACCTGGCGACCATCCTGCGCTACGAAGTGCGCGAGCCACATCAGGTCTTCCGCTTCGGTGGCGAAGAGTTCGTGGTGCTGCTGCGTGCCGGCTCGCTGGCAGAACTGGAAGCGGCTACCGAGCGCCTGCGCAAGGTGATCCGTAACGGACTGCGTGGCCCGGGCGGGCGGATCACGGTGTCGCTGGGGGCCGCGCGCCACGATGGCGAGACCCACTGGCAGGACTGGTTTTCGCGCGCCGATGCGGCGCTGTATCTGGCCAAGAACAGTGGCCGCGACAGCGTGCGGGTGGCCGACTGAGCGCAGCGTCCGCCAACCCGGACGGCGGCACGCGCGCCATCCGGTTGCCGATGGCGGACCCCTGAGCGGGCTGCCCACTGCGGTCGCGACGGGGCGGCCCACTGGCCGCCCCGCCCGTCCATCAACGCTTGACCACCGCCACCGGAGCGGCGGGCGCTTCGCCCTGCTTCCAGCCGCCAAGCGCCTTGTACACCCCGACCACACCGACATTGACGGCCGCCTCGGCGCGCGCCAGGGCATCGTCCGCCGCCAGCTGGGTGCGCTGCGCATCCAGCAGGGTGAGGAAGTCCTCCGAGCCCTCGCGATAGCGGATCTGCGCCAGCTGCTCCGCTCGCCGCGCGGCGTTGGCCTGCTCCACGACGATCGCCAGACGTGCCTGCTGGCGGCCGTACCCGATCAAGGCGTTTTCGGTGTCTTCCAGTGCCAGCAGGACGGCCTGCTGGTACTGCGCCAACGCGCCCTCGGCCTGCGCCTTGCTCGCACGCAGGCGCGCGCGCACGGTGCCGAAGTCGAACGCCGCCCAGCTGATCGACGGGGTGATCGACCAGGCCTTGGCGTTGCCCTCGGTCAACCTGGCCGCATCGCCGGACAGGAAGCCGACAAACCCACGCACGCTGATGCGCGGGAACAGATCCGCCGTGGCCACACCGACCTGCGCGGTGGCCGCGGCCAGCCGGCGTTCGGCGCTACGCACATCCGGACGCTGACGCAGCAGGCCGGCGGTGTCGCCCAGCGGCAACGGGCGTGCGAACGCCGGCATGCTGCGTGCTACCAGGGTGGCATCCAGCGCATCGGGCTGTTGCCCCAGCAACACCGCCAGACGATGGCGGTACTGCGCTTCGGCGGTTTCCAGCAACGGAATATCCGCTTCGATCGCCTTCAACCGCGCCAGGCTGCTCTGCACATCCAGCTCGCTGCCGGCGCCCAGGTCCCAGCGCGTCTGCGTGAGTTTCTGGGTGTCGCGCAGATTGGTCAGGGTGCGCTTGGAGACGTCGAGCTGCTTCTGGGTGCCGCGCAATTCGAAGTAATTGCGCGCCACTTCCGCGGCGACGGTGACCTGCACGTCCTGCAGGTTGGCCTGCTCTGCATCCAGATCGGCGCGTGCGGCTTCCGACGCACGACGCTGGCGACCGAACAGGTCCAGTTCCCAGGCCGCATCCAGACCGAGCGTAGTCTGCTCGGTGAGGAAGCGCTGGTTGCCGGCGATCACCTGCTGCTGCTCGCGGCGATCGAAGCTGCCTTGCGCGGTGATGTGCGGGGCCTGGTCGAGACGGCGCTCCACAAACACCGCGCGTGCCTGCTTCACCCGCGACACCGCAACGCGTAGGTCATGGTTGGCGAACAGCGCATCGCGCACCAGTTGTTCCAGCACCGGGTCGTCGAATTGCGACCACCAGTTGCCGACCGGCGATTCAGCGCTGAAGGCAGCGTCCTGCGCGCCCTGCAGCGTCACCGAGGCGGGTGGGTCGGGCCGGTAATCCGGCCCCACCGCGCAACCGCTGAGCACCAGCGCGGCCAGCGCCGCGCCGAGCAATGTTCTTACCATGGCAAGGTCTCTCCCAGGTGGGTGTAGCTGCCGGTGGCGCCGTGCGCATCCAGCAGCGCCATCTGCACGCTGCTATACGCACCCTGCTCCACCTCGATCTCGCCGCCGCCACCGTTCATGTCGGTCTTGACGTAGCCCGGATGGATGGCATTGACCTTGATCGGGGTGTCGCGCAGTTCGTAGGCCAGATGCACGGTCCAGCTGTTCAACGCGCTCTTGGAAGCGTTGTAGGCCGGAATCTTGAAGTCATAGATCGGCGAGCCGGGCTGGCTGTGCAAGGTCAACGAGCCAAGGATGCTCGACACGTTGACGATGCGCCCAGCCAGCGAACGACGCAGCAGCGGCAGGAACGCCTTGGTCACGCCAACCACCGCGAACAGGTTGGTGTCGAAGGTCCGCTTCCACGCATCCAGGCTCTGCTCGGAGGGCTTGCGCTGGATGTCTTCGACCATGATGCCGGCGTTGTTGACCAGGATGTCCAGGTGGCCATGGCGCTGCTCCACCGTGCCGACGGCAGCGGCGATGCTGATGTCGTCGTTGACGTCCAGTTGAATCGCTTCCACCGGCAGGCCTTCGGCCTGCAGCTTGAGCGCGGCGGCGACGGCGTCGTCGCGCTTGCGGCCGGCCAGCAGCGTGTGCACGCCGGCCTGGGCCAGTTGCCGAACGGTTTCCAGGCCGATGCCGCGGGTGGCGCCGGTGACCAGTGCGATCTTGGTGTTGCTCATGTGGTGAATCCTCTTTAATTGGGGGAAGTGACGGGCTTACGCCTTGACGGCGTCATGCGAAACGGCAGCCGGTGCAGCGGGACCGCGACGGGTCACCCACTTGCGCAGTGCCACATAAAACACCGGGGTCAGGAACAGACCGAACAGGGTCACACCCAACATGCCGGCGAACACGGTGATGCCGGTGACCGAGCGCACTTCGGCGCCGGCACCATGGCCGAACACCAGCGGCACGGTGCCGGCGATGAAGGCGATGGAGGTCATCACGATCGGGCGCAGACGCAGGCGGCAGGCTTCCAGTGCGGCTTCCACGATGCCCTTGCCGTGCATTTCGAGTTCGCGGGCGAACTCCACGATCAGGATCGCGTTCTTGCACGCCAGGCCCATCAACACCACCAGACCCACCTGCACGAACACGTTGTTGTCGCCACCGGTCAGCCACACACCGAACAAGGCAGACAGCAAGGTCATCGGCACGATCAGGATCACCGCCAGCGGCAAGGTCCAGCTTTCGTACAACGCGGCCAGCACCAGGAACGCCAGCAGCACCGCCATCGGGAACACGATCAACGCCGAGTTGCCCTGCGTGGACTGCTGATAACTCAGGTCGGTCCACTCGATGTTCATGCCGTTGGGCAACACCTGCGGTGCCATGCCGGCCAGCTTCTGCATCGCTTCGGTGGACGAGAGCACGCGCGGGTCCGCTTCACCGATGAGGTCGGCGGCCGGGTAGCCGTTGTAGCGGATCACCGGGTCGGGGCCGTAGGTCTGGCCCAGCGTGACCATGCTGCCGATCGGCACCATTTCGCCATTGGCGTTACGGGTACGCAGGTTGGCGATGTCTTCGACGCTGTCGCGGAACTGTCCATCGGCCTGGGCAATCACCTGATAGGTGCGACCGAAGCGATTGAAGTCGTTGATGTACGACGAGCCCAGGTAGGTCTGCAGCGTGTCGAACAGGTTGGTCAGCGGCACGCCCTGCGCCTTGGCCTTGTCGCGGTCGACCTTGGCATCGAGCTGCGGCACGTTGGCCTGGTAGGTACCGATCGGGAACTGCATGCCCGGCGTCTGCGAGATCGCACCGGACATCGCGTTGACCGCGCTCTGCAGCTGGCCATAGCCCAGACCCGCACGGTCCTGGATGTACAGCGAGTAGCCCGAGCCCTGGCCCAACCCCAGGATCGGCGGGGGCATGAAGGCGAACGCAAAGCCCTGCTGGATCTGGCTGATGCGTGCATTGAGCTCGGCGTTGATCTGCACCGCGCTGCGGCTGCGCTGACTGAACGGCTTGAGCGTGATGAACACCGTGCCGGTGTTGGGCGTGTTGGTGAACTGCAGCGGATTCAGGCCGGGGAACGCGATGGTGTGATCCACGCCTTCGGTCTGCATCGCGATCTGGCTGATCTGACGGATCACCTCGTTGGTGCGCTCCAGCGAGGCGCCTTCCGGCAGTTTGGTACCGGCAATCAGGTACAACTTGTCCTGGGTCGGAATGAATCCGCCCGGCACCAGCTTGAACATGAAACCGGTGCCGACCAGCAGCAGCAGATACACCATGAACACCGCGCCGCGCTTGCTCAGGGTGCGCGACACCGCGCCCTGGTACTTGTGCGAGCTGCTATTGAAAAAGCGGTTGAACGGACGGAACACCCAGCCGAACAGACGGTCGATCAATCGCGACGGGCCGTCCTTCGGCGCGTCGTGCGCCTTGAGTAGCATGGCCGCCAGTGCCGGCGACAAGGTCAGCGAGTTGATCGCCGAAATCACCGTGGAAATGGCGATGGTCACCGCAAACTGCTTGTAGAACTGGCCGGTCACGCCCGACAGGAACGCCATCGGCACGAACACCGCGCACAGCACCAGCGCGATGGCGATGATCGGCCCGGACACTTCGCGCATCGCCTGGTGCGCAGCGGCCAACGGGCTCAGCCCTTCTTCGATATTGCGCTCGACGTTTTCCACCACCACGATCGCGTCGTCGACCACGATGCCGATCGCCAGCACCAGCCCGAACAGGCTCAGCGTGTTGATCGAAAAGCCCAGCAGATACAGGGCGGCAAACGTACCGACCACCGACACCGGCACCGCCAGCAACGGAATGATCGACGCGCGCCAGGTCTGCAGGAACAGGATCACCACCAGAACCACCAGCAGCACCGCTTCCAGCAAGGTGTGCACCACTGCGCTGATCGAGTCACGCACGAACACGGTGGGGTCGTACGCGGCCGACCAGGCCATGTCCTGCGGGAACTGCTTTTCCAGCTCGGCCATCTTGGCGCGCACTGCATCGGACAGTTCGATCGCGTTGGCACCGGGCGACTGGAACACGCCCATGCCCACCGCGTTCTGGTTGTCCAGCTGCGAGCGCAGGGTGTAGTTGCCGGCGCCCAGTTCCAGACGCGCCACATCGCTCAACCGCACGATCTCACCGCTGTTGCCGCTGCGGATGACGATGTTGCTGAACTCTTCTTCGGTGGTGAGGCGGCCCTGCGCATTGATCGAGAGCAGGAAATCGCTCTTGTTGGGCATGGGTTCTGCGCCGAGCTGGCCGGCGGAGACCTGCACGTTCTGCTCGCGGATGGCGGCAACCACATCGCTGGCGGTCAGGCCGCGCGCGGCCACCTTGTCCGGATTCAACCAGATGCGCATGGCGTAATCGCCGGCACCGAACACGCGGATCTGGCCCACGCCAGGCAGGCGCGACAACTCGTCCTTGACCTTCAAGGTGGCGTAGTTGCTCAGGTACAGCGAGTCGTACTTGCCCTTGGGCGAGGTCAGATGCACCACCATGGTCAGCGTGGGCGACTGCTTCTGCGTGGTCACGCCCTGGCGGCGCACGTCTTCGGGCAGACGCGCCTGCGCCTGGCTGACGCGGTTCTGCACCTGCACCTGCGCCTGGTCCGGGTCGGTGCCCGGCTTGAAGGTCACGGTGACCATCAGCACGCCGTCCGAGCCGGCGACCGACTTCATGTACATCATGTTTTCAACGCCGTTGATGGCTTCCTCAAGCGGCGTGGCGACGGTCTCGGCGATGACCTTGGGATTGGCGCCCGGATACACCGCGCGCACCTGCACGCTCGGCGGTACCACTTCGGGGTATTCGCTGATCGGCAGCAGCGGCATGGCGATCAGGCCGGCCGCGAAGATGATGATCGACAGCACCGCGGCAAAGATCGGCCGGTCGATGAAAAAACGGGAAAAGTCCATTGGGGTGGTCCTGGAAGAGGTTGCCGCCGGGTGGCGGCGCGGCACGGCGGCCCCGAGCCGGCCAGATGGAAAGGCCGGCGTTCATGGGCTGCGCTGCAGCGATGAATCAGTTCGAAGCGGTGCGTTTGTCCGCTGCCGGCGCCGATGCCATGGCCACGGCCTTGGCATCGACCGGCATGCCGGGCATGAAGATCTTCTGCACGCCGTCGACCACGACACGGTCACCGGCCGCCAGGCCCTTGCGCACGATGCGCAGACCATCGGCACTGCGGCCGAGCTCCACATCGCGCCGCTGCGCCTTGCCGTCCTTGTCGACCACGTAGACGTACTTGCGGTCCTGGTCGGTCAGCACGGCCTTTTCGTCCACCAGCATGGCCTTGAACTGGCCGCTGCCCAGCAGCTGCACGTGGGCGTAGAGGCCCGGCGTGAACTGGCGCTGTGCGTTGTCCAGCACCGCACGCACGCGGATGGTGCCGGTGCTGCGGGTCACCTGGTTGTCCAGGAAATCCACCCGCCCTTCGTGCGGAAAGCCCTGCTCGCCGACCAGGCCGATGCGCACCGGCAACTGACCGCCGCGTTCGTCCGGACGCTCGCCGTTGCGGGCCATCTGCGAATAGCGCAGGAAGGTGCCTTCGTCGGCATCGAAATAGACAAACACCTTGTCCAGCGACACCAGCGTGGTCAGCACGCTGGCGCTGTCGCCGGCGGTGACCAGGTTGCCGGCGGTGACCATCGCCCGCCCGGCGCGGCCGTCGATCGGCGCACGCACGCGGCTCCAGTCCAGGTTGAGCCTGGCGGTGTCTACCGCGGCCTGTGCGGCCAGCAGGTCGGCATCGGCCTGATCGGCGGCGGCGCGGCGCTGCTCCCAGGTTTCGGTGGAAATGGCCTGCTGGTCGGAGAGTTTGCGTGCACGCGCGGCTTCGCTGCGCGCCAGCGTGGCCTGGGTGCGGGCCCGCACCAGCGCGGCATTGGCGCGGGCGAAATCGGCGCGGTAGCTACGGTCGTCGATGCTGAAGAGCACATCGCCTTTCTTCACTTCCGCACCTTCGGTGTAGTTGACCTTGTCGATGTAGCCGGACACGCGCGGGCGCAGCTCGACGCTTTCCACCGGCTCGATCCGGCCGCTGAATTCGTCCCATTGGCTGATTTCCTTGATCAGCACCGGGGCGACACTGACGCTGGGCGGTGGCGGTGCGCCGGTCTGCGCAGCGCCGCCGCCACAGGCGGCAAGCACCACCGCGAGCACGGCGGCCGTCAGCACGGGACGCATGGGGAAACGGAACGGGGTGGCGTTCGGGGTCATGGAGACATCTCTCGAGTGGGGATAGGCAAATGCAGACCGGCCAGCCGGTCCACCGACGGGGCGGAGGGCAGACGACGGCTGACGGTCACGATGGGTTGTCCGGGCTGGCCAGGCCCGGCGATCAGGGAGACGGCGGCGCGCCCGACATCCACGGCACGAATCCATTCCGGACAGGCCTCCTTGGCGCGGCCGGGCGTACACACCGGTTGCTCGACCGAGAGCAGGTGCACACGCACGCCCAGCGGCTTGGCTTCTTCATGCAGCACCTGGGCCAGCATGCGGGTGGCGGCGGCGGCGACCGAGCGGTCGCCATGCGCCGACCAGGCACGCAGCGCGCAGGGGCTGCCGAGCAACAGATAGCGGCCGCCACCGTCGGCCTCGGCCAGCAGCGGCAGCAGGTGGCGGGCAGCAGCCAGATGCGGCAATACGTCGCGCTCCAGGCGGCGGCGCAACGCCGCCACCGGCCGGTCAAGCAGGCGCCCGGCCTTGGGCGGGCTACCCAGGCTGGCGATCACTGCGCCCAGCGGACGTGGGCGCTGGGCCAGCTCGGTGGCCAGGGCCAGCGCGGACGCATCGTCGGCGACCGAGCCGCGCAAGGTATCCAGCAGCGGCGAATCGCCATGCTCGGCACGCAGCGCCGCCAGCTTGGCGGCATCACGTCCAATCACCAGCACCGGCATGCCGGCGTCGAGCAGCGCGGCGACGATGCCCGCGCCCACGCTGCCCGCACCGCCTATGACCGCCGTCTCGGATTGGACCATCCCGGTCATGGGACTTTCACTCCCGACATCGGGACAATTCCACGCTGTGCCCAGCGCGCCGGCAGTCCAGTCCGCCGCGCGGGCGCGCCGCCGGCCTGCCGTTTCGGCGATGCGGCGAATGCACGCGAAACGCTGGCGCGCTGGCTTTTTGCCGAGGAAACCACCGGATCGAAAGCGCTTTCGATGGCGCTGCGGGACGCGGAAGACAAACCGAAGACATCGCACAACCACATGGCCGTGCTCCTGCATGGAGGGGATGCCGCATAAGCTAGGCCTCAAAGCAGCACTTGATTAGTCCGGATTTAGGGGAATAATCGTCCCGCAAGCGGTCTAATCCCTCCTGACCCTCGGAAGGCAGTCCCATGACACACGATCTCAACGACACCCTGATCTTCGTCAAGGTGGTCGAACAGGGCAGCTTCATTGCCGCCGCCAACGCACTTGGCCTGCCCAAGACCACCGTCAGCCGCAAGGTGCAGGAACTGGAAACGCGCCTGGGTGCGCGCCTACTGCACCGGACCACGCGTCGCATCGGCCTGACCGAAGCCGGCTCGGTGTACCACGAGCATTGCCAGCGCATCGCGCGCGAGCTGGAAGAAGCCGAAAGCGCGGTGGGGCAACTGCAATCGGGCCCGCGCGGCTGGTTGCGTTTCACCGTGCCGTATTCGCTGGGCATCACCTGGATCGCGCCATTGCTGGGTGAATTCCACGCGCAATATCCGGAAATCCAGTTGGACATGCATCTAGGCAACGAGAAGCTGGACCTGATCGGCGGCGAAGCCGATCTGGCGCTGCGCGTCGGCGCCCTGCCCGATTCGAACCTGGTCGCGCGCAAGCTGGGCAGCCTACGCACGCAGGTATTCGCCAGTCCGTCCTATATCGAGCGTTATGGTGAGCCGCTGCATCCGGACGAGCTGCAATTCCATCGCACCCTGGCGTTGCGCAAGAACCGCAATGTGCATAACAACCGTTTCTTCTGGTCGCTGAGCGATGGCAGCGACATCCGCGATTTCCCGGTCAATCCGCTGATGGTGGCCAACGACCCGGCGGCGCTGAACGGTGCGGTGTTATGCGGTGAAGGCTTGCTGCTCACCGGCGATGTGATGGCCAAGCCGTTCGTGCAATCGGGTCTGGTACGCCGCGTGCTCGCTGGCTGGACCGGGCCAGAAGTGGATTTCAATGCGGTGTTCGCCGGTGGCCGACTGGTCTCGCCAAAGGTGCGCGCGTTCGTGGACTTTTTGGTGACGCGCATGAACTTCGATGCCGACTACATGATGGCGCAATGCCCTGCACGTCTAGCTGCGCAAAAAGCCGACCACGACGCGAAGGTCGAAGTGGGCGCAGAAGCGGAACTACGCGCCGAGGGCAAGCGCATTTTGGAAAACGTCACGGCCTAAGATCGCTTCAAGCGGTCGCTCAATGGAGTAATCCTTCTCCCACTCAGGAGAAGGTGCCCAAAAGGCCGATGAGGGTACGTCTGCGAGCGATGGTTGAATGCCGGTGCGTGTTGCATCAAAGCGATGTAGCGCCAAGCCGTTGAGCAACACAGGTCCCGGACTATCTAGATCAGAAGCTTGGTTAGTCGAGTGCGCGGTGCCCTCGCCAGGCAGTCGGCTGGTGTTTTTTAAGCTCTACGCACCGACCAACTCGACTGGTCCTTGCCCGCCCACCGTCGCGGGACCTTGAGCGGCATGGATGCCGCGCCAGAGCCTCCAGGGACGGATTCACGGCGTGTCCCGCGATGGTGGGCGGGCAAGGGCCCTGCAGCACACGCAAGGATGTCGAGTGCGCGGTGCCCTCGCCGCTCGCGGGACACGCCGTTAACCCGTCCATGGGGGCTCGGTGGCGGCATCCATGCCGCCAACGGTCCCGCAATCGGCGAGGACACCGCACCAGAGAGTTGGCTGGCTGTTTTATTGAAAGCTCTGCACACCGACCAACTCGACTGGTCCTTGCCCGTTCACCGTCGCGGGACCTTGAGCGGCATGGATGCCGCGCCAGAGCTACATTGACGTACTTGTACTTGCAGCGTGTCCTGAGAGGGTGGGCGGGCAAGGGGTCTGCAGCCCAAACGCAGATCAGCCGCTTTTGATCACCAGAAATGCAGCGCAAAAAAACAGGCCGCTTTCGCGGCCTGCTTTTCAATACATCGCGGGCCAGTCGAATCGACCAACCCACGATTCAATGCAGCACACTCACCGCATGCCGGTATTGCTGGCGGCGCCTTCGGCACGCAACGGAATCAGGCGAATCTCGACGCGACGGTTCTGTGCGCGGCCGGCATCGGTGCTGTTGTCGGCAATCGGGTAACGCTTGCCGGCACCCATGGTTTCCATGCGCTCGCGCTGCACGCCCTGCGCGGTCAGGTATTGCGCCACGGCACCGGCGCGTTCTTCGGACAGGCGCTGGTTGACCGCATCGCTACCGACGCTGTCGGTGTGCCCAACCACTTCCACCATGGTCTGGTTGTACTCGCGCAGCGTGGACGCGACACCGTTGAGCGCGCTGTAGAACTGGGGCTTCAACGCGGACTTGCCGAAGTCGAAGGTGATCCCGTCGGGCAGGTTCAAGGTGATGTTGTCGCCCTGACGCTGCACTTCGATACCGGTATTGGCGGTGCGCTCGCGCAGTGCGCGTTCCTGGCGGTCCTGGTACTGGCCGACTGCTGCACCACTCAGCGCGCCGATGCCGGCACCGACCATGGCATGCTGGCGACGCTCGGTGGCGCTGTCGCCGGTAAGCAGACCTGCAGCCACACCGATGGCGGTACCGATCAGCGCATTGCGGCCGGTGCGGTTCTGCTGTTGCGTCTGCTCGCCGTATTGATCGCGCTGCACATACGAGCCGCCGGTCGCGCAGGCTGACAGCGCGATGGCGCTGGCCAGTGCAACGGCGAGGCTCTTGGTGGCTGCTGGGGACATGGTGTTCTCCTATCGCCGGACCATCCGGCGCTCAATCGTGTGCGCGAGGATAAACAGACCAACGCGACTGGCGCATGATGAAAGTGGGCGACGACGACACGCAGCGGGTTGTCCATTCAGGAAAACGTTTTCTCGCGCGCATCATGGCAACGCAGTCGTTGCGTGTCTGCCCACCGGCCGTGCAGCCGCACCAGGATGACGCGTGGCGTACTTGAAAAGCGCCACATTGCATCGGCACGCGGACCAAAATGCATTGCTGTCGCCAGTCGTCAGCCGCGCGTTTTTGCATACGCCGCCAGTGCGGCGTCACGTCCTTCGGCCAGCCCGATGATGGGCGATCGCGGATACTCCGGCGCAAGCCGTGCCAGCGACAGCGGATGTAGCCACGGAGCGAAGCGTTCCTTCACTGCAAGCTTGCCGAGCTCGGGCACCCAGCGGGTGATGTAGGCCGCTTGCGGATCGAACTTTTCTGCTTGCGTCACCGGATTGAACACGCGGAAATACGGCGCGGCATCGGCGCCGGTGCCGGCGACCCATTGCCACCCCATGGTGTTGTTGGCCAGGTCTGCATCCACCAGCGTGTCCCAGAACCAACGCGCGCCTTCGACCCAGTGCACGCGCAGATGCTTGCACAACAGGCTGGCCACGATCATGCGAACGCGGTTGTGCATCCAGCCGGTGTGCCAGAGTTGCCGCATGCCGGCATCGACGATCGGAATGCCGGTGCGGCCACGTTGCCAGGCCTGCAGAACCACCGGATCGGCCTTTGCCCACGCAAAGCCTTCGAAACGCGGATTGAGATTCCGGTTGGTGATGTCCGGGAAATGATGCAGCAGGTGATACGCAAAATCGCGCCAACCCAACTGGCGGATGTAGCCATCGATTTCGGCACCGTTGCGCGCGTTGCGATGCGCTTCCAGGGTGCCGGCAATCCGCCACGGCGCGATCTCGCCGAAGTGCAGATGCGGCGATAGCTGCGAGGTACCGACACGATCGGGTCGGTCGCGATTGTCGCGATACCCGTTGAGCGCGCCGTCGATGAAGATCTCCAGCATTTCGTGCGCGCCCGCCTCGCCAGGCTGCCAGTGCTCCCAGAAGCCGGTGTCCCACTTCACGTCCGGGCGCAGCGCCAGCGACTCCAGCGCGACGGACGGCAGCGTTGCCGGCAATGGCGGCAGGCTGCGCGGTGCCGCCACCGCGGCCGGCAGCTGCAGCTGTGTCAGCGCATTGCGCCAGAACGGCGTGAACACCTTGTACGGCCCGCCCTGCTGCGTGGAGAGCTGCCATGGCTCGAACAACAACGATGCATTGCAGCTCTGCACCTCGATGCCGCGCTCGCGCAGGTTGCGCTTGATCTGCGCATCGCGCGACTGGGTCGCCGGTTCGTATTTGCGGTTCCAGTACACTGCCACCGCACCGGTCTGGGCGATCACCTCCCCCAGCACCTGCTCGCTGCTGCCGGTCCGCACGACCAACCCACTGCCCAGCGCGCGCAACGATGCCTCCAGCGCTGCGAGCGAGTGATGCCGCCAGCTGCGCGAGGCCGCACCGGGTGTCCATTCGCCTTCTTCGTGCGGCGCATCGATATACAGCGGGATCGGCTGGTGCCCGGCATCGAGTGCGGCACGCAGGGCCGGGTTGTCCTCCAGGCGCAGATCGCGACGGAACCAGACGATGGCGTATGACATGCGGACTCGGCAGCGGCGGTGAGGCTGCGCAGCATAAGCCAGCAAACGCAACGATGGCGCGATGCCGGGCGGCGTCCACTGCCGGCATGCCGATCAGCGTGCTGCGCATGCGTACTGGCAGGCCGCGCGCCGCAATCGCTGCGCAAGTGCCAGCGCAGCGACATCGCCACCATCACGCGCCCGCGCGTAGCGGGCGACGCGGGGCATACTGCGCCACCGCCGTCCAACACCCTCCACGCGCACGGGCACCGGCCGCGCGGCCGTTACTCGAAGCTGCCCACCGAATCGTGCGCCAGATTGTCGAAACGGGTGTATTCGCCGAAGAACTTGAGCTTGCACGCACCGGTCGGCCCGCCGCGGTGCTTGCCGATGATGATCTCGGCCAGGCCCTTGTCCGGCGAATTTTCCTTGTTGTAGTAATCGTCGCGGTAGATGAAGACGATCATGTCCGCGTCCTGCTCGATTGCGCCCGATTCGCGCAGGTCGGCCATCACCGGGCGCTTGTCGGTGCGCGTTTCCAGCGAGCGGTTGAGCTGCGACAGCGCGATCACCGGCACGTTGAGCTCCTTGGCCAGGCCCTTGAGTCCACGTGAGATTTCCGAGATTTCGGTTGCGCGGTTCTCGCTGTTGCCCGGCACCGACATCAGCTGCAGGTAGTCGATCACGATCAGGCCCAGATCGTGTTCGCGCTTGAGCCGGCGGCACTTGGACCGCAGCACCTCCGGCGACACGCCAGGCGTGTCGTCGATGAAGATCTTGGTTTCCTTCAGCATCTTGATCGCGCCGGTCACGCGCGCCCAATCCTCGTCTTCCAGCGCGCCGGTGCGCAGACGCTGCGCGTTGATGCGGCCGTTCGACGAGATCAGGCGCATCGCCAGCTGCGAGGCGGACATTTCCATCGAAAAGACCGCCACGCCCTTCTTGGATTTGATCGCGGCGTATTCGGCGATGTTCAGCGCAAAGGTGGTCTTGCCCATGGCCGGACGTGCCGCCAGGATGATCAGGTCGGTCGGCTGCAGGCCGGCGGTCATCGCGTCGAAATCGGTGTAGCCGGTGGGAAGGCCGGTGATGTTGCCGCCGTTTTCAAACCGGTTGCGCAGCTCTTCGAAGGCATCCTTCAGGGCGCCCGGCATCGCCACGAAATCGGTGCGGCCGCGCGCGCCGGCTTCGGCGATCTTGAACACCGCTTTTTCCGCGGCCGACAGCAATTCCACGCTCTCGCGGCCTTCCGGCTGGAAGCCATCGTTGACGATGGTGGTCCCCACCTCGATCAGCTGCCGCAGCACCGCCTTGTCGCGCACGATTTCCGCATAGGCGGCGATGTTGGCCGCCGACGGCGTGGTGCTGGCCAGCTCGATCAGGTAGGCGCCATCGCCCACCTGCTCCAGCTTGCCCTGCGACTCGAACCACTCGCCCAGGGTCACCGCATCGAACGGGCGGTCCTTCTCGTTCAATTCGCGGATGGCGCGGTAGATCAGCCGGTGATCGCGCCGGTAGAAGTCATTTTCGGTGAGCTGGTCGTTGACCCGGTCGAACGCGTCCGGCGCCAGCATCAGCCCGCCCAGCACCGCCTGTTCGGCCTCGACCGAATGCGGCGGTACCCGCAACTGGTCCAGACGCGGCTCGGGACGATCGTAATCGTCGTCGTCGCGATCGCGATTGCGCTTGGAACGGAAACCAGGACGAGCAGACATGGACGAACAGACCTGACGCGGGGAGACGAGGGCAGGAAGCATAGTCATCGGCGGCGCCGACGACCATGCACAACTCTGTGGATAACTGGTGGACAGCCGGTGCATCAGCGTTGTACGCCACCGCTGTCGCAGCGGCCTCCACGATGACTCACCCCCGCGCACTGGGCCGCTCCGGCCTGCAGGCCGAGACGCCCGCCCCGCCTGGGTTTGCGGCATGCCCCCGGCCCGTCCGGCAGGCCTGGGCCGGGCCGGGAATCGCTGTGGTCAACTCAGCGCTTGGTGCGCTCGATCAGGCCCAGGAAGGCGTCGATGAAACCCTGCAGGAACGCGCGGCTGTCGGCGTTGGCGAGCTGGTCATCCGGTCCGAACAAGCCGTCCTTGTACTGCAGGAACGCCTCCGGCTGGCCGAGCACATGCATGTTCAGGTAGGCCAGCACGTTGCGCAGGTGCTGCTGAGCGGTGGCGGTGCCGATGGCGCCGACCGAGATGCCGACCACCGCTGCCGGCTTGCCGGAAAACGCGCTGTCGCCATACGGGCGCGAGCCGGTGTCCAGCGCGTTCTTGAGCACGCCGGGGATCGAGCGGTTGTATTCGGGGGTCACGAACAACACCGCATCGGCGGCGCGGATCTGCTGTTTCAGGCGCGTGCCTTCGGCCGGGAAGTCGCCATCGCGATCCTGGTTGTACAACGGGATATCCCCGATTTCCACGTACTCGAGCACTGCCTTGTCGCCGGCCAGATGCTCCAGCGCGCGTGCCAGCTGACGGTTGTACGACGCTGCGCGCAGGCTGCCAACGAGGACGGCGATGGTGAACTTGCTCATGGGAACGCTCCATTGGGGAAACCAGCGCCCGACTCTAGTCAGCCCGACGCGCACACCCGGTGAAACGCCTGCGCCGCCTCAGCGGCTCAGCGCCGCCCGCTGCGCGCGCCAATGCGCCTGCCATGCCTGGAACATCAGCACCGTCCACAGGTGCGTATGCCATTTGCGCTCGCCGCCGTTGAAGGCGCGCCAGAGCCCGGCCACGGTATCGGCGGCAAACACGCCCTCGCGCTCCAGCGTGCCATGCGCCAGCAGATCGTCCGCCCAGCCGTGCAGATCGCCGCGCAACCACGCACTGACCGGCGCGCCGAAGCCGCGCTTGCCGCGGTACACCATCGGGTCGGGCAGGTAGCGGCACAGCACGCGCTTGAGCAGGTACTTGCTGACGCCATCGCGGTACTTGAGCGACAACGGCAACGACCAGGCGAACTCGGCCACGCGCCAGTCCAGCAACGGCGCGCGCGCTTCCAGCCCCACTGCCATGGTGGTGCGATCCACCTTGCACAACAGATCGTCGGGCAGGTAGGCGGCAAAATCGGCCAGCATCATCGCGTCGGCAGGGGTGCCCGAGCCGTGCAGCGGGTCGGCCAGGCTGTAGAAACTGTCCGGCTCGGTGGCGCCCAGCACCACTGCGGCCGGATCGCGCCAACGCGAGATGCGGTTGCGGTAGATGTCGCCGATGCCACGCGCGCCGGCCTCGGCCACCAGCGCGGCCAGCCCGCCGGTGCGCGAGGACTCGCCGTTGCTGCGCGCCGCCACCGCCATCAGCCGGCGCAGCGGGCCCGGCACCAGGCCGTGCATGCGCCAGTTGCGCAGCGCGCGCTGGTAGCGGCCGTAGCCGAAGAACAGTTCGTCGCCCCCGTCGCCGGACAGCGCCACCGTCACCCCACCGCGTGCCAGCCGCGCCACCAGCGCGGTCGGCACCTGCGAGGCATCGGCAAACGGTTCGTCGAACATGTCCGGCAAGGTCGGCACCACCGCCAGCGCGTCGGCGCCGCTGACATACAGCTCGGTGTGGTCGGTATGCAGATGGGTGGCCACTTCCCGCGCCAGCGGCGCTTCGTCGTGATGCGAGCCTTCGAAACCAATGCTGAAGGTGTGCACCGGCTGGGCGCTCTGCGCCTGCATCATCGCGGTCACGATCGACGAATCGGTACCGCCGGACAGGAACACGCCCACCGGCACGTCGGCCACCATGCGCAGCGCCACCGCATCGCGCAACACGCTGTCCAGTTGCTCTTCGGCCTGCGCATCGGTGCCGGTGAACGGCGCTGCCAGCGCGCGCTGCATCGCTTCGCGCGCATTCCAGAACGGCAGCTGCGCCTGGTCGGGCCGGTGCGCGGCAGCGCCCGCCGCCACGGTCTGCGCGTCCATGCGCAGCACCCGGCCGGGCATCAGCTTGAAGGTGTGCTCGTGGATGCAGGCCGGGGCCGGGATATAGCCCAGACGCAGCAGCAAGGTCAGCGCGTTGCGATCGACGCCATTGTCGAAATCCGGGTGCTGCCACAACGCCTTGAGTTCGGAACCGAACACCAGGGTGTCGCCGGCCCAGCCGTAGTACAGGGGCTTTTTGCCCACCCGGTCGCGTGCAAGAAACAGACAGTTGTCGCGCTCGTCCCACAGCGCGATGGCGAACATGCCGTTGCAGCGGGACAAGGTGTCGTCCAGGCCCCACTCCACCACCGCCGCCAACAGCACCTCGGTATCGGAATGACCGCGGAAACGATGCCCCAGCGCCGCCAGGGCCGCGCGCAACTGCGCGAAGTTGTAGACCTCGCCGTTGTAGGCCAGCACATAGCGGCCGTCGGCCGAGCGCATCGGCTGATGTCCCAGCGGCGACAGATCCAGGATGCTCAGCCGCTGGTGCGCCAGCGCCACGCCGGCCTGCGCATCGCACCAGGTGCCGGCATCGTCGGGGCCGCGATGACGCACGGCCGCGCCCATGGGGCGCACCAGCGCATCGAGCTGCTCGCCGTGCAGGCGCGGCGAGGCCAGCAGCAATCCTGCCAATCCGCACATCCTCAGCGCCCCTGCGACATGACGGTGGCCGGGCGAGAAGCGCCGGCACACCGCGCACTGCCGGCCTGCCGGCCTTGGCCCGAGTGCGCGGGTGCCGATCCAGCGCCCTGCCCGCCCCCACCTGCTCCGCAGTTGGCTGCAGCAGAACCGGCCACCCGCACGCAGCGTGCGCCGCTCATGCCGCCACCGCCGCAGGGGTCGGCATCGGCACGAATCCAGGCAGCGCCTGCACGCGTTGCAGCCAGGCACCGATCGCCGGCCAACGCTCCAGATCGAAGCCGCCATCTGCCGCGCAATGGGTGTAGGCAAACAAGGCAATGTCGGCAATGCCGTAATCGGCGCCGGTGAACCAGGCGTGCTGCTGCAGGTGCTGTTCCATCACCGCCAGGGCCTGTTCGCCGCGCGCGCGCAGTTGCGGCAGTTCCGCGTGGCGCGACGCATCGCGCGGGGTCCACAGGCTGATGAAACGCGCCACCGCCACGTACGGCTCATGGCTGTACTGCTCGAAGAACATCCAGCTCAGGGCCTGCGCGCGCTGCCAGGCATCGGTGGGCAGGTACGGCGTGCCTTCGGCCAGCCAGAACAGGATCGCATTGGATTCGGTGAGCACGCGGCCGTCGTCGCGCTCCACCATCGGCACCTTGCCGTTGGGGTTCTTGGCCAGGTACTCGGGCGTGCGGCTCTGCCCGGCCACGCTGTCCACTTCGACCCAGTGATACCGGCTGCCCAGCTGCTCCAGCAGCAAGCGCACCTTGTAGCAATTACCGGAGCTGGACATGCCATGCACGGTCAACGGGGGACGCACGGTCGACATCACACTGGCTCCGCGGCAACAACGAGGGGCTGGCAGTGTCACAGCCCTTTGCGGCTTTGCAAAGCCCTGCGCAGGGTGCTGGCCGGCCATCGCCGGCGGAGTGCGCGCTGCCAGCGCAGGAGCCTGCAGCCGATGTGGGCCGCATCCCGCCTCAGCCCATCGCCACGATGGCGACCGGCACCCCCAGCACCGCCAGCAGCACGCCCAGCAGCGACAGCGTCAACGCCCAGGCACCGAACGCGCGGCTGCGCGCACAGCCGGTCGTGCCGGCCACCGACTGGATTGCGCTGATCGACCACCACACCGCCCCGAGCATCAGCAGCAGCACGCACACCGACAGCTGCGCCATGCCGGCCGGGTCGCTGGCCCCGGTGCGCAGCAGCCCCACCCTGCCCTTGAGCGCCACCAGCGCAGCGAGCACGCACACCAACCATGGCAGGACACTGCCGGCCATCACCGGCAGCAGGCGATCGAAACGCGCAGCGCTGCCCATCCAGCGCAACAGCACCGTGAGCAGCACGCAGCCCAGCGGCAGCAGCGCACCGACGGCGACGACGCCCGCCAGCTGCATCCACCACGGCAGCGCGTGCAGCCACATCCACGTCGACACCAGCGTGGTCACGACGAACACGGCCCACGCGCTCATGCGCAACCGGCCTTGTTGCGGCATGCGTTGCGCCGTGCCATGCGGGTTGAACAGCATCCCGCCCAATCCGCCAGCACGCCACCACGGCAGGCACGCCAGTACCAGCACGATGAGCGCCAGCAGCCCGGCCAACGGTTCGCCCAGCGCACGCCAGTCCGGTGGCTGCGAGCGCCGCCGCGGCTTCAGATCCTGATTGAAGTACAGCAGGTCGCGCGCACGCTCCATGTCGGCCGATGCACGTGCCACCTCCCCGGCGGGAATGCGATCGGTAAAACGCTGCCATTCGCCCACGATGACCAGGCGGTCATCGCGCATTGCGATCGTGCGCGAGAAGCGGAACCAGGGGTTGGCCACGATCTGCGTGTCGCTCTCCACGGTCACCGCCGGGTCGGCCTGCACGCGCACGGTCTGCCGTGCCAGCTGCGGTCCACCCAGCGCCAACGGGCTCTTGCGCGCCTGCGCGGGCAAGGCCTGCATCCACTCGCCGAGCTGGAACAACGGGAAGCCGAGCTCGTCGCCTTCCCTGGCCGGCCATTCCAGCCGATAGGTTTCGTGAGTGCGCACGTTTAGCGCGTCGGCAGCGTCGATGGTCGGCTCGCTCACCTGGGTCAGCGCGGTGTAGTAGTGCTGCATGAACTCCAGATAGTGCTCGCCCACAGCGGGCGCACCATTGGTTTCGAAACCCGACGCCACCTGCTCCCCGCGCCCCTGCCGGTAGATGGTGTCCACCGCAAAGCGCGCCACGCGCTGCGGCTTGCGCAGCGACACCACCACGTCCTCGACCACCTCGACCTGCGGCAACGTCGGCATGGGCGCCGGTACCGCCACCAGGGCGTCCTGCCCGGCCAGCACCGGCAATCCGCGCACGAACGGCAGCGGCCGGCGCTGCGCAAGCACACCGTCCTCGCGGTCACGCGTGGCATCCACCCAGATCTCGCCCTGGGGCAGATGCGCACGCACCACCACATGGTTGAACGCGTACGGACTGGGCAGGCGCTGGTCCAGCGAGCCGCCCTTGTCGCTGCTGACCAGCACCGGCTCGGCGCGGATGCCGGCCAGCTGCAGCAGCGCAATCAACAAGGTCGCCTTGTCCTTGCAATCGCCATAGCGGTTGCGCAAGGTCACTTCCGGCGCATGCGGGGCGTGCGAGTTCTCGCCCATGTCCAGCCCGACGTAACGGATCTCGCCCTGCACGAACGCCACCGCGCGCAGCAACGCGTCCTGTGGATCGTCGCTGCGCAGCCGCAGGCTCTGCGCCATGCCGGCGGCCACCTGCGCGTCCTTGAATGCATCCGGATACAGCTGCGCCGCCCACGCCGCGACCGCCGCCCAGTTGCCGGCGGTGGAGATCTCGATCAACCCGTATGGGTCGACATCGTCGGGAGCGTCCTTTTCCGGCTGCACGGCGGCGATCGTGCGTGCGCCGATGTTCAACAGCGCGACCCCGTCCGCGGTGCTGACGTTTCGGCTGAAGCCTGGCGCGCTGATGCGCCACCGCAACGCCATCGCGGCGGGGTAACGCACGCGGACCTGACGTTCGCCCAGCGGCACCCCATAGCGTGCATCGAACACGTCGTGATAGCCCTTGCCGAAGACCGGATTGCTGCCGGTGATGGTCACGCCATAATCGACCCGGTCCCCCACGCGCAGATCCGGCAGGGTGATCGACAGGGTCAACGCGCCATCGATCAGGCCATCTTCCAGCCCGCTTTCGCGGCGCAGACGCGCGTAGTGGGCCCGGCCGCGCATGTCGATGCGCTTGCCGTCCCGCCACACGTCCAGGCTGTTGAGTTCCAGCGTCTGGTACTGCGGCTGATAGTCGACGGAAATCTGGCCGGCCTCATCCAGGCTCTTGGCACGTTGCACCGTGTAGCTCAATCGCCGGTAGGCGCGCGGCGCGCGTCCGGTGAGATCGACCTGGTCGGACACCAGCTCATAGCGCAGCCCGCTCGCGCCCGGCACATGCTCGGGCACCGCATCGGCCACCACCCATGCCGGCACCGGCGCCATCGTGGGCGCCTCGCTGGCCTGCGCCGGTGCGACCGCCCCGGCGGTGATCGCACACCACACCCACACCATCCACATCACGCCACGCAGGCGTCCCACCCCATCCTTGCCGATCAACACCCGCTCCTCGTCAAAACGCATTGAACCCCGTCAACGCACGCCCTACCACCAGCTGATGCACGGTTTCGGTGCCCTCGTAGGTGATCACCGATTCCAGGTTCAGCGCATGCCGGATCGCCGCATGCTCGGTGGTGATGCCCGCCGCGCCCAGCAGCTCGCGGCATTCGCGCGCCACGTCCAGCGCCATGCGGCAATTATTCCACTTTGCCAGCGAGATCTGCTCCGGTCGCACGGTGCCGGCGTCCTTCAGCCGCCCCAACTGCAACGCCAGCAACTGGGCGGTGGCAATGCGCCGCGCCATGTCGGCCAGCTTGATCTGCGCGCTCTGGGTGGCCGCCAGGGGCCGGCCGAACAGGATGCGCTCGCCGCTGTATGCCAGCGCCTCGCGCAGGCAGGCTACCGCCGCGCCGATTGCGCCCCAGGCGATGCCGTAGCGGGCCTGGTTGAGGCAGCCCAGCGGCGCCTTCATGCCGGCCGCGTTCGGTAGCCGCATGGGTTCTGGCACGAATACGTTGTCCAGAAACAACGCCGACGTGACCGACGCACGCAGGCTCATCTTGTGCGAGATGTCCGTCGCACCAAAACCGGGGCTGTCGGTCTCCACCAGAAACCCGCACACGCCATCATCGGTCTGCGCCCAGATGACGGCCAGGCCGGCAATGCTGCCGTTGGTGATCCACAGCTTGGCACCGTTCAAGCGCCAACCGTCGCCCTCGCGCACCGCGCGCGTGGTCATGGCGGCCGGGTCCGAACCACCTTGCGCCTCGCTCAGCCCGAAGCAGCCGATCACCCGGCCGGCGGCCATCTCCGGCAGCCAGAGCCGGCGTTGCGCCTCGCTGCCATAGGCATGGATTGGATACATTCACAGCGAGGACTGCACGCTGACAAAACTGCGCACCCCGCTGTCGCCACGCTCCAGTTCCTGGCAGATCAGCCCATACGCCACCGCGCCCAGGCCCGCACCGCCATGTTCCACCGGCAGGCTGGCGCCCAGCACGCCCAGGCCCGCCAATTCCGGCACCCACTCGCGTGGAAACCGCGCGGCGTCGAAGGCATCGCCGATGGCCGGCAGCACGCGGCTGTCGGTGAAGCGCGCCACCGCATCCTGCACTGCCCGCTCGTCGTCGGTGAGCAGCGCACGCACATCGAACAGATCATCGGCACGCACCGGCATCGCCGCTTCCAAGCAGGGAGTTAGGGCAAGTATCCGTCAGTTGCCGGGCGCACGCGGCCTCGTGCGCATGGGCGCGGGCAAAAAAAGAGCCGGCGATGCCGGCTCTTGTTGACGCAGTAGGCTCAGCCCATCACTGGCGGCTGCTCATGCCGTCCTGACGGATGCCCGCATCTCCCGCGGTCGAGGCGGTCTGGGTCACCAACTGACCATCGACTACCGCGAGGCGATCGCTCGCCGGCTTGTCGTTCATGCGCACGGTCTTTTCGAACCCGTCGTAGCGATACGTCACGTCGTAGGCCACCACGTTGTCGGCATCGCCCAGCGAAATGCGCTCGCCCGGCTTGTTGTCCATCCGCATGGTGCCGGTGGTGCCATCGGCATTGCGGTAGGTCACGTCATAGCCCACCACGCGCGACGACGAGGAGTTGGCATTTTCGGTGTGGCACTGGCGCTCGGTACGATCCACTACGCGGCCGCCGACATGGTTACGGTCCACGCGGTTGCCGATGAAGCCGCCGCCCACCGCACCTGCGGCCGTGGCCAGCTTGCGGCCGTTGCCGCCACCGACCTGGTTACCGATCAGGCCACCGATGACCGCGCCGGCCACGGTGCCGCCGACGTTGCCATCGCGCTCGGGCAGGCGCTCCTGCACCACGACGTCGCGGCACACTTCGCGCGGCGAAGAGCTGGTGGTGGTTTCGCGGATGGCGTTGCTGTTGATGACCTGGGCGTACTGCGGCTCGCGCTGGGTGATCGGGGCGACCCGAACCACGTCGGCGTATTCCAGACCGCGCGGCGCCGGCTGGCCATTCGCCACAAAGTCGCCCGACGACGGGCGATTATTCATGAAGGCGGCCGTAGCCACGCCTCCAACCAGCAAGGCACCAGCAGCGACCAGTATAGTTGTCGTATTGCTCTTCATAACCAGCTCCCTGCGGACGCACCGCGTTGTTGACGGCGTGATTCCAGCATGTGAACCCTGAACGAAAACGCCCTCGCTCATGAACGGCTCGGTTAAGTTCAGCTAGCGGTTACTTCATGCACTTCTAACAGGCGGAGCTCTCGCATGCGAAATCCTCTCACCGCACGCGCCCTGGAATGGGCGGCCAAGCTGCGCTATCCCACGTTGTTCAAGCTGGCAGCCACGCTGTTCGTGGTGGATGTGCTGGTGCCGGATGTCGTGCCATTTGTGGACGAACTGCTGTTCGGGCTGACCACGCTGCTGCTGGCGAACTGGAAAACCCGGAAGGCGCCGCTGCCGGCATCGGTGCGCCGCGACTGATGCAGTTGATCGACAGCCACTGCCACCTGGACGCGAGCGAATTCGATCACGACCGCGCCGAGGTGATTGCGCGCGCACGCACGGCCGGCATCCTGCAGCAGGTGGTGCCGGCGATCACTGCCGCCAGCTGGCCGGGCCTGCGCGAGGTCTGTTCACAGGCGCCGGGACTGCATCCAGCCTACGGCCTGCACCCGATCTTTCTCGACCAGCACCAGCCCGACCATCTAGAGCTGCTGGCCGAGTGGATCACGCGCGAGCGCCCCTGCGCCATCGGTGAGTGCGGTCTGGATTTCTATCTGGACGGCCTGGACGCAGGCGCGCAACGCGACTATTTCGATGGGCAATTACGCCTGGCCAAGCGCTTCGACCTGCCGGTGATCGTGCATGCACGCCGCGCCACCGAAGAAGTCATCGCCCGCATCAAGGCAGTCGGTGGCCTACGTGGCGTGGTGCACAGCTTTGCCGGCAGCCCCGAGCAGGCGCAGCAGTTATGGAAGCTGGATTTCCTGATCGGCCTGGGCGGCCCGGTCACCTACCCGCGCGCCAATCGCCTGCGCGGCCTTGCCGCACGCATGCCGCTGCAACAGCTGCTGCTGGAAACCGACGCACCGGATCAGCCCGACGCCAGCATCCGCGGCCAGCGCAACGAGCCGGCATTGCTGCGCACGGTGCTGGACTGCATCGCGCAGCTGCGGGGCGAAGATGCCGCCGTCATTGCCGAGCAGACCACGGCCAACGCGTGCCGCCTGTTCGGTTTGCCGGCCTGGCCTGGTCCGCGCAGCGCACTGCCGCAGCGCGGGTGATGCTCACGGCGCCGCCGCAGCCTCGGCCACCGGCGTGGACGTGGTGGTCCTGGGCTTGAGCAACATCTCCAACGCCTTGCCCACCGCCACGAATGCGAAGGTGCCGGTGATGTGGGTAGCCGCGCCCAGCCCGGCGCCGCAGTCCAGCTTGAGGGTGGCGTCGGCATCGAGCTGGGGGCGAATCCCGCACACGCTGCCATCGGCTTGCGGGTACTTGACGTTTTCCAGCGAGTACACCGCCGGCACGCCGAAGTAGCGCTGCGCATTCTTGGGGAAATTGAACTCGCTGCGCAGCTTCTTGCGGATCAGCGCCAGCATCGCATCGTGTTCGGTCCGCGAGACATCGCGCACGCGCACCAGGGTGGGATCGGTACGCCCGCCGGCGGCGCCGACGGTCAGCAACGGCAGCTTGCGTCGGCGGCACCAGGCGATGGTTTCCACCTTGACCCGGAAACTGTCGCAGGCATCGATCACCAGATCGAACCCATCGCCGAGCAGCGTTTCGATATTGCCGGCAGTGAGAAACGCCTCCACCGCATCGGCCTCGATCTCCGGGTTGATCGCCATGCAACGCTCGGCCATCGCGCGCGCCTTGTTGCGCCCGTACTGCCCGGCCAGCGCCGGCAATTGCCGGTTGGTATTGGACACGCACAGGTCGTCGGCATCGATCAGGCGGATGTGGCCGACGCCGGTCCGCGCCAGCGCTTCCACCACCCACGAGCCCACCCCGCCCATTCCTACCACCGCCACGCGACAGGCGGCCAGGCGCTCTACCGTGCCGACCCCGTATAGCCGGTCGATACCGGCAAAGCGTTCACGCCATTGTGCTTTCATCGCCCTATTTTACGCGCGCCATCCACCGCGCGTCCGCCCAACGCCAGACCTCGCTGCCGGAGCACGCGTCATGACCGACTCCCCTGCCAATCAATCGCGCACGGCGCGTTACGGCTTCATGCTGGTCCTGGGGGGATTGATCGGACTGGTGGCCACGGTGATGGTGGCGCGTGTGCTGCAGGCCAGACGCGACCCGGTCCCGGACAGCCTGATGCAGGTCATGGCCTACCAACTGCGCGCCCTGCAAGCGCCGCCCACTGCAACCTGCACCCTGGCGCAGCAACGCGCGCGGCTGCGCTCGCTACGCCTGCTTGCCGACGAACTGGAACCCGCATTCGCGAACCTCGGCGAGGACCGCCGCTTCGTCGAACATGCCGACGCGCTGCGCGCGACGCTGGACCGCGCGCAGCCCGCACCGGCCGCCGACTGCGCGGCAGTTGCCGAATCGGGAACGCACATCGCCGACGCCTGCGAGGCCTGTCACCGTGACTTTCGATGAATAGGGCGCTCGGGTTTCGTTAAGCCTGGAGTGATGCAGTTGGCAGACTGTTCACCTGGACCATCCCAGGATGACATCGCCGCGGCCCCGACCGCCTTCAGAACCATCCGGAGACACCTCATGAAGACCCGACTGCTCGTTATCGGCCTGGCTGCAACCGCAACCCTGGTCGGCTGCGCCACCTCCCAGCCCCAGTACGGCAGCTATCGCGGCGACCGCGGTTACGATCAGGGCTACTCGCAGCCGGCGCCGCGCTGCGTGGATTGCGGCATCGTCACCCGTATCGACGAGGTGGGCCCGACCCGCACCGCGCCGACCGGCACCGGTGCCGTGCTTGGCGGCATCGTCGGCGCCGTCGCCGGCCGGCAGATTTCCAAGGAAACCGGCGGCAGCAAGGGTAACAAGAACGTTTCAGCCGTGGCCGGTGCCGCCGCCGGTGCGCTTGCCGGCAACGCCATCCAGAACAACGTCACCAGCGACAGCTTCGACGTGCAGGTGCGCATGGACGATGGCCGGGTGATCGTGGTGAACCAGCGCGATCTGGCGGGTGTCCGCGAAAACGCCTACGTGCGCGTGGTCAACGGCCGCGTGGTGCTGCGCTGACCGGCGCAGGTCTCCATGCGGCAGACAGCAGAAAGGCCCGGTGACGGGCCTTTCTGCTGTCCGTGCAACGTGCTGGCACGCTGCGGCGCTTAGACCACCTGCACCGCATCGGCCTGCAGACCTTTCTGGCCCTGCACGACGGTGAAGCTGACCTTCTGCCCCTCCTTGAGACTCTTGAAGCCCTGGATCTGGATCGCGCGGAAATGGACGAACACGTCCTCGCCATTTTCGCGGCTGATGAATCCAAAGCCCTTGGCATCGTTGAACCACTTCACGACACCATTCTCGCGTTCGATGTTGGACATCTCGACTGACTCCCTACGACACTGTGATGGACTGGCGGTGGTGGCTGTGATTGCAAGGAGGAAGCGAGGTACATGGATGTAGCGGATCGAACGATCTACCGCATCAGGCCACGATTCACGGTGACCTTTGCAAACAGCAGCGGCTGCAACTTAACCCGCGCAAAACGAATTTTCAAGCACCCCTTGCGCATTTTTGTCAAGCCTGAAACAGGACATTTCTAAACTATCATGGACACCACCGCCGTTTATTACGTGTTGGCCGGAGCGCTCGTGCTGATCGGCCTGGCCGGGGTGATCCTGCCCGCCCTGCCCGGCCTGCCGCTGGTATTTGCCGGGCTGCTGGTCGCCGCTTGGGCCGATGGCTTCGCCCATGTGGGGTGGATTGCGCTGGTGATTCTGGGTCTGATCACGGCCGGCTCCTTCCTGATCGATTTCCTGGCGACCGCCTATGGTGCCCAGCGCGTGGGCGCCAGCAAGACGGCGCTGTGGGGCTCGGTGATCGGCGCCATCGCCGGCATCTTCTTCATGCCGATCGGGTTGTTCGTCGGGCCGTTTGCCGGGGCCTGGCTTGGCGAGTACTACCAGACCCGCAAGAGCGGCCAGGCCACCAAGGTCGGCATCGGGACCTGGCTGGGCATCATGCTCGGCACGGCGACCAAGCTGGCACTGGGGCTGTGCATGCTCGGCGTGTTTGCGATCGCCTGGTTCTTCTAGCGCGTGTCGATCGCTGCAGCGGTTCGGCAAACGCGCACTTGCCACGCCTGACCGGCTGCGGCGATGACCTGCCTGGCAAGCGCCGTGCTTGCAGCGCGCTGCCCACTGCCGGCGTGCGTCCGATCGTGGCGGCGTGCCCATGGATCGTGGCAAGCGACGCAACACCGCGTGCAATGCCCACTTCGCACCGACGAATGTTATGGCCGTGTACACATCGCGTATGCAGACGCGACCATTAAGCTACACATCTCTGCGCCTGCCTGGCGCAACACCTCGGCCAGACTGACCATGTCCAAGCACCGCACCCGCCCTCTGATGCTGATTGCCCTGGCCGCTGCGCCGCTGGCGCAGGCGCAGGAAATCGCCCCGCAACCGGCTTCGCCGCAGGCCTGCACCTCGGTGACCTCGGACGCGGCGCGCCTGGCCTGCTACGACCAGGCCCTGGGCCATACCCCGCAAGCCGTGCAGGAGGCAGATGCCGCAGCGCAACTGGCCAAGCAGGCCGACAAGCCGGATGACGCCCGCAAGCTCAGCCGGGTGGGCGATTTCTTCCGTGCCGACGGCCAGGACCCGTCGAAGGAAGAAGCCGTTGCCAATGCCGGGCGTGGCTCGTTGCTGGACCGCCGCTGGGAGCTGGCCAAGGATTCCAAGCTGGGCACGTTTCAGTTGCGCGGCTACAAGCCGGTCTATCTGCTGCCGGCATTCTGGACCAGCGACAACAACCGCACCCCGCAGTCGCCCAACCCGGCCAACTCGGTCAATACGCCGCAACAGCTGGACAGCGCCGAGCTGAAGTTCCAGCTCAGCTTCAAGACCAAGGTGGCCGAAGACCTGTTTGGCGACAATGGGGACATCTGGATGGGGTACACCCAGAGCTCGCGCTGGCAGGCCTACAACTCCGATGCCTCGCGCCCGTTCCGCGAAACCAATTACGAACCCGAAGCGATGCTGGTGTTTCGCAACAACTACAGCATCTTCGGCTGGAAAGGCCGCATGAGCGGCATCAGCCTCAATCACATGTCCAACGGGCGCGCCGATCCGCTGTCGCGCTCCTGGAACCGGGTGATCCTCAATTTCGGGCTGGATCGCGAGAACTGGGCACTCAGCCTGCGCCCGTGGTTCCGCATCAAGGAAGACCGCGCCGACGACAATAATCCCGACATCGAGGATTACATGGGCCGTGGCGATGCCACCCTGGTCTACAACAAGGACGGCCACGAATTCGCCTTGATCGCACGCCATTCGCTGCGCGGCGGCGACCGTTCGCACGGTTCGGTGCAGCTGGATTACGGCTTTCCGATCACCAACCTGCTGCGTGGCCATGTGCAGGTGTTCGACGGCTACGGCGAAAGCCTGATCGACTACAACCACAAGGCCACCTACATCGGCCTGGGCGTGTCGTTGCTGGAGTGGTTTTGAGTCCTTGCGGTGCGCCCGGCCGGCGCACCGCACGCGATTGAATGCGGGGCCGCGCGGCTGCAGCCTGTCGCACGCGCAAAGCGCAACACAAAAAGCCGGCATTGCTGCCGGCTTTTTTGCGTCTGCATGGTGCAGTCATGCATTGCCGATGACAGCGGCTTACACGATGCAGGCGGCACAGCCGTGCAGCCTGCATCGCGTGCCGCCGGCCGCAAGCCGGCGGCTCAGACGTCGAAGAAATCCACCTTGCCGTCTTTCAGCGTGTAATAGGCACCCACGACCTTGCAGGCACCGGCGCGCAGGGGTTCGAGCAACGCAGGTTCGGAGGCAGCGCGCAGGCGATCGACGGTGCGCTTGACGTTGGCCTTCACCGACGCCCCCAGCAGATCATCGCCACCCTTGCTCTTGGCGGTCAGCACCGCCGGGACGATAGGCTCGATCATGGCGCCGATGGCACCCGGGAAGAATGCGTTCTGCTCGACTACCGATACCGCTGCTGCCACGGCGCCGCAGCTCTCGTGCCCCATCACCACCACCAGTGGTACGCCCAGCTGGCTCACTGCATATTCGATCGAGCCCAGCGCGGTGGTGTCCACGGTGTTACCGGCGTTGCGGACGATGAACATTTCACCGAGTCCACGGCCGAACAGCAGCTCCGGCGGAACACGCGAGTCCGAGCACGACACCAGGATCACGAATGGGGTCTGGCCCAAGGCCAGCTCCAGCCGGCGCTTGCTGTCGGAGATCACTTTCTTGGGGCGGTTCTCGACGAAGGCGGCATTGCCGTCGCGCAGGACCTGAAGTGCCTGCTCGGCGGTCAGGTCGGTCTTTTTCGAGGGCGCCGCGCGCACCGCGAACGGGAGGGAGCCGGCAGCGGCGGCGATCGGTGCGCAACAGGCGCCCTGCAGCAATTTTCGACGGGATGCGGAATGCGACATGGACGAGCCCCTGCTCTCTGGTTGGTGTCGCGATCGTACTATGTGGCAAGCGTGACAAAACCGCTCCGGCCGGGGTTATGCGCACCGGAGTTCGCAGCCGCGTGCCGCCGGTTCAGGTCCAGTCCGCCAGGCCCTCGCGGCGATAGGTTTCCTGAAACGCGGGGCGCGCTTTCATACGCTGCGCATGCGCTTTGAGGGCCGGCCAGGTGTCGCTCGGCCGCGGCATGTTGCGCGACCAGCGCATCATCATGGTCAGCATGAAATCGGCAGCCGACAGCGTGTTCCCGAGCAGGTAAGGTCCGCCCGCCTGCAGATGCGCATCGACCTGGGCCCAGGCGGTTTCCACCTTCTCGCGTGCCTGTGCCTGCGCGCTGTCGGTGTGGGCGGCGCCGGCCGGTTCGTGCGGGTAGAACCAGGCGCGGTAGGCCGGCTGCAGGGTGTTGGCGCAGAAGAACATCCACTTGTAATAGGCCGCCCGCTCCGGGGTGCCCACCGGCGGTGCCAACCCGGCCTGCGGATAAAGGTCTGCCAGGTGCAGCACGATCGCTGCCGCCTCGGTCAGGACCTGTCCATCCAGCACCAGGGTCGGCACCACGCCGGCGGGATTGAGTGCCAGGTAATCGGCTTGTTTATGCTCGCCGCGCTCGAAATCCAGTGGATGCAGCACGTGGGCAACATCCAGTTCGATCAGCAGCCAATGCACGACCAGGGCGGCGGTGCTGGGGGTGTGGTACAGCGTGGTGGTCATGCGGATTCCCGGGTGAGATGAGGTTAGCTGAGGTCACGAAACGAAGGGCGATCATCGGGCAGGCGTTGCCGGCGTCGCCATCGGTGCGATTGGTCCATTCAAGGCGACACCTGCGCGCCGTCCACACGCACACAGCCGCCTGCGATGTTCATTGGTCGCTGTTGTCGGTACAGGCACGCAGGCAGGCAATCTTGCGCGGTTCGCAGCGGCTGTCGTCGCTCTGCTGGCTGCAATCGAAGACCTGCGCCATGCAGTTGGCCCGCTGCGCCGGGTTTTGCGCGTCGTCGCAGCGCTTTCCCCGTGGCGCTATCGACGCGCGGCAGCTGCTCTCGCTTGGGCGGTTGGCACGACACTGCCTGGCACTGTCGTTGCACTGGGTGATGCAGCGTTCGCCCGCCGTCGGCCCGCTGAAGCGTGTCGAGGTCGCGCTCGGTTCGAGTGGCGTGGGTTCGGCGAACGGCGCCGGTGCGGTGGGCGGCGGCGAGTAGTTGCCCGAAGGAAACAGCACCGTGGGCGCGGCCTTTTGCTGCGCGGCTGCGTCAACATTGGCGCACAGCGCCATGATCAGGCACAGACGTCGGAGCATTCCTGTTCTCCCTGGACATCGGCAATCGAAGGTCGAGCATAGCCGCTTCCGGCCTGGCGGTACGCCTGCGGTGATGGCGAATCCGCTTCATGCCCGCTGCGTTCGCATCGATGCGAACGCAGCGTTACACACACATATTCGCAACGACAGTCAGCCCCATGCGGGGGCATACCGGCGGAAGCGGCAATGCGGTGCGCATGGCCGCTTCCTGGCGGTGCTTACTCGACCACGACCGGAATCTTGCCGATCCGCGACTGCCATAGCCGCGGGCCGGTCTTGTGCACCGACTCGCCGCTGGAATCCACCGCGACGGTGACCGGCATGTCCTTGACTTCGAACTCGTAGATCGCCTCCATGCCGAGGTCTTCGAACGCGAGCACGCGCGCGGCCTTGATCGCCTTGGACACCAGATACGCCGAACCACCGACCGCCATCAGGTACACGGCCTTGTTGTCGCGGATCGCATCGATGGCCGCATCGCCACGCTCGGACTTGCCGACCATGCCCAGCAACCCGGTCTGTTCGAGCATCTGGCGGGTGAACTTGTCCATGCGGGTGGCGGTGGTCGGGCCGGCCGGGCCCACCACTTCGTCGCGCACCGGGTCGACCGGGCCGACGTAGTAGATGAAGCGGTTGGTGAAATCCACCGGCAGCGATTCGCCGCGGTTGAGCATGTCGATCATGCGCTTGTGCGCGGCGTCGCGGCCGGTCAGCAGCTTGCCGTTGAGCAGGATCACCTCGCCCGGCTTGAAGCTGGCGACCTCTTCGCGGGTGATGGTGTCCAGGTTCACCCGGCGCGCATTGGTCGGGTTGTAGGTGAGCTTGGGCCAGTCTTCCAGCGACGGCGGGTCCAACATCACCGGGCCGCTGCCGTCCAGGGTGAAATGCGCGTGGCGGGTGGCCGCGCAGTTGGGGATCAGCGCCACCGGCAGGTTGGCGGCATGGGTCGGGTAATCCTTGACCTTGATGTCCAGCACCGTGGTCAGGCCGCCCAGGCCCTGCGCGCCGATGCCGAGCGCGTTGACCTTTTCGTACAGCTCCAAGCGCAGCTCTTCGGCGCGGTTGGAGGCGCCGCGCGCCTGCAGGTCGACGATGTCGATCGGCTCCATCAAGGCTTCCTTGGCCAGCAGCATCGCCTTTTCGGCGGTGCCGCCGATGCCGATGCCGAGCATGCCCGGCGGGCACCAGCCGGCGCCCATGGTCGGCACGGTCTTGAGCACCCAATCGACGATGGAATCGGACGGGTTGAGCATGGCGAACTTGCTCTTGGCTTCCGAACCGCCGCCCTTGGCCGCGACGATCACCTCCACATGGTGGCCGGGCACGATCTTGGTGTTGACCACGGCCGGGGTGTTGTCGCGGGTATTGGTACGCTTGCCGGCCGGGTCGGCCAGCACGCTGGCGCGCAGCTTGTTGTCGGGGTGGTTGTAGGCGCGGCGCACGCCTTCGTTGACCATGTCTTCCACGCCCATGGTGGCGTCGTCCCAGCGTACGTTCATGCCGATTTCCAGGAACACGGTGACGATGCCGGTGTCCTGGCAGATCGGGCGGTGGCCTTCGGCGCACATGCGCGAATTGATCAGGATCTGCGCAATGGCGTCCTTGGCGGCCGGCGATTCTTCGCGCTCGTAGGCGGCGGACAGGTTCTTGATGTAGTCGACCGGGTGGTAGTAGCTGATGTACTGCAGCGCATCGGCGACGGACTGGATGAGGTCTTCCTGCTTGATCGAGGTCACGGCTGGCTCTACGGCTGGCGGGGGCAATCCGGGCATTTTAGAGCAAACCGCAGGCGCGTCCGGGCGCGGCGTCTATCGCTGCGATTGACCGATGCAGCGGATGGCGCGCAGAGCACGCCGCGGGGCCACTGATGATGGCAGTCGGCAGGCGGGCCGACTATCGCCGGGCAGCGGCTGGCGGCAATCTCGGCACCCCGATGGGTACGTCTCTCCTGCAGGCGCTGCCTCCCTGCCCGATTGCCCAACACCCCGCGCCCACGTCGCGCGCGGCACACTAGCGCGATGTCAGCTTCCCGTTCCGGCGCCACTGCGCCCGCTCCCCGTACCGGCCCTACCCTGCGCGAACGCCTGGATGCGCTGCGCAATCTCCCGCCCTTCCTACGCCAGATCTGGCAGACCAGCCGCTGGCTGAGTGCCAGCAGCATCGGCCTGCGCGTGCTGCGCGCGTTGATGCCGGTGGCGACGCTGTATATCGGCAAATTGATCATCGACGAGGCAATCCACCTGGTCGGCCAGCCGCCGGCATTCGAGTCGTTCGCCCAGGCCTTGGGCAGCGGCCGTCTGAATCGCCTGCTGGAACTGCTGGCGCTGGAACTGGCACTGGCGGTCGGCTCGGACCTGCTCGGCCGGCTGGTCGGCTACGCCGATGCGCTGCTGTCGGAATTGTTCAACAACGCCGCCAGCGTGCGCCTGATGGAGCACGCCGCGCAGCTGGATCTGGAGGATTTCGAAGACCCCGACCGGCAGGACAAGCTGGATCGCGCGCGGCGCCAGACCATGAACCGCATGAACCTGATGAGCCAGTTGTTCGGCCAGGTGCAGGACGCCATCACCGTGATCAGCCTGGCGGTGGGCCTGGTGGTGTATGCGCCGTGGTTGATCGTGCTGCTGGCGGTGGCACTGATCCCGGCCTTCATTGGCGAGGCGCACTTCAATGCGCTGGGCTATTCGCTCAACTTCCAGTGGACGCCGGAGCGGCGCCAGCTCGATTACCTGCGCCAGGTCGGCGCCAGCGTGGAGACGGCCAAGGAAGTCAAGATCCTCAACCTGCACCGCTTCCTGATCGCACGCTACCGTCGGCTGGCCGACAAGTTCTTCCAGGCCAACCGCGCACTGGCGCGCAAGCGTGCATTGTGGGGTGCGCTGCTGGCAGCGCTGGGCACGCTGGGCTACTACATGGCCTATGGCTACATCGCCTGGCGCACGGTGCGCGGCGACTTCAGCATCGGCGACCTGACCTTCCTGGCCGGCAGCTTCCTGCGCCTGCGCCAGTTGCTGGAAGGCTTGCTGATCGGCTTTTCGCAGGTCGCCGGCCAGGCCCTGTATCTGGACGATCTGTATTCGTTCTTCAACATCGTGCCGGAGATCCGCTCGCGCCCGAACGCCTTGCCGGTGCCGCGCCCGATCCGCCAGGGCTTCGTGTTCGAGGACGTGGGCTTCCGCTATCCGGACGCCGAGCAGTGGACGGTGCGGCATCTGAATTTCGAATTGCGTGCCGGCGAAGTGCTGGCCCTGGTCGGCGAGAACGGCGCCGGCAAGACCACCCTGGTCAAGCTGCTGGCGCGGCTGTACGACCCCGACGAGGGCCGCATCCTGCTCGATGGCCAGGACCTGCGCGACTACGACCTGGACGATGTGCGCGCCAACCTGGGGGTGATCTTCCAGGATTTCGTGCGCTATCACCTGAGCGTGGGCGAGAACATCGGCGTGGGTCAGGTCGAGGCAATGGATGATGCGCCGCGCATCCGTGCGGCTGCGCAGCGCGCGATGGCCGGCGAGCTGATCGACAGCCTGCCCGACCGATACGAGCAGCTGATCGGACGCCGTTTCAAGAACAGCGTGGACCTGTCCGGGGGCCAGTGGCAGAAGATCGCGATTGCGCGCGCCTACATGCGCGACGCGCAGCTGATGATTCTGGACGAACCGACCGCCGCACTGGATGCACGCAGCGAGTTCGAGGTGTTCCAGCGCTTCAAGGAACTGTCGGACAACCGCACCGCGGTACTGATCTCGCACCGCTTTTCCAGCGTGCGCATGGCCGACCGCATCCTGGTGCTGGCCGCGGGCCGCATCGAAGCGGCCGGCACCCATGCCGAGCTGATGGCGCAGGGCGGGCGTTATGCGGAGCTGTTCGAGCTGCAGGCGGCCGGGTATCGGTGAGGTTGGGAATCGGGAGTCGGGAATGGGGAATCGTTAGAAGCGGCTTCGCGGCGGCTGATAGGTACTGAACCTCCCGATCCTGGAGACGCCCAGATCTTTCGGCGCTGCACCCCATTCCCGATTCCTGACTCTCCATTCCCAGCCAAATGAGAGTTCATCTCATTTGGCTGGCTTGAGGTAGAATTGCCGGGTACTCCTCCCACGACACTCACCGGTATGTCTTCCGCTTTCGGCGCCGAAACGGTGCTTGAGGTCCGTCACTGGACCGATGCCTACTTCAGCTTCACCACCACCCGCGATGCCGGTTTCCGTTTCGAGAACGGGCAGTTCGTGATGATCGGGCTGGAGACCGAAACGCGCCCGCTGCTGCGTGCGTATTCGATCGCCAGCGCCAATTGGGAAGAACATCTGGAGTTCTTCAGCATCAAGGTGCCGGACGGCCCGTTGACCTCGCGCCTGCAGCACATCCAGCCGGGCGACAAGGTGCTGGTCGGCAAGAAGCCCACCGGCACGCTGCTGATCAGCGACCTGCATCCTGGCCGCAACCTGTACCTGCTGGGCACCGGCACCGGCCTGGCGCCGTGGCTGTCGATCATCAAGGACCCGGAAACCTACGAGCGTTTCGACAAAGTGATCCTGACCCAGGGCGTGCGCTTCGTGCAGGATCTGGCCTACCGCGACTACTTCGAACGCGAGCTGCCGCAGCACGAATTCCTTGGCGACCTGCTGCGCGACAAGCTGCTGTACTACCCGGCGGTGACCCGCGAAACCTTCGCCAACCAGGGCCGCCTGACCGAGCTGATGGCCGATGGCCGCATGCAGCAGACGCTGGGCCTGCCGACCCTGGATCCGGCCAACGACCGCTTCATGATCTGCGGCAGCCCGCAGATGCTGGCCGATCTGCGTACCCTGCTGGACGCCCGCGGGTTCCAGACCTCGCCGCGCATCGGTACGCCGGGGCATTACGTGTTCGAGCGCGCCTTCGTCGAGAAGTGATGCGACGCGCGTGAGACGTCAGCGCGATGCGGCGTTTACGCAGCCGCGACGCCGGCATGCACTGTCGTAGGAGCGCACCCGGGCGCGATGAAGCGTTCCCGGTAATGCCTCATCGCGCCCAGGTGCGCTCCTACGATTCAACTAATGCGCGCTCGATGTCCGCAGCCAGGGCCTCCGGCTTGGTGGTTGGCGCATAGCGCTCCAGCACGTGGCCGTCGCGGCCAATCAGGAACTTGGTGAAATTCCATTTGATCGCCTCGGAACCGAGCACGCCGCGTTGTTCGCGCTTGAGCCATTGCCACAGCGGATGCGCGCCGTTGCCGTTGACCTCGATCTTCGACGACAGCGGAAAATCCACTGCGTAATCCAGCGAACAAAACTGGCGGATCTGCGCCGCATCGCCAGGTTCCTGATGCCCGAACTGATCGCATGGAAAACCGATCACCACCAACCCACGTTCGCGATACCGCTGCCACAGCGCCTGCAAGCCCGCGTACTGCGGGGTAAACCCACATTTGGACGCGACATTGACCACCAGCACCACGCTGCCGACGTAGTCGCGCATCGATTGGGTGCGACCGTCCAGGTCGGTGAATTCAAACGTGGCAAGGTCGCTCATGGCGTGCTCGGATGCGCAGGGAAGCGGCAGCGTAGCGCAGCTGTGGCTGTACAGCACGGCAGCGGCACGGCAGGCTGAGGCTTGCGTGCAAGTGCCAAGCACGTCGGAGCGACGCGATGGGGGGCCGTCCACATGTGTCGGTTTTCAGAAGATCCGCATCGGCGCCCGAGCTGTCACGCCAGACAACTCCGGCAAGCGAACACAGCCCCCAGCGCGTCATCGCCCGACCAGCACAGGTCCGCACCGCGTTACGGCGCGTGCATGCTGATTGCCGCCCCGGCACAGCGCCCAGGCGAGCGCGGTCCGGCGGCGCCAACCAGGCAGCGAACCCGCCATCACGTCGACTGGCCAGCGGGCTCAACCCCGGCCGCGTCCGTCAGTGACTGCGCAATGGCCCTGCCGGCCATGCCTTTTGTCACACGCCTGTCCTGCCCGGCTGGGGTAGCCTCGGCGGTTCGCACTTTGGAGCCACCCTCTTGACCACCCGCCTCGCTTTTGCCCTGGCCGCTTCCCTGGGACTTGCCATGCCGTCCTACAGCATCGCCGCCCCCGCCGCCACGCAGGCCGCCACCCAAGCCAACCCGTTCTTTGCCGACAGCACACTGCCGCTGCATTACCCGCAGTTCGACAAGATCACCGACAGCGACTTCGCACCCGCCTTCGATGCCGGCATGGCCGAGCAACTGAAGGAAGTGGACAAGATCGCCAACCAGAAAGCCAAGCCGAGCTTCGACAACACCATCATCGCGCTGGAAAAGAGCGGCGCCACGCTCGACCGCGCCACCACGGTGTTCTTCAACCTGGTCGGTGCCGACACCAACGACGCACGCAAGAAGTTGCAGGCCGACTACTCGGCCAAATTCGCTGCGCACCGCGATGCGATTTCGCTCAACGGCAAGCTGTTTGCGCGCATCCAGACCCTGTACGACCAACGCGCCAAGCTGGGCCTGGACGCGCAAGGCGTGCGCCTGGTCGAGAAGTACTACAGCGATTTCGTGCGCGATGGCGCCAAGCTGTCGGACGCGGACAAGACCACGCTCAAGGCGATGAATGCCGAGCTGGCCAACCTGGGCACCACCTTCAGCCAGAACGTGCTGGCCGAGGTGAATGCCGCTGCGGTGGTCGTCGATGACGTCAAGCAGCTCGACGGGCTGTCCGAGGAGCAGATTGCCGCTGCCGCCGAAGCCGCCAAGGCGCGCAAGCTCGACGGCAAATATGTGATCGCCCTGCTCAACACCACCGGCCAGCCACCGCTGACCCAGTTGAAGAACCGCGAGCTGCGCAAGAAGATCTACGACGCGTCGGTGTCGCGCGGCAGCCATGGCGGCCAGTACGACAACACCGCGCTGGTGTCGCGCATCATGAAGCTGCGCGCCGACAAGGCCAAGCTGCTCGGCTTCCCCACGTATGCCGCCTACTCGCTGGAAAACCAGACCGCCAAGACGCCCGAAGCGGTCAACGCGATGCTCGGCAAGCTGGCACCGGCCGCAGTGGCCAACGCCAAGCGCGAAGCCGCCGATCTGCAGGCGATGATCGACAAGGAACAAAAGGCCGCGCGCAAGCCGACGTTCAAACTGGAAGCCTGGGATTGGGCCTACTACAGCGAGAAGGTGCGCCAGGCCAAGTACAACTTCGACGAGTCGCAGCTCAAGCCGTATTTCGAGCTGAAGAACGTGCTGGAAAACGGCGTGTTCTATGCGGCCAATCAGGAATATGGCCTGACCTTCAAGCAGCGCACCGACCTGCCCACCTACCGCGACGACATCACCGTCTATGACGTGTTCGATGCCGACGGCAAGCAGCTGGCGATCTTCATTGCCGACATGTATGCGCGCGAATCCAAGCGTGGTGGCGCCTGGATGAACTCCTACGTGTCGCAGTCCGAGCTGACCGGGTTCAAGCCAGTGGTGGCCAACCACCTCAACATTCCCAAGCCGCCGGCCGGCCAGCCGACCCTGCTGACCTGGGACGAGGTGACCACGATGTTCCATGAGTTCGGGCATGCGCTGCACGGCATGTTCTCCGACGTCAAATACCCGTATTTCTCCGGCACCAGCGTGCCGCGCGACTTCGTCGAGTTCCCCTCGCAGGTCAACGAGATGTGGGCCGACGAGCCGTCGATCCTGAAGAACTACGCCAAGCATTATCAGAACGGCACGCCGATGCCGCAGGCGCTGCTGGACAAGGTGATTGCCGCGTCCAAGTTCAACCAGGGCTTTGCCACCACCGAGTATCTGGGTGCGGCAATGCTGGACCAGAACTGGCACCAGGTCAGCGCCAGCGACGTGCCCGATGCCGCAGGCGTGATGGCGTTCGAAGCCAAGGCCCTGCAGCAGGACGGCATCGCCTACGCGCCGGTGCCGCCGCGTTACAAGACCCCGTATTTCAGCCACATCATGGGCGGCTATGCGGCGGGCTACTACGCCTACATCTGGTCGGAAGTGCTCGATGCCAACACCCAGCAGTGGTTCAAGCAGCACGGCGGGCTGAGCCGCGCCAACGGCGATCGCTTCCGCAAGACCCTGCTCTCGCGCGGCGGCAGCGTGGACGCGATGGAGCTGTTCCAGAACTTTGCCGGCCATGCACCGCAGATCGAGCCACTGCTCGAAAAGCGTGGCCTGAGCGCGCAAGGCGGCGATGGCGCCACTCCGGAAGCGCCGCAGTCCAAGCCGTAATGGCCGCTGCATAGGCAACGACGCCGCCCGGAGCGATCCGGGCGGCGTTGTCGTTTCAGGCGATGTCGGTGCGAACGCTACGCTGCCTGATCAGAGCTCGACTGTGTCCACTCCATCGAGCAACTTCTTCAACAGCTTTTCCAGGCGTACCTGTTCGGGTTCGCTCATGCCTGCGGTTTCTGCATGCAACAACGTACATGCATCGGGCAGCAGACTTTCGATCAGCGCCAGGCCTGCCGGCTGCAGGGTCAGCACGATCTTGCGTCGATCGTCCGGGCTGCTGCCGCGCGCGATCAACCCCTTCTCGCACAGCTGGTCGGTCAGGCGCGTGATGTTGGCAGGCTTTTCGCTGGCCGCCTCGGCCACTTCGGTCGGCGTGATCGCCTGCTCCGGCGTGCCGTACAACATCATCAGGATCTCGTACTCCGGCGGACTGATCCCATAGGGCTTGAGCCGCACGCAACTCTGCGTGTGCAGGCGCTTGTAGAGATGCTTGATCAACCTCACCAGGACAGCCGGCTCCCGCGGAAAGGCTGGATAGCGCGCGCAGGTGTGGTCCACGCGGTTCGCGGTTTGATCGAAACTGCTCATATCACCCGTTTGATTACATTACTGAATGGCCAGGCCATTCAATCACATCGGTTGCAGGGCAACGGCTCAGTGAGCGAAAAGATGTGCATATTCCGGCGCGACCCACGGCAAGAGTGTGGATGCAGCCACCTCGGCCGTCTGTGTGCCATCCGAATAGGGGCCGACCTGATACGGCGGAAACACGAAGCGCACTGCAGCGATCTGCCCGGTGGCATTCAACACCGGCACGAACTGCGCGAAGTTGTCCACCTGCGCGGCAGTGCCCTCGGCAATCATGCGATCGGCAGAGGCCACCTGCTCGGCCTGTTCTTCCACCGGTACACGATCGGCTTCCACACGCTGGGTTGCGGCGGCATGCAGCTGCGCGGCGACGTCGCGGCCGATCTTTTCCCAGCCCGCCGGATCGGGAATCATGGCCTGCGCCGTCAATTGCCTGCGCTCCTTGACCAACCACACGAAGCGGGCCACCAGGGGGTCGCCATGTGCGCCGCCGGTGTAGCGGCTGCCATCGGCGGAGACGACGATCAGATCGGCCGTCTGCACGAGCGTTTCGAAAGCCAGCGACAGCTCGTAAGGCGCTGCAGGCTTGTCGTTACCCAAGCCGGACACCGCCTCCATCAACTCGCCGCGGGCGGCATTTGCATAGTTGCGGATCAGTGCGGTCAGTTCCGGGTACGCATCCAGCCCACGCGGGTAGCTGATGCCCACCATGTAGGCAGGCGTTTGCTCGATCACATCTTCCAGCGGGCCGCTCTGCACCAGCAAAGGCTCCTGCGCGGGCGTTGCGCTCGCGGCCGCATCGGCCGCCGGTTCGGCGAGTTCGGGCGTGGCGGGTTCGCGCTGGGTACAACCCGCCAACAGCGCCAGTAACAGCAGGCCCCGTACACCATTCACTGCAAGCAACCGCCCCATTCCCACCTGCTCCCCTGATCGAACCATCTGCTGCCGGCACTCAGGCCAACAGATCCTGAAATTGTTGGTGCCGGCGGATATACGCCGCGGCGTAGCTGCAAGCCGGCACCACCGTCAGCCCGTGTTCGCGCGCGAAGTTCAAAGCGGCCTCGACCAGCGTGGCGGCAATGCCTCGCCCAGCGATCGCGTCCGGCACCAGCGTGTGCGTAATGGTCATGCGCGTGCCGTCGCGGTCATAGATCAGCTCGGCACGTTGTCCATCGGTGTCTACAACGAAGTGCTGCTGACCCGGTTCGTGTACGGCGTGCACTGTCGCTGCCTCCATCGTGGTCTGCGCCTGGCAGTGAGTGTTTGCCCAGTGTGACCAGCGCGACGCCGCGCCTGCGTGAAAATGAACCCACGCTGTGACCGCCCGCGCAGCCTGGCAGACCTGTTCTCAAGTTCGCTCAGGCAACGCCGATAGCTGACTCGAAGGCGCTCGCTGCAACCGGTCTCCGGCATGGCCAGCTCCCTCTTACCTACGAGGAGTCACCGCATGCACAACGATTCGGCCGGACACACCGCAGACAGCGACAGCTCGTTGCTCGAGGGCCTGTTCCAGTTCGCCATCACCGGCGACACCCACAACCCCGATTTCGCCCAGCTCAACGATACCGTCTACCAGCGCCTGCAGCAGGCCTATGGCGCGACCTCGGGTGCAGCGCTCGGCAGCACCACCGATCAGGAACGCAACGCGGCCTGAAGCCTGCGTCTCTGCATCTGCCGGGGCTGGCGACGCCATCGTGCCGGCCCTGGCGCAGTCTGCAGGATCCGCCGATTGGCACCGCTGCAACGTGCGTGGCCACCGCTGCCTGGCGGATGCCTCGCTGCCGCCGGCGGACACTCAGCCAAAGCGCGGATTGGACAGCTGCTCCAGAAAGACCTGCCACACACGCGGCTCCATGATCAGCATGAACATCACCCCGAATGCCGCGCCGGCCAGATGCGCGCTGTGGTTGATGCGGTCGCCGCCGCGGCGGTCCATCCACAGGCTGTAGCCCACATAGAACACCGCATAGATGATCGCCGGTGCCGGAATGAACAGCACCAGGATGATCGTCCACGGCTGCAGCAGGATGAAGGCGAACAACACCGCCGACACCGCACCGGACGCACCCAGGCTCAAATAGTTGGGGTTGTGCTGGTTCTTCAGATAGCTGGGCAGGATCGACACCACCAACGCAGCCAGATAGAACAGCGGATAGGTCAGCACGCTGCCGGTCAGCTGTGTCATCACGTTCTCGATCACCCGGCCGAAAAAGAACAGCGTGATCATGTTGAAGACCAGGTGACCCAGGTCGGCATGAATGAAACCGTAGGTCACCAGCCGGTCGTACTGCCGGTTCTTGTCCAGCGCCGGCGGCCACAGGATCAGCCGGTCGGCCAGCTTGCGGTTGTTGAACGCCATCCACGAGACGATGCCGGTGATGGCGATCAGGATCAGGGTAATCATGCAGACCTCAGGCAGAGCGGTAATTGTCGACCATGCGATAACGGCGCGCGTACAGGCCGAAGGCCAGCGCCGCCAGAAACGCAAACGCCGCGAAGAAGAACATCAGAAATGCCGCTTCGCTCAGCCCAGTATCGGCGATCTGCGAGGTCACCGTCGCGTTGCGCACCGCCACGTTCGATAGCAGCACCCACAGGTTGCCGACGGTGGTGGTGAGATACCAGAAACTCATCACCACGCCCTTCATCGATGCCGGTGCCTGGCTGTAGGCGAACTCGATGCCGGTGGCTGACACCAGCACCTCGCCGAAGGTGAGCAAGGCATAGGGCAGGATCTGCCAGGCGATGTGCATCGGCTCGCCGCCGTCCATGACCACCTGGATCGCCCCGACCGCAATCCACGCCACGCCACTGAAAGCAATGCCGCTGGTCATGCGACGCAACGGCGTTGGCTCCCAGCCGCCACGGCGCAGCAGCGGGTACAGCACCAGGTTGTTGAAGGGAATCAGCAGCATTACCAGCAACGGGTTGAGCGCCTGCATCTGCGAGGCGGTGAACCAGGCCGGCATGGTCATCTCCCGTCCCTGCAGCACCCAGGTGGACGCCTTCTGGTCGAACAGGGAAAAGAACGGCGTCACCAGCGCGAAGATCACCAGCACGCGCAGCAAGGCACGCACACCTTCCACGGCCGCGTCCGGATGCGTACCGCGTGCACGCTCCAGCTGCCACCAGGTACCGCCGCCGATCCCGCCCAGCAGCAGCACCAGCGCCATGCACAGGCAGATCACGATGCCCAGCGGCGCCACCAGCGCCAGGCAGGCCAGTGCAGCCACCACAGAGAGGACGGCCAGCACCAGGCCGGGCCGCCCCTGCCCCGGCGCGCGTGCCAGCAACGCCGTCCGCACCACCGCGCCAAACCCGTGCGGATCTTTCGGCGGCAGCGGCACCCGCACGTACCGGTTGCGCCCCAGCCAGAACACCAGCGTGGCCACGAACATCAGGATGCCGGGGATGCCGAACGCCCAGGACGGGCCCAGATTTTTCAAGGCCAACGGAATCAGCAGCGAGGCGAACAGCGAGCCGAAATTGATGATCCAGTAAAAGGCATCGAACACCACCTTGGCCAGGTGCTTGTTGGACTGGTCGAACTGGTCGCCCATGAACGAGGCCACCAGCGGCTTGATGCCGCCCGCACCCAGCGCGATCAAGCCCAGCCCGACAAAGAACCCGCTGCGGCTGCCTTCGAACGCCGCAAGACAGGCATGCCCGGCGCAGTACACCAGGCTGAACCACAGGATGGTGTTGTATTTGCCAAAGAAGCGATCGGCCAGCCAGCCCCCCAGCAGCGGGAAGAAATACACCCCGATCATGAAGCTGTGCAGGATGTGCTTGGCTTCGGCCTCGCGGCCCGGCGCGCCAACCTCCTGCAGCAGCAGTGAGGTGATCAGGAACTGCACCAGGATGTTGCGCATCCCGTAGAAGCTGAAACGCTCGCAGGCTTCGTTGCCGATGATGAAGGGAAGCTGGCGCGGCAGGCGCGCACCGGCGGTAGGGCCCGGCAAGGTGGAGGTGGTCAAAGGCGGTCCGGTCGAGCGGTAGACAGGCGCTATCGTACCGGCGCCAGGACGTCGCCGGCCATGGTCCTGCCGTGCGCAGCGCTGCGCACCGCACGGCCGAGGCGCAGGACACCGGTGCGTTCGATGCCATCAAACGCCTGTGCATTGCGCATGGAGGCGCAGCGAAAAGCAGCGCCGACCGGGCGCTCGCGCTCGCTGCTGGCCGCCGCCCATGCCGCAGTGCAGATTGGCCTGCCCGCTCGGCTCGGCTACATTGCAAACGTTTTCCTGGAACACTGGACCGCTGGATGCCCCGCTTCACCCGCCTGGCCCTGAGCCTGTTGCTGCTGACTTCCACCCCTGCCGCGCTTGCCGCCACACCACTGACCACGCAGGCCGAGCGCAGCGGCTTTGTGCAGACCGGCCGCTATGACGAAGTCATCGCGCTGTGCGATGCCTTCGCGCAGCGCTACCCGCAGGCGGTGCGCTGCATCCAGTTCGGCACCACGCCGGAAGGCCGGCCGATGAAGGCGCTGGTCGTCTCCACCAGTGGCGCGCTCGACGCGCAATCGGCCGTGCAGCGCAAGCTGCCGGTGGTGTTGATCCAGGGCGGCATCCATGCCGGCGAGATCGATGGCAAGGACGCGGGCTTCCTGGCATTGCGCGAATTGCTCGACGGCAAGGCCGGCAAAGGCGTGCTCGACAAACTGGTGTGGGTATTCGTGCCGGTGTTCAACGTGGACGGGCATGAGCGCTTCGGTGCCTGGAATCGCCCCAACCAGCGCGGCCCCGAACAGATGGGCTGGCGCACCACCGCGCAGAACCTCAATCTCAACCGCGATTACGTCAAGGCCGACGCGCCCGAGATGCAGGCCATGCTGCGCCTGGTGCAGCAGTGGGACCCGCTGATGTATGTGGACCTGCACGTCACCGATGGCGCCAAGTTCGAGCACGACGTGTCGGTGCAGGTGGAGCCGGTGCATGCCGGCGATGCGACCTTGCAGCGCGACGGCACGCGCTGGCGCGACGCGGTGCTTGCGGATCTGAAAAAACAGGGCTCGCTGCCACTGCCCTACTACCCGTCCTTCGTACACGAAGACGACCTTGCCTCCGGCTTTGCCGACGATGTCTCGCCGCCACGCTTCTCGCACGGGTATTTCCTGTTGCGCAACCGCTTCGGCATGCTGGTGGAAACGCATTCGTGGAAGGACTACCCCACACGCGTGCGGGTGACCCGCAATGCCATCGTGTCGGTGCTGCAGCAGACTGCACGCAATGGCACGCAGTGGCGCGCCGATGCACTGGCTGCCGACCAACGCGCCATGCAGCTGGCTGGCACATCCGAACCGTTGAGCTTTGCGGCCGGCCCGCAGGCGCGCACGGTCGCGTTTCGTGGCTATGCCTATACACGCACGCCGTCGCCGATTTCCGGCGCGTTGATGACGCACTACGACGAGCGCACACCGCAAATCTGGAAAGTGCCGCTGCGCGACCAGATCACGCCCGATGTGGTGGTGGATGCGCCGCGCGGAGGCTATCTGGTGCCGGCCGCGCAAGCGGCCCTGGTGGGCGAAAAACTGCGTCTGCACGGCATCGACTTCCAGACCATCGGCAGTGCGGCGGAGCGCCCGGTACAAACCTTCCGCGCCGACAAGGCCAGTTTTGCCGCGAGCTCGAATGAGGGTCACCAGACGCTCGACCTCATTGGGCAATGGCGCGATGAAAGCCGCGATGTGCCGGCTGGCTCGCTGTTCGTGCCGATCGCCCAACCCAAGGCACGCCTGGTGATGGCGATGCTGGAACCGCAGGCACCGGATTCGCTGCTGCAGTGGGGCTTTTTCAACACCGCGTTCGAGCGCAAGGAATACATGGAAGCCTATGTCGCCGAAGAGGTGGCGCGCGACATGCTCGCCAACGATGCCGCATTGAAGGCGCAATTCGAACAGCGCATCGCCAGCGACCCCGACTTTGCCAAGGATCCGCAGGCACGGCTGGAATTCTTCGCCAAGCGCCATTCTTCGTGGGATGAGCGCTACCGGCTTTACCCGGTCCTGCGCACCGCGCAGACCGGCTTCTAACCGCCACGCCGATTCCGGCAGCGGCAGCGCGGCATAGCCGCGTCCACCCGATTCGGGCACTTCGGTGCCCCCAAGTTCGTTACGACCCAGCACTACAAGGACACCCCGTGCCACACCTCGATATGAAAACGTTTACACACCGCCAGAACCGCCCGCGCCCCCTGGTTCTGGCGGTAGTCATGGGCCTGGGCATCGCCCTGGCTGCACCGTTGGCAGTGGCGCAAGGCGCGTCGTCGTCGCAGCCGTGGATGGACACCGCATTGACGGCGGACCAGCGAGCCGACCGCCTGCTGGCGCAGATGACCGACGACGAAAAATTCCAGATGCTGCGCAGCTATTTCGGCCTGGGCACCGACAAGATCCCCAAGCCTGAAGGTGCGCTGGGTTCGGCCGGTTACGTGCCTGGCGTTCCGCGCCTGGGCATCCCCGCGCAGCAGCTGGCCGATGCCGGTGTGGGCGTGACCAACCCGGGGGGCATCCGCAAGGGCGACTTCGCCACCGCGATGCCATCGGGCCCGTCCACGGCATCGAGCTGGAACCCGCAACTGGCGTACGCCGGCGGCAAGACCATGGGCCGCGAATCCTGGCAGCAGGGCTTCAACGTGTTGCTGGCCGGCAGCGTCAATCTGCAGCGCGACCCGCGCAACGGGCGCAATTTCGAATACGCCGGCGAAGATCCGTTGCTGGCCGGCACCATGGTCGGCGAGTCGATCCGCGGCGTGCAGAGCGAACATGTGTTGTCGACGATGAAGCACTACGCGCTCAACGACATGGAGACGCGGCGCAACTTCCACAGCGCCGACATCGGCGAGCAGGCGATGCACGAATCGGATCTGCTGGCCTTCGAGATCGCGCTGAAGGTCGGCGACCCGGCCTCGGTGATGTGTTCGTACAACAAGATCAACGGCATCTACGGCTGCGAGCACGATTACCTGCTCAACCAGGTGCTCAAGCAGGAATGGAAATACCCCGGTTACGTGATGTCCGACTGGGGCGGCGTGCACAGCGGCTCCAAGGCGGCCCTGGCCGGGCTGGATCAGCAATCGGCCGGCGAAGTGTTCGACGCGGCGGTGTTCTTCGACGCGCCGTTGCGCATGGCGGTGTCGGCCGGCGTGGTGCCGCGTGCGCGCTTCGACGACATGGTCAAGCGCGTGCTGCGCAGCCTGTTCGCGCATGGCGCCTTCGATCACCCGACCCAGCGCCAGCCGATCGACGGCAAGGCCGGTCTCTTGGCTGCGCAGCATGTGGCCGAAGAAGGCAGCGTGTTGCTGCGTAACGAGCAGGCCACCTTGCCGCTGTCCAGGGACGTGCGCCGCATTGCCGTGATCGGCGGCTACGCCGACAAGGGCGTGATGTCCGGCGGCGGCTCCTCGCGCGTGGACTACACCATCAACGGCGGCAACGCGGTACCGGGCATCACCCCGACCACCTGGCCCGGCCCGGTGATCATCCACCCGTCTTCGCCGTTGCAGGCACTGCGCGCCGCGTTGCCGAATGCGCAGATCGATTACGTGGACGGCAAGGACCGTGCAGCTGCCGCACGCGCGGCCAAGGCTGCCGATGTGGCGATCGTGTTCGCCACCCAGTGGGCCGCCGAATCGGTGGATCTGCCGGACATGCGCCTGCCCGACAACCAGGACGCCTTGATCGAAGCGGTGGCCAAGGCCAACCCCAAGACCACCGTGGTGCTGGAAACCAACGGACCGGTGCGCATGCCGTGGGCCGAGCGCGTGCCGGCGGTGCTGCAGGCGTGGTACCCGGGCATCGGTGGCGGCGAGGCGGTCGCCAACCTGCTGACCGGCGCGGTGAACCCGTCCGGCCACCTGCCGGTGACCTGGCCGGTGGACGAGTCGCAGCTGCCCCGCCCCTCGATTCCGGGCCTGGGCTTCAAGCCGGCCAAGCCGGGCGAAGACAGCATCGACTACGCCATCGAAGGCGCCAACGTCGGCTACAAGTGGTTCGCCGCACGCAATCTCACCCCACGCTACCCGTTCGGCCACGGCCTGTCGTACACCCAGTTCCGCATGGGCGGGCTGCGCGTGGACGCCAACGGCAGCCAGCTCACCGCCAGCTTCGAGGTGGAAAACATCGGCCTGCGCGAAGGTGCCGCGGTGCCGCAGCTCTACGTCACCCTGCCCAACGGCCACGCCACCCCGCTGCGCCTGATCGGCTGGCAGAAGCTCACGCTGAAGCCGGGCGAAAAGCGCAGCGTGCAGGTGGTGGCCGAGCCCAAGACCTTGGCCGACTTCGATGCCAAGGCGCGCCGCTGGAACATCGCGGCGGGCGCGTATCGTGTGCAGCTGGCACGTTCGGCCAGCGAACCGGTGCAAAGCGTGGAGGTCGCCCTGCAGGCCACGCAGTTGCCGTGAGCGGCCCCGCGGCGGACGCATGCTGCGCGCATCCGCCGCCCCGCCGCCGCCCTGGTCACGCGCATCGCAAGCGACGCTACAATTTTGCAAAAGATGCGTTGACAGCCACGCGCGCAGCTTGCACAATTCGCTCCCTGAGTCGCCCAGGTGGCGGAATTGGTAGACGCACTAGCTTCAGGTGCTAGCGGGGGCAACTTCGTGGAGGTTCGAGTCCTCTCCTGGGCACCACGACTCACGGTAGATCGTAAAAAACCTCGCCTCGGCGGGGTTTTTTGCGTTTGGGCGATGTCTTGGACCATAGCCTATCGACATTGGTGAGCGTGCCGATCAGCAGCGAAGCAGGAATGCGACAACAGCGACGCGCCGCCGAACCGGGCAATCGAGCAGCTATCACGCCCACAAGTCGGATCATTGCTTCCCAGGGGGCGCGGACACGGTCTTGATGCGCTGCCTGATGGCGCGCGAATGGGCGAAATCTCCGTTTGCTTCATACGCCTCGGCAAGGCTGTCCAGCGCATTACTGGACGCCGGGAATAGCAGCACGTTGAGCGCGAATATACGAATCGCCGCATCTGCGCCGAGATTGGACAGAACGGTGTAGCCCGTCGTGTTGACCACCGCCTCGAGTTGATTGAGGGGGATGCTCCCGTCGGCATGCAGTGCATCGGCCAATAACTGGGTGTCGTGATCGACAGGCGTCTGCAGGGCGAAGGAGATGAGCTTCTCCGACAAGGCTTCGGCGGGAAACGTCTGTGGCGCGATGGCAGCCATGATGCTATCGACCAACACCCGCGACCACACACCACGCGCGCTTCCATTGGTCAGGTAAACGATGGTGTAGCTATCGCCATCCAGGGCGTCGGCGTACAGCAGCCGCACCCTCACCCGTGCGCCGCCATCATGACCGACGTACCGATAGGCACCACTTGCGCCCACCTCCCAGCCGCCGGCAAACCAGCCGCGCTGTCCATTGGGCAGCAACTGCGGCTGCCAAATCTGTTGCAGGGTTGGCTTGCCGACTAACTTTCCACCTCGCATCGCTTCGATGAAGGTCGCCAGATCGTCGATGCTGGTGTACAGCTCGGCATGCCCGAGCGCGTAGTCGGGCCAGGCGATTTCCGGCTCATCTTGCAGCTTTCCCTCTCTGCCAACATAGGCCCTGACGACGCCATCTACTGGCAATCGGGAGCGCCCGAGAAGAGTGTGCGATAACGTCAACGGCGCGGTGATCCGCTCGGACACGATCTGCGGATACGGTTTGCGGTAATGGATCTGCAGCAGTTGCGAAAGCAGCAGATAGTTGGTGTTGGTATAGCGGGTGTTGCTGCCCGGCGAAAACAGCAGTGACTGGTTGCCCAGCGCAGCGAGAACCGCCTGCAGATTTTCCGGGAACGAGGCATTGCCTCCAGGCGAGCCGCTCACCTGCGCCTCGGTGAAGTACTCAGGCAAGCCGGAGGTGTGATCAAGTAGCTGCCGCACCGTGATCTTGCTCCAGCGCCTTGGCAGATCTGGCAGGTAGACGCGAGCGGGTCGGTCCAGGTCGATCTGCCCGGCTTCGACCAACTGCATGATCAAGGTGCTCACCAACAGCTTGCTCACCGAAAACGCAGGAAATATCTGCTCAGGTGTCACCGGCTGCCGGCTGTCGAGATCGGCCTGCCCATCGGCGCCGCGAAACAGCAGCTTGCCGTTGTGGGCGACATAGACGGCCTGCCCCACGATGCCATAGCGTTGCCGATTGAGCTGCATCTGCTGCGCCACTCGGTCGGCCAATGCATCGGCCGAAGCAAGGAATGGAAACAACAGCCCAAGACACAGCACGATCTGCGTGAGACGCCACATGGCTGGAGCTGTATATCGCAACTGGCGCCGGCGCTGGACGTCATGCAGACGCCCGTCACCGCGAGACCTCGCGAACCGGCCTTCGCGCCTGGCCCCATCCATGGGAGCGGAAGACTGAGGAAAACCCGTCGTGCAAGGCGTCGCTGCCATTGAACTGCTCCCGCTTGGAGAGCGTCAGTCTATGCGAGTCCCAGGCAAATCGTTGCCCCTACGCATGTACAACAGGCGCACCGCGGTCCTTGGCATGACCAGACCCTAGTCGGCTGCGCTCAGTGCCCACCAGCCGCCGCCGCGCCGCCGGCACCCGCACCGAACGGCGGCTTTGCCAGCCACAGGAAGAAGATGATCGCAAGGAAGGTCCAGCCGAGCAGGTAGAAGATGTCGTTGAAGCCCATCTGCGAGGCCTGGTGGTTGATCATGTTGTTGAGCGAGGCCGCGCCGCGTTGCAGGTCGCCCTGCCCCATTGCGGTGACCTGCTCCTGCATGCCCGGCGTGTAGACCGAGATGTGTTCGGTGATATGCGCGTGGTGCACCTGGGTGCGGCGTGCCCATAAATAGGTGGTCAACGATGCGGCGAAGCTGCCGCCCAGCGTGCGCAGAAATGTCGCCAGGCCGGAGCCCGCAGCAATCTCGCGCCCATCCAGATCCGACAGCAGGATCTGCAGCACCGGCATGAAGAACAACGCGACGCCCACGCCCATCACCAGCTGAATGGTCGCGACGTGGCCGAAGTCCACCTGCAGGTTGAAGTTGGAGCGGAAGAAGCTGGTGAACGACATGAAGACAAAGGCGATGGTCGCCAGCATGCGCAAGTCGAAACGCAGCGCGTACTTACCCACGAACGGCGTCATCAATACCGGCAGGATGCCGATCGGCGCGGTGGCCAGGCCAGCCCAGATCGCGGTGTAGCCCATGTCGCGTTGCAGCCATTGCGGGATCAGCAGGCTGACGCTGAAGAACGCCGCATATGCCACCACCATGGCCAGCGTGCCGGCGCGGAAGTTGCGATGCCGGAACAGCTTGAGGTCGACGATGGGGTCCTTGTCGGTGAGTTCCCAGATCACGAACACCACCAGCGCCACCGCAGCGACGCAGGCCAGCACCACGATCTTGTCGGACGAGAACCAGTCTTCGTCATTGCCCAGATCCAGCACCAGCTGCAGCGCGCCCACGCCGACCACCAGCAGGATCAGGCCGATGTAGTCCATGCGCGGCTTTTCGAGTTGCTCGGGGCGATTGCGCAACTGCGAGCCCACGATACTGCTGGCGATGATGCCCAGCGGCACGTTGATCAGGAAGATCCATTCCCAGCTGTAGTTGTCGGTGATCCAGCCACCCAGGATCGGGCCGGCGATCGGCGCCACCACGGTGATCATGGCCAGCAAGGCGAGTGCCTGCCCGCGTTTTTCGCGTGGGTAGATCGACACCAGCAGACTCTGGGTGATCGGGTACATCGGCCCGGCCACGAAGCCCTGCAGCGCACGCGACACCACCAGCATGCCCATGCTCTGCGCCAGGCCGCACAGCAGCGAGGCGATGGTGAAGGCCAGCGTGGACCACACGAACAATTTGGTCTCGCCAAACCGACGGCTCAGCCAGCCGGTGAGCGGCAAGGCGATCGCGGTGCTGACCGCGAACGAGGTGATGACCCAGGTGGCCTGCTGCGAACTGGCGCCGAGATTGCCAGCGATGGTCGGCAGCGAGACGTTGGCGATGGTGGTGTCCAGCACCTGCATGAACGAGGCCATGGCCAGGCCCACGGTGCACAGCGCCACGCTGGCCGGGCGAAAGCCGGCGGCGGGCGCCGGCGCCGCCGGGCCGCCGGGCGCGGTGGGAGCTTGCGAAGACATGGTGGCTCAGCCCGCCTTGGTGGCAGCCTGCGACGGCAGGTTGTCCTGAATGATGCGATGGATGTCGGCGTCGGCGGCCTGCAACTGCTGGGCATACACGTCGGTGGAGAACACCGCGCCGGTCGCAGGCTTGGTCGGCAGCACGCTGCCCTGCTGGTCGTGCAGATTGACTTCGACCTTCATCGACAGGCCGATGCGCAATGGATTGCCCGCCAGCTGCTTGCTGTCCACCGCAATGCGCACCGGCACGCGCTGCACGATCTTGATCCAGTTGCCGCTGGCGTTCTGCGCCGGCAACAGCGAGAACGCGCTGCCGGTGCCCAGGCCCAGGCTTTCGATGCGGCCGGTGTAATCCACGCCACCGCCGTACAGATCCGAGTGCAGCTCCACTTCCTGGCCCAGGCGCATGTGCTTGAGCTGGGTTTCCTTGAAGTTGGCTTCCACCCACACCTGCTGCAGCGGCACCACCGCCATCAACACGCTGCCGGGCTGCACGCGCTGGCCAACCTGCGCCGAACGCCGCGCGACATAACCGGACACCGGTGCCACCACGCCGGTACGTGCGTGGTTGAGATAGGCCTGGCGCACCTGCGCCGCAGCGGTCTGCACGTCCGGCTGGCTGGCCAGGTCGCTGTCGTCCACCAGCGCGCGATTACGCTCGAAGCTCTCGCGCGAGCCGCTCACCGCGGCCTCGGCAGCCGCCAGTTCTTCGCGGGCATGCGCCAGTTCTTCGTTGGAAATGGCACCGCTGGCGGCCAGATTCCTGCGGCGGGCAAAGTCGGCGCGGGCGCTGCGCAGCGTCACTTCGCGCGCAGACACTTCGGCCTGCGCACCTTCCACGCTGCGGTACAGACCGCGCACCTGGCGCACGGTCTTGGCCAGGTTGGCTTCGGCCTGCTGCAGCGCCACGGCGGTGTCGGCCGGGTCCAGCTGCACCAGCAACTGGCCGCGCTCCACGCGCATGCCGTCTTCGGCGCCGATGCTGACCACGGTGCCGCCCACCATCGGGGTGATCTGGACCTGGTTGCCCTGCACGTAGGCGTCGTCGGTGTCTTCGTGCCAACGGCCGACCAGGAAGTACCACGCCACCAGACCGATGATCGCCACGATCACCAGAATGGCCACGATGCGCAGCGCCGCACGGCGCTTGCTGGGCGCAGCCGGCGCGGGTTGGGAAGAAGTTGGAGTGTTCTGGCTCATCGTCGCTGTCTCAGGAATTCGGTTGTGCGGAGGTGGTCGCGGTGCGTGCGGTGTCGCGTGCGGGCTCCGGCGTGAATCCGCCGCCCAGCGCACGCTGCAACCTCACCGAGGCCAGGAGTTGTTGCGACTGCAGCCCGGCCATGCGCTGGCGTGCGACGAGCAACTGCTCCTGCACGCTGAGCACTTCCAGATAGCTGCCGATGCCGGCGCGGTAACGCTGCTGCGCCAACCCGAACGCGGCGTTGACCGTCTGCACGGCCTCGTCCTGCGCCTGCACGCGCTGCTGCAGCGAGCGCACCGCGTTGACCTGGTCGGCCACTTCGCGCAGCGCGGCAATCACCTTCTGGTTGTAATCGGCCACGGCCAGGTCGTACTGCGCATCGCTGCCCGCCAGATTGGCGCGCAGCTTGCCGCCGTCGAAGATCGGCAGGCTCAATGCCGGCGCCACCAGTCCGAACACCGAGCCGCTTTCCAGCAGCTTGCCGATATCCGGGTTGACCACCCCACCCAGCGCAGTGAGGTTGAGGCTGGGATAGAAGCGCGTCTTGGCCACCGCGATGTCCTTGTCGGCGGCCTCCACACGCCAGCGCGCGGCCACCACGTCGGGGCGACGACCCAGCAGATCGGCCGGCAGGTTGCCCGGCATCTGCATGGCGATCGATGCGGCGATAGCAGGCCGTGCGATGTCCAGCCCGCGATCCGGCCCCTGCCCGACCAACGCGGCCAGCGCAGTGCGGGCTTCGTCGATCTGCTGCTGCGCGGATTGCACCTGCTGCTGCGCGGCCGGCACGCGCGCCTGCGCCTGGCGCACCTGCAGCTCGCTATCGATGCCGGCGCTGCGGCGTTGCCGGGTCAGCTCCAGGGTCTTCTGCGCGCGGCCCAGCTCATCGTTGGCCACGTCGTGCAGGCTCCAGGCATAGGCAAGCTGCGCGTAGCCTTCGGCGATCGCTGCGGACAGGTTCAGGCGCGCGGCCTGTGCATCCACCTCGGCCGCATGTGCCTGATCCACCGCCGCTTCCCAGGCACTGCGCTTGCCGCCCCACAGATCCACGCCATAACGGAAATCCAGCACCACCTGCGCGCTACCGCCGTAACTGCCGCCCAGTTCTTCGCCGACCATCGATTCGGGCAACTGCAACCCGGTATAGCCGCCGGACACCGACAGGCTGGGGCCACGGTCGGCCTGGGCCGAACCGATGCGCGCCTGCGCCTGCCGCAGCCGCGCATCGGCTGCGGCAAGGCTGGGGCTGTGCTGCAGGCCTTCGGCAATCAGGGCATCCAGCTGCGCATCGCCCAGCGCGCGCCACCAGTCGCTGGCCGGCCATGCGGCGGAACTCAGCCCGGCCTGCGTCAGGGTGCGCTCGGCATGCACGTCGCCGGGCTGCAGCACGGTGCCTTGCGGCGCCAGGCCACGGCTGCTGGCACATGCCGCCAGCGCCAGGCTCAGCGCGGTGAGGACGAGCGGCCGCGCCAGGCGCATCGAGCGCGGGCGCAGCGTCTGGAGAAGGGAACTAGCAGCGTTCATGAGTTGAGTGCATCGCGGACACGGATGAGAAGAGAGGTGAGTTGCTCGCGCTCGGGCGCCGACAGGTCGCGCAGGCCGTGCTCGATGGCACGCTCGCCCCGCGCGCGCAGCCGCTCCCACAGCGCCAGGCCTTGGTCGGTCATGACGATCTGCAGCGCGCGGCGGTCCTGCGCATGCGGCTCGCGCCGCACCGCGCCCAGCGCTTCGAGCTTGTCGAGCAAGCGGGTGACCGCGCTCGGGGTCTGGTCAAGGGCCAGCGCCAACTCGTTGGCCGTGCAGGGCGAACGCACTGCCAGGACCTTCAGCCCCACGTAGTGGCTGAAGCCGAAGTCGGGCAGCTCGCCTTTCATCTCGGCGTCGAGTTGGCGCATCAGCGCGTCGCGCACCTGGCGCAATAGCAGGCCGAACGACGGCGAGGCGGTGGGCGGTAGGTCCATGCCAGACATTTTGTTCCGAAAAATATATTTGTCAACGCAAATATCTTATGCGGTATTAAACCGCGCGCAAGGATCGCCACGATACGCGCCGCGATTGCTGGCCCGGTAATACAATTGCGCCAATGACTGTCGAAAACCCGCCAACCACGGTCGATGCCCTGCCACCCGGCATCCGAGCCAGTTTCGAGTGGGCACATGGGCCGGTGCTGATCGCGTTCCTGGCCGACCTGCGTGCGGTGTGGGCGCCGGAAACCGCCTGGCATTCCCACGTGCGCGGCCAGCTGATGTTTGTCGAACAGGGGGTGCTGACCGTGCACACCGAACAGGGCACGCTGTCGCTGCCACCCGGCTGCGCCGGCTGGATGCCGCCCGGCCGGCAGCACACCGTGGAGCTGGCCGGGCCGATGCGCGGCTGGGGCGTGGTGGTGCGGCCCGATGCCTGCCATGCCCTGCCCGCACAGGGCGGCGTGATCCGCCTGACCGGGCTGGCACGCGAAGCGATCATGCGTGCCGCCAGCTGGCCGCTGGATCAGCCGCTGGACGCTGCCCAGCAACGGCTGGCCGCAGTGCTGCTGGACGAACTGTGCCAGGTGCAGATCGACCACCTGCACCTGCCCATGCCGGCCGACCGCCGGCTGCTGCGCATCGCCCGCCAGCTGCTCGACACCCCGGCCGACCCGCGCCCGCTCGAAGCCTGGGCCGACTGGGGCGGGCTATCGCCGCGCAGCCTGAGCCGGCATTTCCGTGCCGAGACCGGGCTGAGTTTTGCGCAATGGCGGCAGCAGGCGCGGCTGGCCGAAGGCCTGCGCCGGCTCAGCCAGGGCAGCCCGGTGGCGCAGGTGGCCGACCAGCTCGGCTACAGCAGTCCCAGCGCCTTCGTCAGTGTGTTCCACCGCCATTTCGGCGCCCCGCCCACCCGTTATCTGGCCGCCGGCCATGCGCGCGGCTTGGCATCCCCCGCCGCATCCGGATAATCGGCGCTCTTCGAGTCCGCGCCCTGGTGCGGGTTTCTCTTTCGCAGGACCTGGCTTTACATGACCGATCTGACCCGCCCTACCTTCCACGGCTTCGAACAGCTGCCGCTGCGCGAGTACGCCGAACGCGCCTATCTCGACTATTCGATGTACGTGGTGCTCGACCGCGCCCTGCCCTTCCTGGGCGATGGCCTGAAGCCGGTGCAGCGGCGCATCATCTTCGCCATGAGCGAGCTGGGCCTGAATGCCGCCGCCAAGCCGAAGAAATCCGCGCGCACCGTGGGCGATGTGATCGGTAAATACCACCCGCATGGCGACAGCGCCTGCTACGAGGCCCTGGTGCTGATGGCCCAGCCGTTCTCGTACCGTTACCCGCTGATCGAAGGCCAGGGCAACTTCGGCTCGACCGACGACCCCAAGTCGTTCGCGGCGATGCGCTACACCGAATCCAAGCTGACCCCGATCGCCGAGGTGCTGCTGGGCGAAATCAGCCAGGGCACCACTGATTGGGCAGCCAACTTCGACGGCACCCTGGAAGAACCCACCTGGCTGCCGGCCCGCCTGCCGCACCTGCTGCTCAATGGCACCACCGGCATCGCCGTCGGCATGGCCACCGACGTGCCGCCGCACAACCTCAACGAGATCGTGAGCGCGCTGCTGCGCCTGCTCGACGACCCCGATGCCACGGTCGCCGACTTGTGCGAGCACGTGCTGGGCCCGGACTACCCGACCACCGCCGAGATCATCACCCCGGCTGCGGATCTGCGGAACATCTACGAGACCGGCCACGGCAGCGTGCGCGCACGTGCCACCTACAAGAAAGAACACGCCAACATCGTCATCGACGCGCTGCCGTACCAGGTGTCGCCGTCCAAGGTGATCGAACAGATCGCCCAGCAGATGCGCGCCAAGAAGCTGCCATGGCTGGAGGACATCCGCGACGAATCCGACCACACCAGTCCGGTGCGGGTGGTGCTGGTGCCGCGCTCCAACCGCGTGGATGCCGAACAGCTGATGGGCCACCTGTTCGTCACCACCGATCTGGAACGCAGCTACCGCGTCAACCTCAACGTGATCGGCCTGGATGGCCGTCCGCAGGTCAAGAACCTCAAGCACCTGCTGAGCGAATGGCTGACCTTCCGCAGCGACACGGTCACCCGCCGCCTCAACCATCGCCTGCAAAAGGTCGAGCGCCGTCTGCACCTGTTGGAAGGCCTGTTGATCGCCTTCCTCAACCTGGACGAAGTGATCCGCATCGTCCGCAGCGAAGACGAACCCAAGCCGGTGCTGATCGCGCGCTTCGCGCTAAGCGAGGAACAGGCCGAATACATCCTGGAAACCAAGCTGCGCCAGCTGGCGCGCCTGGAAGAAATGAAGATCCGCGGTGAGCAGGAAGCCCTCGCCAAGGAACGCGCGCAGATCATGGCCATCCTGGACAGCAAGCCCAAGCTGAAGAAGCTGATCAAGGACGAACTCACTGCCGATGCCAAGAAGTTCGGCGATGCGCGCCGTTCGCCGCTGGTGCAGCGCGGCGCCGCGCAGGCCATCGACGAAACCGAGATGGTCGCCAGCGAACCGATGACCGTGGTGCTGTCGGAAAAGGGCTGGGTGCGTGCCGCCAAGGGCCACGAGGTCGATCCGGCCGGCATGTCGTATCGCGAAGGCGATGGCCTGCGGGCGGCGGTGCGCAGCCGCAGCACCCACCAGGTGGCGTTCCTGGATTCCGATGGCCGCGCCTATTCCACCGCCGTGCACACCCTGCCCTCCGCGCGTGGCAATGGCGAACCGCTGACCGGGCGCTTCTCGCCGGCCTCCGGCGCCGCGTTCCAGGTCATGGCCAGTGCGGACAACGCCACCCGCTTCGTGCTGGCGTCCTCGCACGGCTACGGTTTCGTCACCCGCTTCGAAAACCTCACCGGCCGCAACAAGGCCGGCAAGGCGATGCTCAACCTCACCGCCGGCTCGCACGTGCTGACGCCGGCGCAGGTGAGCAACCCGCAGACCGACCGGATTGTCGCGGTGACCAGCGCCGGCAACCTGCTGGCGGTGCCGGCGACCGAGGTGCCCGAGCTGGACAAGGGCAAGGGCAACAAGATCATCGAGATCCCCAAGGCCAAGCTCGGTACCGAGCGTGTAGTGGCGGTGGTGGCGGTCGCTCCGGGCAATACCCTGCTGGTACGCAGCGGCGCCCGCACCATGAGCCTGTCGTTCAAGGATCTGGACACGTATGTGGGCGCGCGTGCTAGTCGTGGGTCCTTGTTGCCGCGTGGGTGGCAGAAAGTGGATGGGCTGGAAGTGCAGTAAAGGGGGTTCACCCATCCGGCGCGCAGCGGCGCGGCTGGAACTGCGGTCGCCTTAGGCGACCGAGGCGCGGGCTGGAAGTGCAGTAACGCGGCTTCGCCATATGCCTGCGCGGCGGTGCGATCAGCACCGCCGCGTTGGCTGATCGAGCTGCGTCAGCTGTAGTGCCAACGCTGATCGACATATCAATCGAGCGGCGCGCGCTGGCGCGACGACCGCTGCGCATGCCGCGCAAGGACACGACGCCTCCATGGACACAGATTTCTGGTTGCAACGCTGGCAGCACGGACAGATCGGCTTCCACCAGCAGGAGGTCATGCCCCTGCTGCGCAAGCACTGGCCCAAGCTGCAGGTGCCCACCGACACCCGCGTACTGGTGCCGCTATGCGGCAAGACGATGGACATGCACTGGCTGGCCGCACAAGGCCATCGGGTGCTGGGCGTGGAATTGTCGCCGCTGGCAGTCGTGCAGTTTTTCGACGAAGCCGGCCTGCAACCGCAGCGTCGCATCAGCGCTGCAGGCGAGCATTTCGTCGCCGGTCCCATCGAGATCATTTGCGGCGATGCATTTGCCCTGGAGGCGAGCCTGCTCGCCGACTGCGGGGCGGTGTACGACCGCGCAGCGCTGGTCGCGTTACCGGAGGACCTGCGTCAACGCTATCTGGATACGACGTACGCGCGCCTGCCGGCAGACTGCCGCGGCCTGCTGATCACGCTGGAGTATCCGCAAGCCGAGAAAGCCGGCCCGCCGTTTTCGGTGGACGCCGCGCAGGTACACGCGTTGCTGGACACCAACTGGCAGGTGGAAGTGCTGGAACGGCGCGACATCCTCGCTCAGGAGCCGCGCTTTCGCGCCGATGGGGTCACCGCACTGTCCACCGCCGTCTATCGCCTGCAACGCGGCTGATGGCGGCCGGCCAGGCACGCGCCTGGCCGCATCACACGCTGGCTGCTGCGCGCGGCCTTGCACCGCGCGTTCCTGCAGCCGTGGCCATCAACCGGCCACAGGGCCCTTGTCGATCTTCGAGGTCTGGTACAACTCCAGGCCGATCCGCTTGATCAGGCCGAGCTGCTGTTCCAGCCACCAGGCATGGTCTTCTTCGGTGTCCTGCAGCTGCTTGAGCAGCACGTCGCGGCTGACATAGTCGCCGTGCTCTTCGCACAGCTTCATGCCGGCAGCCAATGCTGCGCGCACTTCGTATTCGACGACCAGATCGCGCTCGAGCATTTCCACCACCGTCTTGCCCGGCGCAAACTCGGCCGGTCGCATGTCCGGGTCGCCTTCCAGGAACAGGATGCGCCGCAGCAACGCATCGGCGTGCTCGGTTTCCTCTTCCATTTCATGATTGATGCGCTCGTACAGCGCCATCAGGCCCTGATCCTCGTAGCGGCGCGAGTGCAGGAAATACTGGTCGCGTGCCGCCAGTTCGCCGCGTAGCAGCTGTTTGAGGTATTCGACGACTTCGGGATGGCCTTTCATGCTGTGCTCCAGTGACGCAATGCGCGCATGGTGCCCTAAGCCGGCGGGCAATGATCTAATCGGAATCACTTTCAGTTGCGCTTGCGGCCAGACCCATAGCAGTCATGCGCCGCAGGCACACTCGACAGTGGCGACCAGATGGACGGTGCATGCCGCAAGACGGGCGCGGCCGGCCTGCAGATCGGCGATCCCCACGCTGCGCAGCCCGCCGCCACCGCATCGCGGCCTGTCAGCAATCCACACTCAGGGACATGAAAATGCGCAAATGGCTGGGCCGGCTGACACTGGCAATCGTGGTGCTGGCCCTGGCAGCCGGCGTGGCCCTGTATCTGCTGCTGCGCGGCAGCCTGCCACAGCTGGATGGCAACACCGCTCTGGCCGGGCTGCACGCGCCAGTGCGCGTCCAGCGCGACCGGAACGGCGTGGTCACGCTGGATGCGGCCAGCCAGATCGATGCGATGCGCGCACTCGGCTACGTGCATGCTCAGGAGCGCTATTTCGAGATGGACCTGATGCGCCGTGCGCCCGCCGGCGAGCTGTCGGAGTTGTTCGGCGCCAAGGCGGTGGACCTGGACAAGCGCAACCGCGTCCACCGGCTGCGCGCACGCGTGCAGGCCAGCCTGCAGATTGCAGCCGGCAGCGAGCGTGCCGCGCTGCAGGCATATACCGACGGTGTGAACGCGGGGCTGGCCGCGCTGCCGGTGCGCCCCTGGCCGTACCTGCTGCTGCGCCAGACGCCGCGTGCCTGGACCCTGGAAGATTCGATCCTGACCGGCATGGCGATGTACGCCGACCTGCAGGACAGCGACAACCAGACCGAACTGGCCGCCGCGCGTCTGCGCGCGGTGGTGCCACCGGCACTGGCGGCCTTGCTCGATCACCAGGGTTCCAGCTGGGATGCGCCGCTGTCCGGCCCCGCACAGGGCGATGCGGTGCTGCCGGATGCCGCGACGCTGGATCTGCGCCGCCCGCCGCATCCACCCGCCGCACCGCAGGCCGAGCAGCCCACCCCGGGCAGCAACAATTTTGCAGTGGATGGCCGCCTGACCGCCGACGGCCGCGCCATCGTGGCCGACGACATGCACCTGGGCCTGCGCGCGCCCAACATCTGGTTCCGCGCGCGGCTGCGCTACTCCGACACGGCCGCAGCCGATGGCAAGGTGGATGTCACCGGCTTCACCCTGCCCGGTCTGCCGGCGGTGGTGGTCGGCAGCAATGGCCACGTGGCCTGGGCCTTCACCAACAGCTACATCGACACCGCCGACTTCGCGCGTATCGCACCGGCGACGCCGGATCACCCGCAGGCACTGACGACGCATGTCGAAACGATCCGCGTCGCCGGCGCGGCACCGGTGCGCTTTGAGGTGCGCGAAGCGGCATGGGGGCCGATCCTGCACGAAAATGCAGACGGCAGCGTGCTGGCGCTGCGCTGGGCCGCGCAGTTGCCCGGCGCCATCCGCCTGGACTTTGCGCAGATGAGCCGCGCACGCGACCTGCAGGACGCCTTCGCGGTAGCGGACCGCTCCGGCATTCCCGCGCAGAACCTGGTGGTCGCCGACCGTAGCGGGCGCATCGGCTGGCGACTGATCGGCGCGCGCCCTGCACGCAACCCCGGCTGCAGCCCGACCGGCATCGCCGACCTTGCAGCCTCGCCACAGACCGCCGCGCCAGCGCCGGCCACCACGCCGCCGGCCGCTTGCACACCGTGGCCGCTGCGCAGCGACGCAGCGCCCGCGCTGATCGACCCGCCCTCGCATCGGCTCTGGACCGCCAACAGCCGGGTTGTCGACGCGCAGCAACTGGCCACGCTGGGCAATGCCGGCTACGACCTGGGCGCACGTGCCCAGCAGATCCGCGACGCCCTGTTCGCCAGGCAGCGCTTCACCGAGCGCGATCTGCTGGCGATCCAGCTGGACGATCGCGCGGTGTTGCTGACACGGTGGTGGCAGGTGCTACGCGGCGTGGTCGCACACAGCAACGACCCGGCCTTGCAGCAAATCGAAGTCGCAACGCGGCGGTGGAGTGGCCATGCCTCCACCGATTCGGCCAGCTACCGCATCGTGCGCGAGTTCCGCAGCAACACCATCGCTGCGGTGGAAGCCGGCCTGCTTGCCCCCGGGAAAGCTGCGCTTGGCAATGACTTTCTGCCGCCGCGTCGCGCGCAACTGGAAGGCGTCGTGTGGCCGCTTCTGCAACAGCGCCCGGCGCATCTGCTGCCACCAAGCTACGCCAGTTGGGACCAGTTGCTTGGCGACGCCGCCCGTAGCGCGCAGCGTGAACTGGCCGCACAGGCAGCGCCCGGCGAACCACTGGGCAAGCGCACCTGGGGCGAGCGCAACACCGCTGCCATCTGCCATCCAATCGCCCGCGCGTTGCCGGCGCTGGCCAGCCGCTGGCTGTGCATGCCACCGGACCAGCTGCCGGGCGACCGCGACATGCCACGCGTGCAAGGCCCGGCTTTCGGCGCCTCCGAGCGCATGGTGGTCTCTCCCGGGCACGAACAGGACGGCATCGTACACATGCCCGGCGGCCAGAGCGGCCACCCGCTGTCACCGTTCTGGGGCGCGGGCCACGACGATTGGGTTCATGGACGACCCACACCTTTTCTGCCCACTGCCACGCGCTACACGCTGCAATTGCATCCGCAGTAAAAGCGCTGCAACGCTGCTGCATAGCGGCTACGGAAAAAGAACAAGAACCATCGGGTATCGCCGCCATGCGGAAGCCCCTCTCCCGTCGGGAGAGGGGTTGGGGTGAGGGTACGGGCTTCATCCCTATGGATCAGCCAGAGCTGAGGCGAGTCCCGCAACCGGCACCATCCCGCGGCACCGCACCCTCATCCGCCCTTCGGGCACCTTCTCCCGGTGGGAGAAGGGACTGCGGGCATGGCCGCCATGTTCTGAAGCCGCTCCCCCGGCGAGGCGATGAGGCATTGCTTGCGCGCACAGGCGCGTGCCTGGAGCTCCCGCGCCGCGAGCGCGGACCGGGGCGCGGAGCGGGGGTTGGGGTGAGGGTACGGCGCATTACGCAATGCCGCACGCCGTTGGCTGCAATGCCCCTTGCATCGAGAGCGCTCAAACGCACACGAGCAGAACAATCGCAACACCTCACCGCGCTGCAAAGCCCCGCTCCCGTCGGGAGAGGGGTTGGGGTGAGGGTACGGCGCGTCAAGCAATGCTGCAGAGCAATCGACGCCGCTGTTAGTGCGTCACTCAACGTGCTCGTGCAGACGCAACGACACGTGGCTTCGCACGCGCCCTCATCCACCCTTCGGGCACCTTCTCCCCCATGAAAGAGGACAACGTCCCGGCGGGAGAAGGAAGGCTATGCCCTCGACCTTAAGGTCCTCATGTCCTCGTGCCGTCATGCCTTGTGCTCTCTGCTTTCTGTCTCCTCCCTTACGTCTTCTGCCTTCTGCCTTCTGCCTTCTGTCTTCTGCCTTCTGTCTTCTGTCTTCTGCCTTCTGCCTTCGCAGCTCGCAGCTCGCATCTCGCGTGACTGCATCCGCACACGCACACAAGCAAATCACACAACCACGCCCACACATTTCGCCCCTCCGCAGCGACCTCTGCAATTGGCCAATCACATCGTGCTAAGATGCATTTGATAACCATTCCCATTAGTGACCAATGCGCCCCACGCTCCTTGTCACCGCGCTCACCGCTGCGCTCGCCCTGCCTGCCCTGCCTGCTTTCGCTCAACACAGCACCCCTCCGGCCTTGACCGAGCTGGATGGCGTGAATGTCGTCGGCCGCGCGCAGACCCTCTACAAATCCGACGATGCCGCCGTGGCCACGCGGACCGACACGCCGCTGGCACTGGTGCCGCAATCGGTGCAGGTCTTGCCGCGCGAGTTGATCGACGACCAGGCCGCGCGTCAGATCACCGATTTGTATCGCAGCATCAGCGGCATCAGTTTCTTCAGCTATGCCGGCGTGACCTTGCGCGGTTTCCGCCAGGAAAACGTGCTCTACGACGGACTGCGCGGCGACCCGTACGCCGGCTTCTCGGTGCCGCAGCTGTTCAACATCGAACGCGTGGAGGTGCTCAAGGGTCCGGCGGGTGCGCTGTATGGCGGCGGCGAGCCGGGCGGCGTCATCAACTATGTCACCCGCAAGCCGGCGCATCAGGCACAGCGCCGGATCGAGTTGCAGGTGGGCAATCAGTCCTTCGGCGCGGCCTCGTTCGAAGCCACCGGCCCCGCGCGCGCGGACGGCCGCATCCGCTACCGCGTCGGCGCCTATGCCGATGGCGAGGACGGCTTTCGCTGGAACACCGACAGTCAAAGCCAGATCGGCGATGCGTCGGTGGCCTTCGATATCGGCGACACCGGCGAGCTCACCCTGCAGTACACCGACATCACCCAGAACCTGGGCGGCAACCGCCTGCGCGGGGTGCCGGTGGATGACGACGGCAACTTCCTCACCGACCGCCGCTGGAACCACAACGAGCCCACCGACTTTCTCGACATGCGCGCCAAGGTGGCGTTCGCGCAGTACCGGTTTGCGCCGTCCAGCGCGTGGGACGTGGACATGGCGGTGCGCTGGTTCAAGAACGACGAACATCAGATCTATCACGAGCCGATGGGCCTGATCGACCGCGATCGCGACGGTACGGCCGAGTGGATGACGCGCCAGTTGCGCAACCAGTATCGCGACAACGATGCGATTTCCAGCAACGTCAACGCGGTGTTCCGCACCAGCACCGGCGCGATCGAGCACAAGCTGCTGATGGGCGCCGATTACTACCGTCTGGATGCCGATTTCCGTGCACAGACCGCCAACACCGCCGATACCGGGCGCGTGCGCGGGCCGGTGCCGGGTATCGATCTGTTCAACCCGGTGTACGGGCGCAGCGGCTTCTATGACTACGGGCTGGACACACTGCCCTGGCGCGCCACCAGCACGCGCAGCCAGCGTTATGGCGCGTATCTGCAGGACGAACTCACGCTGACGCCGCGCTGGCATGCAATGGCCGGCGTGCGCTGGGACGGCTTCAAGGACGACAACCTGCTGGACGATTCGCGCGTCACCGGCAACGACCTCAGCTGGCGCGTGGGCAGCACCGTCGTGCTGCGCGATGGCGTCAATGCCTACGCCAGTTATGCCAGCGGTTTCCTGCCGCAGGATGCGGCCAATCAGGATGCCAGCGTGGGCGGGCCATTCGATCCGGAACGCAGCACGCAGTGGGAGCTTGGCCTGAAAACCGCGCTCAACGATGGTGGGTTGACCCTCAACACCGCGCTGTATCGCATCGAACGCAGCAACATCGTGCAGGCCAATGGAGCCGTCGTCGATGGAGTCAATCAGCTGTCCGCGCTGGGACTGGTGCGCAGCGAAGGGCTGGAGGTGGATCTGCTGGCCGACCTCACCGAGCGCTGGGTGCTCAACCTCACCTATGCGTACAACGATGCACGCGTGCTGGACGCGGGGACCAATGGCATCACCAATGCCTCCGGCGATCGCTTCGCCAACGCACCACGCAACACCTTCGGGCTATGGACCCGCTACGACCTGCCGGCATGGCGCTCGGCGGTCGCGTTCGGCGCCGACTACGTGGGCGAGCGGGTCAGCCTCGAAGGCCAGCGGGTCAAACCGTACGCCATCTACGACATCAGCTGGCAGACGCAGTGGGACGCATGGAAGCTGCAGATCAACGTCAAGAACCTGTTCGACAAGGTGTACGCGGTGAGCGGTTTCAATGCGCGCGGCGGCCACTTCCCGGGCGAGCCGCGACGCATCTACGCGCAACTGGCCTACAGCTTCTGATCGCCGCTTGCAGTGGTGCGCACTCCTGCATGCATGCGGAGTGCAGAGTGCGGATCCTGTAATTCAGCTCGTGCCATCGCCATCGCTGCCACGCGTCTGCGTGTGGCGATGGCAACTGTGCAACAACGCACGGTTGCGGCGGTGGCGATGGCCGCGCAATGAACCTGCGCCGAATCGCGCGGGCATGCATGGGCTGGAACTTAACGTTCGGTGGGACACACTAGAGGCCGTCGCGATCGGTAGAGAGCTACCGCACATCGCCCTCCTCCCCTCACTGACCGGAATCCGCATGCCTCAGCTTGCCCGCTCCGTTTCCGCCCTGTTGCCCCTGCTGTTCTCGGCCGCCTGTTCGGCCGCGCCACCAACCACTCCGGGCCCGCCTGCCGCGCCGGTGGCCAGTTGCACCGCCAAGGTGAAGCCGGGGCAGGATCTGCAAAAAGCCATCGACAAACTGCCGCTGGGCGACACGCCGGCCGTGCTGTGCCTGGAAAAAGGCGAATTTCCGCTCAACGGGCTGGTATCGATCCATCGTGGCAACCTGACCCTGCGCGGCAAGGGTCCGGGCACGGTGCTGCGCATGGCCGACGGCGTGCAACAACCTGTGCTGGTGGTAGGCGACTACGAAAACCAGCAGCCCACCGGGGTGATCCGCAACGTCAGCATCGAAGACATGCAGATCGTGGCCAGCACCGGCGACAAGGAGTTCATGCCCGAGCGCCCGTACCTGAGCAACAGCGCGGTGGTGGTGCGCTCCGGCCAGGGCATCCGGCTTGCCGGTCTACAAGTCAACAAGTGCCGCAGTGCCTGCCTGCTGAGCGAGTACGACACCCGCGAGATCACCATCGAAAACAACGATGTCTCCGGCGCCATCTGGGATGGCGTGTCGTTCAACCGCACAGCCAAGGTCACGATGGTCAACAACTACATCCACGATAACGTGGCTGCAGGCCTGACCACCGAGCATCTGGAAGACAGCGAGATCCGCAACAACCGCTTCGAGCGCAATGGCAGCCAGGGCATCTACCTGTCCGATGCGCGGCGCAACCGCTTCAGCAACAACCAGTTCGACGGCAACAAGGTCGCCGGCGTCTTCCTGGCCTGCGCCATCCGCTATCGCACGCCGGAAATCCTGTGCTGGGACAACAGCATGAGCCAGGACAACGTGTTCGAGAACAACCGCTTCTCCAATACGCCGTTCACCTACACCATCGGCGTGGACCGCGCGGCCAATTGCACGGCGGCCGACTTCAAGCCCAACCTGTGGCGTAACAACCAGGCCGATGTGGCCGGCGTGGATATCGAGCCGCAGCGATACGGTTATTGCGTGCGCCACGAGCAGTAAGACAAGGCGGCCGGCCGCGCGTTGGCGCGTGCCGGCCGCTGCAAGCCCACTGCCTCAGGAGGCCAGCGCCTGTGCGTGCACGCCTGCGATCGCCCGGCCGGATGGGTCGGCCATCGCGGCAAAACTCGCATCCCAGGCAATCGCGGTGGGCGACGAGCAGGCAATCGACTTGCCGCCGGGCACCGTCTCCGCCGCCGCCTGGCTCGGGAAGAACTGCTCGAACACACTGCGATAGAAATACGCTTCCTTGGTCTGCGGCGGATTGACCGGGAAACGCTTGCCGGCCGCAGACAGCTCGCGGTCGCTGACGTGCGAGGCGGCATGCTCCTTGAGCCCATCGATCCAGCCGTAGCCGACGCCGTCGCTGAATTGCTCCTTCTGCCGCCACAGGATCGATTCGGGCAGATAGCCGGCAAAGGCCTCGCGCAACACGCCCTTTTCCATGCGCGTGGCGCCCGTGCTGGTCTTGTCGATCATCTTGAAGCTGGCGTCCATGCGCATGGCCACATCCAGGAACTCGCGGTCCAGGAACGGCACCCGCGGCTCCACGCCCCAGGCCATCATCGACTTGTTGGCACGCAGGCAATCGTAGTTGTTCAGTGCATCGAGCTTGCGCACCAGTTCTTCGTGGAACTCGCGCGCATTGGGCGCCTTGTGGAAATACAGGTAGCCACCGAAGATTTCGTCGCTGCCTTCGCCCGACAGCACCATCTTGACGCCCATCGCCTTGATCCGCCGCGCCAGCAGGAACATCGGCGTCGATGCCCGGATGGTGGTGACGTCGTAGGTCTCGATATGGCGAATCACTTCCGGCAGCGCATCCAACCCTTCTTCGAAGGTGTATTCGAAGCCGTGGTGCACGGTGCCCAGCGCCGCCGCCGCGACTTCTGCGGCGGCAAGATCGGGCGACCCCTTCAAGCCGATCGCAAACGAATGCAGCCGCGGCCACCATGCTTCGGTGGTGTCGTTTTCTTCGATGCGGTGACGTGCATAACGCGCAGCCACGGCTGCGACCAATGACGAGTCCAGGCCGCCGGACAGCAGCACACCGTACGGCACATCGGTCATCAGCTGCCGGTGCACGGCACGCTCGAAGGCTTCGCGCAATTCCTGCAGCTGCACCTGCACGCCCTCCACTTCAGCGTATTCGCGCCAGGCACGCTCGTAGTAACGGCTCAGTTCGCCGGTGGCGCTGTCGTACCAGTGCCCCGGCGGAAATTGCGCGGCATCGGCGCAGTCGTCCACCAGCGACTTCAGCTCCGATGCCACCCGCAGGCGGCCCTCGCGGTCGTGGCCCCAGTACAGCGGCACCACTCCGATCGGATCACGCGCAATGATCACGCGGCCGGCGGCCTTGTCCCACAACGCAAAGGCAAAGATGCCGTTAAGGCGATTGAGATAGGACGCCGGCGCATCTTCGCGATACAGCGCATTGATCACTTCGCAATCGGAGCCGGTCTGGAACGCGTAGGCCTGCTGCAGTTCCTGCTTGATTTCGCGATGGTTGTAGATTTCGCCATTCACCGCCAACACCAGTTGCCCATCTTCGGAAAGCAACGGCTGTGCGCCACCGGCCGGGTCGACGATGGCCAGGCGCTCGTGCACCAGGATCGCACCGCCATCGACATACACGCCGCTCCAGTCGGGGCCACGATGGCGCTGACGCTGCGAACATTCCAGAGCCTGCCGGCGTAGCGCCTGCAGATCGTCACCGGGTTGCAGCCCGAAAATACCGAAGATGGAACACATGGAAAACTCCTGATGAACTGCGGGATTGGTGGCCGGTGGACACGCGTGCTGCACGAAATGACACCCATAAAAAAACCCGCATCGGCCGATGCGGGTTTTCTGATTCCTGGGCGTTTGGGTGAACTTCGCCTAGTCGCAGACCCGCATCGGCCGCGCACGATTATTCGCGCGCAGCGTGTTGCGGTTGGCGTTATTGACGTTGGCGAGGTGGATGACCATGGCGTCGACGCTAACCGTTCGTTTTCGCTGGCGCAACTGTTTCAGCGGCAACGACGGTCCGACGCCGACACCTCATGCGCTCAACAAGCGCTCGATCAGCGTGCGATACAACGCAGGCAAGGCTTCCAGGTCGGCCACGCGGACGTGCTCGTCCACCTGATGGATGGACGCGTTCACCGGGCCGACTTCGATGCATTGCGCGCCCAGCGGCGCGATGAAGCGCGCGTCGGAGGTACCGCCGCCGGTGCTCTCTTCCGGCGGCGCACCGGCGAACTCGCCCAGCACCGCGCGCGCGACGCTGCGCAGGCGGCCTTCCGGGGTGTAGAACGGTTCGCCGCTGCGATGCCACTGCAGCGTGTAATCCAGCGCATGCCGATCCAGCGATGCAGTGATCTCCGCTTCCAGGCGCGGCGCGTCCCAGTGCGGGGTGTAGCGCAGGTTGAAGGCCACTTGCAGCTCGCCGGGGATCACGTTGTTGGCACCGGTGCCGGCGTGGATGTTGGAGAGTTGCAGGCTGGTCGGCGGGAAGCTTTCAAAGCCCTCGTCCCACTGCCGCGCCACTAGTTCGGCCAGCGCCGGTGCGGCCTGGTGGATCGGGTTGCGCGCTTTGTGCGGATACGCCACATGCCCCTGAATACCGCGCACGCTCAACATGCCGGACAAACTGCCGCGACGGCCCACGCGGAACAGATCGCCCAGCCGCTCGGTGGACGACGGTTCACCGGTGATGCACCAATCAATCTGCTGGCCGCGCTCGGCGAACAGCCGTGCGACATGGCGCACGCCGTCGATGGCATCGCCCTCTTCATCGGACGTCAGCAACACTGCCAGCGTGCCGGGATGCCCGGGATGGGCGGCAACGAACTGCTCTGCGGCGATTGCAAATGCCGCGACGCTGCCTTTCATGTCCGCCGCGCCACGGCCGTACAGCACGCCGTCACGGATCTGCGGCGCGAACGGATCACTGGTCCATGCCTCGCGCGGGCCCGGCGGCACCACATCGGTATGGCCGAGCAGGACCAGCACCGGCGCGCCGCTGCCATGCGTGGCCCACAGGTTGTCGACCTCGCCCAGGCGCAGGTGCTCGCAGGCGAATCCGGCCGCGCCCAGGCGCCGCGCGATCAGTGCCTGACATCCGGCATCCACCGGCGTTACGGAGGCACGTGCAATGAGGTCACAGGTCAGGTCCAGCACATCGCTCATGAAACGTCACCGCAGTGGAGCCGCATCAGCGGCGTTGATGGAATGGAGCGGGTTTGCATCGATCGGTGTGGTTCGATCGCGGTCGCAGTCGCGGGGTCGGACTACCTTGCTGCCGGAAGCCATGCCAACGCCACCTCGACCGGCTTGCCGAGCGGATGGACGAACTGGCGATCGGCGAACCAATGGCAGCAACGACACCAGCGGCAGCACGCTCCGGCATCGCCGTCGGAACCGCAGTCGCTCAGCCGATGCCGAACCGCTTCTTGAAGCCGTTATCGGAGAAGCCCTGACTCAACTCGCCGTCGTCGGTCATCACCAGCGGGCGACGGATTAGCTGCGGGTATTCGCGCAGCAGCAGCTTCCACTCCGCATCCGAACCGGGCGTCTTCTTGTTGTCGGGCAACTGCCGCCAGGTGGTGGAGGACTTGTTGATCAAGGCCTCGAATCCACCCGCCTTGCCTGCCCATTCCAGCAGCGTTTCCGGCGACGGCGTGTTGTCCCGGTAGTCCACAAACGTATAGGCGACATTGAAGCGGTCCAGCCACTTGGTGGCCTTCTTGCAGGTGTCGCAGTTCTTCAATCCGTAGAGCGTCGTCATCTGTATCCCGGAAAATCGGCCTATAACGCCCCTCTCCTTGCGGGAGAGGGGTTGGGGTGAGGTACGGGCGAAGCCTTGTACAGAACGCGCATCAGGCTTCGCTCCTACCCTCATCCGGCGCTTCGCGCCACCTTCTCCCGGTGGGAGAAGGGAAAGCACACCTCCCCTCCCATAGCGCGAGCAGCTTGCCTCCTCTAGCGCGAGCAGCTTGCAAATCCCCTCTCCCACCGGGAGAGGGGTTGGGGTGAGGGTACGGGCGAAGCCTTGTACAGAACGCGCATCAGGCTTTGCTCGTACCCTCATCCGGCGCTTCGCGCCACCTTCTCCCGGTGGGAGAAGGGAGGCACGCGTCCAGCGCCCGAGCGACTCGCAGGCCTCGTCCCGATGCACGATGGATCAATCCGCCAGCCCGCGCAGCAATTCATTCACGCTGGTCTTGCTGCGCGTTTTCGCATCCACCTGCTTGACGATCACCGCGCAATACAGCGAGTGCGAGCCGTCCTTCGACGGCAGCTGGCCGGACACCACCACGCTGTACGGCGGCACGTAGCCGTAGGAAATCTCGCCGGTGGCACGGTTGTAGATGCGCGTGCTCTGGCTGATGAACACGCCCATGCCGATCACGCTGTGATGGCCGATGACCACGCCTTCCACCACTTCCGAGCGCGCACCGATGAAGCAGTGATCTTCGATGATGGTGGGGCTGGCCTGCAGCGGTTCGAGCACGCCGCCGATGCCGGCGCCGCCGGACAGATGGCAGTGCGCGCCGATCTGCGCGCACGACCCCACCGTGGCCCAGGTATCGACCATGGTGCCTTCGCCCACGTAGGCGCCGATGTTGGTAAAGCTCGGCATCAGCACCACGTCCTTGCCGAAATAGCTTCCGCGGCGCGCCACCGCACCCGGCACCACGCGCACGCCGGCCTTGCGGAAGTCGGCTTCGTGGAAATCGGCAAAACGTGATTCCACCTTGTCCCAGAACGGCGCCGGCTGCGCGTCGATCACCGCCATCTCGTTGACGCGGAAATACAGCAGCACGGCTTTCTTCAACCACTCGTTGACCGTCCAGCCGCCCTGCCCGTCCGGCTCGGCAACGCGGAATTCGCCACTTTCCAGTCCGTCGATCACACGCGTGACGATCGCACGCGTGGAGCCCTCGATCTCGTCCACCGTCAGGCTGGCGCGGCGCTCGAAGGCGCTTTCGATACCAAGCTTCAATTCGTCCTTGCTCACATGCGCTGTTGCGCGCTGTACGGCCTGCTCGGCGATCGGCAACTTCTTGGCTGCTGCGGCCTTCCTGGCGGCCGGTGCCGAGACCACGCGGGTGGCCTGCTTGGCCACACGCGCAGCACTGGCAACTTTCTTTGCCGGCGCTTTCTTAGCAACGGCCGTCTTGGCATCGCGCCTGGCGGCGGCGCTTGCCGGCGGCTTGGCGCTAGCCGCCGCAGCGGCCTTGGTGGGTTTGCCGACAGGCGTGGCTGCACGCTTGCTGGCGGTGGTGGCGGCGCCGGGCTTGCGCGTGGTCTTCTTAGGGGTGGCCATGGGGGTCTCCGGACGGACTAGGCGGGATCGAGACAGGCGCACAGCGCATCGCGCAGCGCCTGCCGGGCGGATTCGGACAACGGGCGATCGTGCTCGTCGGTGATCTGGAACTGATCTTCGGCACGCTCGCCAAACGTGGCGATACGCGCGTCGTGCACGCGCAGGTGCTGGATGCGCAGGACGTGCGCGACATCGGCCAGCAGGCCGGGGCGATCGGGGGCGACCAGACTGATGCGGGTGCGCCGGCCGCCGGCGCTTTCGCTGAATTCCACGCGCGGGGCAAAACGGAAATGCCGCAGCTGGCGCGGCACTGCGCGCCGCGATGGGCGCACTTTCTGCAGATCGCCGGCAAGCACCTGGCGCAGCACCGCAGCAAGCCGCTGCGGGTCGCCGTCGGCAAAACTCTCCTGCGGCAGCACTTCGAACACGTCGAAGATCGCATCGTGCGGTGCGTCCAGCACGCGGGCGCGGTGGATGCCATAGCCCTTGCGGTCCAGCGTGGCCACGATCGCCGCAAACAGGCCATCGCGGTCGGGCGAATACACGAACACTTCCAGCGCGTCGTTGTCCGGCACTGCACGGCGCGCCTTGACCAGGGTCTGGCCGATCTCCACTTCGATCAGCGATGCGGCCTGCCAGGCCAGTTGCTCGGGGCGGAAGCGCAGGAAGTTTTCATCCGGCATGCCGGCAAACTGGCGGTCGATGGTGGCATCGTCGTGCCCTTGCGCCTGCATCAGCGCGCGCGCGGAGTCGCGCGCTTCGCGCAGACGCTCCTCGCGCGGCGGCGGATGCTCCAGGCCTTCGCGCAAGGCGCGGCGCGCCGCAAAGTACAGGTCTGCCAGCAGCCGGTCCTTCCACGCATTCCACAACTTGGGGCTGGTGCCGGCGATGTCGGCGCAGGTCAACAGGTACAGATAATCCAGCCGCTCACGCGTACCCACCAGCGTGGCGAAGCGATGGATCACCTCCGGGTCGGAGATGTCCTGCTTTTGCGCGGTGACCGACATGCGCAGGTGTTGCTCCACCAGCCAGGTCACCAGCTCGGTATCGCCTTCGCTCAGGCGATGCGCCAGGCAGAACGCACGTGCGTCGACCGCGCCCAGTTCAGAATGATCGCCGCCACGGCCCTTGGCAATGTCATGGAACAGGCCGGCCAGCAGCAGCAGCTCGGGCTTGCGCAGGCGCGGCCAGACTTCGTGGGTGATCGAAAAACGCTCATCGGCACGGCCGGCCGCAAACAGCGCGATGTTCCGCAGCACCATCAAGGTGTGCTGATCCACCGTGTAGACATGGAACAGGTCGAACTGCATGCGACCGGAGACGCTGGCAAACGCCGGAATCCACTGCCCGAGCACGCCCAGCCGCGCCATGCGATTGAGCGTTTCCACCGCGCGCGGGCCACGCAGCAGCGCCATGAAACGCTCGCGTGCCGTCGCATCGGCCACGTCGTAGGCCGGCAGCTCGTGCAGGACCTCGGCCAGCGCACGCGCGGTCAACGAATGCAGCCCGCGCACCTCGCGATGCGCCGCCCATTGCGCAAACAGCGCAAAGATCTGCAGCACGTCGCCGTCCGGCCAGGTCTCTGCATCGGCGGCAAGATAGCCACGACGCAGGCTGAACCCGCCGCCGATCGGCTCCGGCACCGCTTCGCCATCGAACTGTTCTTCGAAACGCTGCAGCAGCCGGTCGCTGATGCGGCGGATCAGCGCCGCGCTGCGGTAGAAGCGCTGCATCATCTTTTCGACGCCCAGGCTTTCCGGGTCGTCGGCAAATCCCAGCCGCTGCGCCAGGGTCTTCTGGTAATCGAAACGCAGGCGTTCTTCGGGGCGGTTGGCGACGATATGCAGGCCAAAGCGCAGCCGCGCCAGTTCCTCGCGCTCGCGCCGCAGCGCCGCCGCTTCGTCCAGGCCCACATGCCCCAGCCCGACCAGCGCGTCCAGATCCTTCACTCCGAACGCGCGCAACGCCATCCAGCCCAGGGTCTGCAGGTCGCGCAACCCGCCCGGGCCATCCTTGATGTCGGGTTCGAGGTTGTCGGCGGTATCGCCGAAGCGCTCGTGCCGTGCCAGCAGCTCCTCGCGCTTGGCCTGGAAGAAGTCGCGTGGCGGCCACACCTGTTGCGGCGCGATGGCCGCTGCCAGCGCCGCGCGCGCCGCGCCATCGGCCACCAGTGCGCGCGATTCGATCAGCGCGGTGAGCACGGTCTGATCGACCGCTGCAGCCGTGCACTGCGCAGGCGAGCGCACCGCATGACTGATCGGCAGGCCCACATCCCACAACAGCGCGAACAGTCGCGCCAGCGCCTGCTCTTGGTCTTGCTGCGCAGCGGTGTCGCCCAGCACCAGTACATCCACGTCCGAGCGCGGGAACAACTCACCGCGCCCGTAGCCGCCGACCGCGTGCAGCGACAGGCCACTGTCGGCTGGAATGCAGCGCGTCCAGGCATTGCGCATCAGTTGATCGACGGCGCGTGCGCGCAGCGCCACCAGCCGCTCGATCGGCTCGCCCTGATCGAAGCGTTTGCACAGCCGCATGTCGGCGTGCACCAGCAGCGGACGGGCCTGCGCGGCCCAGTCCGCGTCGCCGGCGACGCCCGGGTCGGGTCGATCCGCCGGCGTGGCCGTCATACCGGCGCGGGAGAGTTGGCCGACAGCGTCAGCACATCCACGCCGTCCTCGGTCACCGCCACCATGTGCTCCCACTGCGCGGACAGCTTGCGGTCCTTGGTGACCACGGTCCAGCCATCGGGCAAGGTCTTATGGTGGTAGGTGCCTTCGTTGATCATCGGCTCGATGGTGAAGGTCATGCCCGGCTTGAGCACCAGTCCTTCGCCCGGACGGCCGTAATGCATCACCTGCGGTTCGTCGTGATAGACCTTGCCGATGCCATGGCCGCAATAGTCGCGCACCACGCTGAAGCGCTCGGCCTCGGCGAACTTCTGGATCGCATGGCCCACATCGCCCAGCGTCGCACCCGGCTTGACCGCGCGGATGCCGCGCCACATGGCTTCGTAAGTGGTGTCCACCAGGCGCTTGGCCATCACCGAGGGAGTGCCCACGTAGTACATGCGGCTGGTGTCGCCATGCCAGCCGTCCTTGATGACGGTGACATCGATATTGACGATGTCGCCATCCTTCAGGACCTTGGCCGCGCTCGGGATGCCGTGACAGATCACGTTGTTGACCGAGGTACACACGCTCTTCGGGAAGCCGCGATAGCCGACATTGGCAGGAATGGTTCCCTGCACATTGACGATATGGTCATGGCAGATGCGGTCCAGCTCGGCCGTGGTGACGCCTGGCTTGACGTGCGGGCCCACGATATCGAGCACCTCGGCGGCCAGTCGGCCGGCGATACGCATCAGTTCGATTTCTTCTTTGGTTTTCAGATTGACGCTCATGGCCCGGATTATCGCCGATCCGGGCTGAATCTGAACGACCCATGCCCGGCTTTTTTCAAGACGCATTGCCGTCGCACAAACGGACAGGGCAACAGAAAACCGCCGCCGCCCGCCCATTCATGTGTGACGCAGTCCCGAACGCGTCAAAGTTGGCGTGAACGGAGTCATCCGCAGGACATCGCACATTCGTCAGATCGGCCTTCGAAAACAGCTGGATAGCGGGCGCAATCGCCGTTATGTTTGGCACAGCTGATGCATTGCAGGGAGGGCGACATGTTGTCGCGTCACTGCTGACCCGACCGGTCAAGGAAATGTCCATGCGTACTGTCCGCCCTGTCCTGCTGTCCTTCGGCCTGCTCTCGACCATCGGTATGGCGACTGCTGCAGACACCACCACCTTCAACGTCAAGATCGCCGTGACCAAGGCCTGCACGATCACTGCCGCCTCTGCCACGGACGTCGACTTCGGCTCGGTGCTGTCCACCTCGACCGCCAATGTCGACGCCAACGGCAGCGTGACCGCCCAGTGCACGGCACTGACCCCCTACAACATCGCGTTGAGCGCAGGCAGCAACGCCGGCACCGCCAATGACGTGACCACCCGCCGGATGAAGAACGCCGACCCGCTGGTGACCACCAACAACTTCATTTCCTACCAGCTCTACCAGGACCTGGCGCGCAGCTCGGTGTGGGGCAGCACCACCGGCACCAACACCCTGAGCCGGACCGCCACCGGCCTCAACCAGGTCTATCCGGTCTACGGCCGCGTGACCAACCCGTCGGTCGCCAACGCCGCCACCGGTAGTTACCTGGACACGATCACCGCGACGATCGTCTATTGAGACCACGCATGCCCTTGCCTGCCCTGCGGTTTCCTGTGCGCGCACGGCTGGTCCTGACCGGACTGGCCCTGGGCCTGTTGCTGGGCAGTGCCTGGACGCTGCCCGCCGCGCAGGCGGCCAGCCTGCAGCTGGCCCCGACCTCGCTGACCCTGAGCGCCGAACAGAGCGCCGATGGGCTGTGGCTGAGCAATAGTGGCGGCGCGCCGGTACAGGTGCAGACCCGCGCCTACCGCTGGACCCAGCGCGAGGGCCAGGACCAGCTCGCCCCGACCCAGGAGCTGCTGATCAGCCCGCCGATGCGCACCCTGGCCGCCGGCGAGCGCCAGTTGATCCGGGTGATCCGTGCCGGCCCCGCACCCGGCAGCCAGGAAGCCTGCTACCGCATCATCGTCGACGAACTGCCCAGCGCCGATGCCGACCGCAAGGGCATGCAGTTCGTGCTGCGCTACTCGGTGCCGATCTTCGTGCTGCCGCCCGGCAAGGCCGCGCCCACCCCGACCCTGAGCGCGCAGGTAGTGGCCGGCAGCGACGGCACTGCGCAGATCCAGATCAGCAATACCGGCAGCGGGCATGCACAGATCGCCGATCTGCAGCACCGAGTCGACGGCGCCACCAAGACCGCCTTGAACGGGCTGGTCGGCTATGTGCTGCCGGGGCAGACCATGCGCTGGTCGCTGGGTGCACCGCTGGCCCAGTTCGCCCGCGGCGCCATCATCGCAAGGATCAATGGTGAGGCTGACGAACGTACCCTGTCGGCCGCGCCGACGGCGCCGTGATGCGGCCCGGCTGGCGATGACGCTGCTGGCGGCCGCCACCGGGTGGGCAGACGCGACGGCCGGCGACCTCGCCGAGATCGACGCCTTGCCCGATCAGACCGCACAACCCGCCAGCGGGCAGCCGCAGACGCTGTATCTGGAGGTCACCCTGAATCAGGCCGAGCGCGGCCTGACGCCGTTCGAGCTGGTCGACGGCCATCTGCGGGCCTCGGTGGACACATTGCGCAAGCTCGGCTTCATCCTGGCCGACCGCGCGCCGGGACAGTCGGTCGATCTGGATCGCCTGCCCGACGTGGAAGTGCGCTACGACGCCGCCCTGCAGCGGCTCGCGCTGCAGGTGCCGGTGGCACAGCTGGCGCTGTCCACCACCGTGCTCAAGCCCGAAGAAGCCGCCCCGCCCAGCGCCACCGCATCGCCCGGCGTCCTGCTCAACTACGACCTGTATGCCACGCGCACCACCGGTGCCAGCAACGTGTCGCTGGCGACCGAACTGCGTGGCTTCGGCATCGGCCGCGGCATGTTCGACACCACGGCGGTGTTTCTGGCCTACGACCGCCCGCAGGACGAGCGCTGGCGCAGTGAAGCGGTGCGTCTGGACAGCGCCTGGCAGATGGATTTCCCCGATAGCGCCACCAGCCTGACGGTGGGCGACTTCTACAGCGGCTTCGTCGACTGGAGCCGCTCGCTGCGGCTGGGGGGCGTGCAGATCGGCCGCAATTACGCGCTACAGCCGTATCGCGTGCTGACGCCGACGCCCAGTTTTCTGGGCGAAGCAGCGGTGCCTTCCACGGTGGAGCTCTACGTCGATGGCCTGCGTCAATACAGCGGCCAGGTGCCGGCCGGTCCGTTCCAGCTGGCCGCGCAACCGGGCATCAGCGGCACCGGCCAGGCGCAGATCGTGGTGACCGACGCCTTCGGTCGCGTGCGCCAGCTGAATTTCGCGTTTTACGGCACGCCGCAACTGCTGGCGCGCGGCATTTCCGAATGGTCGGCCGGCATCGGCCACCTGCGTCGCGACTACGGGGTGCGCTCGTTTTCCTATGCCTCGCAGCCGATCGCCAGCGCCACCTTGCGCAAGGGAGTGCGCGACGATTTCACCGTCGAGGCGCATGCCGAAGCCGGCGGCGGCGTGATCAATGCCGGTGCGGGCGGAGTGTGGTTGCTGGGTGCAGGCGGGGTAGTCAACGCTGCCTACGCCCACAGCCGGATGCATGACCTGCGCGGCGGACAGTACGTGCTGGGCTACGCCTGGAACAACCGGCGCTTCAACGTCAACCTGGGCACCCAGCGTACCCACGGCGACTACCGCGACCTGGGGGCGCTGCAGGGCAGCCTGCCGGCACGCGTCAGCGACCGCGCCGCGTTCGGCATCAATGTCGACCCGATCGGTTCGCTGGGTACCAGCTACGTGCGCCTGAGCTACCCGCAAGGCGACACCTCGCGCTACGCCAGCGTGTTCTGGTCGCGCAGCTTCGGGCGCAACTGGGCGGCCAACCTGTCCGGCAACCAGAACCTGGACGAGCGCAGCGATCGCAGCCTGTATCTGTCGCTGTCGACCACCTTCGGCCAGTTGCGCCAGGCCAGTGCATCGATGCAGCGCAATGGCAACCGCACCGGCTTTGTCGCCGATGTCAGCCAGCCGCTACCCGGCGACGGCGACCTGGGCGGCATTGGATGGCGGCTGCAGGCACGCGCCGGCGACGATGCCAGTGGCGGGCTGGCCGAACTGGGCTGGCTGAACCGGGTCGGCCGCTACAACTTCGGTGCGGCCAGCCAGGATGGCGCTACCTTTGGCTATGCCAGCGCCAGCGGCAGCCTGGTGTGGATGGATGGACGGAGCTTTGCGGCGCGCGACGTCCAGGATGCGTTTGCGGTGGTCTCCACCGATGGCCAGGCCGGCATTCCGGTCCGGCTGGAAAACCGCCTGATCGGCGTCACCGATGCACGCGGCACCTTGCTGGTGACGCCGCTGCAGTCGTGGCAGCGCAATCAGTTGTCGATCGACACCTTGAACCTGCCCGCGGAGCTGCGCGTGGACCGCGTCGACACCACGGTGACCCCGCGCCAGCAGTCCGGTGTGGCCGTGCGCTTCGGCATCACCCGCGTGCGCGCTGCGGTGATCGTCCTGCACGATGCCAATGGCGCTGCATTGCCGGTGGGCAGCGTGGCGCAGCGCGAGGGGAACGCCGAACGCGTGGTGGTCGGCTACGACGGCGAAACCTATCTGGACAATCTGCAGGCCGACAACCGCATCCTGGTCGATCTGCCGCAGGGCCGTTGTGTGGCGCAGTTCGCGTACCCGACCGAGGCCGGCGGCATTCCGCGGGTCGGCCCGCTGCGCTGCACGACAGAGCCCGCGCCATGACACCAACGATGCGCTGGCCACTCCTGCTTGCATTGGCGCTCTGCAGCCTGTGGCTGGCACCGAGCCAGCACGCGCGCGCCGACACCACCTGCACGGTCACGCTGGGAACGCCCATGGCCTTCGGCAATGTCGCGGCCAATGGCACGACCGATGCGGTCGCCACGCTCAACGTCACGTGTGCGACCGCCGCGCTCAGCGTTCTGGGGTATGCGCAGGTGAGCCTGTGCCTGGATCTTGGCCCAGGCAGCGCGAGCAATGGGCTGTATGCCCCGCGCCGCATGCTGAACGCCACCGGCGACAGCCTGGACTTCCAGATCTACAAGGACGCCGCACGCACCCAGGTCTGGGGAGCCACCGGGTCGTCAAGCCCATCGCCGGGCCTGTTGACGCTGTCGTACGGCGTTCCGGTGGTTACCGGCGGCTCGCAGATGACCAGCATCACGCTGTACGGGCGCATTCCCGCCAACCAGATCCTGTCGACCGGCAATCACACCAGCAACTTCGGCGGTGCCGATGCCGTGCTGCGCTACGCCTACAACGAAAGCATCATTGGCGTCCCGCCGGTTCCGGCCAATTGCACCACCGGCGGCAGCGGCGCCAAGACCGCCAGCAATGCATTCCCGTTCACCGCGTCAGCCAGCGTCCCGGCGCGCTGCAATACCTATGTCACCACCGACCTGGATTTCGGCAGCATCGCCGGCAGCATCGCCACCGCCATCGACCGCAGCTCCACCATCAGCCTGGCCTGCACCAACCGCACCGCCTGGAACATCGGCCTGGATGTCGGCGTCAACGCCAGTGGCAGCACCCGCCGCATGCGCCACGCCAGCAGCGCCAACTACATCACTTACGAGCTCTACAAGGACCCCGGCCGCAGCAGCCGCTGGGGCACCACCATCGGGGTCGACACCCTGGCCGGCACCGGCAACGGGGTGGCGCAGACCGTCACCGTCTACGGACGCGCCCCGGCTCCGCAGTTGCCTATCGCGGGCGCCTACAACGATACGGTGACAGTCTCGATCACTTATTGACAGTTAATAAAGTTCGTTTGGGGCACGTCGCTATCTGTTACGTCTCCGCTGCAAACGATTGCCTTCATGATGACGGTCACTTTGCCGAAGTGCGTGCTTTTGCTTGCCCTCGCTTGCAGCGCCTCCATCGCGAGCGCGGCCGGCAACCGCGGCCCTGAAAACTCCACCCTGCACATCGGCCTGCGCGTGCTCAGCGGTTGCGAGCTGCGCACCGCACCGCCGCGCGCCAGCTGCTCGCGCGGCACCCCGGTCGCGATCGCCCAACCAGCGCCGAGCGCCGGGACGCCGCCGCTTGCCAGCACCGGCCAGGACGCCAGCGCCCTCGCCGGGCCTGCGCCCAGCGGCGCGGCGCGCATCACCACCATTGCGTTTTGACCATGGCCACGTCCTGCTTCCGTCGGGCCTGGCTGGCGCTGGGCCTGGCCGTCCTGGCAACCAGCGGCAGCGCCGCCGGTGCCGAAATCGCCATCGCACCGACCACCGCGCATATCCCGGCCGATACCGATCAGACCGCCGTCTGGCTTTACAACCAGGACGCCCACCCGTGGCGCGCCGATGCCAGGCTCTACCGATGGCGCCAGCAAGGCGATCGCGAGGTGCTGGAACCGGCCTTGGGCGCCACCGTCAGCCCCAGCCAGTTCGATATCCCGCCGCAAGGCCGGCAGTTGTTGCGGGTGATCCGCCTCGGCCCCAGCCCCGCGACCACCGAAGACAGCTACCGCCTGGTGGTGACCCAGCACGCTACTGGCCAGGAGACCGAGCTGCTGCGGTACTCCACCCCGGTGTTCGCGCTGCCCAGCGAACCGGGAAGCGGGCATCCGCGCCTGCAGGTCTCGCTGACCGGCCAGGGCGGCGAGAGGACGCTGCGCGTGCACAATGCCGGGCTCAGTCACGCACGCCTGGCCGACCTGGCCTTCATCGATGCCGGCGGCAGCCGCCGCAGCATTCGTGACGACCTGGCCGGCTATGTGCTGCCGGGCCAGACCCGGCAATGGGCACTGCCGGCCAGCCTGCTCCCCGGTACCGGCCGCTTCGTGGCACGCGTCAACAGCGATATCGAGAGCACGCTGACGCTGGAGCCGTGAGTGGGGAATGGGGAATGGGGAATGGGGAATGGGGAATCAGGAATCGGCGCGGTGCTTTCCGATGGCTGATTGTTTTTGTGGACTCGTATCCGTTCAAGTGATCTAGCCTCTGCGATTCCCGATTCCCGATTCCCGATTCCCGATTCCCGATTCCCGATTCCCGATTCCCGATTCCCGCCAATTGCACCACGTCACCCAGCCGGCTATACTCCGCCGGCTGTTTTGCGTCTCTCACGCATTGCGTCGTTCACGTCGGACGTCACCGACGAATCCACACCTGCTGCCGCCATTCGCGCCGGGGTGCCCTCACAAGGGGTTCGTCGCGGAGGCAACAGGGAAGCCCAACCCCGGAATCTTGTGCGTTTGATGCGAGTCCCTCGCAACAGTCCGCATACCCATGCGCGGACTCTAAAAGTCAAGGCCGCGCACGGCGATTCCGCTCTTACGGAGTTACTTCAATGCCCCAAGTCACCATGCGCCAGATGCTGGAAGCCGGCGTCCATTTCGGCCACCAGACCCGCTACTGGAACCCCAAGATGGCGCCGTACATCTTCGGCGCGCGCGGCAAGATCCACATCATCAACCTCGAGAAGACCGTTCCGCTCTTCAACGATGCGATGAACTTCCTCTCCTCGATCGCGCAGAAGCGCGGCACCGTGCTGTTCCTGGGCACCAAGCGCAGCGCGCGCGAGTCCATCAAGGAAGAAGCCGAGCGTTGCAACATGCCATTCATGACCCAGCGCTGGCTGGGCGGCACGCTGACCAACTTCCGCACCGTCAAGCAGTCGGTTGCCCGCCTGAAGGAACTGGAAGCGGCCGAGACCGATGGAACGTTCGAAAAGCTGGTCAAGCACGAAGTGCTGGGCCTGCGTCGCGAGCGCGAAAAGCTGGACGCCTCGCTGGGCGGCATCAAGGAAATGAACCGCCTGCCCGACGCGATCTTCGTGATCGACATCGGCCATGAAGACATCGCCATCAAGGAAGCCAAGAAGCTCGGCATCCCGGTGATCGCCGTGGTCGACACCAACTACGATCCGGCCCTGGTCGACTACGCCATCCCGGGTAACGACGACGCCATCCGCGCCGTGCAGCTGTACGCACGCGCCGCCGCCGATGCCGTGCTGGAAGGCAAGGCTGCTGCGCCGAACTCGGCGTCGGTCCGCGAAGAAGAGTTCTCGGCCGATGCCGGCGACGAAGGCAAGGGCCGTCGCGCTCCGGCCAAGAAGGGCGACAAGAAGGCTGACGCCGCCGCTGCCGAGTAACCGGCATGCAATGCGGCCGCACCATGCTGTGCGGCCGCAGCCCCGGCGGGTCCATCGCGACCCGTCGTACGGGCCACTGAAGACACAACGGGGGCGGCCAGCACGCTGCACCGTCTCCTACTGGCGGAATCCTTTCCGCCGCACGCATTCGTCCAATGAGGTAATCCCGTGGAAATCACTGCTTCCCTGGTCAAGGAACTGCGCGAGCGCACCGGCGCCGGCATGATGGAGTGCAAGAAGGCACTCGTCGAAAACGCTGGCGACATCGACGCCGCTGCCGAATGGCTGCGCAAGTCGGGTCTGGCCAAGGCTGACAAGAAGGCCGACCGCGTTGCCGCCGAAGGCCGCATCGCCACCGCACAGGCCGGCGGCAAGGCCGTGCTGGTCGAAGTCAACTCCGAGACCGACTTCGTCGCCAAGGACGAGAACTTCCTGGCCTTCACCGAGGTCGTGGCCAATGCCGCACTGAACTCGGACGCTACCGATGCCGAGGCGCTCAAGAGCGTCAAGCTCGACAGCGGCGAGACCATCGAAGAGCGTCGCGCCGCAGTCATCGCCAAGGTCGGCGAGAACCTGCAGGTGCGTCGCCTGGTCCGCATCGACAGCGCCAACAACGTCGCGGCCTACGTGCACGGCGGCCGCATCGGCGTGCTGGTCGAGCTGAAGGGTGGCGACATCGAGCTGGCACGCGGCATCGCCATGCACATCGCGGCGATGAACCCGCCGCACGTCAAGGCGTCCGACGTTCCGGCCGAATTCGTCGCCAAGGAAAAGGAAATCGAACTGGCCAAGATGTCCGAAAAGGACAAGTCCAAGCCGGCCGAGATCCTGGAAAAGATCATCAGCGGCAAGATCAGCAAGATCGTCAACGAAGTCACGCTGTACGGCCAGCCGTACGTGCTGAACACCGATCAGACCGTCGAGCAGGCCGTCAAGGCCGCCGGTGCGGACGTGATCGGCTTCCAGCGCCTGGCCGTTGGCGAGGGCATCGAGAAGGTGGTGGAAGACTACGCCGCCGAAGTGATGAAGCAGGCCGGCCTGGCCTGATCTTCGCCACACTGCAGAAGGAGCCGCGGCATGCCGCGGCTTTTTTTGTGCCCGTTTTGTGCCCGTCCTTGCCGCACGACAGGCCCAGCGCCCGAACCTGAAGCAAACACATCCGCCACGTGGCGAACCGTGCTCGACGCTACAGATCGGTTGACGGGTGCCGCTAAATCCAGATACCGACCAGGCTCTCGACACCCATCGCGCATGCGCGGTGATGGCGGGGCATGGCGTGCCCTACTCAACGAACGCAGCTGTATGCTTGCGATCACCGTCGGCGATGACTCATGCAACCAGATCTTCAGGCCGCCCTGCACTACTGCCGCAACCTGCCATCGCCGCCTGGCGTCGCGCTGCGCGTGATCGAACTGGCGCAGGACCCGGACGTGGACATGACCACCACGGCGAACGTCATCGGCATGGACATGGCCTTGAGTGCCCGCATGCTGCGCGTGGCCAACTCGCCGCTCTACGCCAGCCGCCGCCGCGTCGACAACTTGGGCCAGGCGCTGACCATGCTGGGACTCAATGCCACCTTGAGTCTGGCGTTGGGCTTTTCGATGGTGCACGGCGTGCGCAACACCTTCACCGCCCATCCCCTGCATGAGCACATCTGGCGTCGCGCCGGATTGTGCGCGCTGGCCAGCCGCATCCTGGGCCAGGCCTATGGCATCCGCAAACCCGAAGAATTGATGCTGGCCGGCCTGCTGCAGGACATCGGCAAGCTGGCGCTGCTGCAAGGTGCGCCCGAGCTGTACGGGCCACTGCTGGACCAGGCGCCGGACAATGCATCGCTACTGGATGCCGAACGCGAACACCTGGGTGCCACCCATGCCGAGGTGGGCGCCTGGCTTGCGCATCAGTGGCAATTGCCGCCGTACCTGCAGAATGCGATCGCGCAGAGCGAGGACGAACCGGCGAGCCTGGAGCCGTTCATGGCCTGCGTCGCGCTGTCCGGGCGGCTTGCCGACATCTGGCTCTCGGCAAGCGCCGTCACCGCCACCGAGCGCGCGCAGCGCCAGGCCCAGGACATCCTGGAACTGGATGCCGAGCGCTTCGAGAAAGTGATCGAACGCATCGCCGAATCGCTGCCCGAGCTGGAAGCGCTGTTCGACATCCGCGTGCCGCAACCCGAGCACATCCAGATGATCTTCGAGCAGGCGCGCGAACTGGCGATGCTGCGCAGCCTGCGCGAATTGCAGGACGTGGCCGAAGCGCGCCGGCATGCCGACGAATCGGAAAACCGCATGCGCCATCTGGCCGAACAGGCCAGCCGCGATGCATTGACCGGCGTGTTCAACCGCCATCAGCTCGGCACCGCGCTGACGCATGAGTTCGAACTGGCCTCGCGGCAGAGCTGGCCGCTGTCGATCGCCTTCATCGACCTGGACGACTTCAAGCGCGTCAACGATGCGCATGGCCATCTGGTTGGCGATGAGGTGTTGCGCAATTTTGCGCAGACACTGCAACGCATGGTGCGCACCAGCGATCTGGTGGCGCGCTACGGTGGCGAAGAATTCCTGGTGATCCTGCCCAACACACCGGCCGACGCGGCGCTGATGGTGATCGAGCGCATTCTTGCCGAGACTGCGCGCACGCCGATGGCGCAATTGCAGGGCGGCCCGTTGCATATCACCTTCTCTGCAGGCCTGGCCACGCACGGCGGTATCGAGCGCCAGTTCGAAAGCATCGAGCACCTGCTGCAGGCCGCCGACAGCACGCTGTATCGCTCCAAGCATCGCGGCCGCAACCGTGTCACCGCCTACGATGCGACCGATGTACCGACGCCGCCCAACCCGCGCGCACACTGAGCAACGCGTCACGTCGCCACCGACAAAGGAATTTTTACCACGCCCGGGGACAGGCTTCCGCTAGAATTGCCGGCGTTTGCCGTCCCCTACCCCCGAGGCCTCCCCCATGTCCGAACTTTCCTATCGCCGCATCCTTCTCAAACTTTCCGGGGAGGCGCTGATGGGAGACGGGGACTACGGCATCGACCCCAAAGTCATCAATCGCCTGGCCCATGAAGTGATCGAAGCCCAGCAGGCCGGTGCGCAGGTCGCGCTGGTCATCGGCGGCGGCAACATCTTCCGCGGCGCCGGTCTGGCCGCCAGCGGCATGGACCGCGTCACCGGCGATCACATGGGCATGCTGGCCACGGTGATCAATGCGCTGGCGATGCAGGATGCGCTGGAGAAGCTCGGCGCCAAGGTGCGCGTGATGAGCGCGATCAAGATCAACGATGTCTGCGAAGACTTCATCCGCCGCCGCGCCATGCGTCACCTGGAAAAGGGACGCATCGCGATCTTCGCTGCCGGCACCGGCAACCCGTTTTTCACCACCGACTCCGGCGCGGCGCTGCGCGCGATCGAGATCGGCGCCGACCTGCTGCTCAAGGCAACCAAGGTCGACGGCGTCTACGACAAGGACCCGAAGAAGCACACCGATGCGGTGCGCTACGACAGCCTGACCTACGACGAAGTCATCCTGCAGGGCCTGGAAGTGATGGACACCGCGGCCTTCGCACTGGCACGCGACAGCGACCTGCCGCTGCGCATCTTTGGCATGAGCGAGCCCGGCGTGCTGCTGCGCATCCTGCGCGGCGAGCAGATCGGCACGCTGGTGCAGGGCCGTAGCTGAGGCCGGGAATCGGGATTGGGGAATCGGGAATCGTTAGAGCGCAGTGCTGACGCCTGCCTTGATGCCTGTCCGTCGAGCGCCTCCAGCGGCAAGCGACGCTTGCAAGTGAACCGGCTGCGCGGGTCCTGACGGCCTGCGAGTCGTGAAACCCCAGTCCCGGCTATAATCCCCGGATTCAGCTCCACACGGATTCCGGCGATGCTCACCCAGATCAAACAAGACGCGCAGACGCGCATGACCAAGAGCATCGATGCTCTGCGCCATTCCCTCACCACCATCCGCACCGGCCGTGCCTCGCCGGCGCTGCTGGACGGTATCAAGGTCAAGGCCTACGGCACCGACACGCCCCTGAATCAGGTCGCCAGCATCAGCGTCTCCGAAGGCCGCTCGCTGGTCATCAGCCTGTTCGACAAGGGCATGATCAAGGACGTGGAAAAAGCCATCTATGCCTCGGATCTGGGCCTGACCCCGACCGTGGTGGGCACCGTGATCCGCCTGAACCTGCCGCCGCTGACCGAGGAGCGCCGCAAGGAGCTCAGCAAGTCGGTGCATGGCGAAGGCGAAGACAGCAAGGTGGCGATCCGCAACATCCGCCGCGATGCCAACCAGCAGGTCAAGGATCTGCTCAAGGACAAGGCCGTCACCGAAGACGAGGCCCGCAGCGCCGAAGACGACATCCAGAAACTGACCGACAAGGCCATCAAGGACGTGGATGAGGTCGTCAAGGGCAAGGAACAGGAATTGATGACGGTCTGATCGTGGCATCGCCTGCCATGCATCCAGTCCCTTCCTCCGACGCGATACCGCGCCACATTGCCATCATCATGGATGGCAACGGGCGTTGGGCGCAGCGTCGGCGACGTCCGCGCATGATCGGCCATCGCGCCGGTGCGCGGGCGGTCAACCGCACCATCGATTTCTGCCTTGAAAAAGGCGTCAGCGCGCTGACCCTGTTCGCGTTCTCCAGTGAAAACTGGGGCCGCCCGCAGGAAGAAGTGGATGCGCTGATGAAGCTCTTCCTGCACGCGCTGGACCGCGAGGTCGACGAACTGCAGCGACGCGGCGTGCAGGTGCGTTTCATCGGCGAGCGCAGCCGCTTCGCCGCCCCGTTGCGCGACCGCATGGCGGCAGCCGAACGCAGCACCGCCGGCAACGCGCGGCTGGTGCTGAGCATCGCGGCCAGCTATGGCGGCCGCCAGGACATCGCTGCGGCTGCCCGCGCATTGGCCGAAGAGGTGGCCGCCGGTCGCCTGCAACCGCAGCAGATCGACGAAGCCCTGCTCGCCAGCCGGGTGGCCCTGGCCGACCTGCCGGCGCCGGATCTGTTCATCCGAACCGGTGGTGATACCCGCATCAGCAATTTCCTGCTGTGGCAGCTGGCCTACACCGAGCTGTGGTTCACCGAAACCCTGTGGCCGGAGTTCGATGCCGGCGTCCTGCAGCAGGCGCTGGATGATTACGCCGGGCGCGAACGTCGCTTCGGCCTGACCAGCGCCCAGATCGCCGAGAAGGCGACGGAGACTTCCTCCGCATGACCAAGACCCGCGTGATTGCCGCGTTGATCATGGCGCCGCTCGCCATCTGCGCGATCGTGCTGCTGCCCACGCAGTGGCTGGCGGCGCTGGCGGCGGTGCTGTTCCTGACCGGGCTGTGGGAATGGCTCAAGCTCTCCGGCATCGACGACAGCCTGCCGCGCACCGTGCTGCTGATGCTCAACCTGCTGCTGATGGTACTGATGGTGTGGGCTTCGGCCGGCTCCATGGTGCTGTTCCAGATCGCCGCCCTGGTGGGCGTGGTGTGGTGGGTGCTGGCGCTGCTGTGGCTGCGCTTCTTCACCTTTGGTGCCGATCACGGCAACGGCCAGGCACGCGCGCTCAAACTGGCCGCCGGCACCCTGGCGGTGCTGCCGGCCTGGGCCGCGCTGGTGCTGCTGCATGCCAACCCGGACAAGGGCAACCTGTGGCTGCTGACCGCGCTGACCATGGTCTGGGCGGCCGACTCGGGCGCGTATTTCGCCGGGCGCGCGTTCGGCAAGCACAAGCTGGCGCCGCGCATCAGCCCCAACAAGACCATCGAAGGGCTGCTCGGCGGCATGGTCGCCGGTATCGCGGTGGCCTGCGCGTTCGGCTGGCTGGCCGGATTGACCCTGGCGCATGTGCCACAGCTGGTGCTGGTTGCGGCCGTCGCTGTACTGGCCTCGGTGCTGGGCGACCTGTTCGAGAGCCTGCTCAAGCGCCATGCCGGCGCCAAGGACTCGGGCACGGTGATCCCGGGCCACGGCGGCGTGCTGGATCGTATCGATGGCGTGCTCGCCGCCCTGCCGGTGTTCGCACTCGGCAAGGAAATTCTCGGATTCTAAGCATGGCTGGCTCTTCTCCCCGCCAGGTCGCCGTCTTCGGCGCGACCGGCTCGATCGGCACGTCGGCCCTGGACGTCATCGCCCGCCATCCGGACCGGCTGCGCGCCTGCGTGCTGTCGGCCGGCAGCCAGGTCGATGCCCTGCTGGCGCTGTGCGCCACGCACCGGCCCGCGCATGCGGTGATCGCCGACCAGGCGCTGTACCCGCTACTGCGCGACGGCCTGCGCGCCGCCGGCCTGGCCACCCAGGCGCATGCCGGCACCGCAGCGCTGGACGCACTGGCCGGCAGCGATGCCTGCGATACCGTGGTGGCGGCCATCGTCGGCGCCGCCGGCCTGCCCTCGACCCTGGCAGCCGCGCGCGCCGGCAAGCGCCTGCTGCTGGCCAACAAGGAATCGCTGGTGCTGGCCGGCGAGCTGCTGACCCGCACCGCTGCTGCCGCCGGCGCTGAAATCATCCCGATCGACAGCGAGCACAGTGCCATCTTCCAGTGCCTGCGCTCGTGCGATGCCAGCCGCGGCGTACGCCGGGTGATCCTCACCGCCTCTGGCGGCCCGTTCCGGGGCTGGGACCGCACTGCGCTGTCGGCCGTGACGCCTGCGCAGGCGGTGGCCCACCCGAAGTGGTCGATGGGGCCGAAGATCTCGGTGGATTCGGCCACGCTGATGAACAAGGGCCTGGAAGTCATCGAGGCGCACCACCTGTTCGGACTGCCTGGCGGCAAGATCGATGTACTGGTGCACCCGCAGAGCCTGGTGCATTCGCTGGTCGAGTTCGTCGACGGCTCCACCTTGGCCCAGCTTGGCCTGCCGGACATGCGCACCACCCTGGCCGTTGGTCTGGCCTGGCCGGAGCGGGTCGACTCCGGAGTGGCGGGGCTGGACCTGCTGCAGCAGGGCCGGCTGGATTTCGAAGCTCCCGACACCGCGGCCTTCCCCTGCCTGCGGCTGGCCTGGGAGGCCTTGCGTGCTGGCGGAACCGCCCCGGCCATCCTGAACGCGGCCAACGAAGTGGCTGTTTCAGCGTTTCTTCAGGGCCGGATAGGTTTCCTAGCGATCCCAGCGTTGGTCGAACAAACGCTGACAACGCTTCCGCGGCACAATGCCGACACCCTCGACACCCTCCTTTCTGCCGACGCGCAAGCACGGCAGATCACCGAACGCGCCCTCGCCCAACACGCCTTTCATGCCTGATCGAACCACGCAACCGAGTTGCATCCATGGGTGATTTCATCGGTTCGGTCTGGTGGATGATCGTCAGCCTGGGTGTGCTGGTGACCTTCCACGAATTCGGCCACTTTTGGGTCGCACGCCGGTGTGGCGTCAAGGTGCTGCGGTTCTCCGTGGGCTTCGGCAAGCCGCTGTGGATGCGTCGCGACCGGCACGGTACCGAGTTCGTGGTGGCGGCCATTCCGCTGGGCGGCTACGTCAAGATGCTCGACGAGCGCGAAGGCGACGTGCACCCGGCCGAGCAGGATCAGGCATTCAATCGCAAGACCGTGTGGCAGCGCATCGCCATCGTGGCCGCCGGCCCGATCGCCAACCTGCTGCTGTGCATGGCGATGCTGTGGGCGATGTTCGTGGTCGGCAAGCAGGATTATTCGGCCACCGTCGGCCGCGTCGACGGCCTGGCCGCCGAGGCCGGGCTGACCCCGGGCGAGCGTATCGTGCGCATCGATGGCCGCGGCGTGAGCAGCTGGAGCGATGCCAGCATGCAGCTCACCACCGCGGCGATGGACCGGCGCGACATCCAGGTACTCACCGCCACCGAGGGCGCCGGCAACAGCGAGCACACCTTGCGCCTGTCGCAGCTGCCGGTCGGCTTCGACGAGCGCCGCGTGGCCTCGCTGGCCGGCATCGGCTGGCAGTTCATGCTGCAGCCGCCGGTGATCGCCGAGGTGGTGCCCGGCTCGGTCGCCGACGGCCTGCTCAAGCCGGGCGACCGCATCGTGGCCATCGACGGCCAGCCGATCCGCTCGGCCGAGGACATCATTCCGCAGGTGCAGGCGCTGGGTGAGCACGGCGGCCAGGGCATGATCGAGGTGGCGCGCAAGGGCGAACAGGGCGAAGACCGCCTGGCGCTGGAGATCGCCCCGCGCAAGTCGCCGCAGGGCCAGTGGATGATCGGTATCCGCCCGGCCGCCGCGCCCGCCCCGGCGTACGACAGCCGCCAGCAGTACGGCCTGTTTGCCGCGGTGCCGGCCGCGATCCGCGAAACCGGCCGGATGACCGCCGATTCGCTGGGCATGATGAAGCGCATGCTGACCGGCCAGGCCTCGGTCAAGAACATCTCCGGCCCGGTCACCATCGCGCGCGCCGCCAATGCCTCGGCCGAACGCGGGCTCGACTGGTTCCTGTATTTCCTTGGCCTGCTGTCGCTGAGCCTTGCGATCATCAACCTGATGCCCATCCCGATCTTGGACGGTGGGCATCTGCTGTATTACCTTATTGAGTTGGTCAAGGGCAGCCCGATCAGCGAACGGGCCATGATTGCCGGGCAATACGTCGGCCTGGCGGTCCTGGCCGGGCTGATGGGACTGGCGTTCTACAACGACATCCTTGGCCTGGTTCCACGATGAAACTGCTCCACTCTTTCCGCCTGTTGTCGTCGTCATACGCCGGCACCCAGCAACACCTGAAATCGACTCCAACCGGATGTGACATGACGCGTCTTCCCACTCGCCGCCTGCTTGCCCTCGCTCTTGCCGCCGGCCTCAGCCTGCCAGCCGTTGCCCTGGCCGCCGAGCCGTTCGTTGCCAGCGACATCCGCGTCGACGGCCTGCAGCGCATCGCTTCGGGCACCGTGTTCACCTATCTGCCGGTGAACCGTGGCGATACCGTGGACGATGCCAAGGTGGCCGACTCGATCCGCGCGCTGTACCGCACCGGCTTCTTCGAGGACGTGCAGCTGGACCGCCAGGGCAACATCCTGGTGATCACGGTCAAGGAGCGCCCGGCGATCAACAAGCTCACCGTGACCGGCAACAAGGACATCAAGTCCGAGGAGCTGCTCAAGGGCCTGGGCGACATCGGCCTGACCGAGGGCGGCACCTTCGACCGCCTGAGCCTGGACCGCGTGACCCAGGAACTGACCCGCCAGTACAACAACCGCGGCAAGTACAACGTCGAAATCACCCCCACGGTCAGCCCGCTGGACCGCAACCGCGTCGATGTGGCCATCGCGATCAAGGAAGGCAAGGCGGCCAAGATCCGCCACGTCAACCTGATCGGTACGGAAAAGTTCGCCAACGAGGACATCCTGGAGAACTGGGAGTCCAAGGAGCACAACTGGGCCTCGTGGTACCGCCGCGACGACCAGTACTCCAAGGAAAAGATGTCCGGCGACCTGGAAAAGCTCAATTCCTGGTACCTGGACCGCGGCTATGTGGACTTCAGCATCGACTCCACCCAGGTGTCGATCAGCCCCGACAAGCGCGACATGTTCGTCAGCGCCGGCGTGACCGAGGGCGAGCAGTACAAGATTTCCGAGATCAAGGTCACCGGCGACACCGTGCTGCCGCAGGCCGACATCGAGCGCCTGGTGATTCCCAAGGCCGGCGACATCTTCTCGCGCGCGCTGCTCGAATACACCTCCGATGCGATCACCAACACGCTGAGCAACGTCGGCTACGCGTTCGCCAAGGTCAATCCGATCCCGACCCCGAACCGCGAGGATCGCACCGTTGCGGTGAACCTGCAGGTGGTGCCCGGCCCGCGCGTGACCGTGCGCCGCATCCTCTACAAGGGCAATAGCCGCACCTCGGACGAAGTCTTGCGCCGCGAGATGCGCCAGTTCGAAAACACCTGGTACTCGCAGGCGGCGATCGACCGTTCCAAGATCCGTCTGCAGCGCCTGGGCTACTTCGAGTCGGTGAACGTGGAAACCCCTGCGGTGCCCGGTAGCAACGACCAGGTCGACGTGATCTATGACGTCAAGGAAACCACCTCGGGCAGCTTCGTGTTCGGCCTGGGTTTCTCACAGGCCTTCGGTGTGACCACCTCGGTGCAGTTGTCGCAGAACAACTTCCTGGGCGGTGGTAATCGTGTGGCAGTGGAAGCGTCGCGCAGCACCTTCCAGCAGCGTTATGCGTTCTCGTATACCAACCCGTTCTTTACCGATGACGGCGTGTCGCTGGGCTACAACCTGTCGTGGCGTTCGCTGGACTACTCGGACTTCAACACGGCGCAGTTCAACAGCAAGAACGGCTCGGCGCAGGTGGTGTTCGGCGTGCCGATCACCGAGAACGATACCGTCTCGGCGATGGTCGGTGTGGACAGCAACCAGATCACCACCTTCCCCGGCACCACGCCGCAGGCCATTGTCGATTACATCAGCGCGATCGGCACCAACACGTTCAAGGCCGTGCGTACCGAGTTCGGCTGGGCGCGCGACACCCGCAACGACTTCTTCATGCCGACGCGCGGCATGTACCAGCGCGTGGGCCTGGAAACCACCCTGCCCGGCTCGACGGTGGAGTATTACAAGCTCAACTATCAGATCTCGAACTACTGGCCGATCATTCCGGCGCTGGTGTTGAACACGCGCTTTGAACTGGGCTACGGCGACAGCTACGGCAAGGACAGTACGGCCGACATCTGTGGTGTGGTCACCAATGGGACGCTGAACCAGCAGGTTTGTAACGGCACCAACCGTCTTCGCAGCGTCACTGCCACCGGCCTTCCGTTCTACGAGAACTTCTACGCCGGCGGTACCAACTCGGTGCGCGGCTTCGAAGACAACACACTGGGTCCGCGCTCCGAAGCCATCAACGGCTTCACCCGCGGTCAGCCGCTGGGTGGCTCGTTCAAGACCGTCGGCTCGGTGGAAATGTATTTCCCGAAGCTGTTCGACAGCCCGTCGGCGCGCGTGTCGGCGTTCTTCGATTTCGGTAACGTCTACAGCGGCGTCGACAACTTCAAGGCCAACGAGCTGCGCGCCTCCACCGGTGTGGCGCTGTTGTGGCGCGCCCCGGTCGGCCCCATCTCGATCAGCTACGCATTCCCGCTGAAGAAGGAAGACAACGACGAGATCGAACGCCTGCAGTTCACCTTCGGCGGCCAGTTCTAAGAGACGTGAGCACAACAATGGCGGCCCGATATCTCGGGCCGCCATTGTTTGTTTAGGAACCGCTGGATCCTGCGCAGTTTTTAGCGGTAGCTATCCCAAACGGTGCTCAGGCAGGTGTAGGTGGCGCTCCAGTCGGACGCATCGACGCAGGCAATTTGCTGATCCCAGAAGCTATGCGCCTGGGCACGCTGATCGGCGAAGTCATCGGCCGACGCAGTAGTCACGGCGCCAAACAGGAGCAGGCTTCCGACAATGGAGAGGGCAGTTTTCATATGCTTCTTCCTAGGTTCGCCGCACGATTGCGACCTGCGAAGAGATACGCCCGCTTGTTTGGCGACTCTTTGGTCAGGTTTTTTTTTCGTAAAAACAGCCACTTAATGTTTACGCGAGGTTCACCCTGATGCACTTGACCGCCAGTGCGATTGCCGAACAGTTTGGCTTGACCGTCGTCGGCGACGGCACCACCGAAGTCACCGGTGTCGCCACCCTGGCCCATGCCGGCGCGGGGCAGCTGAGCTTCCTGTCCAACCCGCGCTATCGCCCGCACTTGGCCGAGACCCAAGCCGCAGTGGTGGTGGTGCGCGCCGACGATGCCGAGGCAGCCAAGGGCACCGCCCTGGTCGCCAAGGACCCGTACACCGCATTCGCCAAGATCGCCGCGCTGTTCGACGTGGCGCCGGTGCGCGCGCCCGGCATCCATGCGTCGGCAGTGATCGACCCCACCGCGCAGGTTTCGCCGGGTGCACATGTCGGCCCGTTCGTCAGCATCGGTGCGCGCAGCCGCGTGGGCGATGGCTGCGTGATCGGCACCGGCAGCATCATCGGCGAGGACTGCGTGGTGGACGAGGGCAGCGAGCTGCTGGCCCGGGTCACCCTGGTCACCCGCGTGCGGCTGGGCAAGCGCGTGCGGATCCACCCCGGCGCGGTGATCGGCGCCGATGGGTTCGGCCTGGCGATGGATGCCGGCCACTGGATCAAGGTGCCACAGCTTGGTGGGGTGGTGATCGGCGACGATTGCGAGATCGGCGCCAACACCTGCATCGACCGCGGCGCGCTGGAAGACACCGTGCTGGAAGAAGACGTGCGCGTGGATAACCTGGTGCAGATCGCGCACAACTGCCGCATCGGCGCGCACAGCGCGATTGCCGGCTGCACCGGCATTGCCGGCAGCGCCAAGATCGGCCGCTACTGCCTGCTCGGCGGGCATGTCGGCGTGGTCGGCCACCTGGAGATCTGCGACAAGGTGGTGATCACCGGCAAGTCGGTGGTGCGCAATTCCATTCACGAGCCGGGCGAGTATTCGTCTGGCACCCCTCTCACCGACAATCGCACGTGGCGCAAGAATGCCGCGCGCTTCAAACAACTCGATGCGCTGGCAAGGCGCATCCTGGCTGTGGGCAAGGAGAACGCATGAGTCACCCCGTTTACGAGCTGCCGATCGACGTCAACCAGATCCAGACGCTGATTCCGCACCGCTACCCGTTCCTGCTGATCGACCGGGTCATCGAGCTGGACCTGGAGGCCAAGCGCATCGTCGGGCAGAAGAACGTCAGCATCAACGAGCCTTTCTTTCAGGGCCACTTCCCGACCCGTCCGGTGATGCCGGGCGTGTTGATCATCGAAGCGTTGGCGCAGGCCGGCGGCGTGATGACCCAGCTCGGCCTGGGGCGCGATGCGCTGTCCAAGCTGTTCTACATGGTCAAGGTCGACAACGCGCGCTTCAACAAGCAGGTGGTGCCGGGCGACGTGCTGATTCTGGAAGTGCAGATGAAGCGCCTGATCCGCAACATGGGATGCTATTACGGCGAGGCCAAGGTCAACGGCGAAATCGTGGCCAGTGCCGAAGTCATGTGCGCCGGCGCCAAGGAATAATCCGTTTTTGGAGGTGAGACACGATGCGTGATCAAGCACCCTTGATTCATCCCACCGCCGTCGTCGATCCCTCGGCGCAGCTGGCCAGCGATGTGCGCGTCGGCGCGTTCTCGCTGATCGGCGCGGACGTGGAGATCGGCGCCGGCACCGAGGTGGGGCCGCATTGCTCGATCCATGGCCCAACCCGGATCGGCCGCAACAACCGCTTCATCGGGCATGCGGCCATCGGCGGCGAGCCGCAGGACAAGAAGTACGCCGGCGAACGCACCGAGCTGGTGATCGGCGACGGCAACGTGATCCGCGAGTTCGTCACCATCAACCGCGGCACCGGCGGCGGCGGCGGCATCACCGTGGTCGGCAACGACAACTGGATGCTGGCCTACACCCACGTGGCGCACGACTGCCATGTCGGCAACCACTGCGTGTTTTCCAACAACACCACCCTGGCCGGCCACGTCACCGTGGGCGACTACGTGATCATCAGCGGTTTTGCCGGCGCGCATCAGTTCTGCCGCATCGGCGCGCACGCCTTCCTGGGCATGGGCGCGCTGACCAACGGCGACGTGCCGCCGTTCACCATGGTCGGCAGCGAATCGCTGGGCCGCCCGCGCGGCATCAACAGCGAAGGGCTCAAGCGCCGCGGCTTCGACGCCGAACGCATCACCGCGATCAAGCGCGCCTACCGCACGCTGTATGTGGCCGGCCTGCCGCTGGCCGACGCGAAACTGCAGCTGGCCGAACAGGCCAAGAGCAGCGACGACGTGCGCGGGATGCTCGAGTTCATCGACGCGGCAGAACGGCCGTTGTTGCGATGACGGGAATCGGGAATCGGGAGTCGGGAATCGTGGACGGGCAGCGCAACGGCGCGTCAGTCGGCAGCGTTCCGACTGCGCTACCGATTCCCAATTCCCCACTCCCGATTCCGGGTGCGCGCGAGCGCGCACCCCGTATCGCGTTGATCGCCGGCGAAGCCTCCGGCGACATCCTTGGCGCGGGGCTGATCGAGCAGCTGCGGCTGCGCTATCCGACTGCCGAATTCGTCGGCATCGGTGGCGATGCGATGCGTGGCGTCGGGTGCCAGACCTGGTTCGATGCCAGCGAGCTGGCGGTGATGGGCCTGACCGAAGTGCTGCGCCATCTGCCGCGCCTGCTCAAGCTGCGCAGCGCGTTCCGGGAGCGCGTGCTGGCGTGGAAGCCGGATGTATTCATCGGCATCGATGCACCGGATTTCAATCTGCCGGTGGAGCGCTGGCTCAAGCAGCGCGGCATCAAGACCGTGCATTACGTCAGCCCCTCGGTGTGGGCGTGGCGCGAGAAGCGCGCCGAGAAGATCGGCGTCAGTGCCGATCTGGTGCTGTGCCTGTTCCCGATGGAGCCGCCGATCTACGCCAGGCACGGCGTGGATGCGCGCTTCGTCGGCCACCCGATGGCCGACGACATCGCTTACCAGGCCGACCGCGAGGCCGCGCGCGCCAAGCTCGGCATCTCCGCCTCCAGCACCGTGCTGGCCGTGTTGCCGGGCAGCCGGCATGGCGAGATCAGCCGGCTCGGCGACACCTTTTTCCAGGCCGCCTGGCTGGTCTCCGAGCATCTGCACAACCTGCACGTACTGGTGCCCGCGGCCAATCCGGGCTGCAAGCAAGTGCTGGCCGAGCAGCTCTCGCGTTCGTCGCTGCCGGTGCTGCGCTCGCACCTGCTCGACGGCCAGGCGCGCACCGCCATGCTGGCCGCCGACGTGGTGCTGCTGGCCTCCGGCACTGCCACACTGGAAGCCATGCTGGTCAAGCGCCCGATGGTGGTCGGCTACAAGGTGGCCCCGCTCACCTACCGCATCGTCAAGACGCTGGGCCTGCTCAAGGTCAACCGCTACGCGCTGCCCAACATCCTGGCCAACGATGACCTGGCCCCGGAGCTGATGCAGGACGACTGCACGCCCGAGCGGCTGTGCGTCGCCCTGCTCGACTGGTTCAAACACCCCGAGAAGGTCGCCGCCCTGCAATCGCGCTACCTGGCCCTGCACGCCGAACTGCGCCGCGACGCCTCGGCGCGCGCGGCCGACGCGGTGGCGGGGCTGCTGACGCAGCCGGAATTGGGAATCGGGAATCGGGAATCGGCAGGAGCCGGGCCATGAAGCGCTCACGCTCCCACGGTGCGATTGTCGTTCCGACGACGCAGGACGCCCTCTTCCACGATTCCCCATTCCCGATTCCCGATTCCCGCTTGACCGCCGGCGTCGACGAAGCCGGCCGCGGCCCGCTCGCTGGTCCCGTCGCGGTGGCGGCGGTGGTGTTCGACCCCGGCAAGCCGCGCATCAACGGGCTGGACGATTCCAAGCAGCTCACCGCCGAACGGCGCGAGCAGCTGTATGCGCGCATCGTCGACCGGGCGCTGGCCTGGTCGGTGGTGTTGATCGACAGCGAAGAGATCGACCGCATCAATATCTACCAGGCGACCATGCTCGGCATGCGCCGCGCGGTGGAAGGTGTGGCGCACGTGGCCGGATTTGCGCGCATCGACGGCAACCGGGTGCCCAAGGGGCTGCCCTGCCCCGCCGAGGCACTGATTGGCGGGGATGCCATCGACCGCGCCATCATGGCGGCCTCGATCGTGGCCAAGGTCACCCGCGACCGCCTGATGCACGAATTGCACGCGCAACACCCGGAATACCGCTTCGACCAGCACAAGGGCTACAGCACTCCGATCCATCTGGCCGCGCTGCAGAGCCACGGGCCCTGCCCGCAGCATCGGCGCAGCTTTGCGCCGGTGCGGTTGGCGCTGGAAGGCCGGGACCCGGGACCCGGGACCGGGGACCCGGAACAGCTGCGGATCGTGCAACACGCCGGCGCCGTCTAGGCACGGACCGGCGCCCCACCGCCCGTGCAGGAAGCGAGGCGCGGGCTTTCAACCAGGTGATCCACCGCTGTTCCGGGTCCCCGGTCCCGGGTCCCGGGTCCCGCCGCCCAGCTGTCAAGCCTTGTTCGCCTTCGCCCCCGCCGGTACCCTGACCGCGCATTATTCCGGTCTCGCATGTCCACTTCCCGCTTCGTCCATCTGCACGTCCACACCGAGTTCTCGCTGGCGGATTCCACCATCCGTGTGCCCGAGAAACCGGATCAGGCTGACCCGAAAAAGGCCAAGCAGGCCAACCTGCTGAGCCGGGCGGTCGAGCTCGACATGCCCGCGTTGGCAGTCACCGACCTCAACAACCTGTTCGCCCTGGTCAAGTTCTACAAGGCTGCAGAAGGCGTGGGCATCAAGCCGATCGCCGGCGCCGACGTGATGATCGCCACCCCGGACATGACACCGTGGCGCATGACCCTGCTGTGCCGCGACCGCGAAGGCTACCTGAGCCTGTCGCGGCTGCTGACGCGCGCCTGGATGGAAGGCCACCGCCCCGAAGGCGGCGTGGCGATCCATCCGGAATGGCTGCAGGCCGGGCACGCCAACCTGTTCGCGCTGGCCGGCCGCGACAGCCTGGCCGGGCGCCTGTTCAACGAGGGCCGCGCGGACCTTGCCGAGCAGCAGCTGGCCGACTGGCAGCGCGTGTTCGGCGATGGCCTGCACCTGGAACTGACCCGCACCGGGCGCGAGGGCGAGGAACGCTTCAACCAGTTCGCGCTGCATGCCGCCGGCGTGCGCGGGCTGCCGGTGGTGGCCAGCAACGATGTGCGTTTTTTGTACGCCAGCGACTTCAACGCGCACGAAGCGCGCGTGTGCATTTCGTCGGGCCGCGTGCTCGACGACCCCAAGCGCCCGCGCGACTACAGCGACCAGCAGTACATGAAGTCCAGCGAGGAGATGGCGGCGCTGTTCGCCGACATCCCCGACGCAATCGACAACACGCTGGCGCTGGCGCAGCGCTGCAACATCGAGATGCGCCTGGGCACCTACTTCCTGCCCGCCTATCCGGTGCCGGACGACGAGACGCTGGACAGCTGGATCCGCAGCCAGTCGCGCGACGGTCTGGCCGCACGCCTGGAAAAAAGCCCGATCGCACCGGGCAAGACGCGCCAGGACTACGTGGACCGGCTGGAATTCGAGCTGGACACCATCATCAAGATGGGCTTCCCCGGCTACTTCCTGATCGTGGCCGACTTCATCCAGTGGGGAAAGAACCAGGGCATTCCGATTGGCCCGGGGCGCGGTTCCGGTGCCGGTTCGCTGGTGGCCTGGGCGCTGCAGATCACCGACCTGGACCCGCTGCCGTACAACCTGCTGTTCGAGCGCTTCTTGAACCCCGAGCGCGTGTCGATGCCCGACTTCGACATCGACTTCTGCATGGACCGCCGCGACGAAGTCATCGACTACGTGGCGCGCAAGTACGGCCGCGAGCGCGTCAGCCAGATCATCACCTACGGCACCATGGCCGCCAAGGCGGTGGTGCGCGATGCCGGGCGCGTGCTCGGTTTCACCTACGGTCTGGTGGATAGCGTTGCCAAGCTGATCCCCAACATCCTGGGCATCACGCTCAAGGATGCCATGGGCGAAGGCAAGGATTCGGAGATGGCCTCGCCGGACCTAATCCAGCGCTACCAGGTCGAAGACGATGTGCGCGACCTGATGGATCTGGCGCGCCAGCTCGAAGACCTCACCCGCAACGCCGGCAAGCACGCCGGCGGCGTGGTGATCGCGCCCGAGCCGCTCTCCGAGTTCTGCCCGCTGTTCGCCGAACACGACGAAGACGGCCGCGGCAAGAACCCGGTGACCCAGTTCGACAAGGACGACGTCGAAGCGGTGGGCCTGGTGAAGTTCGACTTCCTCGGCCTGCGCACGCTGACCATCATCGATTGGGCGGTCAAGGCGATCAATGTGCGCCATGCGCGCGCCGGCATCGACCCGGTCGACATCACCACCATTCCGCTGGACGACGTGCCCACCTACAAGGGCGTGTTCGCCTCGGGCAATACCGGTGCAGTGTTCCAGTTCGAATCCTCGGGCATGCGCCGCCTGCTCAAGGACGCGCGCCCTGACCGCTTCGAAGACCTGATTGCGCTGGTGTCGCTGTATCGCCCCGGCCCGATGGACCTGATCCCGGACTTCAACGCGCGCAAGCATGGCCAGCAGGAGATCGTGTATCCCGATCCGCGCACCGAAGTCATCCTGAAAGACACCTACGGCATCATGGTGTACCAGGAGCAGGTGATGCAGATGGCGCAGATCGTCGGCGATTATTCGCTGGGCGGCGCCGACCTGCTGCGTCGCGCGATGGGCAAGAAGGTGCCGGCAGAAATGGCCAAGCACCGCGAAATCTTCCGCGAAGGTGCAGCCAAGGGCGGCGTGAGCGCGGCCAAGGCCGACGAAATCTTCGATTTGATGGAGAAGTTCGCCGGCTACGGTTTCAACAAGTCGCACGCCGCCGCGTACGCGTTGGTCAGCTACCAGACTGCGTGGCTGAAACGGCATTACCCGGCCGAGTTCATGGCCGCCACGCTGTCCTCGGACATGGACAACACCGACAAGGTGGTGGGCTTCCTGGATGAGGTGCGCAACCTCGGCCTCACCGTCAAGCCGCCGCGCGTCAACGAATCGGCCTACCAGTTCGAGGCCGCCAGCCCGGACACCATTCAATACGGGCTGGGCGCGATCAAGGGCGTGGGCCAGGGCGCGTGCGAGGCCATCGTCGAAGAACGCCGGCGCGGCGGCCCGTACACCACGCTGCTGGATTTCTGCACGCGCGTGGGTACCGCCAAGCTCAACCGGCGCACGCTGGAAGCGATGATCAATGCCGGCGCGATGGACGGGCTGGGCAAGAACCGCGCCTCGCTGATGCTGCAGTTGCCTGAGGTGATGAAGGCCACCGAGCAGATGGCGCGCGAACGCGCATCCGGGCAGAACTCGCTGTTCGGCGGTCCGGACCCGAGCGCGCCGGCGATGCGCCTGGACCTGCCCGAAAGCAAGGAATGGCCGTTGGGCCAGCTGCTCACCGGCGAGCGCGAAACGCTGGGCTTCTATCTCAGCGGCCACCCGTTCGACCCGCACCGCGAAGAAGTGCGCGAGTTGGTCGGTTGCGACCTCGGCGCGCTGGAAAAGATCCTCGCCTCGCAACAACGTGGCGGCGGCGGTGGTGGCGGCGACGGCGAAAAACGCGCCTGGCGCCCGGAGGTGAGCGCCATTCTTGCCGGCCAGGTGGTCGGCGTGCGCCGCAAGGGCGACAGCCAGGTGTTCGTGCAGCTCGAAGACGGCCGCGGCCGGGTGGAGTGCAGCGCGTTCTCCGATGCGATGGCCGAGTTCGGCCACCTGCTCACCCGCGACCGCATCCTGATCGTCAAGGGCGGCCTGCGCGAGGACGAATTCAACGGCGGCTACAGCCTGCGCATCCGCCAGTGCTGGGACTACGAGCAGATCTGCGCCGACCACGCGCAGCGACTGTCGCTGCGCCTGGACCTGCGCGAGAAGCAGGCCTTCAAGCGCATCGACGCGCTGCTGGCCAAGCACCGCCCCGGCAAGACCCCCCTGCGCCTGGACCTGCTGCTGCGCGCCCCCGGCGGCGGGGTGGCCGGCATGCTCGACCTCAACGGCAGCCACTCGGTGCGCATCGACCAGCAGCTGATGGACAGCCTGCGCGCCGACCCGGCGGTGCGGACGGTGAAGATCAAGTACAGCCCGCCGTGGGCGCAGTGAATCGGGAATCGGGAATGGGGAATCGCAAAAGCGTGGCGGCCCGGATACCTTGCTTTGATTCCCGATTCTCCATTCCCGATTCCGCTCCCAACGCCCCCGTACGGGCCAGCCACACCGCTTCAGCTACACTCCCCGCCTTACGTTGACGACGCCATTGCATGAATCCTAACTACCTCGACTTCGAGCAACCCATCGCCGATCTGGAAGCCAAGATCCAGGAACTGCGCAAGGCCAGTACCGGGCCTGCAGTCAACGTGGAAACCGAAGTCCGCGCCCTGCGCGACAAGCTGCGCGTGCGTACCGCGCAGATCTTCCGTGACCTGTCTGCCTGGCAAGTCTCGCAGCTGGCGCGTCATCCGCAGCGCCCGTACACGCTGGACTACATCGGCACCATCTGTGACGAATTCCAGGAACTGGCCGGCGACCGCGCCTATGCCGACGACAAGGCGATTGTCGGTGGCCTGGGCCGTATCGACGGCCGCCCGGTGGTGATCATCGGGCACCAGAAAGGCCGCGACACCAAGGCCAAGGTGGCGCGCAACTTCGGCATGCCGCGCCCGGAGGGCTACCGCAAGGCGCTGCGCCTGATGAAGCTGGCCGAGCGTTTCCGCCTGCCATTGCTGACCTTCATCGACACCCCCGGCGCCTACCCGGGCATCGGTGCGGAAGAGCGCGGCCAGTCCGAGGCGATCGCGCGCAATCTGCTGGAAATGGCCGAACTCAAGATCCCGGTGATCTGCACGGTGATCGGCGAAGGCGGCTCCGGTGGCGCGCTGGCGATCGGCGTGGGCGACCGCACCCTGATGCTGGAATACGGCACCTATTCGGTAATTTCGCCGGAAGGCTGCGCCTCGATCCTGTGGAAGGACGCGGCCAAGGCCAAGGACGCCGCCGAACAGCTCGGCCTGACCGCCAAGCGTCTGAAGGGCCTGGGCCTGGTGGACAAGGTGATCCGCGAGCCCACCGGCGGCGCGCACCGCAATCCCGAGCAGATGGGCAAGCGCCTGAAGGCCGTGCTGCTCAACGAGCTGGACGGGCTGGAAAAGATCCCGGTGGAAACCTTGCTGCAGCAGCGCTACGAGCGCCTGCGTAGCTACGGTGCCTACGAGGGGCACTGAACCTTCGCGCTCCGTGGCCCGGAGCGCGCGCAACCCGCTGCACGAAAGGACGTCCCAGCCAACCTGAGTCGCTGCTGCGGTCGATCGTGTTGCAGCTGGCCTGCTGCGTGCACGTGGTGCGCAGCGGTGGTCCGTCCTACCGGATGGTGATCCTGCTGACGTTTCAGGCCGGCATCGCGGCGACGTCAGCCTCGGCTCCTGCGTACGAGGCGACGCCATGCCGCCTTGCACGCAACGCCGCTCAGAACGGCTTGGCCAGCACCAGCCAGATCACACCGACCAGCAAGATCACCGGCACCTCGTTGAACAAGCGCAGTGCACGCCCGCTCGGGACGGCACGGCCCTGGTCCACGCCCTTCAGCCAGCGCCCGGCCACGATGTAGTGCGCCAGGATCAACGCAACCGCGAACAGCTTGGCGTGTAGCCAACCGCCGGTCACCATGGTCGGGAAATCGGGAATCACGCGGTAGCCCTGCCACAGCACTGCGCCCAGCAGCAGCGCCAGCCCCAGCATGCTGTGGCCGAATTTGTACAGTCGCCGGCCCATCAGCACCAGGCGTGCGCGCACTGCAGATTCGCTGCCGGCTTCGGCGATGTTGACCAGGATGCGTGGCAGATAGAACACCGCCGCCATCCAGGCGATCACGAACAACAGATGGAAGGTCTTGATCCACAAATACAGGGTCATGCGCTGGCTCCGTTGGCTCGCGTAGGATGGCCCGCATTTTCACCCATCCGCACGCGCGAAAGCAGCTGAGACCATGCAGCAGTCAGACCAGAAACAGTACGACGCCCAGTATTTCCGCCGCTGGTATCGCGATGCCGGGCTGGCCGACCCCGTCCGCCTGCGACGCAAGGTCGCACTCGCGGTCGCACAGGCCGAGTACTACCTGGAACGCCCGATCCGCAGCGTGCTGGATGTCGGCTGCGGCGAAGCCGCATGGCGCGCGCCCTTGCTGGCGCTGCGGCCCAAGCTCAGCTACCTGGGCTTTGACAGCAGCGACTACGCCGTCCGGCGCTACGGCCGTAGCCGCCAGATCCACCCTGCCCGCTTCGGCGACTTCGCCTGGCTGCGCCCCTGCGCACCGGTGGACCTGCTGATCTGCTCGGATGTCCTGCATTACGTGCCCACGCGCGAATTCAATCAGGGCCTGCCCGGGTTGGCCGAAATGTGCGCAGGCGTGGCGTTTCTGGAAACCTTTGCCGAAGAAGATGCCTTCGAAGGCGACCATGACGGTTTTCAGGCGCGGCCATCGCGCTGGTACCGGCGCCGCTTCGCCAGCGTGGGCTTTACTGCGCTCGGGTCGCACTGCTGGTTGTCGCCGCAATTGGCTGGAGAGACGTCTGCATTGGAGCGCAGCTGAGCAGGTGTTCGCGGCTACCGGCGACCGGAAGAAGTCCCTCGCAGGAACGGGTTGCGGTGACGTGCCAGGCTCGACGTGGTTGGTGTATCGCCAGGTCGTCTTTGAGTCCGCGAGGGCTTTGCCCGTACCCTCACCCCAACCCCTCTCCCGCAGGAGAGGGGCTTGCTTCTGCAGGCACTTCGACAGGACCGCCGATTACATGCTGGTCGCATCGCTCCCAACGTTATCCGGCGCCGAACGCGATCTCCCACCCGTGCGCACCATCCGATGAGCACAGACAGCAGCAGATAACGCAGCCTATGTCTGCCATAGCTCCCATGACAGCCTCAACCGCCCGGAGCCCCATTAAGGTGCAAATGCGCCAAACCCGGTATGCTGCGCGGCAGCAAAACCGCACGGATGGGTGGAATGCTTTATCAACTGCATGAGCTGACCCGCAATCTGCTAGCCCCCTGGGTGCATCAGGCCCAGGCGAACGCCAAGATGTTCTCCGACCCCGACAGCCTGTGGGCATCGCTTCCCGGTGCCGAACGCATGGCCGCCAGCAACGAGCTGTTCCATCGGCTGGGCAAGGAATACGAAAAGCCTGCCTGGGCGCTGGACGATGTCGAGGTCGATGGCCACTCGCTGCCGATCATCGAACGCGAAGTGTTGAGCAAGCCGTTCTGCCGGCTGCTGCGCTTCAAGCGTTTCAGCGACCACGTCGAGCTGATCGGCAAGATGAAGGAGCAGCCGGCCGTGTTGGTGGTTGCGCCGTTGTCAGGCCACCACGCCACGCTGCTGCGCGACACCGTGCGCACCCTGCTGCGCAACCACAAGGTCTATGTGACCGACTGGGTGGACGCGCGCATGGTGCCGCTGGAAGCAGGCGCGTTCCGGCTGGAGGACTACATCACCTACATCCAGGAGTTCATCCGCCATATCGGCGCCGAGCGCCTGCATGTGGTGAGCGTGTGCCAGCCCACGGTACCGGTACTGGCGGCGGTGTCGCTGATGGCCAGCAACGACGAACCCACCCCGCGCTCGCTGGTGATGATGGGTGGGCCGATCGATGCGCGTCGCAGCCCTACCCAGGTCAACAACCTGGCCACGGAAAACGGCATCGAGTGGTTCCAGAACAACCTGATCCACACCGTGCCGTTCCCGTATCCGGGCCATGGCCGTCAGGTGTATCCGGGCTTCCTGCAACACGCCGGCTTTCTGTCGATGAATCCCAACCGGCACGTGATGTCGCACTGGGATTTCTACACCGATCTGGTCAAGGGCGACCTGCAGGATGCGCAAGCACACCGGCAGTTCTACGACGAATACAACGCTGTGCTCGACATGCCGGCAGAGTATTACCTGGATACCATTCGCGTGGTGTTTCAGGAGTTTTTGCTGCCGCAGGGCAAGTGGAAAGTGGATGGCCAACTGGTCAAGCCATCGGCGATCCGCAATACCGCGCTGCTGAGCATCGAAGGCGAGCTGGACGACATCGCCGGCCTCGGCCAGACCGAAGCGGTACACGATCTATGCACCGGCATCGATGCGGCGCATCGCCGCCATCTGGTGGTGGAAGGCGCCGGTCACTACGGCATCTTCAGTGGCCGTCGTTGGCGTGAAGTGGTGTATCCGCAGGTACGCGAATTCATCGCCCGCTACGATGCCGACCCGGTCGGCAGCCGCGACCCGGCCACCGTGACCCCGATCCGCAAGCGCGGCAAACGCGCCTGAACCAAGAAATAAAATCCCCGGCACGGCCGGGGATTTTTTTGCATCGCCACTGAGGTCGCCCGGCAAACCTGCTACGCAACCGCCAGGCGTGCGCGGCAGGCGTCCACAATCGGTATATCTCGCTCGCACACTCCGGTTCCTGTGCGCTGCCCACACCCGACCGACAACTGCTCGCCACGTGTTGTCAGCTGTTCTACGTGCGACAGCACGCCAAGCAATGCCGGCCTGCAAACGCCATCATCGATGCCGTGCATGCTGATACATCGCTCGCGCGCGTCACGCAGCCGCGTCGCCACTCTTGACCAACAGCTGCTTGGCGAACATGCCGTGCAGCTTGCCGAAGGCGCGCGCCAGATGCAGCGTGACAAACAACAACAGCACGCCCACCGCGAACAACGGCAACGTCAGCCAGGAACCGGTGATGTCCACGCCATCCCAGGTCAGCACGGCCGTGTTGTCGAACAACACGACAAGCGGTGAAGCGGCCAGCCCCAGCGACAGCGACAGCAGCGTGCAAAACACGGTGAAGTAGAGAGTTCCCAGCGGCAGCATCAACACGAAGTACAGCATCGTGCTCCAGGTGCGCACGTCGGTGAACATCGCGCCGATGCGTTGCAGCCAACTGCCCTGCAGGCCCGGATGTTGCGGGCGACGCGGCATGCGCACGCCCAGCAGCGTCTCGACCACGCGGCCTTCCACCAGCGACAACACCCGTACCGAGCCGAAGAACAACACCAGCAACGGCACGCCGATGATCAGGATCAGCAGCCCGATCGACAGGCTCGCGCCAGTGACGACCCAGGTGAAATAAAACACGCCGGTAAGCAGCGACAGCAGCATGTAGAACAGTGCGCCATAGGTGCGCGGGTCGGCTGCCACACCGAAGAAGTTGGCAATCCACGATGCGCGTTTGGGCGGCGCCGGAGGACGCAACGCGCGGGTCACGGTCACTTCGGTTTCGCGGTAGATCTCGGCCACTTCCTCCGGCGCGCCGTAGCTGCCAGCCACGTCTGCAATGACCTCCGCCTCGCTCTTGCCGTGCTGTTCCGCAAGCTCGGCGCGCAGATATTCTTCGGCGTCGTAGAGCGCGTCCTGGATCATCGCCGGGTCGGCCCCCGCCAGCGCCTGTCGTAGCTGCGCCAGGTAATCGGAAATGGTGGTTGGCAACGGATGTGACTGCGCAACTGTATTCATGAGTGGGTCCCCTGCAGCACTGAATCAACGGAATCTCGGGTGGCACGCCAGGCGGCGGTCCAGTCGCGCAGGCAGTCACGCCCGCTGTCGGTAATGCGGTAATAACGGCGCGGCGGCCCAGACGCGGATGGCTCGATATGGCTCTGCAACAGCCCTGCCCCTTCCAGATTGCGCAGTACCGGATACAAGGCGCTCTGCTTGCCGCTGAGCACGCCTTCCAGCCGCTCCAGCCGTTTGGCGATGAGATAGCCGTACAGCGGCTCGTCGGCCTGTGCCAGGACGGCCAGCAAGGCCAGCGACACGGTGCCCGCACTCAGCTCCTTCTGAAATTTGCGTAGGTGGATATCCGGCTCGCTCATCGGCCATCTCCGCTAGGTCGAAGGTGATGCTATGTAGAACCTAGCTATAGTGAATGTGCCGGTAGTCATGGGAATGGAGAATGGGGAATTGGGAATCGGAAAAGCACCGATACCAACACGCCAAGTTGGAATCCGCCTTTGCGATTTGCGATTTGCGATTTGCGATTTGCGATTCCCGATTCCCGATTCCCGCCCCTGTCGCGCCCGCCTGCGCAAACCCCAGTGCGTTCATGAGCTTAGAACCTTTGGGTTACTGCGTTTCCGGCACGGCTTTACTACAGTCAACGCCCCCCGTGCCGATAAGCTTCGCTCAGGGGTTTTCATTTTTCGATGGGGCAAGACGATGCAATTGACACGCTTGGCGCAGCCGGCCATGGCTGATACTTCCTTTGGTGCCACACGGCGCCTGTGCCTTGCGATCGGGTTGGCGTTGCCGGGCCTGGCGCTGGCGCAGGTGCAGCCGGCACCGGCCAACGCCGAGCAGGCCGTTGCAGAGCCGGCCAAGGCGCCGGTGACCACCGCGCCGGCCACCGCAAAGGGCTATCCGCAGGAAGCCCAGGGCTGGGGCGCCAAGCAGGGCGGCAACATGTGGCAGGTGCGCTGGGCCGAAGACTGGTCGTATTTGAAAGACACGTCCAAGCGCAAGAGCCCGTTCGATCCGCTCAAGTACATCCCGCTCAGCGAAGACGGCGATGTCTACGTTTCGCTCAGCAACGAGCTGCGCGTGCGCAGCAACACCATCACCAACCCGGGGCTGATTCCCGGTAGCCACTCGCAACAGCAGTATCTGCTGCGCGCGTTCTTCGGCGCGGACCTGCACGTGGGCGAACACTTCCGTCTGTACACGGAACTGGCGCACGGCAGCCTGGATGGGCGCAACGAAGGCGCCAAGACCGGCACGCAGGAGAACAACGCCATCCTGCAGCAGGTGTTCTTCGACGTGAAAGGCCGCATCGGCAGCGCCGACACCGGTTTGCGGGTAGGCCGTCAGGTCTTCGTCGATGGCCCCACCACCTTGATGGCGCTGCGCGACAATACCGACATCTTCGTCACCTTCAACGGTGCGCGCGCCTGGGCGATCGGCGAAAAAACGCGTGTCGACGTATTCGACTTCAATTTCAACCTGGATGGCACCGAAGGCCTGGGCGACGACCGTATCGACCGCTCGCGGCACTTCCGCGGTGTGGTCGGTGGCTACCGCCTGCCGACCGCCAAGCCCATGTACCTGGAACCGTTCTTCTATCAGTTCCGCAACGACAATCAGGTGTGGGGCCGGCAGACCGCCGAAGAGCACCGCAATTACTACGGCCTGCGCCTGTGGGGCAACGTGGGCAAGCTGCGCACCGACTCGTTCGTGACCGTGCAGCGCGGCAGCTTTGGCGGACGCGACCTGCGTGCCTACATGGCCAGCACCTCCAACGCCTGGTCGCTGAGCGAAACCGGCTGGAAGCCGCGCCTGGGGTTCCATAGCGAAATCGCCTCCGGCGGTGGCGGCACCTCCGGTACCGGCACGCTGCGCAACAACAACTTCCTGTACGGCAACACGATCTACTTCAGCTGGGCCACCTTCTTCGGTCCGGTGAATCTGGTCACCGCTGCGCCGACCTTCACCTTCTCGCCCACCTCCAAGCTCACCGTGAATCTGGAATGGGAAACCCTGTGGCGCCAGACCACCAGCGATGCGATCTACAACAACCAGGCACGCGCCTATGCACGCACGCAGAACACGGGCGAGCGCCGCATCGGCACCATGCCGCGCGTCAATGCCACCTGGAACATCGACCCGAACTGGTCGGTAACCTTCCGCGCCGAGCACCTGATGGCCGGCCCCGCGCTGGAAAGAGCCGGTTATGGCGATTCGACCTTCGTGATGGGCTGGTTGAACTTCCGGTTCTAAGCACGCGGCGGTACGCCTGCGCACACCGATGCGGTGTGCGTCATTGCTGCGCGTCTGCACAGCGACACATCGACATGCCGCGTCCTGTCAGGGACGCGGCATGTTGCTTTTCAGCGCAGCTGACTGCAGTGGGGTGCCACGACTGCGGCGCGCATGCCTCGCAATCCCGTGCTGATCGCACCGGCGCGGCCATGAAGTTCCAGAGGCGCTGCTGACGGACCAGGTCGTGGCCTCACAGGCTCCACTAGCGACCTGAAGGATGCACCACGCCACTGACGCGTCGCGACACTACTGGATCGTAGTGCTCGCGCGCTCGGCAAGCCGGCTGGCCGGCAGTGGCCAGCGATCGTCTCCGGCACCGTCCTCACGTCTGGCATACCGAGCGATAGTCAGATGTTTGCCGTCGCCGCCGGCCTGCAGCGGGCGCATCTGTCCGCGCAGCGCAGGCGGCAGCTCGGCAAGTCGCTGCGCAAGCGGCCGTGTATCGGCCGGGCGATCGCGCAACCACAGCAGGGCTGCCACCGTATGGACTGCCGCGGCAGTGTCCTGCAGCTTGTGCTGATAATTGGCATAGTCCGGACGCGCCGCGCTGACCAACAGACAGCCGGTGGCATTGGCCACGCAGGCCACCGTGGCCGTGTCGGGCGTTGCCACCATGCCGGGCGGCAGCGCCTGATCCTGCGCCAGCAATGCCCGCACCGGGGCGCTGCAGGCCCAAGTAAAGGTCGGTGCCAGCAGCGCCTGGGTGCGCTCGCGGTCCAGTAGCCGTGGTGAGATGCGATCCAGCCAGTCGCGATCGCCATCCTGGACGGACGCGTCCTGCAGCATCGAAAACACCAAGCGCGATTCGCCGTGCAGCGCATTGCACAGCGAAATCTCTTCCATCGCCGCCGGTGCGAACGCCGCGGCGCACTGCGCGGGCAACGGCGCCTGCGCAGGCAGCTCGGCCAGCATGTCCGCAAACAGCTGCGCGTTACCGCGCAGCATCGCCGCGCCGATCATCGTGACCGCCAGGTTGTCGCTGCTACGCAGCAGCACCCGGGCAACCTGCGCGCTGGTGCAGACATCGCTCAAGGCCTGGGTGGTACGCCCCTGGACGAAATCCAGTGCGCTGGCGGTCATCGACAGCGGCATCCGCGGCAGCTCGGGCAAGGTCATATCGGCGCGTGGCGGGAACGGGCTGCGGTAGTCGGTGTAGTTGGCCAATGCCCGCATCCTGCTCAGCATCGGCGCTTGTGCGGCCAGCGCATCGGCATAGGCCTGCGGTTGTTCGCGCACCTGCTGTAAACATCCGCCTGCGCTGGCACTGCACAGGGCTGGCGCGGTGGCTGGCCAGCTTGGCAGGCGCGGATAGTCCGCGACGGCACTGCGAAACTGCGCCTGCCGCGGCAGCCGATTCAGGCGTTCCACGTCCCGGGCCAGCACGGTCTCTCGCTGCGCTTCCGGAACCGCGTAGGACAGCGACCAGAGCGCCGCGAACATATTGGCCCCACGCAACGGCGGCAGCGGTTGACGCAGCTGCGCCAGCGCCTGCCGCTGTGCATCGGGAATGGGCCAACGTTGGGAGACGGCATACAGCGCCGCCACTACCGCAAGCAGGATGCAAACACCGAGCAAGGCGGTCTTGAGGAACTTGGCAAGCATCTGCACATCCATCCCTGGGAAGCTGCGCATCTTAGTGCCATCGGCGCAGCACCGCGACGGGTAGACGAAGACGCGTCCACGTATCGGCATTGCGTTCTTTCAGCAGGCAAAAGCAGCGGCAACCGATTGAACGACACGCACGCGCAATGTCCGGGCAAGGACGGCGGACGCTGGCGACAGCCTGCCGGTTTTCAGGCAGCGGAGTTGGGAAGGCCGGGTTGCGGACATCAGTGGCGGTCGTGCCCTCATCCGGCGCTACGCGCCACCTTCTCCCGGCGGGAGAAGGGAGCGGCCTTTGCCTTTGCCCTTGCCTTGCCGGCGCCACTGACACTGCAACTGCCCCTGCCTCTGCCCAGCAGTTGCAGTTGCCACAGCAATTACCGATCGCGGCAGTCCAACAGTGAGTGAGCGCGTTTACCAATCCCGAATGCCCACTCCCCAATCCCGGCACCACCTCCACCGGACGCGGCCGAATGCCTACACTATGCAGATGTCCGAATCTCCCACTCCGCATTCCCGCCCTTCCCTGCAACGCGTGTTTCTCACCGGGTTGCTGACCTTGCTGCCGGTCTGGCTGACCTGGGTGGTGGTGAAGTTCGTGTTCGCGCTGCTCTCGGGCATCAGCAGCCCGTGGGTGGTGCCGCTGTCCGAGCGTATCGCCGCCTCGTTCCCGGATAACCTGGGCTGGATCAAGGCGCTCTGGGTGCAGAACACCATTGCCCTGATCGCTACCGTGGCGGCGATCCTGTTTGTCGGCATCCTGAGTAGACGCGTGATCGGCCAGCGCCTGCTGCGCTGGTTCGAGGCGATCATGCGGCGCATCCCGCTGGCCAGCGTGGTCTACGACAGCGCGCGCAAGTTGCTCGACATCCTGCAGACCCAGCCCGGCAGTACCCAGCGCGTGGTGCTGATCGACTTCCCGCATCGCGACATGAAGTCGGTCGGCCTGGTCACCCGCGTCATCAAGGAACAGGGCACCGGCCGCGAGCTGGCGGCGGTGTATGTGCCGACCACGCCCAACCCGACCTCCGGCTATCTGGAAATCGTGCCGGTGGAATTACTCACGCCCACCGACTGGAGCGTGGATCAGGCGATGAGCTTCATCATCTCCGGCGGCGCAGTGGCGCCGGAATCGGTGCCCTTCACCCGTACTGCGGACCGCTGAGACCATGACACACATGCGTACCCTCGACGATCGTGCGGTACGCCTGTTCATTGCGCTGGCCGCGTTCTTCTGCGTCAACGCGGCACTGGCCGAGTTCATCGGCGTCAAGATCTTCGCGCTGGAAGACACCCTGGGCATCGCGCCGTTGAACTGGAACCTGTTCGGTCAACGCGGCTCGCTGAGCTTCACCGCCGGCACCTTGTTGTGGCCGGTGGTGTTCATCATGACCGACACCATCAACGAGTTCTTCGGCAGCCGCGGGGTGCGTTTCATCTCGTGGGTGGCGGTGGCGTTGATCGGCTACGGCTTCGTGTTCGCCTTTGCGGCCATCGCACTGGCGCCGGCCGGGTGGTGGGTGACCGCGGCGCAGAGCCAGGGCGTGCCGGACTATCAGGCCGCCTTTGCGGCGGTGTTCGGGCAAGGGCTGTGGACCATCGGCGGCTCGCTGGTGGCGTTCCTGGTCGGCCAGTTGATCGACGTGTCGGTGTTCCATCGCATCCGCAAGCTCACCGGCGAACGGCACGTGTGGCTGCGCGCCACCGGCTCCACTGCGGTGTCGCAGCTGGTGGACAGCTTCGTGGTGATCTACATTGCCTTCGTGCTCGGGCCCCAGCACTGGTCGATGGATCAGTTCCTCGCGGTGAGCACGCTCAACTATGTGTACAAGATGGGCTTTGCCGTCCTGCTGATCCCGCTGCTGTATCTGGCGCGCCGCGGCATCGGCGCCTACCTGGGTGCCGAGCGGGCCGAACAGTTGCGCCAGGAAGCCGCGGCCGATTGAGCGGCAAGGCTTGCCGGGTGGCGCGCTTCCCTGGCGCTGCAAGGCATCCGCCGATTGCCGCGCTGCATCATCCGAAGCGGAACCGCGTCCAGCCAGTGCGCCGCATGAATTGCCGATAGGCGGTATGACCGCGATGGGTGGCCGTAACCGTGCGGATCGGGCAAGCTCCCCGCTCGCTTGTTTCCGGAGCCGGTAATGCCCCTCAGCTTTTCCCGCCTGCTGTCGCTGGCCCTCGCCGCCGTGTTGAGCCTGCCAGTGGCAGCGCCCGCCGATGCGGCCAAAAAGAAGACCGCCAAGGCACAGACCACGCAGACGCGCGCGAAGGCGGGCAAAGCCAAGAAGACCACCAAACCCGCGGCCAAGGGCTCCAGGACCGCCAAGGGCAGCAAGGCAGCCAAGGCGCGCCCGCGGCCCGTCGTCGCCCCGGTGGTGCTGACCAAGGCCCAGCAACTCAACCTGCTCTACGACCAGTACTGGGACGCCTCGCTCAAGCTCAACCCGCTGCAGGCCACCTTCCAGGGCGAGAGCCGCTACAACGACCAGTTGCCCAACTTCCTGTCGCCGGCATTCCGTCAGCAGTCGCACGATTTCACCGTGCTGTGGCTGGGCAAGGCCGAGGCGCTTGGGCCGGACGGTCTGAGCGGCCAGGACCTGCTGAGCTATCAGATCTTCGTGCGCGATGCGCGCAGTGCGCTGGCCGCCGAGCAGTTCCCCAGCTGGATGCTGCCGATCAACCAGTTCTACAACATCGCCAGCATCGCCGTGGTGCTGGGCTCGGGCACCGGCGCGCAGCCGTTCAAGACGGTCAAGGATTACGACAACTGGTCGCGGCGTGCGCTGGGCATCCCGGACCTGTTCGACCAGGCCATCACCAACATGCGCGCCGGCATGCAGGCCGGGGTGGTGCAGCCCAAGGTGCTGATGCAGAAAGTGCTGCCGCAGCTGGATGCGATCATTGCGCGCAGTGCCGAAGACAGCCTGTTCTGGGGGCCGATCCGCAACCTGCCGGCCGACATGCCCGAAGCCGACAAGCAGCGCCTCACCGCCGAATACAAGCGGCTGATCGAGGTGCGCATCCTGCCGGCCTACCGCGCGCTGCGCGGCTTCATCGCCACCGAATACCTGCCGGCCTGTCGCGACACCGACGGCCTGGCGGCGCTGCCCAACGGCGCGGCCTGGTACGCCTACGACGTGCGCCAGAGCACCACTTCGGAGCTGAGCCCGGAGCAGATTCACCAGATCGGGCTGGACGAGGTGGCGCGCCTGCAGGGCGAGATCCAGGCGCTGGCCAAGCAGGTCAAGTTCCGCGGCAACCTGCCCAAGTTCTACAAGTTCATGCAGACCGACAGGCGCTTCAGCTTCCGCAGCGAGACCGAGCTGCTGGGGTATTACCGGGGCCTGCAGGGGCGCGTGCAGGGCGCGGTGCCGCGCCTGTTCACTGTCCAGGGCATGCCGGAGCTGGAAGTGCGGGCGGTGGAACCGCAGCGTGCGCAGTCGGCGGCCAGCGGCTCGTACATGCGCCCCAGTGCCAACGGCAGCGCGGGCAGCACGCCGGGCATCTTCTACGTCAACACCTCCGACCTGCCCTCGCGCAAGACCTGGGAAGCGGAGAGCCTGTACCTGCACGAGGCGATCCCCGGCCATCACTACCAGCTGGGCCTGCAGCAGCAACTGACCGACCTGCCCAAGTTCCGCCGCCTGGGCGGTGAGACCGCGTACATCGAAGGCTGGGGGCTGTACGCCGAATCGCTGGGCCGCGAGCTGGGGCTGTATCAGGACCCGTACAACTATTACGGCTACCTGCAGAACGCGCTCTGGCGCTCGATCCGGCTGGTCGCCGATACCGGCCTGCACAGCAAGGGCTGGACCCGCACGCAGGCCATCGACTACATGCTGGACAACTCTGCGATGAGCCGCACCGATGCCGAAGCCGAGGTCGATCGCTACATGGCCATCCCCGGCCAGGCGCTGGCCTACAAGGTGGGCGAGATGAAGATCGCGCAGCTGCGCGAACAGGCCCAACGCGAGCTGGGGCCGCGCTTCGACGTGCGCGCCTTCCACACCGAAGTGCTCAAGGACGGCTCGGTGCCGCTGGAGATCCTGCAGGAGAAGATCCAGCGCTGGATCGCCACCCAGAAGGGCTGAGGCAGACACGCGCGGCACAGTCCCGTCGCGCGCGCCCCGGAAAGGGCGTGCCATCGCACGCCGGCAAACGCGACACGCCTGCCAGATCACCGCGGCGGCGGCCACGGCACACCGCCGCCGTGACCATCGTCAGCCCCGGGCGGTCGCCCGCGCCGCGGCCAGCGTAGCGATGTCGCGCGGCGTGGTGCGGCAACAGCCGCCGATCAGGCGCGCACCGGCGGCCAGCCACTGCGTGTGCTGGTCGGCCAGGCTGCACGCCGGCGCATCGCCAGCGTGCCAGCGCTTGTCGCTGGCGTCGTAGTGTTCGCCGGAGTTGGGGTAGACCACCAACGGCAGCGTGGTCAGCGCCGCCAGGCTCTGCAACGCTGCCGTGACCTGGTCCAGCGCAATGCAGTTGATCCCCACCGCCACCACCTGCGGGCTGGCATCCAATGCCGGCACCACCTGCGCCAACGGCGTGCCATCGCTCAGATGCGCTGCGTCGCGCAGGGTGAACGAGAACCATGCATGCAGCTGCGGAAATTCTTCCAGCACCCGGCGTAAGGCGTCGATCTCGCTGGCCGAAGGCAGGGTCTCGCAGGCCAGCACGTCCACCCCGGCCGCGGCCAGCGCGGCGATGCGCGGACGGTGGAAGTCCATCATTTGGGCCAGCGGCAGCACGTAGTCGCCGCGATATTCCGAGCCATCGGCCAGATAGGCACCGTACGGGCCGACCGACCCTGCCACCCATAACGGCGCGTCCTGCGGTTGCGCCTGCAGATGATCGGCGCGCGCCTGTGCGGCCAGCGCCACGCTGCGCGCGATCAGGGCCTGCGACTGCGCCAGGTCCAGGCCGCGCGCGGCAAAACCCAACGGCGTGGCCTGGTAACTGGCAGTGATGGCGCACTGCGCGCCGGCAGCAAAATAATCGCGGTGCACCTGGTAGATCAGCTCCGGCTGCTCCATCAGCACGCGCGCCGACCACAGCGCATCGTTGAGATCGCAGCCGCGCTTTTCCAGTTCGGTGGCCAGGGCGCCATCCAGCAGGACGACTCCGTCGTGCTGCAAGACCTGGCTGAAAGGCGCATCGGCGCGCGGCTGGCGGGGAAGAATCGTCATGGGTGCAGTCTCCGGGCCGCAAGCCATTGGGTGAATGCGTAGGCGCCATAACACAGCGCGACAAAGGGAATGCCGCAGTACAGCGCGATGCGCTGCTGCGGATCGAACGCCAGCCCGAGGCAGGCCAGCAGACACAGCAAAAAGCCCAGAATCGGCGTCCACGGATACCACGGCGCCCGGTACGCCAGTGTCTCCAGCGCGCGCCCATCGCGCAGCAGCTGGCGGCGAAACCGGTAATGCGCAGCGCAGATGCTCAGCCAGACCACCACCACCGCAAAGCCGGAGACCGCCGAAATCGCCACGAACACGGTGTCGGCCGCATACACGCCGGTGAGCAGCGCCAGCAAGCCGCCCAGCATGCTCAGCGACACCGCGCGCAAGGGGATGCCGCGGCGGGTCAGACGCGCCAGGCCCGCCGGAAGGGTGCCCTCGTTGGCCAGCGACCACAGCATGCGCGCGGCTGCATACAGGCCGGAATTGGCCGCCGACAGGATCGCGGTGAGGATCACCGCATTCAAGATATCCGCCGCATACGGAATGCCCAGCAATTCGAATGCGCGCACGAACGGGCTTTTTTCCACCGCTGCCTGCCCGGCCGGCAGCAAGGCGGCCAGCACCAGTACCGTACCCACGAACAACACCACCAGCCGTACCAGCGTGGTGCGGATCGCCAGCGGAATCGCGCGTGCAGGCTGCGCGGTTTCGCCGGCGGCCACGCCGATCAATTCAGTGCCGGAAAACGCGAAGTTCACCGCCACCATCGTCATCAGGATCGGCAAGCTGCCCTGCGCAAACCAGCCGTCGGCACGCAGATGACGCAGCCCCGGTGCAGGCGAACCGTCGGCCAGCGGCAGCACACCGATCACAGCCGCGCCACCCAGCACGATGAACACCACGATGGTGATCACCTTGATCAACGAAAACCAGAATTCGCCCTCGGCAAACCAGCGTGCCGACACCGTGTTCAAGCCGAAGATCAGCGCGCAGAACAGCAGGCACCACGGCCATGCCGGGCTGTGCGGAAACCAGTACTGCATGCAGAACGCCGCGGCGGTCAGGCTCGATCCCAATGCCACCGTCCAGGTCAGCCAGTACAACCATGCCACCACGTAGCCGGTGGCCGGGCCCAGGTAACGCGCCGCATACACATGGAATGCGCCGGTCTGCGGCATCGCCACTGCCAGTTCGCCCAGGCATTGCATCACCAGGTACACCACCAGCGCGCCGATCAGATACGCGATCACCGTGCCCAGCGCGCCGGTGCTGGCGATGATGTAACCGGTGTTGAAAAACAGCCCGGTACCGATCACCCCGCCCAGCGACAGCATCACCAGATGGCGCACCTGCATGCTGCGCTGGAACTGCGGTGCGGTGGTCGGCGGCGATTCGGGCACGGGCGCATCTGGACGGGGGGGGAAGCCGTATCCTGCCACGCGCAGGCAGGCGGGCACAGCCGTGTGCGGACGCGCCGTGAGCCATGGGCTTTCGCTGACTGACAGGCGGCGATGCCGCCAATTGGTGTCCGCAGGCCCTCGACCTGCCGCATCATCACCAGCCAGCTGCGCAAACCTCTGCGCGCGGCCGGTTTGCCTACGAACCTTCCAATACCACAGCACCGTGCATGCGATGACCTTGCTGCGCTCTGCATCGCAGGCACACGCCTGCCCTGTAGGTACGACGCGCCCTTGACCGTGCCGGGTCCAACTAGACACGCGGGCACGCGCGCCACTGTCTTGGTCGTCGATGACCACGCCGCCGAACCTGGGATGCTGCACGTTGGCGCCGAGCGTGATCGCCGGCGCCTCGATCATGCCGTGCCGCATGCTGCGCGGCGCGCCCAATGAGGCGCTGCGCGAAACCTGCACACCTTCGGCCGCACGTCGTGCAGCAGTTCGCGCGAGATCTCGCGCAGGGAGCGCGGGGGCAGGACGTTTCGCCGTGCCGGTCAGGGATCGAGCCGGCAGTAGGCGCCCGGTGTATAGCCGAAGCTCTCGCGCATCGCGTTGCGAAACTCGGCGAACGTGAAGTCGGTCGCCACGCGCATCAACACGCCGGCATAGGCACCGCCGGTTTTGCCGTCGCTGCCGGTGCCCCACTGCACCTGCCAGGTCGCGTAGGTGTTGCCGTCGTGGGTCTGGGCGCGTTGCAGGTCCACACGCAGGCCTTTGACCAGATCCATGCCCACGATCACGCCTTCGCTGTTGGCATAGTCGGCGGGGACTTGGATCACTGTATCGTCGTTGACCTTCGTGCGGCCGATGCCGACATAGTTGGCGATCTTCGCCGTCAGGTAGTCGTCGAGCACATGCTTGCGGATCTTGCTGCTGGCACTGCTGAACGTGCCGGTGCCGTTGTTGGTGTAGGTGGTCATGGAGACAGTCCTCTTGTGTCGGGTGGATGCGCGGATGGGCGGCGGTGCAGTGCCGGTCAGAGTCGGTGCAGGCGTTCGATGAACCCGGCGCGGTCCTCGATGCACTGTTCGGCCGCGATCAGCGGCCTGTCCTGCCAGGTCGCCCTGCCCACGCGCGCGAGAGTTGCCTCGGCATCGCGGATATCGCAGGCAGTCATCACTCCCTCGCTCACGGTCAACCGTGCATAGCGGATCAGCACCCGGTCGTGTGCGGTGTAGACCACCTGGCTGGACGCGGCCGCGGTCACCTGGGCCAGCACGGTCTCAGGCTGCTCAACTAGCGCAGGCAAGCGGCCCGATGTCAGCGATTCGATGCGACTGCTGTTGCAGATGCCCGACCAGCCGGCGAACACGCCGTGCTCGGTGAGCAGCGGGACCAGCTGCGGCAGCGAGGCCAGCGAAAAACAGGTATCAACGATCAGCGCCGGCGTGCGGATGCCGATGGCGACCAGATCCGCGATGAAGCGCTGGAACACGGCAGCATCGCTGCAGCCGTTGAACTGGGTCGGAGCGCCGTGGTTGTCCACATTGCCGTGGCCGCCGCCGATCCACACCGTGTCGTACTGCAACTGCGGCGTGTCCTGCGCGGTGCGCGGCAAGGCTGCGACGATCGCATCGCGACCGGGCAGCGTGTCGGCCGGGTGCTGGATCACATGTACGCCCTTGGGGATGGATTTGAGATGCGGCGGGTGGAACGCGAGAATGGGCATGGGTAAGTTCCTGGCATGGAAGGACGATGCCCCGGCGGCGCAATGCAAACGCGCACCGATACGACATCGGTGTCCAGCATCGGTGGCGTCGACAGTGCAGCCCATCGGCAAACTCCTGACATCGGCTTGCCAGGCGGAGGATGTTGGCGCTGCGCGTCCGTGCTGGCGCCGTGCGCGAGTCAGCCGTGCGGTGGTCCCCGATGTGCACGCGCGAAGCGCTGCGTCAGGCGCACTGCATCACTTCCGCCCGATGTCGATCGGCCAACCTGCCCAACGGACCCAGACGGGCACAGCCATGCGCAGGCGAGCGGCGAAACAGGGCCTGCGGCTAACGCTCGGGCGGTTATGCTGCCGACTGGTTTCTGCTGGTCCGCTGACATGCCAGACCATTACCTTCCATCTGCGCAAACATCCGCGCACTGCCTGCTTGCTGTGGGCTTGCCCACAACGCTGCCAATGTCACAGCACCCTGCGTGCGATGACGCTGCTGCGTCCTGCATCGCGGGCACGCGCCTGCCATCTGCATGCGCGGCGCCGCCAAGCGTGCCGGCACTGCCCGGCTGCTCAACGTCAATGCGTCGGAGCGCGGCATGATGCTCGCCGGCATCCACCATGTGGCCATCATCGCTGGCGACTACGCGCGCTCCAAACAGTTCTACTGCGAGATCCTGGGCCTGCGCGTGCTCGACGAGCATTACCGGCAGGCGCGCGATTCGTGGAAGCTGGATCTGGCGCTGCCCGATGGCGGACAGATCGAGCTGTTCTCGTTCCCCGCTGCCCCGGCACGCCCCAGCCGCCCGGAAGCACAAGGGCTGCGCCACCTGGCGTTTCGCGTCGTAGATCTGGACAGCGCGGTCGCGCATCTCAACGCGCACGGCGTGGCCACCGAGGACATCCGCATCGACGAATACACCGGCCGCCGCTTCACCTTCTTCGCCGACCCGGATGCGTTGCCGCTGGAGTTGTACGAGGTCGGTTAGAACCTGCGGACCTCGCAGCCCAGTTGCAGGGTACGGTCACATCCACCGCATCTGCGCGTCAATGTGGCATGACTTCCGGCGCATGCGGCAATGCGGCAACACCGTGAAGATCCTCAGTACCCAGGGCAAAGGAACCGTCCATGCTGCAGATCCGCGCGTTGTCCAAGACCTACGCCAATGGCGTGCATGCGCTGCAAGGTGTCACGCTCGACATTCCCCGCGGCATGTTCGGGTTGCTCGGCCCCAACGGCGCCGGCAAGTCCTCGCTGATGCGCACGCTCGCCACCCTGCAGGAGCCGGATTCGGGCAGCGTGACGCTGACCGGCGCCGACGGCAGCAGTATCGACGTACTCAAGCAAAAAGACCTGTTGCGGCGCCGGCTGGGCTATCTGCCGCAGGATTTCGGCGTGTACCCGAAAGTCAGCGCGCTGGACCTGCTCGATCATTTCGCGGTGCTGAAAGGGCTGACCAACCGTGCACAGCGTAAGGAGGTGGTCGAGCGCCTGTTGCAGCAGGTCAATCTGTGGGATGCGCGCAAGCGCAAGCTAGGCACCTACTCCGGCGGCATGCGCCAGCGCTTCGGTATTGCGCAGGCGCTGTTGGGCAACCCGCAGTTGGTCATCGTCGACGAGCCCACCGCGGGGCTGGATCCGGAAGAGCGCAACCGCTTTTTGAATCTGCTGGCCGAAATCGGCGAGAACGTGGTGGTCATCCTGTCCACCCACATCGTCGAAGACGTCACCGACCTGTGCCCGACGATGGCCATCATGAACAAGGGCCAGGTGTTGCTGACAGGACGGCCGTCCGACGCCATCGACATGCTCAAGCAACAGGTCTGGCGCAAGCAGGTCAGCAAGAGCACCCTGCCCGACTACGAAGCACGCTTCACCGTGTTGTCCACGCGCCTGATCGCCGGCCATCCGGTGATCCACGTGTTCAGTGCGGACTGCCCGGAACCGGGTTTCGAACAGGTCGCCCCCGATCTTGAGGATGTCTATTTCCAGCGCCTGCGCAAGCAAGCGTTGGCTGCCTGACGGAGCGCGGCCATGATCCTGGCGTTCCTGTGCTTCGAACTGCGCGAACAACTGCGCTCGCCCTTCCTGTGGCTGCTGGCCGCGCTGTACGCGTTGCTGGCCTTTGCCGCGCTGGCCAGCGATGCGGTGCAGATCGGTGGCGGCATCGGCAATGTGCTGCGCAACGCGCCGACCGTGATCGCCAGCGTGCTGGCGATTTTCAGTCTGCTCGGCCTGCTGGTGGCTGCGCTGTTCGTCAGCAATGCGTTGTTGCGTGATTTCGAGCTGGGCACCGCAGAGCTGGTGTTTTCCACGCCGGTGCGTCGCCGCGATTACCTGTGCGGCCGCATCGGCGCGGCGCTGATCGCCGGCACGGTGATGTATCTGGTGATCGCGCTGGGCATGTTCGTAGCGCAATTCATGCCCTGGATCGACCCGGCGCGGCTGGGGCCGGTCTCGCTACTGCCGTACCTGTGGTCGCTGCTGGTGCTGGTGCTGCCCAACCTGCTGTTCACCACCGCGCTGCTGTCGCTGCTGGCGGTCACCACGCGCAGCATCCTGTGGGTCTACATCGGCGTCATCGTGTTTTTCGTGCTGTATGGCGTGAGCCGTGCACTGCTGGCCGATCTGGACAACGTCTGGGTTGCAACCCTGTCCGACCCACTCGGCATCCGCGCACTATCGCAAACGCTGCGCTACTGGTCGGCCGAACAACGCAACCTGCAGTTGCCTCCGTTGGCCGGCTACCTGCTCGCCAATCGCGCGCTGTGGCTGGGCATGAGCGGGCTGCTGTTCGCTGCGACCTTCGCACTGTTCCGCACCGAACGTAGCGACACGCGTGGTCGCCGCGGCACGACGCCTGCGGCATCTTCCAGCGCGCAAACAGCCAGCGTGCGCGTGATCGCCACCGGCCTCACCGTGACGCCCGCCTTCGCGGCCACCACCGCCTTCCGGCAGCTGCTGCGCCAGATCCGTTTCGATACGCTCGGCGTGCTGCGCAGCGCACCGTTCGTGGTGCTGCTCATGATGGGCCTGGCCAACTTCATCCCGACCGCGTTGTTCAATGCGCGCCTCTACGGCACCGCCGTGTTGCCGGTCACTTCGCTGATGCTGCAAGCACTGCAGAACAGCTACAGCTTTCTACTGATCATCGTGGTGCTGTTCTATGCCGGCGAACTGGTGTGGAAGGAACGCGGCAACCGCATCGACGGCATCACCGATGCCATGCCGGTGCCGGATTGGGTTCCGCTGCTCGGCAAGTTCGTCGCCTTGCTGGCCGTGATCGCCAGCTTCCAGTTCGCTGGCGCGTTGACCTCGATCGTGCTGCAACTCGGCCGTGGCTACACCACGATCGAGCCATTGCTGTATCTCAAGACCCTGGCGCTCGGCTCGGTGCTGTATGTGCTGATGGGTGGCATGGCCCTGGTGCTACAGGTGTTGAGCAACAACAAGTTCGTCGGCTACGCCTTATTGATGCTGGTGTTGATCGGGCAATCGGTATTGTCGCTGCTCGACTACACGCAGAACCTGTACAACTTCGGAAGCTGGCCCAACGCACCGTATTCGGACATGAACGGCTTCGGCCACTTCCTGCCCGGGCAGCTGTGGTTCCAGGCGTATTGGGGCGTGTTCCTGCTGGCCTTGTTGCTGCTGTCCTCGGCGTTCTGGCCGCGTGGCATCGGCCATGGCCTGCGCCAACGTGTGCGCGTGGCGCTGCGGCGCCTGCGCGGCCCCACCGGCGCGGCACTGGCGATCAGCCTGCTCGGCTTTGCAGCAATCGGCGGCTGGCTGTACTGGAACACCAACGTCTACAACAGCTTCCTGTCGCCGGAACAAGAGCTGGACCTGCAAGCACGTTACGAGCGCGAATACCGTAAGTACAAGGACCTGCCGCAGCCGCGCATCATCGCCGTGGACAACCACATCGACCTGCATCCGGAAACGCAGTCGGCCGTGATCGATGCCACCTGGACCGTGCGCAATACCCACAGCGTCCCGATCAGCGAGGTGCACATCGGCATGCAGGGCCGCAGCGGCGACCGTAGCTTGGTGACAGTGGATCTGGGCGGGCAGACGCTGATCACACATGACATTCCGGCCGGCTACCGCATCTATCGATTGCAGCACCCGCTGCAACCTGGCGAGGAGCGCATGTTCCGCTTCCGCGTGGACCAGCACCCGCATGGCCTTACCGCCGCGCAGGCACAGACCGATCTGGTCGCCAACGGCACTTTCTTCAACAGCAGGTCGTTGCCCTGGTTCGGCTACAACACGCAAACCGAGATCACCGACCGCAACGACCGCCGCAAGCGTGGCCTGAGCGAACCGACGCGCATGCCCAAGCTGGAAGACCAGGCTGCCCGCGCCAACACGTATGTCAGCAACGATGCTGACTGGCTGCAGTTCGCCAGCACCATCTGCACTGCCCCGGATCAGATCGCACTGGCGCCGGGCTATCTGCAGAAGGAGTTCCAGCAGGCTGGCAGGCGTTGCTTCCGCTACGTGATGGATCGCCCGATGCTCAACTTCTATGCGTACCTGTCGGCGCGCTGGCAGGTGCGCGAGGCCTACTACAAGAAGCTTCCGATCGAGATCTATTACGACCCCAAGCACCCGTACAACGTGCAACGCATGATCGAAGGCGTGCAGAAGTCGCTGACCTATTACGAAGCCAATTTCACCCCTTACCAGCACCATCAGGTGCGCATCATCGAGTTCCCGGGTTATGCGGGGTTTGCGCAGTCGTTCGCCAACACCATCCCTTATTCCGAATCGATCGGTTTCATCGCCGACCTGCGCGACAAGAACGACATCGACTACGTGTTCTACGTCACCGCGCATGAAGTGGCACACCAATGGTGGGCGCATCAGGTGATCGGTGCGAATGTGCAAGGCGCCACGATGCTGTCCGAATCACTGGCGCAGTACTCGGCGCTGATGGTAATGGAGCGCGAATACGGCCGCGCGCACATGCGCCGCTTCCTCAAGTACGAGCTGGACCGCTACCTGGAAGGACGCAGCGGCGAAACGATCGATGAGCTGCCGTTGTATCGGGTGGAAAACCAGCAGTACATCCACTACCGCAAGGGTTCGCTGGTGTTCTATCGCCTGCGTGAGGAAATCGGCGGGCAGGCGCTCAATCGCGCATTGCAGCGTTTTTTGCAGGCCAAGGCATTTCAGCAGCCGCCTTACACCACCTCCGCCGAGCTGCTGCAGGCCATTCGTGCCGAGGCACGCCCCGATCAGCAGGCAATGATCACCGACCTGTTCGAAAGGATCACCTTCTACGACAACCGCGTGGTGAGCGCGCAGGCCCGCAAGCGCCCGGATGGACGCTTCGATGTGACCGTGCAGGCGCAGGCGGCCAAGATGCAGGCAGATGGCCGCGGCAAGGAACATGCGGTGCCGATGGACGACTGGATCGAAGTGGCGATCTACGGCCTGCCCTCTGGCAAGAACGCCACGGCGCCACTGCTGGCGCTGCAACGCCAGCACATCACCAGCGCAACGCCCAGCTTCACCTTGACCGTCGACGCCCTGCCCATCGAAGCCGGGTTCGACTCCGACAACAAGCTGATCGACCGGGTGCCGGACGACAACCGCAAACGGATCAGTCTGCTGACCCACTGACCTGCCGGGTGCAGCAGGCTGTGATGGCCGCAGCAACCTGGCGTGGCTGCGGCATCCGCCGTAGTCGCGCGCGCGTGGTTCGGAAGGCCGGGGCTGTGCTCACCCTGCAGCGGCCGCGCATGAACGCATCTTCCAGGGCGTCTTTCCCGCACCATACTCCACGGTATACATTCGCGATCAGGCCGCCGACGGCGGCCCTAGCAATCCCTGGGAGGGGACATATGCGCAAGACCTTCAAGACCCTGCTGGTGGCCCTGCCGCTGGCCGCCGCCTCGCTGCTGGCCCAGGCCTCCGACTCGCCGGTCGGTCGCTGGAAGACCATCGACGATGAAACCGGCAAGCCCAAGTCGGTGGTGCAGATCGAACAGGCCGCCAACGGCACCCTCAGCGGCAAAGTCGTCGAGATCCTGCAGTCGGCCAAGGGCCCGAACCCGCTCTGCGACAAGTGCGAGGGCGAGCGCAAGGGCAAGCCGATCAAGGGCATGACCATCCTGTGGGGCCTCAAGGCCGACGGCACCGCCGTGTGGGACGGCGGCTCGGTGCTCGATCCGGCCAAGGGCAAGACCTACAAGGCCAAGATCACCCTGACCGAAGGCGGCAAGAAGCTGCAGATGCGCGGCTATGTCGGCATCGAAGCGCTGGGCCGCACGCAGACCTGGGTGCGTGAGTAGCCGGGAATCGGGAATCGTAAAAGCGGGCGCCCTTCGGGGCGCCTTTTTTTGTGCTCGTCGATCTGTGCGGCGCGATGTGGCAGGCGACCATCGCCTCTCAAGGCACTCCGTCGATGAGCAACCGGTTGCCCAAAACGAAGCCCGTCCCCCATACCCAATCAGGAACTTCTCCCCGAACGCTTCACGCCTCAACAGAACTGGCGACCTGATCCTGCCTTTCCCGATTCCCGATTCCCGATTCCCGACTCCCGATTCCCGAATCTCCATTCCCGACTAGTGCGATAATCGCGTGTCCCCCGCATTACGCCTGCCATGACCCGCACCGCACTTGTCACCACTGCCCTGCCGTATGCCAACGGCCCGCTGCATCTTGGCCATCTGGTCGGCTATATCCAGGCCGATATCTGGGTGCGCGCGCGCCGCCTGCGCGGCGACAAGACCTGGTTCGTCTGCGCCGACGACACCCATGGCACGCCGATCATGCTGGCCGCCGAGAAGGCCGGGGTGACCCCGGAAGCCTTCATCGCCAGCGTCCAGGCCAGCCATGAGCGCGATTTCGCCGCGTTCGGGGTGACCTTCGATCATTACGATTCGACCAATTCGCCGGTCAATCGCGAGCTGACCGAGGCCTTCTACGCCCGGCTCGAGGCCGCCGGCCATATCAGCCGGCGCTCGGTGGCGCAGTTCTACGACCCGGCCAAGGGCATGTTCCTGCCGGACCGCTACATCAAGGGCATCTGCCCCAATTGCGGCAGCGCCGACCAGTACGGCGACAACTGCGAAGTCTGCGGCGCCACCTATGCGCCGACCGAGCTGAAAGAGCCCAAGTCGGTGATTTCCGGCGCCACGCCGGAGCTGCGCGATTCGGAGCATTTCTTCTTCGAAGTGGGCCATTTCGACGGCTTCCTGCGAGAGTGGCTGGCCGGCGACGTGGCACTGCCCGGCGTCAAGGCCAAGCTCAAGGAATGGCTGGACACCGAAGGCGGCCTGCGCGCCTGGGACATCTCGCGCGATGCGCCGTATTTCGGCTTCCAGATCCCCGGCCAGCCGGGCAAGTATTTCTACGTGTGGCTGGATGCGCCGATCGGGTATCTGTGCAGCTTCAAGACGCTGTGCGCGCAGATGGGCGAAGACTTCGAATCGCATCTGGTGGCCGGCACGCAGACCGAGCTGCATCACTTCATCGGCAAGGACATCGTCAATTTCCACGGCCTGTTCTGGCCGGCGGTGCTGCACGGCACCGGCCACCGCGCGCCCACGCGCCTGCACGTCAACGGCTATCTCACCGTGGACGGCGCCAAGATGTCCAAGTCGCGCGGCACCTTCGTGATGGCGCGGACGTTCCTGGATGTCGGCCTGGAGCCGGAAGCGCTGCGTTATTACTTCGCGGCCAAATCCTCCGGCGGGGTGGACGACCTGGATCTCAACCTGGGCGATTTCATCGCACGGGTGAACGCGGACCTGGTCGGCAAGTTCGTCAACCTGGCCAGCCGCTGCGCCGGCTTCATCGGCAAGCGCTTCGACGGCAAGCTGGCCGAGGCGCTGCCCGATGCCGCGCAATACGAACGTTTCGTCGCGGCGTTGGCACCGATTCGCGAGGCCTACGAACGCAACGATGCGGCCAGCGCGATTCGCCAGACCATGGCGTTGGCCGACGAGGCCAACAAGTACATCGACGACACCAAGCCGTGGGTCATTGCCAAGCAGGACGGCGCCGATGCGCAGTTGCAGTCGGTGTGCACGCAGGGCCTGAACCTGTTCCGCATCCTGGTGGCTGCGCTCAAGCCGATCCTGCCGCGCACCTGCGCCGAAGCCGAAGCGTTTCTGTCTGCGCCGATGACCAGCTGGGAAGACGTCGAGCGCCCGCTGACGACGCATACGATCCAGCCCTACACCGCCCTGTTCACCCGTATCGACCCCAAACTGATCGACGCCATGACCGACGCTTCCAAAGACACCCTCGCCGCCCCTGCTGTACCCGCTGCAACCGCCAAGCCGGTATCAACCAAGGCCGACGCAAAGCCCGCCGCTGCGGCGAATCCCGAATCCCCAATCTCCAATCCCGGCCTCATCGGCATCGACGATTTCGCCAAGCTCGACCTGCGCATCGGCAAGGTGCTGGTCTGCGAATTCGTGGAAGGCTCGGACAAGCTGCTGCGCTTCGAACTGGATGCCGGCGAGCTGGGCAAGCGCCAGATCTTCTCGGGCATCCGCGGCAGCTACGGCGAACCGGAAACGCTGGTCGGCCGCAGCGTGGTGTTCATCGCCAACCTGGCCCCGCGCAAGATGCGCTTCGGCATCAGCGAAGGCATGATCCTGTCGGCCGGCTTCGACGGCGGCGCACTGGCGCTGCTGGATGCCGATGATGGCGCGCAGCCGGGTATGCCTGTTCGGTGAAGCGGGATTCGGGATTGGAGATTGGGGATTGGGGATTCGTAGAAGCAACACCTGATTTGGTCTGCGAGACATGCTCGGTGAAGCTCCAGGATCTGACCACTAAGAGATTTCAAAAGCGAGTGCCTAGCCCGTCTCCATACGTCCCGGGTTGAAAGCCCCTCTCCCGCCGGGAGAGGGCTCGGGGTGAGGGTACGGTGCGAAGCCCTGACGTCTTGCCAGACTGCACGTGGCTTCGCCCGTACCCTCATCCGCCCCTGCGGGGCACCTTCTCCCACAGGGAGAAGGGAAAGCGGATTGGCCCGAGAAATACAGCGCCCTCCCCCGACTCTCGCTACCAACTCTCGCTCCCGAACCGACTCTCGCCCCAACTCCCACGAATCCCCAATCCCAAATCCCAAATCCCAGCCCCCCATGCACCTGGCCCTGTTCGATTTCGACCACACCATCACCACCTGCGACACCTACGCGCGCTTCCTGCGCAAGGTGGCGGCGCCGGCGCAGGTGGCAGCGGCAAAGTGGCAGGTTGGCCCCTGGGTACTTGGCTATCGCATGGGCATCGTGTCTGCAGCGGCCTTGCGTGCCCGCGTGACGCGCCTGGTGTTCAGTGGCCGCGCGCTGGACGAGATGGTCGCGCATGGCGCCGATTACGCGCGCACCGCACTCCCGGGCGTGTTGCGTGCCGAGATGATGCAGCGTATCGACTGGCATCAGGCGCAGGGGCACGAAGTGGTGCTGGTGTCGGCATCGCTGGATCTGTACCTGCAACCGTGGTGCGCGCAACACGGGCTGTCGCTGATCTGCAACCGGCTGGAGCACCACGGCGGCCGCCTCAGCGGGCGCTATGCCGAGGGCGATTGCGGGCCGTACAAGGCCGCGCAGATCCGCGCGCGCTACGATCTGTCGCACTATGCGTGCGTGCATGCCTATGGCGACAGCCGCGAAGACAAACCCATGCTCGCACTGGCGCAACAGCGCTGGTTTCGCGGCCATCCGCTGCACTGATGCGGCAATGAACACGCCTGCGCCCGATCTGGTCGAACGCCTCGACCGCCTGCTGCCGCAGACCCAATGCGGCCAGTGCGGCTACGACGGCTGCCGCCCGTACGCGCAGGCCATGGCCGATGGGCGCGCCGGCGTGGACCATTGCCCGCCCGGCGGCGATGCCGGCGCACGTGCGCTGGCCCGGGTGCTGGATGTGCCGGCGCGCCCCTTCGATCGCAGCCGCGGCGCGCACAAACCGCCGCAGGTGGCCTGGATCGTGGAAGCCGATTGCATCGGCTGCACCAAATGCATCCAGGCCTGCCCGGTGGATGCCATCGTCGGCGGTGCCAAGCACATGCACACGGTGATCGCACCGCTGTGCACCGGTTGCGAGCTGTGCCTGCCGGCATGCCCGGTGGATTGCATCGTGCTGCACGCCGCCGGCTAGGCATCGGCCTGCGCACCGGTACTGGCCCTGCGCGCTCCCAGCCGCGCGACCCGGCGCGGCGCCGGACCGGTGGCCCCAGTCCTACATGCAGTCAGGAACGTCCTGACCCCGCCGGCGCATCCGTGCTGCGGCCGCGCCCGTATTGCTAGGCACTCCCATCGAGGACTCCACCGATGCGTCCATTTGCTGCTGCCGTTGCCGCGCTGGCCAGACACTGCCGGCCGATTCCGCCGTTGCTGCTGCTGGTGCTGGGCAGTGCACCGCTGTCGGCCGCCGCGGTCACGCGCGTGGATGGCGATGCCTTCGATGCCGACAACGGCGCACTGCGGTATCGCGAATCGCACTGGCTGCTCGACGACGGCGGCCGGTTGGTGCTGTATCGCTGCCCGAACGGGCAACCCTTTGCGCGCAAGCAGGTCGAAGGCGGCGGCACCGCGCCCGACTTCAGCCTGCTGGATGGACGCGACGGCTATCGCGAAGGCGTGCGTCGGCGCGATGGCGTGCGCGAAATGTTCCAGCAGCAGCCCGGCAAGCCCGAACGCCATACGCCACTGCCGGCCAGCGAAGACGAGCGCGTGATCGATGCCGGCTTCGATGCGTATCTGCGCGCCCACTGGGACGCACTCGCCGGCGCCCCGCAGCGCGTGGACTTCGTTTTGCCCAGCCTGCAGCGGCAGCTGGCGTTCAAGGTCGAACGCATCGGCGACAGCGGCGGCCAGCGGCGTTTGCGCATTTCGCTCGATGCGTGGTACGGCGCGGCGGTGCCGTCGCTGGAGGTGCGCTATTCCATCTCCAACAAGCGTCTGCTCGAATTCCGCGGCGTCGGCAACCTGCGCGATGCGCAGGGGCGTTATCCGCGGGTGCGCATCGTTTTCCCGGACACCGCTGCGCGTGCCAGCACCGATGACGAGCTGCGCCAGGCGCGCGAGCAGGCGCTGGCCCGCAGCTGCGAGGCGCCGTGAGCCACACGCGCCACATCTTCACGCCCGACCACACGCCGTTGCGTACAACGGCCCGGGCACCCATTCCTCGTACAGGACCACCGTCATGGCAAAAGCCTATCTCTGGATCAACGCAGTGCTCTACGTCGTTCTGGCGATCTGGTGCACGCTCTCCCCGACCAAGACCGCAAACGCGGTCGGCTACACGCAGCTGTCGCCGGCCGGCCAGTCGGAATATCTGGTCATCTATGGCGGCCTGCAGCTGGGCATGGCGTTCCTGTTCGGCTATTTCGCCTGGATCGACCAGCCACGCACCGGCCTGCTGGTCGCACTGGCCTTCTACGTCCCCATCGTGCTGTTCCGCAGCGTCTCGCTGGCGCGCCTGTGGCCGGTCTCCGCGCCTACCGTGGCGCTTGCCGGCGTGGAGATCCTGCTGCTGCTCGCCGCCGTGCTGCTATGGCTGCGCAAGTGACAGACAGCGCCTGCCCAGTCCGGTAGCATCGCCCCCACCTTACCCAACGCCCGACCGCATGAGTGCCATTCCTGGCCACGACGACGATGAAACCGGACGCCTGCTGACCGCAACCGCGGGCGGCGACCGGCATGCCTTCGAAGCGCTGTACCGGCAGACCTCGCCCAAACTGTTCGGGGTCTGCCTGCGCATGATCCCGCAACGTGCCGAAGCCGAAGAGGTGCTGCAGGACGTGTTCACGCTGATCTGGCACAAGGCCGGCCAGTTCGACCCCAGCCGTGCGCGCGGGCTGACCTGGCTGGCGATGATCGCGCGCAACAAGGCGATCGATCACCTGCGCGCCAACGCGCCGCAGCGCCGCAACGTGGCACTGGACGATGCAGGTGAACTGCGCGATGGCGATGTCTCGCCGCTGGAGCGCACCGAGCGTGCCAGCACGCGGCGGCGCATCGACCACTGCCTGGCCGAGCTCGAGCCGCCACGCAGCGAGTTGATCCGCACCGCGTTCTTCGAAGGCATCACCTACGAAGAACTCGCCGCGCGCACCGATACACCGATCGGCACGGTCAAGAGCTGGATCCGCCGCGGCCTGGCCAAACTCAAGGCATGTCTGGAACGATGAGCACGCCCTTTCCCATCGACCAGGAACCGCCGCGCGACGTGCTTGCCGGCGAATACGTACTGGGTCTGCTGAGCGCCGAAGAGCGCCTGGCAGCCGAACAGCGCATTGCCACCGACGGTCAGTTCGCGCAGGCGGTGCTGCAGTGGCAGGCGCATCTGGCGCCATTACTGGAAGAAATCGCCGCGGTGACGCCCCCCGACCAGGTCTGGGCGCAGGTGCGCCAGAGCCTGGGCTTCGACACCCCGCTCCGTGCCGTGCCTTCGGCAACGCCGGCCATGACCACCGCGCCGGTCGCGCCGTTGTGGAACAACGTGCGGTTCTGGCGCTGGGCCAGCGCGGGTGGCGTTGCCACAGCGGCCGTCTGCGTGCTCGCACTGCTGACCTTGCGCACGCCGCAGGCACCGGTGCCGCCACCGACCTCGGGGCCTGTGGTGCAGACGCCGGTCACCCCGCCTGCAGTCACGCCGCCGCCAGCCACCGGCATCGCCATGACGTCCACCCTCGCCACCGAGGACGGCCGGCCGGGTTATGTGGCGCTGATGGATGCCGACAAGCACACCATCACCGTGACGCCACTGGATCGCACCGCCACCGCCGACAAGGTGCCGGAGCTGTGGCTGATCACTCCCGACGGCAAGGCGCATTCGATGGGCACCTTCGACGACCAGCGCGCACGTCGCGCGCAGATTCCCGATCAGCTGATGCCCATGCTGAGCAACGAGGCGATCCTGGCCGTGACGCTGGAGCCACCGGGCGGTGCACCGGGTGGCGTGGCCACCGGCACCGTGGTCGCCAAGGGTGGCATCAGCACGCTGGCAATGGCGCCCTGATCCATCGTGGCACCCACCTGCTGCGCGTCGCATGACGGTGCGCAGCAGGTGGTAGCCAACCGTCTTCGCAGTGCATTGGCCCGCGCCGGCTCCCGTCGACAGGGGGCCGTCCGGCCTGCGTAAGGCGGGCCGATCTGCTTGGCATGCGTCCCTGTCTGCGCAGCGTCTTTCACAAGCAGCCTCATCCGCGTCAGTGATACTGGGCGCACACATTGGTGTGCGCGTTGCGCGATTGCCTGGCGCAGCCAACCGGGCCTCATCCATGCATGCGACGATCAAGCGGGCTGGTGCATCTATTGGCCGGCCGTTTCCGTAGAGGGTCACGACTATCCATGGAGATTCATGCGTGCCGAGTACTGAACTCGACCCTCGCGCTGCACCGCCCCAGCCGCCATCCACGCAGCGCCGTGGCTGGGTTGCGTCCCGTGTCGGCAGCCTGCGCCGCTGGGTAGATTCGCAAACCGATGAGCCGCTGGACGAGGCGCGCGCCGACCGGATCGACTGGCTGCGTGCCCTGCCCTTCATTGCGCTGCATGTGGCCTGCCTGGCGGTGTTCTGGGTGGGCGCGTCGTGGTTTGCGGTCGGCACGGCGTTGGCGCTGTATGCGCTGCGCATGTTCGCCCTTACCGGGTTCTATCACCGCTATTTCTCGCATCGCGCGTTCAAGACCTCGCGCGTGCTGCAGTTCGTGTTTGCGGCCATTGGCGCCACCTGCGTGCAGCGCGGGCCGCTGTGGTGGGCGGCGCATCACCGCAACCATCATCGGCATACCGACACCGGCCGCGACCCGCATTCGCCGGCCCAGCATGGCTTCTGGTGGAGCCATACCGGCTGGTTCCTGACCCCGTGCAACTTCCGCACCGACTGGGAGGTGATCCCGGATCTGCGCCGGTTTGCCGAGCTGCGCTTTCTCGACCGCTTCGACATCGTGATGCCGGTGCTGCTGGCGCTGGGGCTGTACCTGCTTGGCGACTGGCTGGCCGATGCGGCGCCGGTGCTGCAGACCACCGGGCCGCAGCTGCTGGTGTGGGGGTTCGCGATTTCGACCGTGGCGCTGTTCCATGCAACGTTCACCATCAATTCGCTGGCGCACCGCTTCGGCAGCCGCCGCTTCGACACGCGCGACGACAGCCGCAACAACTGGCTGCTGGCGCTGATCACCTTCGGCGAAGGTTGGCACAACAACCACCATTTCTTCCCCGGCTCGGCGCGGCAAGGCATGCGATGGTGGGAGTACGACATGACCTGGTACGGCCTCAAGGCGATGTCGTGGGTTGGGCTGGTGTGGGATCTCAAGCCGATGCCGGCCATACTCACCCGCCGCGCGCAGCGGGTGTCGCGATGAGCGAGGGCCAGATTGCCGTGGTCGGCAGCGGGATTGCCGGCCTGGGCGCCGCGTGGCTGTTGTCGCGTCGTTACGAAGTCACCTTGTTCGAGGCGGCGGATTACCTGGGCGGTCACACGCATACGCATGACCTCCAGCTGGACGGTCAGCGCTATGCGGTGGACAGCGGCTTCATCGTGTTCAACCCGCAGCACTATCCGTTGCTCACCCGCCTGTTTGCCGAACTGCACGTGGCCGCCCAGCCGACCACGATGAGTTTTTCGGTGCACGATGCCGGCAGCGGGCTGGAATACAACGCCGGCACGCTGGACGGGCTGTTCTGCCAGCGCCGCAATCTGCTCAGCCCGCGCTTCTGGGGCATGCTGGCCGACCTGCGCCGGTTCTACCGCCAGGCGCCGGCGGTACTGCACAGCGAGGAGCGCTTCAGCACCCTGGGCGCGTATCTGCAGCGGCATGGCTACTCGGCAGCGTTCCGCGACCAGCACCTGGTGCCGATGGCATCGGCGCTGTGGTCCTCGCCGTCGCGGACCATCCTTGAATTTCCGATGGGCCAGCTGATCGGCTTCATGGCCAACCATCACATGCTGCAGATCAGCGGCCGGCCGCAATGGCAGGTGGTGCGCGGCGGCTCCAACAGCTACGTGCGTGCGCTGCGTCGGCGTTGGCAGGTGCTGGAGCGGCTCTCCACGCCGGTGCACGCGATCCGGCGCGCGCCCGATGGCGTGGTGTTGACGTCCTCGCGCGGCCAGGAACACTTCGATGAAGTCGTCCTGGCCTGCCACGCCGACGATGCGCTGGCATTGCTCAGCGATGCAACCGATGCCGAGCGACAGATCCTGGGCGGGATCACCTACCAGGACAACGACACCGTGCTGCACACCGATGCCCGCGTGCTGCCGCGCGACCGGCGTGCCTGGGCGGCGTGGAATGCGCACGTACCAGCCGACCCGCAGGCACCCTGCACGGTGAGTTACTGGATGAACGCGCTGCAGTCGATCGAATCGCCGCAGCCGTTCATCGTCAGCCTCAATCGCGATCACGACATCGACCCGGACAAGGTGCTGCGACGCATGCGCTATCGCCACCCGGTGCAGAACGCGGCCGCACTCGCGGCACAGGGCCGCAAGGCCGAGATCCAGGGCGTGCAGCACACCTGGTTTGCCGGCGCCGCATGGGGCTTCGGTTTCCATGAAGACGGCCTGCGCAGCGGCGCGGACGTGGCGCACGCGCTGGGAGTGAGCTGGTGATGCAGTTGCTGCGCGAAGCCGGCCAGGGGGCCGTGCCGCTGCCTCCCGGTGAGGACAGCGGCTCCGCCAGCATGGCAGGCACACTGCGCAGCGCGGTCTATACCGGATGGGTGCGGCATCGGCGCTTCGTGCCCAAGCCGCTGGATTTCCGCTATCGCCTGTTCCTGATGTACCTGGACCTGTCCGAGCTGGATCGGGTGTTTGCGCACCGCTGGTTGTGGTCGGTGGGCCGGGCCAATCTCGCGCAATTTCGCCGCAGCGATTATCTCGGCGACCCGCAGATTCCGCTGGACGAGGCGGTACGTGCGTGCGTGCACGCGCACACCGGCGAGCGCCCGGAGGGCGCGATCCGCCTGCTGACGCATCTGCGTTACTTCGGGCATGTGTTCAACCCGGTGAGCTTCTATTACTGCTTCGATCGCCACGATGCGCTGCGCTGGATCGTGGCGGAGATCACCAACACACCGTGGCAACAACGGCACACCTACGTGCTGCCCGTCGCACAGGCGCGTACCTATCGCGATGTGCACGCATGGCGCTTCGATAAGCGCTTCCACGTGTCGCCGTTCATGGGCATGCAGCATCGCTACGACTGGCGCTTCAGCGTGCCGGATGCGCAGCTGCGTGTGCACATGGACGTGCTGGATGCGCTCGACGACGATGCCGCGGGCGCCATCGACAACAGCCCGGTGCGCCGCTTCGATGCCACCTTGGTGCTGCAACGCCAGCCGCTGACTGCGCGCACCCTGGCGCGCACCTTGTTCGCTTATCCCCTGATGACCGTGCAGGTGGTGGTCGCCATCCACTGGCAGGCACTGCGCCTGTGGCTGCGCGGCAACCCGGTCCACGACCATCCCCATCCGCCTGTGCGAGATCCCCGATGAACGCCACGTCCCTGCCCGATACCGCTGCGCCGCGCGCGGCCTCCTGGACGGACCGCCTGTTGCGCAAGCGCCTGCTGGCCACACTCGGCGAGCTCCGCGACGGGCAACTGCACCTGCACGAGGCCGACGGCGTCACCACGCTCGGCAACGCCAGCGGCGCGCAGGCGTTGCAGGTGCAGTTGCGCGTCATCGACCCCGGCTTCTATCGCCAGGCTGCGCTCAACGGCAGCGTGGGCGCCGGCGAGTCGTACATGGATGGCCAGTGGCAGTGCGACGACCTGGTCGCGCTGATGCGCCTGCTGCTGCGCAACCGCGCGCGGCTCGATGCAATGGAAACCGGCACCGCACGCATCGGTGGCTGGGCGATGCGCAGCCTGCACGCGCTAGCCCGCAACACCCGCAGCGGCAGCCGCCGCAACATCGCTGCGCATTACGACCTGGGCAACCCGCTGTTCAAGCTGTTCCTGGATGAGAACCTGATGTACTCCTCGGCGATCTTCGTCGATGGCGAAGAAGCGCAGGGCGAGGCGGCCCTGGAACGCGCCGCCACCCGCAAGCTCGAACGCATCTGCCAGAAACTGCGCCTGGGTCCGCAGCATCACGTGGTGGAGATCGGCACTGGCTGGGGCGGTTTTGCCCTGCATGCCGCGCGCGAGCACGGCTGTCGCGTCACCACCACCACCATTTCGCGCGAGCAGTTCGACCTAGCCACGCAACGCATCGCCGATGCCGGCCTGGGCGACCGGGTCACCGTGTTGCTGAGCGACTACCGCGACCTGCAAGGCCGGTTCGACCGCGTGGTTTCGATCGAGATGATCGAGGCGATTGGCCACCAGTATCTGGACACTTATTTTGCCAAGGTCGGCAGCCTGCTGGCCGACGACGGCGAAGCGCTGATCCAGGCCATCACCATCGAAGATCATCGCTACAAGCAGGCGTTGCATTCGGTGGACTTCATCAAGCGCCACATCTTCCCCGGCAGCTTCATCCCGTCGGTGGCGGCGATGACCGGAGCGATCGCACGCGCCAGCGACCTGCGGCTGTTAAATCTGGAAGACATCGGCCCCAGCTATGCGCTGACCTTGCGCGCCTGGCGGCAGCGTTTCATGGCGCAACTGCCGCAAGTGCGTGCGCTGGGCTACGACGAGCGCTTCATCCGCATGTGGGAATTCTATCTGGCCTATTGCGAGGCCGGCTTTCTGGAGCGCTCGATCGGCGACGTGCACCTGTGGCTGAGCAAGCCCGGCGCACGTCCACCGCAGTTCGTGCCGGGCCTTGCGGGCGCATGAAGCAACTCGGCAACTATCTCGGCCTGCAGGTGCTGTGGCTGGTAGCCGTCAGCGCCGCCGCGCATGCGCGGGTGTGGCCCACGCTGCTGGTGCTGGCGCTGTTTGCCTTTTATCAGCTGTGGCCGTCGCGACGCGCTGCGGGCGATGTGCAGTTGATGGTTGCCGGCCTGTCGCTGGGGCTGTTGCTGGATACCACCCTGGCCGCCGGCGGCTGGCTGCGTTACGCCGCGCCCTGGCCCGGCAGCGTGCTGGCGCCGCCGTGGATCCTGGCGTTGTGGCTGGGCTTTGCGCTCACGCTCAACCACTCCTTGCGCAGCGTGATGCAGCGGACATGGCTGGCGGTGCTGCTCGGCGCGGTGTTCGGGCCGGTGTCCTACTGGCTGGCGCAACGCAGCTGGCATGCGGTGGAGTTGTTGCCGCCGCAACTGCATGCCGCGCTCGCGCTGAGTGTTGGCTGGGGCCTGGCCTGCGGCGTGTTGTCGCTGTATGCACAGCGCCTGGCGCGACCATTGCCGCAGACCATGACCGGAGAACTGCAATGACTGCCTGGCCGCTGCTGCATGTCGCGCTATTTGCCACGGGGGTGATGGTGCTGGGCTGGCTGTGGCAGCGCCGCAGCGGCAATGCAGGCCCGGTGGATGTGTTGTGGGCCGGCTGCCTGGCGCTGGCCGCGCCCTATTGCGCGTGGATGGCCGACGGCGCGCCGTTGCCGCGCGTGCTGGTGGCGGTGCTCGGCGGCGTCTGGGGCGCGCGCCTGGCCTGGCACCTGGGTGTGCGCGTGTTCGGCGACCCGCACGAAGACGGCCGCTACCGCGCATTGCGTGAGCATTGGAACGGCAACCAGGCCAAGTTTCTCGGCTTCTTCCTGGCGCAGGCGGTGGTGGTGGTGTTGTTTGCGGTGCCGTTCCTGGCTGCAGCAAGCAATCCGGAGCCGCATTGGAGCGTGTGGAGCGGTATCGCGATCGTGGTGTGGTTGATCGCCGTGGGTGGCGAGGCCCTGGCCGATCGGCAGCTCTCGGCGCACAAGGCCAACCCGGCCAATCGCGGCACCACCTGCCGCAAGGGGCTGTGGCGCTACTCGCGCCACCCCAATTATTTTTTCGAGTTCGTGCACTGGTTTGCCTATCTGGCGCTGGCGGTCGGGGCCGGGCCCTGGCCGTTGGCGCTATGCGCGCTCGGGCCGGTGGTGATGTTCGTGTTCCTGTATCGCTTCACCGGTATTCCCTACACCGAGCAGCAGGCACTGCGCTCGCGTGGCGAGGACTACGCGCACTACCAGCGCACCACCAGTGCGTTTTTCCCGCTTCCCCCTTCGTCCTGAGTTGCCTGGAGAGTTGCATGTCCACCGTCACCGCCCCGCCCTCCTCGCTGCCCGAAGAAGCCTTTGCCACCCGCCTGGCCGAATCGGGGGTGCTGCCCGACGCCGCATTGCGCTACGGCATCCGCCGTCTGTGCGCGCAGCGCCTGCGCGATGAGCGCGGCCACGATGCCGATGCCAACGGCGAGCGCCAGCGCGCCTTCATCGACAGCCTGCGCGCCAGCGCCATCGCCATCGAAACCGATGCGGCCAATCGCCAGCACTACGAATTGCCGCCGCAGTTCTTCACCCTGTGCCTGGGCAAGCGGCTGAAGTACAGCAGTTGCTACTGGGATGCGAGCACGCCGGATCTGGATGCGGCCGAAGAACGCATGCTGGCGCTGTACGGCGAGCGCGCCGAACTGGCCGACGGCCAGCGCATCCTGGAGCTGGGCTGCGGCTGGGGCTCGCTGACCCTGTGGATGGCCGAGCGTTACCCCAATGCCACCATCACGGCGGTGTCCAACTCACGCCCGCAGCGCGCGCATATCCTGGAGCAGTGCCGCATCCGCGGCCTGGGCAACGTGCAGGTGATCACCGCCGACGTCAACGCACTGGCGCTGCCACCCGGCAACTTCGACCGCGTGGTCTCGGTGGAGATGTTCGAGCACATGCGCAATTACCGCGACCTGCTGGCACGCGTGGGCAGTTGGCTGGCGCCGGGCGGCAAGTTGTTCGTGCATATCTTCTGCCACCGCGATCTGGCCTACCCGTTCGAAGTGGCCGGCGAAGACAACTGGATGGGGCGGCATTTCTTCACCGGCGGGCTGATGCCGGCAGCCGATACGCTGCTGCATTTTCAGCAGGACGTGGTCATCGAACAGCGCTGGGTGCTGTCGGGCGAGCATTACGAAAAGACCGCCAATGCCTGGCTGGAAAACCAGGACCGCCACCGCGACCAGATCATGCCGTTGCTGCGCCAGACCTATGGCGATGACGCGCAGCGTTGGTGGCAGCGCTGGCGCATGTTCTGGCTGGCCTGCGCGGAACTGTTCGGCTACGACCAGGGCCGCGAATGGGGCGTGGCGCACTACCGCTTCGTCAAGCGCTGATCGTCCGCGGCGGTTGGCACAGGCGTGCAGTGATGGCTGGCGTCGCAGGCATCGGAGGCGGCACGCACTCGGAACCGCAGTGCATGCACTTCCGTGCACGGGGCGGCGCCTTGCCCCGTGCAGCCGCTCGATCGCCGCGGCGAATCGTGCGATCAGCCCGCCGCGGCGGTGATCACGATTTCCACTTTCCATTCCGGCCGCGCCAACCTGGCCTCGACGGTGGCACGCGCCGGGGTGAAGCCATGCGGTACCCATTCGTCCCAGGCGGCGTTCATGCCGTCGAAGTCGGCAATGTCGGCCAGGTAGATTTCGGCGCGCAGGATCTTGGTCTTGTCGCTGGCGGCCAGCGCCAGCAGCTTGTCGATCTCGCCCAGCACCTGGCGGGTCTGCCCGGTGATGTCTTCGCTGGTGTCTTCGGCAATCTGGCCGGCCAGGTAACACACGCCGCCATGGACGGTCATCTCGGACATACGCGGACCCGCATCGAATCGCTGCAGCATTTCTGACTTCCTACGGTTGGTGGACCCGGCCATTGTCCCGCGAATGCGCGAGGCGTGCAGCCCCATCCCGCGCGACGCGCCGCAGCCACAGCCCGACCCGCACCATCCAGACCACGATCAGCACGATGGCGATCTTCTGGCTGATGCCCAGCGGCGCGCCGCTGACCGTGACATGGAACAGCAAGGCCGCGAACGCTGCCCAGCCCAACGCGAAAGCGCCGACAAAATGCGCGCGCCACGCCCGATCGCGGCGGAAATACCACGATTGCAGCAAGACCGCAGCGATCACGCACAGGAACGTGGCGTCCGCCGACAGCACGTGCACCATCGGTGCCGCATCCGGCGCCAGCTGCGGCATCCAGCTGTCGCCGATCGACACCGCGCACAGGCCAAGCGCCGCACACCAGAACAGGCCCAGTACCGTGCGGCTGCGTGCCACCGGCGCCAGCGCCGCGTAAACGCCCGCCGCCAGCCACGCCATTGCCGCCGCCAGCAGGCAATACGCGGTGCGCAGCAGCAGGCCGTAGGATCCATGCAGATAGGCGCTCAGTTGCGCATCGATCCACCACAGGTCGTCGCGCAGCCATTGCAGCAGCACCACCAGGCCGATGAAGGCGCTGCCGGCGCCGGCGGCAAGCGCACCGGCCTGGCCGCTCCAGTGCGGCGGCGGCGACGTTGCCGCCGACATGGGCGCTGCCGGCGCGCCAAGGTCCGGAGTGCCCATCAGTAGCCTGTCTGCCTTCCAACTGTGGTGCAGTGCATCTGTGTCCCCTGCGGCACCTGCGTGTGCCTTTGCCCTATGATGCGCGCGGCCGGCCCGTGCCGACAGGTGCCGGCCCGATCGCGCCGTGCGTTCACCCTGTTTCGGCACTGACGCGATCACGCTGCATGCTTCTCCAACCGTCCGGCCCATGCAGACCCACCGCGCCCGCGGCACATCTCGTGCATGCGTCTTCCTTCCCTCTTATGCAGATCCCGTTGCCCTCATGACGGATACCCCCGTGTCTACCGAAGCGCCTTCCAGCGGTTGGCGTCGCGCCCTGCCGGTCATCATCAGCCTGGCCATCCTGGCGATGGCGCTGCATGCGCTGTCGGCGCAGTTCACCGACCATGGGTATCGCCAGATCCGCCAGGCGTTCCGTGCGCTGGGTGCGGGGCAGATCGCACTGACGCTGCTGCTGGGGTTGAGCAGCTACGCATGCCTGGTGGGCTTTGACTGGGTGGGGCTCAAGCGCACCGGCAAGCGGCTGCATCCGGCGCGGGTGGGCATCACCGCCTTCATGGCGCATGCGGTGGGCCAGACCCTGGGCTTTGCCGCACTCACCGGCGGCGCCGTGCGCCTGCGCGGCTACGGCAGCGTCGGGCTGACCCTGGCCGAGATCGGCCAGGTGGTGCTGATGAGCACGCTGGGCTTCATCTTCGGCGCCTGGGTCCTGCTCGGGCTGGCGCTGATGCTGGAACCGGAAGCGGCCGCGCGCGCCTTGCCGATCACCGCCGAGGCCATCCGCATCGCCGGCATCGCCTTGCTGGTGGGATATGTGGCCATGCTGGTGCTGGTGGGCAGACAGGGCCGCGAATTCGGCATCCGCAGCCATCGCTTCTGGCTGCCCGACCGCACCACCGTGCTCGGCGTGACCGCCCTGAGCGTGGTCGAACTGGGCCTGGCCGCTGCAGCGTTCTACGTGCTGCTGCCGCCGGACCCGGGCACCGGCTACTTCGGCTTCATCGGTATCTGGCTGGTGGCGGTGGTCGCCGGCCTGATCTCCACCGTGCCGGCCGGGCTGGGCGTGTTCGAATGGAGCCTGCTCAAGCTGCTGCCGCATGTGACGCCTGCCGCCGTGTTGGCCGCGGCGCTGGCGTACCGCGTCACCTACTACATCGTGCCGCTGCTGATTTCGGTGGCCATGGCCGCCGCCTCGGGGCTGGGCGCACCGGTACGCGCCAGTGCCAGTACTGCGCGCACGGTGTGGAAGGCGCTGCGCCCGTGGTTGCCGCAGATCCTGGCCCTGGCGGTGTTTGCGGTGGGCGCGGCGCTGATGATCGATGGCACCCTGCCCACCCCGCGCGCGCGCCAGGAAGTGGCGCCATTGCCGCTGATCGAAACCTCGCACCTGCTGGTCAGCCTGGGCGGCATGATGCTGCTGCTGATCGGCCAGGGCCTGCAGCGCCGCAGTCACGCGGCCTGGATGCTGGCGCTGGGCGTGTGCGTGCTGGTGCCGCCGCTGGCCTTGCTGCGCGGCAGCCATATCTCGGTGTCGCTGTCGGCCGCACTGGCCGCGCTGGCGCTATGGGCGGCGCGCCGCGAGTTCTACCGCCAGGGCGCGCTGCTGGACGAAGCGTGGTCCTGGCGCTGGCTGAGCAACCTGGGCCTGGTGCTGGTGGCCACGTTCTGGCTGCTGTTCTTCGTCTACAGCCACGTCGAATACAGCAACGATCTGTGGTGGGAGTTCGCCACCTCGGCCAATGCACCGCGTGCGCTGCGCGCGGCGCTGATCCTGTGCGTGGGCGTGATCATGTTCGGCATGGCGCGGTTGCTGCGCGGCGGGCGCCGGCCGATGCCGCCGGCCGATGCGCAGGCCCTGCAGGCGCTGGCGCCGATCCTGGAGACCAGCACCGACACCCAGGCCTGCCTGGCGTTGACCGGCGACAAGGCGTTCCTGTTCGATGAGGGCAACCGCGGCTTCGTGATGATGCAGCGCTATGGCGGGTCGCTGATTTCGATGGGCGACCCGGTGGGCCCGCCCGAAGTGGCGCGCGCACTGATCTGGCGTTTCCGCGAGGAGGCCGACCACATGGGCCTGCGTCCGGTGTTCTATCAGGTGGGCGAGAAATACTGGCAGAGCTACCTGGACATGGGCATGACCCTGGTCAAGCTGGGCGAAGAGGCGATCGTGCCGCTGGAGAACTTCACCCTGGAGGGCCGCGACCGCGCCGATCTGCGCCAGGCCTGGAACCGCGGCAAGCGCAGCGGCCTGACCTTCCGCATGCTGCAGCCCGACCAGGTGGATGCGGTGTTGCCGCGCCTGGCCGAGGTGTCCGAGCAGTGGCTGGACGAAAAGGCCGGCGAAGAAAAGGGCTTTTCGCTGGGCAGCTTCGATGCCGACTACCTGCGCCGTTTTCCGGTGGCGGTGGCCGAGGCGGAAGGCCGGATCGTGGCTTTCGCCAACGTGTGGTGGGCGCCGGCCGGCGGCGAGCTGTCGGTGGACCTGATGCGGCACAGCGCCGAAGCCCCCAAGGGCACGATGGACTTCCTGTTCATCGAGCTGTTCCTGTGGGGCCAGGCCAACGGCTACAAGCGCTTCTCGCTGGGCATGGCGCCATTGTCCGGGTTGGCCGAGCATCGCCTGGCCGGCCGCTGGAACCGCTTCGCCAGCCTGGTGGCACGCCATGGCGAACGCTTCTACGGGTTCAGCGGGCTACGTCGCTTCAAGTCGAAGTTCGCCCCGACCTGGCGCCCGCGCTACCTGGTGGCGCCTGGCGGCATGCATCTGCCGGCCGCATTGCTGGATGTCACCCGCTTGATCTCGGTGGATCCGGGCCGGCAGGAGTAAGGCCGCTCGATCCCTGCGGTCCTAGGCGAATGCCTCGCTTTGCCTCGGGCGCTTGCACGCGTACCGGCGTGGGGCACGCCGCAAGTCCGTCCATGCAGGCTCTGGCGCGGCATCCATGCCACTCAAGGTCCCACACCGGCACCCTTGCAAGCACCACCGATTGTTGGCGGTTGCGGAAAGAAACGCCGAAGGCCTGCCAGGCTGGACGGAGGCCGAACCGAACGGCGACGACCGGGTTGTTGGCCTGCGTCGGCCCGGCGTCGGGCCGAACCAGCTCACACATGCCCTGCTCTTTTACGGCTTCGACAGCGCGTGCAACTGCTCCATGATCACCTTGGCTAGGGTCGCGTAATCGCCCTTGAAATGGTGATCGCCCGGCAGCGCCACCCGCGTGGCCGCCTGCGCCGGCAGGCTGGGGCAGAGCGCGTCGTCGTCGTCCTGGCCGTAGATGCAGACCGTGGTGCTGGCGGGCAGGCGTTGCACCTCCGGCGCGATCGGCAGGCCTTCGTCGTCCGAACCCAGCCAGTTGCTGACGTGGAATTCGTAGTCGGCCAGCTTGCCCACCGACAACAGCGCGGTCATGCGAATGTTTTGCCTGGTCTGTGCGGGTAGCTTGTTGATCGCCGCCGGCAACACATCGGCACCTTGCGAGAAGCCGATCAGCACCACGCGCTTGCGCTGCCAGCGCTGCGCATAAACCCGTGCGATGCGGTCCAGATCCGTGGCAAAGCCCTGCGGGGTGCGCTCGGTCCAGAAATAACGCAGCGAATCCAGGCCAACCACCGGAATGCCCTGCGCGGCCAGCGCGTCGGCCACTTCTTCATCCAGTCCGGCCCAGCCGCCGTCGCCGGAAACGAAGATCACGAAGGTGTCGTCGTCGCTGTCGCCGTCCGGCTTGGCCGGCAACTCGACCACCGGCAGGTCGGCCAGGCCACCGGGCGGCGGCGGCAACGCCACGCCCTTCTGCTCGCCCAGCGAGCGCGCCGCAGCGCGCAGGCCCGGCAGGATGTCGCCCTTGGCAGAGCGCGTGAAGGTGCGCGCCTGCGGGATCTGCTTGATGAAGGCCGCCTCGGCCGCCGCAGGGCACCGTTTGTCCTGGCTGCCGGCAAGCACCCACGGAATCTGCAGCGGCGACGGCACCAGCGTGTTGCTGCCCGGACGCACGCCCGGCTGGCAGATCGCCTGGTCGGAGACCGTCGCCGGGCATAGGCCATCGGTGAGCACGCCTGCCAGCACATGCGGCTTGGCCTGCGCGCCGATGGCATAGGCCAACGCTGCGCCTTCGCCGTCGCCGACCAGCAGCGGCAGACGATAGGTGGGGATGTGATAGAAGGCCTGCACATAGCGGGAGAAATTCTCCACGTCGCCGACCGAAAACGCGCAGGCGCCGCCGTCCTTGCGCACCACCGCGTAGAGGTGCGCGGTATCCACCACCGCCACCATCGCGCCGTCGTCGCGCAATGCCTCGACCTGCGCCTGGCGCGTTGCGGCATTGCCGGCGCCCGCGAACCAGATCACCACCCGTTGCGGTTCGCCCTTGGGCATCAGCACCGGCACCTGCTCGAAACGGCCGTGAGTGACCGGCTCAGGCGCCTGCGCGGCGGCCAATCCCGACAGCGTCAACACCGCCGCGCCGCAGAGCGCGCCCCACATTTCAAGTCGTCGCATGTCGCACCATCGCGGAAAGTGGTCCAAAGATAATCGTTCCAGGCGGCATCGCGAAGCGTGGCGCTTCGCTTATCGCGCCTGCGGCGGTTGCCGGGCTTCCCATGCGGCCAGCGCCTGGCGGTAGCGGGCCAGTTCCTCGGCATACAGATCGTGCACGCACAACGGGCAACCGCTTTCGCAGCACTCGTTGGGGGCCGGCGCCTGTGGCGGTTGCGGACGTGGATCGGCGGTGGAAACGGCGCGCTCGTGCATGCAGCCATTGTAGCGTGCGCACCTGCAGCGCCCGGTTGATGCGAGCCGCCTGCTGCGGACAGTTCAGCGGCCCAGGCGCCGCCGCAGGTTGGCCCGCGCGGCAGCATCCAGGCGCGCGTGGAAATAGTCGCTGAGAAAGATGCGCGGACGCTTGAGCAGACCAGCCAGGAAGCGGCGGCGATTGAGCCGGAACAGCAGCGCGGGGACATGGCCGCGGTACTCCTCGGCAATTGCCCGGTCGTAGGCATCGAAGACGTCCGCCGGCGCCGCCAGGATCGCCATATCGCAATCCAGAAACAGCGCCGCCTCCTGGTCAACGTCCTGCGGCTCGAGTTGGCCGTGCCGCGCAGTGAGCAAGATCAGCGCCTGTACGCGCTGCAGATCCACGGCGGCCTGCGGCCACCAGCGCGCACTGCATTCCAGCGCCCACGCCGCCGATTGCGCCTCGTTGTCGCTGCGCCCGGGTTGATACACCGCATCGTGGAACAGCACCGCCAGCCACACCTCGGCCGGCTGCTGCCAGCCCGGCCCGCTGGCGACCTCGGCATAGTGCTGCAGCAGCGCGCGCACGTGGCCGAAGTGGTGATAGGCGCGCGGCGGCGTGGCATAGGCCTGCTCCAGCGCGGCCAGGTGATCGGCGTGCAACGGCAGGGGCGTTGAAGTATCCATCCGTGCAGGCTACCGCACCCGGGCCTGCGTCCCACACACAGGCGCTCAGCGCAGTGGCCAGCGTCCTTCGAACTGGTAGCGCGACTGGCCGAGGAAGCTGCGTACCAGCGCAAACTCGCGCACGGTCCACGCGAGCGCGTCGCAGCGCCGTTGCGGCACGGTCTGATTGCAATACAGCAGCGTCATGTGCGGCGTGTACTGCGCATCGCCGGCAATGCCCACACGCGCCAGCTGACGGCCCAGCGCGCCCTGCAATTCGTACAGGCCGCGCACGCGCTCTTCGCCGCGCAGCACGCAAGGCAGTTGCGACCGCCGTCCACCGAAGGTACCGACCCGGTCGAACTCCACCTCGAACGCCTGCAAGGCCACACGGTCGGCGGCCTGGCTGGCACGGCTGACCAGCGACGGCGGCAAACCCCCGGCATAGTCGCCGAGATGGTGCAGGGTCACATGCAGGCGGTCGCGTGATAGCGGCTTTCCATCGACCCCGCCTTGCAGCAGGCCCTCACAGATACGACCCGCGCGTTCGGCGGTGTCCGCATCGGCCATCACCGCAAAGAACAGCCGCTCGGTCGTCTTTTCTTCCCCCAGACCGAGCGACAACTGCGCCTCGGCCGATGACAAATACAGAAACTGCTGCTTCATGGGTAAGTCCACGACCGCCTGCGCAGGCCTGGGTGAAGAAGGGCGGCGGATACTAGCAGACACGACGCGCGGCGAATACGCCGCCTGCCATCGGCTTCAACGTGGAACGCGATACTGACGTGGAACCGCCACCGCGCGTTTTCGCGTTGTCGCGTTGTCGCTTCGCATCTGACACAAAAAGAAACGGGCAGCTTGCGCCACCCGTTTCCCGCCTGTATCGATTTACTCCGGAGCTGCATCAATCCAGATGCACTTCGGACGCGCCGCGCTCTTATGCGGCGCTCTTCATCGCGTGCTTGCGGTTACGCATCACGTCGTGACATGCGCGCACTTCCGGCAGCAGACGCACTGCGGCATCGCGCGCGGCGGCCGGCGTGTCTGCATCAGCAATGGTTTCGTCGAACGCCTTCAGCAAACGATCTTCCGATTCTTCCAGCTCGGCCACGTAGCCGTACTTGGTGTCGCCCAGCGTTGCACGGACCTTGCCGTAAAACTGCTGCATGCTGCCGACCATGGTGCCGTGCTGCTCCGGCGTGCCGCCCACCGAGGTGACCACGCTGCTCAGGCTGCTCACGATGTCGGTCTTGACGCCGGCAATGCGGCGGAACAACGTTGCAAGCTCTGCATCGCCCACCTTGGACGCCGCTTCATCGTAGAAGTCCTTGCCGTCGCGGGAAATGGCGATGAGGTCGTTGAGGCTGTGCTCGGTCTTGCTCTGAATGCTCATGTGTCGCTCCTTGTTGGATGGGCCGCGCTGCACGGGGGTGCAATGCGCCGGCTTTCGGGGAGAAGCGCAATCGATGCGTTGATTGCGGTGCCTTGCGTTGTGTACGGCCTCATCCTGGGCTCGCACCCATAATCGACATGTGAGCAATGTGGGCGTCATCCTCACGCCTTCGTGCGGCCGATGAATCGCGATTCATCGATGCCAACGGCGCATCAAGACCCTTTCGGTTGCCGGCTGGCCCACATGTTGTCAACCAGGTTCGGGTACGGCCGCCCGGCTGCTTCGGCGCGTTGTTTTGCCGCTGCCTTCTGGGCGTCCGTCAGTGGCGTCGAGGCGCGTTTGGACGTCGGATTGGGGCGCTTCCACGGCGGTGGCGTGAAGTCGGTCATGGCGCGGTCCTGCTCGCTTGTGGTCAAGCGCGCAGTCTCGGGCGCGTGCCGTGAGTTGGCTGTGGATGCGGCTGGCGTGCGCGGTTGGCATCGCCGCTCCGACGGCGAGCACGCGCGTCAAGGCACGGCACTGCAGTGAGGTCTTCGCCACGTGTCTGTGTGCAGCCGAGTGCCGGGGATGATGAATGGCATGCAGCAGCACGCAACGCGCAGGCCATCGATCGAGATGCGCGCCCGTGCACGCCGGGCGATGCGTGCGGCCGCCCGGCGCACTTGCTCAGCAGTTGGTCGCCAGGCTGCGCTGGCGCTGCTCCTGCCACACCGCACATGCGTACACCAACAGTCCGCCGAGCGCGGTTGCTGCACCGACATAGCCGGTGGATGTCCAGCCCCAGCCAGCGGTGATCGCCATGCCGCCCAGCCAGGGGCCCAGGGCATTGGCGGTGTTGAATGCGGCATGGTTCGAGGCCGCTGCCAGCGTCTGCGCCTCGGCCGCCACGTCCATCAGGCGCGTCTGCAAGGCCGGCGCCAGCGCGCCCATCGTGCCGACTGCCACGATGGAGACGAACACCCACTGCCCCGCATGCGCGGCCATCGGAAAGGTCAACATGACCACGATCGACCACACCAGCAGCACCGGCACCGCACGGAACTGCATCCGGTCGAACAACCAACCGCCCGCAATGCTGCCGAGCACACCGCCGACGCCGAACGCCGCCATGGCCAGCGGAATGCGTGCCGGTGCCACGCCGGTAACAGCAGTGAGGGTCGGCGCCAGATAACTGAAAACGCAAAACATGCCTGAAAACCCGACGGCTCCGATCGCCAGGGCCAGCCACACCTGCGCCCGATTGAACGCACGCAGCTCGCGCAGCGGCTGCTGGCGCGGCTCATCCGGTGCGGGCGGCAACAGCGCGGCCACCGCGGCCACCGTTCCCAGCGCGATGACCGAGACCGAGGCATACGACCAACGCCAGCTGACGACCTGCCCCAGCCAGGTCGCCAGCGGGTTGCCGACCAGCAACGCAACGCTCAACCCCAGCAGCACGCGCCCGACGGCGGTGGCGCGCTGATTGGGCGGGCTGATCGAGGCTGCCACCAGCGAGGCGACGCCGAAATACGCGCCATGCGGCAAGCCGGCGATGAAGCGGCACACCAACATGGCGTGGTAGCTGGGCGCCAACGCACTGGCCAGGTTGCCCAGTGCGTAGAACACCATCAGCAGTAACAGCAAGGTGCGTCGCGGCCAGCGCGCGCCCAGGATCGCCAGCAGCGGTGCGCCGACCACCACGCCCAAGGCATAGGCGCTGATGACATGGCCAACCTGCGGTTCGCTGATCTGCAGGCCCTGCGCAATCTGCGTCATCAGGCCCATGGTGGAAAATTCGCTGATGCCGATCGCAAATCCGCCCATCGCCAGCGCGAGCAGGATCAGCACGTAATCGCGGCGCGGCACGCGCGGCGCGGACAGCTCGGTATCGGACATGCCCGACTCCAGAATGACGGGGCAGCTTATTATTGTGCAATGCAGCATTCGACGAAAGGCCGCACGTCACAGCGATGCCGCGCCAAGGCCTCGCGGGTCACGGTTCGCTCGGCTTGGATGCCCGCAGAAGACGCTGTGTCCTACTGACGCTGCTCGAATCCCGCCCGCCGCGCCACCATCGCTGTGGGGCACCGCGATCGTCGTGGCGCCGCGCCTTGCGTGTGATCCCAAACACTGGTTGCTGATGTCCAAATCCACTGAATCTCCGTTGTTCTCCCCGGTGCGCCTGGGCGCGCTGGATCTTGCCAACCGCGTGATCATGGCGCCGCTGACGCGTAACCGCGCCGGTGCCGGGCAGGTGCCCTCGCCGCTTGCCGCCGAGTATTACGGCCAGCGCGCCACCGCCGGCCTGATCGTGGCAGAAGGCACGCAGATCAGTCCGCTCGGCCAGGGCTATCTGGACACGCCCGGCATCCACACTCCGGAACAGGTCGCCGGCTGGCGCACCGTCACCGATGAAGTGCATCGCCGTGGCGGCAAGATCGTGCTCCAGCTGTGGCATGTCGGCCGCGTGTCGCACACCAGCGTACTGCCCCCCGGCGAAGTACCGGTCGCGCCCAGCGCCATTCGTGCCGAAGGCAAGACCTACACCCAGAACGGCTTCGAGGATGTGTCCGAACCGCGCGCACTGGCGCTGGATGAAATCCCCGCGCTGATCGAGGACTACCGCCGTGCCGCACGCAACGCGATCGACGCCGGTTTCGATGGCGTGGAAGTGCATGCCGCCAATGGCTACCTGCTCGACCAGTTCCTGCGTGACAGCGCCAACAAGCGCACCGATGCCTACGGTGGCGATATCGAAAACCGCACCCGGCTGCTGGTCGAAGTGGTGCAGGCCATTGCCGACGAGATCGGTGCCGAGCGCACCGGCGTGCGGTTGTCGCCGGTCACTCCGGTCTATGGCGCGCACGACTCCAACCCGCAGCCGTTGTTCGAACGTGCGGTGGAGCGGCTGAACCTGATCGGCGGCCTGGCCTTCGTGCATGTGATCGAAGGCGCCACCGGTGGCCCGCGCGACAACATCGCCTTCGATTACGCGGCGCTGCGCGCCAAGTTCGACGGTGCCTGGATCGCCAACAACGGCTACGACCGCGCCATGTCCGAACAGGCCATCAGCAGCGGCTATGCCGATGCGATCGCCTACGGGCGCCCCTTCATCGCCAACCCGGATCTGGTGCGTCGCCTGCGCGAGAACGCACCGCTGGCCGAGGTCGATCAGGCCACCATGTACGGCGGCGGCGCCAAGGGCTACACCGACTACCCCGCACTGCCGGAGTGATCCTCTAGGCACACTGGCCGGCCATTGCCGCATCCAGCGCGGCGATGGCCGGCCGGTGGCGCGTCGCGTCCGCGCACCACGCACTGCCTAAGCGCTCTCTTTCCGCATCCATCGCAGTGGCCGGTTGGCCGCATGGACCGCACCGACAGGTTCGCTTCGCACGTCGCTTGCGCGCCGTCGCCACATGACGCGCACAGCGCTCCCCGCTAGCATCCAGGCAGCCCCTGATCCTGGAACGCCCATGCGCCGCCTTCTTCCATTTGCGCTGCTCTGCACATTGCTGATCGGTGGCCAGGCGCTGGCCGTGCCGTTCTGGGGTGCGCGCCAGTCCAGTCCCGCCGATACCCTGCCGGCCCAGCTCAAACCGGGCGAATGGATCTGGGGCGGTGTCAGTAAAGGCTGGGGCCCGATGGCCGTCATCGTCAGCCTCACCGAGCAACGCGCCTATGCGTATCGCAACGGCATCCTGATCGGCGTGTCCACCATCAGCTCCGGCAAGCCCGGGCACGAGACACCCACCGGCGTGTTCACCATCCTGCAGAAGGACAAGGACCACCGCTCCAATCTCTACAACGCCGCACCCATGCCGTATCAACAGCGGCTCACCTGGGACGGCGTGGCGCTGCATGCCGGCGGCCTGCCGGGCTACCCGGAGTCGCATGGCTGCGTGCATCTGCCATCGGAATTTGCCCGGTTGCTGTTCGACAATTCCAACATGGGCATGGTGGTGGTGGTCGCGCAGGCCGGTGTCAGTGCCGACGATGTGGTGCATCCACGCGCGCTCAGCCCGATCGACCCGACCACCGGCGCCGAGCGCCCCGTGTTGCCGCTCCCCAATGGCCAGGCATTTGCCTGGCAACCGGCGCTGGCGCCCACCGGCCCGATCTCGATGCTGATCAGCAGCACCGACCAGCAATTGGTGGTGTACCGCAATGGCATGGAGATCGGCCGCGCGCAGGTGGCCTTGCACGCACCCCCTGGCGCAGCGCCGCTGGGCACGCAGGCCTTCATCGTCGGCCAGGGCTTCCTGCCGGGCGACATTCCCGGCCTGCCCGGTCATCGCATGCCCAACTGGATGCGCATCGGCATTCCCGGCAGCGCTGCGGCGGCAGGCCAGGCGCTGGATGCCGACACCATTGCGCGCCTGCAGGTGCCGCCGGCATTCCTGGCCAATCTGCTGCCGCTGCTGACGCCGGGCGTGGTGTTGGTCGCCACCGACCAGCGCATCCTGCCGGAGACCACCGGCGGCAAGCTGCAGGTGCTGGATTCGGACCCGCCCGACACGCCGTAGCGCACGTGCGCACCAACGCGTGGCGCAGGGTTCGCCAAGCTCGGCTTGCCGATACGGCGCCCACGCCGTGTAGGGCCTGCCTGGGTGTGCCGGCTTGATCGCGGCACACGCCCGCGTCCCGCTGCCGGGCGATTGTCACGGCGCCGACGCCGGCACATGATGCAGCCATCTCATTGCCAAGGATGTGCGTGATGCGCCTGCTCCCTGTGGTCCTGCTCGGCACCAGCATCATGGCCTGCACGGTGGGCGGCGCAGCGGCGCACTCCCCGCGCCCTGCCGCGCCCGGTCCCGAGTGCCTGGATGCCCGCCAGGTGAGCGAGCTGCATCAGACCGATGCGCGGACCCTGGCCGTTGCCGAACGCGACGGCCGCCTGTTCCGCCTGCAATTGGCACAGGACTGCCCGCGCCTGACCGTGCACGCAGACGCCACCGTGCTCGCACCGCACGGTTGGGTCTGCAATGGTGCACAGGCATCCGTCAGCACCGGGCAGCAACGGTGCGCGATCAGCCAGGTCGCCCCGCTCAGTGCACGCGACTACGCCAGCATGGCCCGTCAGCGGCAGGCCGACGGCATCCCCACCCTGGACGGCGTGAGCGTGCGGCAAGCGCGTCGTCGCAACTTCGCCGGCTCCGCAAGCTATTGCTTCCAGCCCGGCATGGTGCGGGCGTGGTCGGAGGACGCGCAGGGTCTGGTGGTGGAAGTGTCGCCGCGCCATCCCGGCGCGCACCGCCATTATCGCGTCGAATTGATGGACAGCTGCCGCGAGCTCAGCGGCGCACCGCCGATCCGCTTCGTATCCGGCATGGGCCTGAATGCGATTTGCGGCAACCCCGGCGACAAGGTCGACGTGCTCGACGAAATCGGCATTGCCGGCGCAGGCGTGGGCGCCGGCCAGCAAGGCGACCTCAGCACCTCGCGCGGCGGCAAGTTTTCGCGCATGCGCCAAAGCTGCACAGTGGCGGCGGTCTACCCGCGCGATTGAGCCGCCACACCCGGCGCGGTACCAGCCGGGCAGGACACGCTGGCGCGTGGCGTGGTGCGATCGGTACCGCCATCGCGTTGAGGCGCGTCACCCGCGTCTTGCCGCCGGGCGGCTCGAGCTGCGCACGAACCGCAGGCGCGTGCTCGCGCGATATGAGGCGTTATCGGTGTACCTGTCGCGCTCAGCCGCGCTCCTACGGGAGCGGACTCAGGCTTTACGCAGAAAACAAGTCTTGAGCACCAGGCCCTTGATCTTTTCCGAGTTGCCTTCGATATGTTCGGCGTCGTCCTCGACCAGGCGGATATTGCGGATCACCGTGCCCTGCTTGAGCGGAATCGACGAGCCCTTGACCTTGAGATCCTTGATCACCGTCACCGTGTCGCCGGCCTGCAGCACATTGCCGTTGCTGTCGCGCACCACGGTCGTGTTCGCGGCGACCTCGGCTGCGCTCCATTCGAAACCGCAGTCCGCGCAGATCGACAAGGCGCCGTCGGCATAGGTGTTGTCCTGGCCGCATTGCGGGCAGGCGGGAACGGTAGACATGCGATTCCTTGATCGAAACGGGCGTGGATTGTAGCGCCACGGCCGCGCGATCACGCATCCGGCACGGCGGCGGCGCGATAGTGCAGCGCTTATCGAATGCCCTGCAGGTTGCGCGTGTCCAACGAGCCAGTCCACCCCGCGCCAGGCGCCGCACCAGCCACCCTGAAGCCTGGCAACGCGTCTGGCGCGCCAGGCCATCCCGACAGTCCCGCAGAGCGCCCCGGCAAGCCCAAGGGCGCGCATTTGGTCGTCTACGTCGCGTTGGCCGGCAACCTGGCCATTGCGGTGGCCAAGTTCATTGCCGCCGGAATTTCCGGCAGCTCGGCCATGCTCAGCGAGGGCGTGCATTCGCTGGTGGACACCATCAACGAGGTGCTGCTGCTCTATGGTCTACGTCGCGCTGCGCAGGCTCCCACGCCGACGCATCCCTTCGGCTATGGGCGCGAACTGTATTTCTGGAGTTTCATCGTCGCGTTGCTGGTGTTTGCGATGGGTGCCGGCGTGTCGTTGTACGAGGGCATCGTGCACCTGCGTCACCCCGAGCCGGCCAAGAGTCATCTCATCGCGTATTGCGTGCTCGGCGTTTCGATCGTGTTCGAAGGCATTTCCTGGATCGTGGCACTGCGCGAATTCCGTGCAAAAAAGGGCCGCATGGGCTACTTCGAAGCATTTCGCCAGAGCAAGGACCCCAGCACCTTTACCGTGTTGCTGGAAGACAGCGCCGCATTGATCGGCCTGTTCATGGCCTTGCTCGGCCTGGCCGGTGCGCAGCTGTTGGACATGCCCGAACTCGACGGCATCGCATCGATCGGCATCGCCGGCGTGCTGGCCTTTACCGCTTTCCTGCTGGCGCGCGAGACCAAGGGGCTGCTGATCGGCGAGCCGGCCCATGCGCACGTCACCGACTCGCTGCTGCGCATTGCCGCCGGCGACCCGGACGTGCGCGCCGCCAACGGCGTGCTGACCATGCAGATGGGCCCCAACCAGGTCGTTGCCGCATTGAGCGCGGAATTCGAAGACAGCCGCAGCACGCCGCAGATCGAAGCCTGCGTGGGGCGCATCGAAGCCGCCGCCAAGCGCCAGCATCCTGAACTCACCGCGTTGTTCGTCAAACCGCAGACACCGGAAACCTGGCGCGCACGTCGCGCGCAGATCGAACGCGGCGCGCAGACCGAGTAGGCAACCACGTGCACGGGCTACGGCCACCACAGGCGCCGCAATGGTCACGACATCAGCGGCGTTGCCGGTGAGCGGAAATGCCGGGTAATCGCGGTCAACGTCAGGCCGGGGCCGCTGCCGCACTCTCCATCGGGCCGCAGCAGGGTCGGTCCTCACCCCGTAATGCCTGCCGCACGTCCACAGCGATGCACGACGACGGCGAACCTGATCCTCGCCCAACCGCAGGTTCCGCAGCGGTTGCATGATCCGGTGCGATTGCCTACGGTGTGGGTGCAGCACCTCTTGGCATCGTGAATCAGCCGATGCACTTCCCCCTCGATCACCCGCATGGAGGTTTCCGATGGAAATCAGCCAGGGTCGCGTTGCGACCATTCACTACACCCTTTCCGACGACAGCGGCCAGGTCCTGGACCGCTCCACTCCCGACACCCCGTTGAGCTATCTGCACGGTGCCGGCAACATCGTGCCCGGCCTGGAGCAGGCGCTGGACGGCCGGCGCGTGGGCGACACACTCACCGCCGACGTGGCGCCCGAACAAGGCTACGGCCCGCGCCACGAGCAGCTGATCCAGCACGTTCCGCGCGAGGCCTTCCCCACCGATGTGGACGTGGTCCCGGGCGTGCAGTTCGAAGCCCGCACCCAGCAGGGCCCGGTGCTGGTCACCGTCACCGAGGTCGGCCCGGAACAGGTCACCGTAGATGGCAATCACCCGCTGGCCGGCCAGACCCTGCACTTTGCGGTGGAAGTAGTGGACGTGCGCGAAGCCACCACCGATGAGTTGAATCAGGGCCACGTCGACGACATCGCCGCCTGAGCCGGCGCGTCGCGTGCCAGGCGGCGCGCGGCGCATCGGCCGGCACGCCGCCTGGCACGCCGGTCTGGACGGCAGCTGCGGCGGCCGTAGTAAAGTGCGCGGCCCGCTTTGAAGGCCTGTCTGCATGAAACTCGGCATCGACTTCGGTACCAGCAACTCCGCCGCCGCCGCAATCGTCGATGGCCAGGTGGAACCGGTGCGCTTCGGCGACGCCTTGCAGTTCCGCACTACGGTGTACTTTCCCGAGACCATGCGCGACCCGGAGGATTTCAGCCTCACGCCCGCGCTGGAATACGAGATGGAGCGGCTGATCGACTCCGCGCGCCGCGACGCCACCGCCGCCGGCCGCACGCCGACTCAGGACAGTCTGCGCCGCGAAGCGCTGCGCATCGTGCGTCGCCAATGGATGGAAGAACAGGTGCGCGAGCCACGCAGTTCGGCGGCGCTGCTGCAGAACGCGGTCTACGGCGACGACGCGCTGGATGCGTACTTCCTGGAAGGCGAAGGCAATCTGGTGCAAAGCCCCAAATCGATGCTGGGCTACAACCTGCACCCGCGTGCCCGCCAGACCATCACCGGCATCGCCACGCACGTGCTGGAGCACATCCGCCTCACTGCCTCGCGTCAGTTCGACGTCACCATCCGCAGCGCCGTGATCGGCCGCCCGGTGCAATTTCGCAGTTCGATCGGCGAAGCCGGCAATGCACAGGCGCTGGAGATCCTGCAGACCGCCGCCATCGCCGCCGGGTTCGACAGCGTGGACTTTCTCGAAGAGCCCGCCGCGGCCGCCATGCACTACCACGTCAGCCACGACGCCCGGCACGACACCGTGGTGGTGGACATCGGCGGCGGCACCACCGATATCGCCCATGCCAGCGTGGGCGGCAGCGCACCACCGCAGGTGCATCGCGCCTGGGGGATCGCGCGCGGCGGCACCGATATCGATCTGGCGCTCAATCTGGCCGCCTACATGCCGCTGTTCGGCCGCGGCATCACCCGCGTTCCGGCGCACCATTACGTGGAAGCGGCGATGGTGCAGGACATGACCCGGCAACGCGAATTCCGCCTGCACACGTACCGCGACGTCCCTGCCCCGTTCGACACCCGCCTGCAGGCCCTGCAGGACACCGGCAACACCGCGCGCCTGTATCGCGCCGTGGAAGCCTGCAAGATCGCGCTCAGCGAGCTCGACCAGCACCAGGCATCGCTGGAGTTCATCGAACGCGCCCTGCACGTAGACGTGCAGGCCAGCGCACTGGTTGCGTCCGCCTCGAACTACCTCCAGGAACTGGCAGGACTGCTGGCGCAGGTGCGCGCCGACCTGCCCACGCCTCCGGCCACGCTGTTTCTCACCGGTGGCATGTCGCGTGCCGGCTACATCCGCGACACGGTGGCGGCGGCATTTCCGGAATCGCGCATGGTGCACGGCGATCCGTCCTTCGGCGTGGTGCAGGGCCTGGCCTGGGCCGCGGCGGGCGACGCCCGTCCGTCGGAGCATTAACACAAATCGGTACTTGGCGCCTATAATACGCGGTTGCTGCCTGACGCCCCGCCGTCTTGTCTGCAAGGCACGCCCGCCGTGCCGCCGCGATTGCGCACCGAACGCACTCGCACCTCTCGACACCGCTTCCGCGCGCGCCACCCTTGCCGCATGCGGTGTCCTTGCACTTCCCCGCTACAGGAGGCCACATGGCACGTCCCGCGACCAAGCAGAAATCCCAGCCCAGCATCGCTCGCAGCGAAGGCAAGTCGCAGCCGCTCAGTCGTGAGCGTATCGCTGCCGACATCGCCGCGTTCCGCAAGACCGGCGGCCGGATCGAAGTGCTCACCACCAACTTCGGCCCCGCGCGCAACGATGGCGACAAGATCGGCTGAGCGGCAAACAGGCTGCCGTCGATGCCCGCCGCTACGCGTGCAGACCGGTAGCTGCCTGCAAGGGTTGCCTTGAAGTGTTGAACCGACGTGCCACCGCAAGGTGGCACGTTTGTTTCCGGCCTCCTGGCGTCATCGGGGCGTATCGACCCGGAGTGCGATTTCAGTGTGATGCCACCGTTCGCCGCGCCGAGCGTCGCAGGCAGGCGCTTTGCCGGCACAGTTGCCCGGCCGTCGCCCTGGGCAGCCACCGAATGATGTGTCGCCACTGAAGACATCCGCATCCAGCGCCGCTCACATCTCGCGCGGCGCGCCCGGCGCACTGCCGGATGAGCATGCATTCATCCCACGCATCTGGTGCACGCAGGGTGCACCATTACAATGGCGGCTCTTTTGCTTTCGCATGATGTGATGTCCGCGCCCGACGCCTTGCCCGCAATGATCCGAAGCCTGTTGCCGCACTGGAATCCGGAATGGCTGGCGGTTGCGGTGCCCACCATCAACATCGTCCTGATCCTGGCGGTTGCCGCGCTGACGCGGCTGCTGCTGCGGCAGCTGCTCCGGCGGCTGTGCGCGCATTACAACGTGCCTGTCGAGATCACGATCGGCATCCGGCGTGTGGGCAGCTTCGTGATCTCGCTCAGCGCCGTCCTGATCTCATTGCATATCCTCGGTGTCTCCACCGGCGTACTGTGGACCGCCTTCACCAGCTTCGCGGCCGTCGGCGCAGTAGCGTTCTTCGCTGCATGGAGCGTGCTGTCGAATATCTTCTGCACCTTCCTGATCATCACCACGCGTCCGTTCCGGCTGCACGATCACATCGAGCTGCTGGAAGGCGGCGACAAGCCCGGCCTGAAAGGCCGCGTGATCGACATCAACGTGATCTACACCACGCTCGAAGAAACCGGCGACCATGCCGGCAGCGTGCTGCAAGTGCCCAACAGCCTGTTTTTCCAGCGCACCACGCGCCGTTGGCGCGAGAGCAGCGGCTTCAACGCCAACTGAGTACAGGAGACGCAGCTGCGCTCCGCACATTCCCGGAGCCTTCGCGCGCGTGCATTGCGTATCTATCGCTGTAGCGCATCGGGCCATTACATAACACTGGTCGGTCCAGCTTCGACGCCGCTGGTTCAACGCAGCTGACTGTCCTTGCTGCCACGACGGTTGAAGCCACTTAGCGCGCCCTGCTCCTGGTCATGCGCTTGCTGACACTGCACACATAGATGCACGCCAGGCACTGCCTTGCGACGCGCGTCGGGAATCGGCGCCTCGCATTCCTCGCAGTGGGTCAGGCTCGGGCCCTGGTGCAACTGGCTCCGCGCACGCTTGATCGCGTCCTCGACGGTGGCATCGATCTGGTCCTGCACCGCCCCATCACCCGCCCATCCGGTTGCCATGGTCGTCTCGCCTTGCTGGTCAGGCAGACACTATGGTCATGGCCGCAGGCAAATCCAAGCCAGCCGTGCACAGTGTCCTCAAGCCAGGTGCTCTACCATTCATTCATCCGCACCCGTCATCCGCACCTACGAGGGATTTGCAATGGAACAACCGGTCCACCCCTTCTCCGAACTGTTCGCCCAGCTCGGCTTGCCATCCGATGAAGCCAGCATTCGCACGTTCATCGCCGCGCATTCGCCGTTGCCGGGCGACATGCGCCTGGAAGAAGCGCCGTTCTGGACGCCGGCACAGGCACAGTTGCTGCGTGAAGAGCGTCTCGACGATGCCGACTGGATCGTGACCATCGATCAATTGAACATCGCGCTGCACACCACAGCGGACGACACCGGCGTCTGATCGACCGTCACTTGACGGTCGAGCCCGGCAGCGATCCTTGCGGTTGAGTTTCGCCCCAAAAAAAGAGCGGCCAATGGCCGCTCTTTGCGTGACTGCAGCCGACGGCACATGGCGTCCGGCTGCGGTTGCGCGTCAGGTCACCTTCTTGGCAATCGTCATGCCCAGCACAAATAGCACGATGGCAATGATGATGCCGGCCCAGAACAGGAACTTGGCAATTCCCATCGCAGCGCCTGCCATCCCGCCGAAACCGAGCGCACCGGCAATCAGTCCGATGATGGCGAAAATAATGGCCCACTTGATCATGTTGTCGTCTCCTAATCCGGCACAGCGCCGTTGTTCGATCGTGTGCTTGCGACGCGTCGCCGCAAAACATGCGCTGCACGCTACCGATTCCGGCGTGCCGCATTCGTGAATACGCATGACACACGCTGCCACATTGCTGCGTTGCGCAGTATCGGCGCCCCGCAGATGCGGGGGCGTGCGGATCGCCATTGACCGCGCGTTGACGTGGCCAGAGCGCTGCCGTGCGAATCACCGCGCGTGACCGCAGCACCATCGCAGCCATCACGCCGGCTGCATCCTTTGCCCGGCGCACGCCCGCGTTGCCGGGCGACACCCATTGCCATCCGCTGCGTTTAGAGAGCTGCGCGCTACAGTCCAATGACACGGATTAGCCAGCATCCTCCGCATGCGCGATCATGGAGTTCTCGCAGCCTGCATTGGCCATGGACACTCTTCGTTATCTCGCCGGTTATCCGCCCGCCGTCCTGGATCAGGTGCGCGCGCTGATAGCGCAGGACAAGCTTGCCGCAGTGCTGGCGCGACGTTACCCCGACCGGCACACGGTTCGCACCGATCGTCATCTGTACGACTACGTCAAGGCAATGAAGGAACGCTACATGCGCTCATCGCCCACCTTGCACAAGGCCGTGTACGACAATCATCTGCAGGTGGTGAAGCACGCCCTGGGCACCCACACCGCCATCTCGCGCGTGCACGGCGGGCGGCTCAAGGCCAGCCGTGAAATCCGCATCGCCTCGGTATTCCGCGACGCGCCCGAACCCTTCCTGCAGATGATCGTGGCCCACGAATTGGCGCACCTGAAGGAGGCCGATCACAACAAGGCCTTCTATCAACTGTGCAACCACATGACATCGGACTATCACCAACTGGAGTTCGACCTGCGCCTGTATCTGACCCAGCTGGCGCTGGAAGCGGGCGGCTGATCGCGCCGTGTCGGGTGTGGGCTTAGGATGCAGGCATGCCTGCCGCCTCTCTCGCACAGCTCACCCTCGCTGCACACAGCCGGCAGCCGGCGGCCATGAATGCCTTGGCGCAGGCACTGGTCCGCGCCGGCCAGCCAGAGCAAGCCCTGGCCTGGTACGCACGCGGTGCGGCCGCAGGCGATGTCACCGCCCTGATCGAAGCCGGCCGCCTGCTGGCCTACGGCATCGGCTGCGCAGTGGATCTGCGGCAGGCGCTGACGCATTGGGAAGCCGCCGAGCGCCAGGGCGCCGCACAAGCGGGGTACCTGTTGGCCACGTGTGCCGTCACCAACGATCCGCTTGCGCTGGAGCCGCAGGCGGTCGCACGCCTGCACGCCGCCGCTGCGGCCGGCTACCCGCCCGCCCTGCGTGCCCTGGCCGTGCTCCACGGCCGCATCGATCATCCGCACCAGCAGCAGCGCTGCGTCAGCCTGCTGGAGCGCGCAGCGGCGGCCGGCGATGCGCCTGCGGCCGCCCTGCTGGCCGAGCGACTGCTGCGTGGCGAGGGCGTCCCGGCCCAGCCGGAGGCCGCCGCACGCCTGCTGCAACAGCTGCAGCAGGTCGGCGTCGCGGCACTGCCGGCCGTCCACGTTGCGCCACCGGACCGTGCCGACGACAGCGGCCCCGAGCGTGTCCGCTTCACCCCGCGCGCGATGCCGACGCGCCGTCATGCCGCCCCGCTGATCGAAGAGCATGCGGCCGTGCTGTCCGCCGACGAGTGCCGCTTGCTGATCCTGCTGGCGCAGCCGCACCTGCGTGCCTCCCAGGTCGTCGACCCCGATGATGCGCTGACGCACCGCACGCCGATACGCACCAGCCGCGGCGCCACGCTGGACCCGGTGCTGGAAGACTTCGCCGCCCGCGTGGCGCAGGCACGGCTGGCGGCCTGCGCGCAGCTGCCCCTGACCCACGCCGAGCCGCTGTCGGTGCTGTGTTATGCACCAGGCGAGCATTATCGCGCGCATCGCGACTATCTCCCGGCGGCCAGGGTCGCGGCAGATCGCCCGGCGGCTGGCAATCGCCTGCGCACCGTCTGCGTGTATCTCAATGCGGTCGAGGCAGGTGGTCAGACCGATTTCCCGGTTGCCGGCGTCAGCGTGCAACCGCGCGCCGGTTCGGTGGTGTGCTTCGACAACCTGCACGCCGACGGCCGCCCCGATCCCGATTCGCTACATGCCGGCCTGCCGGTCGTGGCCGGCACCAAGTGGCTGGGGACGCTATGGATGCGGCAGCAGCGCTATCGGGATTGGTGAACAGATTCATGCACGCCCCCCTGCCGACGTGGTTTAAAATGTTGCAGCGCGACGTGATCGGACAGGGTCTGCAGACGTCGCGTTTTTTGTTTCCCATCGCTCGGGTCCACGCCCGGCCTCAGGGAAGGCACATCACGCAGCCCCGCGGAGCCTTCGATGCTTTTCGAAACCCTCGATACCACCGGCCACGAGCAGGTGATCTTCTGCCACAACCGCGACGCCGGTCTGAAAGCCATCATTGCCCTGCACAGTACGCAGCTGGGCCCGGCCCTGGGCGGCGTGCGCATGCGCCCCTATCCCAGTAGCGAGGCGGCGCTCACGGACGCATTGCGGCTCAGCCGCACCATGACCTACAAGAACGCGCTGGCCGGCCTGAACGTGGGCGGCGGCAAGGCGGTGATCATCGGCGACCCCAAGACCGACAAGAGCGAGGCGCTGTTTCGCGCCTTCGGCCGGTTTGTCGACACCTTGGGCGGGCGCTACATCACCTCCGAGGACGTCGGCACCGACGTCAACGACATGGAGCAGATCTACCTGGAGAGCGAATACGTCACCGGCGTGCATCAGGTGCATCGCGGCTCCGGCGACCCGGCACCGTTCACCGCCTATGGCGCACTGCAGGCACTGATGGCCTCGCTCAATCGCAAGCTCGGCCATGAGGAAGTGGGCAAGGCCAGCATCGCGATCCAGGGCCTGGGCCACATCGGCATGGAGCTGGTGAAGCTGCTCAAGGAACGCGGCGCCAAACTCTATGTGGCCGATCTGAATCAGGCGCTGGTGGATCGCGCGGTAGCCGAATATGGCGCCGAGGCGGTGCGCCCGGACGAAATCCACCAGGTGTCCGCCGACGTGTTCGCCCCCTGCGCGCTGGAAGGCGCAATCAACGAAGACACGTTGCCGCAGCTCAAGGCCAAGATCATCTGCGGCACCGCGAACAATCAGCTGGCCAGCGCGGCCATCGGCCAGGAACTGCACAGGCGCGGCATCCTGTATGCACCGGATTATGTGGTCAATGCCGGCGGTGTCATGAATGTGTCGCTGGAAATCGATGGCTACAACCGCGAACGCGCCATGCGGCTGATCCGCAGCATCTATCACAACCTGGAAAAGGTCTTCGACCTGTCGGCCAAGCTGGACGTGTCGCCGCAGCAGGCGGCCGATCAGATAGCCGAAACGCGCATCGAGGCCATCAGCAAACTCAAACTGCCGCTGGGCCGCACCGCACCACGCTTCCTGCACAAATTACGCGGCGAATAAGCGCGTCCGGCGAGCGGGCCGCGCCTGACGGTCTGCGCGCGTCCGCGATCGCCGCCGCGCACACGGCGCCTGGGCATTGCACCCGGGCGCCGCAGACACCGATCAGAAATCGGCGCTGTACTTCAGGCTCAACGCGTGGTCGTCGCCACGTTCGCCCACCCGCTGGTCGTACCCGAAACGCAGCTGGCCCTGGTGCCCCAACGGCGCAGAGGCGGCAAGCCCGAACACAGCGCCCGAGCGTGCCGGCTGCATGCCGCGCAAGGGGGCCCACGCCTCGACGCCATTGAAGCTGGCATCCAGCATCAGCCCCTGGCTGCTCAACGCCTGCTGCCACTCGGCGTAACCGCCCAGCTGGAGGCCGCGCCAGCGGTAGGCAGAGCGCAGGCCAGCCAGCATCTGGGTGCGCGATGAGGTGCTTGCATCGGCCCGCAGGCCGAAACCATCGCCGCCACTTTCGCGAAAGCCTTCGCTGCGCAAATGCACGTAGTCCAGGCCCATGTAAGGCGTCAACGACTCCGCTGCGTGGCCCAGGCGATAACCGGCTTCCAGATTGCCGCTGAGATAGCTGGCGCTGTAATCGCTGAAGGCGCTGCTGCGTTCTTCGCCCAGTTGCAGGCTGCGTTCGATCTGCCGGTCGACGTTGCCGACGCCCAGCTGGCCCAGCGTGTAGGCAGGCCCCAGTGTCGTCCCCCAATAGAGCTGCGCCTGCACTTGCCGGTCGCGGCCGCGTGCAGCGTCCAGATCACCGAGGCTATTGGAACGTGTTTCGCCAAACGCAAACCCGGCCACGGCGCCTGATGACAGACGCAGGTCGTTGCCCATCATCCAGCCGGAGGTGGCAAATCCTGCCGTGGTCACTCCGCCCTCGCCCGGCCCGCCCAGCGCACGCTGCCAGGTGCCCAGCATGCGCGGTTGCTGCGACAGACCATCGAAGTGCGATGCCAGGGCGCGCCGCCCCAGATCGATGGTGTCGAAGGTCATTGCCGCAGACGCCGCATGCGCATGCCCGGACAGACTGCGCAACGAATCGGCTGCCGCCTTCGCATCAGGTGCCTGCTGCAACGCTGCCGCAGCGCGAATGAAGCCGCTGCTGATGCCAGCGCTGCCCTGCAACTGCTGCGCGTCCACTTTCTGGAAAGCCTGCTCCACGCGGATGGCAGCGTCCATCGACGCGGTGCCGATCGCACCCAGCGATGCTGCAACCGCGGTGACATCCATGCGTTGCAGCGACACGAATGCGGTGTTGGCGTCGTAGCTGCGCGTGGCCGTCAGGAACGTCACTGCCGGCCCGCCGCTGACCGTGTCGAAGGTACCCTGCAAGCCATTGGTCGCCTGCAAGACCGCGTAGGTCGTATTGTCGGCCACGTACGCACGCCGGCCGAGCAGTTGCAGATCGCCGGCGATGGTCGCGGTGCCGGTCACGTTCAAGCGGTCGCCCACGTTCACGGCCAGACGTCCGTTGCTGGCCTGCGTGTAGTTGCCGTCGACCGTCAGCACCGCACTGTTCACCTGCACGGTACCTGCGTTAGCGAGCGCGCCGCCGATGCGGCCGGCGCCAATCAACGTGGCGCCATTGGCAACGCCCACGCGCGCACTTTGCAGACTGGCGGTTTGCAGGGTGCCGCCCAGCACCTGGGTGTCGCCGGTGTAGGTATTGGCCGTGCTGCCCAGCACCAAGGTGCCGGTACCGCGCTTGGTCAGGCCGCCAGCGCCACTGATGTCGTTGGCCCAGGTGGACCGCAGCGTGTTGACCGTGACGTCGACCGTGCCCCAGTCGAAACGCGCCGGCCCAAGCACCGCCTTGCCCACGTTGAGCAGGCCGTAACCGAACACCGGATCGGCACCTGTCGCGCCTAGATCGGTGGCCGTGCCCAACAAGGTCTGCCGCACCAGATCGTTGGTGAAGTACGGAAACGCCTGCCATACCAATGCCGCTGCGCCGGATACCAGCGGTGCGGCAAACGAGGTTCCGCTACCGTAGAAATAGCTGACGTTGCCGGCGGTGGCGTCCGGATCGACGAACAGCGAGGTGCCCGGTGCGACCAGGCAATACCGCATCGCCACGCCACAGGCATTGGAGTACGACGCCAGCTGGGTGGGATTGGCGGTGTCCAGCGCGCCGACCACCAGCCAGCCGCGCTCCAGATCCGCCGCCGGCAGCGTCCCGTTGGGACCCACCTGACTGGGCAACGCTGCGGTATCGGAGGGCTGGGATCGCGACTCGTTCCCCGAGGCAAACACCACCAGACCGTCGTTGCCGATCACGAAGGAGCGGTATTCCTGCGCGACCTGATTGGTGACCGCTGGATTGTTCCAATACAGACCGCCCCACGAATTATTCATGATGCGCACGCCGGCACCGATCAGATCGGCGTGCACCGGTGCCAGGCCGAGCGGCCCATCGAGCTCGTTGCCTTGGCCACTGCCATCGTCCACCGGCGCGCGGTCGTTGATGATGCGCGCCGAGACCAGGCCGGCCCCCGGAGCGATGCCGCCGGGCCACTGGCCAACCGCGCGCCCGGCGGCAAGCTCGGCCACCGCCGTGCCATGGCCCACCACGTCGCCGACCGCGACGTTGTTGGTCCGTGGGTCGACGTGGATGAAGCTGTCGCTCACGCGCCCCTGCAGGGCCGGATGATTGGCGTTGATGCCGCTATCGACCACGCCGATGCGGTAGCCGGCGCCGGTAAAGCCCAGCGCCTGCGCAGCGCGCGTGTTGGTCAACGCCAGATGCGCGTCGATCGCAGGCTCCGGTGTCGGTGCAGTCACCGGCGGCGGTGGCGGTGGCGGCGACGTAGGGGGTGGCGGTGGCGGCGGCGAGGTCGGTGGCGGTGCGCTGGGGGTGGTGGGACGAATTCCGCCTCCGCCACCGCCGCCGCCACAGGCGGTCAACGCCACAGCCAACGCCGAGGCCAGGACGGTCCTGGCGACGTCTCTCTTCTTCATTGCGTATGTTCTCCCCGAACCCATTCCATGGATGGGCCCCATCCCGGGCCCTGACCGCATCATATACACCACGGCCGCGCCGCTGTCGTCGCACTTCAGCTTGCTGGCGCGAATCAGCCGCGAGGCAGATAATCGTTTCACTTTAAACGGTATCCGCTCATGTCCGACATCGTCATCGTTGCTGCCAAACGCACTGCCATCGGCTCGTTTCTCGGTCAATTCAATGGTGTGCCGGCACCCACGCTCGCCGCCGCCGCCATCGAAGCGGCGCTCGCGCAATCGCAGATCGCGCCGGCCGATGTGTCCGAAGTCATCGTTGGCTGCGTGCTGCCGGCCAATCTCGGCCAGGCGCCTGCGCGGCAGGCCGCGATCGCCGCCGGCATCCCTACCTCCACCGGTGCCACCACCATCAACAAGGTGTGCGGCTCGGGGATGAAGGCGATCATGTTCGGGCACGACCTGATCAAGGCCGGTTCGGCCAGCATCGTGGTGGCCGGCGGCATGGAGTCGATGAGCAACGCGCCGCATCTGCTGCCCAACTCGCGCACCGGCAACCGCTACGGCAACTTCCAGGCGGTGGATCACATGGCCTGGGACGGGTTGACCAACCCGTACGACGGCCAGGCCATGGGCGTGTTCGGTGAGGCCACGGCGGAAAAGTTCGGTTTCAGCCGCGCAGACCAGGACGCCTTCGCCATCGCCTCGGTGGAACGCGCGCAGGCGGCGCAGCGCAGCGGCGCATTCGCCGATGAAATCGTTCCGTTCACGGTGACCACGCGCAAGGGCGCGGTGGTCGTCGACAGCGACGAGCAGCCGGGCAAGTCCGACGTGGCCAAGATCCCGACCCTGAAGCCGGCCTTCAAGAAGGACGGCACCGTCACCGCCGCCAGTTCGTCGAGCATTTCCGACGGCGCGGCAATCACCGTGCTGATGCGCGCGGACGATGCCCAACAACGTGGCGTGACGCCGCTGGCGCGCATCGTCGGCCACGTCACCCACTCGCAGGCACCGGAGTGGTTCACCACCGCGCCGGTATCGGCGATCCAGTCGTTGGTCGGCAAGATCGGCTGGCAACTGGACGAGGTGGACCTGTTTGAAATCAACGAAGCCTTTGCCGTGGTGCCGATGGTGCCGATCAAGGAACTGGGCATCGCGCACGACAAGGTCAACGTGCACGGTGGTGCCTGCGCGCTGGGCCATCCCATCGGCGCGTCCGGTGCACGGCTGGTAGTGACATTGGTGAACGCGTTGCGCACGCGCGGAGGCAAGCGCGGGATCGCGACGCTATGCATCGGTGGCGGCGAGGCGACCGCTATCGCTATCGAATTGATTTAATTGGTATTAACGTCGATTTTGCAAAGCTGAATGCGCGTACGCTTGACACTCGTCTTGTGGCCGTCATCATGTCGGGGGCGCGCAATAGCGCGTTGCCTAATCTAACGACGAGGATTGAAACAATGACCATCAACAAGCTGCTGATCGCAATGGCGCTGGGCCTGGCCCTGACCGCTTGCTCGAAGCCGGAACAGGCTCAGGACGCTGCTGCTTCGGCTAACGAAGCTGCTGCCGACGCTCAGACCGCTGCCGACCAGGCTGCTGCCTCGGGCTCGCAGTCGGCTGACGCCGCTCAGGCTGCTGCCAACACCGCCGCTGCTTCGGCCGACACCGCTGCTGACGCTGCCCAGTCCGCTTCCGGCGCCGCGACCGACGCTGCTGCTGAGCAGGCTGCCGACGCTGCCAAGACGGCTGAAAACACCGCCGAAGCTGCTAAGGACACCGCCGAAGAAGCCAAGAAGTAATCACTTCTTGACTCCAAGCGAGTTCGGAAAAAGCCGCTGGTTTCCAGCGGCTTTTTCTTTGCCCGCGATTTGCCGGGCAACGCGCCTGCTTCGACGCTCGAGGGCCTGGAGGCCGCGCTCCCGGCCCTGTCGTCCGGCGACGCGGGCGTGGGACGCACCTTGACGCAGGCTGCATCGAGCCCTGCATAAGCTCCGCTCTCCAACACCGGAACAGGAACAGGACCACCTCATGAAGACGATCCGCATGCTGTCGTTGAGCGCCATTGCCGCCCTCACCCTTGCTGCCTGTCAGGGCCCCGATGCGGAGCAGGCGCGCCGCGACGCTGCCTCTGCCGCAAAGCATGCCGCAGCTGCCACCGAACAGGCCGCCGACCGCGCCGCAGTGCAGGCCAAGGCTGCCACCGCCGACGCCCGCGTGGCCGCACGCGAACTGGCCGCCGATGCCAGCCGTGCGACTGCCAATGCCGCAGACGCAACCGCCGACAAGACCCGCGAGATGGCCAACAAGGCCGAGCAGAACGCCGACAAGCACGACGCCGAGCATCCGCAGCACTAAGACCACGAGCAGTTATCAGGTAGGCATCGCCGGCCCGCATAGAGGCATCGGTGTACACGCGGCACCTACCGCTTTCGCGCACCGGCCGCTCCCGCCTGACCACTGCGCAGTAGATTCGTCAGCTGCCTCAAGCCGCATCTGTCCCCTGCGCTCACCGCCCCGGTGGGCGCAGGATGCGCCACGCTCGGCACGCGCACGCCGCTGCCACCGCGCAGCACCAGGCATGCGGACACGCAGCTTGCCGCTGTCCGCCACCGTGAACACAGCACATCGCGTCGCCTGCCTGCCTTCACTTTCGTGCCGGCGCGCACGTCTTGCGCCGCGATTGGGCTCGTGTTGTCGAGGCCGGCAGGCTAGCATCCTGCATGCCCTCCTTCTTTTCCTCGCGCCGCCGCAACCAGCTGGCGCTGATCTTCTCTGCGCTGATCTTCATCGTGATCGGCGTCGGCATCTTTGTCGGTGCGCGGCGTTCGCTGGCCGACGCGGCGCTGGTCTCGCACACCCATGAAGTGATCGGGCGGGTCGACGAGATCCAGGCACGCCTGCTGGATGCCGAATCCGCGCAGCGCGGCTTCCTGCTCACCGGCAACGATGCCTACCTGCTGGACTATCAGACCAGCGTCGAGCGCCTGCCGATCCTGCTCGGCAACCTGCGCCGGCTGATCGTCGACAACCCGTCGCAGGAGCAGCACCTGACCCAGCTGCAGGCGTTGGTGGAGGCGCGGCTGCGGCAGATCCAGCAGGTGCTCGATGTCTATGCGCAGGGCGGCCTGGAGCCGGCACGTGCGAGCATCCGCCAGAGCGCGTTCCGCACCACCAGCGCCATCCGCGAGCAGGCGCTGACGATGGTGCAGCGCGAGCAGGAGCTGCTTGCGCAACGTGCCGAAAGCAGCCGGCAGAGCGCGACCCTGTTGCTGGTGCTGGCGTTGGCCGGCATTCCGTTCGGCCTGGCGGTGGTCGGCACCGTGTATGCGGTGCTGATGCGCGAATTGCGCCATCGCGCGCAGGCCGAGCGTCTGGCGGCGCAAGCCAATCGCGAACTGGGCGACAGTGTCGGCGCGCTGCAGCGCAGTACCGCCGATCTCAACCTGCTGAGCCGTTACACCGGGCTGCTGCAGAGCTGCATCAGCGCAGAAGAAGCGTTGGTGGTCACCAGCCGCACGCTGGCCAGCCTGCTGCCGGGCGTTGCCGGCAGCGTGTATCTGCTGCGTGCCTCGCAGGATCGCGCCGAGGCGATCAGTCACTGGGGCGAGCCGCTGGTGCAGAGTGCACCGCATCTGCTGCCGGAAGAATGCTGGGCGCTGCGCCGCGGCCAGCCGCATGTCATCGACGACCTCGCCCGCGATGCGTTGTGTGCGCACATCGAGGAGCCGGGTGGCCAGACGCCGATCACCACCGCGTGCCTGCCGATGTCGGCGCAAGGCACCCAGCTGGGCTTCCTGTTTCTGTCCTCGCCCGGTCCGGGCCCGATGCCGCGCCTGGAGATCGCCGAGGCTGCGGCCGAGCAATTGTCGCTGGCGCTGAGCAACCTGCGCCTGCGCGAATCGCTGCGCCGGCAGTCGATCCGCGATGCGCTGACCGGGCTGTACAACCGCCGCTATCTGGAAGAATCGCTCAGTCATGAGTTGGCCCGTTGCGCGCGACGCGGCCTGCCGCTGTCGGTGCTGATGCTGGACGTGGACCACTTCAAGCAGTTCAACGACAGCCAGGGGCATGCTGGCGGCGACCTGCTGCTGGCTGCGGTGGGCGAGCTGCTGCTGACCCGTCTGCGCGCCGAAGATGTGGCCTGCCGCTACGGTGGCGAAGAATTCACCGTGATCCTGCCCGAGGCCGATGGCGAGGAAGCCATGCGCGTGGCCGAGCAGATCCGCGCGCAGATCGCGGCATTGGCGGTCACCGATGGGCAACGCGCGTTGCCGCGCGTCACCGCGTCCATCGGTGTGGCCAGTTTCCCGGTCGACGGCGAACTGGGCGCCAGCCTGATCCAGAAGGCCGACGCGGCGCTGTATGCCGCCAAGCATCGCGGACGTAACCGGGTCGAGCGTCATGGCGCCGGAGCGAGCAGGCCGGATTGACGCACAGGGCCAGGGCGGCGCGCTGTCGGTCTCGGATTGCGCGCTCTGTCACACAAAAGATCGATTGACGCAGCGATAGTCGGCCCAGACCCCCGAAGCGAGGCAGTCCGATGTCGATGTGGCGCGATCAAGGTCCCAACAAGAAAGACGGTGCTCCTGCAGCCCCGGAGGCGCCTGCCGCCGATGGCCGGCTGTTCAATGCCGATCCCGGCCCCGCCGCGCCGGTGCCGGCCGCCGCCGCCGCGCCCAGCGTCGTGCCGGCCGCTGCGCCATCGCAGCGTCAGGGCGAAGCGAAGGAATCGCTGATCGCCGCCGACATCAGCATCGAAGGCAAGATCGAGGGCGCCGGTCACGTGCGTCTGGCCGGCCGCTTCAAGGGCGACGTCAACGTCAAGGGCGATCTCACCATCGAACGCGGCGCCAAGCTCACGGGAGGCGTGCGCGCCAACAAGGTCATCATCGCCGGCGAGCTGGAAGGCAATATCGAGTCCGCCGCGCAGGTGGAACTGCAGACGTCCGGCGTGCTGGTCGGCGACGTCAAGGCCGGCAACCTCACCGTCGCCTCGGGCGCCCGCATGCGTGGCCAGGCCGACTTCGGCTGGGGCGAAGACGCCGGCAGCAAGCCGTCAGCCGCCGCCAAGGCCAGCGTGGGCGGCGACACCACCGACGCCACATGAGTGCACCGCGCCCGGGCACGCCCGGCGCCACGCGCAGCTGTCCGCATTGCAAGGCCACGATCCTGGAAAGCGCGATCATCTGCCCTGCCTGCAAACACCACCTGCGCTTCGACTCGGCGGCTGCACAGCACGCGCAGCCGGCGCCGATCGTGCCGTTGAAGGTCGACGGCACCATCCGCCACCCCGCAGACGGCGATCCGTGGGAATACACCGTGGTCGTGGTGGTGCGTAACGGCAAGGGCGAGGAGATCCGCCGCCACGTGGTCGACGTAGGCGCAATGCAGGGCGGTGAGGAGCGTGGGTTCACGCTCGCCGTGGAGGCGATGGCGGTACGCGCGCCCGGGCGGCGTACGCGGCATTGACGGGCTGCTTGCGGTAGCGCGTCACCATCGCCGGCACCGGCCATGGCGACTGTGCGTTGGCAATGCAGGCGCGGCATCGCGTCTGGTCCGCGCCCGCTCCACCCGCCACATGCACCGACATCGCGCCAGCGCTGGCCCTGCAGTTGGCAGCGCGACCACGTCTTGTTGCCCAGCCGATGCCGCCATTCCTATTCTCAGGATCTGCACACCGGCTTGGCCAGAGTTGCCGCATGCGCAACGGCAACGACGACACGAACCCACGCGGCGATCTGGTGGTACTTGGCCCCGAGGGGCTGTATTGCCCGCAGGGCGACTTCCACATCGATCCCTGGCGCCCGGTGCCGCGTGCGGTGATCACCCATGGCCACGGCGATCACGCCCGCGGCGGCATGGGCGAATACCACTGCACCCGCGAAAGCCTGCCGATCCTGCAATGGCGGCTTGGCGAACAGGTCTATCACCCGCATGCCGATGGCGAGGCGTTTACGCTGGGACGCGCACGCGTGTCGCTGCATCCGGCCGGACACGTGCTGGGGTCGGCGCAGGTGCGCATCGAAGTGGATGGTGAAGTCTGGGTGGCCTCCGGCGATTACAAGCGCCAGCACGATCCCACCTGCGCGCCGTTCGAAGTGGTGCCATGCGACACCTTCATCACCGAGGCAACGTTCGGCTTGCCGGTGTATCGCTGGCCCGACACCGCCGATGTGGCGGCCGATATCGTGGCCTGGCGACGCGAATGTGCCGAGCGCGGCGAGGCTGCCATCCTGTATTGCTACGCACTGGGCAAGGCGCAGCGCGTACTGGCCGAGCTGCGCGCCTGGGACACCCAGCCCGCACTACTGCACGGCGCGATTGCGGCCGGCGTAGCGGTGTACCGCCAGGCCGGGATCGCGATGCTGGACACGCAACCGGTCAGCGAACATGCGCGCGGCGCGGACTATGCCGGGCAATTGGTGCTGGCACCGCCGTCGGCGGCCGGCAGCTCCTGGATCCGCCGCTTCCGACACGCGCAACAAGGATTCGCATCGGGCTGGATGCGCATTCGCGGCAATCGCAGGCGACGCAATTACGATCGCGGCTTCGTGGTCTCCGATCATGCCGACTGGCCGGACCTGCTGCGGACCATCGAAGACACCGGCGCCCGCCGCGTGATCGCCACCCACGGCAACACCGATGCGCTGATCCAGCACCTGCGCGAGCGCGGCGTTGCGGCCGAAGCCTTCCGCACCGATTTCGGAGCCGAGGAATGAACCCCTTGCCCGCACGCCGGTATACACGCGCGCGCGTGCGCATTCGCCTGAGCGGCGCACTTGCGTTCGGCCGGCATGCACTGGCATTTCGTGTGCGCCGCAGCGTGCCGGCGGCGGTCATGGGCCCGCCGCGTCTGCAACGTCGCCCACGCACGCTGGCCGCATTCACGCGACGCGCGCTGGAACTGCGCGCGGCCGACAGACAGGCCACGGCAGAGGCAATGCCGTGAAGCGTTTTGCCGCGCTGTACCGCACCCTGGACCGCAGCACCGGCACGCTGGACAAGCGTGCGGCGCTGGTCGCCTATTTCCGCGATGCCGCGCCGCTGGATGCGGCCTGGGCACTGTATCTGCTGGCCGGCGGCAAGGTGGCCAGTACGCGCATGCGCATTGCCAGCAGCGGTGAATTACGCGAATGGATCACCGACACCGCCGGCATCGCCGACTGGCTGGTGGCCGACAGCTACGACCATGTCGGCGACCTGGCTGAAACGCTGGCCCTGTTGCTGGACGACCCGGACACCGAAGCGGCCGACCTGCCGCTGGCGGAATGGATCGAACACCGGCTGTTGCCGATCGCCAATCAGGACGTCGCCGTGCGCAAGGCGTGCATCGTGCAGGCCTGGCGCAGCCTGGCCTTCGACGAGCGGCTGGTGTTCAACAAGCTGCTCACCGGCGCGTTGCGGGTCGGCGTGTCGCAGCGGCTCGTGCAGCAGGCGCTGGCCGAGCTGTCAGGCGTGGACATCGCGCGCATCGCGCAGCGCATGCTCGGCAGTTGGCGCCCGCATCCGACCTATCTGGCCGATCTGCTGACCAGCGAAGAACTGCCCGGCGATCGTCAGCAGCCCTACCCGTTCTTTCTTGCTTCGCCGCTCGAAGCGGCCGTCGACACGCTGGGACCTATCGACGACTGGCTGCTGGAATGGAAGTGGGACGGCATCCGGCTGCAACTGATCCGGCGCGCCGGCGAAGCGGCGCTGTGGTCGCGCGGCGAAGAGCGCCTGGACGGGCGCTTTCCGGAGATCGAACGCGCGGCGATGCAGTTGCCCGACGGCACCGTCATCGATGGCGAGCTATTGGCCTGGAAACCGGAGCAGCCCTTGCCGATGCCGTTCACTGCCTTGCAGACGCGCATCCAACGGCTCAAGCCCGGCCCCAAGACGCTGGCCGACGCACCGGCGCGCGTGGTCGCCTACGACCTGCTCGAACTGGACGGCGAAGACCTGCGTGAGCGCCCGCTGCAGGAGCGACGCGCACTGCTGGACGGCGTGCTTGCCACACTCGCCGACCCGCGCATCGTCGCCTCGCCGCTGGTGCAGGTGAGCGATTGGCAGGCCGCCGCGCAGGTGCGCGTGGAGGCACGCGAGCGCGGCGTGGAAGGGCTGATGCTCAAGCGCGCCAACTCCGTCTATCAGGCCGGGCGCCGACGTGGCGATTGGTGGAAGTGGAAGATCGACCCGCTCACCATCGATGCCGTCCTGCTGTACGCGCAAGCCGGCCACGGCCGGCGCAGCACGCTGTATACCGACTACACCTTCGGGCTGTGGCATGAGGGACAGCTGGTGCCGATCGCAAAGGCCTATTCGGGCCTGGACGACAAGGAAATCCTGCAGCTGGACCGCTGGATTCGTGCCAACACCACCGAACGGTTCGGCCCGGTGCGCGCGGTCACCGCGCATCATGTGTTCGAGTTGGGGTTTGAAGCGGTGAATCGCAGCGCACGGCACAAATCCGGTATTGCGGTGCGCTTCCCGCGCATCCTGCGCTGGCGGCAGGACAAGCCGATGTCCGAGGCCGACCACCTGAGCAGCCTGCAGGCCCTGGCGCGGTGACGGCGGCGCAGCAGGCACGCGGCACGCCATTGCAGCAGTGGCGCGACTGGTTCGCGCAGCGCGGCTGGGCGCCGTTGCCGTTTCAACGCGATGTGTGGAAGCGCTATCTCGATGGCGAGTCCGGCTTGCTGCACACGCCCACCGGCAGCGGCAAGACGCTGGCGGCGTTCGGCGGGCCATTGCTGGACGCATTGGCTGCGCGCGGGCGCAAGTCACCGGTTAAACAGGGCAAACCTGCGTCACCTGCGCGGCGCCAGCAGCAACGCAATCTGCAGGTGTTGTGGATCACGCCGTTGCGGGCACTGGCCGCCGACACCGCGCGCGCATTGCGCGAACCGGTGGAAGCGCTGGGGCTGGACTGGCAGGTGGGACTGCGCACCGGTGATGCCAGCGCGCGCGACAAGCGGCTGGCGCGCAGCGGCAAGCTCGACGTGTTGGTCACCACGCCCGAATCGCTGGCCTTGCTGCTGTCGTATCCGGACACCGCGCCGCAGCTGTCGGCGCTGCGCTGCGTGATCGTCGACGAGTGGCACGAGCTGCTCGGCAACAAGCGCGGCGTGCTGCTGCAACTGTGTCTGGCGCGCTTGCGCGGATGGACGCCGCAACTGCGCATCTGGGGGCTGTCGGCAACGCTGGGCAATCTGCCGCAGGCGCGCGATGTGCTGCTGCCGCACCTGCCCGATGCAGCGCTGGTATCGGGCGTCAAACCGCGCACGATGACCTTGGAAACGCTGCTACCGGAAAGTGGCGAGCGGTTCCCATGGGCGGGCCATCTTGGTCTGGCACAACTGGCGCGCGTGCTGCAAAAGATCATGCAGCAGCGCACCAGCCTGGTGTTTACCAACACGCGTGCGCAGGCCGAGTTATGGCATCAGGCCTTGAGCGCGGTGTGGCCCGAAGACCTGGCCACGCTCGCGCTGCACCACGGCTCGCTGGATCCATCGCTACGCGCGGCCGCCGAGCGCGGCCTGGCCGATGGCAGCCTGCGCTGCGTGGTGGCAACGTCCAGCCTGGATCTGGGCGTGGATTTTCCGGCGGTGGATCAGGTGTTGCAGGTCGGTAGCCCCAAAGGCATTGCGCGCCTGCTGCAGCGCGCCGGACGCGCGCGCCATCGTCCCGGCGAATCCGGGCACGTGGTGTGCGTGCCCTCGCATGCGCTGGAACTGGTGGAATACGCCGCCGCCCGACGCGCGCTCACCCACGGCCATATCGAAGCACGGCCGCCGCCGCGCCTGTCGCTGGATGTGCTGGCGCAACACTGCGTCACCCTCGCCCTCGGCGGCGGCTTCCAGGCCGATGCGTTATTCGAGGAAGTGCGCGGCACCGATGCATTCGCTGCGCTGGAAAGACCCACCTGGAATGCGGTGCTCGACTTCATCGTGCAAGGTGGCAGCGCCCTGGCGCACTACCCGGATTTCCACAAGGTGGTGCGCGACGACGACGGCGTGTACCGCGTGATCGACCGGCGCGTCGCGCTGCGGCATCGGCTGTCCATCGGCACCATCACCAGCGATGGCAGCGTGCGCGTGCAGTTCCTGCGCGGCGGGCGGCTGGGCGCGGTGGAAGAACAGTTCGTCGGCCGTCTGCGCCGCGGCGACCGCTTCCAGTTTGCCGGCCGCCTGCTGGAACTGGTGCGGCTGGAAGACATGACCGCCTACGTGCGCGTGGCCAAGGGCGGCAGCGGCGTGGTGCCCAAATGGATGGGCGGACGCATGCCGCTGTCGTCGGCATTGGGGCGCGAAGTGGAAGCGGTATTCGCCGACCCCGGCGATGCGCCGGAGATGCAGGCCTTGGCACCGTTACTGCAGCTGCAGGCCTCGCTCTCTTCGCTGCCGGGGCCGGACCATCTGCTGGTGGAAAGCATCAAGGCCCGCGATGGCCGGCATGTATTCGTGTACCCGTTCGCCGGCCGGCAGGTCAACGAAGGGCTGGCCGCGTTGCTGGCGGCGCGCTGGGGCCGGCGTCAGCGCAACACCTTCAGCTTCGCTGCCAACGACTATGGCTTTGTGCTGTCGCCGGCGCAGGACGTCGAGATCGATGCCGATGTACTACAGAGCTTGTTGTCGCCGGTAGCGCTGTTCGACGATCTGCGCGACAGCCTCAACCTGGGCGAGCTGGCACGCCGGCAGTTCCGCGAGATCGCGCGCGTGGCTGGCTTGCTGTCGCCCTCGTTGCCTGGGCGTGCGCCGCGCAGCCTGCGTCAGCTGCAGGCCTCCAGCGGCTTGCTGTACGACGTGCTGCAGCGCTTCGACCCGGATCACCTGTTGCTGGCACAGGCCGAGCGCGAGGTGTTCGAAGGCCAGCTGGAACTCGCCCGCCTGGCACATGCGCTGGAGGACTGCGCCCGCCGCGAATTGCGCCTGTGCAAGCCGCGCAGCCTCACCCCGTTGTCGTTTCCGCTGTGGGCCGAACGCGTGCGTGGGCAGCTGAGTACCGAAGACTGGAAGGCGCGCGTGTTGCGCGCTGCCGAACAACTGGAGCGCAAGCATGGGCGATAGCGTGCAGCTACAGCTGGCCGGCGAAACCGTGGAATTGCTCGGCGAACGTGCCTTGTACCGCCCGACGCAGCGCGCGCTGTTGATCGCCGACCTGCACCTGGGCAAGGCCGATGTCTTCCGACGTGCGGGCATCGGCTTGCCGGCCGGCGGCACCGCGCACGATCTGGAGCGGCTGGATGGGTTACTCGCCCAGCGCCAGGTCGACGCGCTGTGGATCCTGGGCGACCTGCTGCACGGCCCGGCACCGCGCGCCGCCTGGCATCGGCGCTGGAGCGCATGGCGCGAGCAACACTGCGCGTTGCAGGTGATCGCCATCCGTGGCAATCACGACCGCGCACTGGCAGGTGCCGGGTTGCAGATCGAAGCGGCCGGCGAACAGGTCGAAGATGGCCCGTTCGTGCTGCGCCACGACCCAGTGCCGCACCCCACCGGCCATGTGCTGTGCGGGCATCTGCATCCACTGGCCAAGCTGCCGGGGCTGTCGCGACGTTGGCCCGCCTTCTGGTTGCGCGAGCGCGTGACCATCCTGCCGGCGTTCTCGCAGTTCACCGCAGGTATCGTGCCGACGCTCACCGAAGGCGAGCGCCTGGTCGCCTGTGTGGAGGGTGATGCGATGGCACTGCCGGTGCGTTAGCCAGCGCCGCGAATGCGCCGGCCGACGCTACGACGCTGCGGCCACTTCCGCCTTGTCGTCGGCCGCATGCGCCACCGGTTGCGACAAGGCCTCCACGAATTCCGGTGCCAACGCCAACTTGCCGAACCAGCCATGCTGGGTGCCGCTGAGCACGCGCAGCATGTGCCCGCGCCCGCCCGGCACACGTCCCATCGGGCGCAGCAGCAGATCGCGGCCCTGTGCCCAGAGATCGCGTTCGGACTGGAACAACGGCGTCAGCCAGCGGCTCCAGCGGTGATAGATCGCCACATGCGCCTGGCGTTCGCGTTGATACCGCTGCAACGCCTCGTCCAGATCGCTGCCCGTACGCAATGCATCGCGCATGGCCAGCGCGTCGAGCAGGGCCATGTTCACGCCCTGCCCGAGCTGCGGGCTCATCGCATGCGCCGCATCGCCGGCAAGCACGAAGCGGCCGCGATGCCAGCGCGACACCACCGCATCGCGATAGCTCGCCCGCGCCAGTGCGCCATGCACCTGCACCGTGGCAAGCCGCGCGTGCGCTTCCGGCCACATCTGCGCCACCTCATCGCGCCAGGCGGCAATGCCGCGTTGTTCCCAGGCAACGAAATCGCTGCACGGCAGGCTCCAGAAAAAACTCAGCCGCGGGGTGTCGTCGCCCGGACGCGTGCCCACCGGAAGCAGGCCGATCATCTTGCGCGCGCCGATATAGCGTTGGCGCAATTCGTCCACGAACGGCCAGTCCTCGCGCGGCAACAGACACCACAGCGCGCCCCATGGATACACCCGATCCAGCCGGGTTCCCTGCGCCTGCGCGCGCAAGGTGGAGGCCGAGCCATCGGCGGCGATGATCAGATCGTAAGGGCCGTGCCATTGCCCGCGTTGATCCTGCACGCGCACGCCGTCGTGGTCGATGGCGGTGATCTGCGTATCCACATGCAGTTGCGCGTGCTGCGGCCAGGCCTCGCGCAGCAGCGTAAACAAGGCGCCGCGCTGCATGCCCACACCCATCAGGCGCGCATCCAGATCACGGTACTGCATGTCCATCACTGCGCGTCCGCAGGGCGTGTCGCCGTACAAGCGGCGCACCGGTGCGCCATGCGCAAGCGCCTGCGGCAGCAAGCCCATGTTCCAGAGCACCTGCAGGCCACTGGGCTGCAGCAAGAAGCCTGCGCCCACCGGCCCGGGCGCGGCGGCGCGCTCGAACACCTCCAGTTGATGCCCATCGGCCCCCAGCAACACTGCCAGCGCCTGCCCCGCCGTTCCGTAGCCAACCACCGCAATCCGTAATGTTCGTTGCATCGTCCCTGCTCTGTTTCGTTATTGCTGCCCACGCACAACGGCGCAAAAAAAACCCCGCCGTGGCGGGGTTCTTCAACCGCACAATCGAGACAGATTACTCGACCGGCGTGATGTTCGAAGCCTGGGCACCCTTGGGGCCCTGGGTCACGTCATAACTGACGCGCTGGCCTTCCTGCAGGCTACGGAAGCCCTTGGAATTGATCGCGGAGAAGTGCGCGAAGACATCGGCGCTGCCGTCCTCCGGTGAGATGAAGCCAAATCCCTTGGCGTCGTTGAACCACTTGACGGTACCGTTCGGCATGGTGATGCGAGACCTTTGCAATAATTAATGGGTGGTGTACGGCGGTGCGTACGCGCCGAGTATGCAAAGCTTATTCCCCAATGACAATCACCCGCGTGCAAGTTCGCCAATCAGCTCCGGCAGGCCGGACGAGGCGGCATCCACGTTGGCCAACACTTCGGCCATGGTGATCTCCTGCGCGTCGCCGCAGCCGGCCGCCCAGTTGGCCACGATCGCCAGACACGCATATTCCAGGCCTTTTTCGCGCGCCAACCCCGCTTCGGGCATGCCGGTCATGCCGACCAGATCGCAACCGTCGCGGCGCATGCGTGCGATCTCTGCAATCGTTTCCAGCCGTGGTCCTTGCGTCGCGCCATAGCAACCACCGGCCACCAGCGTGACGCCGGTCACCTTGGCGGCGGCAATCACCTTGCTGCGAAACATGGGCGAATACGGGTGGCCGAAATCCACATGCTGCACTTCGCTGCCGGGCTCTTCGCAGAAGGTGGAAATGCGGCCCCAGGTATAGTCGATCAGTTGGTCGGGGCACGCCAGCACGCGCGGCCCGAACTGGTCAGTGATTCCGCCTACCGTGTTGAGCGCAAGCACGCGCGAGGCGCCGATTTGCTGCAGCGCAGCGATGTTTGCGCGGTAGTTGACCTTGTGCGGCGGCAACGAATGCCCCTCGCCGTGCCGGGCCAGGAACGCCACGCGATGGCCGAGCAACATGCCGACACGGATCGGCCCGGACGGTACGCCATACGGGGTGTCGAGCTCATGCGTCTGCACGTCGTCGAGCTGCGCGAGCTTGTAGACACCGGTGCCGCCGATGACGGCCAGGGCGATGGAATTGGGGGACATGGGCGACCTCTGCTACGAACGGACGTGGATGCGCGCGGCGCGCGCCAGGTTGCCCGCGCAGTGGCGGGCCAATACGAACGACGCCGACAAGGCTATCGGTGTCGATAGTGAACATGCAGGACTGCGATCTCCGCGTCCCCAGACACGGCACGCGGCGCTGCGCCGCGTCCGCGCGCTACTTCGAACCCCGAGCGCAGCCGACACGCCCGGCCACGCCGCGTGGATTACTGCTTCATCGCGTAGATGGCAGGAATGCCACGCAGCTGCTCGTTGACGTCCATGCCGAAACCGAACACGTAGCGGTCTGCCACTTCCACTCCCACGTAGTCGGCGGTGACGCCGGGCACGCAGCGGTCGTGCCGCTTCACGGTCAGCACCGCCACGCGCACGTCGGTGGCGCCCTGCTCCAGGCACCACTGGCGCACGCCCTGCAGGGTGTAGCCCTCGTCGAGGATGTCGTCGACCAGGATGACCCGGCGGCCGAACAGTGCGGTGGCCGGACGGTGCTTCCACACCAGCTCGCCGCCAACGGTTTCGCCGCGGTAGCGGGTGGCATGCAGGTAATCGAACTGCAGGTCCTGACCACGTGCGCCGAGTTCCAGCGCCAGCTGGCCAGAGAACGGCAGCGCGCCGTGCATGATGGTGAGATACACCGGCACTTCACCGGCGTAGTCGCGCGCGATGGCGTCGGCAATGGTGGACACGGCGGCATCGATGGCCGGGCGGTCGACCAGCAGATCGGCTTGGGCCAGGGCCTGGGAAATGGTGAGCGTGGACATCAGGCAATTGTTCCGAAAGAGGCAGAAGGAGTGTTGAAGGAAGCATCGGTGCCGGCCAGCAGGCCATCCCAGCCGAGCGCGCCACGACCGATCAGCCCGATCAGGGCTGCAGTATTGAGGCTGCGGCCCTGCACGGCCTGCAGCGATTCGTCGACCAGCTCCGGGTGGCAGACCAGCACCACGTCGCAGCCGGCATCCAGATGCGCATGCACCCGGCCGGCCACGCCACCGGCGGTGAACGACGCCGCCATGCCGATGTCGTCGGAAAACACCACGCCGCGGAAGCCCAGCTGCCCACGCAGGATCTGCTCGATCCAGCGCGGCGAGTAGCCCGCCGGTTCCGGCGCGACCTGCGGGTAGACCACGTGCGCCATCATCACGGCGTCGGCGCCGGCCTCGATCCCGGCCACGAACGGCACCAGGTCTTCAGCCTGCAGCACTTCGAGCGGTCGCGGGTCGCTGGCGTGGTCGACGTGGGTGTCTTCCAGCACCGTGCCGTGGCCGGGGAAATGCTTGAGCGTGGCGGCCATGCCGGCGCCGTGCAGCGCCTGCACATAGGCACGGGTGAAGGTAGCCACGATCTGCGGGTCGTCGCTGAAGGCGCGATCGCCGATGGCGCGGTTGCCGCGGCCAAGGTCAACCACTGGCGCGAAGCTCAGATCCACGCCGCTGGCACGCACCTCGCTGGCCATCAGCTGCGCGTGCGCGCGGGCCGCGCCCAGCGCAGCCTCGGGGTCCTGCGCGTACTGCGCACCGAAGCTTTGCAACGGCGCCAGCGCGCTGAAGCCTTCGCGAAACCGCTGCACGCGTCCGCCCTCCTGGTCCACGCAGATCAACACCGGGCGCGGCGCCGCGGCGCGGATGGACGCCGACAACTCGGCCACCTGCGTGCGCGAGGAGAAGTTGCGCGTGAACAGCACCACGCCGGCAACCGCATCGTGCTGCAGCCAGTCGCGTTCCTGTGCGCTGAGTTCGTTACCGGCAACGCCGATCAGAAGCATGTTGGGGGACTCCCGGGCCAGGCGCCACGAGGGCGCAGCGCGGCATTGTCGCAGATGCGCGTTGCAGCGTCAGATCGCGCATTCAGGCGGGCGTTGAATCGGCAGGCTGGCCGGGACGCGCGTTGAGCGCAGGTGCAGAGCGCCCGGCGACCGCGCCCTGGCCCGCCCCCGCAACGGCTTCAGAGCACGTCCAGGTGTGTCCGCCAATGCGCGGCCTGGGCCTGGATGCCCTCCAGCACTTCGGGTGCCATGCCATCGAGCTGCCGGTACGGCATCGCCAGACGCTCGTTGCCGCCCAGCAGCGGGCGCTGCCGCGCAAGGAAATCCCAGTACAACGCGTTGTACGGGCAGGCCTTGGGGCCGGTACGTGCCTTGCGCTGATACCCGCACCCGGCGCAGTAATCGCTCATGCGGTCGATGTAGGCCGCGCCGCTGATGTAGGGCTTGCTGCCGAGCAGGCCGCCATCGGCAAACTGGCTCATGCCCACCGTATTGGGCAGCTCCACCCATTCGAACGCATCGATATACACGCCCAGATACCAGCGATGCAGCGCTTGCGGGTCCAGCCCCGCCAGCAGCGCAAAATTGCCGATCACCATCAGCCGCTGGATGTGGTGCGCGTGCGCATTGGCCAGCGAGTTGCCGACCGCATCGGCCAGGCAGCGCATGCCGACCTGTCCATCCCAGAACCAGTGCGGCAGCGGCGCATGCTGATCCAGGCGATTGGTGTGGGCGTACTCGGGCATGTGCGACCAGTACACACCGCGCACGTATTCGCGCCAGCCCAGGATCTGGCGGATGAAGCCTTCCACCGATGCCAGGGGTGCCTGCCCGTGATGCCATGCCGCCTCGGCGCGCGCAATCACCTCGGCCGGGTGCAGCATCTTGACGTTGAGCGCGAACGACAGCAGCGAGTGGAACAGCCGCGGGCTGCGGGTACTCATCGCATCTTCGTAGCGGCCGAAGTCCGGTAACGCCTGCGCGATAAAGGCATCCAGCTGATGCAGCGCTTCGTTGCGATCCAGTGGCCAGGGCAATGCCTCGGCGCTGGGCGCTCCGAAACTGCGCACGCCGGCAGCTTCGATGCTGCGCCACAACGCGCGGTGGTCGTGCGCTGTACGCCAGTCCTGCGGCGCGGGCGGATCGCCCGGCCACGGCGCGCGGTTGTCGTGATCGAAATTCCAGCGCCCGCCCTGCGGCTCTCCGGCCGCGTCGAGCAGGATGCGATGGCGGCGGCGCATGTAGCGGTAAAACACTTCCATGCGCCACTGGCTGCCCGCACCAAAGCATGCAGCGACCTCCTCGCGCGCGGTCAAGAAATGCTCGCTGTCGACCATGCGCGTGGCAAACGCACGGCCTGCACTCCATTGCCGCAGCGCTTGATCCAGCCGCCACTCGTCTGGCGCCTGGTAGTCCAGCTGGCCGGCGCGGTAGTGGGCCATCAGCGCATCGAGATTGGCAGGGATGGACTGCCGATTACTGGGGTTGTCGATCGCGACATGGCGCACCCGATGCCCGGCTTGCCGCAGCCCGGCCGCAAACGCGCGCATCGCCGCGAAGATCGCCAGGATCTTCTGCGCGTGATGCAGCACGTAGTCGGTTTCCTCGCGCACTTCCATCAGCACGTAGACCACACCGGGGTCGCGGGTCGCGAACCAGCTGTGCTGCGGGTTGAGCTGGTCGCCCAGGATCAGCCGCAGCGTATGTGCGGGCGCCTGTGTGGTGCTGTCGGCAGAGGCCGGCGCGGCGTCAGGCATCAGCACAGCCCCTGCCGGTGCGCGCGGTCCATGCATCGCCCCGCGCTGCGCTCAACCATGCGCAATGACCCCGCGTGCTGCATCGCGGCGGCATCGTGCACTACGCCAACCCCGCAAGCGACGCGCTGCCGCTGTGTCTCGTTGTTGCGCAGACGCAGCCACGACTCACGCGTCGGCACGGTCGGCAGCATGACCCGCACAGACCTGCTGCGCCAGCGCAGTTCCGCTTTGCCAGGCGCCTTCGACCTTGCCGCCGGCCAGCCAGTCACCGCAGATGCCGATGCCACGCTGTGCGTCCCACACGCAGCCAAGCTGCAGTGGCGGCTCGGTACTTGCGACCGTCCATCCAAACGCATCGCAGGCGTGCGGCAGCGGCAGGCCAAGCGCCGCCAATTCCGGCAACAGGCGCGCGATGACCTCGACAGGCGACGCATCACGATGGGCCCGGCTCCACTCGGCAGTGGCGTGCAGCAGCCAGGTCTCCGCGCCGCCTCGCCCTGGTTTGCTGGAATCGCGCGCCACCCAACGCAATGGCCCGGCATTGACGAACAACGCGTCATAGCCCGGATCGATGCGTGCATCGAAGCGCAGCACCAGCGCCCACGCAGGCTGCATCCGCGCACTGCAGGCAATCTCGCACAGCGCGGGCGCAATTTCGGCTAGCCATAGCGCCGCGTCGGGCGCCGGAAGCGCGAGCAGCAGCGTATCGACGCCGTGCGGCGCAGCGCCGTCCTGCACATCCACCGCCCAGCCCTGCCCGCTGCGTTGCAGCGTGCGCAGCTTCGCGTGCATGCGCACATCCAGGTCCGCCGCAAGCGCACGCGCCGGGGCGGCCATGTCCGGCACGCCGACAAAACGCGTCAGCGCGCTCTGCGACAGGCGCCGCTCTGCGCCATCCCAGCTTGCGATGCGCACCGGCCAGCGCGCGGCAACTCCGGCGCCCATCCACGCGTTGACCACCGCCGCAAACGCCGGATCGCGTGCGGTGAAATACTGTGCCCCGGTATCGCATTGCCAGCGGTTGCCGGCGTGGCCACGCATGCGCCCGCCGGGTGCGTCGCCCTGCTCGTACACCGTGACCGCATGGCCGGCAGCGTGCAGGGCGTCGGCGCAGGCAAGGCCGGCCAGGCCGGCGCCGATCACCGCAATCGCGAGCGGACGGTGCGGACCGGCTGTCTGGTCAGTGGCTGGCAGAGGCATCGCGCAACCGGTCGATCAGACCGGGCAGCCATCCGGCCCGCAGGCGTCGGGGCCGCCGACCGGTACCGACTCGGCGGCCAACTGCAACAAGGCCTGCGCAAAGCTCTCGGCTGGCTGCGCGCCCTGGATCAGGCTGCGCCCGTCGATCACAAAACTGGGCACCGCGCGAATGCCCAGCGCACGGGCCTGCGCCAGCTGCGCCTGGACCTCGACGGTCCCTTCGTCGGAGTCGAGCATCGCCTGCACGCGCGCGGCGGCAAGACCGCCGGCCTCACCGGCACGCAGCAGGGTCTCGGTCGCCGCCACGTTGCGGCCTTCGGCAAAGTGCGCATGAAACAGCGCTTCCATCACTGCACCGACATCGCCTTCGTGCGTGGCCAACCACAACAGCCGATGCGCACGCAGCGTACTCACCTGCACTTGGCCGCGCCCGAAGTCGAACGGCAGGCCCTCCGCACGCGCGGTCGCCTGGGTCTGCGCCAGCATCTGCTCGACGCGCTCGACCCCGCCGAACTTGCGCGCCAGCGCGTCGCGCAACGGTACCGGCTCGGCGCCAGCGTCCGGATCCAGCTCGAAGGCGTGGTAATGGATGTCCAGCACCGGCGCCCTTGCGCCCAGCGCCGCGACGGCCTGTTCAAACCGGCGCTTGCCGATCCAGCACCAGGGGCAGACTACGTCGGACCAGATATCGATGCGCATACGCGGGGATTTGGGATTGGGCAATGGGGATTCGCAGAGCATAAGCCCAATCGCTACAGCGGAAATTAGAAACGAGTGAGGGCAATGCCGGGAAAGCATCGATCAGCGGGGCGCCGCACCCTGCCCTTGCGACTCCCGACTCCCGACTCCCGACTCCCGAATCCCCGCTCCTGAATCACCCGGCCCAGCGCGAAAACGGATGCGATGCCAGCGCCAGATTGTAGTACCGCGTGTCGTCGGTCACTTCCGCACCGATCCACTCGGGCTTGGCAAAGGCTTCGTCGGCGCTGGCGAGCTCGATCTCGGCCACCACCAGCCCGGCGTTGTCGCCGAGAAATTCGTCCACTTCCCACACATGGCCCTGGTACTCGACCAGATGCCGGCGCTTGTCGATCAGCCCGCCCACGCACAGGTCCAGCAGCGCGCGCGCATCGGCGAGTGGAATCGGGTACTCGAACTCCTGGCGGGTATGCCCCACCTCACGCGACTTCAGATTCAAGAACGCACCCTCGCCCTGCACACGCACACGCACCGATGCATTCTGCGCCCCGCTACGCAACGCCGCCTGGTCGTTGATGTAGCCCTGCGCCATCGGGATCACCGCATGCGCGGCAGCACGCCACCCATCGCCGGAGACAAGAAACTTGCGTTCGATTTCTAGAGGCATGGGATTCGGGATTTGGGATTTGGAATTGGGGATTTGCTACAGCAACGCACTGCATGCCTGTGGGGCTCTTGCCAACGCCATGCCATACCAGCGGCAACGCTTCGAGCTGGTCATTGGGTACAGCGGCTAGCGAAAGGACATTATGACCCGCCGTTGCGAATCCCCAATGCCCAATCCCCAATCACCGCCGTTCGAACACCGCGATGCTCTCCACATGGGCGGTATGCGGGAACATGTCCATCGCACCGGCCGACACCAGCGTGAAGCCTTGCTCGTTGACCAGATAACCGGCGTCGCGCGCCAGCGAGCCCGGGTGGCAGCTGACATAGACGATGCGTTCGAACTTCTTCAGCGGCAATTGCTGCAGCACTTCCAGCGCACCGGAGCGCGGCGGGTCCAGCAGCAACTTGTCGAAGCCCTGGCGCATCCAGGACGCACTGCGCTGGTCCTGGGTCAGGTCTGCCGCATGGAACTGCGCATTGTGCAAGCCGTTACGCTGTGCATTGTCCTTGGCGCGCGCGACCAGCCCGGCATCGCCTTCCACCCCGACCACCTCGCGCACGGTGCGCGCCAGCGGCAGGGTGAAGTTGCCCAACCCACAAAACAGATCGAGCACACGGTCATCGGGCCTGGCATCGAGCAGTGCTAGCGCGTGCGCGATCATCTTCTGGTTGAGCGAGGCGTTGACCTGGATGAAATCCAGCGGACGGAAGGCCAGTTCCACATCCCACTGCGGCAGGCGAAACGACAGCGGCACCTCTTGCGGCCACAGCGGATGCACACTGTCCACGCCGCCGGGCTGCAGGAAGATCGCAAAGCCGTGCTCCTGCGCGAACGCCACCCAGGCCTGTTGGTCGCGCTCGCTGAGCGGCTGCATGTGGCGAATGGTCAGGGCCACCGCGTCGTCGCCGGCGATGAATTCGATCTGCGGAATATCGCGCTTGCCATCCATGCCCTCGACCAGCGCAGCCAGCAGCGGGATTTTGTCGCCGATCTGCGGGATCACCGTGTAGCAGACCGACAGGTCGGCCACGAAACGTGGGTCGAGCTCGCGGAAGCCGACCAGCGTCTTGTCTTTCTTCTCGACCCGGCGCACCGAGAAACGGCCCTTGCGGCGATAGCCCCAGTTGTCGCCGGTGAGCGCAGGCAGCACGGTCTGCGGGCTGACGTGGCCGATGCGTTCAAGATTGTCCATCAGCACCCGCTGCTTGGCCACGATCTGCTGCGACTCCTCGAGATGCTGCAACACGCAGCCGGCACAGACACCGAAATGCGGGCAGCGCGGGGTCACGCGCTGCGGGGAGGCTTCCAGCACCTCCACTGTCTTGGCCTCGTCGAAATGGCGGCTACGCGCGGTGGGTTCGGCACGCACCAGCTCACCGGGCAGGGCGCCGCTGATGAAGGTGACCTTGCCGCCCTCGCCGTCACGGCGCGCAACGCCGCGCCCGTCATGGCTCAGGTCGGTGATGGCGGTCTGGAAGGGAGTACGGTCGAAACGGTTTCGGGTTCTGGCCACGTGGCGACGAGCTGCGGGCAAAAAGGGTGCGTATTGTCGCAGATGCGATCGACGGAGGCCGCGCCGCCTGGCGCGGCAATTGTGGCGCCCCGCAAACACAGGCAAACTGCATGTGCGCGCGGCAGCACAGGACGCGGCATCGCTGACAAGGAGGCAGCATGAATATGGCGACACGTCAGGAACCCCATCCACGACTCTTGTTGGTGGAAGACGACCCGATCAGCCGTGGCTTCCTGCAGGCTGCGCTGGAGGGCCTTCCGGCCCAGGTGGATTGCGCTGATTCATTGTCCTCGGCGCTGGATCGCGCGCGCGGCCATCGCCACGACCTGTGGCTGATCGACGTCAATCTTCCCGATGGCACCGGAAGCGGGCTGCTGCGGGCGCTGCGCCTGCTGCATCCGGACGTCCCCGCGCTGGCGCACACCGCCGACGGCAACATGGCGATGCAGCGCGGCCTGCAGTCCGATGGATTTCTGGAAATGCTGGTCAAGCCGTTGAGCACCGAACGCCTGTTGCAGGCGGTGCGCCGCGGCCTGGCGCGCGGCCGCTACAGCGTGGCGCCGGTCGGCGTGGTGGACATCGCGGCCAGCGACTGGGACGAGGCCGCGGCACTGAGCGCCCTCAACGGGCAGCAGCATCATCTCAACGCCTTGCGCGAATTGTTCCTGGCGGAGCTGCCGGGCACGCGGGATGCGGTGACCTCGGCGTTGAACGTCAGCGATGAGCAGGCGCTGCGTAATCACCTGCATCGGCTGCAGGCCAGTTGCGGCTTCGTCGGGGCCGCCCGGCTTGCCGGAGCGGTGCGGCTGCTGCGCGGCGACCCGCAATCGCGGGCCGCACAGACCCAGTTCCACGCGGCGGTGGCGGCGTTACTGCACTGAGTTGCGCCTGCGTTTGTGGCGAGCACTCCAGCGCGCGGGCCTGGAGTGCGACGTTGGCCTGGTCGACATCGGAGATGCAGCGCGGCGCGATGGCGGGGCCCCGCCGGGCCAGATCGTGCATCGATGCCCACCCTGCCCCGATCAGCGGCGTCGCGCCAGATCCTCGAGCATTTCCCAGGATTTGAGCCCAGGTCCGTTCAGATGATGCAGCAGCACGCTGCGCATGCTGCGCCGCAGGCCGGGCATATCCTCCGACGCCGGCAGGGTATCTTCGCCCAGCGCCAGCAGGGCCGCACCGGTCACGGTCTCGCGCCGATCCTGTGCCAGGCGCTCGCTCAGCACGCGCATGGCGCCTTCCTGGGGATCGAGTCGATAGCGCGCCGCCGGGTCGATCGGTTGCCCTTCGCTGTCGTGCTGCAGATCGAAGCCGAACCCCAGCCCGTCCAGCACATCACGTTCGAACTGGCGCAGTCCCCAGGCCAGCGGCAGCCCGGCCGCCAGATGCGCGCGTGCCTGCGCATAGCACGCGTAGAGCTCGGGGACCGCATCGTTGCGCGGCGCAAGCCGCAGCAGCAGCTCGCTGATATAGAAGCCGGCCAACATGGCCTCGCCGACCAAACGGGGCGCGGTGTCCAGTGCCTCGGCCTGGCGCAGTTGCGCAAGTTCGCCGCGCTGCACGGCGGTGAACTGGATCAGCTGCAGCGGCTGCAGCGCCGCGCGCAGCGCCTGCTTGCGCGGCCCCTGCACGCCACGCGCCAGCAACCCGACCCGCCCGTGCTGCTCGGTCAGCACTTCCACCAGCAGGCTGGTCTCGCGCCAGGCACGCACATGCAGCACGAAGCCGTGCTCGTGTTCGATCAGCATGGGAGGGAAAGCCGGGACTGGGGACCCGGGACCGGGGACCCGGGAAAAGCGCCGGATCGGCCGTCGACCTGCAACGCGGCGCGGCGATCGGGGGCCGAGCCAATGCCGTCAGCGCAGCACGCGAATCTGAAAAATGCGAAAAAACGTCTTCCCGGCAGTATGCCGACCAACTGCATGGCCCAGCTTTTCACGAGTCCCCGGTCCCGGGTCCCGGCCTTCCCGGCCTCATTCGTAGCCGAACGCCTTCAGCGCCGCCTCGTCATCCGACCAGCCTTCGCGCACGCGCACCCAGGTTTCCAGGAACACCTTGGCACCGAACAGGCGCTCCATCTGCAAACGCGCCTTGCCGCCGATTTCCTTCAGGCGGGTACCGCCCTTGCCGATCACGATCGCCTTCTGGCCTTCGCGCTCGACCCAGATCACCGCACCGATGCGCAGCAGCGCGCCGTCTTCGGCAAAGCGCTCGATTTCCACGGTGGTGGCGTACGGCAATTCTTCGCCCAACTGACGCATCAGCTGCTCGCGCACCAGTTCACCGGCCAGGAAGCGCTGGCTGCGGTCGGTGATTTCGTCTTCGCCGAACATCGCCTCGGCTTCGGGCACCAGCTTGAGCAGGTCGCTCACCAGCGCTTCCAGGCCCTTGCGCTTGAGCGCGGAGACCGGGTGCACTGCGGCAAACGTGCGGCCCTCGCTGACCTGCGCCAGGAACGGGAAAAGCGCGGTCTTGTCCTTGAGCCGGTCGACCTTGTTGACCACCAGCACGACCGGCACGTCGGCATCGCTGAGCACGCGGAACGCCAGGGTGTCTTCCTCGTCCCACCGCCCGGCCTCGATCACCAGCACCGCGGCATCCACGCCTTCGAGCGAGCCGCGTGCGGCACGGTTCATCACCCGGTTCATCGCGCGCTTCTGCTCACGGTGCAATCCGGGCGTGTCGACCAGCACCAGCTGCCCCTCCGGGAAGGTGGCAATCCCGAGCAGGCGGTGCCGCGTGGTCTGCGGGCGATTGGAGACGATGCTGACCTTGGCGCCCACCAGGGCATTGGTCAGGGTGGATTTGCCGACATTGGGCCGGCCGATCACGGCAACGCTGCCGCTACGGTGGGAAGAGGGTTCGCTCACGTGTTTGAATCCAGTTGTGCGATGACGGTAGCCGCCGCCTGTTGTTCGGCAAGACGGCGCGACGTGCCCTGGCCTTCGGCACGGGCAATCGGCTGCTCCAGGATGCAGGCGACATGGAACTGTTTGGCGTGCTCGTCGCCGGTTTCGCTGATCAGCGCGTAATTAGGCAGCGGCAGCTGCCGCGCCTGCAGCCATTCCTGCAACCGGGTCTTGGGGTCTTTTTCTGCCTTGCCCACCGGCAATGCCGCCAGCGATGATTCGAACCAGGGTAGCACCACCGCGCGGCAACGCTCGAACCCGCAGTCCAGATAGATGGCCGCCACGACCGCTTCGACCGCGTCGGCCAGGATCGAATCGCGGCGATGGCCGCCGGACTTCAATTCGCCAGGTCCAAGCGTCAGCCGCTCGCCAAGATTCAGGGTGCGCCCGATCACGGCCAGGGCGCCTTCGCGCACCAGTTCGGCGCGCGCGCGCGTCAATGCGCCTTCGTCGGCCTTGGGCCAGCGCTGATACAGCGCCTCGGCGATCAGCAGGTTGACGATGCCGTCGCCGAGAAATTCCAGGCGCTCGTTATGCGGCGTCCCGGCACTGCGATGGCGCAGCGCCTGGGTGAGCAGACCCGGATCGGCGAATGCATGGCCGATTGGATCACCGCGCTGGAAGGTTCTATTCGCCACCACGTCCGGTCATGTCCTGCGAGGTATCGAACTTGCCGACAATGTCCAGATTGCCGATCAGCTCGCGACGCACTTCGTAATTGACCTTCATGCGCCAGCCGCCATCCACACGCTCGAACTTGACGTCTTCCTTTTTGACGTTTTCCGAGTAGTTGATGTACAGGCGACGAAAGAACAGATCCTGCAGCTTGGACGGGTCCATGTTGGCACTGCCCGGCTCCTTGGCCAGACCCTTCATCGCCGTGCGTACCGAGTAATACTCCTGGTACATCGGAAACAGCTTCATCCCGATGTACAGGCCGAACCCGACCACCGCCAGCACCACCACGAACGACGTCAACGTCATACCGCTTTGCTTGCGCTTCATTGTGCTTCCCCCGGCACGCCGTGCGTGCATTTACTGGATTCCAGTCCCGATCCGCGATGGATCGAAACTCCCCTTGCAGAACCACCCTTCGCAATTGAGCCAGATCAAAAACGCCTTACCGCGCAGATTGGCTTCCGGCAGGAAATGCGTCTGGGTCCAGAACCGGCTGTCTTCGCTGTTGTCGCGATTGTCCCCCATCACGAAATAGCTGTCTGCCGGCACCGTCCAGTCGCCCTGGCCGGCCGGCATGTTGCGGTCCACCCACTCCAGCACGGTATGCGTGCGGCCCGGCAGGTCTTCCACCAGCAGCGTGGTGCCGGTCATCTCGGACCCCTTGCCCTTGCCGATGTACTCGCCCTTGACCGTATAGCGCATCGGCTTGTCGTTGATGTACAGCGTATCGCCGTGGAAGCCGATCTTGTCGCCCGGCAGGCCGACCACGCGCTTGATCCAGTTCTGGTCCGGCGCATGCGGCGGCTTGAACACCACCACGTCGCCACGCTTGGGCTCGCCGGTCGGGATGAACTTGGTATTGGTGATCGGCAGACGGAAGCCGTAGGCAAACTTGTTGACCAGGATGAAATCGCCGATCAGCAGGTTGGGCATCATCGAGCTGGACGGAATCTTGTACGGCTCGGCCACGAAGCTGCGCAGGATCAACACCACCGCCAGCACCGGGAAGAAGGCGCGCGAGTAATCGATGATCGCCGGCTCGCTGTCCAGCAGCCCGGCGCGTGCCGCGCGGCGCTTGGCCAGGAACAGCTTGTCCAGCAGCCAGATGAAGCCGGAGCCCAGCGTCAGCACAACCAGGATGATTTCAAACCATTTCATTGGTGTTCCTTTCGGAAAGGGAATCGAGAATCGAGAATGGGGAATCGGAACAGCAGGAGCACTCGCGCTCTCACGATTCCCGATTCCCGATTCACCATTCCCAGCTACTTATCCATCTGCAAGACAGCCAGGAAGGCCTCCTGCGGAATCTCCACGCGGCCGACCTGCTTCATGCGCTTCTTGCCTTCTTTCTGCTTTTCCAGCAGCTTTTTCTTGCGCGAAACGTCGCCACCATAGCACTTGGCCAACACGTTCTTGCGCATCGCCTTGACGGTGGAGCGCGAGATGATCTGCGAGCCGACGGCGGCCTGGATGGCGACGTCGAACATCTGCCGCGGAATCAGATCCTTCATCTTTTCGCACAGCTCGCGGCCGCGCCGGTCGGCATGGCTGCGGTGCACGATCAGTGACAACGCATCGACCTTGTCGCCATTGATCAGCACGTCCACGCGCACGAACGGGCCGGCATCGAACCGCACGAAGTGGTAATCCAGCGACGCGTAGCCACGGCTGACCGACTTGAGCTTGTCGAAGAAATCCAGCACCACCTCGGCCATCGGCAGCTCGTAGCTGATCTGCACCTGGCTGCCCAGGTAATTGATGCCGATCTGGGTGCCGCGCTTTTCTTCGCACAGCTTGATGATGTTGCCGATGTACTCCTCGGGAGTGAGCACGTTGGCGCGGATGATCGGCTCGCGGATTTCCTCCACCAGGTTCAACTGCGGCAGCTTGGCCGGGTTGTCCATGTTGATGATCGAGCCATCGGTCTTGAGCACTTCATACACCACGGTTGGCGCGGTGCTGATCAGGTCCAGGTTGTACTCGCGCTCCAGGCGTTCCTGCACGATTTCCATGTGCAGCATGCCCAGGAAGCCGCAGCGGAAGCCAAAGCCCATCGCCTCGGAGCTTTCCGGTTCGAAGCGCAGCGCCGCATCGTTCAGGCGCAGCTTGTCCAGCGCTTCGCGTAGGTCCGGGTAATCCTCGGCGTCGACCGGGAACAGGCCGGCGAACACGCGCGGCTGCATTTCCTGGAAACCGGGCAGCGCATGCGGTGCCGGATCGGCCGCCAGGGTCAGGGTGTCGCCGACCGGCGCGCCGTGCACGTCCTTGATCGAGGCATTGATCCAACCCACTTCACCGGCGCCCAGTGCGGCCAGTTCCTTGCGCTTGGGCGTGAACACGCCGACCTTGTCGACCAGATGGGTGCGGCCGGTGGACATCACCAGGATCTTGCTGCCCGGCTTGATCTCGCCCTGCATCACGCGCACCAGCGAGACCACGCCCAGGTAGTTGTCGAACCAGGAATCGATGATCAGCGCCTGCAGCTTGTCGGTATCGCGCGGCTTGGGCGGCGGGATGCGATGCACGATCGCTTCCAGCACCAGATCGATGTTCAGGCCGGTCTTGGCGCTGACCGCCACGGCGTCTTCGGCGTCGATGCCGATCACCGCTTCGATCTCGGCCTTGGCGCGGTCGACATCGGCGGTAGGCAGGTCGATCTTGTTGAGCACCGGCACCACTTCCAGCCCCTGCTCCACCGCGGTATAGCAGTTGGCCACCGACTGCGCTTCCACGCCCTGCGCGGCATCCACCACCAGCAGCGCGCCTTCGCAGGCGGCCAGCGAGCGGCTGACTTCATAGGAGAAGTCCACATGCCCGGGGGTGTCGATGAAGTTCAGGTGGTAGGTCTGCCCGTCCTTTGCCGTGTACGGCAAGGACACCGACTGCGCCTTGATGGTGATGCCGCGTTCGCGCTCGATCGGGTTGGAGTCGAGCACCTGGGCCTCCATCTCGCGCGCCTGCAGGCCGCCGCACAGCTGGATGATCCGGTCGGCCAGGGTGGATTTGCCGTGGTCGACGTGGGCAATGATGGAGAAGTTGCGGATATTCCGCATTGAATCAGAGGACATTGAGGTGGGCGCCGGCGCAGCCGTCGTCAGGGTAACGCAGCATTATCGCATGCTCGACCCCCTTGGGGCCGGGAATTGGGAATCGGGAGTGGGGAATCGGAAAGCCAGGCGAGCTATCGCCTCGCAGACCCGCCCTTGTCGATTCCCGATTCCCGATTCTCCATTCCCTCCGTTAGCCGCCGGCCTTCAAGGCCACGTAGCTCGTCGCCTTGCCGTCGGTGACCAGCAGCATGACCACGTCGCCCTTCTTGTAGCTGGACAGGGCGCGATTGAGCTCGGCGACGCTGCCGACCTTGGTGCGGCCGACACGCGCGATGACCAGTCCCGGCGACAGCGGCGGCTGGGTGCTGCGCGCTGCGGCACCGGTGACTGCCGCAATCCGCACGCCCTCGCCGGCGTCCAGGCCCAGGCGGTTGCGTTCGGCGGCGGTGAGATCAGCCACCTGCAGGCCCAGCAAGGCCACGCTGGCCGGGGCCTCCGGCTTGGCGTCCTCGGCGGCGGAGCGCGGTGCGGCACTGTCGCTGCCATCCTGCAACGGGGCCAGGGTGACGGTGACCTGGCGCGGCTTGCCGTCGCGCAGCACATCGAGCGCCACCTTGGTACCCGGCGCCATCAGGCCGATCATCGGCGGCAGATCGCTGGCGGCCTCGATCGGCTTGCCATTGACCGAGCGGATCACATCGCCCACCTCGATCCCGGCCTTCGCGGCCGGACTCCCTGCCGGAATGTCGTTGACCAGCGCGCCGCGCGTATCCGGCAACCCGAGTCCCTGCGCCTTGAGCGAATCGATCGGGCCGACCGCCACGCCCAGCATGCCGCGGCTCACGCGGCCAGTGGCCTTGATCTGCTCGGCCGCACTGAAGGCCAGGTCGATCGGGATCGCGAAGCTGATCCCCATGTAGCCACCCGAGGCCGAGAAGATCTGCGAGTTGATACCGACCACCTCGCCGCGGGTGTTGAGCAACGGGCCGCCGGAGTTGCCCTGGTTGATCGCCACGTCGGTCTGGATGAAGGGCACATAGCGCTGATCGGCGTACGGGTTGCTGCGCCCGGTGGCGCTGACGATGCCGGCGGTGACCGAGTGGTCCAGGCCGAATGGCGAGCCGATCGCCACCACCCACTGGCCCGGCTTGAGCGTGTTGGAATCGCCCAGGCGCACCGTCGGCAGGCCCTTGGCCTCGATCTTGAGCAGCGCCACGTCGAACTGCTCGTCGCTGCCGACCACCTTGGCCTTGAACTCGCGGCGGTCGGTCAGCTTGACGGTGACCTCGCTGGCGCCATCGACCACGTGGTGATTGGTCAGTACATAGCCGTCGGCAGAAATGATGAAGCCCGAGCCCATCGACTTGCCAGCGATACCGCCATCGTCATCGCCACCACCCTGCCCCGGCCCCTGACGCGGGCCACCGGGCATCTGGAAATCCGGGCCGAAGAAACGCTTGAAGAACTCCGGCATCTCATCGTCGGGCATCGCGCCGCCGCCGCGACCGCCCGGGCCGCTGCGCTGCTGCCGTGCCATCGCGTCCTTGCGGGTGATGGTGGTTTCGATATTGACAACGCCTGGGCCGACCTGTTCGACCAAGTTGGTGAAATCCGGCAGGCCGGCGACCAGCTGCGGCGCCGGCGTGGTGCTGCGGTTGGCGGCGATCGGCGCACTGGCCTTGGCGGCCGGCGCGGGCGCCGTCTGCTGGGCACAGGCGGCCAGCGGCAAGGTCATAGCGATCAGGCCGAACATCTGGGTGCGGATGCGGTGGTTCATCGAGTTGCCTCCGATGGCAGGGCGACAGGGGCCGGAACCCGCGTGATGACGCGGGCCCGGCAAGATAACGGAAGGACGCGAGCCGACAGGATGAAGAGCGGCCGCCGGATCAGTCTTGCGGAAGCGGTGCCGGCAGGGGCCGGTTCGGCGCCGGGTGACCCGTCGCCTGCGGCGCAGGTTCGAACGGATAGAACGCCGGGCCCTGGCGGCTCTGGCTGAAACTGGCGTTGAGGGGGCTGTCGCCGGCGCCGGACAGCGCCGCGCGCGGCCACGGACGGGCCTGCAGCGTGGTGTCCGGATGCGTAAACGGATTGGATGACGCCGCCGGGGCCGCGACCGCCGGGGCCGCTGCCACCATGCGGGTCGGCGCCTGCTGCTGGCGCGCAGCCGCACTACGGGCGACCTGCTGATTGCGGGTGGCAGCGCCGCGCCGGGTCGACGCCAACGCCGCCGCCGGCACCGCCGCAACCAGCGCGCCGCCGTCGCCCGGGCCAGCCGGGTCCGGGGTTGCCGGCGCCTTTGGCAAGGCCGGGGGCGTGGCGGCGGCGGGCAGCTGCGCGGTGGTGGCGTATACCGGCACACGGGATGCCGGCGGCGCCGTCTCCGGCAGGCGCTCGCGCGCCATGAACAGGGCGATGGCCGCAACCGATGCCGCAATCGCCGCACCACCACCCCAGCGCCAGCGCGCCGCCGGGCGGGCAGCCTGCTGCGGCCGGGGAGCGGGTTCGTCGGCAATGGCTGTGCGCACACGCGCCGCAAAATCCAGCGGTGCCGGCGCACTGGCCGCACCGCGCAGCACGTCGCCGCACAGCTGCCAGCGCTCGTGGCAGCCGGCCAGCTCTTCGTCGTGGGCTAGACGGCGCAACAGGAAGCGCGACTCGTCTGCGCTCAATTCTCCGTCGACCAGCGCAGACAGCTGCTGGCGATAGTGAAGTTCGAACTTGTCGGTGGTGGACATGGCGGGGTTATGGCTCATACACGGTGTCGCTCACGGGTAGCGCTTTCGGTCTCCAGCAGAGGCCGCAGCTCGATGTCGATGGCCTCGCGCGCCCGGAAGATGCGTGAGCGCACCGTTCCGATCGGGCAATCCATCTTTCGCGCGATTTCCTCGTAACTCAGCCCTTCCACCTCGCGCAGGGTGATGGCCGACCGCAGTTCTTCCGGTAACGCTTGGACCGCACGCATCACCGTTTGTTCCAGCTCCTGTCGCATCAATTCGCGCTCCGGGGTGTCGGTGTCGCGCAACCGGGTCGCCCCGTCGAACTGCTCGGCATCGCTGATCTCGATGTCGTCGGTAGGCGGCCGGCGGTTGTGCGCCACCAGATGGTTCTTGGCGGTGTTGACGGCAATGCGGTGCAGCCATGTATAGAACTGGGAGTCGCCGCGGAAACTGTTGATCGCGCGGTACGCGCGCACAAAGGTGTCCTGGGCCACGTCCTGGCATTCGCTCCAGTCGGCGATGTAGCGCCCGATCAACGCGACGATACGATGCTGGTATTTGCGCACCAGCACATCGAACGCCGCGCTTTCGCCGCGCTGCACACGCCGGACCAGTTCCAGGTCCAGCTCCTGAGGTGTATCGACTTCGGCCATGTGGGGCCGCACTCCTGTCAGCCCACCGAAGTCGGGCAATGAGACCGCCATTGAAAGGAAAAGTTCATACCGATCCGTACGACCGTCACGCATCAGGGTAGCGGCACCGATGCGCCGCTGGCGATGCCCGGAACCAGGCGCATGCCGTCCTGTCGACAGGGATGGGTATTTGACGTGAAGGAAACAACCTCTGGATGATAACGGCCTTTCCTTCTATTGCCGGACGGCCAGACGCATGCTTCCAGGTTTCGACGGGCTCCGATTCAGCCATTGGCAGGCCGACCTGCGCGAGGACGGCGTGGTCGTGCTCAGCCTTGATCGCCAGGGCGCACCGGTCAACGCATTTTCGCAGGAGGTGCTGCTCGAACTGGGCGCACTGGTCGAGCGGCTGGCGCTGGAGCCACCCAAGGGCGTGGTGCTGCGCTCGGGCAAGGCCAACGGCTTCATCGCCGGCGCCGACCTGAAGGAATTCCAGGAATTCGATCGCAAGGGCACGGTCAACGATGCGATCCATCGCGGCCAGCAGGTCTTCCAGAAACTGGCCGAGCTGCCCTGCCCCACGGTGGCGGCGATCCATGGCTTCTGCATGGGCGGCGGTACCGAGATTGCGTTGGCGTGTCGCTACCGCGTGGCCTCCGATGACGGCAGCACGCGCATCGGCCTGCCGGAAACCAAGCTCGGCATCTTTCCCGGCTGGGGCGGCAGCGCCCGCTTGCCACGCCTGATCGGTGCGCCGGCGGCGATGGATCTGATGCTGACCGGGCGCACTGTCTCGGCCAAGGCCGCGCGTGCGATGGGCCTGGTGGACAAGGTCGCGGCGCCTGCCGTGCTGGTCGATGTGGCCGCTGCGCTGGCACTCGCCGGCACCACGCGGCCGCTCAAACAGCGCGCCACCGCGTGGGCCACCAATACCTTGCTCGCCCGCAAGCTGCTGGCGCCGCAGATGCGCAAGCAGGTCGCACGCAAGGCGCGCAAGGAGCATTACCCGGCGCCCTATGCCTTGATCAACGTCTGGGAACGGGCCGGTGGCAGCGGTATCCAGGCGCGCCTTGCGGCCGAACGCAAGGCTGTGGTCAAGCTCGCCAGTACCCCGGCTGCGCGCAACCTGATCCGCATCTTCTTCCTCACCGAACGCCTGAAGGCACTCGGTGGCAAGGAGGCGGGCGCCGCCGCGCTGCCGCCGATTCGCCAAGTGCATGTGATCGGCGCCGGCGTGATGGGCGGCGACATCGCCGCGTGGGCGGCTTACAAGGGCTTCGAGGTCACGCTGCAGGACCGCGAGCAGCGCTTCATCGATACGGCACTGGGCCGTGGCGGCGAACTGTTCGCCAAGCGCGTCAAGGACGAAAGCAAGCGGCCGGCGGTGGCGGCGCGCCTGCGCGGCGACCTGTCCGGCACAGGCGTGGCGCAAGCCGATCTGGTGATCGAGGCGATCATCGAGAACCCGCAGGCCAAGCGCGAGCTGTATCAGTCGATCGAGCCACAGCTCAAGCCCGACGCGGTGCTCACCACCAATACGTCGTCGATCCCGCTCACCGAACTGCGCGGCCACCTGCTGCATCCGGCCCAGTTCGCCGGCCTGCACTACTTCAACCCGGTAGCCATGATGCCGCTGGTGGAAATCGTGCAGCACGATGGTCTGGACCCAGCCAACGTGGCGCGCCTGGCGGCGTTCTGCAAGGCGCTGGACAAGTTTCCGGTACCGGTGGCCGGCACGCCGGGGTTCCTGGTCAACCGCGTGCTATTCCCCTACCTGCTTGAAGCGGCCACCGCCTATGCCGAAGGCATTCCCGGCCCGGTGCTGGACAAGACCGCGGTCAAGTTCGGCATGCCGATGGGGCCGATCGAACTGATCGACACCGTGGGTCTGGATGTGGCCGCCGGCGTCGGCGCGGAGCTGGCGCCGTTCCTGCACCTGCCGATCCCGGCCGCACTGGCGACCGTAGAGCCAGGCAAGCGCGGCAAGAAGGACGGCCAGGGCCTGTACAAGTGGGAAAACGGGCGTGCAGTCAAACCCGAGGTGGCCAGCGGCTATGCGGTGCCGGCCGACCTGGAAGACCGGCTGATCCTGCCGCTGCTCAACGAAGCGGTAGCGTGCCTGCACGACGGCGTGGTGGCCGACGCGGACCTGCTCGATGCCGGCGTCATCTTCGGCACCGGCTTCGCCCCCTTCCGTGGCGGCCCGATCCAGCACATCCGCAGTGTCGGCGCCGACGCCCTGCTGGAACGTCTGCAGGCGCTGCATGCACGCTACGGCGAACGCTTCGCACCTCGCCCGGGCTGGGACTCGCCGGTGTTGCGTGAGGCGGTGGCGTGAGGCGGGGCTGATCTGATCGACAGGGTCTGATACACAAAAAAGCCGCCCATGGCGGCTTTTTTTTGTTTGCACTCTCCATCGGCGGAGACGCCGCTGCGACACCTGCATGCAGCGATGCGAGTTCAATGCAGAAATCCGGGAACGCTTCAAGCGTTACGGCAGAGCCCACGCACCGACTTCGAGTATTGCAATGCCTCAGTGCTGGTGATGACCACCATGCCCATGCGAGTGCCCATGCTGGTGTCCGGCGTCATGCCCTGCATGCGCAGCATGCCCGTGCTGCGGGGCGCTGGCCGGGGAGCCGCAGGGGTCGGTGCCACAGTCGCCGCTTTCCACCTGCAAGGTGACGTGGGCGATGTCGAAGCGGTCGTGCAGCAGCGTGCCCAGTGCGTCGCGCAGGCGGTCGCGGTCGGTGGACTCGCCCACCACCACGTGTGCGGTGAGTGCCGGGGTGCTGGAGGCCAGCGCCCAGACGTGGAGGTCGTGCACGTCGTCGACGCCGGGGTAGCTGGTCAGGGCATCGCGGACCTGGGCCAGGTCGATGCCCTTGGGCACGCCTTCGAGCAGGACGTTGATCGCTTCGCGCAGCAGCACCCAGGTGCGTGGCAGCACCCACAGGCCGATCAGTACGGCCAGCACCGGGTCGATCCAGTGCCAGCCGGTCCAGCGGATGAGCAGCGCGCCGATGATCACCGCCACCGAGCCGAGCATGTCGCTCCAGACTTCCAGATAGGCGCCCTTGACGTTGAGGCTTTCACCGCTGCCGGCGTGCAGCAACTTCATCGCGATCAGGTTGATCACCAGGCCCAGCCCGGCGATCAGCAGCATGCCGTTGGAGGAAATGTCCTGCGGCGCGCGGAAGCGTTGCGCGGCCTCCCACAGGATGTAGCCGCCCACGCCAAACAGCAGCGCGCCGTTGACCAGGGCACCCAAGGCCTCGAGTCGCACATAGCCGTACGTGCGGCGCGCATCCGCCGGGCGGCGGCTCAGGCGCACCGCCAGCAACGCGATCATCAGACCGAGCGTGTCGGTAGCCATGTGCGCGGCATCCGACAGCAAGGCCAGGCTGTTGGACACGAACGCGCCAATGACTTCGGCCACCAGGAACGTGGCTGTCAGGCCGAGCGCCCACCACAACGGTGCTTCGTGACGGATCTCGGTGGGGGCGTGGTTGTGGTCGTGTCCCATGGGTGCGCTAGCCGTATGCAATGCGCGCACCTTAGGCGCGCGCGCTGGCGGAGACTATTACACCTGCAGGTGATGCGATGACATCACCTGCCGATATGCAGCCGCCCCGCATCACGCGTTGCGAGGCTGCACCGGTCTACACCTTGGCCACCAGCTTGACCACGCTGGAAAAATCCAGCGCGCCGTTGCCGGCCTGGCTGTTCATGGCATACAGGTTGCGCGCCAGCTCACCCAGCGGAATCGACACGCCGGCCTGCACTGCAGATTCGGCCACCAGGCCCAGATCCTTGAGCATGAGGTCGTTGCCGAAGCCGCCGGTATAGCCGCGCGAGGCCGGTGCGTTGGGCAGCACGCCCGGCCACGGATTGCAGACTTCGGTGGCCCAGCTGCGGCCGGTACTGACCGCCATCATCTGCGACAGCACTGCCGGGTCCAGGCCCTGTGCGACGCCGAGCGCCAGCGCCTCGCCGGTCGCCGCCATGATCACGCCCAAGGCCATGTTGTTGCAGAGCTTGGCCACCTGGCCGGCGCCGTTGTCGCCCACGTGAAAGATGTTCTTGCCCATGGCCTGCAACACCGGACGCGCGCGTTCCAGGACGTCGGCATCGCCACCAACGATGAAGGTCAGCGTTCCGGCGCTGGCGCCGGCGGTGCCACCGGAGACCGGCGCATCCAGCATCGCCAGCCCGCGCGCGCGCGCAGCGTCGGCCAGCTTGCGTGCGGACACCGGTGCGATGGTGCTGCAGTCGATGACCAGCGCTCCGGCCGGAATCTGCGCCAGGATGCCGCCCTCGCCCAGATATAGCCCTTCGACATGCCGGCTGGCGGGCAGCATGGAGATGACGACCTCGGCCTCTGCCAGGGTGTCGTGCGCCGAGGCGGCGACATGGGCCCCGGCGGCGGATGCGGCGTCCAGTGCGCCTTGCAGCAGATCGAATACCCGCAACTGGTGCCCGGCCTTGATCAGGTTGGCGGCCATCGGGCCGCCCATGTTGCCCAGGCCGATAAAGGCGATCTTGCTCATTGTGCGATCTCCAGGAGGGAGCAACTATCAAACGGGGTGGTTGCGCGCAGGCAGGGCGATGGCGCGCGGCGCCGGAGCAATGCAGGCGATGACTGCCGCACGCGCGGTAGCAGGCCTGCAGCACACGCGGTGGCTAAGCCTGGCGTGCACGCAGATCTGCCAGCGGATGCTGCGCCGCCGACCAGGGTGCGGTAAAAAAACCGGCAGCCCACTGCGCGTCTGCCTCGCCCAAGGTGACCGGCTGCCAGTGCGGCTGGCGGTCCTTGTCGATCAGCAGCGCGCGGATGCCTTCGGCAAAATCGCCGTGCGCGGCGGCGTGCAGCGCGACCACGTACTCGATGCGAAACGTGTCGGCCAGTGTTGCGGTGTCCGGATGACGATGCAGCTCCCACGCCAGCCGCGCCGAACCTGGCGCACCGGCCGCCAGGGTGCTGCGCGCGGCCTGCAACCAGGCATCTTCGCTTTGCAGGGCCACGATGGCAGCAACCACCTGCTCCAGCGATTCGCCAGCCACCAAGTGTGCAATCAGCTGCGCATGAAGCTGCAGCGGACCGGGCTCCATCGGTTGCGCAATGCCCTGCAGAAACGCACTGAGTTGCAGGCGATCGTCGTCGGCATGGCCTGTCCATGCATGTGCGCTCAAGGCATCCAGCACCGCCGCATACTGCGCGTGCTCCAGGCGTACATCGGCCAGGCCGGCGTAGATGGCGTCACTCGCGTCGAGCGGCGCGCCGGTGAGCGCCAGAAACAGCCCGGCGCCCTGCGGCACGCGGCGCAGCAACCAGCTGCCGCCGACATCGGGAAATAGACCCACACTGATTTCGGGCATGGCCAGGCGCGAACGCTCGGTCACCACGCGATGGCTGGCGCCGGACATCAGGCCGATGCCGCCGCCCATCACGATGCCGTGGCCCCAGCATAGCAACGGCTTGGGATAGGTGTGGATGCGATAGTCCAGCCGATATTCTTCTTCGAAGAATGCCGCGGCGCGCGCATTGTCCTGCGGCCTTGCCTGTCGCAGCGCAGCGTCGGGTACCGCGTCGCGATGCGCGCGCATGCTCTGGTACAAGCCATGCAGATCGCCGCCGGCACACAGCGCTTTTTCGCCCGCGCCGCGCAACACGACGCAGGCAATCCGGGCGTCATCGGCCCACGCACGCAATTGGGTGTCGAGCAAACGCACCATCTGCAACGACAGGCCATTGAGCGTCCTGGGTGCGTTCAAGGTCGCGATGCCGATGCAATGCCCGTCGGTGCACTCGCGTTGCTCGAACAGTACCGGTGCCTGGTCAGCCGTGCTGGTCTCCACCATCACTGCGCGCTCCATTGCGGTGCGCGTTTTTCCAGGAATGCTGCAACACCTTCGGCTTGATCGGCGTGCTCGAACAGGTCAACGAAGGCTTCGCGCTCTGCAATCAGTGCGGCAGCGTGCGTGCCGTGGCGGGTGGACTGCACCAGCCGCTTGCAGGCCGCCACACTGGCCGGGCTTTGCTTGCCGGCACGCTGCGCCCAGGCGAGGGCCAGCGCGCGCGATTCGCCCTTGCCCACCACCTCCTCCACCAATCCAATCCGGTGCGCGGTGGGGGCATCGATGCGTTCGCCGAGCAGGATCATGCGCTTGGCCCAGCCCTCGCCCACCAGACGCGGCAGGTTCTGGGTGCCGCCTGCGCATGGCAGCAGGCCGACGCTGGCTTCGGGCAAGGCGAGCTGTGCGTGTTGCTCGGCGATGCGCAGATCGCAGGCCAAGGCGCACTCCAGTCCGCCGCCCATCGCATAGCCGTTGATGGCGGCGATCGAGACGCCGCGGAAGGCGCTCAAGGCTTCAAAGGCTTCGCCGAAGCGGCGCGCAGCTTCACGCGCGTTGGCCTTGTCGCCATCGGCAAATTGCTTGAGGTCGGCACCGGCGCTGAAGAACTTGTCGCCTTCGCCGGTGATGACCAGCGCATACACGCTTCGGTCGGCATCCAGTGCGCGCACCAGGTCGCGCAAGGCTGCCAGGCTGTGCACGGTCCAGGTATTGGCCGGTGGATTGCTGAGCGTGACGATGACCACATGGCCGTCGCGCTGCACCTGCAAGCCGGTATGGGCGTGTGCTTCCCAGTCGCTCATCGCAGTTCCTCCTCGCCGTTGAGCAGGTGACGCGCCACGATCATGCGCATTACCTCGTTGGTGCCCTCCAGGATGCGATGCACGCGGCTGTCGCGCAGCAAGCGTTCGATCGGATACTCGCGGATATAGCCGTAGCCACCATGGATCTGCAAGGCCTCGTCGCAGATGGCAAAGCCGGCATCGGTGGCGAAGCGCTTGGCCATCGCGCACCACACCGTGGCATCGTGACTGCCGGCGTCGAGCTTGCGTGCGGCGGTGTGCACCATCTGCCGCGCGGCCACCAGTTGCGTGGCCATGTCGGCCAGCTTGAACTGCAGGGCCTGGAAATCGGCCAGTTTCTTGCCGAACTGGCGGCGCTCGCCCATGTAGCGACGCGCGGCGTCCAACGCGCCCTGCGCGGCCCCCAGCGAGCAGGCGGCGATATTGATGCGGCCACCGTCCAGGGCCTTCATCGCCATCTTGAAGCCCTCGCCTTCCTTGCCCAGCAGATGGCTGGCGGGGACGCGCACGTCGGTGAAGGTGATGCCGCGCGTGGGCTGGCTGTTCCAGCCCATCTTCTCTTCCTTGCGGCCGTAGCTGATGCCGGGCGCATCGGCCGGCACCACGAACGCACTGATGCCACGTGCACCGTCGTCGCCGGTGCGCGCCATCACCACCAGGACATCGGTGGCGCCCGCGCCGGAAATGAAGGCCTTGCTGCCGTTGAGCACGTAACTGTCGCCGTCGCGCTGCGCACGGGTCTTGAGCGACGCTGCGTCCGAGCCGCTGCCCGGTTCGGTCAGGCAGTACGAGCCCAGCCTGGCGCCGCTGGTCATCGCCTCGCCCCACTGCGCGCGCACCACGTCGGTGCCGTAGCTGGCAATCAGCCAGGTGGCCATGTTGTGGATGCTGATGAAGGCCGACGTGGATGGATCGACCGTGGCCAGTTCCTCGAACACCACTGCCGCATCGAGCCGGCGCATGCCCAGGCCGCCCACGCCTTCGTCGGTATAGAGGCCGCAAAAGCCGAGTTCGGCGGCCTTGGCGATCGCCTCGCGCGGGAAGTGGCCTTCCGCATCCCATTGCGCGGCATGCGGGGCGAGTTCCTTGTCGGCGAAGTCGCGCGCGGCGGCGCGGAAGGCTTCCTGCTCGTCGTTCAGATCGGCCGCGTTGGGGTGTAGCTGGATGGCTGCATTCATGGCGATCGGGTCACTTGAGAGAGATGGTGGTGTTGACGCCGTGGCCCAGCGTCTCGTCGTCGAACCAGCGCGCGGTCACGGTCTTGGTCTGGGTGTAGAACATCACCACCTGCTTGCCGTACGGGCCCAGGTCGCCGAGCTTGGACGCGCGCGAACCGGTGAACGAAAACAGCGGTACCGGCACCGGAATCGGCACGTTGATGCCCACCTGGCCCACGTCGATGTCTTCCTGGAAACGCCGCGCGGCGGCACCGGATTGGGTGAACAACGCCGTGCCGTTGCCATTGGGATTGGCGTTGACCAACGCGATGGCTTCGTCCAGCGTGGCGGCTTCCAGAATCACCAGCACCGGCCCGAAGATTTCTTCGTCGTAGATGCGCATGCCCGGTTTGACGCCGGAGAAGATGGTCGGGCCGACAAAGTTGCCCTGCTCGAACCCCGGCACGCTCGGGGCGCGACCATCCAGTTCCAGCGTGGCGCCCTGCTCCACGCCGGAGGCGATCAAGCCTTCCACCCGCTCGCGCGCGGCGCAGGAAATCAGCGGGCCAACCTCGGTGCCCGGGGCGTTGCCGGCGCCGATCTTCAAGCCCTTGGCCTTGGCCACCAGCTGCGGGATCCACGCGCGCGCTTCACCCACCAGCACCAGCGTGGACGCCGCCATGCAGCGCTGGCCGGCAGCACCAAATGCGGCACCGACCATCGCATTGAGGGTCTGCTCCTGGTTGGCGTCCGGCAGCACCACGGCGTGGTTCTTGGCGCCCATCATGCATTGCACGCGCTTGCCGGCCAGCGAGGCGCGGCGATAGACATGCGTGCCCACCTTGGTGGAGCCGACGAACGACAGCGCCTTGATGTCGGGGTGATCGCACAGCGCGTTGACCACGTCCTCGCCGCCATGCACGACGTTGAGCACGCCCTTGGGAATGCCGGCTTCCAGCGCAAGTTCCACCAGCCGCATGGTCACCATCGGGTCCTGCTCGGAGGGCTTGAGCACGAAGGTGTTGCCGGTCGCGATGGCCATCGGGAACATCCACAGCGGAATCATCGCCGGGAAGTTGAACGGGGTGATGCCCGCGCACACGCCCAATGGCTGCAGCAAGCTGTAGGTGTCCACGCCATTTGCGACGTTGTTGGCCAGCTCGCCCAGCTGCAGGTTGCCGATCGCCGCGGCGTGCTCCACCACTTCCAGCCCACGGAACACATCGCCTTCGGCATCGGCCAGGGTCTTGCCCTGCTCGGCGCTCAGCAGCGCGGCCAGCTCGGGCATGTGCTCGCGGATCAGCTGCTGGTACTTCAAGAAGATGCGCGCGCGTATGCCGATTGGCGTCTTGCGCCAGCTGGTGAAGGCACGGCTGGCCGCGGCCACTGCCGCGTCCACTTCGGCGGTGGTGGCGAACGGCACCTGCGCCAGCACCGACTGGTCGGCCGGATTGACCACGTCCTGCCAACGGTCGCTGGCAGAGACCACCAACTCGCCGTCGATCAACAGGGACACGCGGGGGACGGATTCGCTCATTGCAGGCTCGCTCGCAGAAGACATCGGGCCGGACGGCCCAGTGCTTCGCATTGTTCGCAGCGCGCACTCGCATTCCCAGCCAGCATCTGCTTAATCGCGCTAAGCTGGCGGCACAATTTTGCGAATCTTGCGAATGCCCCAGACGCAGCCCCCGTTCCGTCACCAGCTTGGCCTGCGCCTGCAGCGGCTGCGGCAGCGCCACGGCCTGACCCAGGCCGAGCTGGCGCGCCGGCTTGGGCTGTCGCCGAGCTATCTCAACCAGATCGAGCGTAACCAGCGTCCGCTCACCCTGGCGATCCAGCAGCGGCTCAAGGCCACGCTGGGCGATCTGGACGGCCTGCTGGACCTGGACGACCCGGCCGCGCTGGTCGAACCGCTGGACGAATCGCTGCGCAGCCTGGGCCATACGCTGTCGCCGGCCGAGCTGCGGGCGCTTACCGGCAACCTGCCGCAGGTGGCGCAGGCGCTACTGGACCTGCATCGCGCCCACCAGCAGCTGCTCGAGCGCAATGCTGCGCTGGAGGTGCAGATCGGGGTGGAGCACGCCGCCCTGCCCTCGCTGTCGCCCGGCGAACAGGTGCGCGACTACTTCAACCGCGCGCACAACTACCTGCCCGAGCTGGATGAACATGCCGAGGCGCTGTATGCCGAACTGGGGCTGACCCCGGAAAACCTGCCGCTGCGGCTGCGCCAACGGCTGGCCGACCGCCACGGCCTGCTCGTGCAGGAGGCCACCGACCTGCAGAGCGACAGGCGCGCCGTGGATGCGCAGGCGCGCGTGCTGTGGCTGCCGGCGCATCTGCGCCCCGGCCAGCAGGCTTTCCAGATGGCCGCGCAGCTGGCATTGCTGGAATGCGCACCGTTGCTGGACGCGCGCATTGCCGATGCCGGCTTCGCCGATGCCGAGCGCATCGCGCTCTCGCGCATCGGGTTGTCCAATTATTTCGCCGGCGCGCTGGTGATGCCGTACAGCCAGTTCCTGCACAGCGCACAGCGCTCGCGCTACGACATCGAATGGCTGGCGGACCGCTTCGGGGTCGGCTTCGAGGCGGTGTGCCATCGGCTCAGCACCCTGCAGCGACGGGGGGCGGCCGGGCTGCCGATCTTCTTCATGCGGGTGGATCGGGCCGGCAATGTCTCCAAGCGCCACTCGGCCACCGACTTCCATTTCTCGCATGTCGGCGGCGCCTGCCCGCTGTGGATCGTGTACGAGGCATTCAACCAGCCCGACCGCATCCTGACCCAGATTGCGCGCATGCCCGACGGACGCCGCTATTTCTGGCTGGCGCGGCAAGTCAGCAGCGGCGCGCCGGGCTATGGCCGCCCGCGCAAGACCTTCGCACTGGCGATGGGCTGCGACCTGCGCCATGCCGACCAGTTGGTGTATGCGCGCGGCTGGGATCTGGGCGCGGTGGACGATGCGGTGCCGATCGGCCCGGGCTGCCTGACCTGCGAGCGCAGCGATTGCGTGCAGCGCGCCTTCCCTGCACTGCCCCGGCTCGCCGCCAGCACACGGTAGCGGCGAGACCAGGGTGCCAGGCGGCACCCTGGGCAACTTCGGCTGGCCAAACCGGCACCCACCGCGGAAGTGTGACCAAGCAGGCGCTAGCGCTGCAGTGCAGCATTCCAAGCTGAGATAGCTGCCGCAAAATGCTTCATTGGAATGGAATGACTCGCGCTTCTACCCTGAAGCGGACACATGCAGGACAAGGGGACGCCAGCGCGACATCGTTCGCCACAGCGCCACAGCAACCAACGCTCCAGTAACACCGCACCGCACCACTCCGCCATGCCCGCTCGGCCGCGCCAGACCCATGTCGGCGCCGGTGGGCCACGGCAGCCACCACCACTCATTCGGTCACTTTGTCCTGGGAGGGATCAACCGATGCCTGTTCACCACACCGGCCATTCGGCCAGCCGGCGCCTGCGCCGCACGCCGGTCCGCGACGTCCTCTGCACCACCATCGCCCTGGTCCTGGCCACCGCCTTCGGTGCGCAGGCCCAGGACACCGCGCCGGCCGCGCCGCCAGCCACCGGCAGCAGCAGCGCCGCCAGCGGCCAGGCGCCGGTAACCCTGGACAACATCACCGTGATCGGCCAGCGCGCCAGCCTCAACCAGGCCGTGCAGACCAAGCAGATGTCCGATCACGTCATGGAAGTGATCTCGGCCGACAACATGGGACAGATGCCCAATGTCACCGTGGCCGAAGCGCTGGTGCGCCTGCCCGGCGTCAACGGCACCCGCGACCGCGGCAACGAAAGCCTGGCCACCGTGCGCGGCCTGGGCCCGCGCATGACCATGGGCACCGTCAACGGGCGCGAAATCGCCTCCTCCGAACCCAATCGCGCGGTGCGCTGGGAAGTGTTCCCCACCGAGATCGTCTCCACCGTCAAGGTCTACAAGACGCAGTCGGCGGATCTGGTCGCCGGCGGCCTGGCCGCCACCGTGGACATCTCCACCATCAGTCCGCTCGACTACACAGGCCCCGGCTTCGTCGGCACCGCCGGCCCGGTGTTCTACGACCACGCCAAGGATGTGGACGGCTACAACCCGTGGGGCAGCCGCCTCGGCGCCAGTTGGGTGCACAAGATCAACGACAACCTGGCGGTGGCGCTGGGCGCCACGTATCAGAAGCAGAAAAACGCCAACTCCTCGATCGGCAGCTGGGGCTATACCGATGCCGCCACCTCGCGCGATGTGGATGGCGACGGCACCGTGGACCCCACCCCCTTCGGCGCAGCCGACCAGCTCAAGCTGACCGAGCAGACCCGCACCGGCGCGATGGGCACCGTGCAGTGGCGCTCGGGCAACTTCGAACTCAAGTTCGACGGCCTGTATTCGCGCATCGAGATCGACGAAGACCAGTTGCAGAACTGGTTCAACGGCCTGGCCTTCAGCACCTTCTCGACCGGCGCCAATCCGTACACCACGCCGGGCTCCTCCTACACCATCGTCGATGGCGACGTGGTGGCCGGCACCCTGGCCAATTCCAACCTGCAGGTCGACCATGTGGTCAGCCACTACAACGAGGTCAAGACCCTCACCGCCGGCGGTTTGAACGCCAAGTGGAGCGGCGATGTGTGGACGCTGGGCAGCGACCTGTCGTTCTCGCAGGCCAAGCGCGACAACACCTGGCAGGCCGTGCGCTTCGGCAGCAACCCGGACACCGTTTCGTTCGATTTCCGCCGCAGCGTCACTCCCACAATCAGCACCAGCTCGGACACGCCCGAGTGGGGCATCAACGGCCAGACCGAGCCGCAGGCGCTGCGCGACAAGATCGCCGCGCTGGCGCTCAACGCCAGCCGCGCGGTGGACGCAGGCCCGTTCAATTCGCTGGAGTTCGGTGCGCGCGCGGCACGACGCGAAAAACAGAACCGCCGCTTCATCGGCAACCAGTCCGGATTCGATCAACCGATCGCGGCATACCAGGACCTGATCTATCCGGTCACCATGCCCGACTTGAACGTGCCCACGCTGACCGGCGGCAACATGGCCGAGATCGCGCGGGTGGGCTTTGGCGGTTTCGATCCGGGCACGCTCGACGAACAACTGCTCGACCATTGGAACGTCAAGGAAGATGTGCGCGAAGCCTTCGCCAAGGCGGTCTTCAGCTCGCAACTGTTCGGCACCGATGTCACCGGCAATGTCGGCGTGCGCCTGGTCAACACCAAGACCACCAGCGACGGTTTCGATTCGGTGGGCAGCACCATCCAGCCCAGCACCGACAGCAAGGAATACACCGACGTCCTGCCCAGCGCCACGCTCAATTTCCTGATCGACGACCAGCGCATCCTGCGCTTTGCAGTGGCCAAGGTCATCGCGCGTCCGCCGCTGGACGAGCTGCGCACCGGCCGTCGCCTGGACGACCCCAGCGTCACCGTCGGCCAGCTCACCGGCAGCGGCGGCAACCCGCAGCTGGACCCGTTCAAGGCCACCCAGGTCGACGTGTCCTACGAGTGGTACTTCCATAAGGAAGCCTTGGCGGCGTTGGCGGTGTACCGCAAGGAAGTGGATTCCAGCATCGGCTACCGCACCGACCGCGAAATCATCAACGGCCTGGATTACCTGGTCAGCGCGCCCTTCAATGGCGGCGGCGGCCATATCAACGGTGTCGAGCTCACCTTCCAGACGCCGTTCTATTTCATCCCGCACATGGAAAATTTCGGCGTCTACTCCAACTTCTCGCTGGTGGATTCCAACCTCAAGGAATTCTCGCCCGAAGACAACCCGCTGCCGCTCAGCGGCCTGGCACGCAAGACCGGCACCTTCGACCTGTGGTACAGCAACGGCACCTTCGAAGCGCGTGTGGGTTACAAGTACCACAGCCCCTACACCGTGGTGTACGGCTGGAATGCCGCGCGCCTGGCACGCCTGCAGAGCGAAGGCACGGTGGATCTGAGCCTGAACTGGCAGTACAGCAAGCAGCTGGGCTTACGCTTCCAGGCCGGCAATCTCACCAACGAGCCGCTGCGCGCCTACACCGACAACAAGCCCAACCGTCTGGCCAACCAGGACGATGGCGGCTACCAGGTGTTCGGCCGCCGTTACCAGCTGGAAGCGACCTACCGGTTCTAAGCGCCGTCAACAACACAGTGGCGCTCACTGCCAGGCGGGCGCACTCGGTGCTCCGCGCGGCAGGTACCGCTCGTACACTGCGGTGCTGAGCGCACCGCCCGCACCGGCCTGACGACCGCTACGTTTTGTTGGCCACCCTACGCGTTGCCAGATCGGCTGCGAGCACTTGAACGCAGCCAATCCGATCAACGCGCATCTGCACAAAGCAGCAGCCGCAGTGTGGACTGCAATCTGCAATCCACGTTTGGATTCTGCACAGCGGCCGTGCAGCAGCGCGGTTGCCTGCGGCATGCTGTCACCCGCTCCACGTTTATCAGTCGAGGAATTGCATGCGCTCACCACGCCGTCGCTGGACGCCCGCGCTACTGGCGCTGGCCATCTCCACCTCCGCACACGCCGGCCCGGCGCCGGCCACGCTGTATCTCGGCGCGGACCTGTCCTACGTCAACGAGATGGAGGAATGCGGCGTGCAATACCGCGAAAACGGCGTGGTCACCGATCCGTTCGAACTCTTCCACGCACACGGCGCCAACCTGGTGCGGGTGCGCCTGTGGAACGATGCGCGCTGGACCAAATACAGCGACCTGTCCGACGTCAAGAAAACCATTGCGCGTGCGCGCGCGCAAGGCATGCAGGTGTTGCTGGACCTGCACTACTCCGACGATTGGGCCGACGGCGAAAAACAGCTGATTCCCAAGGCCTGGGCCAGCATCACCGACACCGACGAGCTGGCGCGCACGCTCTACGGCTTCACCTACGACACGCTCAGCGCACTCGACCGCGCCGGTTTGATGCCGGAACTGGTGCAGGTGGGCAACGAAAGCAATTCCGACCTGATGGACAGCACGCCCTGGGACAAGAAGCGCCCGATCAACTGGCAGCGCAACGCCAAGCTGTTCAATGCCGGCATCAAGGCAGTGCGCGACATGAGCGCGCGCTCCGCCATCAAGCCGCGGGTGATGCTGCATATCGCCCAGCCGGAAAATGTGGAGCCGTGGTTTGCCGCGGCCACCAAGGCCGGGGTCACCGATTTCGATCTGATCGGCATCAGCTACTACCGCAAGTGGTCCACCCAATCGATGGCGCAGCTGGGCAAGACCATCAAGCGCCTGCGCGGCCGTTATGACGCCGATGTGGTGGTCGTGGAAACCGCGTATCCGTGGACGCTGGACGCCGGCGACACCTCGCATAACCTGCTCGGCGAAGATTCGCTGATTGCCGGCTACCCGGCCACACCGCAGGGCCAGGCGAAGTACATGGTCGATCTCACCCAACTGGTCATCGATACCGGTGGCGCCGGCGTGGTGTATTGGGAACCGGCATGGACCAGCAGCAGTTGCAAGACGCGCTGGGGCACCGGCTCGTCATGGGAAAACGCCAGCTTCTTCGACTTCAAGCACGGCAACGAGGTGCTGCCGGCGATCGACTTCATGCGCCACCCGTACACCGGTGTGCCTGCGTCGGGTAAACCCAACGCAAGCGAACATGCTGCGAGTACGCCAGACGGTTCCGCAGAAGTCGGCAAAAGGACGCAACCATGAGTGGCATCAATCGGCGTGAGTTGCTGCGCGGCATGCTGGCCAGTGGCGTGAGCGCCGCATTGCCGGTGGGCGCAGCCGGTGCACTGGTGTCTGCCGGCGCTGCGGCTGCCCTGGCCGCTGCAAAAGGCTCCGCAACGCCTGCGCCGTTGGGCGATGCAGCGCTGGCACCGCGTGAGCGACTGCTGTTCGACTTCGGTTGGCGCTTCCACCTGGGCCACGCCAGTGATGCATCGCGCGATTTCCAGTTCGGCACCTTCCAACGCACCTTCGCCAAGGCCGGCAAGGACACCGCGACCGCCGCGCAGCTGGCGTTCGATGACAGTGCCTGGCAGCAGGTGGACCTGCCACACGACTGGGCCGTCACCCTGCCCTTCCGTCCTGAGCCGATCTCGGCCTCGATGACCGAAGAAGACCCGGCCGCCGCGCATGGCTACAAGGCACTGGGTACCAGCTTCCCGCAAAACAGCGTGGGCTGGTACCGGCGCACGCTGCAGATTCCGGCAAGCGACCTGGGCAAGCGAATCTGCCTGGTGTTCGACGGTGTGTTCCGCGACTGCATCGTGTTCTGCAACGGCCATATCGTCGGCCGCAATGCCAGCGGCTACTGTGGCTTCGAAGTCGACCTCAGCGAGGTGCTCGACTATGGCAAGCCCAACATCATCGCCGTTCGCGTGGATGCCACGCTGGGCGAAGGCTGGTTCTACGAAGGTGCCGGCATCTACCGGCATCTGTGGCTGCAGAAGACCGACCCGCTGCATCTGCCGCAAGATGGCGTGTTCGTGCGCAGCACCGTGCAGGACGGCAATGCCACTGCACAGCTTTCCACCGAAGTGCACAACGACGGCACCGCGCCACGCCAGTGCGTGGTGCAGGCGCGCATCACCGCACCGGATGGACGCACCGTTGCCCAGGCAGCCAGCGCAACCATCACGGTTGCGCCGGGCCAGATGCAGGTCGTCGAACAGACCCTGCCGCTCGGCCAGGCCGCGCTGTGGTCGATCGACACCCCGCGGCTCTACAGTTTGACTACCAGCGTGCACAGCGACGGCAAAGCGGTCGATGCATTGGTCACACCGTTCGGCGTGCGCAGCATCGCCTTCGATGCGCAGCGCGGCTTTTTATTGAATGGCGCACCGCTCAAGCTGCACGGCACCAACAATCACCAGGATCATGCCGGCGTCGGCACCGCCATCCCGGACAGCCTGCATGAGTGGCGCCTGCGCCAGCTCAAATCGATGGGCTGCAACGCCTACCGCAGCTCGCACAATCCGGCCACACCGGAACTGCTCGCGCTGTGCGACCGCCTGGGCATGTTCGTGATCGAAGAAACCCGCCGCATGTCCACCGACCCCGAAGCCATGGGCGAACTGGAAACGATGGTGCGGCGCGGGCGCAATCATCCCAGCATCATCCTGTGGTCGCTGGGCAACGAAGAACCGCAGCAGGTCACCGAGCGCGGCGCGCGCATCGTCGCCCGCATGCAACAGCGCGTGCGCCAGCTCGACCCCACCCGCCCCACCACCTTTGCCATGGATAAAGGCTTCGGCGATGGCGTCGGCCAGGTGGTCGATGTGGTGGGCTTCAATTACCGCACCAGCCAGATGGACGGCTTCCACGCGCAATACCCCCACATTCCGATCTACGGCAGCGAAACCGGCAGCACCGTGTCGGTGCGCGGCAACTACCAGCGCGACGACAAACGCGGCTACACCCGCGCCTACGACCTCGACCACCCCTGGTGGGCCAGTACCGCCGAAGCGTGGTGGAGCTATGTCGCGCAGCGCCCGTACATCGCCGGCGGCTTCATCTGGACCGGCTTTGACTACCGCGGCGAACCCACGCCCTACAACCGCTGGCCGAATGTCGCCTCGCAGTTCGGCGTCCTCGACAGCTGCGGCTTTCCCAAGGACAACTACTGGTACTACCGCGCGCAATGGACCAGCGAACCGGTGCTGCACCTGTTCCCGCACTGGAACTGGGACGGCCTGCTGCAAGCCGACGACAACGGCCACGTACAGGTCTGGTGCCACAGCAATCTCGAAGCGGTCGAACTGCTGGTCAACGGCGTCAGCCAGGGCATGCAGCAGGTGCCCGCTTACGGCCACGTTGAATGGCGCGTGGCGTATGCACCGGGCGCAATCGAAGCGCGCGGCTATCGCGGCGGCAAACTGGTACTCACCGAACGCCGCGAAACCGCAGGCAAGCCGGCCGCGATCCGCCTGAGCTGCGACCGCGAAGCACTGCGCGCCAATGCGGAAGACGTAGCCGTGGTGAAGGTGGAAATCGTCGATGCGCAAGGGCGCCTGGTGCCGACCGCCGACAATCAGGTGCAGTTCGCCGTGCGCGGCCCCGCACGCCTGATCGGCGTCGGCAACGGCGACCCTAGCAGCCACGAGGACGACAAGGCGCCGCAACGCAAGGCGTTTAACGGGTTGTGTGCCGTCCTGCTGCAGACCACGCGCAACAGCGGCGATATCGTGCTGCAGGCAAATGCAGCAGGCCTAATGCCAACGACTCTGCGTCTAAGCGCAGATCGCGCGACGCCACGCGCTTTCATCCTTTGACCGTCCGGCATCCGGCGACGCGTCCCTTATCAAAAAATCGAGAGCCGATCGCGGCTTCTCGGCCATGCATCACGCGGAGAGCATCAAAGCGCCATAGCACTTGAACGGCAGAAAATCCGGCATCCGTGTGCCTTGACAGCCCAAAGCGGCCCGCACACTGTCAGTTAAGCGCCGGCAGAAATCGCCGGAGTACCACAGTGCTGCGCTCCACGCCGGCATTCCGGTCCTACATGCGACAAGTCGTCGTACGGCGTCACGGTTGCTTCGGCAAACCCAAGTGGCCTTACCGAAGACACCTCGCAAAAGATATCGACGCCGCGCAAATCTACCCCTCGCAGTGAGTTTGACAGAACGCGGCGTAATAATTTTGATGAAATTTTTTGCTACTTGCGCCACTCAATCAGCAGATTCCCAACCCAGGCATGCAAGGCGCGCCGGTCGAATTATACATGCCACAAAAGGTTAGCCTGGCCCACATTTCCTCATGGCGACCTTCAAACCAAGCCTATAATCGTCCAACTTATCGCAAATAAACGACTAACTTCGCATCCAGGAATACAACCAACCAATCCCAGATAACTGCTCAGATTGAGAGGACGACTATTAATCGAACCAGCCCCCACCGAAAATTTTTCAGTCAAGAATTATATTTAAATTCACACAAGCAGCATTTCTCGTTCTTTGGCAGTACGTGTCACGCAATGACATTTGTATAAACCTCATAGCGCGTACTTTACGCGAACGCACAGCGCACGTTCAGCGAAAACGAAAACAGCATCCACATGAAATATTTAGAACTGCGACCGCCAGGAACATATGCAAAGCGCCGATTCTAGATGCCCCAAAATCGCAGTTCCGTTCCAACCTCCGCTCGCAGCTTTCAACTAGTTAAGTTTATCGATAAAAGATAAATGTTGAAAATTTCAGGCGTGCATCAATATCCATACATGCGCCCTGCACCGAAGCATCACAACAAGCAGTCCAAAAGGCCCCACCGGCATACAGATCAGTCAACTCACCTGGACTTACTCAGCCGATGAACGATCAGAACTCAAGAACACAAAAATACACGCCCATCCTTATTACTGGAGGCTTGCTTCTCAGCGCAGCACTATACTTTTATCAATCCGCCATCCCGATGAATGTCGCTTCATCAGTCGATAGCGAAAAAAACGCGAGCACCGCCAACTCAAGGACACCGTCCAGTCATCGGCCTGCAAACCAATCGAGCGATCATCACCTGCATTGGGACGAAAGCGACTTCATAGCACCTCAAGGCGACAAGCCATTTTCTGCCGGGGACGTTCAATATCACATAAAATCATTTTATGCACGTTTCTACGCCGACCCGCCAATGTCTCGCGCAGAACGCGATGCCTTCGCGCAGCGGCTGGCCATAGCCATCGACTCAGATCAAAACACAAAGAAAGCTGTCGCGGATTTCTACGGCCAGATGCCCGCCAACAATCAAATGGACCGCGACGTGATGCGAAACATGCTTGCGATCAGTCCGGAAGGCAGATCCATCCTTCTTAACGAAGCAAACAGGATATGGGATAGTAAGGATAAGACTCTGTATTCGCATATGTATGAAACGTATTCGAACCTTCCGGGTCAAGCATCACGAAATGTTCTGGCAAATGCCCTATCAAGTCTCAGCGACCAAAGTACGGACACCCGCACCGCAGTTGCCGCGCTAAATTTCATTGGAACGATAGAAAAAGACGATTCTGCAGATGCAGGAAAGTTACGGACCAGCGCAATTTCTCAATTGAACTCGGTTGTTTCCGGCCAAAGCGAAGAGGTCGTTCGTGGCTTGGCAGCTCAGAAGATATATAGACTTTCCTCACCTGAAGGCGCCGCTGATGCAGCGGTTGAATTCATCAGACGCGATGCAAACAGTTCATTAGTCATGCAAACGCTTGATTCCATCAATAGCGGAGACGTCGAGTTGACCCCGCCGCTTCGCGCCACGCTTGTAAGCGCAGTCGCGCGGCCGTCGGCAACCACTGAAGAACGCGATAGATTTAGACAAGTTATCGTATCGGGCCACAGCTAATAGCGATTCGCAAACGAAACCCGATTTTTGAGCCGATAGCCTAAAATACCCGAGGCATAGACCAGAAAAATTTCAATTTCCAAACTAGTGTGGCAGAGACCATGCTAGTGCATCAATTTCAGTTTCATCGGCTACGGCAGTGCCGTAACGATTTTGAACTGCGGAAAATTGTATTTAAATCTAGCCGCACCTAAAACACTCAATAAAATATTTATTTAGGATCTTTCATAAATTTTCCGTGCGCCACGCTTCACGCTTTGAATTTCACATTTAGCCACCTATCACCACCCAAGGATTCAAAATGAAATTTTTAAAGAACAAAATTGCGCCATTTTTGTTTGCGGCAGCTGCGACCGTTGGCGTTGCTGAGGCGGCAGAATTAACCACCTCTTTTCAAGGATGGCTAGGCAAAAATCAGAAATCAGAATTTATCGACCCTTCAAGGTGGGCCACATGCTATAACGACCGAGGAGGCGAATGCGTTGTCGTTTCGCTGACGTCTGGCACGAGCCAGTGCTATGAAGAATCGTTTGAACTTGGTGCAAGCTTCGAGCTCCCTGCCCCTGCTGGCTGGGGCCCGTTTTCCTTGAGCGGGAGCAAAGGCTCTAGCTGGAGCGCATGCCACGAACGGAGTGAAACTACGCAGTGCCAGCCTAAACCGGGCTTCAAGGGCAGAGCCGCAGTCTTGATGGGCGAACGCTTTGGCAAGCTGCACGTGACTGGTGGAACACCCAATTCTTATGTTATCCCGGCATACAAGGGTTGCGAGAACAAATGGAATGGCAAAGTCAGGCTTTCGGGACGTACTCTTGAGCGTGTATGCACCTACGCCGGCGGGACTTATGACCACCAAGGATATTTACCCGAGTTTGAAAATCTGACCTGCGACTATCAGAAAATTTGACTGATAACCGCATTTTCTTGCGCACGGGACATTTATGCGGTTACTTAATTTCCGGTAGCAGCAAGAATCGCAACCCCGGGCCTGCGGCATTTCGTGGGCCCGGGACTTCGCACTCAGGAATCCATGCAGCACTATTTGTTAGTGCCGTTGACATATCGTCAGATAACTATTCCCGTCCTCGTCGCTTCACCTGAACACTTGCATTCGATTGTCTACGTCGACACATACAACCCGCCAATGCCGCGGTAGGGGCAAGCAATAGCGTACAGTCTCGGCAAAGTCGCCGATGCTCCCACCTCGTCTTCACCGATTTCACGCATTTTCAAACCAGTGAAACTGCACCGCTTCAACTACGCCCCCCCTCGCGGCGCATGGCCGCGAGGGGGGGCAAGCGCTTATCGCATACGCGAAAACGTACCGATCCCCGCAATCGCCAGCCGCTCGGCAGGCACTGCCGTTTCCGCGAACGACAGCCGCAGGTAGCGGATCTGGCGGACTTCGGGGAAGTTCAACCGCTGAGTCGAGAGCGCATAGGCGATATTGGACAGCTCGCCGGCACCGGCCGGCTGCCACTGCTGGCCATCTTCGCTGGTTTCGGCGCGATAGCCCTTCGGCGGCGCCGCACCGTTCATGACTGTGCGCGAGGGCGTGAGGCTGAAACCGGCAACCTGACGCAGCGCACCCAAATCGATGGTCACCTGCACAGGATGGGCCGGCGTGGGAGCGGGCGTGATCCAGATCGTGCTGGCATCGTCGTCCAGCAACGTATCCGCCCCTGGCGCGCTCGCCTCGACGATGCGCCAGCCAGCGCTGGACAGCACGTCCGGCGCGGTCGCCGTCGGCCGCGCGACCGGCACCGGCGCAACCGCGCGGAACAACGCGAATTCGCTGATCGCCGGGCACACCGGCGCCTCAAGCACGACCAGGCGCACCCGGCGCGCGGCGATCGGGCGATCCAGGCGCAGGATGCGCTGCGCACCGATGCACTGCGCTTCTGTCAGCCGCCGCCATTGCCCATCGACCTCGGCTTCGACTGCGAAGCGGGTGACGCGCACGCCCAGCGGCAGGTATTCGCGTAGCCGGATCAGATCGAAGCTATGCACTGCCGACAGCTCCAGCGTCAGCGTCGGCGTGGTGACCGCGTCCGGCGTGGACCAGTAGCTGTCCGGCTGGCGGTCGAGCACGCGCGCCGGCTCGAACCCGGCACCGCGTGACGCACTGGCGCTGGCCTTGGCGCCCTTGGCCAGATCGATGGCAAAGCTGGCGCGGATGGCGTCGCCGAAACTCTGCAGCACCGCCACGTCGTGGTCGGGAATGCGGCCGCGTCGGTCGGGCGGAAGATTGAGGTTCATGTTGGTGCCGCGCGCAACCGAGGTGTCGAAATAGCGCACCAGGTTTTCCGGGCTACGCACCTTGCCGTCTTCATCGGCGTGATAGAACCAGCCCGGGCGGATCGACGTGTTGGTTTCAGCCGGCCACCACAGCGCCCCGCCGCGCACGCCGGAATTGCCGTTTTCCTGGGTGTACGGGGCATTGGGCATGGTCGGCCAGCTCGGATCGCCAGCGACACCATCCTCGTTGCCGCCCCAGCGGATATCGGCGCCGAGTGGGTCGAAGGTGCAGGCCATTGGTTGGTGCTGGTGCACCAGCTCGATCATCCGCGGCCAGTTGTAGTAAGCGGGCGCGTCGATCTTGCGTGATTCGCGTGCGCCACCGTAATAGCCGTCACCGCCATTGGCACCGTCGAACCAGAACTCGAACAGGTCGCCATAGCCCGTGCAGAGTTCGACGATCTGTTTGCGGAAATAGTCGATATAGCCGGGGCGACCATACTCGGCGTGGTTGCGATCCCAGGGCGAGAGGTAAAGACCGAACGCCAGGCCAGCGCGTCGGCACGCCGCTGCCATTTCGCCGACGATGTCGCCCTTGCCGTTCTTGTAGGGCGAGTTGCGAATGCAATGCTCGGTCAGGCGTGTCGGCCAAAGACAGAAACCATCGTGGTGTTTGGCCGTGAAAATGAGTCCTTTCAGATTGCCGGCCTTGGCCGCAGCGACAATTTGATCGGCTGAAAAATCGCTGGGATCGAACTTGCGCGGATCCTCGTCGCCGTAGCCCCATTCCTTGTCGGTGAAGGTGTTCATCGCAAAATGCACGAAGGCGTATTGCTCCCATCGATGCCACCGCAGCTGGCGTGCGCTGGGCACTGCGCCCCAAGGCGCCGGCCCGTTGGCGCGCGGCGTCTGCGCGATCCGGGCCGCCGATGCACTGAAGCTGGCGGCAGCGGCCGCCACACCCGTGACAAGAAAGGTACGACGATCGATCATTGGCGCCTCCGACATTGCACAAGCTTCGATCTTAGCTTTTCCAAAGACGAAAGAGTTCCAGCCCTGAAGCGACAGGCGTGTGTGCAAGGCACGGCATACGCACTTAACCCCTGCACAGATTGCGTTGACGCGCGTGCCAGGCAACTGCGCGCATTCGTGGCTGGGCGGCCAACGACCTCGGCCTGCACTGTGTCGTTGGTGCTCGCATGTCCATGCTGTTTCCGCACGCCAAGCGAGCTCCGCGAACCGGACAAAAAATGGCTATCCGACGACAACCAACATCGTCCGCACGACAATTGATGCGGACTGACATGCGCCAAGTATTGGCTTCAACATTGACCGTAAACTGCTTATTTTGGCCGACACTGACTTGCCGGGAGCCCACAGGTCGGCGCGTTTCAGCAACTGCGTTGGCTGATCGGGCCACCCTCTCCGGCAGCGGAATAGCCTGGCCGGTGACCACACGCAGCAGCGGCGATGTTGCGGTCATCTTCTGCCGCAGAAGCATGCTTAAGCGATCCGGCAATGGCAAAGCACTCGACGAGATCCGTGTCTTGCAGCGCTCTGCCAAGCGCAAGGCAACTACAGCGTGACCCCCGCCGGAGATGCGACACGCCAGTGCATGGCACACCGCAACCGCGGTCCCTTCTCCCGCCTGCGGGGGAAGGTGCCCGAAGGGCGGATGGGGGACGTCTGACCTTCAGCCCGATGCCTCTGGCCAGCTTGGTGGGCCGGAGATGCGCCAACGGACTTCAGGAATCCTGCCGCTTGTGCAGCGCTCTCATCATCGAAGCACGCAGGCCTCGAGGGCGCACACTGCACACCGACTCTTTGGTTGCCGGCAAGAACGCGCGGTCGCGCCTCCGTTTATTCCAGATCCACATCGCGCGGAAAATAGCGGCGAAACTTTTCTTCCCAGGCCTGGAATTGGTCCAGCGTGTAGCCATCCATCGGCCGCTCCACCGCAGCGGCGGCCTTGTTCTGTGCAACGACGGCAATCCGCTGAGACGACAGCTCGTCCCATGCCTTTCTCAAGGCGACCGGATCCGGATGCGAGACCAGCATGGCCTCCAGCAGCGTGGCCTGCGCAACGCGCGCGGCCAGCAGGTCGCTGAGCGCGTCGGTGACGGCCTGCATCCATTCCTGATGTCGGTTATCCATGCGGCGTGTCGTACGTGATGAGTGGCTGGGCACTCTATCCCCGCCGCCGCCACGGCGATGTGGAGTGGCTCGGCCCTGGATCCTGAGCGACACATGCCGAGACAGGCGAAGGCCTTCAGCAAGATAACGGCACGGCTGATCAGCACCGTCGGACGCCATCTCGACAGGGGGCATGACCTCCAGCCACCACGCAGCCTGAATCGGATGCCCGATGCAGCGTGTCGCACGAGCGCCAACCAACCGCCGCCTCCGCCGGTACCTCTGTCATCAGCGGTGATCGGCTTGCTTACAGCGTCACCGGCCGCGCCCCCTGCCTGCGATGAAGGCATCGCCACCGCTGCGCCGGGTCGGGCAGAAGCGCGTCGCCCCCGCAACAACTGAGCCGCCGGCGCATGGGCAAGCGCCCGGATCGCGATCCCGGGCGGCTCGGCTTAAACTTGCACGCCGCCGTTGACCCAGCCAGCTCAGCCGCCGCGCGGAGCGCCCGGCCACACGCCTGCCACCGGCACCGCGGGTCACCACCTGCCCGCCCCTCACCGCGCCAGATTCCGGAAGACGTAATTGCAAACCACCGACACCAAAGACAAAGCCAAGCAGGGCACGGGAACCCCCGAGCACACGCCGCTGATGAAGCAGTTCTTCGCCGCCAAGTCGGACTACCCCGACCTGCTGCTGTTCTTCCGCATGGGCGATTTCTACGAGCTGTTCTACGACGATGCGCGCAAGGCGGCGCGCCTGCTGGATATCACCCTGACCCAGCGCGGCAGCTCCGGTGGTGCGCCGATTCCGATGGCGGGTGTGCCGGTGCATGCGTATGAAGGCTATCTGGCGCGGCTGGTGGCGTTGGGCGAGTCGGTGGCGATCTGCGAGCAGATCGGCGACCCGGCGCTGGCCAAGGGGCTGGTCGAGCGCAAGGTGGTGCGCATCGTTACGCCCGGCACGGTCACCGACGAGGCGCTGCTGGACGAGCGCCGCGACACCTTGTTGATGGCGATTTCGCGCAGCAAGCAGGGCTACGGCCTGGCCTGGGCCGATCTGGCCGGCGGGCGCTTCCTGGTCAACGAAGTGGACAGCGTGGATGCGTTGGAAGCTGAGATCGCGCGCCTGGAGCCGGCCGAGCTGCTGGTGCCCGACGAAGACAACTGGCCGGAGTTCCTGCGCGGGCGTATCGGCGTGCGGCGGCGGCCACCGTGGCTGTTCGATGCCGACAGTGGTCGGCGCCAGTTGCTGGCGTTCTTCAAATTGCACGATCTGTCCGGCTTCGGCATCGACGACAAGCCCTGCGCCACCGCTGCGGCCGGCGCCTTGCTGGGGTATGTCGAAGAGACCCAGAAACAGCGGCTGCCGCACCTGACCTCCATTGCGATGGAAGTGGCCAGCGAAGCGATTTCGATGAACGCGGCCACGCGCCGGCATCTGGAGCTGGATACGCGCGTCGATGGCGACACCCGCAATACCTTGCTCGGCGTCCTGGACAGCACGGTCACGCCGATGGGCGGGCGCCTGCTGCGACGTTGGCTGCACCGTCCGCTGCGCCTGCGCGAAGTGCTGGTACAGCGCCACCACGCGGTCGGCACCTTGATCGACGCGGGCGCCGATGTCGACGTGCGCGAGGCCTTCCGCGCACTAGGCGACCTGGAACGCATCCTTACCCGCGTGGCGTTGCGTTCGGCGCGCCCGCGCGACTTTTCCACCCTGCGCGATGGCCTGGCACTATTGCCGAAGGTCCGCGCAATCCTGGCACCGCTGGATTCGCCGCGACTGCAGACGCTGCATGCCGAACTCGGCGAACACGATGCCACCGCGCATCTGTTGATCAGCGCCGTGGCCGAGCAACCGCCGCTCAAACTCAGCGACGGCGGCGTCATCGCCACCGGGTACGACGCCGATCTGGATGAGCTGCGCCGCCTGTCCACCAATGCCGACCAATTCCTGATCGATCTGGAACAACGCGAGCGCGCCAGCAGCGGCATCGCCACGCTCAAGGTCGGCTACAACCGCGTGCATGGCTACTACATCGAGATCAGCAAGGGCCAGGCGGAAAAGGCGCCGTTGCACTACAGCCGCCGGCAGACGCTGACCAACGCCGAGCGCTACATCACCGAAGAACTCAAGAGCTTCGAAGACAAGGTGCTGTCCGCGCGCGAGCGTTCGCTGTCGCGCGAAAAACTGCTGTACGAAGGCCTGCTGGATGCGCTGGGCACCGAGCTGGAAGGCCTCAAGCGCTGCGCCGGTGCATTGAGCGAACTGGATGTGCTGGCCGCGTTCGCCGAACGCGCGCAGGCACTGGATTGGTCGCAGCCGGAACTCGATAGCGCGCCGTGCCTGCGCATCGAGCGCGGCCGTCACCCGGTGGTGGAAGCGGTACGCGACCAACCGTTCGAGCCCAACGATCTGGAGCTGCATGCCGACCGCCGCATGCTGGTGATCACCGGCCCGAACATGGGCGGTAAGTCGACCTACATGCGGCAGAACGCCTTGATCGTGCTGTTGGCGCATATCGGCAGCTACGTGCCTGCCAGCCGCGCGGTGATCGGGCCGATCGACCGCATCCTCACCCGCATTGGTGCCGGCGACGACCTGGCACGCGGGCAATCCACCTTCATGGTGGAAATGGCCGAAACCAGCTACATCCTGCATCACGCCACCCCGCACTCGCTGGTGCTGATGGACGAGATCGGCCGCGGCACCTCCACCTACGATGGCCTGGCGCTGGCCGACGCGGTAGCGCGCCACCTGGCGCATACCAATCGCTGCTACACGCTGTTTGCCACGCATTATTTCGAACTCACCGCGCTGGCCGACGAATCGCATGCCGGCGGGGCCAGCGGTATTGCGAATGTGCATCTGGACGCGGTCGAACACGGCGAGCGCCTGGTGTTCATGCATGCGGTCAAGGATGGGCCGGCCAATCGGAGCTTTGGCCTGCAGGTGGCCGCGTTGGCCGGACTGCCGAAGGCGGCAGTGACCCAGGCGCGACGACGCCTGGCGGAGCTGGAACAACGCGGCGGCGAAAGCCATAGCGCGCAGATGGCGCCGGCCGCGCTGGATGCGCCGCAACAGTTCGGGCTGTTCACCGCGCCCTCTTCCGCCGCGCAGGAAGCGCTGCAGGCCCTGGATCCGGACGAGCTCACGCCCAAGCAGGCGCTGGAGGCCTTGTATCGGTTGAAGGCGTTGATTTGAGGTGCCGGGATTTGGGATTCGTAAGAGCGGAGCTGCATGGCTGATGCTTGCTGCGCTTGCGGATGCAATGCGCTGCAGGAATCGATGGCCGCGGAAGTGCAGCGCGTAACGGCTGAGCTGCCGCGATGCCGCATGGATTGCTCTGTCGGCGCGAGGGGCGCACCCTGCGGCAACGCCTCGTCCAACAGGAAAACTTCCGATGACCACGTCCGCCTCATTGACCGATCAGCTCGCCGCGCAATTGCAGGGCCCGCAGCTGCAGCAACTCGCCGGCCGCCTGGGCATTGCGCCCGAGCAGGCGCAATCGGCCGTGCAGACCGCGCTGCCGCTGTTGATGGGCGCGCTGGGCCGCAATAGCCAGCAGGCCGGCGGCACCGATGCCTTGCTGGGCGCCCTGCAACGCGACCACGCCGCCAGCCCGGACATCGGTAGCCTGCTGGGTTCGCTGCTGGGCGGTTCGGCCAGCGGCGCGTCGGCCAATGGCGCCGGGATCGTCGGCCATCTGTTCGGCGACAAGGCGCCACAGGCCGCTGCCGGGCTGGGCCAGGCCACCGGGCTGGAAACCAGCAAGGCCAGCCAGCTGCTGCAGCTGCTCGCTCCCATCGTGATGGCATATCTGGCCAAGCGCTTTCTGGGCGGCGATACCGCGGCCGCCGGCCAGCTCGGCCCCGCGCTGGCCCAGGAACATCAGCAAGTGCGCACGAACGCCGGCGCCAGTGGCCTGTTGACCAGCGTGCTGGATCAGGACGGCGATGGCCAGCTCGGCCTGGGCGATGTCATGAAGCTGGGCGGGAGCCTGTTCGGCAAGCGCTGAGCGTCCCGTAGCCGCTGGGCACGCCGGACGAGCACCGGCGTGCTATCCATAGCAATACGCTATCGATATGTTCGAATAATTCGAATTCACCAAATGATCGATGCGCTTTATCGTGTGCGAACGTCGCCATGATGAGTCCGCCTGATGCGCCTGCCCGCCCATTGCCTTTCCCGTCAGCCAGGCGGTTTCGACTGCCACAAGCAGGCGCTAGCATCGGCGGGTCCGCCAGCGGCCGGGCGACTGTTTCCCTGTCGTGATCATCAATGACCACGACAAGGGCGCTGCCGTCCACCTCGATTCCACCAGCACGTGCCGGCATACCGGCACGCCGCTCCCCAAGTGCTCACGCACACAGGTAAATCCCATGACCACCGAAGCAAAGTGCCCGTTCAACCACGCTGTCGTCGGTACCGGTACCACCAACCGTGACTGGTGGCCCAAGCAACTGCGCGTGGATCTGCTGAGCCAGCATTCGAACAAGTCCAACCCGCTGGGCGAGACGTTCAATTACGCCGAGGCCTTCAAGCGCATCGACCTGCAGGCGCTCAAGCAGGAACTGCGTGCGCTGATGACCGACTCGCAGGACTGGTGGCCGGCCGACTTCGGCCATTACGGTCCGCTGTTCGTGCGCATGGCCTGGCATAGCGCCGGCACCTACCGCATCGGCGACGGACGTGGTGGCGGCGGCCGTGGTCAGCAGCGGTTTGCGCCGCTCAACAGCTGGCCGGACAACGTCAGCCTGGACAAGGCGCGCCGGCTGCTGTGGCCGATCAAGCAGAAGTATGGCCAGGCCATTTCCTGGGCCGACCTGATGATTCTTACCGGCAACGTCGCGCTGGAGTCGATGGGCTTCAAGACGTTCGGCTTTGCCGGCGGCCGCGAAGACACCTGGGAACCCGACCAGGACCTGTATTGGGGTCGCGAGACCAAGTGGCTGGGTGGCGACGACCGCTATTCGCGCGGCTCGCCCGGTGTAGACGAAGCGCACGGCGTGCTGGTCAAGGACGACGACAGCGAAGTGCCGCACACGCGCGATCTGGAAAACCCGCTGGCCGCCGTGCAGATGGGCCTGATCTACGTCAACCCGGAAGGTCCGGACGGCAACCCCGACCCGATCGCTGCCGCGCGCGACATCCGCGACACCTTCGCGCGCATGGCCATGAACGACGAAGAGACCGTGGCCCTGATCGCCGGTGGCCACACCTTCGGCAAGACCCACGGTGCCGGCCCGGCCGACAACGTCGGCGCCGAACCGGAAGCCGGCGAACTGGAAAGCCAGGGCCTGGGCTGGCACAACCGCTACGGCAGCGGCAAGGGCGCCGACACCATCACCAGCGGCCTGGAAGTGACCTGGACCACCACCCCGGCGCAGTGGAGCAACGATTTCTTCGACCACCTGTTCAAGTTCGAGTGGGAGCTGGGCAAGAGCCCGGCCGGCGCGCACCAGTGGGTGGCCAAGAACGCCGAGGCCATCATCCCCGATGCGCACGACGCATCGAAGAAGCACCGCCCGACCATGCTGACCACCGACCTGGCACTGCGTTTCGACCCTGCGTACGAAGCCATCTCGCGGCGTTTCCATCAGCACCCGGAGCAGTTTGCCGACGCCTTCGCACGCGCCTGGTTCAAGCTCACCCACCGCGACATGGGTCCGCGCTCGCGCTACCTGGGCCCGGACGTGCCGGCCGAAGAATTGCTGTGGCAGGACCCGGTACCGGCGGTGGACCACGCGTTGGTCGACGCGCAGGATGCGGCCGCATTGAAGCAGACCATCCTGGCCTCGGGCCTGAGCGTGGCGCAGCTGGTGTCCACCGCGTGGGCCTCGGCCTCCACCTTCCGTGGCTCGGACAAGCGCGGCGGTGCCAACGGCGCCCGCATCCGCCTGGCACCGCAGAAGGACTGGCAGGCCAACCAGCCTGAGCAGCTGGCCAAGGTGCTGGCTACGCTGGAGCGCATCCAGGCCGACTTCAACGCCGCGCAATCGGGCGGCAAGAAGATCTCGCTCGCCGACCTGATCGTGCTGGCCGGCAACGCCGCGGTGGAACACGCAGCGCAGGCCGCCGGCCACAGTGTCACGGTGCCGTTCGCACCGGGCCGCACCGATGCCTCGCAGGAGCAGACCGATGTCGAGTCGTTCGCCGTGCTTGAACCGGTGGCCGATGGCTTCCGCAATTTCGCCAAACGCAACTACGCGGTGCCGGCCGAAGCGTTGCTAATCGACAAGGCGCAGCTGCTCACCCTCACCGCACCGGAGTTGACCGTGCTGGTCGGCGGCCTGCGCGTGCTGGGGGCCAATGCCGGCGATACCCAGCATGGCGTCTTCACCGCCCGTCCCGGCGTGTTGAGCAACGACTTCTTCGCCAACCTGCTCGACATGCGCACCGAGTGGAAGGCGACCTCCGAAGCGAAGGACCTCTACGAAGGCCGCGACCGCGCCACCGGCGAGCTCAAGTGGACCGGCACGCGCGTGGATCTGGTGTTCGGCTCCAACTCCATCCTGCGTGCAGTGGCCGAGGTCTATGCAAGCAGCGATGCGCAGCAGAAGTTCGTGCACGACTTCGTCGCCGCCTGGACCAGGGTGATGCAGCTGGATCGGTTCGATCTGGCGTAAGCCGCTGGATCGTTCGGCCTGATTCAGGCCCTGGCAATCAGACATGCCCCGGACAACCGGGGCATTTCTTTTGCGCGACGTCCCGATTGCAGCGGCCATGTGTCGCCCTGCGGGCCCATCGGGCACGGCAGGGACAAGGTGCCAGACCGCTAGAGCGCGTCGATATCGCCCAATGCAGTGATCAAGCGGCGTGCGCGCTTGTCGGGCTTGCCCTCCGGCGCGCGGTAACCGGTGCGTTCGGCAGCACGTTGCAGCCGCCACTGCGCACGCGCCTCGCGCGATGCCTCGCCCTCCACGTACAGGGCCTGCGCCACCGGCGCCGGTCCGCGTACGTCACTGAGCCCGGCCACCGTGATCTCGAAGATTTCACCGCCCCGGTCGATACGCAGGTGCTCGCCGCAGCGCAGGCTGCGCGAGGGCTTGGGGCGCTGCCCGCCCACGTCCACCTTGCCGGTGTCGACCGCGTTCTTGGCCAGGCTGCGCGTCTTGAAAAAGCGCGCGGCCCACAGCCACACGTCCAGCCTGACCGTCGTGCCCTGTTCCAGCTCCGGATTCATGCGTCTTGCTGTCTCGCTCTGCCTGGTAACCGATATCTGGGCAGCCACCCGGAACTCAAGCTGGGCCGTCGCCGCAGCCATCTGGGTCGATCGCCAGTTCGATGCTGGACGCTCGCCCCCATCCGCCCTACGGGCACCTTCCCCCGCAGGCGGGGGAAGGGAGCACTGCCAGCCAGCGCGGTACAGATCACACAAGCCCATTACAGTTCAATCAACGCACTGCAGTTCAAACAAGCGCTCGGCCACACCCCTTCTCCCGCCTGCGGGAGAAGGTGGCGCGCAGCGCCGGATGAGGGCCACCGCGGCTGCGCAGCCGAGCGAAGCAGCACAGCCCCCCCGGCCAAGGCTGCATCGCTGGCGGCGAATGCGGAGCTCCCCCAAACCGAAGTGCGTACGCAACGCGAGCACTGCACTGGATCTCACCCGCGCAATGCTAGGGTGCGCAACGTCCGCATACCGATACAACCGCGATGCCCAAATCCGCTGTCCTGACCGAAGGCCCGATCGGCAAGAACCTGCTGCTCTTCGCACTGCCGATCATGGCGGGCAATATCGCCCAGTCGCTCAACGGCTCGGTCAACGCGATCTGGATCGGCCGCTACCTCGGCGAAGAAGCGCTGACCGCGGCAGCCAACGCCAACAGCATCATGTTCTTCCTGATCGGCTCGGTGTTCGGTATCGGCATGGCGTCCACCATCCTGATCGGCCAGGCGATGGGCGCGCGCAACATCGCCCAGGCACGCAAGGTCATGGGTACCAGCGCCAGCTTCTTTGGCGGGCTGTCGGCGCTGATCGCCGTGCTGGGCTGGTTCCTGGCGCCGCATCTGCTCACCGCGATGGGTACGCCCGCCGCCTCGCAGACGCTGGCCGAGGAATATCTGCGGGTGATCTTCCTGGCGATGCCGACGCTGTATCTGTTCGCCTTTCTATCGGCAGCGTTGCGCGGTACCGGCGATGCGCGTACGCCCTTCCGCTTTCTGCTGCTGTCGGTGCTGCTGGATATCGTGTTCAACCCGTTGCTGCTGTTCGGCATCGGCCCGTTTCCGGCGCTGGGCATTGCCGGTGCGGCCTGGGCCACGCTGATTGCGCAGGTGGTTGCACTGGCCGGCCTGCTGATCTATCTGCGGCACAAAAAAAATGTGCTGTGGCTGGGACGACGCGACCTGCATCTGTTCCGGATCGATGCTGCCATCCTGCGCGCGCTCGTCGTCAAGGGCGTGCCGATGGGCTTGCAGATGGTGATGATCTCGCTGGCGATGATTGCGATGCTGTCGCTGGTCAATGGCTTCGGCACCGACACCGCCGCCGCGTTCGGTGCGGGGCTGCAACTTTGGAACTACGTACAGATGCCGGCGATGGCGGTCGGCGCCGCCTGTTCGACCATGGCTGCCCAGAACGTGGGTGCCGGCCTGTGGTCGCGGGTGGATGCCGTCGCCCGTACCGGCATCGCCGCCAACTTCCTGATGACGGGCCTGCTGATCGTGCTGTTGATCCTGTTCGATCGCTGGACCCTGGCCCTGTTCCTGCCCGAAGGCAGCGCCACCCTTGAGATCGCGCGGCATCTCAACCACATCGCGATCTGGTCGTTCCTGTTGTTTGGCGTCAGCTTTGTGGTGTCTGGCGTGGTGCGCTCCACCGGTGCAGTGATCCCACCGCTGTTGATTCTGGCGTTTTCGCTCTGGGGCGTGCGCGTGCCTCTCGCAAATATCCTGCTGCCGCATCTGGGCGCAGACGCGGTGTGGTGGAGCTTCCCGATCAGTTCGACCTGCTCGATGCTGCTGTCGCTGGCCTACTACCGCTGGGGCGGCTGGCGCAAGGCGCGCATGCTGACCACGCCGAACCACCCTTCCGTACTGGCAGCGGCAGCCGAGGTACCCGCACATCCTGCATCGCCGGTTGCCGACCCCGCCCCCATTGCCGAGCCGATCACCGAGCCAACCCGGACACGCTCGCGCTGATGCGTGCACGCTGATCCGCGCATGCCGACCGCAGCCAAGCCACGTGATCGATGGCGATGCGCTGTACTGACCGGCCTCAAGCTGCGACTTGAGAACGGCTAACAAGACGTAGCGCGCGGTTGTCAGATGGCTGCGGGCATCGCGGCCAGAACCGTAGTGCGCGAGTGGCACATGCCGACTTCGAGCGCTGTCGCCATTCCGGTTCCACAAACGCAAACGGCCGCCCAAGGGCGGCCGTTTGGCAGTGGCAGATCGATGAGACCTGCCAGCAGTGTGGCTTACTCGGCCTTGGCAGCAGCCTGGCGAGCGGCCTTGGCCTGCGCAGCGGCGGCCAGATCTTCCTTGATGCGGGCAGCCTTGCCTTCCAGGCCGCGCAGGTAGTACAGCTTGCCGGCGCGGACCTTACCGCGGCGCTTCACTTCGACCGAGTCGATGATGGCGCTGTGGGTCTGGAACACGCGCTCGACGCCAAAACCGTGCGAGATCTTGCGCACGGTGAAGGCGGAGTTCAGGCCGGCATTCTTGGTACCGATCACCACGCCCTCATAGGCCTGCACACGCTCGCGGTTGCCTTCCTTCACCTTGACGTTCACCACAACGGTGTCGCCCTGGTTGAATTCCGGCAGCTTGCGCTGAATCTGGGCGGCTTCGAAGTCAGCCAGGATGGTCTTGTTGAGTTTGCTCATGGTGGGCACCGCGTGTCTGGTGGTATTGGACCGGCAGTCGCCGCACGGCGATTGCTCGAGGTTCGTAAGAGGGCCAGACGCAAGGCTGGCCAGCAAGCCGCATATTGTACCCCAATCAATTCTTCAAGGGCTAGGGGTGCGCCCTTATTTCTCGTCGCCCCGGGTGAGTTCGCGGCGAAATTCCTCCAGGAGACGACGGTCGTGCTTGTCCAGGCCTGCCTCGTCGAGCAGATCGGGACGACGCAGCCAGGTCCGGCCCAGCGACTGCTGCCGGCGCCAGCGCGCAATCGCGCCATGGTTGCCCGAGCGCAACACCTCGGGCACATCCCCCCAGGCATGCGCCGACGGGTGGCTGTAGTGCGGGCAGTCCAGCAGGCCTTGCGGGCCTTCGAAACTGTCCTGTGCAGCAGACTCGGCGTCGTTCAACACGCCGTCCTGCAGCCGCGTCACCACATCCACAAGGACTGCAGCGCCCAACTCGCCACCGGACAACACGTAATCGCCGATGGAGATTTCCATATCCACCGCGTTGGCCAGGAAACGCTCGTCCACCCCTTCGTAGCGCCCGCACAGCAAGACCATGCGCGGCAACTGCGCCAACTCGCGCGCGAGGAGCTGGGTGAGAGGACGTCCCTGCGGGCTGAGATAGATCACCGGCGCCGGTCGCGCGTCGGCGGCCTGCACCGCCTCCAGACAGGCCCGCAAGGGCTCGATCAACATCACCATGCCGGGCCCGCCGCCGAAGGGACGATCGTCCACGCGGCGGTAGTTGCCCTGCGCATGGTCGCGCGGATTCCAGCCCTGCAGGTCCAGCAGACCGCGCTCCTGCGCCCGCCCGACCACGCCGAACGCCGCGCAGTGCGCGATGAACTCCGGGAACAGGCTGATGACGTCGATGCGCACGGGAATCGGGAATCGGGAGTGGAGAATGGGTAGAGCAAAAGCGGCGCCGGGGCACCGCTTCGATCAGAAATCCGGGTCCCAGTCGACCACGATCAGATTGGCCTCGAAGTCCACCGATTTGACGAACTCCGGAAGCACGAACGGAATCATCCGCTCGCGATCGCCGCGCACGACCACCACATCGTTGGAGCCGGTGGAAAACAGGTGCGACACCGTCCCGAGCTTGACGCCCTCGACGGTTTCCACCTGCAATCCTTCCAGATCCACCCAGTAGTATTCGTCGGGCTTGGGCGGCGGCAAGGCGCTGCGGGCAACGTAGATTTCGGTGCCATGCATGGCCTCGACGGTGTCGCGGTCGGTCACGTCGGGGAACACCGCGATCAGATTCTTGCCCTGATCACGTCCCCGTACGCCGCTCACGACCGACTCCTGCCCCGATGGCGTGCGCACGACCCACGGCTGATACCGGAAGATCGCACTGCGCGGTTCGGTCCAGGATTCGAGCTTCAGCTCACCCTTGACACCAAAAGCGCCGACAATCCTGCCTAACAGGATGCGGCGCTCGGTCGGCTTCATCTGTGTCGACTCTGGCCGGGCAAACACGCCCGGCCTCAAGATCAGGCCGCAGCGGCCTGGGACTTGGATGCTTCGCGGTACAGGTTACGCACCTTGTCGGTCAGCTGTGCACCGTTGCCGACCCAATGGTCGACGCGGGCGATATCGAGCACGACGCGCGGTTCGGCGCCCTGCGCAACCGGGTTGTAGTAACCCACGCGCTCGATGTTGCGGCCGTCGCGCGCGCTGCGTACGTCGGTCACGATGATGTGGTAGAACGGACGCTTCTTGGCGCCGCCGCGGGTCAGTCGAATCTTGACCATGGTGTCGTTTTCCTGAGTTGCCCAGTCGCCAGAGTGGCGCGGTAAGCCGGCGATTATAGCGGGCTCCCTCGGCGAAGCCAAGCCAGCCGGTGTTTTTGCTCAGATCCCTTGCCAGGCCTGGGTTTGCAGCGCCCGCTCCAGCACGGGCAGCTGCGCGGCAGGGGCCGACCACTGCGCCGGGCCCATGGCCACGATGGCCTGCTGCCCCCGCGCATTGCAGCTGAAACCGCCGTCGAAGCTGGCGAGCTCGTCAAGGGCGACCGGGCGGGAGGTCTGCGCGATACCGAGCGCCTGCAGCCCGGCCTGCAACAACCGCTGCTGGGTGCCGTCCAGCGCCGGCCCGGCCGGCCAGACCACCCTGCCCTGCTGCCAGAACCCGACATTCCAGAACGCCCCTTCCAGCACATGGCCCTGGGGATCGACCAACACCGCATCGTCGACGCCGGCGGCCATCGCCTGGCGACGCAGATGCAACAGCGCGAAGGTGCCGACGTGCTTGCACTGCGCCTGCTCGCGCACATGGGTGACTGCGTGCACGCGCAGCGCGGCATCGGGCAGTTGCGCAGCCGCCGATAGAGAAATCAATACGTCCAGCGCCACCTGGCGCGATGGATCGCGCAGCGCGAACGCCTGCGAAAACACGGTGATGCGCACGCTCGCATCCACGCGACCGGCACTGGCCAACGCCGCGCGCAGATACGCGCGCACCCGTGAGGCATCGATCGGTGCGCCGAACAGGGCGGCACTGTCGTGTTGCAGACGTTGCAGATGCAGATCCAGCCCGCGCACGGCGGCGTTGCGCACCTGCAGCGTCGTGAAGTGCCCGTAGTTGATCAAGGCGGCCGCGCCGAGTTGCTGCGCCGTTGCCGCCTGGCCATTACAGAAGATCAGCGACACAGCAGTGCCTGCGTCTGCTCCCACCACTGCACGGCCAATTGTGCGGCCGGCTGCGCCGGCGCCATCCAGGCCGACTGGCCTGCCCAGGCCTGCATCGCCTCCAGACGGTTGTCGCGCGCCGCTGCCTGGCGCATCGCAGCGGTGAGGCCGCGCTGCACCGGATACGGCGCAGGCGGCGGCGCATCCGCAGCAGTGGCGGCGCGCACGTAAGGGGTGAGCAATGCCCGCCCCAACCGACCTGAAAACGCGCGGGTTGGCCGGGTATGTTCCGGCTCGGCGGCTGCCAATGCATCGGCCCAGGCGCCGGGCAAGGCAGCCTCGGGCGTGCGCAGCAGACCGGTGCCGATCTGCACTGCACTGGCGCCCAGCGCCAGCGCCGCGGCAATGCCGCGCGCGTCGGCAATCCCGCCCGCGGCGATGACCGGGATCTCCAGGCCATCGACCAGCCGCGGCAGCAGGGCAAACAGCCCGGTCATCTGCTGCGCGGCGCGGCTGGCATCGAACGCGCCGCGATGACCGCCAGCCTCGGCGCCTTGCGCGACCACGGCATCGGCCCCGGCTGCCTGCGCCGCCAGTGCTTCCTCCAGCGTGGTGGCGCAGGCGAACCAGGCGATGCCCGCATGCTTGAGGCGCGCAACCTGGTCGGGTCGGAACACACCCATGATCGATGAGGCCACCGCCGGGCGCGCGTTCAGCAATGCATCGAATTGCGCGTCGAAATCGGCTGGCATTGCATCGGCTGCTGCCTCCGGCACTGGCGGCCCCCACTGCGCAAGAAACACCCGCAGGCGCGCTTCGGCAGCGGCATCGCGGGCAGGCGCCGGATCGGGAATCCACAGATTGACTTGCGCAGGCCCGGCACTTGCCTCACGAAAGGCGGCCATCCACGTCACGATGTCCTGCGGCTGCGACAACACCGCACCCATCGCGCCCATGCCACCGGCATTGGCGACCGCTGCCGACAACGGCACCGGGCAGGCGCCGGCCATGGGGCTGAGCAGGATCGGCAGGCGCAGGCCGAAGCGTTGCTGGAAGGCATCGACGTTGGAGAATCTGGTCATCCACCACCTCGGCGGCCACGAGACGGAGCATGGTAACCGCGATGGACGGATGCGGATGCCGGCACGCGCAAGACGGTCGTTCGCGCATGCACTGCATGCCGTACGTTGCGTCTGGAGCGACTACCAAACGTGGCAACCGTGATCAGGTGGACATGCAGTTGCCGGTGCATACCGCTGCTACATGCCGCATCGAGCTCCGGCCGCCCCATGTGGCGCCGAGCACAGTGGTTCGTTCTTCGTTCTCTCAATCCACGGGCACCGGCATCACTTGCCGGTACCAGTCTTCGACCCAGACATCCTGCAACGCGAATGCACGCAAGCTCCGAGGACGCTGCAGGTAATCACCCCACACGCGCAGGTCGACAACTGCAGCAATGGCTTGCTGGCGCCATGCCGGCTGGCCGAACAGCCGCAGTTCCAGGCAGTAATCGCCATCGACAGGACAGGTCATCTGCATGCAGGCGGCCGGTGCCGCGCTCGCCCATGCATGCACCAGATCCGGCCCACGCACGAGCTTGAACACACGCAGCTCGCCCTGCGTGCGACCGGTGCATTGATCGGGCAACGGCAACGGGCGATCGAAGTGCTCGCCGGCCCAGGCCAGTTCCAGCGTCAGCACGTCGCCCTGGCTCAGGCGCAGGAAGTAACGGTAAAGATGGGTGTTGTCGGCACGCCACGACGATGCCGGATCGGAACCTGCGGACACGTCCCAGGCATCGTCGGCACTGGCGAACAACAACGTCGAGCCGGCGGGCGCGCCGTGCACGGGCACTGACGGCAGATGCGCCTGCGACTGCAGCTGTGCGTCGTCTTCGAGATGCACCACCGCCGCGCCGTCGGCGCGACGCGCGTATCGCATGGCCGACCCGAACGTGGGCTGCAGCGGCAGTGCCAGCCGATCCGGCTCGGGCACGCGCAGCCAAAGCGCGACCACGCCGGGGCACGTTCCATAGGCCTGGCCGATGCCGATCGAATACACCCCGGTGCGGGTGACCGGCACATCCACCTCGCCATCGGCGGGCACCTCCCACCACTGCGATTGCGTGCCACCCGGGTGCCACACATCGCAGCGCCACGCGGCCACATCTGCAGCATCGTTGGCAGGATGGAACGCCAGCACGAGCTGGTCGCCCGCACGCAGGAACACCTCGACCGTGGTGCAGATGTCCTGCCGCGGGTAGCGTTCTTCTTCGTATGGCGCCACGTCGACGATATGGCGCCGCCATTGGCGCACCGACGTGTCGTGCACGTTCTGCGCGACGACGCGTTTTGCGGCTGCGTCGCGCCGCGGCAGGCGAGCGATTGCCGGCGTACCGCCGATGCCGCCGCCAGTGCCGCCACCCTGCGCTTGGGAGGTGGGCGTTGACGCCGGTGCTGCGACCGGGCGGGCGCCAGACAGGCGGTCGATTCCTGCGACCACCAGTGCGATACACAACCACAACACAACGCTTGCCGGCAGTAACGCCCACCCTGCCGTTAGCTGCCACGCCAGCACGAGGGCCAGCGCCAGATGCACGCAGTGCGCGCCTGCGGATGTGCTCACCGCGCGCGCAACCTGCGCAGGTTGCTCAACGGAACGGCATGCCGCCGCGGCCGCCCATGGCACCCATCATGCCCTTCATGTTGCGCATCAGGCCCTTCATGCCGCCGCCGGCCAGCTTGCCCATCATCTTTTCCATCTGCTGGTACTGCTTCATCAGCTTGTTGACGTCGGCCGGCTGCATGCCCGAGCCGCGTGCGATGCGGGCACGGCGCGAGCCGTTGAGCAACGCCGGGTTGCGGCGCTCCTTCTTGGTCATCGAATTGATGATGGCGATCATGCGCGGCACTTCCTTGCCGGTGACCTGCTGCTTGACGTTGTCCGGGATCTGACCCATGCCCGGCAGCTTGTCCATCAGCCCATGGATGCCGCCCATGTTCTGCATCTGCTCGAGCTGCTCTTTCATGTCGTTGAGGTCGAACTTCTTGCCCTTGGCGACCTTGGCAGCGAGCTTGGCGGCCTTTTCCTGATCGACGCTGTGCTCGACCTGCTCCACCAGCGACAGCACGTCGCCCATGTCCAGGATGCGGCTGGCGACGCGATCGGGATGGAACACATCCAGGCCGTCGGTCTTTTCGCCGGTACCAACGAACTTGATCGGCTTGCCGGTGATGTAGCGCACGCTCAGCGCGGCACCGCCACGGGCGTCACCGTCGGTCTTGGTCAGCACCACGCCGGTCAGCGGCAGCGCCTCGCCGAAGGCCTTGGCGGTGTTGGCCGCGTCCTGGCCGGTCATCGCATCGACCACGAACAGGGTTTCGGTGGGGGTGATCGCGGCGTGCAGCGCCTTGATCTCGTCCATCATCGCCTGATCGATCGCCAGGCGACCGGCGGTATCGACCAGCAGCACGTCGGCAAACGACTTGCGTGCGTCGCTGATGGCGGCGCGCACGATGTCGACCGGCTTCTGCGAGGCGTCGGACGGGAAGAACAGCACGCCGACCTGCTCGGCCAGGGTCTTGAGCTGTTCGATCGCGGCCGGGCGGTAGACGTCGGCCGAGACCACCATGACCTTTTTCTTGCGCTTTTCCTTCAGGTGCTTGGCGAGCTTGCCGACCGTGGTGGTCTTGCCCGCACCCTGCAGGCCGGCCATCAGGATGATCGCCGGTGCCGGCACGTTGAGGTTGAGGTCGGCCGCCGCCGCGCCCATGACCGCGGTGAGCTCGTCGCGCACGATCTTGATCAGCGCCTGGCCGGGGGTCAGCGACTTGAGCACTTCCTGGCCCACCGCGCGCACCTTGATGCGTTCGATCAGCGCCTGCACCACCGGCAGCGCGACGTCGGCTTCCAGCAGCGCGATGCGCACTTCACGGGTGGCTTCGCGGATGTTCTCCTCGGTCAGGCGGCCGCGGCCGCGCAGGCGCTCCATGGTGCCGGAGAGACGTTGGGTAAGGGACTCGAACATGCGCAAGGGACCGCGTGAGGGGAAACGGGCATCGATTATAGCGGCACCAGCCAACGCCCCGCCCCAATCGACCCGCCGGCCGAAGCGAGCCAATCCAGGGCAAATCCCTCCGGCGCTCGGCAGTCCCTGCAACCAGCCAGGGCAGCAGCACCGCAGAGACCAGACGTCAGCGGCCACGCCCGCAGGCAGGCTTACCCGTACCCACTTGCTACCAACCAGCACACTTGCCTGCCCGGCCATCCCCACGCCCCGGCCCGGCTTTGCCAATTCCCAATTCCCCATTCCCGATTCCCGATTCCCGAATCCCGAATCCCCGCCCCACCAATATGCGAAACTTCCACGATGACAATCGTTCTCATCGCGTTCGCCCTGTACCTGCTGGCTGCCGCCCTGCTCACCCGGGCAGTGCTGCGCGATGGCAACCAGGCCCCTGCGCGCTGGTTGGCGCCGGCGCTGGCTGCGGTTGCGCTGCACGCCGGCTATCACGTGCTGGTGGCGTTCCGCACCGCGGGCGGGCCGGACATGCATTTCTTTGCCGCGCTGTCGCTGACCGGCCTGGGCATGGCGGCGTTGACCGCGGTGTTCGGCGGGCGCGGCCGCATGGCCGCGGTGGGCGTGGTGGTGTTTCCGTTGTCGGCCATCCTGCTGGCCTGTTACCACGCCTACGGCCATGAGCCGAGCGCAGACCTGGGCTGGCGGCTGGAACTGCACGCCTGGATGGCGCTGCTGGCCTACGCCACCCTGGGCATCGCCGCCCTGCTGGCCATCATGCTATGGCTGCAGGAACGGGCGTTGCGGCGGCGCGACTTCCATCCCTGGCTGCGCGCGCTGCCGCCGTTGACCGAACTGGAAACCCTGCTGTTCCGCACGATCACCGTCGGCTTCGTGTTGCTGAGCCTGACCCTGCTGACCGGGCTGCTGTTCGTGCAGGATTTCCTGGCGCAACGATTGCTGCACAAGACCGTGCTCAGCATCCTGTCGTGGATCGTGTTTGGCGCGCTGCTGGTCGGCCGCTGGCGTAATGGCTGGCGCGGCACCAAGGCCGTGCACTGGACGCTGACCGCCATGGCGCTGCTGGTGCTGTCGTTCTTCGGCAGCAAGTTCGTGATCGAACTGGTGCTGGGGCCGCGCTGATCGCGCAGGCGGGCGCTGCCTGCCATGCAGCGAGTCCTGCGCGTGGCCGGCCGCTTGTGTCCTGCAGGCCCGGTGCCCGTGTGTCGCACCGCACCTGACCAGAGATCACCCCGGCGATTCGGCCCGAACCGACAGACGCGAACAAGCCGCGCCGGCGGTCGGCTGACACGCTGTTGCGCGCGGGTGCACGGTGCGCGGACGGCACGGACAGCACGGACGAGCCGCAAGGACGCGGAACCCGTGCCGCCCCTCAACATCGGTCGCGCCTGCCCGATGGTTGCGCAATGCGTGGGTCGGCGATGCAGGGCATCCGCCTGGACCCTGTCAGCGCTGCTCAGCCATCGAGTGCAGCGCTGACCACCTCCCACGGCTGATCCGGGCCTGGCGTGGCGAAGCGATAAACGATGCGGCGGCGATGGACCTCGCCGGGACGCAGGATGGTCGAAGGAAAGTTGGCGTGATTGGGGGCGTCCGGGTAGCTCTGCGGTTCCAGGCACACCCCGCGGCCCAGGCCCGGATGATGCGCGTCCAGATGCTGCCCCTCGTAGACCTGCACCGCCGGCGCGTCGCTGAGGATGCGCATGGCCACGCCACTGTGCGGCGAGTACAGCTCGGCGACCCGGTCGGCGCCTGGCGCCAGCACCAGACACTGGTCGTAGCCCTTGCCGAGCACGACCTGCGGATGCGCCGGGTCGATCCGCTCGGCCAGCGCGGCGGGGTCGCGGAAATCGAACGGTGTGCCGGCCACCGACGCGATCTCCCCGGTCGGGATGGATTCTGCGTCCACCGGGAGATAGCGGTCGGCAGGCACCCGCAGCACCTGCGCTGCGGCACGCCGCTGCGGGTCGCCGGACAGATTGAAATACGGGTGATGGGTCAGGTTCAACGGCGTGGCCGCGTCGCAGCGGGCTTCGAAGTCCAGATGCAGGCTGCGCTGCTGCAGCGCAAGCCGGGCGCGCACCTGCAGATTGCCGGGGTAGCCCTCTTCGCCGTCGGGCGAGTCGTAGCCCAGCAGCACCTGATCCGGTGCCTGCTCCAGTACCGTCCAGACCCGTCGCCCGAAACCGCGCTCGCCGCCGTGCAACTGGTTGCGCCCCTCGTTGGCGGCCAGCGTGTGGGTCACCCCGTCCAACGTATAGCGTGCACCACCGATACGATTGCCGAAGCGGCCCACCAGGATGTTGAGGCTGTCGCCATCGGCGGCGTAGGCCGGCAGGTCCGGCAGACCCAGCAGCAGCGGCACCACGCCCTGAGCGGTGGTCAGCCGCAGCGCGTTCAGGATGCCGCCGTAGGTGAGGACGTCCGCCTCCAGCCCGTCGTCGCTGCGCAAGCTGAGCGCGTGAACCTCGACACCGTCTGGCAACTGCCCGAACACTCGCTGCATGAATCGCCCCACTGCGGATGGAAGCCCGCGAGCATAGCCGCGTCGCGCGTCCGCCGACCATGCCCTCGCGCACATCCTGGCCTGCCGAACGACAACTAGGCGGTGTCGCATTGCGCGGGCGCAGCAGGGCTCGCCAGCGGCGAACGCGATGCAGCGACACAGCACCATCACTGCCACTACGCTACCGGCATGCGGCTGCGCCGGCAGTGCGCCAACACCTCGACCCACCCCTACAGGAGCGCCCCGCCGATGCATTGGATCTCCCTCGCGTTGCAGACCTCGCGCCGGCGGCTACTGCCCGCGCTCGTTGCCGTCACCCTGGCGACCAGTGCCTGCATCGCCTGCGCTGCCGAGGTCAAGGTGACCGGTAGCTTGCGTGCGGACCAGCCCGGTGCACAGGTGTCGCGGCAGGTGTTCGGGCAGTTTGCCGAACACCTGGGTACCGGCATCTATGGCGGCGTGTGGGTGGGCGAGGACGCCTCCATTCCCAACACGCGCGGCTACCGCAACGACGTGCTCGCGGCGTTGAAGGCCATCGCGGTGCCCAACATCCGCTGGCCGGGCGGCTGCTTTGCCGACGAATACCACTGGCGCGACGGTGTCGGCGCGCCGGCCAGGCGCCCGATCCGCGTCAACACGCACTGGGGCGGCGTGGAAGAGTCCAATCGCTTCGGCACCCATGAGTTCATGGACTTCACCGAGCTGCTCGGCACCCAGGCCTATATCGCCGGCAATGTCGGCAATGCGGCGCCGGACGAGATCGCGCAGTGGACCGAGTACATGACCGCCGACACCCGCTCCAGCCTGGCCAGCGAGCGCCGCGCCAACGGCCGCGATGCGCCCTGGCAGGTGCCCTACTTCGGCGTGGGCAACGAGCTGTGGGGTTGCGGCGGCAACATGCGGGTGGAATATGCCGCCGACGTGTATCGGCGTTACCAGACCTTCGTCAAGGCGCCCGCCAATCAGACGCTGCGCAAGATCGCGCCCGGCCCCAACAACGACGACTATCACTGGACCGAGGTGATGATGCGCGAAGCCGGCACGCTGATGGACGGCCTGAGCCTGCATTACTACACGGTGCCCGGTGGCTGGCCGCCGCGCGCCTCCTCGACCGATTTCGACGAAAGCGCCTGGATCGACACGCTGTCGCGCACGCTGGTGATGGACGAATTGATCACCAGGCACAGCGCGATCATGGACAAATACGACCCCGGCAAGAAGGTGGCGCTGGTGGTCGACGAATGGGGCACCTGGTACGCCGGCCTGCCCGGCGCAAACCCGGGATTCCTGCATCAGCAGAACAGCCTGCGCGATGCCCTGGTGGCGGCATTGAATATCGACATCTTCAGCAACCACGCCGAGCGCGTGCGCATGGCCAATATCGCGCAGATGGTCAACGTATTGCAGGCGATGATTCTTACCGATGGCGACAAGATGGTGCTGACGCCGACCTACCACGTGTTTGCCCTGTACAAGCCCTATCAAGACGCCACCCACCTGCCGCTGCAGCTGCAGACACCGCGCTACCGCCACGGCAACACGCAGGTGCCGGCGGTGCACGGCTCGGCAGTCAAGGCAAAGGATGGCCATGTGTATGTCGCGCTGACCAACCTGGACGCCACTGCACCCGCCAACGTCAGCGTGGACGTGCAAGGCCTTGCGCCGCAGCGTGTGGAAGGACAGATCCTCAGTGCGGCGGCGATCACCGCGCACAACAGCTTCGCGCAGCCGCATGTGGTGGAGCCAAGGCCGTTCAACGGTGCACGCGTGCAGGGCAAGGCCTTGACGGTGGCGCTGCCCGCGCATGCGGTGGTGATGCTCAGGCTGGACTGACGCGGCGCATGGCATCGCTCGACAGGCGTGCCGCTGTCGAGGCGTCCGCAAGTGCCGGGTTGGGCTGCGGCATGCCTGGAGCAACGCCGCTGGTCGCTGCGCTGCTGCGGTTCTACGCCGAGCCCGGCGCCAATGCCGGCTCGGTGACCCGCCAGTCCGGTGGCAGGCGCTGCAGTATGTGTTCCATGAAAGCGCGCACCTTCGGGGTGAAGTCGCGGCGGTCGGCCACGCACAGATACAGGCGCAATGGTTCGAGTGCGGCCTGGCCGGTGTCGGCCCTGTCGGGGGTGAACAGCTGCTGCAGCTGGCCGCGCTGCAGATACGGTTGCACGACGAATGCGGCCAGCCGCGTGATGCCGCCACCGGCAGCGGCCATGGTGGCCAGCGCATCGACGTCGTCGCTGACCAGCGCCTGGCCAAGCTGAGGCTGGAAACGCACGCCGTCGCGTATGAAGTTCCAGCGCAGGAAGCGGCCATCGGCCGGATAGCGCAGCAGCAGGCAGTCGTGATACTTCAACTCATCCGGCCGCGTCGGTGTGCCGCAGCGGGCCAGATACTCGGGCGCGGCGCACACCACGAACGGCACCTGCGCGATACAGCGTGCCACCAGGCCGTCTTCCAGTTGCGCCTCGATGCGCAGGCTGACATCCACGCTTTCCTGCGCGTGCTGCACCACCCGGTCGGTGCACAGCAGCTCGATCTCCAGCTGCGGGTACTGCTGGCGCAGCGCCGGCAGCATCGGGGCCAGCACATGACGCGCGAACGCGGCGGTGCTGGCCACGCGCAATCGGCCTGCCGGTGCCTGCTGCGGGCCGGCCACCAGTTGCCGGGCACGCTCCAGGTCACGCTCCAGCTGCCGCACCTGCTCGAAGTACACTGCGCCGCGCTCGGTCAGTGCCAGGCTCCGGGTGGTTCGATGCAGCAAACGCACGCCCAGGTGCTGCTCCAGACGCGCGATGTTCTGGCTGACCGCCGCAGGGCTGACGCCGAGCAGCTTGGCCCCGCCGGCAATGCTGCCGGCATCGACCGTGCCGACAAAGCTTCGAATCGACTGAAGAATATTCATTAGTTGAGCAAGTATCGCGGCGCGATTCGTAAGATTTACTTACGTAAGCCGCAAGCTTACGCGATCTACTCCGTGCGCCACGGCTGCCCTAGAGTTCGGCCATCCCGCCGCTGTGCGGCAACCGAGGTCCTGCCATGTCGTCGTCCCCCTCTTCGTCTGCGATGGTGCGCCCGCGCTGGAAGCTCGGCGCGCGCGCCACGCCCTTCGTGTTTGCGTTCTACATGGCCGCGATCATGGCGCTGCTGATGTGCCTGGTCATCACCGGCATCGCCACCGGGCCCACGCCGGACCTGGTGTGGCGCGCGCTCGATGCCTATCGCATCGCCATGCCTACCGCGTTCTGCTGCGTGCTGGTGGTGCGGCCGCTGGTGATCCGCCTGGTGGCCTGGACCGTGCACGCAGGGCACTGACGAGGCGCACCGCGCTGTTTGCCTATCGCCACGGGGGTGTCGCTTCGACCGCATGCGGCGATCGCGTGCCTGGACGAAGGCAGCGCGCCAGGCTGCCCCGCATGCGCTTGCAACCGCTTCAACACGATGTACCTGCCATCGCTCTGCATACGACTGCGCGACGGCACGCAACACGCATGCCCATTCCCGTCCGCTGCTGCTGCCACGCAACATGCCGCAGGCGCCATCTGCGACCGGCGTCATGCCAATGATGGAATATTCCGGAATGAACACCACGAAACTGAAACGCCGCGTTCAATTGCTTTGACTCCGACGTAGCCACTGCGCAGCGTCGCTCCTCCACGGACCATCCGGTCCATCGTTGGAGACACGCATGCGCGCCTTACGTAGCGTCACCGTGCAGTTCGCTGTTGTGCTGGGCATGGCCCTGACACCGGGTGCGCAAGCGCAGACACTGGTGTGGGAAGACAACTTCAACGGGCCCGGCATCGACGGCAGCAAGTGGACCTACGATGTCGGCAATGGCTGTCAGATCGGCCTGTGCGGTTGGGGCAATGGCGAGATGCAGTACTACACCAGCCGCCCCGACAACGCGCGCATCGAAAATGGCCGGCTGGTGATCGAAGCGCGTCGCGAAGCCTTCGGCGGCATGCCGTTCACGTCGGCGCGGCTCAAGACCGAAGGCCGCATGCACTTCCAGTACGGCACGCTGGAAGCGCGCATCAAGACGCCGGTGGTGGGTAACGGGCTCTGGCCGGCCTACTGGATGCTGGGCACGATCGGCGTGTGGCCCGGGCGCGGTGAAATCGATCTGATGGAAGCCGGCATGGCTGCCGCGATCGCCGACGGCACCGCCAACCGCCGCATCGGCGCGGCCGTGCACTGGGACTACAACGGCTCGCAAGCCGATTACGACACCAGCTACACCAGCCCGGTGAACCTGCACAACGATTTCCATGTGTATCGCATGACCTGGGACCCGCAATTCATCCGTATCTCGATCGATGGCCAGCACTATTTCGAATTTGCGATCTCCAATATCGAGGGCGCCTCGTTGCACGAGTTCCATCAGCAGCACTACCTGCTGCTCAATCTCGCCGTCGGAGGCACCTATACCGGCGTGACCTCGCCGGCCGCAGTAACCGCGCCGCTGCCGGGCAAGATGGAAGTGGACTACATCCGGCTGTATCAAAACCCCGGGGCGCAGCTATACGTGGGCAACCAGCATGCCGCGCCGGCGGGACGCTTCGGCGTATTCACCGACCAGACCGACACCAGCGCGCGACTGACCCTTGGCCAGGACGCCGAGCTGTACCTGTGGAACAACCTCACCCCGATCGCGCAGGCGCCGTTCGAGGGCCGCAACGTGATGGCCTACCGTGCCAACGCCGGTGCCTGGTACGGGTTGGGGATCCAGAGCGATTACCGCAATCTGGCGGCCTACGCGGGCGGCGCGCTCAAGCTGCAGGTGAAGACCACGACCGCGTCCCCCTTCAGGATCGGCATCAACACCAGCTTCGGCGACAGCTGGGTGGCCATTGCGCCCGGTGGCAATCAGTACGGCGTGGTGCGCGATGGTGCCTGGCACGAGGTCACGATCCCGCTCGGTGCATTCCACGACCTGGACCTGCAGGCGGTCAGACAGCCCTTCATGCTGGCGGCCGATGCGCCGGCAGCGCCGGTGGAGATCGCCATCGACCAGGTCTACTACCAGAGTCGCTGAGCCGCCGCTGCAACGCTGCCGTACGCGCTCAGGCGTTGGCGGCAGCGCCCTTCAGCATGTCGATGAGCTGACGCAGGCGATAGGGTTTGGGCAGGAAATCCACGTGCGGCGGCAGTGGCGGCAGCTGCGCCTTGGCAAAGCCCGAAGCCAGGATGACGCGCGCGTCCGGCAGCAGTTGCGCCACCTGCTCGCTCAGTTCGATACCCGACATGCCGTTGGGCATGCGGATGTCGCTGAACACCACATCGTAAGGGCCGCTGTCGCGCAGCATGCGCAATGCAGCATGCCCGTCGTCGGCGGTGTCGACACTGATGCCGGCATCGCGCAGCGCCTCGCCGATCAACTCGCGCAGTTCTTCTTGATCTTCCACCATCAACAGGCGCAGGGATTCAGTCATGCTCGGCCTCCTCGATGGCCGGAAGAAACAGGGTCACGGTGGTGCCGCACCCGGGTGCGGTGTCAAGCTCGACAAAGCCGCCGGATTGGGAAGCAAAGCCATACACCTGGCTCAATCCCAGGCCGGAGCCCTTGCCGACGTCCTTGGTGGTGAAAAACGGCTCGCTGGCGCAACGCGCCACCTGCGCCGACATGCCGGGGCCGTCGTCGCGCACCGCGATGCCGACGTACGCACGCGGCACGCCGTGCGGATCCGAGGGCGCCACCCGCCGTTGCGCTGCAGTGGTCAGCTCGATCGCGCCACCGCCGGGCATTGCATCGCAGCTGTTGAAGACAAGATTGAGCAGGGCCGCTTCCAGCTGCCCGGGGTCCACGCGCACATCCGGCAGCGCATCGGCGAAGGTCAGCGACAACCCGACGCCTGCCGGGCAGGCACGGCGCAACAATTCCAGCGAGCGCGTCACCACCGCGTTGGCCGCGTGACGTTCCGGAATCAGGCGCTGGCCGCGCGCAAACGCAAGCAACTGGCGCGTCAGCAAGGTGCCGCGATCCACGGCGGTCTGTGCGGCCTCCACCAACATGCGGGTGCGCGCATCCTCGCCGGCGCGCAGCGCGATCAGGTCGAGGCTGGTCACCATCACGGTCAGCAGGTTATTGAAGTCGTGCGCCATGCCCAGCGTCAGCCGGCCCAGCGCCTCGGTTTTCTGCGAGTGCAACAAGGCCTCCTGCGCATGTTGCAGCAGGCGCTGCGCTTCGTGGCGCTCGGTGATGTCACGGGTGATCTTGGCAAACCCCACCAGCACGCCGAATTCCAGCACCGGCTCGATCACCACGCTCGCCCAGAAACGGCTGCCGTCCTTGCGCACACGCCAGCCTTCGGCTGCAAGGCGCCCCTGGCGCTTGGCAATTTCCAGGTTGCGGGTGGGCTCGTCGCGCTGCACGTCTTCGGGAAGATAGAAACGCGAAAAATGCGAGCCGAGCACTTCAGCGGCGGAATAGCCCTTGATTCGCTCCCCGCCCGGGTTCCAGCTGCGAACATACCCACCGATGTCGAGCATGTAGATGGCGTAATCGGAAACGCTCTGCACCAACAGCTGGCACTGCCGGCTGTCGTGCGACAGCGGGCCCGCGTTGTCGATGACCGTTTCCGTACCCATTTTGCGCGAGGTTCCCGGAAAAACGCGCGACGTTAGTGACGTTGCCGTGAAGGGTGCGTGCAAGCCAACCCGGCCGCAAAAGCGTCAAAAACCCGGCGATTGGCGCGTGAAACTTATCGGATACCATGACCGCCCCCTTTCGTCGGTGCGTGCGCCTCATGCAGAACATCTCGACCACACGCGATCGCTGGGTGTGGGTCATCGCGGGGGCCTTGATGGCGGGAACCCTGGGCGTGGAGTTGGTGACGCCCCTGGGTTATGCGGTGTGGCTGACCTATTTCATGGCGGTGGGCGTGACCGTTTTCCAGAATCGCCCGCAGGCGCCGCTGGTGGTGGGTGTGCTGTCGTGCGTGCTGTTGGCGATCGGGTTCCAGCTGGCGCCGCCGAGCACCAATTCAAGTTTTTCCTCGATCAACCGCAGCATCGGTGGCGTGTCGTTCCTGGCGATGGCGCTGGTGGTGACGCAGGCAATCCGTGCCCGGCGCCAGGCCGAATTCGCGCTGTGGCTGCAGCAGGCCGAGAACACCGTCGAGGCGAGCCTGCGCGGCGATCAAAGCCCGGAAGATCTGGCCGACGCCGCCCTGCGCGCGCTGTGCGACACGCTGGATGCGCAGGTGGGCGCGCTGTATCGCATCGAAGGCGAGCGCCTGCGGCTCACCGGCGGCGCAGCGCTGCCGGCAGATATCCCGAAGACCCTGCCGACCAATGCCGGCCAATGGGGCGAGGTGCTGCAGCGTGGCACGGTGCGCCGGGTGCGTGGAGTGGAGGCCGGGCATCTGCAGATTGCCTCCGGGCTGGGCCAGAGCGGATGCACGGAACTGCTGCTGGCGCCGGTCACCGCCGACGGCCGCGTGATCGGCCTGGTGGAACTGGGCCGCGTCACCGGCGCGCAGACGGCCGGTTCGCGCGAACAGGAACTGCTTGCCCGTTGCGGTGAAAACATCGGCCTGGCGCTGCGCACCGCGCTGCTGCGTGCGCAGCTGGTGGCCTTGCTGGAAGAGACCCAACGCCAGAGCGAAGAGCTGCAGACGCAGCAGGAAGAACTGCGCGTTGCCAACGAAGAACTGGAAGAACAAAGCCGCAGCCTGCAGCAATCGCAGAGCGATCTGGAGCAACAGCAGGCCGAGCTGGAACAGACCAACGTGCAGCTGGAAGAACGCACCCAGGCGCTGGAGGCACAGAAACAGGCCTTGTTGATCGCGCAGAATCAGCTGGTGCGCAACAGCAACGAGTTGTCCACTGCCTCGCGCTACAAGTCCGAGTTTCTGGCCAACATGTCGCATGAGCTGCGCACCCCGCTCAATAGCGCACTGATCCTGGCCAAGCTGCTGGCCGACAACAAGGACGGCACGCTCAGCACCGAACAGGTCAAGTACGCGCAGGCGATCCTGTCGTCCAACAACGATCTGCTTGCGCTGATCAACGACATCCTGGACCTGTCCAAGATCGAAGCCGGGCACGTGGAGCTGGCCGATGAAACCGTGGCGACCAGTTCGGTGCTGCAGCGGCTGCGCGAGACCTTCGAACCGTTGGCGCGGCAAAAGGGCCTGAGCCTGGAGATCGGCGCCGACGCCGGTGCGCCGACCCAGCTGGTGGTGGACAACCAACGTCTGCAGCAGATCCTCAAGAACCTGCTGGCCAATGCGATCAAGTTCACCGAGCACGGCACGGTGAGCCTGTCGGTCCAGGCGCATGCGCCTGGGCGCGTGCTGTTCAAGGTCAACGACACCGGTATCGGCATCGCGCGCGAACAGACCGAGGTGATCTTCGAGGCATTCCGTCAGGCCGATGGCAGCACGCGGCGGCGCTATGGCGGCACCGGGCTGGGCCTGTCGATCTCGCGCGATCTTGCGCAACGCATGGGCGGCAGCATCGCGGTGGACAGCGAACCGGGACGCGGCAGCTGCTTCACGCTGGAACTGCCCGTCGACGGCGCACCTGCAGAGACCGGCACTGCGGCCCAGGCACCCGGCGCGGCCAACGGATCGCCCCCCGTCACCACGGCGCAGCGGCACCCGCACGACGGCGCCCGCGTGCCCGCGCGTGTCAACGAGGCCGTCGCCATCGCCAGTCCGCCGCAGCCGCTGCCGATTCCCGCGCCCAGCGCCGCGCCGCTGCAACGTGCCGACGACGATCGCGACCAGCGTACGCGCCCCGGGCGGCTGATCATGGCGGTGGAAGACGAGACCCGGTTTGCGCAGGCCCTGGTCGATCTGGCGCATGAACTGGACTTCGACTGCGTGGTCGCGCCCAATGCCGAAGAAGCCCTGCGCCTTGCCGGCGAACTGCGCCCCAGCGGCATCCTGCTGGACATCGGCCTGCCGGACGCCTCCGGTCTGAGCGTGCTCGAACGCCTCAAGCGCGACCCGGCCACGCGCCATATCCCGGTGCATGTGGTGTCGGCGCTGGAGCGCAGCCAGATTGCACTGGAGCTGGGTGCGGTGGGATATCTGATCAAGCCGGCCACGCGCGAGCGGCTGGCCGGTGCGATCCGCCAGCTGGAAGAAACCAATGCGCGCGCGGTGCGGCGCCTGCTGATCGTCGAAGACGACAGCGCGCTGCGCGCGAACCTGCAATTGCTGCTGGCGCGCGATCAGCTGGACATCGTTGCGGTCGGCAGCATTGCCGAGGCGATGGAGCAGCTGGCCGGCTCCACCTTCGACTGCATGGTGACCGACCTGGCCCTGCCGGACGGCAGCGGCTACGACCTGCTGGAACGCATGGCCGGCAACGATGCAGTCGCCTTCCCGCCGGTGATCGTCTACACCGGCCGTGCCTTGACGCGCGACGAAGAACAGCGCCTGCGCCGGTATTCCAAGAGCATCATCATCAAGGGCGTGCGGTCGCCGGAGCGGCTGCTCGACGAAGTGACACTGTTCCTGCACAGCGTGGAAGCCTCGCTGCCGAGCGACCAGCAACGGCTGCTGCGCGAGGCGCGTCGCCGCGATGCAGTACTCGACGGCGCCACCGTATTGCTGGCCGAAGACGATGTGCGCAACATCTTCGCGCTGTCCAGCGTGCTCGAACCGCTGGGCGTCACGCTGCAGATCGCACGCAATGGCCGCGAGGCGTTGGAGCATCTGGCCAAGCACGACGTGGACCTGGTGCTGATGGACATCATGATGCCGGAGATGGATGGCATCACCGCGATGCGGCAGATCCGTGCCAACCGCCAGTGGCAGGACCTGCCGATCATCGCGCTGACCGCCAAGGCGATGGCCGACGACCGCGAACGCTGCCTGGAGGCCGGTGCCAACGACTACATCGCCAAGCCCATCGACGTGGACAAGCTGGTGTCGCTGTGCCGCGTGTGGTGCTCGCGGCAATGACTCCGGTGGAGCTGTTCGACCTGGAGCTGCGCGTGCTGCTGGAAGCGGTCTACCAGCGCTATCACTACGACTTCCGCGACTATGCGGTGTCCTCGCTGCGGCGACGCATGCGTCATGCAATGGCGCGCTTCGAATGCGAGCGGGTGGCCGATCTGCAACACCGGCTGCTGCACGAGCCGGATGCGTTTGCGCAGGCGATGCAGTTCTTCACCGTGCAGGTCTCGGAAATGTTCCGCGACCCGGCCTACTTCCGCGTGCTGCGCGAGCATGCAGTGCCGGTCCTGCGCACCTATCCCTCGATCAAGCTGTGGGTGGCCGGATGCAGCACCGGCGAAGAAGTCTGGTCGCTGGCGATCCTGCTGCACGAGGAAGGCTTACTAGAGCGGGCGGTGATCTATGCCACCGACATCAATCCGGAGGCGCTGACCATGGCCGAGGCCGGTGCCTATGGCATCGACCGCATCGCGCAGTTCAGCCGCAACTACCTGGAGGCCGGCGGCCGTGGCTCGCTGTCGGATTACTACACCACCGCCTACGACGGTGCGGTGTTCGACCGCCGCCTGAAGCGCAACATCGTCTTCGCCGATCACAGCCTGGCCACCGACACGGTGTTTTCCGAAGTGCATCTGGTGTCGTGCCGCAATGTGCTGATCTATTTCAACCGCAGCCTGCAGGATCGCGCAGTGGGCCTGTTCTTCGATGCGCTGGTGCACCGCGGGTTTCTCGGGCTGGGCAGCAAGGAGTCGCTGCAGTTCGGCGCGCATGCACAGGCGTTCGAGACCTGCGCACGCGAGCAGCGCCTGTACCGGAAGGCCGCATGAGCACTGTAGCGGCGCATCCGCCCTTCGAGGCGATGGTGATCGGCGCATCCGCCGGCGGCGTGATGGCATTGCAGGCGCTGTTGTCGCGCCTGCCCGTCAACCTGCCGATGCCGGTCCTGGTGGTGCTGCATCTGCCGCGCGACCGCGCCAGCCACGTGGCCGAACTGCTGGATGCGCGCTGCGCGCTACCGGTGCGCGAGGCCGAAGACAAGCAACCCTTGCTGCCCGGCACGGTCACCATTGCCCCGCCCGACTACCATCTGCTGGTGGAAAGCCGCGACAGCCTGGCGCTGTCGATGGATGCTCCGGTGCTGTTTTCGCGCCCGGCCATCGACCCGTTGTTCGAATCGGCCGCCGACGTGTTTGCCGAGCGCCTGCTGGCGATCCTGCTTACCGGCGCCAGCAGCGACGGCAGCGCCGGTGTGGCCGCCGTGCGCGCGGCCGGCGGCACCGCCTGGATTCAGCTGCCCGACGATGCCGCCTCCCCGCTGATGCCCGCCTCTGCACTTGCCCACGCCGGTGCCGATGCGGTGCTGACCCTGCAGGCGATCTGCAGCCGACTGGAAACCTTTCATCCATGAACCTCACCGCGACCGGCCTCGCTGCTCACAGCGACGAACCCGCCAAGCTGTTGATCGTCGATGACGTGCCGCAGAACCTGGTGGCAATGCAGGCGCTGTTGCAGCGCGACGGCATCCAGGTGCTGTGCGCATCGTCCGGTGCGCAGGCACTGGAGTTGCTGCTCGAACACGATGTGGCGCTGGCACTGCTCGATGTGCACATGCCGGAGATGGACGGGTTTTCGCTGGCAGAATTGATGCGCGGTTCGCAGCGCACCCGGCATGTGCCGATCATTTTCCTGACTGCGTCGCCGAACGATCCGATGCGCGCCTTCCAGGGGTACGAGACCGGCGCGGTGGATTTCCTGCACAAGCCGATCGAACCGCATGTGATCCTGAGCAAGGTCAACGTGTTCATCGAGTTGTACCAGCAGCGGCGGCTGCTCAAGGCGCGCAATGCCTCGCTGGAACGCGCGCTCACCCTCAATGAAACCATGATGGCGGTGCTCACCCACGACCTGCGCACGCCGCTGTCGGTGATCCTGCTGTGCGCCGACAAGCTGAGCCTGGACGTGGATGCCGACGGATCGGCGGCCCGCACGCTCGAACACCTGGAAAACAGCGCACGGCGCATGGCGCGCATGGTCGAACAGTTGCTGGATTTCTCGCGCCTGCGCACCGATGGATTGTCGATGCAGTTCGGTCCATGCAATCTCGGCGAGGTGGCGCACAGCGTGGTCGGCGAGGTGGCCCAGGCCAACCCGCATACCACCATCGACCTGCGCACCGAGGGCGACCTGGACGGCGACGGCGATGGCGACCGGCTGGCGCAGGTCGTCTCCAATCTGGTGGGCAACGCAGTGCTGCACGGCGGCCGCCACCCGGTGCAGGTACATCTGGACGGCCGCGAGCGCGACGTCGTGCGGCTGTCGGTGCGCAATGCCGGGCACATTCCCGACAGCCTGATGCCGCGCCTGTTCGAACCGTTCAAGGCGAGTTTCCACGCCAGCCAGGGTTTGGGCCTGGGGCTGTTCATTGCCGATCAGTTCGTCAAGGCACACGGCGGCACGCTGCAGGCCCGCAACGAGGACGGCGACGTGGTGTTCGAAGCCAGGCTGCGGCGGCACAACCTGGCGGCGTGAGCGCAGCAGGCGTTGCGCTGGGTAAGACCGCGCGTGCCTGCACCATCGCGCGTGGCCAAGGCGGCTCCACGCTTGATGCATTTGTCGACGGCGACAACGGCGGCCGGGCCAGCCTGACGCGCGGCTGTGCGCTGCCGCTGGCGGACTGATCCGTTTCTAAATCCAGCAATGATTGGCAGGCAATCGCCCGCCGGGCGAGCTCGACACTGCACACGTCTTATGCGAGCGCGAGCAGTGCTCGGCAGCGCAATGCGCCGTATGCTCGCCAGCAAGCGCACCGGCGTCATGACGCCGCCCCCACTCCTGCCGCCCCCCGTTCCAGCACCAGGATCTGTCTCGTCATCATCAGGCGCACGCCGTGCGTCATGTCAGCGGAGGTGGTCATGTCGTATGTGGATGGTTTCGTCCTTGCAGTCCCCAGAGCGAACAAGGATGCATTTATCGCGCACGCCCGCATGGGCGATGCAATCATCATGGAATATGGCGCACTGCGCGTGGTGGAGTGCTGGGGCGACGACGTCCAGCAGGGGCAATGGACCGACTTCCAGCGTGCGGTCGATGCCACCGACGACGAAACCGTGGTGTTCTCGTGGATCGAATGGCCGGACAAGGCCACCCGCGATGCCGGCATGCGCAAGATGATGGACGACCCGCGCATGGACCCGGCCGTCAACCCGATGCCGTTCGATGGCAAGCGCATGATCTATGGCGGCTTCGTGCCGGTGGTGGCCTTGGGCCAACCGGCCTGAGTGATGCCGGGCGATGGCGGCATGCCACCTGTATGCCGCCATCGGCAGTACCAGCTCGCCTGCGGTGTTGCACGCAAGTGTTTGCGCCGTGATCGGTACACTGGCAGTGCGCCGTTGCGCGCGCCGCGAGGGCGCCGCCGCTGGACTGCCTGACCATCGGAGATCACTGCATGACCGACGCACCGCTTCTGATCGCCTGCCCCAGCTGCGCGGCGATGAACCGCGTGGCGGCCACGCGCCTGCACGAGGCACCCAACTGCGGCAGCTGCCACCGGCCGCTGTTCCAGCGCGCGCCGGTCGCCCTGTCGGCGGCCGACTTCGACAAGCACGCGGTACGCAGCACGCTGCCGCTGGTGGTGGATTTCTGGGCACCGTGGTGCGGGCCGTGCCTGAGCATGGCGCCGCAATTTGCCGCAGCCGCTGCCACGCTGGAACCACAGGTGCGGCTGGCCAAGGTGGACACCGACCTGCATCCGGCGCTGGGCACGCGCTTTGGCATCCGCAGCATCCCCACGTTGCTGGTCATCCAGGGCGGGCATGAGATCGGCCGGCATTCCGGCGCAGTGAGCAGTGCGCAGATCGTCAGCTGGGTGCGGTCGGTCCTGAGCAATCGATGAGCCAACAAAAAGGCCAGCTGCGCATGCACGCAGCTGGCCTATGGACACACGGCAACTATCACTGCGACGCATCCGCCGCAGTGACTGCACTTAACGTGTCAACCCATTATTGCCAGTTGACGTTGACCGACACGCCCACGATGCGCGGCTCGTTGTACACCGCCGCCATGTAGTTTTCGATCACGCCCTTGACGTTCTTTTCGTTGGTGATGTTGCGCGCAAACGCCGCCACTTCCCATGCTCCGTAGCCGCCGGTGTAACCCAGCTTGAGGCCGCCTTCGAAGTTGCCGTCGGCGCGGAACTCGGTGGAGTCGTACAGCACGAAGCTGGTCTCGCCCTGCTTGTTCCAGTCGGTGGACACGAAGAACGCGCCATCGTTGCCCATGGGGATGTCATAGCGCGCAGCCAGGTTGAGGTTGTACTTGGGCGCGTTGGGCAGCGGGTTGCCGTCGATCTGCGCGAAGGTGTTGGCGCCCACGCGGATAGTGGGGTCGTTGACCGTGCACACCACCACGCCATTGAGCGCGCAGGCCTGCGCGAACACGCGCTTGTCGTTGATTTCGCTGTGCAGCAGGCTCAGGCCGGCGGTCAGCGACAGGTTGGAGATCGGGCGCCAGTCCAGGTCCGCTTCCAGACCGTAGGCCTTGGCCTTGTCGGCATTGAACAGCACACCATTGCCGTCCGAGTCGTTGCCGTTGAGCTGGATGTCATCGACGGTGTAGGTGAAGCCGCTGACATTCAAACGCAGGCGATTGTCGAACAGGCTGCTCTTGATGCCGGCCTCCCACGACAGGATGGTTTCCGAATCGGCGGTGGTGAAATCCGAATTGAACACCGCGCTGCGGCCCTGGATGGTGGGGCCACGGAAGCCGCGTGCCACGCGTGCGTACACGCTCAGCTGCGGGTCGATTTCATACATCGCGCTCAGGTCCCAGCTGGGCTGGGTGTCGGACATGCGCACGTCGCGACGGCCACGGTAGGTCACCGCACCGGCGGCGGTGTCGGCGGTCTTGAGCAGGCGGGTTTGCTTGGTGTCCTTGGTCTGGCGGATGCCGGCGGTGAGCGTCAGCGCGTCGGTGGCCTTGTAGCTGAGCTGGCCGAAACCGGCCCACGAGGTATTGGTGTTGCGCAGGCGCACCCAGTTGTTCGGGTTGCGCGCGGCGGTCTGCAGGAAGAAGGCACGCTGATAGAAATCGGTGGTGTCGCGGCCATCGAAATAGAACGCGCCCATCTGCCATTGCAGCGCAGCGTCGCCCTCGCTGGCCAGGCGCAACTCCTGGGTGTACTGGTCCAGGTCGCGGATCTGCCCCATCGATTGGCCGAACCCGTTCGGCACGCCGTTGACCGGGAAATTGGCAGCCGCGCCGCCATCGGTGTCGCCACGGCTGAAGCCGGAGGTGGTTTCGTAGGCGGTGATGGAGGTCAGCGACACGCCGCCGAAATCGTAGACCGCCTTGATCGAGCCGCCGTCGGTTTGATAGGCCTGCGGGTTGTCGTGCGCTTCGTCGTAGGCCACGCGGTCGCGCGGCACATCGACCTTGTCGCTGCCGCGGGTGACCGCGTTGCGCAGGAACAGCGTGGAGGTGCCGTCGTAGTCGCGCGTGTGCACCGAGCCCAGCAGCGAGAACGCATCGTTGGGCTTGAGCAGTACCTGCAGGCGCACGTTGCGGTCGTTGTAGCCGCCCATGGCGTCCTTGCGCGGGGTACGCGTGCCATCGGCGCTGCTGCCGGCAAAGGTGTTGTCCACCCAGTCGTCGCGGTGCTGGTACAGGGCCGACACGCGGAACGACAGCACGTCGTTGATCGGCCCACCGAAACCGCCGTCCAGCGACACGGTGTTGTAGCTGCCGTAGCTGGCATCGAGACGGCCGGTATAGGTATCGCCCGGTTTGACGGTGTCGAACTTGACGATGCCGGCGGTGGTATTGCGGCCGAACAGAGTGCCCTGCGGGCCGCGCAGCACTTCGACCTGGTCCACGTCGTAGACCGGGTTGGACTTGAGCACCACGTGCTCCAGCACCACGTCGTCCTGGATGATGGACACCGGCTGCGAGGCGCCGAGATAGAAGTCGATATTGCCCAGGCCGCGGATATAGAAGCGCGGGAAGATGCGCCCGGTGGTGGTCTCGGCATAGAAGCCCGGCACGCGGCCGGACAGCGCCAGCAGCGTGTCGTCGCCACCGGCGGTGTACTCGCGCATCGCCGCGCCCTGCACCACGCCCACCGACACCGGCACCTCCTGCAGGTTCTGCTCGCGGTGCTCGGCGGTGACGGTGACGGCATCCAAAGCGGTCGGGCTGCCCTCGCCCTGGCTGCTCGGCGCTTGCTGCGCCGATGCGGCGGCCGCCATCGAGGCCAGCAGCAGGCCGGCGCAGGCACGCGCCAGCGGCGTGCGCTGCGGAGCTGTGCTGCGAGCAGCGGCGTGCGGGGCGGCGGACGTCAGCGACGGGGAGACAGACGAGTACAACGACATGCGGGAGGATCCTTGGGATGAGACGCGGAAGTGAGTGCGTTCGGCATGGGCATGCCGGGGGGAGGCGCAGCATGGCGCCGCGCGCACGATATGTCAGCAATGTTGCAGCGGCGTGGCAGACGTCCACCGACGCAGATCGGTGCGGTCGCGGACGCCATGCCACCGCGCGCAGCACCTCGCTCCCTCATGCCCTCGCCCGGCCGCGAGCTGTCATGCTGGCCGGGCTGGCGCAGCGCCAGGGCTGAGCATCGGAGAACTGTCTTGAAACGCGTCGGATGGATGATGGGCCTGCTGGCCGCCATGAGTTGCCCGCTGGCCTACGCGGGCAGCGCGCTGATCACCCAGGTGGACTATCAGGGCGACGACGACGGGCCGTTGCCCACCGAGGCGCAATACCGCAATCCGGTGCTGGCCGGCTTCCATCCGGACCCGTCCGCGATCCGGGTCGGCAACGACTTCTATCTGGTCAACTCCACGTTCGGCTACTTTCCCGGCCTGCCGGTGTTCAAGAGCAGCGACCTGGTGCACTGGACCCAGATCGGCAACGCCATCGATCGCCCGACCCAGATCAACTACGGCAACGACGAACTGACCCGCGGCCTGTTCGCCGCCAGCATCAGCTACCACGACGGCACCTTCTACATCGCCAACACCTGTTTTTACTGCGATGGCGGCAATTTCCTGGTCACCGCCAAGGACCCGGCCGGGCCATGGTCAGACCCCATCTGGCTGGATGCCAAGGGCATCGATCCCTCGCTGTTCTTCGATGACGACGGCAGCGCCTGGCTGGTCAACAACGATGTGCCCGCCGGCAAGCTGCGCTACGACGGGCACCGCGCCATCTGGCTGCAGCAGCTGGATCTGGCGCGCATGAAACTGGTCGGCCCGCGCCAGGTGATCGTGGATTCCGGCTTCCAGCCGGCGACCAATCCGGAACATATCGAAGGCCCGCACCTGTTCCGCCGCGATGGCTATTACTACCTCACCGCCGCCGAAGGCGGCACCGGCGAGCAGCACGCGCAGATGATCTACCGTAGCCGCCAGATCAGCGGGCCCTACGAAACCTGGAGCGGCAATCCGGTGCTGACCCAGCGCGACCTGGACCCAACGCGCCACGCGCCGATCACCTCGGCCGGGCACGCGCAGTTCGTCGAACTCAAGGACGGCTCATGGTGGGCGGTGTTCCTGGCTACGCGCCCGTACCAGGGCAACCACTACGCCCTGGGCCGCGAAACCTTTTTGCTGCCGGTGCAATGGCGCGATGGCTGGCCGGTGGTGCTGCCGCATGGCAGCGCAGTCCCTCCGGTGGCCACGCGGCCGCCGCTGCCGGCTGGCACCCAGGCGATACCCACCAGTGGCCCGATGCAATGGAGCGAGCGCTTTCAGGACGCGCACGTGCCGATGCAATGGATGACCATCCACCCACCGGCCACGCCGTGGTATCTCCCTGGCCCGCAGGGTCTGCGCATCACGCCGTCGAACGTGGCGCTGGGCGACCTTGGCCGCGGTCAGCCGGCCTATCTGGGCCATCGCCTGCAGCATCACCATGCCACCCTGGTCGCGCACGTGGATGGCAGCGCGCTGGCAGCCGGCGAACAGGCAGGTCTGGCCGTGGTCGCCAAGGAAAGTCACTTTCTGGCGGCCATGCTGGTGCGCGACGACGCCGCTGCCGCGGTCGTGCTGTATCGCCGCGCCGGCGTGCAGGACCCGGGCCCCGGAACCGTGCTGGCGCGCGCGCCGCTGCCCGATGCAAGCCAGCCGGTGCAGCTGCGCGTCACGCTGGATGCCGCGCGGGTGCATGTGGACTACGCGGTTGGCGCAGGCCAGTGGCAGACGCTGCTGGAGCAGGGCGATGCCACGCTGCTCAGCACCCAGACCGCCGGCGGGTTTCTGGGCGCCACGTTCGGGCCGTATGCGTATTCGCGCTGATGGCGGTCACTGCTGACGACGGGGGATTGGCGATCCGGGCCGTTGGATAGACGCGCATCGCGGTTGCCTGCCACTACGCAGCCCGCGGCAGACACAACGCCATGCGAGCCGCACAAGCGCGCCGTCGCGCTGCGGCGCCATTGGCGGTGAGGCCGCGGCAACTGCACTGGCGCGCGCCGCTGCGCCCTACGTGCGCGCCTGCGCGCTGCTGTCGAGCATCTGCCCGACCGTGTTGAGCAGGTCGTTGAGGCTGAAGGGCTTGGGCAGCAGGGCCATGCCGTCGGCCAGAAATTCCTGCCGGGTGATTGCGTTTTCGGCGTAGCCGGTGATGAACAGGATCGGCAACGCGGGCCGCAACGTGCGCGCCACATCGGCCATGTCGCGCCCGTTCATGCCCGGCAGACCGACATCGGACACCACCAGGTCGATCGGCACATCGCTGCGCAGCTGCTCCAACGCGCCGGTGGCATCTTGGGCTTCGACCACCTGATACCCGGCGTCGCTGAGCACCTCGCTCACCATCATGCGCACCACATCGGTGTCGTCCACCAGCAGGATGCGCTCGTTGCGCGCGCGCGGCGTGCTCGGCGCCGGCGCCGGTGCCACCTCGCCTGCAGACAGCCCCCGCGGCAGCAGCAACGCCACCGTCGTGCCCTGCCCGACCTGACTGCTGATCCGCGCGGTGCCACCGGACTGGCGGGCAAACCCGTAGGTCATCGACAGGCCCAGCCCGGTGCCTTCGCCGATCGGCTTGGTGGTGAAGAACGGCTCGAAGACCTGGTTGAGGATGGCCGGCGCGATGCCGCTGCCGTTGTCGATGACGTTCACCGCCACGTATTCGCCGTCGTCCAGCTCGGGGTCCTGGTGCGCGGTGTAGGCGGCCGTCTGCACACGGATGGTGCCCTGCCCCTGCAGTGCGTCGCGGGCGTTGATCACCAGGTTGAGCACCACGTTCTCGAGCTGGTTGGCGTCGGCAATCGCCACCAGGGAGGCGTCGGCCAGCTCCAGCTCCAAGGCGATGTTCTCGCCGATGGAACGGTGCAGCATGTCTTCCAGCGAGCGCACCCGCAGGTTGACGTCGAATGGTTGCGCATCCAGCGATTGCTTGCGCGCAAACGCCAGCATGCGCTGGGTCAGTGCCGCCGCGCGGTGCGCCGATCCGGTGGCGATCTCGGCCAGCCGCGGCACCCGCTCGATGCGGTTGGATTCCACCGCCAGCTGGATCATGTCCAGGCCGGAAATGATGCTGGTCAGCAGGTTGTTGAAGTCGTGCGCGATGCCACCGGTGAGCTTGCCCAGCGCTTCCATCTTCTGCGCCTGCAGCAGCTGGATTTCGGTGCGTTGGCGCTCGGCGATCTGGTGCGCCAGCTCGGTGGTGGCGGTATCCAGCTCCTGGCGTTGTTCGCGCTCGCGCAGGCGTTGTTCGGTGACATCTTCCACCAGCAGCAGGCCCAGGTCCGGCTCGCGGTACGGCGACACCCGCCATTCGGTTTCGCACAACTTGCCCTCGCGCAGGAGCGACAACGCGCCGCTCCAGCGCTCACGCCGGGCCAGTGCGGTGGTCAGCGCCTGCACCGTGGCCGCCTGATCCAGCCCGGCCGCACGAATCGCCTCGCCCGGCGTGGCGCTGCCGATCAGGCGCTGGAAGGCCGCGTTGAGTTCGTGCGTCTGCAGGTTGGCATCGACCACCGCAATCGGCGCGCTGATGTGTTCGAACATCTCGCGAAAGCGTGCCTCGCTGACCCGCAGTGCCTCCTCGGCGTTGCGCGCGCGCAACAACGTACGCAAGGTGGCGACCAGCACGTTGGGGTCGACCGGATGGATCAGGTACGCATCCGCACCGGCATCCAGGCCGGTGATCATGTCGCCGGTGGCGATCGAGGCGGCCGACACATGCACCACCGGCAGCAGCGCGGTGCGTGGCTCGGCGCGCAAGGTGCGCACGATGTCGAAGCCGCTCATGTCCGGCAGGTTGACGTCCAGCACCACGCCGGCAAACGACTGGGCGGCCAGCTTGGCCAGACCCTCGGCGCCGGTGCCGGCCTCCTCGACCACGAACCGGTGGTGTTCGAGCACGCGCCGCACCGAATACCGCGTCACCGCGTTGTCGTCGACGACCAGAATGTGGTGCCTGCTGCTCACGTTGCGTTCTCCGCTGCCAGCGTCACCGGCAGCACCACGAAAAATTCCGAGCCCTGCCCGACCACGCTGTTGATGCCCACCCGGCCGCCCAGCAGCTCGGCGAACCGCTTGCAGATCGACAGCCCCAGCCCCGTGCCGGTCAGGCGCTTCTGCAGCGGCGAGTCCACCTGTACGAAATCCTCGAACAAGGCGTCGTGAAGCTCGGGCGCAATGCCGATGCCGGTGTCCTGCACGCTGAAGCGCACGTGGCTGTCGCCTTCCAGCTGCGCCAGCACGCGCACGTGGCCTTGCGGGGTGAACTTGAGCGCATTGGAAATGAAGTTGCGCAGGATCTGCGCCAGCTTCTTGTCGTCGGTATAGAGCATCGGCAGCACCGGCGGATCTTCGAAGATCAGCGTGGTGGTGCCGACATCGGTGAGCGGGCGAAACATGCCGCGCAGCGCGGCGAACAGGTCCATCAGGTCGAACCAGCCCGGCGAAATGGTGATGCGGCCGGCCTCGATCTTGGCCAGGTCCAGCAGGTCGTCCACCATCTCGGTGAGCTCGCGTGCCGACGCGCTGACAAAGCGCACCTGCTTGAGTTGTTCGTCGTTGAGCGGGCCGTCCATGCCGTCTTCCAGCAGCCGCGTGATGCTCAGGATCGAGCCCAGCGGGGTGCGGAATTCGTGGCTCATGTACGACAGGAACCGGCTCTTGAGCTCCGACACTTCGCGCAGTTGCTCGGCCTGCTGATCGAGCTCGGCATACAGGGCCAGCACGCCCTGGTTGGTTTCTTCCAGCTCCTCGCGCAAGGCCTGGTTCTGCTGGCGCAAGTTCGCCAGCTCGGTGCCCGGCGCGTGGCCCGATGCCGCATCGGATGAATTCATTGCATGCCTCCCAGGCGCATGACGAAGACGCAGGCATCGTCGCGGCCGCGCGCGTAGTCGCGCAACAGCACGGCGGCGATGATGCGTGGATGGCGCGACAACAGCCCAGGGTGGTCGCGCAGGTTCCAGCGCGATTGCAGGCCGTCGCTGTGCATCACCAGCAACTTGCCGGCGGCCTGCGGAAAATCGAACGGCTGCGCCTTGCGAAATTGCACCCCCACGATGCCCGGATGCGAGGGCATGCCGCGCGCGCCATCGCCATCGCAGAGCGCTGCACCGAGATTGCCGACACCGGCAAAGCGCACCTGCCCGCTGCTGACGTCGAACTGCATGACCGCCGCCGCACCGCCACGGGTGCCGCACATGCCCGCATGCAGCCGCGCGATGCGCTCGCCGGGCTCACCGCTGGCCGATGCCGCCACCCGGGTGCCGGCATCGGCGGCATCGGCCGCGCCCGGCCCATGGCCCAGACCATCGATCATGGTGACCGTCACACGTGACCCATCGACGCCCAGGTGCCAGCCATCCCCGCACACCACTTCGGTGTGCAGCGAGAGCCGGATCGCGCCATACGGCAGGTCGGGCGTGGCTTGTGCATCGGCATACACCCGCGCCAGCACCACCGCGCCGGTGGCATCCGAATACGCATCCAGCACCGCCGCATGCCGCTGCACCGCGCCCAGGCCGTTGCCCGGCGTGCTGCCGGTGGAATAGCCGTCAGGCAGACAATCGGCGAGCACGAAGCCCGGGCCCTGGTCGATCGAACACAGCTCCACGCCGAGGCCACCGCGCCCGGCCACGGTGCACAGGTGCAGTTGCCCGCCGCCGCCGTGATTGAGCAGGTTGGTGCACAGCTCGGTGGCGACCAGTGCGACACGTCCACAGGCGTCCTGGTCGAATCCGCTGGCCTGGGCAAGCGCCACCGCATCACGGCGCACCTGCCCCACCTGGGTCACTTCCTCGACACGGATGACCTGGGTGAGCGCGCCGGCAACATTCACTTCCATTTGGTGATGGTGATGCGCGTGCCCTTTCCCGCAGCGCTGTCCAGCACGAAGTCGTCCACCAGCCGCCGGCTGCCGGACAGGCCCAGGCCCAGCCCGCTGCCGGAGGTCCAGCCATCGGTGAGCGCAAGTTCCAGATCGGGGATGCCCGGACCGTCGTCGCGGAAGGTCAGCTGCACACCCTTGCGGATGCCGCTTTCCACCACTGCCCAGTCCATGTCGCCGCCACCGCCGTAGATCACCGTATTGCGCGCCAGCTCGCTGGCGGCGGTGACCAGCTTGGTCTGGTCGACCAGGCGCAGGCCACACTGCACCACCAGCTTGCGCACGGTCTGCCGCGCCAGCACCACATCCTGCTCGGTGCGCACCGGTTGCGAGCCGGCGCTCATGACGATGCGTCGGGTTGTTGCAGCAGCCGCATGCCGCGTTCGACATCGAGCGCGGTGCGCACCGAAGGCAGGGTCAGGCCCAGCTCGACCAGGGTGATCGCCACCGCCGGCTGCATGCCGACCACCACCGTCCTGGCGCCCATCAGCGCGGCCAGCCCGGAGATGGTGCTGATCATGCGGCCGATGAACGAATCGACGATATCCAGTGCGGAGATGTCGATCAGCACGCCACGCGCCGAGGTGGCGCTGATCTTTTCCGACAGGTCTTCCTGCAGTTGCAGCGCGAGCTGGTCGTGCATGTCCACCTGGATGGTGACCAGCAACAGGTCGCCCATCCGCAGGATCGGGATGCGCTCCATGTCAGTCTGCCCTGCTGACGGTCAGGCCGGTGCGCTTGAGCGCCAGCGCCAACGCGTCGGCCAGGTTGGCCTTGGTCACGATGCCCTGCAGATCCAGTCCCAGATGCACGATGGTCTGCGCAATCTGCGGGCGCACGCCGCTGATGATGGCATCGGCGCCCATCAACCGGATTGCGGTGACGGTCTTGAGCAGATGCTGCGCCACCAGCGTGTCTACGGTGGGCACGCCGGTGATGTCGATGATGGCGATTTCCGAACCGGTGTCGACGATGCGCTGCAACAGCGATTCCATCACCACCTGGGTGCGTTGCGAATCCAGCGTGCCGATCATCGGTAGCGCCAGCACGCCCTCCCACAGTTTCACCACTGGCGTGGACAGCTCCAGCATCTCTTCCTGCTGCCGCACGATGATGTCTTCGCGGGTCTTCTGGAACGCCTTGACGGTGTACAGGCCCAGGCGGTCCAGCAGTTCGGACAGCGCCCACAGCTGCTGCCCGAGGTCTTCCGGGGTGCTGGCGTATTCGCGCTGCACCAGCTCGAACAGCACGCGTTTGAGCGAGAAAATGAAGTTGGCGGTTTCCTGCGAATCGAAGCCGCGCGTGGCGCGATCGCGCGAAAGCGTCTCCAGGAAGCGCCGCACTTCGCTCCACTCGGCGCTGTCGAGACTGCTGCCGTCGTCCTTCAGCGAGGCGACCAGCAAGCGCAGGAAGTCCGCGCCCTGGGCCTGCAGATCCTGCCGCGAGATGCGCGCATCGTTGCCAAGGCCCGACCCCAGCCAGGCGGCCAGCAACGCGGCTTCCTGGTCACGAATCGCGTCGATCGAGCGCTGCTGCAGTGCCACCATGAGATCACCCGCCAAAGTAAAAAGTAGAGAGGCTGGGCATGCGGGCTGGACTGCGCCCTGTCCGACGCGGCGCCCCCACGCCGATGCGCAGCAGAGTAAAGCAATTCAGATTCGGCAACCAGCAAGCAAATCTGTAGCGGTCAGAGGACGCCACCTCGGCAGTTTGACATTGCGGCGCCACCACCGAACGTGCGCCGGGCCACGCCTGCAGACAACGCCCGCGCGGCGCATCGATGGCCACCGGAGCGGGCCGCCGCGACCGCGGTGTGCCGCTGCCCTGCTGCATCGGGTGCGAACGGCGCCAGCCTGCATCCGTCCTTTGCATGGGCGCGTCCCGAAGTGGACGGCCGCGACTACCAGATGCTGGCCGGGGCCATCGAGCCGGCCCGCAACGTCAAACGCAGCGGCCTGGCCCTGCTGGATGTCAGCAAGGGCTTCAGCACGCCGAGTGCGCAGATTCCGTGGGGGCCGGCGCTGTTGGCGCAGATCGCCGAACGCGTCAGCCGCGAGCCGCAGTTGCCGGTTGCCTCGTCCGCGAATATCGACGACCCGCACAATGCAGACCGGGTGGCGGCCGACGGGCAGATGGCACTGCTGATGATCGGCCGCGCGCACCTGGCCAACCCGCAGTGGCTGTCTCCGGCGGCACTGGCACTGGGCCAGGTAGGCCCGTCGTAGGTGCTGCCGGCCTCCTGCGCGCACTGGCTGGAGCGCTACGGCACACACAGTTGATCGTCGGCATGCGGCAAGGGTGCCGCCGGATGCGGCAGCCTCGCAGCCAGCGCAGCGTGTTATCTACCGACTGCCTTACAGCCCGTAGCGCTCCACCGCATCCAGATGCGGGCGCGGATCCTGATCGCAGGCCTCGGCCAGGCGCAGCCAGCACATCGGGTGCGACCAGCGCGAGGTCGTACAGCGCAAGACGCGATGCAATTCCTGCGGCGAGACGTTTTCCGGAAGCGCCACCGTGAACAACACCCCCGGCAGACCCGAGGCGGGGTCCTCCGGGTCGAACGCCTCCGGGTGTTCCGGGTCGACCACGCGGTAGTCCGCGCGGCTATGCCGCCACAGCTTCCATCCACGCATCTCCAGGTCGGCACGCAAGGCCTCGACCACCTCTTCTCCCGGGTCCACACCATCCACCAGCCAGCTGCTGCCGTAGCCGCCGGTCTGCAGCACGTGCACCTGTGCATAGGTCGGCACGAAGCGTTCGCGCTCGGCATCGTCTTCCGGCGCCGGGTACAGCAACTCGGCATCGAACACGACCCAATCGCCCACATGCTGGCGGCGGTGCGCGGGCGCGTTTTCGATGATGCGCGCCGTCACCGGGCCGGTGCGGCGCGCGTAGTACTCGGCCACTTCGCCATCGTCGACGCAACGCACGATCACCCAGCCCCAGTCTTCCTCGACCACCCCGCTGGTGCTGCTCAGTTCCATGCCGATCGCCGCTGCCGAGGCCCGCACCGCGTCCCAGTCCTGCGCGGCGCTGGCCGCGGTCATGTGGTCCCAGTACGCCGAACGTGGCTCCTCCAGCACCGCGATCAACTGGCGATACACCGCGGCCGCCTCGGTAAAACGGCCGGTGGTGAGATACATGCGCGCCAGCAATCCGCGCGCGCCATGCGAGCCCGGGGAAAGTTCCAGCAGCGCCGTGCAGGCCTGCTCCAGCGCCGGCCAGTCGGCCAGCCGCTGGGCCAGTTGCGCCTCGCACCACAACGCCACCACCGGCACCTGCGGGCGATACAGCAGCGCCAGGCGGCGCACACCGGCATCGTCGCCACGGCCCAGCAATAAGTTCATCAGGCGGAAGGTCGGACTGGTTTCGTGGTCGGCATGCCGCTGCACGAAAGACCACAGCAGCGCGATGGCCTGCTCGTCCGCCGCGCAGGCGCTCAGCGCCGATGCCGCGGTGTCGACCAATTCGGCATCGTCGGGGCGCTCGGCGGCCGCCTGCAACAGCCATTGCGCTTCGCGTTCCGGATTACGCACCACCTCGTCGCCCTGCGCGTTCAACCACGCCAGCAACTGTGCGGCTGGCACCGGTGGCGCCTCGCCGGTGGAGGCCGCCTCGATGCGCGCGGCCCAGCCATCCAGCGCCTGCGTCGCGCCACGGTCCTGGCGCAGCTTGGACGCATGCGTGCGTGCCAGGACCAGATGCCGGCGCGCGGTCCACACCGCGCCGCGCTGCAGTGCCAGGTCGATCGCCAGCTCGGCCGCCTCGATCAGAATGCGATGCGCACCGACCTGCGCGTAATGATCGAGCATCAGCTGCAGGCGGCTGCCCAGATCCCAGGTGTTGCGTGCAGGCGCGCGCGCGGCCAGCACCGCCACTGCGCGCAGCCAGTGCAGGCGATACCGCGGCGCCACCTCGCGCCACGGCAGCAGCGACTCCATCGCTTCGTCATCGCGATGCAACATGGCCAGCGCGCGCGCCTTCTGCAAGCGACGCGGCTGGCTGCAATTGGCCCACTCCGCGCCTTCGCGCGCCGCGTCGCGTTCGCGTTGTTCGATCAGAGCCAGCGCCTCGTCTGCACGCCCCAGCGACAGCAGGATCGAGATGCGCATGTCCGGCACGCCATCAAAGATCTCGCCGCCGTGCGCAACGATGGTCTGCGATTGTTGATCCAGGTACGCCAGTGCAGCGTCGCCGCGACCGTCGTCGAGCAGGGCATCGGCCTTTTCGCAGCTCAGGCACTGATAGCACGACCAGCTCGGGTCGATGCGGCCCAGGGTTTCGTCGCAGACCTCGATACGCTCCTGCACCCAGCCAGGGCCATCGATATTGGCGTAGCACGCCGCCAGATCCTGCGTCACGCACACCGATTGCGGGCACTCCACTGCATCGGCACGGTGCGCCCGCTCGAACAAGGCCACCGCATCGCCCAGCGCACGCTCGCCCTCGCACAGATTGCCGACCCGGTTGCGCATCTCCCAGTGGCCGACGAAGACCTCCAGCCACGGGTTGGCGAGCGTCTTGCCCAGCGCACGCGCCTCGGGCAACAGGGCCTCGGCGCGCTCGATCTGCAGATCGCAGATATGGTCGGTCAGGCGCGTCAGCAGCTGCGCGTTCTGCGGCTGCCCGGCGTCGCCCAGGTCGTCCTGCAGCTTTTCCACCCAGTTCCAGATTTCCATCGCGTGCGTCCTTCAGTGCGGCGCTCAGCGCGCCAGCAATTGCGTCACGGCCCCGGCAAGATCGCCGAACGCCTGGTTGAGATCCGGACCGCCCGATGCGCCGCCGCCGGGCGGCGGCTGCGTGCGCCCCTGTGCCGACACGATCACCTTGAGCGAGCGCAGCAGGCGCGCGGCAACCGCTGCCTGCGGGTTGCCGGCGCGCTGCGCGGCCAGCAACGCCTGCAACGCCGGATTGTCCAGATTGAGATACAGCCGCTGGGTTTGACGTGCTCCGATGCGCGCGGTGAACTGGCGCGCCAGCCGCAATGCGGCGGTGGACACCCGCTTGTCGTTTTCGTCCTGCTCCAGCCGGCGTTTGAGCTCGGCCTCGCGGTCGGGCACCACCACCAGCGGCAGTTCTTCCGGGCTGAAGCGCGCCGGCACCAGGGCTTCGCCATCGCCCAGGTGCTGTTCCAGCCACGCCAGTTCGTCGGCCGGCAACGTGTCCAGATGGAACAGCTGGCGGTTGCCGTGCTCGGTGCCCAGTTCGACCAGCCGCACCCCCTTGGCCTGCGCCCAGCGACGCAGAAACGGCACCACCGCATAGCGGTTTCCATAGGCCACCGGCACGCCCATCGCACGGAACAGCATTTCCTCGAAACCGCCGTCGCTGTCGAGGATCACATGCACCGCGCCACGCGCCGGCAATTGCTGCGCCGGCAGGTCGCCCTGCGAGGTGGGTACGCGCACGTGTTCCAGCAGCAATTCGAACAGGCGCTCATCGCACAGCGCCGCGCCGAGCAACGCTTCGTTGTGCCGCAACAGGATGCGGCGCCACGCCTCCGGTTGCTGGCGCGCCACCTCCGCCAGCCCCTGCACCAGGGCTTCGGACAAGGCATGCTGCACCGCGCTGTAAACCGTGTCGCGCTGCAGATCCTCGCGGCTTGCGGTCGGGGTCAGGCGGTTGGATTCGATCACCCCGCCGATGAAGCCCGCCCACGGCGGCAGCAGTTCGCGCGCATTGTCGTCCAGCAACATGCCACGCAAAAACACCGACAGATTGCGGTTGTCGCTGGTGCCATAGGTTGCGCCGTCCTGCACCCACAGCAGGCCCACCGCATCGCTGCCATCGTCGGCACGTACCGGCATGCAGCACAGCGGTTCGAAGTTGCGCTCGAAGCGTGCCGCGAACTCGCGTTGCCGGCGCCACGCCTGCACCGGATGCAGCGGCACCGCATCGTGCGTGCGCCACGGCGGCGGCTCGGGATTGATCGGTTGCGCATCGGCGCCGACCCAGATCGGCTCGCGCAGCAATGCGCAGTAACGCGACAGGATCTCGTGCAGCCGCCCCTGCTGCGCCAATGGCAGATATTGCTCATGCAGTTCCAGCACCACCTCGGTGCCCACCTGGGCACGCGCCGGAATCGGGCTCACCGTGTAGTGCTCGGCATTGCTGGAGATGTAGCAATGTCCCAACGTCGGGCTCTGGTAGGAGGTGGTGCGCACGGTGACGCGCCGTGCCAGCACGAAGGCAGACAAGAACCCCAGCCCGAACATGCCGATCAAACCGCTGTCTTCATGCCCGCCCTGACGCAGCCCGCGGGTGTATCCCACCCCGACGGTGGCTAGATAGTCGTGGATTTCCTGCTGGGTGAGCCCGGCACCGGTATCGATGATGCGCACGATGCCCTGCGCCGGATCGGCCTGTACATGGATGCGCGATTCGCCATGCCAATCAGGCTGCTCCAGGCGGCGGCGCAGAATCGAATCGTGCGCGTTCTGCACCAGCTCGCGCAGCGCGACCACCGGCGTGGAATACAGATGCTTGCTGAGCACGGACATCAGTCCATTGAGATCGACGCCGGCGCGGCGGATCTGTGAGGCGTCCGTCGCCTCGGAGATAGGATCTTGCATGATCGTCGTCGTTTCCTTGGCGGCCACGCCCGTCCTCGGACGCGCCTCCTGATGGCAGTGCGAGCCGGCAAGGATAGCCGCTGGCCATCTTGTACGCACGTCTCACTTCGGCTCCTGCCCTACCGTGCGTACAGCCAACGGCGCCTGTCTCCGGTCATCGAAAACGACGCGCCACGGCCCGGCATGCGCACCGGGCCGTGGCCGGGTCGACTAACGCTGCAAGGTCTCCATCGGCGCCTCGTTGAAGTGCTGACGGTACCCCTTGGCCAGCGCTGAACGACTGCCAACGCCCCAGCGGCTGGCTGCCTGCAGCACGCTGCCGCAACCGCCGTCGGCCAGCAGTTCGTCGCGGATGCTCTGCATGCGGTAACGCCGCAGGACCTGGGTCGGCGACAGCCCGGTGGCCGACTTGAACGCCTGCTGCAGCGCGCGCCCGGTGACCCCGATCTGCGCGGCGACTTCATTGATCGACAGATCCGAGCGGTGCGCGTTGGTGATCATGTAGCTATACGCGCGCCGGTACTTGGCCGGCAACCGCGCGGAGATGTCGTCGCTCACATGCGCAGGCGTGCCGCTTTCCAGCAGCCGCGGCGCCTGCACTTCGCTGCGCAGGCATTGCACCGCACCCAGCGCGTAGCGGTTGTACAGCAGCAAGGCCTGTTCGGTACGACCCAGCGCCTGGCTGATCTTGGCCTGGCAATACTCGTACTCCAGATTCCAGCGTGGCGCGTGATGCCGCCCGGCACCGGCCAGCGCACGCTCGGCCAGATCGGCCCGGCCCACCGCCAGCGCCGCCAGCGCCAGCTCCACCTGCGCATCCTGCCGCGCGCACGGCGGGCAGCCGTTCGCCGCCGCCGGCAATGCATCGATCTGGGCGTCGAAGCCGAACGTGTCGCCGCCGGCAATCCGCAGCAGGTTGCGGACATGCCGCATGCGCTGTGCAAGCACCGGCATGCTCTCGGCCAGATCGGCAATGCAGGCCCGCAGTTCGCTGGGCTCGAACGCATGCGCGGCATCTTCCTGGCGCAGCGTGGCCTGCCAGAACACGTGGTCGCTCATGCGGTCGGCACGGCGGATGCGCAGCTGCGCGATCATGTCCAGCCGCAACGCGGTGGTGATCCGCAGCCAGTCCGAGGCTCCGCTTTCCAGCTCCGCCAGCACCTCGTGCGCCCGCTCCAGGGTCTGCAGTGCCAGCGTGCTCTGGCCAAGGTGGAAATGGGTCAGCGCCTTGCCCAGCAGGCTCTCGCCGCCCAGGCAGGCGGGGGTGTCGCGATCCATCGCCAGCTGCGCGAAGCAGTTCAGTGCGGCGCTGAGTCGGCGCTGGCTGAGCATCAACCATGCGGTATTGCGGCAGGAGAGCAGCCGCAGTTGCCGCTGATGGCCACGCATTGCCTTCAGGGCGTGGCGGTAGGCGTCTTCGGCCTCTTCCTGGTACTCCAGGATCAACAACGCATCGCCACTGGCACCGAGCAGGGCGACTTCATCGTCGGTTCCCTCGGGCGCGGCCTGTCCATCGCGGCGTTGTTGAAGATGTTGCAGACCTTGCGGCCAGGCACCAACCAGCATCCTGCTTGTATAGGTAGGAAGACGATCTGCGTACGACAGGGCAGAAATCGCTGCGAAGTAGGTGGTAAGGATCATGCCGGGCTCTCTCATAGGGGGATGAGCAAATGACAACAGCGCGCCGCTCTCGCTGGCGCAAACGATTGTATGCAGCGGATCCAATGGAATTTCTCACCTTGGAGCGCCGCAAAAATCAAAAAACCTCACTCTGTCCACCACCGGCCCTGCCGTGCGTTTTGCATAAGCGCCGCTGCCGTTTGCGTACGCCAGAGAATGTCTAGCGCAGGACATTGCAACCGATTCAAGCGTGCATCGAAGACACGTTGGCGCCACTTCCTGCGCGCTCATTGCACAACGTCTGCCAACACATCACCTCGATATGGATTTTGGGCGGTTAGCAGTCGCTGCGCATCGGCACGTGTGATGCTCCAGAGCATTCAACGCACGCGCGTCGGCCACTCATAACCGAAGTCACCTTCTGGTTACCGACCCCGCAAACCTATTCCAAGTGCGATGCGCGAGCGTCCTAATCGCAATACCCTGGTCTAGACCTCTCACGACCAATTCCATGGCTGCTGCCCAGCCACCTGCGCAGCTAGAGCCGCCAGGATTCCGCTGCCAACTGCGCGTCTATGCGTCTTTCGTATCGCGCATGCCCTGTGTGTAAGAGCTGCGTTACGCATACATGAGCGCAAGTTAAAGCGCGCCTACCCGAACCCGAAGAAAAGTGCGCAGCAGTGAAACTTTCTGCCCTTGGAATGGTACATACCATTCGTCCGACCTCGGTCAGACCCTTCCCCCGGCAGCCCGATGGTATGGCGATGCACTTATCCAGAGATGTGGGTTTCATCATGGCGCCAACCGCCCGTTGCCGGCATTCAGTACATGGCCTGTCTGCGTGCCAGTACGGGAAGGCCGGCTGATGCACGGCAACGCCTCCGGGAAGCAGGGATCGGCTTTCCTGTTGACGCAGGACGCGCGCCTGGCCTCGCAGGTCAATGCGAGCCTCGCCCCGCTGACGCCCCACGTTGCGGTGTTTTCCGATGAACTGGAGCTCTTGCGGACGCTGCGGCATTCGCCCTGCGAGCTGCTGATCTTCGACGCCACTTGCGTGGCCTCGGACGACAGCTCGGTGCTGGCCTGGCAGCGCTGCCACAGCGGCCATCCCACGCCACTGATCGTGCTGGGGCGGTTCGACTGCCCGAACGACATCCTGGCCTGGTACCAGTCCGGCGCACAGGAAGTGTTAGCGCTCCCATTCAACTCGCACGAGCTGCAGGTGCGTGCGGCGTTGGCGGTCAGCCCGGCGCCCCAGGCCTGCCAGGAAGTCCAGCAACTGAGTGTCGGCCCGTACCAACTCGTGCGCGAGGAGAACACCGTCTACCTGCATGGCAAGCCGATCGTGCTGACCTCGCGCGAATTTTCGATTGCCTGGCTCCTGTTCTCCAGCCCTGGCGTGTGCTTCCGCCGCTGCCAGTTGGCAAAGGCGGTCTGGGGCAGCCACACCGAATTCACCGACCGCACGATGGAACAGCACATCTACAAGCTGCGCAAGAAACTGCAGCTGTGCAATCACAGTGGTGCGGTACGTATCCGGACCGTGTATTCGCACGGATACAAGCTGGAACTTGCCTCATCAGACAAGGATCCGCTTTTGCCAGGCAAGAGCCTGAGTGCAACCACTGCGCATCATTCCGCCGCCTGCTGAGCAAGCTGCCGATGAGGTCGTGCCCCATGCCACGCGCCGCGCCGTAGACATCCGGCCGCGTAAACGACGATGGCGCAGGGGATGCCTGCGCCATCGTTCGATCACGCTTGAACCAGCTGCTTACAGCTTCGGGTTTTCGCCATACTGATTCGGGCCGGGCGTACCTTCCAGGCACATGAAGACCAGCACGACAAGACCGCCGACGTACGGCACGAAGCTGATCAGATAGAACCAGCCCGACTTGTCCTGGTCATGCAGGCGACGCACGGTCACCGCGATACTCGGCACCATCATCGCCAATACCACGATGATCATGATGGCGAACACCAGCCACGCCAGCGGGCCGGGGTTGCCGTCGCCGCCCATGACCGCTGCCGCAATACCGAACATGATGGTCAGGACGACCAGGGTGATCGCCTGCAACAGCATGAACATCCAATATTCCTTGCGACGCGAACGCCCTTCGAAGTCGGCATAGCGCTTGAGCGGCAACAACATCCATTCCATTGTGTTTCTCCAGTACGGGCAGTCAGCGGTGTTTGTGATCCGCTGCTCGATGCAGCGGCCGCGCATGTTGCCATAGCGCACATCGGGTGAAAACGGTTTCCGTCCCCACAGATGCGGATGACACCGGGCCAGCCGACAGACGGTCGCAGCCTAGGTAGAGGCCGTTTCTGCCGGGACGGCGCACTGTCCGGCAGGCTGGGCTCGCAAGGCGTTCGGTGTCTCGCGACAGCGCAACCGCCTGCTGCAGCTGCTCGCGGTGCCCCGCCCGGCAACGGGCCGACCGGGTTGTCCTCGTGCAGGCTGCCTGCACGAATCAAGCGGAATGCCGCTAATCCGCCGCCGCTTCCAGCGCCTGGCTCAGCCGCTCCACCGCGATGATCTCCATGCCCTTGATGCTGGCGGTCTTGGGCGCGTTGGCACGGGGCACGATTGCGCGCTTGAAGCCGTGGGTGGCGGCCTCCTTCAACCGGTCCTCGCCGTTGGGCACCGGGCGGATCTCGCCGGACAGGCCTACTTCGCCAAAGGCGATGGTCTTCTCGGACAACGGCCGGTCGCGCAACGAGGACAGCACCGCCAGCAGCACCGGCAGGTCGGCCGCGGTTTCCTGCACGCGAATACCGCCCACCACGTTGACGAATACGTCCTGATCGCCCACCACGATGCCTCCATGCCGATGCAGCACTGCCAGCAACATCGCCAGGCGGTTCTGCTCCAGCCCCACGGCGACCCGCCGCGGATTGGACAAGGGGGAAGAATCCACCAGCGCCTGCACCTCCACCATCAACGGCCGGGTGCCTTCGCGGGTGACCATCACGCAGCTGCCCGGCTGCTGGGTGCTGCCGCCGGACAGGAAAATCGCCGACGGGTTGGAGACCTCCTTGAGGCCCTTCTCGCCCATCGCGAACACGCCCAGCTCGTTCACCGCACCGAAGCGGTTCTTGAACGCGCGCAACAAGCGGAACCGGCTGCCGCTCTCGCCTTCGAAATACAGCACCGCATCGACCATGTGCTCGAGCACGCGCGGGCCGGCAATGCCGCCCTCCTTGGTGACATGGCCAACCAGGAACACGGCGGTGCCGGTCTCCTTGGCAAAGCGCACCAGCCGCGCCGCGCTTTCGCGCACCTGGCTCACCGAGCCCGGCGCTGCGGTCAGCGATTCGGTCCACAAGGTCTGCACCGAATCGGCCACGATCAGCTTGGGCCGCGCCACGCTGGCGTGCTGCAGGATGTTTTCGATGCCGGTTTCGGCCAGGGCGTTGAGCCCTTCCAGCGGCAGATCCAGGCGCACTGCGCGTCCGGCCACCTGCGCCAACGACTCCTCGCCGGTGACGTACAGCACCGGCAGCGTGCTGGCCATGCTGGCCAGTGCCTGCAGCAGCAACGTCGACTTGCCGATACCCGGGTCGCCGCCGATCAGCACCACCGCCCCTTCCACCAGCCCGCCGCCCAGCACGCGGTCGAACTCGCCGATGCCGGTGGACACGCGCGCCTGCTCGGTCTGCTGCACGTCCTTGAGCGCCATGATCTTGGGCGCCTCGGCCTTGCCGGCCCAGCCGCTGCGCCGCGACGCCGCCGGCGAGGCCTTGCTGCCGGGCGTGGCGCTTTCGAGCACGATCTCGCTGAGCGTATTCCAGACACCGCACTCGGTGCACTGCCCCTGCCACTTGGTGTACTCGGCGCCGCACTCGCCGCAGACATAGGCCGTTTTCGCCTTCGCCATCGTCTCTTGCCTGTTGTTCTCGAACTGACAGGATAGTGGCTGACGGTCTCAGCATGCGCGACGCACGCGTTCGGGAATCGGGAATCGTCAGAGTCGATGACGACCTGGTGCGCTATGCAATGACGTGCGCGCAGACGATGGCCATGCGCTTGCCGGCGCCCCGTTGCTGCCGGTCCCGGATCACATCGACGCGTCGACGCATCAATGCAAAAAAACTGCCTGACCGGTATGGGCAGTCAGGCAGCTTCGGCTCCACCACTCCCACGGTGCGGAACGCCGTGGGAGTGCATGACTTAGCGCGGCTTGTACAACTCGCTCAGGCGATCCGGCTTGCCGGCGATGCGTTCCAGATGCGGGTACAACAGCCCACCGTGATAATCGAGGCGCACGGTGTCGTAGCGGTCCAGGCGCTTGACCAGCAATTCGATCGGCGCGGTGGTGCCCTTGGCCGCCTTGATGGCGTCCTTGATCACCTCGCTGCTGAAAGCGCGGCCATTCACCGCCACGATGGTGTTGCCGGTAATCAGGCCCGCATTGAACGCAGGACCGTCCCACAGCACATCGCTGATATCGCCCGAGGCTTTCAAGGACAGGCCAAGCGAATAGGTCAGGCTGACGTCCTTGTCGTCGCTCTCGTCGGCCTTGGTCGCCAGGTTCGGCTCTTCGTTGTAGACCAGCTTCCAGCCATTGGCCTCGATGCCGCCATTCAACGAGCCGTGCCCGTCCATGCGCTCGCGCAACAGACTCGCCCAGTCGTACGGTGCAATGCCGTTGAGCGTGCTCACGATGTCGTCGAAGGTGTACGGGTTGACGTCCCAATCGCCATTCTTCATGCCGAAGAACGCCTTGCCGAAGTCGTCGATGGAGCGCTTGTTGTTGGTCAGCGCGCGCAGCTTGCTGTCCACTTCCAGCCACATCATCTGGCCGCCGGAATAGTAATCCTCGCTCATCTGATAGTTGCGGTACGCCTTCGGGCGGCGCATCGACATGGTCGGATCGTTGGTGGTGTCCTGCACCGTGCGCCAGGCCATGCCGGGGCGACCACGCTCGTACTGGGCCGCCACGCCGGCCAGCATGTCGCGCGCCTGGTCCTGCGTCCACAGGCCGGACCGCGCAGCCATCACTTCGCCCCAGAACTGGGTCTGGCCTTCGTACAACCACAGCAGGCTGTCGCCCATTGGCACGTTGAAATTGGGCGTGGCCAGGTCGGCCCCACGGCGGTACTTGCCGTTCCAGGAATGGTTGAATTCGTGCGCGAGCAGGTCGCGCCCGGTCCAGCTCTTGTCCCACTCGGTGAAATAGGTCGGCACACCGCTGTTTTCGCTGGAACGGTGATGCTCCAGGCCGATGCCACCCAGCTTTTTGGTCAGCGCCAGCAGGAATTCGTAATGATCGAAATGCCGCGCGCCGTAGAGCTTGTCCATCTGCTGCACCAGCGCCGCATGCGCCTTGATCTGCTCGGGCTTGGCGTCCAGCGACTTGGCTTCGTCGGCAAACACATTGAGATAGACCGGCTGCTTGCCCGCGCTCAGCTCCACGCGCTTGTAGTACTTGCCGGCGAACATCGGCGAATCGACCAGGTCGTCGAAATCGATCGGCTTGAAGGTCACCGTGTCGCCCACGCGGCGGTCGGTCTCCAGCGCCGTGGCATAGCTCCAGCCGGCCGGCAGCGTGACGCTGGCCTGCGCCTTGATGTTGCGTGCGAAATAACCGGCCGGATACAGCGCCGTGGTGTTCCACTGCAGGTTGAGCATTTCCGGGGTCATCATCACCCGGCCCTGGGTGGGAGCCTGCGGCGAGAGGAACTTGAACTCGGCGGTCAGCTCGGTGGCGCCCTGCGGCACGTCCACCTTGAACGCGTAGACGTCGAACTGGTCGCGCGTCCATGGCACCACCTTGCCATCGACCTTGATCACCAGACCGGCCAGCTTGTCGATCGGGCCGGTCGGCGAATGGTTGCCGGGAATCCATTGCGGGTACAGCAACGTCATCGGGCCGGGCTTGGCCGGCATGGTGGTCTTGACCTTGAAGATGCGGTGCGCCAGATCGGTGGCATCCACGTCGATCTTCAAGGTGCCGTCGAACGGCACGTCCTGCGGCGGTGCGGTTTGCGCGGCCGCAGGCAACGACAGTGCCGCCAGCAACGACACGGACAACAGGGTGGGCATCTTCATCGCAACTCCGCAGGGACCTGGAACAGGCAAGCCCACGATGCTAAGCGCCCGCCTGTGCTTCCCCGTATGCCATTGGTCATGTTGCGCGCGATTGACGCATAAAAAAAACCGCCAATCGCTTGGCGGCTTTTTCTTCAACGCTGCATCGATCCGGCGTGGTGCCGTCTCAATGCATCATGTTGACGTTCATGTTGTGCAGCACCCACAGCGAGCCGACGATCACGATGCCGATAATCAGCAGCGAGAACAGGCCCACCTGCACGTTGGAGCGCTGCTCGGGCGTGCGGTCCATATGCAGGAAATACACCATGTGCACCAGCATCTGCACCGCGGCCATGACCGAGATGACGACGATGGTGACGCCCTTGGAGAAGGCGCCGCTCATCACCATCGCAAACGGGATGACAGTGAGGATCACGGCCATCACGAAGCCGATCAGGTAGGACTTCAAGCCGCCGGCATGCGCATCGGCAGCGGTATCGGTGTGGTGGTGATTGGCCATTACAGCGCTCCCAACAGATAGACGACGGTGAACACACCGATCCAGATGATGTCCAGGAAGTGCCAGAACAGGCTCAGGCAGGCCAGACGCGTGCTGTTGCGCGGGGTCAGGCCGTTCTTTGAGATCTGGATCACCAGCACCGCCATCCACAACAGACCCGAGGCCACGTGCAGACCGTGCGTGCCCACCAGGGTGAAGAAGGCGGACAGGAACGCACTGCGACCCGGGCCGGCACCTTCATGGATCAGGTGATTGAACTCCCACACTTCCATGCACAGGAAGCCGATACCCAGCAGCGCCGTGACGCCCAGCCAGCCATACAGGCCGGTCATGCTGCGCTTGTGCGCGGAGATCATCGCAAAGCCGAAGCTCAGGCTGCTGAACAACAGCAGGAAGGTTTCCACCAGCACGAACTTCAGGTCGAACAGCTCCTTGGCTGTCGGCCCGTCCACCGTGGCGCCCGAGAGCACCGCATAGGTGGCGAACAGGCCCGCAAACAGCAGGCAGTCGCTCATCAGGTAGACCCAGAACCCGAAGACGGTGTTGCCACCGCCGTCGTGATGCTCGTCGTGGTCGTGATCGTGGCCGCCCGCGTGGGCGGCGTGGTCAAGCGTGGTCGAGGAAGCCATGGTCATACCACCTTCGCGGCCTGCGCCGCCTGTTGCTGTTCGAGCAGGGCAAAGCGTGCGTTTTCGATGCGCTCCACTTCATCGGCCGGCACCCAGTAATCGATGTCGTCATCGAAGGTGCGTGCAATGAAGCTGCCGATCATGCCCACCAGGCCGATGATGGCCAGCCACCAGATGTGCCAGATCAGACCGAAGCCCAGCAGCACACTGAAGGCACCGATATAGACGCCTGCACCGGTGTTACGCGGCATGTGGATCGGCTCGTACTTGGACGGACGCACCCAGCCCTTACCGTTCTGCTTGTCGGCCCAAAACTGGTCGCGGTCGTCGATGTGCGGCAGCACGGCGAAGTTGTAGAACGGCGGCGGCGAGGAGGTGGCCCATTCCAGCGTACGGCCATCCCACGGATCGCCCGTGTAATCCATATGCTCCTTGCGCTTCCACACGCTGTAACCGATCTGCACCAGGTTCAGGAAGATACCCAGGCCGATGATCGCAGCACCCACCGCGGCGACATACAGCCACGGCGCCCACTCGGGATGGTTGTAGGTGTTCATGCGACGGGTCATGCCCATGAAACCGAGCACGTACAGCGGCATGAAGGCCACGAAGAAACCGATGATCCAGCACCAGAACGATGCCTTGCCGATCTTCTCGTTGAGCTTGAAGCCAAACGCCTTCGGGAACCAGTAGGTCAGGCCCGCCAGGTAACCGAACACCACGCCGCCGATGATCACGTTATGGAAGTGCGCGATCAGGAACAGGCTGTTGTGCAGCACGAAGTCCACGGCCGGAATCGCCAGCATCACGCCGGTCATGCCACCGATGGTGAAGGTGATGATGAAGCCGATCGTCCACAGCACCGGCGAGGTCATGTGCACGCGACCGCGGAACATGGTGAACAGCCAGTTGAAGATCTTCACGCCGGTCGGAATCGAGATGATCATCGTCGTGATGCCGAAGAAGGCATTGACGTTGGCACCCGAGCCCATGGTGAAGAAGTGGTGCAACCACACCACGAACGACAGCACGCCGATGCACGAGGTGGCATAGACCATCGAGGTGTAGCCGAACAACCGCTTGCGGCTATAAGTCGCAATCAACTCGGAGAAGATACCGAACGCCGGCAGGATCAGGATGTAGACCTCCGGGTGACCCCAGATCCAGATCAGGTTGACGTACATCATGGCGTTGCCGCCACCGTCGTTGGTGAAGAAGTGCGTGCCCAGGTAACGGTCGGCACCCAGCAGCGCCAGCGCCACGGTCAGGATCGGGAACGCGGCGATGATCAGGATGTTGGTGATCAGCGCGGTCCAGGTGAAGATCGGCATGCGCATCAGGGTCATGCCCGGCGCGCGCATCCGCATGATCGTCACGAAGAAGTTGATGCCGGTCAGCAACGTGCCCAACCCGGACACCTGCAACGCCCAGATGTAGTAGTCGACACCGACCCCTGGACTGTATTCCAGCCCCGACAATGGCGGATACGCCAGCCAGCCGGTCTGCGCGAATTCACCGACACCCAGCGAGATGTTGATCAGCGCCGCACCGGCCACGAACAGCCAGAAGCTCAGCGAGTTCAGGAACGGGAACGCCACGTCGCGTGCGCCGATCTGCAGCGGCACGATCAGGTTCAACAGGCCGGTCATGAACGGCATGGCCATGAAGAAGATCATGATCACGCCATGCGCGGTAAAGATCTGGTCGTAGTGGTGCGGAGGCAGCACACCTTCGCCGCCGTTACCTGCCAGCGCCTGTTGGGTACGCATCATGGCCGCGTCGGCAAAGCCGCGCAGCAGCATGACCAGCGCCACGATGATGTACATCACACCGATGCGCTTGTGATCCACCGAGGTGAACCACTCCTTCCACAGGTAGCCCCACAGCTTGTACTTGGTGATGGCGCCCGCGATGAGCAGGCCGAGCAGCCCTGCACCACCCAGCGCGACCATGATGATCGGCTCGTGGTACGGAACTGCCTCGATCGTAAGTTTGCCTAGCATCACTTGTCTCCAGAAGTGCACATGGCGACCGGCTCTGCAGCCGATGCCTCATGGTCGCCATGACCCTTGCTGTGGCCCGGACCATTCATGTATTTGTCGACCAGCGAGCGGAACATGCCGTCCTGCACCGACGAGTAGTAGGTGATCGGATACTGTTCCTTGTCGTTGCGATTGGCGGCCAGCACCTGATACTCGGCAGCATTCAACGCGGTCGGCGAGGCCTTGACCTTGGCCACCCACGCCTCGAAGCCGGCCTGATCGACCGCATGCGCCTTGAAGCTCATCTTCGAGAAGCCGTGACCGCTGTAGTTGGTCGACAGGCCGAAGTATTCGCCCGGCTCGTTGGCCACCAGATGCAGCTTGGTTTCCATGCCCGCCATCGCGTAGATCATGGTGCCCAGGTGCGGAATGAAGAACGAGTTCATCACCGTGTCGGAGGTGATCTTGAAGTTCAGCGGCGTGTGCACCGGGAACGCGATCTCGTTGACGGTGGCGATATTCTGGTCCGGGTAGATGAACATCCACTTCCAGTCCAGCGACACCGCTTCGATGTTGATCGGCTTGACGTCCGAATCCAGCGGCCGGTACGGGTCCAGTGCGTGCGAGGAGCGCCAGGTCAGCACCGCCAGCACCAGGATGATCACGCACGGGATCGACCACACCACCACTTCGATGGCGGTGGAGTGCGACCAATCCGGCTCGTAGCGTGCCTTCGTGTTGGACGCGCGATACTTCCAGGCGAACGCAATCGTCATCACGATCACCGGGATGACCACGATCAGCATCAGCACCACCGAGGTGATCAGCAGTTGCTTCTCGTCGTGGCCGATCTGGCCTTTCGGATTGAGGATGGCCGAGTTGCAGCCTGCCAGCAGCAGGAACGGCAACACCAGGCCTGGACGAAGTAAACGCCCGAGATGTTTCAGCGGAATCATCGGTCGATCCAAGTGCGAAGGAACGCCAGCCTCGTTCGTCGCTCCGCAAGGGAGATGTCCGACACTGCCCTTCCTGGTGAAGGCGGGCCCGCGCAGACCGAAGACACGGGTTAGCGCGCCAATTTTAATCTTTGCTGCACCTGCACGAAACCCATTGGCAATGATCTGCCGCAATTAATGCGCGCAAAAGTGTGCGACATGTTGTCGCAGCGCAGCGCAGCGCGCGGGTGCAGTGGGCGACCGTGGCCGTTACTCAAGCGCTGCGACCGCGCCAAAAAAGCGGTGTTGAAAGGCGCATCCAGTTGCGCGCCGTCCCAAAACGCGACTGGGCCGGCCAAGGGCCGACCCAGTGCTGAAGCGTTGGTGCCGGAAATAGGAATCGAACCTACGACCTACGCATTACGAATGCGCCGCTCTACCAACTGAGCTATTCCGGCGAGCCGTGCATTGTAGGAGCACGACGCAGCCCGGTCAATCGATGCCGCCTGTCGCGCCATCGCAGATGCTGCCGGCGTCCGTCGCGCTCAACTGACCAGACGCAGCCGCAGTTCCTTGGGCAGCGCGAACACCATCGATTCCGGCTCGCCTTCCAGTTCGGACACGCCTGCCGCACCGAGCTCGCGCAACCGGGCCAGCACGCCGTCGACCAGCACCTGCGGCGCGGAGGCACCGGCAGTCAGGCCAATATGCTGCTTGCCGACGACCCAGGCCGGGTCGATCTCGCTGGCATTGTCGATCAGGTACGACTCCACGCCATCGCGCCGGGCCAGCTCGCTCAGCCGGTTGGAGTTGGAACTGTTGGGCGAACCGACCACCAGCACCAGGTCGCACTGGCGCGCCAGATCGCGCACGGCGTCCTGGCGGTTCTGGGTGGCGTAGCAGATATCGTCGTGCCTGGGTCCCTGCATCGCCGGGTAGCGTGCGCGCAGGGCCTCGATGATGCCCATGGTGTCGTCCACCGACAGCGTGGTCTGGGTGGTGTAGGCCAGGTTTTCCGGCTGGTTGATGTGGAGCGTGGCCACCTGCGCGATGTCCTCGACCAGATAGATAGTGCCCGTGCCACGCTCACGGCTCCACTGCCCCATCGTGCCTTCCACTTCCGGATGCCCGGCATGGCCGATCAGCACCACGTCGCGGCCGGCCCGGCAGTGCCGCGCCACCTCGAAATGCACCTTGGTCACCAGCGGGCAGGTGGCATCGAACACCTTGAGCCCACGGCGCTCGGCCTCCTGGCGCACAGCCTGTGAGACGCCGTGCGCACTGAAGATCACCGTGGCGTTGTCGGGCACCTCGTCCAGTTCTTCGACGAAGATCGCTCCGCGCTGCTTGAGGTCGTCGACCACGAAACGGTTGTGCACCACCTCGTGCCGCACATAGATCGGCGCGCCCAGCGTCTCGATCGCACGCTTGACGATCTCGATCGCGCGGTCGACGCCGGCACAAAAACCACGGGGATTGGCGAGCAGGACATCCATGCGGTGCATTCTACGGGAATGGCGATTGGGGAATGGAGCCGGGCAGCGCCGGTCCGCGGGAACTTCAGCGGCGATTCCCGATTCCCGGCTCCCGCTTGCCGGACTTGTCGAACAGGCCGAACACGGCAATCCCGATCGCGCCCCCCACGATCGCCGAATCGGCGATGTTGAACGACGGCCAGGTATGGCTGCCGATGTACCACTGGATGAAATCGACCACATGGCCGTGCATCAGCCGGTCGATCACATTGCCGATCGCTCCGCCGATCACCAGCGCATACGGCAGCGCGCTGCGCCACTCGTTGCGCGCGGTGCGCGACAGCCAGAACGCCAGCAGGCCGCTGATACCCACCGCCAACGCAGTGAAGAACCACAGCTGCCAGCCGCCGGCATCGCTCAGAAAGCTGAAGGCCGCGCCGGTGTTATAGGTGCGGTACCAGTTCCAAAAACCCTCGATGACCGGCACCGGGGTGTACTCGGGCAGGCTGGACAGCACCCAGGCCTTGCTCCACTGGTCCAGCCCGATCACCACGGCCGACAGAAGCAACCAGATCAATGCGGAGGGTTTGGGTCTTGCGGTCATCGAATCACCTTAGCTGTTGCTACTTCCGGGTTCGGAAGAAGCTGCCCGACGGGCAAATCGGCAAGCAGTGCCGGATGCGAAGTAATGCCCTCATCCGGCGCTGCGCGCCACCTTCTCCCGCTTGCGGGAGAAGGGTATTGGAATGGACTCCCGCTTGCGGGAGAAGGTATATTGGAACGGACTCCCGCTTGCGGGAGAAGCAATCAACACATCAGAACCCGCGACGCTAGAACCAGCGACGCACCTCGCCGGGGCCTTCGATATTGCTGACGCAGCGGCTGCACAGCTCCGGATGCCGCGGGTCGCTGCCTACGCTGGCCTGGTGATGCCAGCAGCGCACGCACTTGGCCTTGGTCGTGGGCTGCGCACTGACGAAGATGTCGTCGGTGCTGGCCGCTGTCACGGTGACATCGCCACTGATGAACAAAAAGCGCAGTTCATCGGCCAGGGGCTGCCAGCGCGCGGCGGTCTGCGCATCGGCAGCCACGGTGATCTCCGCTTCCAGCGCCGCGCCGATCGCGCCGTTTGCGCGCATCGGCTCCAGCACCTTGGCAACCTGCTCACGCAGCGCCAGCAACTTGTCGAAGTCCGCGCCGGTCAAGGCGGCATCGGCCGGCAACGGCGCCAGGCCGTCATACCAGGTGGCGAACAGCACGTTGCCGACATGCTCGCCGGGCAGATACGCCCACAGCTCTTCAGCGGTGAAGGTGAGCACCGGCGCGATCCAACGCACGAACGCTTCGGCCACGTGATACATCGCACTCTGCGCAGACCGGCGGCCGCGCGACTCTTCGGCCATCGTGTACAGACGGTCCTTGGTGACGTCCAGGTACAAGGAGCCCAGATCCACGCTGCAGAAATTCAGCAGCGCCTGCACGATTTCGGCGAAGTCGTAGCGCGCGTAGGCGGCCACGATCTTTTCCTGCAGCTCATGCGCGCGATGCACGATCCAGCGGTCCAGCAACACCATGTCGTCCAGCGCCACCAGATGCTGCAGCGGGTCGAAGCCATGCAGGTTGCCCAGCAGGAAACGCGCGGTATTGCGCAGCCGGCGATATGCATCGGCATTGCGCTTGAGGATCTCCTGCGACAGCGACATCTCGTTGCTGTAGTCGGCCGAGGCGATCCACAGGCGCAGGATGTCCGCGCCCAGCGTCTTCATGATGTCCTGCGGCTCGATGCCGTTGCCCAGCGACTTGGACATCTTGCGGCCGTGCTCGTCCACGGTAAAGCCGTGGGTCAGGCACTGCTTGTACGGCGCCGCCTTATTCATCGCCACGCCGGTCAGCAGCGAGGACTGGAACCAGCCGCGGTGCTGATCGGAGCCTTCCAGATACAGGTCGGCCGGCGTGGGCAGGCCGCGGTCTACCAGCACCGCCTCGTGGGTCACGCCCGAGTCGAACCACACATCCAGGATGTCGGTGATCTTGTCGTAGTCGGCGGCCTCGTCGCCCAGCAGCTCGGCGGCGTCCAGCGTGTACCACACGTCCACACCGCCCTGCTCCACCCGGTCGGCCACCTGGCGCAGCAACTCGGTGCTGCGCGGGTGCGGCTCGCCGGTTTCGCGATGCACGAACAGGGCGATCGGCACGCCCCAGGTGCGCTGGCGCGAGATGGTCCAGTCCGGACGTCCTTCGACCATGCCGGCGATACGCGCCTGGCCCCAGGCCGGGTACCACGTCGCCTGTTCGACCGCCTTGAGCGCGTCAGCGCGCAGGTTGGCCTGCTCCATCGAAAAGAACCACTGCGGCGTGGCACGGAAGGCGATCGGCGTCTTGTGGCGCCAGCAATGCGGATAGCTGTGCTCCATCTTGCTGGCGGCAAGCAACACGCCGGTGTCGCGCAGCGCGTCGATGATGACCTCGTTGGCCTTCCAGATATGCAGCCCGGCCAGCACGGTGTCGCCCAGCGGCGGGGTCGACGGCAGATACACGCCACGTCCGTCCACCGGATTGATCTGCGCAGCGCCGTAGCGCTCCAGCAGCCCGTACTGCTTGGACACCTGGTAGTCCTCCTGGCCGTGACCTGGGGCGGTGTGCACCGCGCCGGTACCGTCCTCGGCCGACACATGGTCGCCCAGCAGCAGCGGGATCTCGCGCTCGGCGTAGAACGGGTGGTTCAGCAGCATCTGATCCAGCGCCGCGCCCTTGGCGCGACCGTGCACCACCACCTCGTCCACGCCGTAGCGCGACAGCGCCTTGGCCGCCAACGCTTCGGCGATCACCAGCCAACGCGGCTGGCCGCGATCGGCCGGGCCTTCGACCAGCACGTAATCCAGTTCCGCACCCAGGCTCACCGCCAGCGACGCCGGCAGCGTCCACGGCGTAGTGGTCCAGATCGGCACCGCCACGCTCACGCCCGCCGGTAGCGTCGCACCGAATGCGGCAGCGACAGCGCCCGGATCGCGCGCCGGATAGGCGATATCCACCGTCGGCGAGACCTTGTCGGCGTACTCGATCTCGGCCTCGGCCAGCGCCGAGCCGCAATCGAAGCACCAGTGCACCGGCTTGACGCCACGGGTCAGATGGCCGTTGTCGACGATCTTTGCCAGCGCGCGCAGCTCGTTGGCCTCGAAGCGGAAATCCAGGGTCTTGTACGGGTTGTCCCAATCGCCCACCACACCCAGGCGCTTGAAGTCGCGGCGCTGCAGATCGATCTGCTCGCTCGCGTACTCGCGGCACTTCTGACGAAATTCCGCCGCATCCAGCTTCACGCCGACCTTGCCGTACTTTTTCTCGATTGCAATCTCGATCGGCAGCCCGTGGCAGTCCCAGCCCGGGATGTAGGGCGCATCGAAGCCAGCCAGATACTTCGACTTGACGATGATGTCCTTGAGGATCTTGTTGACCGCGTGACCGAGATGGATCTGGCCGTTGGCATACGGCGGGCCATCGTGCAGCACGAACAGCGGGCGTCCGGCCGCGTTGGCGCGCAGCTGCGCATACAGGCCCTCGCGCTCCCAGCGGTCCAGCATCGCCGGCTCGCGCTTGGGCAGGTCGCCGCGCATCGGAAAGTCCGTCGCAGGCAGATGAAGAGTGGCTTTGTAGTCTTGGGTCACAGGAATCTACCGTTGCGCTGCTTTCATTGAAGAGTCCGCACAGGGATGTGCGGGCTGTTGCGAGGGACTCGCATCATTGGAGTCCGCACAGGGACGTGCGGGCTGTTGCGAAGGACTCGCATCATTGGAGTCCGCACATGGACGTGCGGGCTGTTGCGAAGGACTCGCATCATTGGAGTCCGCACTCGGATGTGCGGGCTGTTGCGAGAGACTCGCATCATTGGGGTCTGCACCGGGCGCCACAGCGCCTTGCGCGCGACCGCCTTCGGCATGCACGGAAACATCGCGTGCCTGCTGCAGGCCGCCCATGCGTTCAGCGCCAACCAGCATCCGCGACGGGCTGCCCTGAAGCACCGCGCGCGCCTGTTCGGCATCGCGATGCATCTGCACGGTCAGCGCTTCCAGGCCATCGAACTTTTCCTCGTTGCGCAGTTTGGCGACGAATTCGACTTCCAGATGCCGGCCGTACAGATCGCCCTGGAAATCGAACAGATGCGCTTCCAGCAGCGGCTCCACGCCAGCCACGGTCGGCCGCGTGCCGAAGCTGGATACCGAGGGCCACGGCTGCGCGGCCACGCCGTGCACCCAGGTGGCATAGATGCCCGACAGCGCCGGCGTGCGCGAAAATCGCAGATTCGCAGTGGGGTAGCCCAACGTGCGACCCAGTTGCTTGCCGCGCACCACCCGCCCGCCGATGGCGTAAGGGCGGCCAAGCAGATCGGCGGCGTGCGCAAACTCGCCTGCCACCAATAATTCACGGATGCGCGTGGCGGAAATGCGCTCGCCATGCAGATGCACCGGCGCAATCTCCCCGGCCGCAAAACCGTGCTGCTCGCCGAGTGTGCGCAACAAGGCGATGTCGCCGCCACGGCGATGGCCGAAACGGAATTCCGGGCCGATCCACACCTCGCGTGCGCAGAGCCGGCCCACCAGCGCCAGCCGCACGAAGTCTTCGGCGCTCATCGCCGACAGACGGCCATCGAAACGGATCAGGCCTACGCTGTCGGCGCCGAAGCCGAGCAAGCCTTCGATCTTGGCGCGCGCCAGGGTAAGCCGCGGCGGCGGTGCGGCCTGGGCGAAGAACTCGCGCGGCAATGGCTCGAAGCTCAACGCCACTGCCGGTACGCCCAGCGCGCGCGCGCGGTCAACTGCGTGCTGCACCAATGCCCGATGCCCCAGGTGCAGGCCATCGAAGGCGCCGATGCAGACCACGCTTCCGTGCGGGAACAGCGTCCCGCCCTCGACGTCTCTAAACAGCCTGCTCATTCCTCGATCCAAACAGATGCCGGCTTGGCGGCCGACCCTCGCTGATACATAACTTGTAAGTATAGCCGTGCCTGTCAACCCGCACGGCCCGCACCGATCACTCAAGCGCCAATGGGCATGACGCGCCACACCACCTTTTGGGACGCACCTGCCGAGCAGCCCGCGGCCGACAATCCGCCGGCCGTCACCATGGACAAGGGGCAAATCCGCCTTTCATGCTGCCATGCCGTTCCCCATTCCAGAGGCCGGCAAGGCCTGCCTGCCCCCATCACAAAATCCGACATCCAGGCTCAGCCCTCGCGCAGATCCCGCAGCCGCAAGCCCAGCGCCAGCTGCGCCACCACGTAGGTCAGCCCGCCACTGCCGACCAGCACCGCCAGCCAGCCGATCCGCTGCCACTTGTCCATTCCGGTGAACGACGGCAGCCACCACAGCAAACTCAACAGCACCGCCACCATGGCCGCACACGCCAGCAGCAGACGCATCACATAGCCGCCCCAGCCCGGCCGGCGCTGATACACGCCGGACTTGCCCAGCCAGTACCACAGCAGCCCCAGGTTGAGATAACTCGACAACGCACTGGCGATGCTTAGCGCCAGATGTAGCCCGGGCTGCTTACCCAGCGCCTGCATCACGCCCTGCGCCTTGAGCTCGGGCGGCACCATGAGCTGGTACAGCACCGCCAGGAACGCAAAGTTGAACACCATATTGGCTACCAACGCCGCCACGCCGGCGCGCACCGGGGTGCGGGTGTCCTGACGCGCATAGAACGCCGGCAGCACGACCTTGAGCATGGCGTACGCCGGTAGGCCGAAGCTCAGGCCGTACACCGACAACGCCGTCATGCGGGTGTCGAAGGCGGTGAACTTGTGATACTGGAACAACGTTGCCACCAGCGGCTCGGCCAGCAGCAACAACCCCAGCATGGCCGGCATTGCGATCAGCAAAGTTGTCCGGAAGCCCCAGTCCAGCGCGCTGGAAAACGCGGCGCGGTCGGTCTTGACATGATGGCGCGCCAGCGCCGGCAGGATCACCGTGCCCAGCGCCACCCCGAAAACGCCCAACGGCAGTTCCAGGAACCGGTCGGCCAGCGACAGCCACGACTGCGAGCCGTCGGTCAGCTTGGCGGCGATCACGGTGTCCAGCAGCAGGTTGATCTGCGCGATCGAAGAGCCGAACAGGGTCGGCACCATCAGGGTCAGCACCTTGCGCACACCCGGATGTCGCCAGCCCCAGCGCGGCAGGGTCAACAGATTGATGCCTTTCAGCGAAGGCAACTGGAACAGCAACTGCAGCATGCCCGCCGCCAGCACGGCCCAGCCCAGCGCAAGGATCTGCCTTTCCGGCGTCCCACCCAGCCGCGGCGCCAGCCACACCGCCCCGGCGATCATGCACAGGTTGAGGATCACCGGGGTCAGCGCCGGCATGGCGAACTTCTGGAAACTGTTCAGTGCCCCGCCCGCCAGCGCAGTCAGCGACACGAACAGCAGGAACGGGAAGGTCAGACGGAACAGATCCACCAGCAGGCCATGCTTGGCCGGATCGGTGTCCACCCCACTGGAGAACAGCGTGGCCAGCTGCGGGGCGAAGATCAGCGCCAGCGCGGTGACCAGCAGCAGCACGCCGCCGAGGGTCCCGGCCACGCGCGCCATCAGCTCGCGCAGCTCGGCATGCGACCGGGTTTCCTTGACCTCGGTGAACACCGGCACGAAGGCGGTGGCAAAGGAGCCTTCAGCAAATAGCCGCCGCAGGAAATTGGGAACCCGGAAGGCCACCCAGAACGCATCGGTCACCGCATTGCTGCCGAAGGTGGTGGTGATGACCTGGTCGCGCACCAGCCCCAGCATTCGCGACACCATGGTCATGCTGCTGAAGGAGAGCAGGCCCCTCATCATGCGGGGGGTGCTCATGGGGACTGCCTCTTGACAACTGACTTGACGTACATATCTGGGTCCATCATACTTTCGCGCTTGCTTTTTCCACCACACCGATTTTTCAGGAAACCACCACCGTGGCCAATATCAAGTCCGCCAAGAAGCGCGCCAAGCAGACCATTGTGCGCAATGAGCGCAACACCGGTCAGCGCTCGATGCTGCGCACCGCCGTCAAGAAGGTGATCAAGGCCCTTGACGCCAACGATGCTGCAGGCGCCGAAGCTGCTTTCGCCGTTGCACAGCCGATCCTCGACCGTTTCAGCGCCCGTGGCCTGATTCATAAGAACAAGGCTGCACGTCACAAGAGCCGCCTGACCGCACGCATCAAGGCCATCAAGGCCGCGTAAGCGATCGGCAGCGACGTTGCCGGAAGCCTGGCTTCCGGTAGCACAGAAAAACCCGGCCTCCGCCGGGTTTTTTGTGTGTGCGTGTGCGCACTCAGCCCGCATCGCGCGCCTCGAGCTCGTCTTCGCGCTGGCGGTCGAAGAAGGCCATCACGTCTTTCATGATCGGGAAGGTGCCGTCACGACCCAGCGCCGACACCAGATACCACGGCGCGGTCCAGCCCAGCTCGGCCACGATGGCCTCGGCAGCGGCGCGCGCCTCGTCCTCGAACATCAGGTCGGCCTTGTTGAGCACCAGCCAGCGCGGCTTCTTCAGCAACTCGGGATCATGCCGCTCGAGCTCGCGCTCGAGGGTACGCACCTGGTCGGCCGGCGACACACCGTCCACCCCACCATCCATCGGGGCCATGTCCACCAGATGCAGCAGCAGGCGGGTGCGCTGCAGGTGACGCAGGAACTGCGTGCCCAGGCCGGCGCCATCGGCTGCGCCTTCGATCAGGCCGGGCACGTCCGCGATCACGAAGCTGCGGTACGCCTCGACACTGACCACGCCCAGATTGGGATACAGCGTGGTGAACGGGTAGTCGGCCACCTTCGGCGTGGCCGAAGACACCGCACGGATCAGCGTGCTCTTGCCGGCATTCGGGAAGCCCAGCAGGCCAACGTCGGCCAGCAGCTTGAGCTCCAGCTTGAGCAGGCGCTCCTCGCCCTCTTCACCGGTGGTGGACTGGCGCGGCGCACGGTTGACCGAGCTCTTGAAATGCATGTTGCCCAGACCGCCCTTGCCGCCCTTGGCCACCAGCAGGCGATCGCCGTGCTGGACCAGGTCGCCAATGACTTCATCGGTCTGCACGTTGATCACCACGGTGCCGACCGGCACCACGATGACGCGATCTTCGCCGCCCTTGCCATAGGCCTGGCGACCCATGCCGTTCTCGCCGCGCTGCGCCTTGAAGGTGCGCTCATGACGGAAGTCGACCAGGGTGTTGACGTTTTCGTCGGCCACGATCCAGACGCTGCCGCCTGCCCCGCCATCACCGCCATCGGGCCCGCCCAACGGGATGAACTTCTCGCGGCGAAAGCCGACACAGCCATTGCCGCCATTACCGGCGGTGACCAGGATTTCTGCTTCGTCGACTAATTTCATGGGATGACAACCGGGAATGGAGAATGGGGAATAGGGAATCGGCACACCGAATGACCGCTTCCTGCCAGCAAGACTGCTCGCCGGCATGGCTGCAGAATCCGGTCGGGGTGCAGAACCGCTTTTCCGATTCCCTGTTCCCCATTCCCGATTCTCAAACGCAAAACCCCGCAAAAGCGGGGCTTTCCGTCTCATTCGCCCGGCAGTGTTGCCGGGCGAACTGGCCTGCATGGAGCGGGCGATTACGCCTCGGCAACCACGCTGACGGTGCGACGCTTCTTCGGGCCCTTGGTGGAGAACTCCACCTTGCCGTCGACCAGCGCAAACAGCGTGTGGTCACGGCCCAGGCCGACGCCGGCGCCCGGATGGAACTGGGTGCCGCGCTGACGCACGATGATGTTGCCGGCATCGATGGCCTGGCCACCGAAGATCTTCACGCCGAGGTACTTCGGGTTGGAATCGCGACCGTTGCGCGAGGAACCTACGCCCTTTTTATGTGCCATGACTGGTTCTCCTTACTTCTTGTCGCCACCGGCGATGCCGGTGATCTCGATTTCGGTGTAGTGCTGACGGTGTCCCTGACGCTTCATGTGGTGCTTGCGGCGACGGAACTTGATGATGCGCACCTTGTCGGCACGGCCATGGGCCACGACCTTGGCGGTGACCGAGGCGCCCTTCAGCGCATCGCCCAGCTTGATGCCGTCGCTATCGCCCAACATCAGGATGGTGTCGAACTTGATCTCGTTGCCAGCTTCGACTTCGAGCTTTTCCACGCGGAGCGTTTCGCCCTGCGCGACGCGGTATTGCTTACCGCCGGTTACCAGAACTGCGTACATGACCAGGTGTTCCTCTGTAGTTATTATGGTCGCCTGACTTGCCCATGGGGCAGACAGGAGCGGAATTGTACTGGCCTAGCCGGTTTCGGGTCAACCCGCAAGCCGGCCCGCCGCTGCCGGCCGGAATCGGCCTGGTGGAACGCATCATCCGGCCGCCACAACGGCCCCGGCAGACTGGCATTTGGGGCAATTGCCCTCACCTAGGTCGGCGGGTAGGCTGATCGACTGCCACTCATTCCTGCTGAGCACGCTCGCACCACCGCCGGTTCGCCGGCCCGACATCGGATCCCCCATGGCGATGGATTTCATCCGCATCCGCGGCGCGCGGACGCACAACCTCAAGAACATCGACCTCGACCTGCCCCGCGATAAACTGATCGTGATCACCGGCCTGTCCGGCTCGGGCAAGTCGTCGCTGGCGTTTGACACCATCTATGCAGAAGGCCAGCGCCGCTACGTCGAGTCGCTGTCGGCGTATGCGCGCCAGTTCCTGAGCGTGATGGAAAAGCCGGACCTGGACCATATCGAAGGCCTGTCGCCGGCGATTTCGATCGAACAGAAATCGACTTCGCACAACCCGCGCTCCACCGTCGGCACCATCACCGAGATCTACGACTACCTGCGCCTGCTGTACGCGCGCGTCGGCCAGCCGCGCTGCCCGGATCACGGCTTCCCGCTGGAAGCGCAGACGGTCAGCCAGATGGTCGACCACATGCTTACCCAGGACCAGGAACAGCGCTACATGCTGCTGGCCCCGGTGATCCGCGACCGCAAGGGCGAGCATGCGCAGGTGTTCGAACAACTGCGTGCGCAGGGCTTCGTGCGCGTGCGCGTGGACGGCGAACTGTACGAGATCGATGCGGTGCCGCCGCTGGCATTGCGCCAGAAACACACCATCGAAGCAGTGATCGACCGTTTCCGCCCGCGCGAAGACATCAAGCAGCGCCTGGCGGAAAGTTTCGAAACCGCGCTCAAGCTGGGCGAAGGCATGGTGGCGGTGCAGTCGCTGGACGACCCGGCCGCCGCACCGCACCTGTTCTCGTCCAAGTACAGCTGCCCGGTGTGCGATTACTCGCTGCCGGAGCTGGAACCGCGGCTGTTCTCGTTCAACGCACCGGTGGGCGCCTGCCCGAGTTGCGATGGCCTGGGCGTGGCCGAGTTCTTCGACCCGGACCGTGTGGTGGTGCATCCAGAGCTGTCGCTGTCGGCCGGTGCGGTGCGCGGCTGGGATCGACGCAATGCCTATTATTTCCAGCTGATCGCCTCGCTGGCCAAGCACTACAAGTTCGATGTGGACGCGGTATGGAACACGCTGCCGGCCAAGGTGCGCCAGGCGGTGCTGTTCGGCAGCGGCGATGAGGTGATCAGCTTCACCTACTTCACCGATGCGGGCGGGCGCACCACGCGCAAGCATCGCTTCGAGGGCATCCTGCCGAACCTGGAACGTCGCTACCGCGAAACCGAATCGCCGGCGGTGCGCGAAGAGCTCACCAAGTACGTCAGCCAGCAGCCCTGCCCGGCCTGCAATGGCACCCGCTTGAATCGTGCTGCGCGCAATGTGTTCGTGGCCGATCGCCCACTACCGGAACTGGTGGTGCTGCCGGTCAACGAAGCGCTGAACTTTTTCCGTGGTTTGTCGCTGCCGGGCTGGCGTGGCGAGATCGCCAGCAAGATCGTCAAGGAGATCGGCGAGCGGCTGGGCTTTCTGGTCGATGTGGGCCTGGATTACCTCACCCTGGAGCGCAAGGCCGACACCTTGTCCGGCGGCGAGGCGCAGCGCATCCGTCTGGCCAGCCAGATCGGTGCCGGCCTGGTCGGCGTGATGTACGTGCTGGACGAGCCGTCGATCGGCCTGCATCAGCGCGACAACGAACGCCTGCTCGGCACGCTGACGCGGCTGCGCGATCTGGGCAACACGGTGATCGTGGTCGAGCATGACGAAGATGCGATCCGCCTGGCCGACCATGTGCTGGACATCGGCCCCGGTGCCGGCGTGCATGGCGGCGAAATCTGCGCGCAAGGCACGCTGGAGGACATCCTGAAATCGCCGCGTTCGCTGACCGGCCAATACCTGTCGGGCAAGCGCCGCATCGAGATCCCCAAGCAGCGCCACAAGCCCAACCCGAAGATGATGCTGCATCTGCGCGGGGCGACCGGCAACAACCTGAAAAATGTCGACCTGGACATTCCGGCCGGTCTGCTGACCTGCATCACCGGCGTGTCCGGCTCGGGCAAGTCGACGCTGATCAACGATACCTTGTTCACGCTGGCGGCCAACGAGATCAACGGTGCCTCGCACGTGGTGGCGCCACATCGCGAAGTCGAAAATCTTGATCTGTTCGACAAGGTGGTGGACATCGACCAGTCGCCGATCGGTCGCACGCCACGTTCAAACCCGGCCACCTACACCGGCATGTTCACCCCGTTGCGCGAGTTGTTTGCGCAGGTGCCCGAGGCGCGCGCGCGCGGCTACTCGCCGGGGCGTTTCAGCTTCAATGTGCGCGGCGGCCGCTGCGAGGCCTGCCAGGGCGACGGCATGATCAAGGTGGAGATGCACTTCCTGCCCGACGTCTACGTGCCCTGCGATGTCTGCCATGGCAAGCGCTATAACCGCGAGACGCTGGAGATCCGCTACAAGGGCTTCAATATCAGCGATGTGCTGCAGATGACCGTGGAAGACGCGCTGCGCCTGTTCGAGCCGGTGCCGTCGATCGCACGCAAGCTGGAAACGCTGGTCGATGTGGGTCTGAGCTACATCAAGCTGGGCCAGAGCGCGACCACGCTCTCCGGCGGTGAAGCGCAGCGCGTCAAGCTGTCCAAGGAACTCTCGCGTCGCGATACCGGGCGCACCTTGTACATCCTGGACGAACCGACCACCGGCCTGCACTTCCACGATATCGAAGCCCTGCTCGGCGTGTTGCACAAGCTGCGCGACGAAGGCAATACGGTGGTGGTGATCGAACATAATCTGGACGTGATCAAGACGGCGGACTGGATCGTTGACCTGGGCCCGGAAGGTGGCCATCGCGGCGGCACCATCCTGGTCTCCGGTACGCCGGAAGATGTGGCCGTGCACGAGGCGTCCTACACCGGCCAGTTCCTGGCCAAGATGCTGCCGTCGGTGAAGGCGCGCGAGACGCGTCCGGCGGCGATGGCCAACAAGCCGGATGCGCGCCCGCCGCGCAAGGTCAAACCGGAGAAGGTGACCAAGGTCGCCAAGTCCGCCACCAAGAAAACCGCGAAGAAGAAGGCAAGCTGATGAGCGAACACAAGATCCTGGCACGCATTCCGATCAGCGTGCGCTGGCGCGACATGGACAGCATGGGCCACGTCAACAACGCCAAGTACATTTCCTATCTGGAAGAGGCACGCGTGCGCTGGATGCTGGGCGTGCAAGGCGTGGCGATGACCGACCGCATCGCACCGGTGGTCGCGGCCACCAACGTCAACTACAAGCAGCCGCTGATCTGGCCCAACGACATCACGGTGGAGCTGTTCGTGGAGCGGCTGGGCAACAGCAGCGTCACCATCGGCCACCGCATCTTCGACCAGAAGGACGACAGCGTGCTGTATTCCGATGGCAACGTGGTGGTGGTGTGGATCGACACGCAGACCGGCAAGAGTGCGCCGCTGCCGGACGCGGTACGCCTCGCCAGCACCTGAGCGGGCGCGCCGCCAGGCCTGGGCAATCACGCTATCGACGGCGGCTCTTGCGGGAGCCGCCGTTTTTTTATGGGCGCGTGCTTTATCTGGCAGTGGTGCCGCGCGAGCCGATCCCGCTGCACATGGCCGCAGGCCGCATGCCCAAGCGACCCGGCAACGCCGCAGGCACGTGCACGCGGAAGACGAAGCCGGCTGCCCGGGCATTCATCCGCCCCGCTCCTCAGCCGCCCGGCGCGCGCTTGCGTGCCTGCAGCGTGGCCTTGATCTGGCGACCGTCCTGCAAGGTGAACGTCACCGGCACCTGCGCGCCTTCCTGCAGCGGGGCGCGTGCCTCCATCAACATCAGATGCAGGCCGCCGGGTGCCAGGGGCACCGTCGTGCCGGCGGGCAGGGCCAGCGCGGGTACCGCACGCATGCGGCTGACGCCATTGCTCTGCGTGGTCTCGTGCAGCGACACGTCGGCGAAGGCGCTGCTCGTGGCCGCGGTGATCGTCAACGGTTGCGTGCAGCCATTGTGGAATTGCCCGAATCCCGCGGCCATGCCCATGCCGCCAGGTGGCGGGATGCGGATCCAGCCGTCCTTGAACTCCGGCATGCACTGCGCCGCAGCGCCCGCGCTGGTCAGCAGCGCCATCACACCAAGCCACACGCGTGCACGCAGCTGCCACCTGCTTCGACTGCCGTCTATCATGACCCGACCTCCAGGAGCCCCGAATGAGCATCCAGATCTTAGACCATGGCCGAGTTCGCGAAATCCGTCTGGCGCGCCCGCCGGTCAATGCGCTGGATCGTGCGCTGTGCCAGGCACTGAGCGCTGCGGTGCAACAGGCCGGCGACGAGGCCGACGGCATCGTGCTGTCGGGCAGCGAGCGGATCTTCTCCGGTGGCATGGATGTGCCGCAGCTGCTGGCGCACGGTACCGACCGCGCCGCGTTGCTGGCTAGCTGGACGGCATTCTTCGAGGCTGCGCAGGCGCTGGCCAACAGCCGGATTCCGGTGGTCGCGGCGATCGGCGGGCATGCGCCGGCCGGCGGCTGCGTGCTGGCGCTGTGCTGCGACTACCGGGTGATGGCACGCAGCGCCGATACCGCCAGGCCGTACACGATCGGCTTGAACGAAGTGCAGGTCGGCCTGGCCGCACCAGAAGGCATCCAGCGGCTGTTGCGCCGCGTGGTCGGCGCGCACCGTGCCGAGCGCCTGCTGATCGCCGGGCAGCTGCTGCCTGCCGAACAGGCGGTGCAGATCGGCCTGGTGGATGAACTGGTCGACGGCGAGCTGGTCACCGCACGCGCGGTGGCCTGGCTGCACGAACTGCAGCAGCTGCCGCGTCAGCCGATGCTGGCCACGCGCGCGGTGGCCCGCGCCGACCTGCGCGCGGCCCTGGCGCCGGAGCTGATCCAGCTGGAGCGGTTCGTCGACGGCTGGTACGCCCCGGATGCACAGGCCGCACTGCACGGGCTGGTCGCGCGCCTGCAGAAGGGCTGAGCTTTCCACCGCCGCGGTGACCACGAAGCGGCCCGCTATAATCGCGGTCCGTCGCACCCAGGCCAGCCCCTTGTCCGCCACCGCCGAACCCGTCGTCTCCGAACTGATCAGCCTGCTGTCGCTGGAGCGCCTGGAGGACAACCTGTTCCGCGGCCAGAGCCGCGACATCGGCACCAAATACGTCTTTGGTGGACAGGTGCTGGGCCAGGCGCTGTCGGCCGCGCAGGCCACGGTCGACAACGGGCGCCAGGCGCATTCGCTGCATGCCTATTTTCTGCGTGCCGGCAATATCGACCACCCCATCGTCTACGACGTCGACCGCACCCGCGATGGCGGCAGTTTTTCGGTCCGCCGGGTCACCGCGATCCAGCACGGCAAGGTGATCTTTTTCTGCGCGGCCTCGTTTCAGGAACGCGAAGACGGCGCCGAGCATCAGTCGGCGATGCCGGTGGTGCCGCCACCGGAAGACATCGAACCGGCCGCACCGCTGGCACCGGAGGTGCTGGCGAACCTGCCGCCGAAAGTGCAGCGCTGGCTGTCGCGCGGAGGCCCGTTCGAATTTCGCCACGTGTTTCCGCGCGACGAACTCAAGCCGCCCAAGCGCCCGCCGTTCCAGCAGATGTGGCTGCGCTTGAACGACCCGATCGGCGACGATGTAGGCCTGCATCAGGTGCTGCTGGCGTACGCGTCGGATTTTCAGTTGCTGGGCACCTCCACGTTTCCGCACGGCATCAGCTACTACACGCCCAACGTGCAGATGGCCTCGCTCGATCACGCGCTGTGGTTCCATCGGCCGTTCCGCACCGACGACTGGCTGCTGTATTCGCTGGACAGCCCGACCGCACAAGGCTCCCGCGGCCTGGCGCGCGGGCAGTTCTTCACCCGCGATGGCGTGCTGGTGGCCAGCACCACGCAGGAGGGGCTGATCCGCGTAGTGCCCGATGGCAGTGCGATTGCCGTGCCGGCCAAGGGCTAGGCGTGCAGCGTTACGTCGCGCCGAGTGGCTGGGCGACCGTGCACTGACCACGTGCGTCCCACGCCCCGGCGTACTGCTACCGGGACCTGCTGTCGCACGCCTGCATTGCGTGCACCGTCAGTCGCAGTGTTGATCGACATTCCTTTCCACCTTGAACCGGCGCAGCAGTGGCGCCATCTGTTCCGGACCCAACGGCGGTTTCCAGCATGCGCAAGATCTTCAGCAGTCAACGTATCGAAACCGCCGAGGGCGTCGCCAATCTGTTGCGCGATGCGGGGATCGAGATCCGTCTCAGTAATGGCCGCTCCTACCAGAGCAAGCGCGGCGGCCAGTTCAGCTATCTGGAGCAAAGCAACGCGCAGGCACAGCCCACCGTGTGGATCGTGCATGCCAACGACCAACCGCGTGCGCGCGAACTGCTGCGCGATGCACGCCTGCTCGACACCACCCGCCGCGATCTGCCGAACGTGGAATACACCTTCCGCGACGGCGAAAACGGCTCCAGTGCCAGCGCGCGCAGCTGGGCCTGGCGCATCCGCCTGGTGCTGCTGCTGGTGATCGGCGCCGTGGCCATGGTGGTGGTGATGCGCCATCGCAGCGCGCCTGCGCCACTGGCACCGGCGGCACAGCCGGCGTCGCAACAGGCGCCGGCGCCAGATGCCGCCCAACCGGCAGCAGACGACGAAATGCGTGTGCGGATCCAGCCGGCGCGCTGAGCGCGGCCGACCAGAGCGCGGCGCGCCCAATTGATGGCGGGATAGCCGCGCGCACGTCATCAGCTCAGTCACATCCCTTGCCGGCATGCGTCATGCTGGCAACAGGACATGGATTGCGCCGATGAACGCCAACACGCTGGAGCTGATGTTGCAACGCGAACTGCCCAACGCCGCGGCCGGCTGCCAGCAGGCGTATGGGCGCATCGTGGGCGCCTGCCAGAACACGGTGACTGCCATCGCGCTGGCGATCACCCGCGACATCGCAGCCAGCGAAGACATCGCCCAGGAGGCCTTCCTGCGTGCCTGGCAGCGGTTGGCGCAGCTGCATCAGCCGGCAAGCTTTCTGCCCTGGCTTCGGCAGATCACCCGCAACCTGGCGCGCGACTGGCTGCGTGCCAACCGCCATCGTGCGCTCAGCGGCGAGGCCGCCGAGCTTGCCATCGCGATGGCAGCCGACCCGGCGCCCTCACCCGCCGACCAGCTGCTGCAGGTGGAAGAAGAGATCGCCGCGCTCGATATCATTTCTGCACTGCCGGAAGAGAGCCGCGAAACGCTGCTGCTGTATTACCGCGAAGGCCAGAGCTCGCAACAGGTTGCCGCGCTGCTCGGGCTCAGCGACGCGGCGGTACGCAAACGGCTGTCGCGCGCCCGTGCCAGCGTGCGCAGCGAGTTGCTGCGCCGCTTCGGCGAATTCGCACGCGGTAGCGCGCCGAGTGTGGCGTTTGCCACCGCGGTGACCTCGGCCACCCTGTTGGGCGCGCCGGGCAAGGCTAGCGCGGCGGTTGTGCTGACGAGCATCGGAGGCGCGGGCAAACTAGGCGCGAGCGGGTTAAGCGGCTCGGCGCTTGGTGGGGGCGGCGCCGCCGGCGCGCTCAGCCTCTGGCTCGGCATGCCGACACTGTTCGCTGCGTGCGCGGTGCTGGTTGCCGGGATCGGCACGTACTGGTCGTACTGGTACCTGCTGCGCTTCGCACAGACCGCCAGCGAGGCAGCAGCGATCCGTCGTTTCATGCACATCACCACGCTGACCTCGGCTCTGGTGTGCGGCAGCACGTTGGTGCTGAAATACCTGCAGGCGGGCGCGTGGGCATCGGTTCTGACGCTGTGCGCAGGCATGGCGGTACTCAACTATCAATCCCTGCGCATCCTGCCACGCGTGATGCGCCCCATGCTGGAACGCGATGCGCGCAGGCGCGGCGCCACGCAGGCACCGCTGTTGTACCGCTGCATGTTCAGTCCGGGCGCGATGGTGGTGAGCACAGCGGCCGTCATTCTGCCGATCGTGCGGCACTACATGCAGCTGGGAATGTTCTGAGGCTGGCGTGACGTCACCGCAGCACCGGCAGTTGCAACCTGTTCCGAGACGAGGACATGCGGCTGCGGATCCACCCGCGCTGGCGGCAGCACCGGCTTTGCGTTACGCAGGCTTGGCGACATGGTTATCGACGACGCACACTGAAGCACGCTGCGGCCCAGCCAGCCTGCCTGCCTGCCTGCCTGCAACGGTGAACGCCGCGGGCAGCAACGTCGCATGGTCCGAAGTGATGCGTTCATATCCGACTTCAGCGGCCACCGGGTAGCGTCCACGCTGCTACAAGCAGGGAGAATTCGACCAAACCCCGGAGCAATGAAGTGAAGGCAAGTCTCTTCACCAGTCTGCTGATGATGGCCAGCATGAGCGCGCACGCGGATGGACTGACGACATCCCACGATGGCAAGACCCTGTCGGTGAGTTTCGGAGCGCCGACCTTCAAACAGGTGCTTCACTACAACAAGATGTACGAGAAGAAACCGTTCCCCGATGCGGAAATCTATTATTTCAGCAACGGCATGTACAAGATCATTTCGCAAGGGGAAAACCATTACGGGGTTTACGTCCTGCAGGGGACGTTCGACGACCAGACCTACACGATCCGTTTCATCTCCCTGCCCTCGGAAGACTGGGGCAACAAGACTGCGTTCCATCAGCTGACCTTCGTGCGCGGCGACAAGCAGAATGTCTTCATCCAGAACGCCATCGTCGACACCGGCGAAGCGATCGCACAGCAGAACGGAACCTACACGCTGGAGAAAAACACCGTTTCCAATCCGGTTCCCACGTCCTGGAAGCACGACTGATCGTTGCAACCGCGCCCCGCATCTAGCCCAAACGCAAGCGCCCTCCCGCCAGGCGAGAGGGCGCGGTCGATCGGCGCCTTGTTACGTTTTTGATGCTACGTGTTGCTGCTGATGCAGCGACCGCCGCGCCTGTCACGCGCCGGCCGCTGCATCGATGCGCACTACTGCTTAGTTGCCCGCAGCAGGCTTGGCCGGCATCGCATGCTTGCCGTGGTCGCCACGCTCACCATGCTCGCCCGGACCGCGCGGACCATGCTCGCCGCGCAGCTTCGAGGCCGCGTCGAACTCGGCCTTGCTCAGCTTGCCGTCCTTGTCGGTGTCAGCCTTGGCAAACCACGCATCGCGGTGTTGCTGCATGCGTAGCTCGCGGTCGGCACGATCGACAAAGCCATCCTTGTTGAGGTCCATCTGATCGAAGCGTGCTGCAAGCTTCGGGTCGGCCTTGGCCTCCTCGCGGCTGATGCGGCCGTCCTTGTTGGTGTCGAGCTTGGCCATCCATTCGCCACGGCCCTCGCGCCCCGGGCCGCGATGACGTGGACGCTCGTCGCGCGACAGCTTGCCGTCCTTGTTGGTGTCCAGCGTATCGAACTGCGCGGCCAGCTTCGGGTCGGCGGCCGCTTCGCTGCGATCGATGACGCCGTCGCCATTGCTGTCGAGCTTGCCAGGACGCGAAGCATCGCCGGAGGCCGGCGGAGTGGCAGCGAACACCGCGCCGGTGGACAGCGCAGCCAGCACGGCCAGTGCGAGGAAAGGTTTGCGGGACGTCATGAGAAACTCCTGATTTGTGGGAACCACACGCGGCACCTGCATGGGCCGCATCGCGTGGGTGGCGCATCCGGATCAGCCGTGCGCTGCCACCAACACCCACATCAACGAGCTACCGCCGCAGGCGTTGACGCCGGCACCGGGCGCATTCATCCGGCGGACAGTCGCCGCTGCTGCGACACACAGGCGCTATCCTGCGTACATGGCCATCCATGCCGACACCCACGACGACCTGCGCCTGTTCCAGACCGGCGAGCATGCCTGTGGCTACTGGTCCGACCGCCAGGCGCGCGACCTGGTCCTGGACCCGCACGACCCACGGCTTGGCACCATCTACCCGCAGGCGTTGGCCTGGGGATTCCGTCGCTCCGGCGATCTCGTCTACCGGCCGCATTGCGAACGGTGCCGCGCCTGTGTGCCGGTGCGTATCGCGGTGGACGCGTTCCGACCCGATCGCAGTCAACGCCGTTGCCTCGCGCGCAATGCGGATCTGGTGGTGCGCGTGGTTGCGGCCGAACGCACCGACGAGCAACTGGCCCTGTATCGCCACTACCTCAAACACCGTCATCCCGGCGGCGGCATGGACGAACATGGCGCCACCGAGTTCGATCAGTTCCTGATCGGCGGTTGGTCGCACGGGCGCTTTCTTGAGATCCGCGAACCGGCTGTCGCGCATATGCCCGGGCGCCTACTGGCCGTCGCGGTCACCGACGTGACCGAGCACGCGCTCTCGGCGGTGTACACGTTCTATGCGCCGGATGCCGCCGCGCGCAGCCTGGGCACGCTGGCGATCCTGCAGCAGATTCAATGGGCACGCCGCGAGCGACGCGCGCATGTCTATCTGGGCTACTGGATCGATGGGCACGCAAAGATGAACTACAAGCGGCGGTTCGGCGCGCTGGAAGCCTACGACGGCCGCCACTGGCGCGGCCTGCCGGCCACTGCGCCAGCGCCCTGACGTGTCGGCGGCGACATCGGCTTGTCGCATCCAGCATGCGACAATCGCGCAATGATCAAGCCACTGCTGCTGCTCGCACTGACCGCGCTCTGCGCTGCCTGTACCCATCGCACGGCCACACCGGCGGCCACCGCCGACACTGCGTCCGGCCAGGCATCGCCCGCGCAGTTGCGCATCGCCACCTACAACACCTCGCTGTACTCCGACGAGGCGGGCGGCCTGGTCCGTGAGCTGCAGGGCGACAGCGCACACGCGCGCAAGATTGCGGCCGTGCTGCAGCGCGTGCGCCCGGATCTGGTGCTGCTCAACGAGTTCGATTTCGACCCCGACCACCGCGCTGCCGAGTTGTTCCAGCAGCGCTATCTGCAGGTCGCCCAGCCCGGCGGCGGCGAGCCGCTGCGTTATCCGTATCGGTATCTGGCGCCGGTCAACACCGGTGTGCCGAGCGGGCTGGATCTGGACAACAGTGGCAGCGTCGGCGGCGATGGCCGCAACCGCGGCAACGATGCCTGGGGATTCGGCCTGCATCCGGGGCAATACGGCATGCTGGTGCTGTCGCGTTATCCGATCGATGCGCAGGCCGTGCGCAGTTTCCAGTTGCTGAAATGGAGTGCATTACCAGGTGCGCTGCGGCCGATCGATCCGACCACGCGGACCTCGTTTTATAGCGACGCAATCTGGGCGCAGCTGCGGCTGTCGTCCAAGTCGCATTGGGACGTGCCGGTCCGTACGCCGCAGGGCGTGGTGCATGCACTGGTGTCGCACCCCACCCCGCCGGTGTTCGATGGCGCGGAAAAACGCAATGCCGCGCGCAATCACGACGAGCTCGCGCTGTGGCGCGCGTACCTGGACAACGCCGCCGACAGCACGCGCTGGCTCTGCGACGACAAGGGCACCTGCGGCGGCCTGCCGGCGGATGCGCGCTTTGTGATTCTGGGCGATCTGAACAACGATCCGATCGATGGCGCCGGCCGCCACGAAGCGATCCGCGCACTGGTCCATCACCCGCGCGTCCTGCAGTACCCCACACCGCGCAGCGAAGGTGGCGCGGAAAAGACCGCCGAATACGCCGCGCGCGGCATCGCGCACACCGGCGACCCGCACCAGGTCACCGGCGACTTCGGCCCGCAGGCCGGCACCATGCGCCTGGACTACGTATTGCCCTCCCAGCAGTTCACCCTGGTCGGCAGCGGCATCTTCTGGCCGGCCGGCACCACCGCCGACGCGGCGATTGCCGATGGCAGCGACCATCATGCGGTGTGGGTGGATGTGGCTGACAACTAACCAACTGTACCGAGGCCTCGAGATAGCATTCTCTGGGTATGGCGTCGACGGCTGCATATAACACCAAGGCTATACGCAAAAAAGATAAGATTTAACCAACACCCGGCCCCTAACGCCGTATCCAGGGGAGCAGACGACTTCTGGAAGTGCCCGGGGCAGTGATCGACAAGCCCCCCCGGGGCGGCCCCTTGAATTTGGGTGGTCCGAGTTCAGTGGACAGGCTTACACTTCTTCGCAGACAGGTAGCAAGGAAGTTGAATGAGACTGTATTTCCACCATACGCGCTGTTTCTCGGGCACTTTTTTTCTGCCGTTCGCACTCGCCTGCCTAGCGAGCGCTTGCAGTGCAGGCAAGCCACCGTCACCCGACCAAGAAGACCTTCTGCTCAGCCGGCCATTTCCGGTGGATGCTACCGACGCCCATGTGCGCTTCGAATTCGAAGCGACACCAAAGAATGTGAATCTCACCCAATCTTATATTGTCGGATTAAATCTGAGTCGCAAAGGACCCATCGACCCAGTCACAACACTAAACAACAGCGATTCACCGGTAAGATATGCCCTCAAAGTGAACGTCTGCAAATGGGAGGCAGGAAATTGCAATAAAGTATTTACAGAGGACAACTTCCAAGCCTGGTTGAGAAAAGAGCCTAGCAAAGCAAAATTTTTTGGCTGGCGCGCAGGAAATGACGATATCAAATATATCGACTCCGGGGCATATGATTCCGATTCGAGTAACTGGATCGTTTGCAACCTCCACTTGAAGAGCCATGGCCGGTACCGTGTCGATATTTCATCAGCAGCGGGCAATCCGACACTAAATATTCCTGACGCAGAAATCACAATCCAAAAAAGATTAACATCCTCTAAATAATATAAATCTGACGGAGCGTTCGTTATGGAGAAGCAGCACTATACAGTGACGGTCGTTATAGCAGCTCCCGGCACTCCCTTATACGACGAAGGTCAGCAGCAAAAGAAAGATGGGGCACCTGTCACGTCCGGTCCCGGCCACATGTTTTTCGTGACTAGCGATGGTAAGCAGGCAACAAGCTATGGATTTGCCCCGACCACTCATGGACAGACCAATGGCCCCGGTAGAATCTACAACTCTGATGCGGATGAATATCACAAACCTGCCTATTCCAGAACGATGGAAATAAGCAAAGAACAATACGATAAACTACAACAGTTCGGCCAAGAACCGGAAAAACTAGGCTTTGACAAGGAATATAAAGACGTACGCAACAACTGTGTGGATTTCACTTGGGCTGCACTCAACCATGCCGGACTCCATAGGAACAAGAGCATCGATGTAAACGGTTTGCTTGGCCCTACTGGAGCCGGGCAGTTACTTCCGGACGTCCGCATTCCTTTGCCAATAGAGGGATCGGGAAAAGACGCCTACCGCCCTTTACGCAACATCCACGGCGTGGAAAGCATTGAAGCTCCTTTTCCTGACAGCCCGTTAAACAAGGAAATCCGCAACCCGCTTCCGGCGCAAAGGTCGTTGCAGCAGCATATTCTCAGCGATGAGCAGCACATGCCATCACTGAGAGACCCCACGCATCCAGGACACCCTCTGTTTGCACAGGCGCGGGATCAGGTACATACGCTGGATCGCGAACATGGACGGGCAACAGACGTGCGTAGCGACAATTTGGCTGGGTGCCTCGCAGTGCAATCCTGCAGAATGGGAATGGAACGGATCGATGAGGTTCGTCTGAGCAACGACGCGTCGCGCGCATTCGCGGTGCAGAACAATCCCAATTCTTCTGGATCGCACGACCAGCTGCGCACCCACGTCGAGACTGTCGCCGCACTCAACACACCGCTTGAGCAGAGCAGTCAGGCCTGGATCCAGGCTGCGGCAGAACGCATGCAAGCAGAGCAGCAACGAAACCTGCAGCAGGAGCAGAAGCAGGCACCATCAGCTCGTGTCATGAGCTGACGGGGCAAAACGCGCTGCGAGTTCATTCCATTATCGCCTAGCCGGCGCCTGAATCTTCAGAGCCCGCAACCAAAATACTCGGTGCAGCGATCCCGCCACTGCATCACTGCAAGTTGACTGGAAGCTCAAGCGATCAGTTGGATCTTTAATGCTGCAGCCGCCAAACGCGCCTTCTCGCGTGCGTCGTCGATGCTGCCCGCGCGGGCAAGCGTCACGCCCACACGGCGGTGACCGTCCACGCGCGGCTTGCCGAACAGGCGTAGCGCGGCATCCGGGTCGCGCAGGGCGTCGGCCACGTTGTCGAACAACGGCACGCCATGGCCGTGCGCAAGCAAGGCGCAGGAGGCCGACGGGCCGCTCTGACGGATGACGCCGCCGTCTTCTGCGCCCACCGGCAAGCCGAGAATCGCGCGCGCATGCAGTGCGAATTCGCTGAGCTCCTGCGAGACCAGCGTGACCAGTCCGGTGTCGTGCGGGCGCGGCGACACTTCGCTGAACCACACCTCGTCGCCCTTGACGAACAGCTCCACGCCGAACAGGCCCCAGCCACCGAGGTCGTCGGTGATGGCCTTTGCGATCTGCTGCGAGCGACGCAATGCGGCTTCCGACATCGGCTGCGGCTGCCAGCTTTCGCGGTAGTCGCCGTCCTGCTGCCAGTGGCCGATCGGGTCGCAGAACGAGGTGCCGCCGGCATGCCGCACGGTCAGCAAGGTGATCTCGTAATCGAAATCGATGAAGCCTTCGACGATGCAGCGGCCGGCACCGGCACGGCCGCCGGTCTGCGCGTACTCCCACGCCGCGTCGATGTCCGCTTCGCTGCGCAAGGTGCTCTGGCCCTTGCCCGAGGACGACATCACCGGCTTGACCACGCACGGCAGACCGACCGCGGCAATCGCCTCGCGGTATTCCGCGGCGGTGTCGACGAAGCGGTACGGCGAGGTCGGCAGGCCCAGCGTTTCGGCAGCCAGCCGGCGGATGCCTTCGCGGTCCATGGTCAGGCGTGCGGCACGCGCGGTCGGAATCACCTTCTGGCCCTGGTCGCGCTCCAGCGCCACCAGGGTCTCGGTATGGATCGCCTCGATCTCCGGCACGATCAGATGCGGCTGCTCGGTGGCGATCAGCGCGCGCAAGGCGGCGGGATCGAGCATGTCCAGCACGTGCGAGCGGTGCGCCACCTGCATCGCCGGCGCGTTCGCGTAGCGATCGGCGGCGATGACTTCCACCCCAAAGCGCTGCAATTCGATCGCCACTTCCTTACCCAACTCGCCCGAGCCGAGCAACAGCACGCGGGTGGCGGAAGGCGACAATGGCGTGCCGAAAGTGGTCATGAGCGCAGTCCAGATCGAGGGGGCCGCCATTCTAACGGCTGCCAACGGCTGCGCCGACAAATGGCCCTTGCCTGAACTGATATCAAATTGATATCTTTTACTCACTCCACAAGGACTTGTCCTCATGAAAGAGAAGCAGATCGGTTCGTTGCCCGGCATTCCCGTCGTCCTGGTCGCAGGCGCCGGCCTCATCGGTGCGGCTTGGTCCGTGTTTACGATGCTGGCCAGCGGCAGCGTCACTCCGGGCGCGTTCATCGCCGCAGTAGTGGTCGCGGCGGCGGGCATTTTCATGCTGGCGGGCCTGTACACGCTGGAGCCCAACCAGGCCGCGGTGCTGAGCCTGTTCGGCAAGTACGTCGGCACCGTCAAGGACGCCGGCCTGCGCTGGAATGTGCCGTTCTACGCCAAGCGCCGCGTCAGCCAGCGCGTGCGCAATTTCGAAAGCGGACGGCTCAAGGTCAACGAGCTGGATGGCAGCCCGATCGAGATCGCCGCGGTGATCGTGTGGCAGGTGCTGGATGCCTCCGAAGCCGTCTACAACGTGGACGACTACGAGAGCTTCGTGCACATCCAGTCCGAGGCGGCGCTGCGCGCCATGGCCACCAGCTACCCGTATGACCAGCACGAAGACGGCCAGATCTCGCTGCGCAGCCACCCGGCCGAAATCAGTGAGCAGCTCAAGCGGCATCTGGACGAGCGCCTCACCCAGGCCGGCGTGGACGTGATCGAAGCACGCATCAGCCACCTGGCCTATGCGCCGGAAATCGCCCAGGCCATGCTGCAGCGCCAACAGGCCAATGCGGTGATCGCCGCACGCACCCGCATCGTGGCCGGCGCGGTCGGTATGGTGGAGATGGCGCTGGCCGAGCTGCAGAAAAACGGCGTGGTACAGCTGGACGAAGAGCGCAAGGCGCATATGGTCAGCAACCTGCTCACTGTGTTGTGTTCTGATCGCGGTACCCAACCGGTGGTCAATGCCGGCTCCTTGTATTGAGGTGATGCAATGAATGTCATGGTGCCACTGGTCGTCGCGCTGTCCGGCTTGCCCGCGCTGGCGATCGCCGCCTCGATCGGGGCGGACGACGACGACCGCGCGCGCGGCCTGGGCCTGCGCTGGGCGTTGATCAGCCTGGTGATCCTGGTCGGCGCGGCATGCCTGTACTGGGCCGGCGACAACCGCGCCGGCATCTACGCGGTGGTGATCGGCATGATCATCGGCGTCAACACGCTGATCGTGTCGATGGTCATGCACCTGCGCCGCCACGGCAGCCGCAGGAACGGCGAATGAGCGAAAAGAAGGCCTACCCGCTGCGCATCAATGCCGATGTTCTGGCTGCCGCGCAGCGCTGGGCCGACGACGAACTGCGCAGCCTCAACGCGCAGATCGAATACGTGCTGCGCGATGCGCTGCGCAAGGCCGGGCGGCTACCGAAGCCGCAGGGCGACATGACAGCCGACGACTGACGACGCGTGGGGGTCGTCGCACGAACGCGCGCGCAGTGACGTCGCCTCGCATCTGCAGGCAAGATGGCCAGAGGCAGCCCTGAGTGCACCCCAGCGCTGCAGCCACCGCGGCGGCCGACCGCATGTCATACGCCCGCCTGGAGCAGTCCAGGCTGACCGCATGCGCTCGTGCTCACTGGTGACGCGCACCAGTTCAACCTACCCTGTCGCAATGCGCCCTCTCCTCACCACGTTGCTCAACACCACTGCCATCGAGTTGCTGCCTGCCGCCTTGATGCGCGCGCGCAGCAATGCCGATGCACGCGTGCTGGCGCAGGCCGACTGGCTGCTGCGGCGCAAGCGCGACGGACGCTATCTGGCCGCGCAGCTTGCACAGGGCCTCATGCCACTGATACCGCGGCTGGCACGCGAGCCCGGGCTGGACGAGGCGCTGGACCAGCTGCAGGCCGCCGCTGCCCGCACGCGACCGCCGCACGGCATGACGCTGATGGTCGACGGTCTGCAGCGACACCTGGGCCGACTCGGGCTGGATGCAGACGGCTATCAGCAACAAACCGGCCTGCAGCTGATCGCCGAGCCGGCGACCTTGCAATCTGCCGGGCGCGATCGCTTCGGCCGCCCGCTCTGGCTCAGCGCAGGCGCCGCGCGCGCCTGGCACCACATGCGCGCGGCAGCGCTGCGAACGGACACCGTGCTGGATGCCATCTCCGGCTACCGCAGTCACGACTACCAGCTGGGAATCTTCGAGCGCAAATTTGCGCGTGGGCTTACCCTGGAACAGATCCTTGCAGTCAATGCCGCGCCCGGTTTCAGCGAACACCACAGCGGCGACGCGCTGGATATCGGCACCCCCGGCGAGCCACCGGCCGAAGAGTCGTTTGAGACCACCGCGGCGTTTGCCTGGTTGAACGAGCATGCGGCAGATTTCGGCTATCGCCTGAGCTACCCACGCAACAACCCGCACGGCATCGTCTACGAGCCGTGGCATTGGCGTTGGCATGCTCCCTGACAGAGGCGGCATGCAAGACGCAGTGGCCGCGATGGATCACTCCTGCGAACGCGGCGTCGGCACCTTGGCTGCCACGCTGAAGTCGGCGATCTTCCACAGATAGAACGCGGCATAGGTGCGATAAGGGCCCCAACGCTCGCCGCGGATGGCCAGCTCCTTTGGCGTCGGCATCTGCGCCTGCTTGTCCACGCGCTGGGCGCCCTTGCGCACGCCCAGGTCATCGATCGGCAGCAGATCCGGCCGGCCCAGGCGGAACATCAGCATCATTTCCACCGTCCAGCGGCCGATGCCACGCACCGGAATCAGTGCCTGGACAATCGCCTCGTCGTCCATGAAAGCAAGCTTGCGCAAGGAGGGAATCTGGCCGTCGCACGCGCGGCGTACCAGATCGCGCAACGCCAACGCCTTGTTGCCGGAAACTCCACAGCCACGCAATGCCGCATCGTCCACGCGACCGAGGGTGTCCGCATGCAGGCGCGGCGAGCCGATCGCCGCTTCCACCCGTGCCACGATGGTGGACGCCGCCTTGCCGCTGAGTTGCTGGAACAGGATGGCGCGCGCCAACGCATCCACCGGGTCGAACGGCTTGCGCCATCCCGGCTGCGGGGCGATCGGGCCGATACGCCGCATCCACGCACCCAGGGCGCGATCGCGCCGGCTCAGGTGCGCGAACGCCATCTCCACATCGAAGCCGCGGGTATGGCGCGGCATGCTCAGCGCCTCAACGCACCGATGGCCAGCACCACCCAGCCCAGCATCAGGCTCATGCCGCCCACGGGCGCCAGGCTGGTCGGCCAATGCAGCAGCGCGCCGCCGACCAGACTGCCCGAAAACAGGACGGTGCCGAGCAACAACAACGACAGCCCGACCCGCGCCAGTGCACGCGTGTCGGTGGCGCCAAGCACGGTGAGCACCGCGCCGTGCCCGAAGGCATACAGGGACGCCAGTTGCAGCCGCGACTGCACCAGCGCATCGGACACGCCATGTGAGGCGTAGGCAGACAGGCCCACCGCGGTAGCGGCCAGCAGGCCGCCGCAGAACGCCAGTAACGAGGGGTGCTTCTTGCGACGGTCGAGCAACGACATAAGGGGACACTTCCTGGCAGCACCATGGCGCAAAAAAAACGCGCCGCAGGACTGCGGCGCGTTTTTGTCTGGATCAGATCATCGCGGTGAGACGATTACTTGATGGCCCAGTAGACGTCGTAGGTGCCGTCCTGCGTAAAGGACTTGTCCACGCCGCCCTTCCACGACTCGTACGGACGCTCGGTCACGTCGTTGCCGCTGGTGGCAGCCCAGGCACGCAGCGAGCTACGCACTGCATCCAGGCCGGCCATATGGCCTGCGTAGGTGGCAAACGCGGAACGGTGCGCCTTGGTGCGCTCGTACTTCACCGGCGCCTCGGACGGGATGTTGACCTTCAGCTCTTCGCCCGTTGCGGCAACCGGGGTTGCATCGACCGGTGCAGCGGCTGCGGCGTCGTCCTTCTTGGCATCGGCCTTGGCGGTGTCGGTCTTGGCGTCGGCCTTCGGCGCGCCACCGGCACGCTTGCGGACCGGCTGCACGACGTCGAACGCGTACTTGTCGGTGGCGAAGTCGGTGGTGACGATGCGCACCGGGCCAGCAGTTTCCAGACCATTGGCGTCCATGACGCGCTTGATCCACTCCTGGTTGTCCTTGATCGACTTCTTGATCGTCTCGTTGTCACGATCGATGTTGCCTGCGGTGACGACCAGCAGGTCCTCGGCGGGCACATCGACGATCTTGAGATCGCTCAACACCGGCTTGCCATCCAGCTGCGCGCGGTAGTCGAAGTTCGGCACGGTGGCCAAGGCGGTTGCCAGACGCGACAGACCCAGCTTCAGGTCATCGCCCACGTGACGGCTGACATACAAGCCGGCGTAGCGACCGAACAGGTTCCAGCCGTACTTGACGCTGTAGTCCTGGGTGATCTTGACGTTCTTGTTGTTCTTGCCGGTCGGCGCCAGGGTGAAATGGGTGACCTTGTCGTAGCCCTTGGTGGGATCTTCGATCGCGATCTCAACACGCTCGTTCTTGACGGTGTTGGTGATTTCCCAGCTGCCCTTGCCGATATAGCCCTCGTTGGAGCTGTACTCGACGCGTGCACCCTTGCCCTCTTCCGGGCCGGCCAGCTTCAGCTGGATCTTCGGGTCACGCAGCACAAGCGGGTTCCAATCCTTGAAACGACGGAAGCTGTTCACGGTGTCGTAAACAATCGTCATCCTGCGGTTGGTCTCAACACTCTCGGACATCTGCCGCTCCGAGGGCAACACCAAGCCCACCACGACAAACAAGCCAGCCACGATCCCCAAGGCGATCAGGAACTCGATAATACGGGTCATTCAGGAGGTCTCCGGGGCCGATCCCACGGCCGGGTTGAGTGAAGCGAAGCCACCATCCTAGCAGGCTTCGAGAAAGATGTTCAGTTGTGCGACGGGTAGCGCGGTCTTGCGGTGTCATCCAGCGCGCGCGACGCCGTGGTGGAACTGCGCAATCCCAGCCTACGCAAGGGTTTGCGCCGCGCGCGCAGCCATCATGCACATCGTGCGCTGCGTGCGCGTGATGCCGTGCCCGTTGCGGACGCCGATGGCCCGCCGGCACCACGTCTGAACGGGCCGCCGCGGCAACCAGACCACGACCTGCGGCACGCAGGCGGCGGCAGCCGTCTCGATCAGACCAGCTGCAGCTCGAACGCCTTCAGCACCGCGCGGGTACGGTCGCGCACGCCCAGTTTGGACAGGATGTTGGAGACGTGATTCTTGATGGTGCCTTCGGCCACGCCCAGCGAGTTGGCGATCTCCTTGTTGGAAAAGCCGCTGGCCATCAGTCGCAGGATCTCGGTCTCGCGGTCGGTGAGCGGATCGGGCCGGTCCAGGCTGACGAACTCGTTGCGCATGTGCTCCAGGCCCGAGAGCAGGCGCTGGGTCACTGCCGGCTGCACCAGCGAACCACCATCGGCCACGGTGCGGATGGCGCCGACCAGCTGTTCCAGCGAGACGTCCTTGAGCAGGTAGCCCTTGGCGCCGGCCTTGAGCCCGGCCAGCACCAGCTGGTCGTCGTCGAAGGTGGTCAGGATGATGGTCGGCGGCAGCGTGCCGTTGCGCGAAAGCATCTGCAGGGCTTCCAGCCCGGACATCACCGGCATGCGCATGTCCATCAGCACCACGTCCGGCTGGATCTGCGGAATCTGCTCCACCGCCTGCTTGCCGTCGGAGGCCTCGGCCACCACCTCGATGCCGTTGTCCAGCGCCAACAGCGAGCGGATCCCCTGGCGCACCAGGGTTTGATCGTCGACCAGGCACACACGGATCATCTAAAACACTCCTTGAGTCACGGCCGCCGGCATCAGTGCCGGCGCGCCTGGAACGGAGATGCGCAGGCCGAAGCCGTCACCCCGCCGGGTTTGGATTTCCAGCTGCCCACCATACTGGTTGAGCCGCTCTCGCATGCCACGCAAGCCATTGCCGGGCGCGACCGTGTCGGCGCCGTGGCCGTCGTCGCGGGCGTCGATCAGCACGCTGTCGGCGTCGCGGCGCACCTGGATCCACAGATTGCGCGCTCCGGCGTGGCGGACCGCATTGGTGATGATTTCCTGGGTACAGCGCAGCAGCACGTGGGCGCGCTCGGGGTCGTCCAGGGTCAGCGGCTGGGCGATGTCCAGGTGGATGTCCAGCGAAGGCACCTGGGTCACCAGCGGGCGCAGCGCCGCCTCCAGGTCGATGGCGCCGCTGTCGCGCAGCTGGCTGACCGCTTCGCGCACGTCGGTGAGCAGCAGCTTGGCCAGGGTGTGCGCCTGGCGCACGTGCTCCTGGGCCTGGCCCTCGGTGATGTGGCCGGCCACTTCCAGATTCAGGCTCAGCGCGGTGAGGTGATGGCCCAGCAGGTCGTGCAATTCCCGCGAGATGCGGGTGCGCTCGTTGATGCGCGCGCTCTCGGCCAGCAGCGCGCGGGTGGCGCGCAGTTCGGCATTGAGCCGGCGCTGTTCTTCGCGCGCTTCGGTCTGCTGACGGGCCACCAGGCTGGTGACGAAGATGAACATCGAAAAGCCGCCGTAGAGCAGCGACTGCATCAGTGCGGCCAGCAGGGTGAAGTCCGCCCGCAGGTAATAGAACACCGGCAGCACCGCCAGCTGGCTCAGCACCAGCCACAGCACGCCCACCCGCAGCGGCAACAGCCACGGGATCACGCCGGCCGCCACCATCATCAGGATGCTGCCCAGGCCGGTGCCGCTCAGATAACTCACCGCCAGGGCGCAGATCGTCAGCAGCAACAGCAGTACCCGGTCGTACCAGTGCGCGTGGCCGCCACTGCTCAGGCCGCGGGTCAACCAGAAGTAGCTGGCGCCGAAGCCGACGAAGAAGGCCGCCATGATCAAGGCCTCAGCCACGCTGCGATGATCGCCCTCCTCGGCCGGCGGCCAATACGTGTACACCAGCGGCATGGCGATCATCGCCCAGGTGAACAGGCCGGCGAAGCGCAGGACGCGCGTATGACTGAGGTATCCCAACATGTCCGCATCTTAGGGCCAAGCCGCGCCGCTGCCCTCTTGCCGGAAGTCATGCCTGCGCGTCATCGGCGGCGTGCGCGGCCTGGCGACGGCGGTGCCTGCGCGGCATCCCGGCGTGCGTGCGCGTGCCTGCCGGGACGCAGCGCGCCATCGCGGTGTGCGCTCCGGGTCGCCGCTTCAGGCCACGCATGTAATAATCCGACGCAGATCCGATTTCGGATCGAGAGCGTTACCCCACGGAGTCCCAATGTCGATCGTCATCCGCGACGTGCGCGAGCACGAGCTCGATTCCGTCCTGGCCCTGAACAACAATGCCGGACTGGCGATCCTGCCGCTGGATTCAAACAAGCTGCAACGGTTCTATGCGCAGGCCGAATATTTCCGCGTCGCCGAGCGCGACGGCAACCTGGCCGGGTTCCTGGTCGGGTTCGGTAGCGGCAGTGCGCACGACAGCAGCAATTTCGCCTGGTTCCGGGACCGTCATCCGGAATTCTTCTATATCGACCGCATCGTGGTCGCCAGCCGCCGCCGCGGTGGTGGCGTGGGCCGCGCGTTCTACGCCGATGTGCAGAGCTACACCGAGCTGCGCTACCCGCAACTGGCCTGCGAGGTGTTCCTGGACCATGGCGCGGATGCGGCGCTGCTGTTCCATGGCAGCTTCGGCTTCCGCGAAGTGGGCCAGAACACCATGCCCGACGTGGATGTACGCGCCAGCATGCTGCTGAAGGACATGTGCAGCTATCCGTGGGTCAAGGAGACCTATGGCGGCAACCTGCCCGAGGACCTGCCGTGGGTCGGCCGGCCGCGTCATGCCGCCACCGCCAATCAACCGACGGGGGCCTGAGGCGTGTCGAGCGTGAATGTGGATTTTGAGCAGGCCGGCGAACTGAAGATCGGCCAGGTGGGTATTGCCAACCTGCGCATACGTACCCTGGACGTGCCGCGCCTGGTGCGTGAAATGCGCGAACGCGTGAACCGTGCCCCCAAGCTGTTCGGGCGCGCCGCGGTGATCCTGGATTTTGGCGGGTTGTCGCAGGTGCCGGACGTGGCCACCGCCAAGGCACTGCTGGATGGCCTGCGCGATGCCGGCGTGCTGCCGGTGGCCCTGGCCTACGGCACCAGCGAGATCGACCTACTGTCGCAGCAGCTCGGCGTGCCGCTGCTGGCCAAGTTCCGCGCGCAGTACGAGCCGACTGCAGTCAGCCCGCCGCCACCGCCACCGCCGCCCGCACGCGCCGAACCGGCACCGCCCGCCGCGCGCCCGGCACCGGGCCGCATGCAGCGCACCGCGGTGCGTTCGGGCCAGCAGCTGTACGCGGAGAACTGCGACCTGACCGTCCTCAATACGGTGGGTGCGGGGGCGGAGGTCATCGCCGACGGCAGCATCCATATCTACGGTACCCTGCGTGGCCGCGCTCTGGCCGGCGCGCAGGGCAACCCGGACGCGCGCATCTTCTGCCGCGACTTCCACGCCGAACTGGTCGCCATCGCTGGCCACTACAAGGTGCTGGACGATGTTCCCATGGACCTGCGTGGCAAGGCCGTCCAGGTCTGGCTGGAGCAGGATCAGATCAAGATCGCTGCGCTTGATTGACGCGGCCCAACCACAGAAACATTCGGAGAAATCCTTTGGCTGAAATCATCGTAGTCACCTCCGGCAAGGGCGGCGTCGGCAAGACCACCACCAGCGCGAGCCTGGCCTGCGGGCTGGCAAAGCGCGGCAAGAAGGTGGCCGTCATCGACTTCGACGTCGGTCTGCGCAACCTGGACCTGATCATGGGCTGCGAGCGGCGCGTGGTGTACGACTTCGTCAACGTCGTGCATGGCGAAGCCACCCTCAAGCAGTCGCTGATCAAGGACAAGCGCTTCGACAACCTGTACGTGCTGGCGGCCTCGCAGACGCGCGACAAGGATGCGCTGACCCAGGAAGGCGTGGAAAAGGTGCTCAAGGATCTGGCCGCCGACGGTTTCGATTACATCGTCTGCGATTCGCCGGCCGGTATCGAGAAGGGCGCGTTCCTGGCGATGTATTTCGCCGACCGCGCGGTGGTGGTGGTCAACCCGGAAGTGTCCTCGGTGCGCGACTCCGACCGCATCATCGGCCTGCTCGATTCCAAGACCCGCAAGGCCGAGGAAGGCAAGGCGGTACCGGCCTTCCTGCTGCTGACCCGCTACAGCCCCGGCCGCGTGGAAGGCGGCGAGATGCTGAGCATCACCGACGTGGAAGAAGTGCTGGGGCTCAAGGCCATTGGCGTGATTCCCGAGTCCGGCGATGTGCTCAATGCCTCCAACAAGGGCGAGCCGGTGATCCTGGACGCCGAATCCCCGGCCGGTCAGGCGTATGACGACGCAGTCGCCCGCATCATGGGCGAGGAGCGCCCGATGCGATTCACATCCGTGGAGAAGAAAGGCTTCTTCAGCAAGCTGTTCGGAGGGTAAGCATGGGCCTGCTCGATTTTCTCAAGAGCAAGAAGAACACCGCCGAGACGGCCAAGAACCGCCTGCAGATCATCATTGCGCAGGAGCGCAACCACCGTGGCGGGCCGGATTACCTGCCGCTGATGCAGCGCGAATTGCTGGAAGTGATCAAGAAATACGTCAACATCGATGCCGATGCGGTGCGGGTTGATCTGGTCAAGGATGGCGAACACGACGTGCTCGATATCACGGTCGCGCTGCCGGAAGACGGCGACAAGTAAGCGACCTCGCGCTGCGGCCCTGCCGTCCGCCCACACGGGCGCGCTGCATGGCCGCAGCGGCGACCTTCTGCCGACGGTACCGTGTTCGCACGGTACCGTTTTGGTGTCTGCCCCACCGCGCCCTGCGGCGCGCCCGACCGCGAGCGATTGCGCGTGACTGCTGACCCTGCCCCGGTGCCTGATGCCTCCCAAGTGCTGTGCGTGGCCGATATCGGCCTGGAGGCGCCGACGGCGTTGCTCGGCCGCTACGGCCTGCGCCTGCATCGCGTCGACGCGGGCGCGCCGATTCCCGGCAGTTTCTGGGGAGAACCGGAGGCCGGCATCATCGGCTGCGATGTCTATGTGCGCGATGACACCCCGGTGCATTCGATGCTGCATGAAGCCGGGCACCTGATCGTGTTGCCAGCCGACCGGCGTGCAGCCGTACACACCGATGCCACCGATTCGGTGGATGAGGAAGACGCCACCTGCTACCTGCAGATCCTGCTGGCCGAACAGCTGCCCGGGGTGGGCAGCGCGCGGTTGATGGCCGACATGGATGCCTGGGGCTACACCTACCGCCTGGGCTCCACGCGCGCCTGGTTCGAGCAGGATGCCGAGAACGCGCGCAGCTGGTTGAACGCGCGCGGGTTACTGCCTGCCTGAGGCGTCGACGTGGCCGCGTGGACGACGGCGCAGCACGCCGTGGCATCTGCGTGCCGCGCCAGGGTCGCCGCTCGCTGCACGCATCGCCAGTGCGGATGGATCGACGTCCGCACGCCGCCTGCGGGCGATCGGGCCTGTCGCAGATCGCGCGCAGGCCGTGTCATCTCGGTTCCTAGGCGTGCACCGGTGCACCCGCCGTGCTGGCACCGACCAGATCCAACGTGGCCACCGTGCCCTGCCCTGCATCGGATGCAAGGCTCAGCTTCCAGCCCAGGTGCTCGCACAGCCGGCCGATCAGCTCCAGCCCGATGCCATTGCCCTGGCGTGCATTGCCGCGCGCCAAGCGGGCGTAGATGGCGCTGACTTCTTCCGGCGTCATGCCGTGGCCCGGGTCGGCGATGCGCACCGTGCCAGGTGCGGATAGCGAAATCCGGATGATGCCGCGGTCGCTGTTTTCGATGGCATTGCGCAGCAGATTGCCGATGGCGGTCTGCACGATGGCCACCGGCGCGGTCAGGCTGCAGGCCGGCAGCGGGTCGATGACCAGTTGCAGGTCCTTGTCGGCACACAGATGCGCATGGTCGGCAACGATGTCCGGCAGCAGCTGATCCAGCCGCAGCGTATCGCTGCTGCGCACCAGCCGGCCCGGGTCCTTGGCCAGCACCAGCAACAAGGTGATCAGCTGCTCCACCGAAGCGCTGGTCTGGGCGATGCGCTGCAGCTGATGACGCACCGCCGGCGGCGTGCCGGGTTGTTCGAGCGCCAGCTCCACCGCATTGCCGATCACCGCGATCGGCGTGCGCAGCTCGTGGCTGGTGCTGTCGATGAAGGCGCGTTCGCGCTCGACGAAGTGGCTGTTGCGCTCCAGATAATCGTTGAGCGCATCGGCGATGACGTATAGCTCGGCGCTGCCCTGTGCGCCCACCGCGACCTGCTGCGCGCGCTGCTCCGGACGCAGCGCGCCGATGTCGCGGGCCAGTTCCACCAGCGGGCGCACCAGGCGCGCCATCGCATAGGTGCCCATCAGCACGGTGATGCCGATCAGCGCGATGCCGGCGGCCAGCATCCAGCGGGTCAGGAACTTTTCCAGCGCCTCGAAATCGGTGATGTCCAGCACCAGCGCCAGGCGGCCGGCCTGTGGGGTATCGCGCACCATCACCGCGCTCTGGCGGCCGGCAACCTCCAGCTCGTCGTGCAGACCCGGGTGCAGGGTGCGCAGTACCGGCGGCACGCCTGACGAGCCATCGATGCGGTACAGCCGCAAGGTGTCCGAGTCCTGCCAGCGGTAGTCCGGATTCTGCGTGCTGCGGTCGAGGATGCTGTCCAGCTCGGAGTTCAGCAACGAGCGCCACACGCCATGCTCTGCGCGCTCGTGCAGGTACTGCGCGGTGCCGAATACGGCCAGCGTCATCAGCAGCGTGTACCCGAACAGCCACACCATGACGCGGCGGCCCAGCGGGCGCTGCTTAGCCATCGACGCTGTCGCTGCGTGCAGGCTCGCTGCCGCTATCGAGCTCGGCCAGGCGGTAGCCGAGCCGCGGCAGGGTGTGGATCAACTTCTGCGCAAACGGGCCGTCCACGCTGCGGCGCAATTCGTAGATATGCGAACGCAGCATGTCGCCATCGGGCGGGTCGTCGCCCCACAGCGATTGCTCCAGCCGCTGCCGGGTCACCGCCGCCGGGCTGGCCTGCATCAGCACCTCCAGCAATTTGCGGCAGGCCGGATACAGGTGCAGCGCCTGGCCGGCGCGGGTGGCCTCCAGCGTGGCCAGATCCAGGCGCAGGTCGGCCACCTGCAACAGCTTGCCGCGGCGGCGGCCGTGCGCGCGCGCCAGCAAGGCCTCGATGCGCACTTCCAGCTCGGGCAGCGCGAACGGTTTGGTCAGGTAGTCGTCGGCGCCGGCGCGGAAGCCGGCGATCTTGTCGGGCAGTTCGTCGCGGGCGGTGAGCATGATCACCGGCAGCTCGGACTGGTGCTGCTCGCGCAGGCGGCGCAACACTTCCGGGCCGTCCATGCGCGGCATCATCCAGTCCAGCACCAGCACGTCGTACTGCTGGGTGGTGGCCAGATGCAGGCCGGTGACGCCGTCGGGCGCTGCGTCCAGGGTGTGCCCGCGCGCTTCGAAGTAGTCGAACAGGTTGGCAACCATGTTGCGGTTGTCTTCGATGACCAGCAGCCGCATGCGCGCGATTCCAGAACGGCCCGACCGGGACGGTGTGCGCATCCTAACCGAGGCAAGCCGAACGCGGCCGGTATCGCCGGGATCGCCTCGCAATCGGTTGTGCTCAAGACCCCGTCACGCTGCAACGCCTGCACTGCGGCGTGCGCTCCGCTTGCGCGGTTCCGACAAATTTCCGACCTGTTTGCCAGATAGTGTCTGCCCGCTTTCACTCAGGGCGTGCGCGTGTCGCCTGCCATTTCTGCCTTCTCATCCCGCCAGCGCGCGCTGATGACCGCGTTGCTGTTGATCGCGATCAGTCTGCTAGCCGGGCTGGGCATGCGCCAGCCCAATCCGCCGGACGAGCCGCGCTTCGTGCTGGCTGCACGCACGATGGTCGAAAGCGGCCAGTGGTTGCTGCCGCACCGGGGCAGCGAGCTGTATGCGGAAAAGCCGCCGGTGTTCATGTGGCTGCAGGGCGCCACCTACACGTTGATACCGCACTGGCCGGTGGCATTCCTGCTGCCTTCGCTGCTGGCCGCGCTGGCCACGCTGTGGCTGACCTGGGACATCGCGCGCCGGCTGTGGAACCGGCGCGTGGCGGTGTATGCGGTGCTGGCCTTGTTCACGGTGCTGCAGTTCGGCCTGATGGCCAAGCGTGCGCAGATCGACATGGTGCTGGTGGCGCTGACCACCCTCTCGCTGTGGGGGCTGCTGCGGCATCTGCTGCGCGGGCCGGACTGGCGCGCCTGGACGCTGGGGCTGTTTGCCGCCGGCGTCGGCACGGTGACCAAGGGCGTCGGCTTCCTGCCGCTGTTGCTGCTGTTGCCGTGGATGGCGCTGCCACGCACGCATGCGAGCGTGTTGCCGGCACGTGCGCAGGCAGGGCGCAGCTGGTTGCTGGTGCTGCCGGCGTTCATTGCGGGCACTGCCGTGTGGTTGGGGCCGCTGTGCGTTGCGCTGCTGCACTGCGACGATCCGCAGCTGCATGCCTACGCGCACGAGCTGTTGTTCAAGCAGACCGGCACGCGGTACGCGCACTCCTGGCATCACGTCAAACCGTTCTGGTACTACCTGCAGGTGATTGCCACCTTGTGGCTGCCGGGCTGCCTGCTGTTGCCGTGGTTGCTGCCGGCCTGGTGGCGGCGACTGCGGCGCGGCGACCCGCGCTATGTGCTGCTGCTTGCCTGGAGCGTGCTGGTGCTGCTGTTCTTCAGCGCCAGCCCGGGCAAGCGCGAGGTCTATATCTTTCCGATGCTGCCGGCGCTGTGCGTGGCGGCGGCGCCGTTGCTGGCCGGATTGCTGCGCCGGCGCGGCGTGCGCGTGTTGCTGAGCGGCTATGTGCTGCTGCTTGCGCTGGCCGGGTTGATCCTTGGAGGCGGCATCGCGCTGCATCTGCACTGGGCGGAAAACCCGGCACTGAAACGCGGGATGGAGCTGGCTTCGCTGCAGTCGGTGGGTTTCTGGCTGATCGGCCTGGGCGTGGTCGGCTTTGCCACGGTTGCATGGTCGCGCGGCCAACGCGCGGGCACCGCGTTGGTGGTGATGACCGCCGCGCTGTGGACGGTGTCCGGCCTGGGCTTGATGCCGGCACTGGACCCGTACAGTTCGTCCGCGCGCTTGATGCAGCGCGTGGGCCAGCGCATCGGTCCGGACGCACAGCTGGGCATGCTGGCCTGGCGCGAGCAGAACCTGCTGCAGGCCGATCGCCCGGTCACCGACTTCGGCTTCAAGGCGAGTTGGCAACAGCAATGGCAACACGCTGGCCCGTGGCTTGCGCAAGCGCCGCACCAACGCTGGTTATTCGTGCTCAAGCAGGCGGTACCGGCGTGCATCGATCCGGCGCAACGCATCGATATCGGCGAGTCCAACCGCAATCAATGGCAGTTGGTGCCGGGCACGGCATGGCACGCCGGTTGCATTGCCACTGCGTCCGACACCGAACAAACCGGTAGCGACGGCGAGACAGACTGAACGCTCGGTGGCGGGTTAACGACTGAGCAACTCCGGTCCGACCGCTTTCCGACATCCGGGTTTCGAAGATGCCGGGCATTGACACAGGCCGACATCTCGATGAGTTCGCTTCCTCTCCATGCGCCCAACGTGGCGCATACCGCCAGCGATCTGCAGGCGCAGTTTCTTGTTCGGCATCTGTGGCTGCCGCTGGCCTGCGTGCTGTTGGCGAGTGCGCTGCTGATGGGCGCCGGTGGCGACCAGTGGATTGCCGACGCGCTGTATCGGCTGGAAGGCGGGCACTGGCTGCTCAAGGACCATTGGTTCACCAGTGGCGTGATCCACCGCGTGGGCAAATGGTTGAGCACGACTGCCGGTGTCAGCGTGTTGGTGCTGGCCAGCGTTGCGTGGTGCCGGCCGCGTCTGAAAGCACTGCGCTGGCCGCTGACGTATCTGGCCGCATCGATTGCACTGTCGACCTCGCTGGTGTCGTTGCTCAAGTCGTGGACGGCGATGGACTGCCCGTGGGATCTGAGCCGTTATGGCGGCACGCAAGCGATGATCGGGCTGTTTGAATCGCGCAACGGCATTGCTGCGTCCGGTTGTTTTCCGGCGGGCCATGCCAGTGCGGGTTATGCGTGGGTGGCGCTGTATTTTTGTGCGCTGGCGCTCCGTCCTGCATTGCGCTTTGCAGGCTTGTTCGCAGGCTTGGCAGCAGGTCTCATTTTCGGTATTGCGCAACAACTGCGCGGCGCGCATTTTCTCTCGCACGACCTGTGGTCGTTGGCGGTGTGCTGGGTGAGCGCACTGGCCCTGTACGGCGTGATGCTGCAACCACCGCGTCGCGCGCTTGATTCAACGTTGCTTTCGGGGGACGCAGCATGAGTACCTGGTTACCGGAACCGCGCGGGCGTAGTGGCCTGCGCGCGCTGACATGGAGTACGCGGCCGACGGTGTCGACCGAAGCGCTGGTGTTGCTGTCGAGCCTGTTTTTCGCGCTGGTGTGCAACCAGCTGTTCTGGCGCACCGCAATGGCCACGCATCCGGGCAGCCTTGGCTTTGCGGTGTCGTTGATGGCGCTGCTGGTGGCCGTGCATGCGCTGCTGCTGGGGGTGCTGGTCTGGCGCTGGAATGCCAAGCCGCTGCTCACGCTGCTGCTGTTCACCACCGCCCTGGCCGCGCACTACATGGACAGCTACAACGTCTATCTAGATGCGGACATGCTGCGCAACGTGCTGCATACCGACCACAAGGAATCGCGCGAGCTGCTCACGCCCGGATTGATCCTGCCGCTGGTGGGCTACTTCCTGATCCCGACCACATTGCTGTGGCGCACGCGTCTGCGCGCACGCAGCGTGGGCAAGGCGTTCCTGGTGCGGGCGGGGTTTTTGCTGGCGGTCTCGGTGGTGGGCGCTGCGGGCACCCTGCTGTCGTCGCAGGATATTTCGGCATTGATGCGCAATCACCGTGAAGTGCGCTATCTGGCCACGCCGATCAACTACATCGTGGCGCTGCGGCAGAACCTCAAATCCGAATCGCCGATCAAGCATGCGCCCAAACAGCCAATCGAACACGACGCCATGGCCACGCCGCGCGCTGCCGGCAGCCGCCCGCGCCTGTTGCTGCTGGTGCTGGGCGAAACGGCGCGTGCGCAGAACTGGGGCCTCAACGGCTATGCGCGCCAGACCACGCCCGAGCTGGCGCAGGCCGGGGTCATCAACTTCCCGGACATGCATTCGTGCGGTACCAGCACCGAGGTCTCGGTGCCCTGCATGTTTTCGCCATTCGGCCGCCGCCACTACAACGAAGACATGATCCGCGGGCATCAATCGTTCCTGCATGTGCTCGAACACGCCGGCATCTCCACGCTGTGGCGCGACAACCAGTCCGGCTGCAAGGGTGTCTGCGACGGGCTGGAACTGCAGAAGCTCGACGACGCCACCACGCCGGGCCTGTGCGCCGATGGCCGCTGCATGGACGAAATCCTGCTGACCGATCTGGCCGCACAGGTGCGGGCAAAGCCTGGCGACCGTGTGGTGGTGCTGCATCAACTAGGCAGCCATGGGCCGAGCTACTTCGAACGCTATCCGGCGCATTTCGAGCGCTTCAAGCCGGTGTGCAGGACCGCCGACCTGGGCAGCTGCAGCCGCCAGAGCATCGTCAATGCCTACGACAACTCGATCAGCTACACCGACCATTTCCTCAACCAGGCCATCCACACCTTGCGCGGGCTGCAGGACTACGACACGGCGCTGATCTATCTCTCCGACCATGGCGAATCGCTGGGCGAAAAAGGCCTGTACCTGCATGGCGTGCCGTACGCGATCGCGCCCAAGGAGCAGACCCATGTGCCGATGGTGATGTGGTTCTCGCCGGAGTTCGCGCGCGACCGCGGCCTGGACGAGGCCTGCCTGCGCCACCGCGCCGGACAGTACACCGATCAGGATGCGCTGTTTCCTTCGGTGCTGGGCCTGATGCAGGTCAGGACCAGTGTGTATGCGCGCGAGCGGGACGTGTTCGCGCAATGCACGGGCAAGCGCTGAGCTGAGCGCGGCCATGCCTGCGGCGCGCGCAGCAGGCGGGCGCGGGCGGTGCTCGGCGCCGCATCTCCATCTGCCGCGTTGCAGCTTGGGCGCCGATCACACCGCCTGACCCTGGTCGGCCAGGGTCCGCGCGCGCGCCAACCGTTCTGCCGGATCGCTGCCCGGATCGATCGTCGGCGTGACGCCTACCGCCGCACCGCTTGCCCTGAAGACCGGCGCGCTCTAGCCTTCGCCGGACTTCACCGCAAGGACCACCCGTGAATCCTCGTCTGCTGTTGCTGGCGCTGGCTGTTGCCGCCGGCACGTTGTCGCTGTCGGCCTGTCGCAAGGATGCCGCACCGCCGGTCACACCGGCCGCACCCAACGCCGCGCCGGGCGAAACTGCGGACCAGTTCGTCGCGCGCATCAGCGCCGAGTACAAGGCGGCCTACCCGGAAGTCACCGCGGCGCAGTGGCTGTCGTCCACCTTCATCAATGGCGATTCACAACTGCTGGCCGCCAAGGCCAACGAGCGTTCGCTGGCGCAGCTGGATCGCTGGATCGAACAATCCAAGCGCTACGCCGGCACGCCAATGTCGGCCGACAGCGCGCGTGCGCTGCAATTGCTCAAATTGATGAGTGCCCTGCCCGCTCCGCGCGACCCAGCCAAACTGGCCGAACTCACCCGCATTGCCGCCAAGATGGAAGGCGACTACGGCGCCGGAACCTATTGCGTGGGCGATGGCGAGCAACGCCGCTGCCGCCAGCTGGGCGAGCTGGAGCAGGTACTGGCCAGCAGCCGCGACTACAACGAACAACTCGATGCCTGGCAGGGCTGGCATCGCACCGCGCAGCCGATGCGCAAGGACTACCAGCGCTTTGTCGAGCTGGCCAACGAAGGCGCCCGCGGCCTGGGGTTTGCCGATGTCGGCGTGATGTGGCGCAGCGGCTACGACATGCCGCCGCAGCAGCTGGCCAGCGAAACCGACCGCCTGTGGGAGCAGGTCAAACCGCTGTACGCACAGCTGCAGTGCTATGCGCGCGGCAAGCTGGACACGCAATACGGCAAGGACAAGGGCGAGGTGGCCGGCGGCCTGCTGCCGGCGCACCTGATGGGCAACATGTGGCAGCAGGACTGGAGCAATCTGTGGGACATGTTGCAGCCCTACCCCGGCGCCGGCGATCTGGACATCACTTCGGCCCTGGAAAAGCAGTACCAGGGCAATCTGAGCGCAGTGCTGGCACGCAATACCGGTAGCGACGGCGGCACCGCGGCACGCTTCAATGCCGAGCGCGAGGCGCAGCTGCGCACCGCCAGGCAGATGACCGAGCGCGCGCAGGATTTCTACACCTCGCTGGGCATGCCCAAGTTGCCGGACACCTACTGGCAGCGCTCGCAGTTCATCAAACCGCTGGACCGCGATGTGGTCTGCCACGCCAGCGCCTGGGACATGAACATGGGCGGCGAGGCGAATCAGAACATCGGTGCGGATGTGCGCACCAAGATGTGCATCAAGCCCACCGAGGAAGACTTCACCACCATCTACCATGAGCTGGGCCACATCTATTACGACCTGGCCTACAACCCGTTGCCGCCGCTGTTCCAGAACGGTGCCAACGATGGGTTTCATGAAGCGATCGGCGACACCATCGTGCTGGCGATGACGCCCAGGTATCTGCAGTCGATCGGCATGGTGGGCGAACAACAGACCGGCCGCGAGGCGTTGATCAATTCGCAGATGCGCATGGCGCTGAGCAAGGTGGCATTCCTGCCGTTCGGCCTGATGATCGACCGCTGGCGCTGGGGGGTGTTCGATGGCTCGATTCCGCCGGAGCGCTACAACCAGGCCTGGTGGGAACTGAAAGCCCGCTATCAAGGCGTGGCGCCGGCAGCCGCGCGCGGCGAAGAGTTCTTCGATGCCGGCGCCAAATACCATGTGCCGGGCAACACCCCCTACACGCGCTACTTCCTGGCTCACATCCTGCAATTCCAGTTCTACAAGGGCCTGTGCCAGGCCGCCGGCCACCAGGGCCCGTTGTACGAGTGCAGCTTCTACGGCAACAAGGACGCCGGGCAGAAATTCTGGTCGATGCTGCAACGTGGAGCGAGCCAGCCGTGGCAGACCACGCTGAAGGAACTCACCGGCAGCGACAGACTCGACGCCGGCCCGATGCTGGAATATTTCGCGCCGATGAGCGAGTGGCTGAAGCAGCAAAATCAAGGGCAGATGTGCGGGTGGCAGGCGACTGCGCCTGCTGCCGCGAGCAACGCGCCTGCGCCTGCCGCGCTGCACTGACGCGCCGCTGTCGCTGCGGCATGCGGCGGCCGTCAACAGGGCCGCCGTCTAACGTTCCTTTGATAAACGCCTAAAACGCCAGCGATATACTGCGCCCCCGCTGCACAGGCGCAGCATGCAGGAAGCATCCTAATGAGCAACGCCTCCACCGGCCCGGACGCGCGCGATGTGGACCGCAACACGCAGTTCATCGACGATGCGAACGATCGCGCGTTCGACCCGACCTACAGCAGCTCCAACAGCGAATACGCGGCGAAGGTGGGAAGCGGCACCGTCTCGGTCACCCCGGCAGAGCAGTCGGCCAAAGTTTCGCAGACCAGCGAGCAGAGCAGCGGCAGCCCGACGCAGCCACTGGGCGAGACCAGCCTGCGCCGCGGCGGCGCGCTGAGCGCAGGCATGCTCAGCGATGCCGATGCAAAGACCACCACCTTCAGCCTTGAGGCCGACGCACAGACCGGCCAGCACCAACGCCTGCAATCCAAGCTCGGCGACAGCAAGCTGAGCATCGAGGCAGGCACCAGTGCCGGGCAGCGCATGCGCTACGTAGTGACGCTACCCGGTGTCGATCAACCGCTGGAAGCCGCCAGGCAAGTCAATCCGCTGCAGCCGGAGAGCCTTCCGATCGGCGCACGCGCGGTGATGGACACACAGACTTTTGTGCAGCGCGAATCCTCGGCAAGCCTGCGATCGCTGACCACGCAGAGCGAGATCACCGAAGCCAGCGGCCGCAGCTACATGATCGAACGCGTCGACGAGCGCCACGTGCGGGTGGTGACTGGGCCGAACGCGGCGATCGAGGCGGTGAATGCGTTGGGCATCAAGGCCGGACCGGCGCAGGCCCTGCTCGGGCGCGCCGACTCGCTGGGCCAGTCGCAGGTGCACAGCGCGCAATTCGACCTGGCCGATCCGCGTGCGCTTGCGGCCATGGGCGCGTTCGTGCGCGAGGGCAAGATTGCCCCGGGCGTGCCCGGCGTCGATGAAATGCAGACGCTGGAAAGGATCAATTTCAGCTCGCAGCAGCGTCTGCAGCTGGAACTGGGCCCGCTCAGCGCCGATGTCGCCGGCAACCGCAACCAAGGCAGCCAGGTGCGCATCAGCACGCCGGGCCAGGACGGCTACACCGTGGTGCAACAGCTGCAGTACGGCGACAACGTGCCGCTGACGATCGTGCGCCAGTACGACGGCAACGATGCCGAACGCGTGGAGCAGCGCAGCTACCGTTTCGAGATCGATGGCGATGTGGCCGCGCCGGGCTTGTTGCAGCGCCTGGGCGGGCGCAACGAGGCCAGCGAGGAAAAGGCGATCGCGCAGACCCTCAACAGCGCGTTGAGCGGCGACATGGCGGGCACTGGCGCAATCGCGCCAGGGCAGAAAACCACGCTGGAGTTCGGCGAGGTGCAGATGCAGGCGCTGCTGGAGCAGACCCGCGCCAGCGCCGACGCCGGCAAGATCGGCGGCAGCGCGCTGACGGCGCTGGTCGGCGACCGCAACGCCCCGTCGCAGTCGCCCGAGCAGTTCGCAATCGCGATGGCACGCAATGTGGGTGGATCGCCTTATGGGTTTGCCGAGCGGCTGCAGCGCATCGCCGACGGTGCCGACGGAACATACGACGGCCAGCTGCAGCGTGTGGATGCCACCGTACTGCCGCGACCGACGGACGCCACCCCGACGCTCCCGGACCCGCGCGATGCAACGCACCCGGATCATGCGTTGCTGCAGCAATGCACGGCGGCAGTGGAGCGCCTGCAGGCGGCACCCGGCCCCGCGGCCGGGATGGACAGCGAACGCCTGGCCTTGGGGTCGGTGGTAGCCGCACGCGAAAATGGCTTGCAGCGGGTCGATCACGTGCTACTCGGCAACGATCCCGCGCGCGGGTTCGTGGTGCAGGGAGCGCTCGACTCGCCAGCGCATCTGCGGGGCAGCTTCGACGCCAAGGCTGTGCAGGAGGAGCCCATCGCCAACAGCCTGCAACGCCTGCAGGCGCTGGAACCCAGCACGGAGCGCGATGCCGCTACGCAGACGCAGGCATCGCAGCAGGAAACGCAGCGACAGGCGCAGGCGCGCTGAGACTGCGCGCTGGGGGCTGCACCTGGATTCCCCGGTCGAAAACGTTCGAAGACACGCATGGCCAACCGCGATGTTGGCCCGGTGCGCTGGACGGAAACGATGGTCTGCTGGCTGGCCGGTGATACCGCGCGATGCACCTGCCAGGCAGCAGATCTAACACCGGCCTGCTGCACATCCTTGCAGCAGGCACCGCAACCCGGTGACCCGTTCTAAACGCCGCATACCTCAAGGCGCCAGCGAAGGCACACGGCGAGCGTGGCTCAATTGAGCTTGGCGCCACCCTGCAAGCGTTCGCTCAACTTGGTCTTGAATTGCTCGAACTCCATGCCGTCGGCCTGGGCTTCGGCGTGCGCGGCATCTTTCAGCGCGTCCGAGTAGGTCAGGCGCACCGGCGTGCCCTGGCGTTCGTGCAGTTCGGCGGCGCGCATGATCAGCGCCAGCACCTGCGCGGCGCTGGTGCTTTCGCCGGCGATGCGGCCGTCCATGCCCAGCACCCATTCGCCGTCGCGCCGGACGATACCGGCCAGCAGGGTGCGTTGCTGGTCGCGGAGTTCTGCATGCGGTTCGATCGGCGAGTCGGCCGTGGCCTTGGCGGCAGCCTGGTTGCGCTGGCGCTCGGCGGCGCGTTTGCGGGCATCGCGGCGCAACTTGGAATCGGTGGACATGCGGGCTCCTGTGGGGTCAAAGGTGGTCGGCCGGCTCCAGAGGCACTGCCTCGGTGGCCTGGCGGTGCCGTAGACGGCGGCCGCTGCGGCGCTCCCAGCGCCAGAATAGCCAGCCCAGCAAGAAAAAACCGGTCATGCCGATTGCCAGATGCCGCGGGTGTTCACTCAGCAGCGGCGACAGCACGCCGGCCACCACCGTATTGGTCATCAACTGGGTAAAGGCCTGCAGCGAGGACGCCAGCCCGCGCTGTTGCGGGTACATGTCCAGCACGGCCAGTGCCAGGATCGGGAAGATCAGCGCCATGCCGACGCCGGCCAGGAAGATCGGCAGCACCGCCCAGGGCAGCGCGATCTGCGCCACCGACAAGGTGTAGCCCAGGTTGGCGAGCGCTGCAACACCGCAGCAGATGAAGCCGATGCGGATCTGCCGCACCGGCTGCATGCGCCCGGCCATGCGCCCGGACAGGAACGAACCCAGCGTCATGCCGCCGATGGTGGGAATGAACAGCCAGGCGAAGTCGCCCTCGCCCAGATGCAGGTGCTGCATGATCAGCACCGGCGCCGAGGCGATGTACAGGAAGATGCCGGCGAAATTGAACGACCCGGCCGCGGCCAGCCGCTGGAAGCGCGGATTGAAGCCGATGCGCACGTAATCCTGCAGCAGGCGCTTGAACTGCAGCGGTGTGCGTGCCTCCACCGGGTGGGTTTCCGGCAGCCAGGTCATGGTGGCCACCAGCAGCACCAGCCCGAACACCACCAGAAACCAGAAGATCAGCGGCCAGCCGGCACCGCTGAGCAGGATCCAGCCGCCGATGATCGGCGCGATGGCCGGCGCGATGCCGAAGATCATCGACACCTGGCTCATCAGCCGCTGCGCATCCGGGCCATGGAACAGGTCGCGGATCACCGCCCGCCCGACGATCATGCCCACCCCGGCCGACAGGCCCTGCAAGGCGCGGAACGCCAGCAACGTGGGCAGGTCCTGCGACAGCGCGCAGCCGATCGACCCGGCAATGAACAGCACCAACCCGCCCAGGATCACCCGCTTGCGGCCCCAGGCATCGGACAGCGGCCCGTGCGCGATGCTCATCACGCCATAGGCCAGCAGGTAGACGCTGATGGTCTGCTGGATCGCCACCTGGTCCACCGCCAGGCTGCGGCTGAGCCGCGAGAACGCCGGGAAGATGGTGTCGATGGAAAACGGGCCGAACATCGCCAGCCCGGCGAGCAGCAGCGCCATGCGCCGGGTGGAGGGCGTGGTGGGGGTCATGCAGGGATCCGAAACGTGATGCATCCGGGACGCACGCCGGCATCCGCCGGGGGCGGCACCGGATAGCGCGTGAGGGCGCCGATGATAGGCGCTTGCGCCGGCGAGGTTAAGCAAACCCAAGTGCACGGGCCGTTGCCGGCGACCCACGCGGGCCCGCCAGCATGCGCAGCCACGCTATAATCGGCCGGCAACACGGTGGGAGAAGCGGCACTGCCGCTGCCGAAGGCGCAACAGCCCGTAATCGCTCAGGCCCGATACCATCCGCAGTACAACTCTGGAGAGACCGGCCGATGCCGGCGCCGAAGGGGCACGGAACGCAGGCAGGCCAGTCGCCATGCCGCGTTTTTAAACTCTCAGGCAAAAGGACAGAGGGGCGCGAGGAAGACCGTCGCTACGGCGGGTCGCGGTGCGCCATGCGCGCCGGGCCGGCTGCGGGACGCGTCGACCATTCGTCTGTCCCCTGCCCCGGATGCCCGCCATGTCCCAGACCCCGTCTTCCTTGCGCGACCTCGAACACCACGGCGCGTTCGTCGAACGCCATATCGGCCCCAACGACGCGGAAATCGCGCAGATGCTGGAGGTGGTCGGCCACGCCTCGCTGGATGCGCTCACCGACGCCATCGTGCCGGGCAACATCAAGTCGCCGGCCGCGCTGGCACTGCCCGATGCGATCACCGAAGAAGAAGCGCTGGCCAAGATCCGCGCCATCGCCGGCAAGAACCAGGTGCAGCGCACCTTCATCGGCCAGGGCTATTACGGCACCCATACGCCCAAGGTGATCCTGCGCAACATCCTGGAAAACCCGGCCTGGTACACCGCGTACACGCCCTACCAGGCGGAGATCTCGCAGGGCCGCATGGAAGCGCTGATCAACTTCCAGACCCTGTGCGCGGATCTGACCGGCATGCAGATCGCCAACGCCTCATTGCTGGACGAAGCCACCGCCGCGGCCGAAGCGATGACGCTGGCCAAGCGTTCGGCCAAATCGAAGTCCGACATCTTCTTCGTGCACGACGCGGTGCATCCGCAGACGCAGGAACTGCTGCGCACGCGCGCCGAGCCGCTGGGCATCGTGCTGCGCGTGGGTACGCCGGACGAAGCGCTGCAGGCCGAATGCTTCGGCGTGCTGCTGCAGTACCCGGACAGCTTCGGGCATATCGGCGATCACGCCGCGCTGGCCGAGGCGGTGCATGCACAGGGCGGCCTGGTCGCAGTGGCCACCGACCTGCTTGCGCTCACCCTGATCGCCGCCCCCGGCGAATGGGGCGCGGACATCGTGGTCGGCAATTCGCAGCGCTTCGGCGTGCCGTTCGGCTTTGGTGGCCCGCATGCGGCCTTCATGGCCTGCCGCGATGCCTACAAGCGTTCGATGCCGGGCCGCCTGATCGGTGTGTCGATCGATGCCGCCGGCAACCCGGCGTATCGCTTGACCCTGCAGACCCGCGAGCAACATATCCGCCGCGAGAAGGCCACCTCCAATATCTGCACCGCGCAGGTGCTGCTGGCGGTGATGGCGTCGATGTACGCGGTCTACCACGGCCCCGATGGCCTGACCCGCATCGCGCGCCGCACCCATCGCCTGGCGACGATCCTGGCTGCCGCACTGCGCAGCGCCGGCGTCACCGTGGGCGAGCATTTCTTCGACACCCTGCACGTCAAGACAATCGATGCCGACGCCATCCACGCCCGCGCGCGTGCGGCCGGCATCAACCTGCGCGCCATCGACAGCGAAGCGGTCGGCATCAGCCTGGACGAAACCACAACGCGCGCCGACGTGGTCGCGCTGGCGCAGCTGTTCGGTGCCACGGCCGATGTGGACGCGCTGGATGCCGCCACCGCCGATGCACTGCCGCCAGGCCTGCTGCGCACGACGCCGTTCCTGACCCACCCGGTGTTCAACACCCACCACAGCGAGCACGAACTGCTGCGCTACATGCGTTCGCTGGCCGACAAGGACCTGGCGATGGATCGCACCATGATCCCGCTGGGCAGCTGCACCATGAAGCTCAACGCCACCGCCGAAATGATCCCGGTGACCTGGCCGGAGTTCGGCGCGATCCATCCGCTAGCCCCGGCCGAACAGTCGGCCGGGTACGCGCAGCTGATCGACGAGCTGGAAGCGATGCTGGTCGAATGCACCGGCTACGACGCGGTAAGCCTGCAGCCCAATTCCGGCGCGCAGGGCGAGTACGCCGGCCTGCTGGCGATCCGTGCCTATCACCGCGCGCGCGGTGAGGCGCATCGCGACATCTGCCTGATCCCGGAATCCGCACACGGCACCAACCCGGCCTCCGCACAGATGTGCGGCATGACCGTGGTGGTCACCAAGTGCGATGCCAACGGCAACGTCGATGTCGAAGACATCCGCGCCAAGGCGGAGAAATATTCCGACCGCCTGGCTGCGCTGATGATCACCTACCCGTCCACCCACGGCGTGTTCGAAGAAGACGTGGTGGCGATCTGCGAAGCCGTGCATGCGCATGGCGGCCAGGTCTACACCGACGGCGCCAACATGAACGCGCTGGTCGGCGTGGCCAAGCCCGGCAAGTGGGGCTCGGACGTGTCGCATTTGAACCTGCACAAGACCTTCTGCATTCCGCACGGCGGCGGCGGCCCGGGCGTGGGCCCGTGTGCGGTCAAGTCGCACCTCGCACCCTTTTTGCCGCGCACGCTGGGCGGCGAAGGCGATGTGGGCATGGTCAGCGCGGCCAGCTATGGCTCTGCCTCCATCCTGCCGATCAGCTGGATGTACGTGACCATGATGGGCAGCGCCGGCCTGCGCAAGGCCACGCAGGTGGCCCTGCTCAATGCCAACTACATCGCCAAGCGCCTGGCCCCGCACTACAAGACGCTGTACACCGGCCGCAACGGGCTGGTGGCGCATGAGTGCATCCTCGACGTGCGCCCGCTGGAGAAGACCAGCGGCATCGGCGCCGAAGACATTGCCAAGCGGTTGATCGACTTCGGCTTCCACGCGCCGACGTTGAGCTTCCCGGTCGCCGGCACGCTGATGGTGGAACCCACCGAAAGCGAATCGCAGCATGAGCTGGACCGCTTCATCGACGCGATGATCCAGATCCGAGAAGAGATCCGCGCCATCGAAGACGGCCGCCTGGACCGCGAGGACAACCCGCTCAAGCACGCCCCGCACACTGCCACGCAGGTCTCGGCCAGCGAGTGGACCCATGCCTACCCGCGCGAACTGGCCGCCTTCCCGCTGCCCAGCCTGAAGCAGCAGAAGTACTGGCCGCCGGTGGCGCGCGTGGACAACGTCTATGGCGACAAGAACGTGATGTGCGCCTGCATCCCGGTGGACGCGTACAAGGAAGACGCCGAAGCCTGAGCGGCACACCAGCGACGGTCAACCGAAAACCCGGCCGGTCACACGGCCGGGTTTTTTTAATGCGCTGCGCACGGACGCCAATGAGCGATGCGTACTTCAGCTGGCGGCCGCAGCACTGCGGTTTCGCTGCCGGCTGCAAGCATGCTGCGTCGGCAGATTGCAGCGCGGCTCTCGCTCTGGATCTGATCGCCAAAAGCATCCACGTCGGGCTGAGAATCGACGCATGCCCGCAACAGCGCGATTGAACGGCCATGCGGCGCACGCGCCGGCTCACGCTACGCCATCCGCTCCGCAGCGCGGCGCGCGCACACCGCTCTCTCGTTTGCCTGGCCTACACGTGCCATGCGGATGATGGCGAACGCTCTCCCCCCACAGCGAACCCTAGCGCATGCGTGAACTGAACTCTCTTGGCGCCGTGTTGATGGCAGCCTGCCTGCTGGTCGGCTGCGCACCGCGTCGTCCTGGCGAGGTGCCGGCGCTGGTGCATGCGCCCGATGCGCGTGCCGAGGTGGTGCAGACCGCAACCGGCCCGGTGCGTGGCGTTGCCAGTGCGCAAGGCCGGGCATTTTTGGGCGTGCCGTTTGCAGCGCCGCCGGTGGGCGCACTGCGCTTCCGCGCGCCGCAACCGTTGGCCGCATGGACCCAGGTCCGCGATGCCACCCAGGCCGGGCCCGCCTGCCTGCCGCGCTATCGGTTCGGACAGAAGCATGTTTCCGAAGATTGCCTCACGCTCAACGTCTACGCACCGCCCGGCCCCGCACCTGCGCATCCACGCGCGGTGATGGTGTGGATCTATGGCGGCGCGCTGGAGCTGGGCAGCAATGTCGACTACGACCTGAGCGCGTTGGCCGCGCGGCAGGACGTCATCGTGGTGGCGCCCAACTACCGGCTGGGTGTGTTCGGGTTCTACGCGCACCCGCGTCTGCGTGGCGAAGGCGAAGGCGCTTATGCATTGCTTGATCAGCAGGCGGCCTTGCGCTGGGTGCAACGCAATATCGCAGCGTTCGGCGGCGACGCGCACAACGTCACCGTGTTCGGCGAATCGGCCGGTGCGTGGAGCATCTGTTATCAGCTTGCCTCGCCCAGTGCAGCCGGCTTGTTTCAACGCGCCATCCTGCAAAGCGGCAGTTGCCTGGCGAGCGATTCCAGCGTACCGCAGCGCGAAGCAGAAAGCGGCGGCGCGCGCATGGCGCAGAGTCTGGGCTGCGCGCAGACCAGCGATATCGCCGCATGCCTGCGCGCGCTTCCTGCGGACACGCTGGCCGATGCAAAACCACAACGACGCGGGCTAACCGGCAGCGATGCGTGGGCGCCGATGTCCGGTGGCGAGGTGTTGCCGCTGCCGCCGGCCGCCGCAATTGCCAGCGGCCAGCATGCGCAGGTGCCGGTGCTGATCGGCAACAATCGCGACGAAGGACGTCTGTTTGCGCAGCTGCTGTCCTACATCGGCAAGCTCAACCTGCGCAGCGGCTATGCAGCGCGCGTGCAGCGCATGCATGCCTCGCCTGGCCCGATCCTGGCGCACTACGCGGATGTCGCCGCGCAATCGCGCTGGGAGGCATTCGCCGATATCGTCACCGATGGCGGCTTCGCCTGTCCCACGCGTCGGCTCGGGCAGGCCTTGCGTACGCATGCGCCGGTGTACGCGTACGAGTTCGACGACCCGCAGGCACCGTATGGCTTGTTGCGCCTGCCGTTTTCGCCCGCCTTGGGTGCCTTTCATGCCTCTGAACTGGTGTATCTGTTTCAGCGCCCGTGGGTGCTTAGCGGCGATGCGCAGTTCAGTCCGGCGCAGCAGGCACTTTCCAATACGCTGCAGGATTACTGGGGTGCGTTCGCGCGCACCGGCAATCCTAATGGCGGCAAGCGGCCGCAGTGGCCGCGCTTCGACGGCGATTCGCCGCTGACGCTGTCGCCGCACAGGATCGGCGCAACGCCGGACTTCGTGCAGCGTCATCGTTGTGCGTTCTGGGATGCGCATGCAGACACTGCGGCAACATCGCTGCAGCCATCGTCGCACTGACGCGGCGACGTCGGTATAACGCAGCCGTCACTTTCATTCCAACGCGACAGGAGCCAGCCATGTCCGAAGCCTCTCCATCCACCTGCGCGCAAGTGCGCCTGCGCAACGGGCGCAGCGTGCCGGCATTAGGGTTGGGCTCCTGGAACCTGGGCCAGGGCCGGCATGCGCCGCATCAGGAGATCGAAGCGCTGCAACTCGGGCAGCAATTGGGCATGCAGCTGATCGACACCGCCGAGATGTATGGCAATGGCCGCTCGGAACAATTGATCGGCCAGGCCATCAGCAGCGCGCAGCCGCCCTACATGGTGTCCAAGGTACTGCCCAGCAATGCCAGCGCACGCGGGATTGCGCGTGCCTGCGAAGCCAGCCTGCAACGGCTGGGGGTGCGGACGCTGGACCTGTACCTGCTGCACTGGCGCGGCGGCAGCAACCTGGCCGAGGTGGTGGACGCGTTCGAAGCGCTGCGCGACGCCGGCAAGATCCGCGATTGGGGCGTGTCGAACTTCGATGTCGATGACATGGAAGAGTTATGGGCGATCGACGGCGGCTCGCATTGCCTGGTCAACCAGGTGCTGTATCACGCTGGCAGCCGTGGCATCGAATTCGATCTATTGCCGTGGTGCGCCGCGCACGATGTGACGGTGATGGCGTATTCGCCACTTGGCAGCCGCGCGTTGCTGGACCACCTGGTCCTGCACGCGATCGGCCAGCGCCGCGGTGTGGCGGCAACGGCAGTGGCGCTTGCGTGGGCCATCCGTAGCGGCACTGTCATCGCCATTCCCGAATCCGGAACGCCTGCACATGTGCGCGCCAACGCCGCCGCGTGCACGCTGCAGCTGGACGCGCAAGATCTTGCAGAGCTCGATCGCGCCTTTGCGCCACCCACGCGCAAGCAGCCGCTGGATCTGCTCTAAGAGCGGCGGACAAAGCGAGCGCGCGCGCGGCGTGCGGGCGCGCTCGGTGCTCGGCGCTCGGTGTGGCATACACCACTCAACTACTGCCGATCCTTCGCGTGCCCGCACCCACGTGCCGACTGCTTACGACGTTTCGTCGCCGATCTGACAACGCAATGGTCGCGTTCGCTGTTACGCAGCTACACGGCGACGCGCTTTGCGTGACCGGTGCAGGATGCAAGTGCGACACAGTCCGATGTTCACTGCACGTGTGAGTATTCGTTCGCATGCAGACACATGCAATTAACAGCGCCACTCCCAGGCTTTATTGCTCAGCCCGCATCCCAAGCCCGCCAGAGTGGAGTCCCCATGGCCAAGTCCCCCAGTAAATCCGCGCAGGTTCCTGCCGTCGCACCTGCAAGCGCCACCTCCGATGTGTCGCGCGGCACTGGCGATGAGTTGCACCAGAAGGCCGGCGGTACCCATCCGCAACTGACCACCAACCAGGGCATCCCGGTTGGCGACAACCAGAACTCGCTGCGCGCAACGCCACGCGGCCCGACGTTGCTGGAAGATTTCATCCTGCGCGAAAAAATCACCCACTTCGATCACGAGCGTATCCCCGAGCGCATCGTGCATGCACGTGGCAGTGCCGCGCACGGCTACTTCGAGCTGACCAAGTCGCTGAGCCAATACACCACCGCCAAGATCTTTACCGAGGTCGGCGAAAAAACCCCGTTGTTTACCCGCTTTTCTACTGTTGCAGGCGGCGCCGGCTCGGTGGATACGCCGCGCGATGTGCGCGGGTTCGCGGTGAAGTTCTACACCAAGGAAGGCAATTGGGATCTGGTAGGCAACAACATCCCGGTGTTCTTCATCCAGGACGCGATGAAGTTCCCGGACCTGATCCATGCGGTGAAAATGGAGCCGGACCGCGGCTTCCCGCAGGCCGCCAGTGCGCACGACACCTTCTGGGACTTCATCTCGCTGACGCCCGAATCGATGCACATGATCATGTGGGCGATGAGCGACCGCACCATTCCGCGCTCGCTGCGCATGATCGAAGGCTTCGGCATTCACAGCTTCCGCTTCCTCAATGAGAAGGGCGAGAGCACCTTCGTCAAATTCCATTGGCGTCCCAAGCTTGGCCTGCAATCGACCATCTGGGACGAGGCGGTGAAGATCGCCGGCGCCGACCCGGACTTCCAGCGCCGCGACCTGTTCGAAGCGATCCAGAACGGCGACTTCCCGGAATGGGAATTGGGCGTGCAGCTGTTCACCGAGGCCGAGGCCGAGGCATTCCCGTTCGACCACCTGGATTCGACCAAGGTCATTCCGGAAGAACTGGTGCCGCTGCAGATCGTCGGGCGCATGGTATTGGACCGCTGGCCGGACAACTTCTTTGCCGAGACCGAGCAGGTGGCGTACTGCCCGGCCAACATCGTGCCCGGCATCGACTTCAGCAACGATCCGCTGCTGCAGGGGCGGCTGTTCTCGTATCTGGACACCCAGCTGAGCCGCCTGGGCGGGCCGAATTTTCACCAGATTCCGATCAACGCACCCAAGTGCCCGTTCGCCAACAACCAACGCGATGGCCACATGCAGATGGGCGTGCCGAAGGGCCGCGTGGCCTATGAACCGAGCTCGCTGCAGGCAGATGCGCCGCGCGAGGCGCTGCGTGGATTCCCCAGCCACGCCACGCCCGCCGAGGATGGCGCCAAGGGCCGCGTGCGTGCGGACAGCTTTGCCGATCATTACAGCCAGGCGCGCATGTTCTTCCGCAGCCAGACCGCACCGGAGCAGGCACACGTGGCATCGGCGCTGGTGTTTGAACTGTCCAAGGTCGAAACCGCGCACGTGCGCGAGGCTGTTGTCGGCCATCTGCGCCACATCGATGAAAGCCTGGCCAAGCGCGTGGCCGACGGCATGGGCATGACCACGCTGCCACCCGCGCCGCCGACGGCCGTTGCGCCCACCGATATGCCGTTGTCGCCGGCGTTGCAGCTGATCGGCAAGATGAAGGACACCCTGCAAGGCCGCACGGTCGGCATCCTGATCCACGACGGCTCGGATGCTGCGGCGATCAAGGCAGTGCGCAAGGCGGCGGAAGCGGCCGGCGCCACGGTCAAGATCGTGGCACCCAAACTGGGTGGCGCCAAGCTCAGCGATGGCAAGCAACTGGCGGCCGATGGCCAGCTGGCCGGCACCCCGTCGATCATCTTCGATGCGGTGGCGGTGTTGCTGTCGTCGGAAGCGGCCAAGGCATTGACCAACGAATCGGCGGCGCTGGATTTCGTCAGCAACGCCTGGGCGCATCTGAAGGCGATCGCCTTCGACGACGGTGCGCAACTGCTGCTCAAGGCCGGCAACGTCGGCAAGGACGCGGGCATCGTTTCTGCCGCCGATACCAAGGCCTTCATCGCGGCGGCAAAGACCCGCCAGTGGGCACGCGAGCCGAAGGTGCGCATGCTGGCGTAATCGCGGCTGGTTGGCAGATGCAGGCTTGGGCGCGGGCGGCTTTCCAGTAGCCGTTTCGCGCCCAAGTTGTTTCCGCAAGGCAGCGATGAAGATGCATCGCCGGAGGCGTTGAGCTTGCTGTTGATTGCATGGGTCAAGGCCACCGCGCCCTCGATCGACGCCGCATTTGGCTGAACCTGCAAGACGCTGATGCTGATGCTGATCGCCATGGAGTACGTGACAGCGCGGAAGATCAGCTGCGGAGTGCCACCTCTGCATTTTGCTGCAGGGCCCTTGCCCGCCCACCATCGCAGGACACGCTGCAAGTACGTCCCTGTAAGCTCCGTGGCGGCATCCATGCCGCCAAGGGTCCCGCGACGGTGGGCGGGCAAGGACCAGTGGAGATGGTCGATGCGCGGTGTTTAGTTGATGCGCAGCGCTTTGATAAGCGATCGGCAAGTCGCGTGGTGTGGCTTCTTCGCTCTTCAACAAAACCATCAGCCAACTATCCGGTGCGGTGCTTTCGTCCTTCAACGACGTCACCAGCACACTGTCTGGTGCGGTGCCCTCGCCGATTGCGGGACCGTGTGGCGGCATGGATGCCGCCACCGAGCCTACAGGGACGTACTTGCGGCGTGTCCCGCAAGCGGTGAGGGCACCGCGCCCTCGATCGACTCAGCGTTTGACTGAACCAGCAAGACCAGAACGCCGATGCTGATCGCCATGAAGTACGTTGACAGCGCGGAAGATCAGCTGCGGAGTGCTAGCTCTGCATTTTGCTGCAGGGCCCCTGCCCGCCCACCATCGCAGGACACGCTGCAAGTACGTCCATGTAAGCTCCGTGGCGGCATCCATGCCGCCAAGGGTCCCGCGACGGTGGGCGGGCAAGGACCAGTGGAGATGGTCGATGCGCGGTGTTTAGTTGATGCGCAGCGCTTTGATAAGCGATCGGCAAGTCGCGTGGCGTGGATTCTTCGCTCTTCAACAAAACCATCAGCCAACTATCCGGTGCGGTGCTTTCGTCCTTCAACGACGTCGCCAGCACACTGTCTGGTGCGGTGCCCTCGCGAATTGCGGGACCGTGTGGCGGCATGGATGCCGCCACCGAGCCTCCACGGACGGATTCACGGCGTGTCCCGCGAGCGGTGAGGGCACCGCGCCCTCGACCGACCCATCGTTTAGATGTTGAACATTGGAAGAGAGATGCTGGAACTAGCCACGCATACTCCACAGCGGTGCAGTCGTGTGGTCTGCAGCTCTACACCGCTTCGACAGCAAACCGTTGCGCATTCGCCAGCGCACGATACTCGCGCGGCGTCATGCCCACGGCCTGCTTGAATTGCCGCGCAAACGCGCTTTGATCGCTGAAGCCGCAGGCGTGGCCGATTTCGGTCAGGCTCTTGTCGCCGTGCAGCAGATGCATGGCCATCTGCAGCCGCAACTTTGCCAATACCTGCTGCGGAGTGAGCTGGAACACCTTGCGGAACGAGCGTTGCAGCTTGGACATCGAAAACCCGGTGATTTCCACCAGCGCCTGCATGCGCACGTTCTGCGCGTAGTTGGCGTTGAGGTAGGCCAGTGCGAGCCGCAATTTTTCGTACTGCGACTCGTGCCCGTCCTGCGGACCGAGATCGCGTGAGATGCCGATGATGCCCTGCACCTTGCCATCCACCAGCAGCGGGCGTTTGCAGGTGAGACACCAACCCGGTTCGCGGTTGGCGAACAGGTGCAGCTCCAGCAGGTTGTCGATCACCTCGCCGGCCAGCACCTGCTCATCCTGGTTGGCGTAGTTGGCACCCAGGCCGCTCGGGTATACCTCGGCCACGCGCTTGCCGATCAGCTCCTTGCGCGATTTCAGGCCAAGCCGCCGCAGCATGGTCTGGTTGACGTGGGTATAGCGGCCCTCGCGATCCTTGACGAAGAACAGCACGTCCGGCACGGCATCGAACAACGCTTCCAGATCGGCAGGATCGATGCTCTTCATGCAGGGCGGTGGGCTCGTGAGCAGGAAAGACGCGGCGGCAAGAAAACGACGCAGCCATCTCGGCGAACAGCATCGCCGCGCCGCTTCATGATACGCCGCGCAGGCCGCACGGCTTGCAGGAGGTCAGCGCGGCTCTTCGGCCACGGTGGCCGTGGCTGCAGCGGGAGCGGCCTTGGCGGTGTCGAGCGAAGCACTCGTCGCGCCCAGACGATCGGCCGGCGTGCGCCGCGCCGCCCAGCTCTGCACCACGGCCGCACCCGAGTGCGACCCCACCTGCACGCGCAGACGCGCGCCGGCAGCCGGTGCCACAAATTCGATTTCGCAGTCGCCCGCCGCCATGCAGCTGTCGGCTGCAAGCGGATCCACCGGCTGCCAGCCCTGTTCGGCAATCGCCTGCGAGAACGCGCGGTAGCTCATGCCCGACTTCAGTGTTGCCGGCAGCGGCACCAGCAGCTCGCTGTCTGCCGCCTCCGCTGCGGCCACGGGCGCCGCAGGTGCCGGCACACGCGCAGGTGCGCCAGCTGCCGTCCGCGGCGTGGCGCTCCAGGCAGGGCTGAAGATCAGGGCGAGGCCCAGCAGGACGGGACGGGCGAACGTGCGCATACGGAAGATCCTTGCGATCCTGCAGGGACTGGGAAAGTTAAAGAAGCGCTATTTTGACACGTCGACATGACGCCGGGGCGATGATGCCCGTGCGCGATCAGCCGCCGTTTCGTCATGACACTGTTTGGCGCGCCCGCAAGCGCACCCGACAGCGCTCGTCTCGGCGTAACGTGTGTGACCGTAAGCGAACCCGACAGCAATGCGCCTGTAGCAGCGATCGCTGCATGCTGCGGGCCGACCTTGGCGCACGCAGCCGCATGTGTCGCGGTTGCGTGCGCACACTTGTCGCGCTGCTGTGTGTAAACCAACGTTGCAGCGTGCCCATCGATGCAGACCGGCACGCCGCATTGCGCGGCGTGCCGGCATCGCCGGCTTATTGCCCGATGTGCTGCTTCAACCAGCCGTTGACGGTGTCGTGCCACAGGATGCTGTTGTCCGGCTTGAGCACCCAGTGGTTCTCATCCGGGAAATACAGGAACTTGGAGTCGATGCCCTTGCGCTGCAGCGCGGTGAACGCGGCCAGCCCCTGTTCGACCGGGATGCGGAAATCCTGCTGGCCGTGGATGACCAGCATCGGCACCTTCCACTTGTCCACGTGCAGCACCGGGTTGAACTTCTCGTAGCCGGCCGGGTTCTGCCACGGCGTGCCGCCGTTTTCCCATTCGCTGAACCATAGTTCTTCGGTGGCGTAGCCCATGGTGCGGTTGTCGAACACGCCGTCGTGGTCGACCAGGCATTTCCACGGCTGATTCCAGTTGCCCGCCATCCAATAGACCATGTAGCCGCCGTAGCTGGCGCCCAGCGCGCAGGCCTTGTCACCATTGAGGAAGCCGTACTGCTTCTGCGCGGCGGCCCAGCCCTTTTGCAGGTCTTCCAGCGGGCGGTCGCCCCAGTGCTGGCTGATCGCATCGGTGAATTCCTGGCCATAGCCGGTGGAGCCGTGGAAGTCGATCATCACCACCGCGTAGCCCTGGCCGGCGTACGTCTGCGGATTCCAGCGGTTGCTCCAGCCATTGCCGAAGCTGCCCTGCGGCCCGCCGTGGATCAGGAACGCCACCGGATAGGTCTTGCCTTCCTGATAGTTGTACGGCTTGACCACGTAGCCGTAGACGGTGTCATTGTTCCAGCCCTTGAACTGGAACTGCTCGTAGTCGCCGAACTGCACGTCGGGCAGCTGCTCGCCGGCGCTCTGGCTGATCGCACGCAAACCCTGGCCCTGCAGGTCGCTCACGAAGATTTGGTCGCCGCTCTTGAGCGAGTTGCGGGTAAACGCCAGCGTGGTCCCGGCCAGCGTCGGTGCGTGCACCGCGCCCTCGCCGACCAGCTTGGTCGTGGTGCCGGTGGCAATGTCGATCTTGAACAACGGGTGCTCGCCGAGCTCGTCGGCGCTGGTGTACAGGCTGGTACCGTCCTCGCTCAAGACGATCTCACCGGCGGAGCGATCCCACTTCGGCGCGATCTCGCGCGTCTTGCCGCTGGCCACGTCCATCGCCATCAGGCCGAAGCGATCGGCCTCGAACCCTGGGCGCTTCATGGCGCGGTAGTACAGCGTCTTGCCGTCGGCGCTGAACACCGGGCCGGCATCCCAGGCCGGGTTGGCCGCGGTGAGGTTGACCGGTGCAGACTTGCCGCTGGCATCCAGGCGATACAGATCGAAGTTGGTCTGCCACGGCTCGTCGTTGCCGGTGGGCTTGGCGCCGGCCTTGGCATTCTTGCCCGCTTCCGGGCCATGCGGCTGCGGGATGCGCACACTGGCCACCACGGTGCTGCCATCGGGCGACCAGGTGTAGTCGTCGTTGCCGCCAAACGGCTTGGAGGGCGCGTCGCCGGCCAGCGTGGCACTGATGGCCGACGCCCCGACCACGGCCTTGCCGCCTGCCGCTGGCAGGTCGGCCACGAACAAGGTATTGCGGCGGCCATCGTTCCAGGTGTCCCAATGCCGCACGAAGAGCTGGTCGTACACCACGCCGCTGGCTTTGCTGTTCTTGAGCTCGCCCAGCCGCTTCTTGGTGCAGCCCAGGTCCGAACCGCAGTCCTGGAACACGCCCGCACTGAAGACGATGCGCTTGCCCTCGGGCGAGAGCTTGTAGCTGTCCACATCCACCGCAAAGGCGGTGAGTTGCTGCGGGGTGCCGCCGGCCAGCGGCTGCGCATAGAGTTGCTGGCTGCCGGACTTGCTGCTGAGGAAGTACACCGTCTTGCCATCGGGCGACAACGCCGGGCTGTTGACGTTCCAGCCTTCCGGGGTCAGCCGCTTGGGTGGCGCCAGATCGCGCGTGCGCAGATTGCGCACCCACAGGCTGGTGGCCGGCTTGCCATTGCTGGTCTTGGCCTGGCGTTTGGCGAACAGCACGCTGCCGCCATCGGGCGTGAGCGTGGGTGAGGACACCCGGTCCAGCGCCACCATGTCGCGCACATCGAAACCGCGCGCGGCGGCAAGGTCTGGCAAGGCGGCCAGCAAACACAAGGGCAATACGGCGTGACGCAGCTTCATCGATAATTCCCGCAACGGCAAAACGCCGATGGTAGGCGTTGCTGCGGCGCACGCGCAAAGGCAGGACGTCATGCGGCGTGAAGTGGCGCGGCACGCCGTCGCGCGCATTGCCCATGCCGCCTATGGGCGGCACGGGCAATGCGCATCAGAAGCGGTGCGACATGCCCACATACACCTGCGCGTCCGGGGTGCGGTCGTTGAGGCCGAAGTTGGCGCCCACGTCCAGCTGCAACAGCGGGTTGAGCAGATACGTCGCGGCGATGTCGGCCGAATACTGTTCGACCGTCTGTGCAGGATCGCGGTTGATCGAGGACCACACCTCCACCGCCATCGACAGCTTCGGCGTGAGCGGGTGGGCCAGGTTGATCGCATTGATCACCGCGATGTGCTTGCCGCTGCCATCGCTGTCGGCCAACCAGTCGAGCTCCGGGCCGAAGGTCAACGAGAAGCTGTTGGGCAACGCAAAGTTGATCGGCAGAGCGACGCCGCCTTCCCACTCGTCGTTGCCCAGGCCGGTGCGGGCGGTCGGCGCCTTGACGAACGGCAGGACCGCCACGGTGGCGGTGTCGCTTTCGTAGAAACGCGCCTTCATGCGCAGATAGATGTCGCCACCGCCGCTCAGGCTGCTGCGTGCGCCGGTGGCGCGATCGGTGGTCTTGACCTGCAGTTGTGGTGCCCAGTTGAGCTGCAGATCGATGCGGTCGCTGACGCCGTACTTGAGCGTGGGATTGGTAAACACCGAGGTTTCGATGCGTGTGCCGGGCTGGCTGTCGCGGGTGTAGCTGCCGATATCGGTTTCCAGCTGCCAGGCGCCGGTCGGCACGGTACAGGTGGAATTGGCCTTGGTCGGCCGATCGGTGCAGAGCGCCGCTTCGGTGGCGTCTTGCGCCTGCGCTTGAGTGGCCAGGCCGCACAGCATGCCGGCCACGGCGATGGTCAGCAGCGAGATGCGGGGTGCGCGGGAAGAAGAACCGGAAATACCGGAAATAACAGTCAGCATTGCAGTAACTCCATGGCAGAGCGCTGGGCCAGGACACAACAGGCCAGCAGTGAGTGGGGGGAATGCGCGTGGAGAGGTGGATCGACCGCACGCCGCCCAAACGGCGACGTCTGGTCGATCCTATCGAACTGTCGAGCTCGCCAGACAAAAAGCGGCCGCAACCGTGCCTTGAAAGGAGCGCAGTGTGATTGGGCTAACGTTTTTGTCGGCAGCAGCGGCGGCGCGATGGCTTATTGCGCGGAGATCAGCGGGGTCGATCCAGGCTTGCGGCAGTGGTGGCGCATCATCCGTGCGGGAGACGGCACGATACGCAGCGGCGGCATAAAGGCGCTATGCATGAGCGCTGGACCCGGCATAAAGTCGGCGCAAAGACAGGCCGCAGACGACGAGGTGCCGTCAGGGACCGTCGATGGAGTTTGCAGCGGCGGTGCGTGGGGATGATGCAGATGATGGCAGCGACATCCGCTGCGGGCAGGTCGCCTTGCGCGCCTGCCAGGACGGCGCATGCATCGCATGCGCCGTGTCTGTCGCAGGCTCAGGCGGCCTGTTCGCCGCGCTTGCCGACGCGGTACAGCAGCCAGCCAACCAGGGCGAGAATGGCCAGGCCGATCCATTGATTGAGCTGCAGGGCGGCCGGCAGTGCCAGCACATCGGCACGGCTGGACAGCACGATCGGCACGGCAATGGCGATGCCCATCAGCGCCTCGCCGGTAATCAGGCCGGCGGCGAACAGCACGCCCGGACGATGCACGCGGTCGCGGCCATCTTCGTCGTCGGCGCGGATGTTGTGGAAGCGCTCCACCAGGTGCGCGATCAGGCCACCGATGAAGATCGGCACCATCAGTTCCAGCGGCAGATAGATACCGATGGCCGCCGCCAGCACCGGCACGCGGAAGCGCTTGCCGGTGGCCTTCAACCATTCGTCCAGCGCGATGATCGCCGCACCGACGCCGGCGCCGATTGCGATCATGGTCCACGGCAACTGGCCGCCAAACAGTCCCTTGGCCACCGACGCCATCAAGGTGGCCTGGGGCGCGCCCAGCGAATTGGGATGTTGCGGCGTGGCCGGGCCGATGCCATACGCCTGGGCCAGCAGATTCAACACTGGCGCCATGATCAACGCACACGAGAACGCACCGATGCCCAGCATCAACTGCTGCTTCCACGGCGTGGCACCAACCAGATAGCCGGCCTTGAGATCCTGCAGGTTGTCACCGCCCACCGCCGCCGCGCAGCACACCACTGCGCCGATCATGATGGCCGCCACCGCGCCCAGCGGCGCAGCGCCGATGCCGACCGGCACTAGGCCGCTCTTGCCCAGCAGCAGCACCAGCACCGCCGATGCGAACAGGATGGTGGAGATGGTGATGCCGGAAACCGGGTTGTTGGACGAACCGATCAACCCGGCCAGGTAGCCGGACACCGACACGAACAGGAAGCCGGCCACGATCATGATGATAGTCATCGGGATCGACACATGCCATTGCTGCACGATGGCCTGGTACAGGCCCAGCAGCGGCAGCGTGCACAGCACCAGCGCCACCAGCATCCACTTCATCGGCAGGTCGCGCTCGGTCTCGGCGACCACGCCGCCACTGCTCTTGCGCGCAGCCGCAAAGCCGCTCTTGATGCCGGAAAACAGCGACTTGCGCAGCGAGAACAGCGTCCACACGCCGCCGATCAACATCGCACCGACACCGAGGTAGCGGATCTTCGCGCCCCAGATGCCGAATGCCGCATCGGCGGCCGGCGCACCGGCCAGGCTCTGCGCCAGCGCCGGATCGCTGCCCATGAAGAACTGCTGATACAGCGGGATGGCGATATGCCAGGACAGGATCGAGCCGGACAGCACTACGATGCCGACATTCAGGCCGACGATATAGCCCACGCCCAGCAGCGCCGGCGACAGGTTGGTGCCGATATAGCCAACCAGGCGGCTGCTGCCCAGGTAAGTGGCCTGCGCCCAGGTATCGGGGATCACGCGTAGGCCGCTGGCCGCACCGAGCTTGACCAGCGCGCCGATGGCGCCGGAGGCGGCCAGGATCTTCAGGCCCGGGCCAGGATTTTCACCGGCCTTGAGTACCTCGGCCGCAGCCTTGCCTTCGGGGAACGGCAGCGGGTCTTCGACGATCATCGAACGCCGCAGCGGCACCGAGAACAGCACGCCGAGCAGACCGCCCATGCCGGCGATGCCCAGCACCCACCAGTACTTGAAGTCCGGCCAGTAGCCCATGATCACCAGCGCCGGGATGGTGAAGATCACCCCCGCCGCGATCGACGAACCGGCCGAGGCGCCGGTCTGGACGATGTTGTTTTCCAGGATGGTGCCGCCGCCGAGCAGGCGCAGCACGCCCATCGACACCACCGCTGCCGGAATGGCGGTGGCAATGGTCAGGCCGGCGAACAGGCCGAGATAGGCGTTGGCGGCCGAAAGCACCACCGCCAGCACGATGGCCAGCACGACGGCGCGGAAAGTGAGCTGGCGCGGCTGCGCGTCATGGCGCATTGGGCGTTCCCCTGTAGGCAAAAAATCCGCACCACGCTAGCGTCTACGCAGGTTTCCGTCCAGCTGCGCCGCGGCGTGACAGTGTGCAAGGCATGGCGTGCGGCACCAACGACATCGGCGGCGACGCCTTGCGTGGCGCGATGGAGACGCCAGCTGGCGGCAGCCTGTGTGGATCGATGCGCCCGTGGCGCCACGGATTCGCACACGGCGCCGGCCTGGGCGTGGGGCTCGCTATCGTCCTGCACAGCAGCGCGTTGACAGGAGCCTGTGCGCCCCGCTCCGGCCGATGCGGCGTGCGCTGACCGCCAAGCCTGTTTCATCGGCCTTCCATCGCATACCGCGGCCGCGTGCCGAAAGGTCCGACACTTGATCCGTCCACTGACCCCGTTGATTCTGGCCGGCATGCTGTTGCGGCCCGCTGCCGCCGATGCATCCGGCAAGCAGCCTGCTCAGGACGCGGCACGATGCCCGGCACCTGAAACGGTGCACTACGCGGCCGGACGCTATCGCGCCCCTGTCCGGCTCGACATCGGCTCCGGAAGCGGCGTGTGGGCCAGTACGCTGCAACCCAACGCGGGCAGTCCAGGGCATTTTTCATCAGCGCTCTACTACGGCACCCTCGCCGTAGCGGCGCCCAGCACCGGAGTGCTGGTCAATTGCAGCTACACGTTACGCGGTGGCACGGAGGTGGATCTGGCCTACTTCGATCGTCAGACGCCGGATACGCAACGCAACCTGATCGTCACCCTGCAGCACCCATCCCGCTGGCAGCTCGATCAAGCGCCAGCGCCTGGGCAGGATCAGTTCTATGCCTGTTCCCGCAGCGAGGACATCCGCAGCGCGGCGGACTGCGCGTTCGAGCCGCTGCGCCTGGAGTGACGCAGCGGCACGCCCTGATCAGTGCAGCAACTCGGCAAACGCGCGGTCGGCCTCGATGACCTCAGGCAGCGCGGCGAACAACGCGTCCAGATCCACGCCGTCCATCAGCGGGCCACGCACCGCCTGCAGTGCCGCCGCAGGGTCGCCGCCATGGGCATGCAGGGCGTCGGAGACCTGCACGGCCTGGGCGACCAGCAAGGGCATGCGCGCGCCGTCGGGTGCGGCCGCGGGGCGGACCTGGTAGGCAATGGCTTCCTGGATCACGGCTGGCAACTGCCAGCGACGCACCAGCTCGGCGCCCACTTCCGGGTAGCCGAAGCCCAGTTGCAGCGTCTCTTCGGCGGCATGGCCGGCCGATGAGGTGTCGTGGTTGATGCGGCTGGCGTAATCCGGGGCGCCGGACTGGATCAGCAGCTCGCCGATGTTGTGCATCATGCCGCAGGTAAAGGCGGTTTCCGGGTCCAGGCCGTGCTGGCGCGCCAGTAGGCGGCAGATGCCGGCCACTTCGAAACTGTGCCGCCAGAATGCCTTGAGGTCGAAGCCCGGGCCGGCGCGGAAGGCGCCAGTCATCGCCGAGGCCAGCACCAGGGTGCGCAGCGTATTGAAGCCCAGGCGCATCGCGGCGTCTTCCACGCTGGTGGAATCGCGCAAGCCGTGAAAGCGCGCCGAATTGGCCAGCCGCAGCACCTTGGCGGCGATCACCGGATCGCGCTCGATGCTGCGCGCCAATGTATCGATATCGGTCTGCGGATCGTCGAATTGACGGATCAGGTCCTGCGCCACCTTGGGTACCGTGGGCAAGGTATGCAACTGCTCGAACAGCGCCTCCAACTTCATGATCGCCTCGTGGGTGAAGGGATAAGCCAGCGCGGCCGCGCCAGCCTGCATGGTGTAGCACAGACCGGTTGGCTGTCGGTGACCGACGCAGGGCAGTATTCATGCGCGTCCGGGTTTCGTGGTGCACAACGCCTGCGTGGACCGGCCTCAGGCGGGTCTTCGCCGATAGCGACCTCGACAACTCCGCCCTGCCCGGCGTCGCTCGGCGCCTGTGATACCGGCGATGCGCGGGTGATCGGCACCACAGGTGGTCACCCACCCTGCATTGCAGTACACGAATGAAGGCATCCGGGCAGGCGTATCGACGCGATGGAGTGTTGCGCTGCCGATACCTGCTGCACGCGGGCAGCGCTCAATGAAAATCGCGCGAGGGCAGCTGCATCTCGCCGAGCAGGTTGCTGAGGTCGTGCAGGTCGCCGGCGATGAGGTGCTCCACGCCGTCCACGCGTTCCCAGCGGCCGCGCACCGCGAGCAGGCGCGATTCCAGCAGCGCGCGGCGGCGGCGCAGCGCCAAATGCGACCAGACGATGACGTTGATCATGCCGTGCTCGTCTTCCAGGGTGACGAAGATGGTGCCCTTGGCGGTAGCCGGGCGCTGACGCTGGGTGACCAGGCCGGCCACATGCACGCCGCTGCCGTGGCGGCGTCCCTGCAATTCGCGCAGGCCCAGGATGCGCCGCTGGCGCATCTGCGGGCGCAGCAGCGCCATCGGGTGCTGGCGCAAGCTCAGGCCGACTGCGCGGTAGTCGGCCAGGATTTCTTCGCCCGCGCGCGGCGCTTCGAACTCCACCGGGCGTTCTTCCGGGCTGCCCGGCAGCAACGGTCGCCGCGCTTCCACGCCGGCCATCGCCCAGCGCGCGGCGTTGCGGTTGCCCACCAGGCCCTGCAGGGCGCCGGCTTCGGCCAGGGCCAGGCGCGCTTTTTCGTCGAGTGCCGCGCGCAGGCACAGGTCGCCGATGTCGGCGAAAACCCGTTGCGTGCGTGCAGCGACAATGCGATTTGCCACCACTTCCGATAACCCGGCAACTTGCCGCATGCCCAGCCGGATCGCCGGCTGTTCGCCCGGGTCGGCGTCGCTGCGCCACGGCCGGCCACCGACCAGGGTGTTGTCCCAGTCGCTATGCAACACGTCCACCGGCAGCACCTCCACACGTTCGCGCTCCGGGCTGCCGCGGCGCGCGTCCTGCACGATCTGGCTGGCCGAATAAAACCCCATCGGCTGCGAATTGAGCAGCCCGCAGGCGAAGGCGGCCGGTTCGTGGCGTTTGAGCCAGCAGCTGGCATAGACGAGTTTGGCGAACGAGGCGGCGTGGCTTTGCGGAAACCCGTAGGAGCCGAAGCCCTTGATCTGTTCGAAGATCTGGTCGATGAAAGTGGAGGCGTAGCCTCTGTTCTGCATGCGCTCGCGCACGCGCGTGCGATGTTGCTCCATGTCGCCGCCGCGCCGCCAGGCCGCCATGGAGCGGCGCAGATTGTCTGCCTCGCTTTCGGTGTACTCGGCGGCATGCATCAGCAGTTCCATCACCTGCTCCTGGAACAACGGCACGCCCAGCGTGGGTTTGAGGATGTCTTCCACTTCCGGCGATGGATAGTTCACTTCTTCGCGGCCCTGTCGCCTGCGCAGATACGGATGCACCATGTCGCCCTGGATCGGGCCGGGCCGCACGATCGCCACTTCGATCACCAGGTCGTAGAACACCGCAGGTTTGAGCCGCGGCAGCATCGCCATCTGCGCGCGCGATTCGATCTGGAAGACACCGACCGTGTCGGCGCGCTGGATCATCTTGTAGGTGGGCGCGTCGTCGCCGGGCAATGTCGCGATGCTGTAGTCGCGCCCGCGGTGGCCGCGCACCAGGTCCAGTGTCTTGCGGATGCAGGTCAGCATGCCCAGCGCCAGGCAATCGACCTTGAGCAGCTTCATGGTTTCCAGATCGTCCTTGTCCCACTGGATGATGGTGCGCCCTGCCATGGCGGCGTTTTCCACCGGTACCAGCAGCGATAGCGGCTCGTCGGAGATGACGAAACCTCCGACATGCTGGGAGAGATGGCGCGGGTGATCGCGTAGGTGCTCGGTGACTGCAAGAATCTTGTTGATCAACGGATTAGCCAGATCGAACCCGGCTTCTTCGATGCGCTGTTCCATCGGCGTTTCGCCATTGCCCCAGCCGTAGCAATTGGCCAGCAGCGCGATCTGATCCGGCGGCAGACCGAAGGCCTTGGCCACGTCGCGTACCGCACTTTTGCCGCGATAACAGATCACCGTTGCCGCCAGCGCCGCACGTTCGCGGCCGTACTTTCTGTAGACGTACTGCAGCACTTCCTCGCGGCGTTCGTGTTCGAAATCCACGTCGATGTCTGGCGGCTCATCGCGTTTTTCGGAGAGAAAGCGCGCCATCAACAAACGCGTCTCGTCCGGGTTGACTGCGGTGATGCCAAGCGCATAACACACCGCCGAATTGGCCGACGAGCCACGGCCCTGGCAAAGAATTTTTTGATCGCGCGCGAAGCGCACCACATCCTGCACGGTGAGGAAGAACGCTTCGTACTTCTTGAACGCGATCAGCGCCAGCTCTTTTTCGATGTCCTCGCGCACCTTTGCCGAGATGCCTCCCGGCCAGCGCTTGCGAATGCCGGCTTCGGTGAGCTGACGTAGATAACTGGTTGGCGTATGCCCTTCCGGCACCAGTTCTTTAGGGTAGGTGTAGCTGATCGTGGAAATATCGAAGGTGCAGCGTTGCGCCACCTCCACTGTGGCCTGCAATAGTACATCCGGGTAGATATTTCCCAACGCACGCCGCATACGCAGATGGCGCTCGCCATTGCGAAATAGATGCGCGCCGCACTCGGCCAGCGGCAGGGTGTGGCGGATGGCGGTCAGGGTGTCTTGCACGATGCGCTCGCGGCGTTGCGCCATATGCACATCGCCGCTGGCCAAGGCGGTCATGCCCAGTTGCTGGGCAAGCGATTGCAGCGCCTGCAGGCGTGCGGCATCGTCCTGTTCGCGATGCAGTTCCACCGCCAGAAACGCGCGCTCGCCAAACACCTGTTGCAGCCAGGCGCCCTGTTCTGCCTGCGGCTGCGCACCAGGCAACCATAGTGCAAACACACCTGGTACACCGTCGCGAAACTGCGCTTCCACTTCGGCACGTCCCAACCGATACGCGCCCTTGCTTGCCGCACGCCGCGCGCTGGTGATCAGCGCACACAACTGCGGATAGCCCTGCGCGTTTTCCACCAGCAGCACGAAGCGGGTGCCATCGACGAGGGTGAATTCGCTGCCGACGATCAGCCGCACGCCGGTGGCACGCGACGCTTCCAGGCCACGCACGATGCCGGCCAGCGAGCATTCGTCGGTGATGGCCAAGGCGCTGTAGCCGCAGTGTTGCGCGCGCACGAACAACTGCTCTGCGCTGGAGGCGCCACGCAGGAACGAGAAATCCGACAGGCAATGCAGCTCGGCATACGCGGGCAAGCCATCGGCGACCTGCGCATGGGTGATGTCGTCGTTGGCCGCACGCAGCCGCGCGGCCACATTCCAGGCGCGCGGCATGCGCCCGCCGGGCGTGTCGCGGTCCACGCCATCGACGGCGTCATCCCAGCTCATGCACGGATGCCTTCAACTGCGCGCTGCGCCCTGCAGATTTCCAGTGCGCGGCAGATCGCATCGCAGTAGGTCCTGCCGCGTTTTGTTTGGAGCCGTGGCACCGGCCGCGTGCGCCCCAGCCGCAATGAGCAGCCAGGCTGCTGCACGTGCTCCGATACCGCACGGGCGTGCGCGCTCATGCGAACCACCCATGCAGCATCCAGCCATCCACCCGGCCCGGTGCGGCGAATACCCAACCGCGCCGGCCGCGGGCGGTTTCCACCACGTAATAATCGCGACGCGCGTCGTCGTCGTCCCACCAGCCGCTTTCCAGCCGCTCCGGCCCGGACACGATGCGCAGGTGCGGGTCGTGCAGCGGCACCGGCTGCGGCAGCAGCCAGGTGGGACGCGGCGGACGTGGCGGCGCAGCGGTTTCGCGCACCGCATCGCCGATGGCGCGACGCCAGGCACGTTCCGGGCGCGGGTCGTCGGCCGGCAGGATGCGATACACCGCGTCATCGCCCAACCGCGCACGCAGGCGTTCGCGCAGTTGCGGCCACTCCACCGATTGCTGCGCGCGTTGATCGAACAGGTCGCGCATGGCCGGCACGAACGGCGGCAGTTGCCGCGCCAGCAGGCGCATCGCCACCACCGGGCGCGGAATCTCCACCCGCTCCAGCCGGTTGCGCGCCAGCTCGAACAGCAACGTAGGCGCACGCTCCGGCGTCAGCAGGCCGATCTCCACATCGGTGGCGCCCTCTTCGTGTTCCAGGCGCAGCAAAAACCGCTGTACGCCGCCATCGCGAATGGACAGGTACGTGCACAGGTCGCCGATCAGCCGGCGCAGCGGAAACAGCAGCGCCGGATGCGTTTCCACCTCGTAGCCCAGCTCCACGCGATGGTCGAAGTGGTCTGGCGGCGCGTAGCACTCCAGCGGGTCGTCGACTTGGCCATAGAGGCGATCCAGATGATCGAGCAGGCCCGCACCAAACCGCCGGCGCAGCCCGTCGCGCGGCAGGCCGCGCACCGCCGCGAGCGTGCGCACGCCCATGTGCTGCAGGCGCTCGCCGGTATCGTCGGGCAATGCAGCGCGGCGCACAGGCACCTTGTCGAGCGTGCTGTGCAGGGCCGGCAAGTGCGTTACCACCATGCCGTCGCGCAGCCCGGCCAGCACGCGTGCGGCGCGCGGCGTGGGTGCCAGCGCAAGCCGGTGCTGGAAGCCCAGCGCCTGCAGCTCGTCACGCAAGCGCCGCTCGAACCGTGGCCAGGGGCCGAACAGGCGAAAGCTGGCGCCGGCTTCCAGCACGATGGCGCGCGACCACTGCTGGCTTACCAGCGAGCTGTGCCGGTAGGCCCAGGCGGCCAGAAAGCGCTGCGTGCGCGCCTCGTTGTGCGCCTCGTAATCGATCGTGCGTACCTGCGCCATCAAGGCATGCGCCGCCGACAAGCGCATGCCCGGTTTGAGCCCCGCCTGCGCGGCGGCAAGATTGACCGAATGCAGGCTGCGCAGCTGCGCCGGCCCCTGCACCAGTACCAACGGCGCGTGTGGCGCTTCAAGCCGCCGGAGAACGGCGTCCAGTGCCAGCTGCGGCAATAAGATGCAGGCCCACAACATGCGCGCGGCTCAATGCGCCAGCCGCAACGGCTGCGACGGGACCTGCCCGCCGCGGCATTTGCGCACCTGCCAGGCATCGCGCTCGGGCAGAAATTCCAGCCGCAGGGCTGCCGGCGATGCATTGACCGCATGGCGGCGATCGCGCAACGCAAACGCGCAGCAGTTGCCGCTGTCGGCCGCCACCTGCAACCGCCGCAATGCACGCGCATCGCCGGTCTGCGGCCAGCCCAGCACCGCCGCGCAGGCGCCACTGCGCAGGCATTGTTCGAACGCCCACAAGGCGTCGCGCGGCTCGGCCTGCACCACCTCCAGATGTTCCAGCACCACCCCGCCCGCCTGCCAGGCCGGCGCATATGGAATGAACGGCGGGGCTACCAGCACCACCCGGCTGCTGGCAGCGGTCATGCGTGCCAGGGTGGGCAACAACAAGGCGATTTCGCCCACGCCGTGGGCAGGCAACAGCAACTCGGTCAGCGCACGCCGCGGCCAGCCGCCGTCGGGTAGCAGCGCATCCAGTGCGGTATGCCCGGTGGCTTCGCCGCCATTGGCGGTGGCCGTGCCATGGCCGGCCCGCCACACCGTGCGCGCGGCCAGCAAGGCATCCAGCGGCAACGCCAGCGCCGCATTGCCGTGTTGTCTGGTGCGCGCGGGCTCCTGGCTCATGTCAGCCCTGCCGGATCAGGCCGCAGTACAGTCCCTCGATCGCGAAGTCGGCATCGGCCGCCACCACGATCGGCGCATGCGCGCGGTTACGCGGCAGCAGGCGGATGCGCTCGGGCCCACGCTCCAGGCGCTTGATGGTGATTTCGCCGTCCACCCGCGCCACCACGATCTGCCCATCGCGCGCCTCGTTGCTGCGATGCACGCCCACCAGGTCGCCATCCAGGATGCCGTCGTCGATCATCGAATCGCCCTGCACTTTCAGCAGGTAATCCGGGCGTAGCGAGAACAGCGCGCGATCCAGCCAGAGCTGACGCTCCAGGCCGATGTCTGCGCCGATCGGCACACCCGCCGCCACCCGCCCCAGCACCGGCAAGGCCAGCACCGCATCGCGCCTGGCCCCGCCGGGCATGCGGATGCCGCGCTTCTGGTTGGGCAGCAGCTCGATCAACCCGGCCTCGGCCAGGGCCTGCACATGCTTTTGCGCCGCGTTGCGCGAGGCAAACCCGAAGGCCTGCGCAATCTCGGCCAGGCTGGGCGACACGCCGGCCTGGGCCTGCTCTTGCAGAAAGGCCAGCACCGCAGCGCGTTGAGGAGACAGTGGGGGCATGGCAACGGCAGCCGGACGGGACAAGGTGTACATTTGTACACCAATCAGTCGCAGCAAGCGAGATTGGCTTGCTGAGCCGATTCAGCACACCGCTTGCGGCTGGGCGATGCTGGAGTTATAACTTACGTACCAACGTGAGATGCTGTCATGAAACTCAAGATCACTGCCATCGGCAATTCCGCCGGCGTCATCCTGCCCAAGGAATTGCTGGCCCGCCTCCGCCTGGGCAAGGGCGACGAACTCTATGCACTGGAAACGCAAGACGGCATCAAGCTGACCGCATTCGACCCCATATTGGCTGCGCAGATGGATGTTGCCGAGCAGGTGATGCGCGAGGATCGCCAAGTGTTGAACAAGCTGGCCAAGTGAACACGCGCATGCTGGTCTGGATCACGCATGCGCTTGCGTTGGCGATCCACGAACGTCAATTGAGCGAGCACGGCGGCGCGAGTGGAGTGCGCGACGAGGCGCTACTGGCCTCGGCACTGGCACGCCCGCAACAGCTGTTCTCCTACGGTGATCCGCCGCCCGATCTGGTGGAGCTGACGGCCAGCCTGGCCTATGGGCTTGCGCGCAACCACCCGTTCGTCGATGGCAATAAACGCACTGCCCATGTGTGCTACCGGGTCTTTTTGCTGCTCAACGGCGCGGAGCTCATCGCTTCGCAGGAAGAGAAATACGTTGCCATGATGGGCCTGGCCGATGGCGCGTGGAGCGAAGCAACATTTGCGCAATGGCTACGGCCACGCGTGCGTTTGCGCGCGGACACGCACGTGCACGAACCGCAAGGCCATTACGGCTGAAAGCATGCCTGTGGCAGCAACACGCCCGTGTTGTCATGCATGCGCAAGTATCCACACGTCGTAACTCGATCGGCATTGAAGTCGCCACCTGGCGCAGGCGCTTTCACTCCGCACGCTTACGCGTTGCAGCTGCCTTCTTCGCGGCCGCCTTGCGCACTGCCGGGCCCTTGGTGCTTGCGGCTTTCTTTGCCGCTGCCGAACGGTCGCTGGCTGTGCGCTTTTTGGCAGCGCCCGCGGCCTGCGTGGACAGGGCCTGCTTGCCCACTGTCTTCTTGGCGGTGGTGTTTTTGCTGGCAGTCTTCAAGGCTTTCTTGGCGCCGGCCGAGCGTGTGGGCGACACCGGCTTTTTGGAAGTTGCAGCGGCGCTGTCCTGTGCGGATTTCTTCTTGGTGGCTTTGGACGCGGAACCGGACGGTGCAACATCCACGCCATCGCGGCGCGCCTTGGACAGCCCGATCGCGATGGCCTGCTTGGTGCTCTTCACTCCATGCGCGCCTTCGCGCACCTGTTCGATTTCTTCCTTGACGTATTCGCCGGCCTGGGTACTGGGCGATTTTCCTTCGCGCTTGTCCTTGTCGGCAGCGCGGCGCGTCTTGGTCTGTGGCATGGCACTTCCCGGGCTGTGGATGGCAGCCCGATGTAACAAGCGCGGCGTCAATATGCAGTGGGCGCAATGCTCACCTGACGTTGAAGCGTGCCTGCGCCACCCCAGGCCTGTGCATGCGCCTGGCTTAGGCAAGACTGAGCGCATCGGCCAGCGAATGTATGCGTCACCGCGCTCAGCTCACACTACGCTTCGCCAGCCGGTAGCGGCTCACCTTGCGCATCGTAGGCGGGTGGGTGATAGAAGTTGACCGTCTTCAATGGCGTGTGCCCGGTGTTGCGGATCTCGTGCGTTTCACCGCGCTCGATGGCAATCAGGCAACCGGCCTGCAGTGCATGCGCCTGCCCTTCGACCACTGCCACGCCGGTGCCGTCCACCACGTACAGCCATTGATCGGCGCCACGGTGACGATTGTCGGGCCCGCCTTCGCCCTCGCCCGGCGCGATCACCATTTCGGCGGCCTGCACCTGGCGCACCGAAAACAGCACCTTGAACGCATCGGTCAACGTCAGCTGTGCACTGCGCATGGGGCATCTCCTCGGGATTGACGCGATGCTGGGCCGCCACGCGTCAACGCGCTGGCAACGCGCTCATGGGTGATGGCAGTACCACGCCCAGACCTGGTCGGGCAGGTGCGCCTGCAGCGGCAGATCCAGCGCACGATACCCATCGAGCACATCGCGCAGCGCGCGTTGCGGCGGCGTGGTGCCGAGCAGGCCATCCAGTTCGTCCGGGCTCAACTGCACGGCCGACCAGTCGTACAGGCGATCGATCCGCTGCGCCATCGCCGCCTGCAGCCAATCGCGCAGCACAAAGACGCGATACCCCTGCGTCTGCAGGTCAGCCACTGTCAGCTCCAGCGCCTGGCTCACGCCACGAAACCACTCGGCATGCCCGCCTGCCGTCGCACGGATGGCCAGGGGCGCTGGCGCGTTGTGCGCAAGCAACGGGCGGCGCAGTTGCAGCTCCAGGTCGCGTGCATCGCGCTCACGTTCGGCTTCCACCAACAGCCCGCGCTCCAGATCGAAAAAATCGAACCAGCGCGGGTGCAGGCTGCCGATGCGCCCCAACGGGTCGCGCGAGAAACCGATCTTGCAATGGTCTTCCCATTGGCACGGGAACACGTAGGTGAAGCAGCGTCCGTCGGTGGCGACCGTCGTGGCGCGGCGTGTCCGCGTGCTCACCGCTGCCCCGCACGCGCACGCACTGGCGCAGCGGGTTGGGACGGTGACGGCGCCGGCTCCCAGCCGAAGACGCTGCGCCCGCCGTAACGGTGCGAATCGCGGCGTTCCTGTGCGATGTACTCCTCCACCGTGGGACCTTGCGCGCTGGCTTCGAGCCGGCGCGCCTGCGCGTCCAGCCGTGCGATCGCCTGCAAGCGTTCGTCGTTGCCCAGTTTGGCCTGCTGCATCGCCTGCTTGAGTACGCCGATGGTGTGATCGAGCACCCGTGTCGGCACCGGAAACGGATGGCGGTCCTTGCCGCCATGAGCCAATGAAAAGCGTGCCGGGTCGCTGAAACGGCATGGCGTGCCATGCACCACTTCGGCCACCATCGCCAGCGAACGCAAGGTCCGCGCACCTACGCCAGGTACTTGCAGCAATGCGGTGAAATCGCGCGGGCCGGCTTCGGCGGCAGCGGCCAGGCTGGCGTGCAGCCGCCGGACGATCACGTTTTCGCTGCGCACATCGTGATGCTCGGGCATGGACAGATGCGGTTGCTGCGCCGGGTCCCAACCGTGCCCGGCGAACAGATCGCCAGTCACCGGGCCTTGCGCAGCGGGCGCCGCTACAGGCGCTTCCACACCCGCAATCCGCTGCCATTCACGCGCTAGCTGATCCGGCGCGGTGCTGCGCAGCAACTCCACCTGCGCCTCACGCGAGGCGGCGGCCCGTTGATCTGCAAGATTGACGATCCTGCCCTGATGCGCCCCGTCGATGGCCGCATGCGGCGCATCCACGAAACTGCTCAGCCCCTCGGAGAGCCAGTGATACCGGCGCGCCTGCTTGCGTTGCCCATGCATACCCTGCTGCACCACCACCCAGCGGCCGTCATCGCTGACGATGAAACCGTGCAGGTACAGGTCGAAACCGTCCTGCACTGCCGCGCTGTCGACCTTGGCCACCAGCCGGCTGGCCTGCGCCAACGCCGCGCCATCGAGCCCCACCGCGTCGCCCACCGCCAGCAGCTCAGCCGGTGTGGCGCGCGAATGCCGGCCGCGCCCGCCACACACATGGATGCCCAGCTCGCCAGCCAGAGGCGTCATCCCACGCTTGAGCGCGCCGATCACGCTGGTGGTGATGCCGGACGAATGCCAGTCCATGCCCATCACCGCACCGAACGACTGAAACCAGAACGGATGCGCAAGCCGACGCAACAACTCATCGCGTCCATAGCTGTGCACGATGGCCTCGCACATCACCGCACCCAGCCGCGTCATCCGCTGCCCCAGCCACTGCGGCACGCGTCCGCCATGCAAGGGAAGATCTGCACTGCCGCCGCGCCGGCTCATGACTGCCACTGCTTGTTCATGTCACCAGAATACCGGCGCTGCGTCGCACCCGCTGGGACGCAGCTGTTGCAGCGCGCCGCATTGCTGACGAATTCAGTTCGAAGGCTTGCACCACCTCGCAGCGGATCAGCATGCCCTTCACGACAAGGGTGCAACCGTCACAGCGCTGCAGATGCGCGATATCACCTCGAATGAATAGAGGAGGTGGTCACTCTGCGTTGACCCCTTCGTCGTCAAGGTGGTGGCCCTCCTCAGCCATCGCCACGGGGTTCGCATGAATGCCACGCCCGCCACTGCCCATGAAACGGCACCGGCCACCGCCACTGCCCCTGCGCCGACTTATCCGGTGAATCTGCGCATCAACGGCCAGCCCTATCACCTCCAGCTCGAAGCCTGGGTCAGCCTGCTCGATCTGTTGCGCGACCGGCTCGATCTGACCGGAAGCAAGAAGGGCTGCGACCACGGCCAGTGCGGTGCCTGCACGGTGCTGGTCGACGGGCGCCGCATCAACAGCTGCCTGACCCTGGCGGTGATGCAGGACGGCGCCGACATCACCACCATCGAAGGCCTGGCCGATGGCGAGCAATTGCACCCGTTGCAGCGCGCCTTCATCGACCACGATGCCTTCCAGTGCGGTTACTGCACGCCGGGCCAGCTGTGTTCCGCGGTGGGCCTGATCAACGAGGGCAAGGCGCACGATCGCGATCAGGTGCGCGAGCTGATGAGCGGCAATCTGTGCCGTTGCGGTGCCTATCCGCAGATCACCGATGCGGTGATGGAGGTCCTGGGCAAGCCCGGCGACAGCCGCGACAGCGCCACCACGCCGTGGACGCCCGGGACGGTGCCGGCATGATTCCGCTCAGCTACGCGCGCCCGGACAGCATCGATGCCGCGCTCACCGCCATCGCGCCGCGTGGGGATGATCCGCATCCGGTACCCGCAGACGCGCCGGTGCGGTTGATTGCCGGCGGCACCAACCTCACCGACCTGATGAAGCTGCAGCTGATGCGGCCCAGCAGCCTGGTCGACATCAACCGCTTGCCGCTGGACAGCATCACCACGCTGCCGGAAGGCGGGCTGCGCCTGGGTGCGTTGGCACGCAATGCCGATACCGCCTACCACCCGGAGGTGGAAACGCGCTATCCGTTGCTGAGCGCGGCCATCCTGGCCGGTGCCTCGCCGCAGATCCGCAACATGGCCAGCAATGGCGGCAACCTGCTGCAGCGCACGCGCTGCATGTATTTCTATGACCGTGCCACGCCCTGCAACAAGCGCGCACCCGGCAGCGGCTGTTCGGCCATTGGCGGGCTCACCAAGTACAACGCCATTCTCGGCGCCAGCGCGCACTGCATCGCCACGCATCCTTCGGACATGTGCGTGGCGTTGGCCGCGTTGAATGCGGTGGTGCATGTGCAGGGCCCGCAGGGCGAACGCGCCATTGCCTTCCCTGATTTCCATCGCCTGCCCGGCGACCATCCGGAGCTGGACAGCACCCTGGCGCCGGACGAGTTGATCGTGCACATCGACCTGCCCGACGCGCAGCGCTTTGTCGCCCACAGCGCCTATCTCAAAATCCGCGAGCGCCTGTCGTATGCGTTCGCGCTGGTGTCGGTTGCCGCCGCGCTGGATCTGACAGAGGACGGCAGCATCGGCGAGGTGCGCGTCGCGCTCGGCGGCGTGGCGCACAAGCCATGGCGCAATCCCGATGCCGAAGCGCAGCTGGTGGGCCTGCCCGCCAACGCCGAGACCTTCGCGCGTCTGGCCGATGCGCTGCTGCAGGGCGCACAGTCGCAAGGCGAAAACGGCTTCAAGCTGCCGCTGGCGCGCCGCGCCATCGTGCGCGCACTGGAGGTCGCACGCGAGGGCACCATCGACAACCGCGGGCGCACCAGCGCGCTGGAGGAATCGTCATGAATGCACGCAGCACCGACCTGTCCAACACCGAACTGACGCCACCGGTTGCCGACCAGGGCACCGGCTTGCGCCCGACCGGCACCGGTGTCCCGCGCATCGACGGGCGCGCAAAGGTCACCGGCCAGGCACGCTATGCCGCCGAATGGCCGGTGCCGGACCTGGCCTATGGCGTGGTGGTCAGCAGCAGCATCGCGAAGGGAACCATCGTCGGCTTCGACCTGGCAGCCGCGCGTGCGGTACCTGGCGTGCTGGACATCATCACCCATGAAAACCGTCCGCACATGCGCGGCATGGACCTGTTCTACAAGGACATGACCGCACCGGCCGGCTCGCCGTTCCGCCCGTTGTACGACAACACCGTGCTGTACAGCGGGCAGCCGATCGCCTTGGTGGTGGCCGAGACCTTCGAAGCGGCGCGTCACGCCGCGCATCTGGTGCGGGTGGACTACGCCCAAGAGCCGCACGACACCAATCTGATGACCAATCTCGACCGGGCGCACAAGCCCAAGGCGATGAAGGCCGGCTTCTCGCCGCCGCCCAAGGACAAGGGCGAGCCGGACACCGCGTTCGTCAATGCCGCCTGCCAGGTGCAGGGCGACTATTACAGCGGCGTGGAGCATCACAATCCGATGGAATTGTTCGCCTCCACCGTGATCCGTGAGGCGGACGGCCACTTCACCATCTACGACAAGACCCAGGGCTCGCAGAACAGCCGTTGGTATGTGTCGCACGTGTTTGGCCTGAGCAAGCGCAAGGTCACCGTGCGCAACCCGTATGTGGGCGGCGCCTTCGGTTCGGGCCTGCGCCCGCAATATCAGCTCGCATTGGCAGTGATGGCCTCAATCCTGCTGGATCGCTCGGTGCGGGTGGTGCTCACCCGCCAACAGATGTTCACCTTCGGCCATCGCCCGGAAACCGTGCAGCGGCTCAAGCTCGGCGCCGACCGCGACGGCACATTGCGGGCGATCTGGCACGAGGCCATCGCCGAAACCTCGCGCATCGAGGATTACGTGGAGGTGGTGGTCAACTGGAGCGGCCAGCTGTACGCCTGCGACAACGTGCATCTGGGCTACAACCTGGTCAGTCTGGACCAGTACAGCCCGATGGACATGCGCGCGCCCGGCGCCACCCACGGCGTGCATGCGCTGGAAGTGGCGATGGACGAGCTGGCCTACGAGGTCGGTATCGACCCGTTGGCGTTGCGGTTGAAGAATTACGCCGAGGTCAATCCGGCCGACGACAAGCCGTTCTCCACCAAGGCGCTGCGCGAGTGCTACCAGCAAGGCGCCGAACGCTTTGGTTGGGCGCAGCGCCCCATGCAACCACGTGCGCGCAAGGAAGGCAGCGAGTGGGTTGGCTGGGGCATGGCCACCGGGCAGTGGGATGCCATGCAGATGTTTGCACGTGCGCACGCCGTGCTGCATGCCGATGGCCGCCTGGTGGTGAGCAGCGCCGCCAGCGATATCGGCACCGGCACCTACACGGTGATGGCGATGATCGCCGCCGAGGCGCTGGGCCTGCCGCTGGAACAGGTGACCTTCCAGCTGGGCGATTCCACCCTGCCCGTCGCGCCGATCGAAGGCGGCTCCTCGCACGTCAGCACGGTGGGTTCGGCCGTGGATGGGGTCTGCGGCAAATTGCGCACCAAATTGTTCCGGTTGGCGCAGGCCTTGCCCGACTCGCGCTTTGCGCGGGTCAAGCAGGACGCTGTGGTGTTCGCCGATGGGGCCATTGCCTTGCGTGGCGATGCCGGCAGTGCGATTGCGCTACCAGCGTTGCTGCGCGCGGCCGAGCTGGAGCAGATCGAGGACAAGTTCCTGCTGCTGCCCAACGTGCTCAAGCAGCGCAAGTACACCCGCGCCACGCATGGCGCAGTCTTCGTGGAAGTACGGGTGGACGAGGAGCTGGGCACGGTGCGGGTGACGCGCGCGGTCAGCGCGATTGCCGCGGGACGCATCCTCAACCCCACCACCGCGCGCAGCCAGATCATCGGCGGCGTGGTGTGGGGCATCGGCCAGGCCCTGCACGAACACACCCAGTCCGACCATCGTTTCGGGCGCTTCATGAATCACGACCTGGCGCTGTACCACGTTTCGGCCAACGCCGACATCCACGACATCGAGGTGATCTTTGCCGACGAAGACGACCGCGTGGTCAGTAGCCTGGGCGCCAAGGGCGTGGGCGAGATCGGGCAGGTCGGCGTGTCGGCGGCCATCTGCAATGCGATCTTCCACGCCACCGGCAAACGCATCCGCAGCACGCCGATGACGCCGGACAAGGTGATGGCGGACTGAGCGGTTTACCGCGGATGCGTCCATCCGCGGCTTGCCCACGACGGCAACGCACGGGCTCGACATTGCAGGATGTCGGGCCCGTCGCGTCTTGCGACTACATCGCTGGCACTGCGCATTGCACAGGCCAATTCCTCCGAAGCGGCCACATCAAATGCGAACGCCACCGGCGCGAATGCCGCGGCGCTGCTGTAGCGTGAGCGGACCTCCGCCCACCGCAAGGCTCGTATGGCACCGCGCACCACCCGTCGACAGTTGCTCCGCGGTGCGGCCACGCTGGCCGTGCTCAGCCGGGTCCCGAGCGCTTGGGCGCTGCCGCACGCCCCTGCGCGCGGGCCGGCCTTCATCGAAGACCTGATTGCACGCATGACGCTGGAGGAAAAGGCCGGCCAGCTCAGTCTTTTCAGCTCGGCAGAACAGATCGACAAGGCCATCGTCGCCAACCCGATCCACAAGGACGCGGCCGGCCGCACCCAGCTGGCGGCAGCGCGCGCCGGGCAGCTGACCGGGGTTTTCAACGGCTCCAACGTGCGCTGGCATCGGCAGTTGCAGCAGGCCGCCATGCAAAGCCGGCTGAAAATCCCATTGGTCTTTGCCGCCGACGTGATCCATGGCTACACCACGGTCTTTCCGGTGCCGCTGGGCGAAGCGGCCAGCTTCGAGCCGGAGCTGGCGCAACGCACCGCGCGTGCCGCCGCGATGGAAGCCAGCGCGGTCGGCATCGACTGGACATTCGCGCCGATGGTGGATATCGCCCGCGATGCCCGTTGGGGCCGCGGAGTGGAAGGCGCCGGCGAAGACGTGCTGCTGGCGCAGCAGTTTGCGCAGGCACGCGTGCGTGGCTTCCAGGGCGAGGCCGGGCTGGCGCATGCCGATGCGCTTGCCGCCTGCCCCAAGCATTTTGCCGCCTATGGCGCGGCCGAAGGCGGCCTGGACTACGCCCGCGTGGACATCTCCGAGCGCACGTTGCGCGAGGTGTATCTGCCTCCGTTCCAGGCCGCCTTCGACGCCGGCGCCGTGACCACCATGGCCGCGTTCAACGCGCTGTCGGGTGTGCCGGCAACCGCCAACGCCTGGTTGCTGGGTACGGTGCTGCGGCAGGACCTGCAGTATCGCGGCCTGGTGGTGTCCGACTTCACCGCCGACCAGGAACTGGTGGCGCATGGCGTGGCCGCCGACGACCGCGACGCGGCAAGGCTGGCGTTTCTGGCCGGCGTGGACATCAGCATGGAGAGCGGCCTGTATCTGCGCCATCTGCCCGCGCTGGTGGCCGCGGGCGTGGTGCCGATGCAGCGCCTGGACGCCTCCGTGCGCCGGGTGCTGGGTTTCAAGGCGGCATTGGGGTTGTTCGACGACCCGTTCCGGCGCCTGCAGCCGGCACGGGCGCAGCCGCGCCAGCGCCAGGCAGACACGCTGGCGCTGGCGCGCGAGGCCGCCTGCAAGTCGGTGGTGCTGCTGAAGAACGAACGCGCGCTGCTGCCCCTGCAGCGCAGCGGGCAACGTATTGCGCTGATCGGGCCGATGGCGCGCGACTGGGTCAACCACGCCGGGCCATGGAGCCTGTTCGACCAGGAAGACCGCAACAACACCGTGGCCGCGGCCGTGGCGCGTGCCATGGCCGACCCGCAGCTGCTGCAGGTGGTGGACGGGTGCGGCTTCGACCAGCCGCTGCCCGGCGGCGTGCAGGCCGCCGTGGCGGCCGCGCGCACGGCCGACGTGGCCCTGCTGGCGGTCGGCGAGCCGATGACCTACTCCGGTGAGGCGCAATCGCGGACCGAGATCATTCTGCCGGACGTGCAACAGCAGTTGCTGGCAGCGGTGGCGGCCACCGGCACACCCGTCGTGTTGCTGCTTAGCACCGGCCGAGCGCTGGCGTTGCAAGGCCCGGCACTGCAGAGCGCAGCGATCCTGATCACATGGTTCCTGGGCTCGGAGGCAGGCAACGCGATGGCCGACATCCTGTTCGGTGCGCAGGCACCCAGCGGCCGCTTGCCGGTGAGTTTCCCGCATGCTGCAGGCCAGGTGCCGTACACCTACGCACATCCACCCAGCGGCCGCCCCAATCTGGACCCCGCTGCCCTGCAGCCGTACACCACGCATTACCGCGACGTGCCGAATACGGCGTTGTTTCCGTTCGGCCATGGCCTGACCTACGGCCGCATCGACTACAGCGACCTGCGCCTGAGCGCACCACAGCTGACCGCCACCAGCCGCCTGCAACTCAGCGCGCGCATCGGCAACCGCGGCAGCCGCGATGCAGACGAAGTGGTGCAACTGTATGTGCGCGACCGCACCGCCAGCGTCACCCGCCCGGTGCGCGAGCTCAAGGGCTTCCGCAAGGTCAGGGTGCCGGCCGGCGCGAGCGTCGAGGTGCAGTTCGAGCTGCGCCGCGAGCACCTGCTGTTTGTCGGGCAGGCCATGACGCCGACCGTGGAGCCCGGTGTGTTCGATGTGTGGATCGCGCCGTCGGCCGAAGCCGATGGCGTGAGCGGCAGATTCGAACTGCTGGGATGAGCGCGCCGATGTCGCCGCAGTCGTTGCGCGTTGCGTTGCGCTTGATTGCAGAGCCCGGGCACTGCAGCGGCGGCAGCGGCATCGCAACACGCGCCGGCTGTTGACGCAGCGGCCGGCCGGCGGCCACGCAAGGCATCAACGCGATACGTCGGCGCCAGCGTGCGCGACCACACCGGCGGTGCGCAGTGCGCACGCGCATCCGGCGCGCTGCATCGCCGGCATACGCAGCCTGCGATGCCGGCCACCGGCGCCAGCCCTGCCTATTTCCCCGCCAGCACCTGCGCCAGAAACGGCGCCGTGCGGCTGCCACGCTGCCGCGCAACCTGGGCCGGTGTCCCCGCCGCCACCACGCTGCCACCGCCACCACCGGCGCCCGGCCCCATGTCCAGCACCCAGTCGCTGCTGGCCGCCACGCGCATGTCGTGCTCGACCACGATGACCGTGTTGCCGGCGTCCACCAGGCCCTGCAGCTGGGTCATCAAGGTGTCCACGTCGGCCGGATGCAGGCCGGTGGTGGGTTCGTCCAGCACATAGACGGTGTCGCGGCGTTGCGCACGCTGCAACTCGCTCGCCAGCTTGATGCGCTGCGCCTCGCCGCCGGAGAGTTCGGTGGCCGGCTGGCCCAGGCGCAGATACCCCAGCCCCACTTCGCGCAACACCTGCAGCGGCCGCACCACGCTGGTGTCGTCGGCAAAAAAGTCGGCCGCCTGATCCACCGTCATCGCGAGCACCTGCGCAATGGTGTGCCCGCGCAGTTCGATCTCCAGGGTCTTGGCGTTGTAGCGTGCGCCGTGGCAGGTGGGGCACGGCGCATACACGCTGGGCATGAACAGCAATTCCACCGACACCGAGCCCTCGCCTTCGCAGGTGGCGCAACGACCCTTGGCAACGTTGAAGGAGAATTGCCCGGGGTCGTAGCGCCGGCGGCGGGCGGTAGGCGTGGCGGCAAACAACTTGCGCACCGGGTCGAACAGGCCCGTGTAGGTGGCCAGATTGGAGCGTGGCGTGCGGCCGATCGGCTTCTGGTCCACGCGTACCAGCCGGCGCACCTGCTCCAGCCCGCCCACGATCGCCCCACCCAACGGCAGCTGCGTGCCGCGCTCCAGCGGGTCCAGTGCCTCGTCTTCGTCTGCCGGCGTGTGCCCCAGATGGGCCGCCAGCAGTTCCACCAACGCCTGGCTCACCAGCGACGACTTGCCCGAGCCGGACACACCGGTGACGGTGGTGAACACGCCCAGCGGCAGATCCACGTCCAGCGCGCGCACATTGTTGCGGGTGATGCCGCGCAGCTGCAGCCAGCCGGTTGCCGCGCGCGCGCGGCTGTGCACCGGTGGCGGCGTGCCGAACAGATAGCGCCGCGTGGATGAGGCCTGCACCTGTTCCAATCCGGCAGGCGGGCCGCTGTAGAGCACCTGCCCGCCATGCACGCCGGCGGCCGGGCCCACATCCACGATCCAGTCGGCGTGGCGGATCACGTCCACCTCGTGCTCGACCACGAACACCGAATTGCCGGCCGCCTTGAGCTGATCCAATGCACCCAGCAGCGCTTGCGCATCGGCCGGATGCAGGCCCGCCGATGGCTCGTCCATCACGTACACCACGCCGAACAACTGCGAGCGGATCTGCGTGGCAAGCCGCAGCCGTTGCAGCTCGCCCGGCGACAGCGTGGGCGTGCTGCGTTCCAGGCTCAAATACCCCAGCCCCAGCGCCTGCACTACTTCGATGCGCGCGCGCAGGTCGGCAGCGATGCGTTGCGCGGCAATCGCCTGCTCCGGGTGACTGGCAGCGCCCTTCCTGCTGCCTTGCGTGCGCACATCGGCCTGCGCGGCCGGGCGCAGCAACTCGGCCACCTCGTCCAGCGGCCGGCGCGACAGCTCGCCGATATCCAGCCCGGCAAAGGTCACCGACAGCGCCTCGCGGCGCAGCCGCTTGCCATCGCACTGCGGGCATTGCGTGCTGATCAGATACTGCGCCACGCGCTTTTTCATCTGTGCGCTCTGCGTGGTGGCAAAGGTGTGCAGCACATAGCGGCGCGCACTGGTGAAGGTGCCCATGTAGCTGGGCTCTTCCTTGCGTTTTAGGGCGCGCTTGACCTCGGCCAGGCTGTAGCCGGCATACACCGGCACCACCGGCTGTTCGTCGGTGTAGAGAATCCAGTCGCGGGTCTTCTTCGGCAGGCTGTGCCACGGCACATCCACGTCGTGCCCCAGCGTGGTGAGGATGTCGCGCTGGTTCTGCCCATGCCAGGCGCCCGGCCAGGCCGCCACCGCGCGGTCGCGGATGCTCAGGCTGCGGTCCAGCACCATGGTCGCCTCGGTGGCGTCGTAGATGCGGCCCAGGCCGTGGCAGGTGGGGCAGGCGCCGGCCGGCGTGTTCGGCGAAAACCCGTCCGCGTAGATGATGTCCTGCCCCGGCGGATACTGGCCCGCACGCGAGTACAGCATGCGCAACGAGTTGGAGATGGTGGTGACGCTGCCCACCGACGAACGCGCACTCGGTGCGCCGCGCGCCTGCTGCAACGCCACCGCCGGCGGCAGGCCATCGATGGAATCCACCTCCGGCACGCCGACCTGGTCGATCAGCCGCCGCGCATAGGGCGAGATGGAATCCAGATAGCGCCGCTGCGCCTCGGCAAAGATGGTGCCGAATGCCAACGACGACTTGCCCGAACCGGACACGCCGGTGAACACCACCAGCGCATCGCGTGGAATATCCACATCCACATGCTGAAGATTGTGCTCGCGCGCACCGCGCACGCGCACCAGGCCGGAAGAAGCAGACATTGCGTTGGACATGACGGTAAAACCAGATCGACAAGGCCGCAGCCTAGCGTGCGCGGCATGCAGCCGATGTCAGCGCTTGCGGCCGGTGCTGATCACCCAGTGCTGATCGACCAGCGCGCGCCCGCGCTTAGCCCGGCGCGTGCGCCGGCAGCGCCTGCTCGCCGTGGTCGGCCAATGCCTGCATCCGCGCGACCACGCCGCTGAACAGGCGTGCGGTGGCGGCGTTGCGGCTGCGGAAGATCTCTTCCAGCGCGGCGTAGTACCACAGCGTGCCGTCGCGGCCGGCGGTGAACACCTTGAAGATGTCCTGCCCCACCGCCGGGTTGTCCAGGTCCTGCACGATGGTGCGCGCGTTATAGAGCTTGTCGCAGCCGGACACCAGCAGCGCGCGCTCGGGCGTCTTGCGCAGGTGCTCCAGATAGGCCAGCTTGCGTTCGCGCCAATCGCGCTTGCGCGCACGCGCGCTGTTGTCCACCTCGGCCTTGTCTTCGGCGGTGGCGTCGGTGCAGGCCATCACGATGTCGGCCACGGCGTCGCCGAACTGCGCGCGGATCGAGGCCTCATGGCCGCCACCGCAGTCTTCCACCACGTCATGCAGCAGGCCGGCAATGGCCTGTTCTTCGTCGCCACCGCATTCCAGCACCAGTGTCGACACGCCCAGCAGATGGCTCAGATACGGAATCTGCGTGCCCTTGCGCACCTGTCCGGCATGGGCAATGCGCGCGTAGTCCACGGCCAGGGCGTAGCGTTCGGTAAGAGCGGTCATGGGGCGTCCGATGCGAGCGATGGTGACAGTATCGCCGAGCCCGACCACGCGCGCAGTGAGGATGCTGCGATGGGCGGTGCGCCCTCAATGACGCGCTGTTGCGGCCGATAGGACTAGGCTCGACCCACGCCGCATGATGGACCACGCCATGACCCAGATTCCTGTTTGCAACGCCTGCCGCGACGGCCAGGAATTTCCCACCGCCATCACCATGGCGTTCCAGCCCATCGTCGATGTCGCCACGCGCAGCCTCTATGCCGGCGAAGCGCTGGTGCGCGGGGTCAACGGCGAGTCGGCCGGCAGCATCCTGGCGGCGGTGGATGCGCGCAACCGCTATGCCTTCGACCAGGCCTGCCGCATCAAGGCGATCGAATGCGCCGCGCAGATCGCACTCCCCACGCTGCTGTCAATCAACTTCATGCCCAATGCGGTCTACAACCCCGAGCATTGCCTGCGCGCCACGCTCTCGGCTACCGAACAATACGGCTGGCCGCTGGATGCCATCATCTTCGAGGTGAGCGAGCAGGAGCACCTCACCGACCCGGCCCACCTGCTCGACATCCTGCGCACCTACCAGGCCCGCGGCCTCAAGACCGCCATCGACGATTTCGGCGCCGGCTACGCCGGGCTCGGCCTGCTGGCCGACTTCCAGCCCGACCTGCTCAAGCTCGACATTGCCCTGATCCGCGGCGTCGACACCAACCGCAGCCGCCAGGCCATCGTCCTGCACGTCACCCGCATGTGCGAAGAACTCGGCATCACCGTCATCGCCGAAGGCATCGAACAACCCGACGAATCCCGCGCCCTGCGCGACATGGGCATCCACCTGCAGCAAGGCTACCTGTTCGCCAGACCGCAGATCGGCGCGCTACCGCAGGTGCACTGGCCGCACTAAGCAAGCGCGCGCCAATCGCGCCCCCATCGGCACAAGCGCAACACACCATCCGCACCCGAAGACATCCCCCGGCACGCAAGCCGCTTCACGATTCCCTATTCCCGATTCCCTATTCCCCAGCACTGGCGAGTTCAGAGACCGGCACCGGGTTGGCCTGATGCGCCAGGTATTGATGGACCTGCGCCACCACCGCCGCGCCCTCGCCCACCGCCGCAGCCACGCGCTTGACTGAGCCGGCCCGCACATCGCCGATGGCGAATACACCCGGGCGATTGGTTTCCAGCGGCAGGCAGGCCGGCACGCCATCGCCGCGCGCGGTGCCGGTAATGACAAAACCGCGCTTGTCGGTTTCCACGCAGTTCTGCAGCCAACCGGTATTGGGGTCGGCACCGACAAACAGGAACAGGTGGCGCAACTCCACCCGTGTGGTCGCACCATCTGCGCGGGTGCGCAGGACGGCCGCCTGCAGGCCGCGATCGGGGTCACCGTCCAGCGCGGCCACTTCGGTGCCGGTATGCAGCTGCACGTTCGGCAACGCAGCGATGCGCTCGATCAGGTACTGCGACATCGACGCTTCCAGCCCGTCGCCGCGGATGATCAGGTGCAATTCCTTGACCCGCGGCGCCAGGAACGCCACCGCCTGCCCTGCAGAATTGCCGCCGCCCACCAGCGCCACCACGCCGCCCTCGCACAGGCGCGCTTCCACCGGCGAGGCCCAGTACGACACGCCGTGGCCTTCGAAGCGCTCCAGCCCTTCGATGTCGGGGCGTCGATAACGCGCACCGGAGGCGATCACCACGGTGCTGGCCAGCACCTGTTTGCCATCGGCCAGGTCCAGATGCAGTGCACCGTCGTCGCGCCCGCATTCCAGCGTTGCGGCTTCGAGCGGGATGGCCAGCTCGGCGCCGAACTTCAGCGCCTGGTTGTACGCACGCCCGGCCAGCGCCTGCCCGGAAATCCCGGTAGGAAAGCCCAGATAATTTTCGATCCGCGCCGAGGCGCCTGCCTGCCCGCCGATGGCGCGCTGATCCAGCACCAGCACCGACAAGCCCTCCGAGGCCGCGTACACCGCCGTCGCCAGACCTGCAGGGCCGGCGCCCACAATCGCCACGTCGTAGCGCTTGTCCGGGTCGATGTCCGGGGTCATGCCAAGGCAATGCGCGGCCTCGGCATCGCTGGGCTGGCGCAGCACGCGGCCACTGGGGCACACCATCACCGGCAGGTCGTGCTCCTGGATGCCCAGCCGCTCCACCAGCGCGCGGCCGTCGTCGTCGGAGACATCCATCACCGTGTTGGGGTAGCCGTTGCGGGTCAGAAAGCCCTGCAAACGGGTCAGATGCGGGTCGTCCGGCTCGCCGATCAACACCGAGCCGGAGGCATCGCCTTCGATCAGCCCCACCCGGCGCAGGATCAGCGCACGCATCACCACTTCGCCCACTTCGGCCGAGCTGATCATCAGCGCGCGCAGATGTGCAGTGTCGAACGGCAGCGCCAGGCAACCGTCCGGCCCGGCGCGCCCGGCCGCCAGCGACGCGCGCCCGGCCAGCTGGCTCACCTCGCCGGTGAACTGGCCGGGCGTGTGCAGCGTGATCGGTTTTTCGTTGCCCAGGCCGTCGCGGCGCACCACTTCGATGGCGCCTTCCAGCACCACCCACACCGGCGCGTGCGCATCACCCACTTCGAACACGGCCTCGCCAGCGCCGAACCGCTGCGCCGGCCCGCTGGCAAAGCGCCGCGTGATTGCCAACTGGCCCGCATCCAGCTCGGGAAACATCTGATGGTGGCGGGTCTCGTCCAGAGGCATGGATCGGCAGCGTTTGAAGGGGGATTGCATGCAAGCATGCGCAGTGGTGACGGCAATGGCAATCACTCGAAATAGGCACGGCAGCGCATGACACGCGGCACACGCGCCGCAAGCGCACGCGAGCGGAGGTGGCAGCCGATTGCGCACGGCCGCGTCCTGGCGCTTGCCTGCGCAGGCGAGCGCCACCGGGCCATCACATCTGCACGCGCATCACGGCGACGGCGGCTCCCAGTGCGGGCCATGCCGGCCTGCGGCCATGCGCTCGGCCGGGCGCACGCGAAACACCACACTCAGGCGTTCGCCCACTGCGCGGCTGGTCTTGGGAATGCCATGGGTATGCGTTCGCTGCGAGGCATGGCTCATCGCCAGCAGACTGCCCGGCGCCAGCTCCAGGCCGATGGCGCGTGCATGGCCAGTGTTGGCACGCAGGTTCATGCGTCGCGGCGTTCCCAGTGACACCAGCGCAATCGGATACGGCGCCACCAGCGTCTGCAGCGTGTCGTGATGCATCGCCACGCTGTCGCGCCCGTCGCGATACAGGTTCAGCCCCACCGCGTTGTACGGCGCGGGCACCACCGCCTGCACCGCATCGAGCAGGCAGTGCAACGGCAAGCCGGCAGGCAACGCGCCATCCAGCCGATAGGAGGCCAGCAGACGCGGCACCTCGACCACGCGGTCGTACATCTCGCGCCGCTGGCTGCGCCAGTCCGCTGCATCGCGCAGCGCATCGAAGCACGCCTGTGCCAGCGCCGGCGCAAGCAGCTGCGGCCAATAGCGCACGCCGCCTTCGGCATCGTCCAGCACCTGCAAGGGCGTGGCGGCAGTGTCGAACAGATCCATCGCTGCCATATGCGGGCGGGCGCAGGCGATTTCAGCACCACGCCCGCGTCACGCCGTGCAGCAACCCGACCAGTTCAGCTTCACGCAGCGGTACGCAAACAGCCGCGTCGTGTTCACGCCGGGCGATCAAGCATGCCTGTCCAACGTTGTGGAGCTCTCGCATGCATCGCACTTCTCCTGCCCACGTGGTGATCTCCGGCGCCTCCAGCGGCATTGGCCAGGCCACTGCCGAAGCCTTTGCCGAACGCGGCGCGCGCCTGGTGCTGGCTGCACGCGGCGAAGACGCCCTGCAGGCCGTTGCCGAACGCTGCCGCGCACGCGGCGCCACCGTGCTGGTGGTGCCCACCGACGTCAAGCATGCCGACCAGGTCAAGGCACTGGCCACCGCCGCACAGAGTTTCCTGGGCCGCATCGATCTGTGGTTTGGCAATGTCGGTGTTGGCGCGGTGGGCAAATTTCACGAGGTGCCGATCGACGCCAGCGCTGCGGTCATCCACGCCAACCTGCTGGGGCGCATGCACGATGCGCACGCGGTGATCCCGATCTTCATCGCGCAGGGCCATGGCGTTTTCGTCAACATGATTTCCTCCGGCGGCTTTGCACCGACGCCGTATGCGGCAGCGTATAGCGCCAGCAAGTTCGGCCAGCGCGGGTTTTCCGAAGCGCTGCGTGCCGAGCTGGCCGACTACCCGCGCATCCATGTCTGCGACGTGTACCCGTATTTTGTCGACACGCCCGGCCTCACCCACGGCGCCAACTACGTGGGCCGGCGTCTGGGCGGCCCGCCGCTGATGCTGGACACCCGCACCGTGGCTGCAGCGGTGCTGCGCCTGCTCGACCGCCCGCGCGCCACCGTCGTACTGGGCGCGCCCGTGCACGCAATGCGCGCCGCACACGCACTGGCGCCCAATCTGCTGGCCCGCCTCACCCATCGCGTGTTTACGCGTTACTTCGCGCAGGCACCACGCGTACTGCAATCCAGTGGCAATGTGCTCGGCCCGCCGGCCATTGCAGGAGGCATCGACGGCGGCTACCGCAGGCGCGCGGCAGCGCATCCACGCTCGCCCCGCAACACGCTGGTGATCGGCGCGGCAGCAGCGGGGCTTGCGGCCCTGGCCGTACTGGCGCTGCGGCGACGGTGAGGCGCTCTCATCCTGCTGCCGCAATGGCTGGGCAACGCATTGCAGGCGACAGGCGGCAGAGACGATTGGCTGGCACGTGGACACCTATCGTGTGCAGCGGATACCCGGCCGGCAGCGTTGCCTACAACGGCGTCGCTGCCGGTCTGGGTTGAAGGAGTCTGGCCGGTGTCTGGTCGCGTGGCGAACCCAACCGGCAGCGCACCGCTGCCTGCACCGCACCCCTGTGGCCCGCCAGGACGCTGTGCTACGGTCCGGCGCTGCATCCGCCGTAGCCGTTCGCATGCCGCATCGATTGATCGCATCTCCTCGTCTGCGCTGGCTGCTGCTGTTGGCCAGTCTTGCGGCCTTCACCGGCAACGCGGCAGGCCGCACGGCCGAGTCTGCCTTTGCCGCCGTAGACCCATTCATCGGCACCGGTGGCGAAGGCCACACCTATCCCGGCGCCACGGTCCCGTTCGGCATGGTGCAGCTGAGCCCGGACACACAGATCAAACCGCGCAAGGAGGCCTATGGCTGGGCTGCGGGTTATCGGCATAGCGACACCACCATTGTCGGCTTTTCGCATACGCATTTTTCCGGCTCCGGGTATTCGGACCTGGGCGACATCCTGCTGATGCCGCAGGTGGGCGAGATCAAGCTCGAACGTGGCGATGCGAACACACCTGGCAGCGGCTACACCGCGCAGTTCGATCACAGCAGCGAACAGGCACAACCCGGCTATTACGCGGTCACCCTGAAAGACCGCAACATCCGCGCCGAACTCACCGCCAGCGCGCGCGTGGGCGTGCATCGCTATCACTTTCCGAAAGGCGCGCCGGCGCATGTGCTGGTCGATTTGCGCACCAGCCTGTACGACTACCCAGGCAAGGTGCAGTGGTCGCGGTTGCGCGTGCGCAGCGATGGCACCGTCACCGGCTTTCGTGAAACGCGCGGTTGGGCGCCCGGCCGGCAACTGTATTTCGCCATGCGGTTTTCGCGCCCGCTCACCGCCACGCAACTGCACGACACCGAGCAGGACATTGCGTACAAGGGCTTTCCGCCGCCCGGCGCGAACAACCCGGCGCAACGCGCGCAGATCGAAGGCCGGCAACTGGTGGGCGTGTTCGATGTCGTCAACGACGGCACGCCGCTGGTGGTGAAGGTCGCGCTATCGCCGGTCAGCGAAGCCGGCGCCATCGCCAATCTAGATGCGGAAGTGCCGGGCTTCGATTTCGACCGCGTGCGCGCCGATGCACGTGCGCAATGGACGCAGGCGCTGGCGGCGATCGATGCACAAGGCACGCCGCAACAACGCACCCAGCTCTACACCGCGCTGTATCACACGCTGCTCGGCCCCACATTGTTCATGGACAGCGATGGGCACTATCGCGGGCCGGACAACGCCGTGCATCAAGCCAGCGGCTGGACCAACTATTCCACGTTCTCGTTGTGGGATACCTATCGCGCTCTGCACCCGTTATTGACGCTGGTGCAGCCGCCGCAACGCAGCAGCGACATGGTCAATTCCCTGCTCGCCGCACGCCGCGACAGTCCGTACGGCATCCTGCCGGTGTGGGCATTCCACGGCCTGGAAACCTGGTGCATGATCGGCTACCACGCGGTGCCGGTGATTGCCGATGCGTACATGAAGGGCATCGGCGGTTTCGACGCCAACGAAGCCTTGCAGGCGATGGTGGTCAGCGCCGACTACGGCCCGTACGACGGCATCGCGCAATACCGCGAGCTCGGCTATGTGCCCATCGACGAAGAAGGCGAAGCGGCGTCCAAGACGCTGGAATACGCCTTCGACGATTGGACCATCGCGCGCATGGCCCAGGCGCTCGGCAAGCCAGAGATCGCCGCCGAATTCAACAAACGCGCCGGCAATTGGAAACACGCCTTCGACCCGGCCACCGGCTACATGCGCGCACGCACGCGCGCCGGCAATTTTCGCGAACCGTTCGACCCTTCGGCCAGCGGCTACGGCAGCGACTACACCGAAGGCAATGCATGGCAGTACTCGTGGTACGTGCCGCAAGATGTGGCCGGGCTGGCCGCTGCGCATGGCGGCGAGGACAAATTGCTCGCGCGCCTGGATGCGGTGTTCGATGCCAAGGTGGACCCCAAGGTGTTCGAGCACATGGAAGACATCACCGGGCTGATCGGCTGGTATGCGCATGGCAACGAACCCAGCCACCACGTGGCCTATCTCTACGCCTATGCGGGCCAGCCCTGGCGCACGCAGGCCCGCCTGACCCAGATCGTCGATAGCCAATATCACGCCGGGCCCGAAGGTTTAGCCGGCAACGACGACCTTGGCCAGATGTCGGCCTGGTATGTGTTCACCACGCTGGGCTTTTATCCGGTGGCGCCGGGCAGCAATCAATACATCATCGGCCGCCCGTTCCTGCCGCGCGCCACGCTCAACCTGCCCAACGGCAAGCGCTTCAGCATCGTCGCCGATGGCCTGAGCGCGTCACGCCCGTATATCGGCAGCGCCACGCTCAATGGCCAGGCCTTGAACCGCGCCTACCTCACGCATCAGGAGATTCAGGCCGGCGGCGAGCTGCGCTTCCGCATGCAGGCCACGCCGAATCAGCAGTGGGCAACGGACCCAGCGCAGCGGCCGTATTCGATGTCGGCGCAGCCCCGCTGATTCAGAAGTAGATGCCCATGCGCAGCCCGCAGGCGTCGCGCTCGACCACCGCCGGCAGGCTGCCGGCGGTGCCTGCCGCGATCCGCTGCGCACTCCAGCAGGCCGCCAGGGCGTCCAGCACATCGTCTGGCTGCGCGCAGGCACGCGGCACGCGTTCCAGCAGCGAGGCAACGCGCGCCGCGCCGTAGTGGTCGCCTAGCAACCGGCAGCGTTGCCGCTGCCCTTCGCTGCTTTTCTTCGCTGCAGCCAGGCCCGGCCCGCCGGCAAGCGCCGCAAACGAGACTTCCGGATGCACCTCGAACACACGTGCGGCCCATGCGGGGTCTGCCCGCAGGGCGTCGTCCCAATCGCGGATCTTGGGCAGCAACGCAAACGACTGCACGCCAAAACCACGCTGCTTCTCATGATCCAGCACGCGATGCAGCGCAGAGGCTTCCGCTTGGGTGCGTGCCTGCAAGATGCCGCGCAACGGCGCAGCAAAGATGCTGCACGCACGCCGCCCGCCCACGAATCGGCGTGCCTGCGCATCCGCCACGCGCGGTGCGTGCTCGCTCAGCCCGATTGGGATATCCACGCCCAGCACGTCCACCGCAGGCAGGGCCACTGCCAGTGCAGCCACACTTGGGTAGTAGGCAAATCCCAGTACGTCGCCGTTGTCCCACACGGCGATCCAGCCACTGCGCGCGCCATCGACGCCGACATACCAAGGTTGTTGCACGGCTACAGATTCTCTTGTGTGAAAGATGGACGAGGTGACCCTGGAGTGACGCGCACACGGCGTCGTCGCGTCACGCGTTCACATGATGCACAAGTTTTTTTCACCCGTGCACAGCAAGGGCGTTCCCACACTGGGCGGCATCGGTGCGCTGTGTCCGCGCGTACCGCGCCATCCCCCACTGCAGGAGTCCGTGCATGTCCAGCGCGAAGAACCAGTACGAAATGCAAAACCCCCTGACCCAATTCCCGCAGCCGCAGTTCCCGGAGCAAACCCAGGACGCGCCCGGCACCATCCATGCGCTGCAACCCAAGGCCGACCACGGCGAGCAGAGCTATAAAGGCTTTGGCCGCCTGCTCGGCCGCAAGGCGCTGATCACTGGCGCAGATTCCGGCATCGGCCGTGCCACCGCCATTGCCTATGCGCGCGAAGGCGCCGACATCGTGCTCAATTATCTGCCCGAAGAAGAACAGGACGCCGCCGAAGTCGTCGAACTGATCAAGGCCGAAGGCCGCAAGGCGATCCCCATCCCCGGCGACCTCAAGGACGAAGCGTTCTGCAACGAGCTGGTGGCACGTGCGGTCAGCGAACTGGGCGGGCTCGATCTGCTGGTCAATATCGCCGGCAAGCAGACCGCCATCAAGGACATTGCCGACATCACCACCGAGCAGTTCGACGCGACCTTCAAGACCAACGTGTATGCGATGTTCTGGCTGTGCAAGGCGGCCATTCCGCATCTGCCGCCGGGCGCGTCCATCATCAACACCGGCTCGATCCAGTCCTACCAGCCCTCGCCTACCCTGCTCGACTACGCCTCCACCAAGGCGGCCATCGTCAACTTCACCAAGGGCCTGGCCCAGCAGGTGGCGGACAAAGGCATCCGCGTCAACGCGGTCGCACCCGGCCCGGTATGGACGCCGTTGCAGCCCAGCGGTGGCCAGCCGCCGGAAAAGATCCCGGATTTCGGCTCAGAAACGCCACTCAAGCGCGCCGGCCAGCCGGTGGAAATGGCCCCGCTCTACGTCATCCTGGCCACGCAGGAATCCAGCTACGTCACCGGCGAAGTGTTCGGCGCCACCGGCGGCCTGCTGTTGTCTTGAGCCGGCCCGACGCGCAGTTCAAACGCGATGCCAGCGACACCTTGCCGATCGCTGCCTATGCAGCGGTCGGCGACGGGCGTTCGGTCGCCCTGTGCGGCGCCGACGGCAGCATCGACTGGTGGTGCGTGCCGAAGATGGACTCACCTCCACTGTTCGATCGCCTGCTCGATGCGGGCGCAGGCGGCTATTTCGCCTTGACGCCGCGCACCCTGCAGCAGGTAAGCCGCCGCTATCGCGACGGCAGCAATATCCTGGAAACCATCTTTACTACCGACACCGGCAGCGCGCGCCTGACCGAGTCGCTCAATAGCGGCGAAGCCGGCCGCCTGCCGTGGTCGGAGTTGGCACGCCGTATCGAAGGCATCGACGGCGAGGTGCTGTTCGATCTGGTTTACCGCCCCGGCACCCGCGCCGGCGAGGCAACGCCCTGGCAAAGCGAAACGCCCAACGGCCGCGTACATCACATCGGCCCGTTGATGACGATGCTGCGCTTCGACAGCGCAGCCGTCGATGTCACCCACTGCGATGATCGCAGCGTGCATGCAACGCTCAGCGCACGCGCGGGCGAGACGCATGTGGTCGCCCTGCTGGCTGCCGAAGACGATGCCCTGCCAGTGCCGTCGCTGGCCGATATCGACGGGCGCATCGACCGCAGCGACGAAGAATGGCGCGAATGGAGCGGCAACCTGCGCTACGACAACGGTTATCGCAACGAGGTGATCCGCTCGGCATTGGCACTGAAGTTCCTGTGGTTTTCGCCCACCGGCGCAATTGCCGCGGCGGTGACTACCTCGTTGCCCGAGCAGATCGGCGAGAACGGCAATTGGGACTACCGCTACGCCTGGGTGCGCGATGCGGCATACACCACCAAGGCGTTTTTGCGCGTGGGCGCATTGGCCGACGCCAAGGCCGCTTTCAGCTGGCTGATGCGCACCATCCGCCGCCACCGCCCCGGCGTGCGGCCGTGCTACACGCTCGATGGCGACCTGGTGCCGGACGAACGCGAGATCGACATCCCCGGCTACCGCAACACCCGCCCAGTGCGCGTGGGCAACACCGCCAATAACCAACTGCAGCTGTGCCTGTATGGCGACATCTTCGAGATGGCCGCGCGCTTTCTGGATGCCGGCCACATCCTGGACCAGGAGACTGCCCGCCAGCTGTTCGAACTCGGCAACGAATGCGCCAACAGCTGGATGCGCAAGGACGCCGGCTTCTGGGAACTGGAGGCCAACGAGCACTACACCATGTCCAAGGTGGAATGCTGGCTTGCATTGCGCCGCGCCAGCGAACTTGCCAGGGCCGGGCACTTGTCCAGCGCCATGCTGCCGCGTTGGGAGCGCGAACAACAGCGCATCCTCGATTGGATCGACACCCATTGCTGGTCGGACGCAAAGCAGTCGTACACGTTTTACGCCGGCACCGAGGATCTTGATGCCAGCCTGCTGCTGGCATCGCGCTTCGGCCTGGGCGGCCCACGCCGCGAGCGCATGATTGCCACACGCGATGCCATCCGCAAGGAACTCGCCACCGGCGCGCTGGTGCACCGCTACAGCGGCATGCAAACCCGCGAAGGCAGCTTTACCGCCTGTGCCTTCTGGATGGTGGAAGCCTACGGCCTGCTCGGCGATCGCCAGGAAGCCAGGCGCTTGTTCGAGTGCCTGCTGGAGCAGCAAGGCAACGACGTCCACCTGATGCCGGAGATGGTGGATGCCGCCACCGGTGAAGCCTTGGGCAATCTGCCGCAAGGCCTAAGTCATCTTGCACTGATCCATGCAGCGCTGGCCGTGGACGGCATATAGGCCCGCGAAGTGGCAACCCGCGACGCGCGCCGGAATAAGCGCGGCACGCAACAGGGTGGCGAGCAGCCGTCAGGCGGGTGCGCACGGCGCGAAGCAAATGCAGTGTATGAATGGCATATACCGAATCCGCGCACCGGCTGCGCCCGCCTGGCGGTGAGCGCAGTCGTTTTTTTAGCCGTTCTAAACTATGGAGATGCGTCCCCTTCTCCCACCGGGAGAAGGTGCCCGAAGGGCGGATGAGGGCACGCTTGCTCGCGATCCAAACCAGCTATCGTCGCCCCACCTACTGCATCAACACCACCGTCTGAATCGCATGCGCCGGTATCTCCAACTCGCTCGACGCTTCACCCACATACAGGTTGTAGCGAATCGCCACGTCGCCGGCATTCATCACCACCGTTGCCAGTGCCCCATCGCGGTTTGCAAATGCGGTGGTCATCAAATTACTACGGCTGCTTGCCGCACTCACCCGCCGCGCACCTGGGCGAATGAACTTGGAAAAGTGGCCGATATACCAATAGCTCGGCGTATACGTGACCTCACCGGTGCGCGTATCTGCATGCACCGGCGCAAAGCAGTAATTGCCCACGTGATTGGGCCCGCCGTGTTGGTCAAGCAGAATGTTCCAGTCGGTCCATCCCACCGCGCCATGATTGAGGTCGTTGATGATGGCGGTGCCGTAGCGTTCGCCATTGGGCCAATACTGCAACTTGGCGGCATCAAACTTTTCCACCGCCGCCTCGGTCAGCAGCAGATGCTTGTCCGGGTAGGCCTGCGCCACCGCCGCCACGTTCTCCACCATCGGCTCAAATCCCGCCCAGGTTTCGTACCAGTGGAAGCCCATACCCCAGGCATATTTGGCCGCCTCCGGGTCGTCGAAGATCACATGCGCGCGGTGCACCATCATGTCGCGGTTGTGGTCCCACACGATGATCTTGCGATCGCCATAGCCGGCGCTCGCCATGGTCGGCCCGAGATGGTTTTTCAGGAAATCGCGCTCTTCTTCGGCAGAAAACAGCATCGACTCCCAGGTCTGCACCGCCATCGGTTCGTTCTGCAGGCTGATGCCCCAGATCGGGATACCCGCCTTCTCGTACGCCGCAATAAACCGCGTGTAGTAGCGCGCCCAGGCCTGCGCATACTCCGGCAGCAGCTTGCCGCCCTTGAGCATGGTCTTGCTGTCTTTCATAAAGGCCGGCGCGCTCCACGGGCTGGCAAACGTGGTGAGCGTACCGCCTGCGGCGGCAATCGCCTGGCGCAACATCGGGATGCGGTACCTGGCATCGTGCTTGACCGAAAAACTTTTCAGCGCCGCATCGCCTTCTTTGATGTAGGTGTAGCTGCCGCTACTGAAGTCCGAACTGTGGATGGTGGTGCGCGCCAACGTGTAGCCAATGCCGTTCTGTGGATCGTAGTAGGCGGTGAGCAGCGCGCGTTGCGCACGCTTGGGCAGCTTGGCAAAGGTCTCTGCGCTGGAATCGGTGATGGCCCCGCCAATCCCCAGCAACTCCTGAAACTGCCGCTGCGGGTTGACGAAGATGGAGTTTTCTTTCTCGGTCAACGCATGGCCGGCAACAGGAGCGGCCGCTGTGCTGGCGCGCATCTGTTGCGCGGCGCCTTGAGAGCTGGTGTAGATACGCAACGCGCCATCGCTGCGCGTCGCTGGCGAGCTCGCATCTGACGCTGCTGGGGTCGCCGCAAGTGCCACGGCCGCGGCTACGGCACTCGCGCTGCCCACCGTGCCCAGTCCCATCCCCAACATTCCCACCACCGACCACGTCATCGCTCGCTTCACTGCGCACCCTCCCAGGTAGATCGCGCAAGCCTAACCGAGCAGCGCGCCGCAACATGGCACAGCAAACGAGCGCAAGCGCGCATCGGCCTCCCGTTCTCCCTCTGGGAGAAGGTGGCGCGCAGCGCCGGATGAGGGTACGTGCACACGCAGCGGTGCCAGCTACGCATGCAATGCATCGCCAACAACCTGAAGTACAAGATTGCAATCCGCACCAATCCCAGCAACCGCACCCTCACCCCAACCCCTCTCCCGCAGAAAGAGGGGCTAAATCACCCGCGCGACAAACGATCCAGGATGCCCGGCACTTCCGGCGGAATCTCACGTGCCAGAAACCCCACCGTGCCGATCCGCTTCGCCAACTGCTTACCCGCAGCCGCATGCACAAACACACCCCACAGTGCCGCGGTCAGCGCATCGCTGCCGCGCGCAGCAAACCCTGCAATCACCCCGGCCAGGGTGTCACCCGACCCGGAGGTGCCCAAACCCGGCACACCACCACGGTGCACCCAAAGGGCACCGTCTGGCCCGGCGATAAAACTGTCCGCGCCTTTGACGATGACCACGCTGCGCATCTTCTTTGCAAATGCCAGCGCGTACTCACCGGGCGCCGCCTCCACCGCCGCCTTGTCGTCGCCAGCCAACGTCGCCATCTCACCGGCATGCGGCGTCAGCACAAACGGGCGGCTAGGCGGCGCACGCAAGTTGCGCGACAACGCGCCGGCATCCAGCACCAGCGTGCACACCGCCTTCTGCGCAGCAAGCTTTACCAACGCAGCGGTTGTCGCAGAAGAGGCCATGCCCGGCCCGACCACCGCCGCATCGCACGCGGCCAACGCCGCCTCCAGCGCACGATGCCCACGCGTAATCTCGCCCTGCTCGTTTTGCGCCAGCCCCAGCACCAAGGCTTCCGGCACCGCCAACGCCATGCCGGGCGCCACGCTCGCCGCCGTGGCGATCTGCAACTTGCCCGCGCCCGCACGCAATGCCGCCTCGCCAGCCAACAAGGCTGCACCCGGCACACGCATCGAGCCGCCCACGATCAACACGCGCCCACGCTGCTCCTTGTCGCCACCGGGCGGTGGCAGCGGCATCGCGCGCAGTGCAGCAGCGTTCAACGTGCGCAGGCGGGCGGCGGCCATCAGCGCGCTCCGGCCGGGCGGTCGGATTCGGTGGTTACCGGCTCCTGTGCCAGCTCCGGCGACACGAACTTGGTCCGCACCAACTCCAGCGATTGCCCGTCAGCCGCGGCGGCATATTCGGTGACCCCGCAGTTGGGCACATCGCCCTCGCGATCGATGCCCAGGATGGTCGCCTCGTCCATCCGCTCGATCAGGTAACGGAAGCAATTGACGATGACCTGGTGCCCCACGATCAACACGCGCGCGCCCACATGGTTGCGCTGCAAGTCGCCAACGATGCTGCGCAGGCGAAAGATCACATCGCACCAGCTCTCGCCACCGGGCGGGCGGAAATAAAACTTGCCCACCAACTTGCGTTGCTCCGCCAGCTCGGGAAATGTCGCCAGAATGCCAGCCGTGGTATAGCGGTCGAGCACGCCAAACTCTTTCTCGCGCAGCCGCTCGTCCACGCTCACCGCAGCGTCCGGCTGGCCCAGCGCCCGCGCCACCGCCGCAGCTGTCTGCCGCGCGCGCACATAGGTGGAGCTCAAGATCAAGGTCGGCCGCTCGTGCTCGGGCAACCCGGCCATCCATGCACCCAACGCCTCGGCCTGACGCTCGCCCAATTCCGACAACGGCACATCCGCATCGCGGTGCTCCAGGTCGATCAACGTGGCGCCATTGGCCTCGGCCACGTCGCGCGCCACATTGCCCGCACTCTGCCCATGCCGCACCACCCACAACCGTGCCGGCCACTGCGCCGACACCCCTGCAACCGCACTGTTCTCACTCACATGCATCTCCTGCAACCGAGCAGCACGTGTCGCACAGCGTCCGTGAAAAACCGGTCGACCACCGCATCTGCGGCAACTGCAACGCAGCGCACGCCGCACCCATGACCAATGGCCTACAGCCAAGCGAACGCAACGGATGACTAACGCAACGCCGCTATACTGCAGCCCCCCGCCTACCTGCTCCCCATGTCCAACGTTCTGCTGCTACGCACGGCGAAAGAGCGCGAAGAACTGCGCCTGGAAGAGGTGCTGGACGCCACCGAACAATGCATCGACGAGATTGGCCTGGGCGCCACCAGCTTCGAGCTGATCGCCGAACGCGCCAAGGTCTCCTGCGGCAGCCTGCTGCAGCGCTTCGAAGATAAGGACGCCCTGGTGCGCGCATTGCTGGAGCGCAACTACATGCGCGCCATCCGCCAGATGTGGCTGGTGGAACGCCCGGCCAACGTGCACGTGGTGGATTTCATCGCCGGCCTGCTCGAAGACTGGCTGCTGCAGGAAATCAACATCAAGCGCACCCGCATCGACCTGGAACTGCACCTGGCCACCCTGCGCGACCCGGTGCTGGCTGCCTTCATGCGCCGGCAGAGCGCATCGCTGATCGAACACCTCAGCGCCCTGCTCAAGCGCCTGCTCCGCGGCCACGCCGACCCGGCCAGCAGCGAACAGGAATTCCAGGCCCGCGTCTTCGCCGTCGCCGCCATGTGCGGCGGCCTGCACAACGTCATGACCAGCGGCATGGAACTCAACCGCATGCATCTGCAGTTGATCTTGCGCGAGAGCTTGTCGGGGATTTTGAAGTCTGCGCCGGTGTAGCGAATTGCCACCCCTACATACAGATGGTTGCCTACGGCACTCGGCAATCTAGCGCAGCGACACGCCACAATCGCTCAGACGCCGTCAACGTTCGGCACGCACGCGCCGTCACTCATTTGGCAGGCACCGCTGCGGCGGCGGCGTCCGTCTTCTTGACTGCCTCAATCCTGCTCCAACTCAGCACCTGACTTGCAGGAATCAGGAAGCGTGGCTTGTGTTCGTCGGCAAGCCCGCCGGGCGGCGCCACATAGAAGTCCGAGCCCAATCGGGTGAGCACATCAACTGCCGGCAGCACAAAGACTGACGATTCTAGCTGCGCTCGCTCGCAGCGTGCGTCACCCCAACTCGCCTTGACGATCTGGCAGCCTTGCTCGGTCAATTGCAGCTGCACTCCAGGCAACATGCCGATGCCAAGTTTGCGAACGCTGACATCGACCGTCCCCAACAGCCCGCCGCTATACGCCAACACCATCACCACTACGGGCCCGATTACTCGAATTCGCTTGTTCAATTCGACACGATGGGTTGCATAGACCGTCCAATGAACAACTACCACCATTACAGCAGCGCTACGCCATAACAGGCGTCCGGACGTCACTCACAGCCCATCAAAGCCGCTGAAGCTCCAACTGGCCCAGGATGGTGCGCATGTCACCGGCCGCATCAAAGATCGCGCTGCCCAACACGGGCAATGTGCGGCGGTCCAGCCGATCGGCGTTGCCGGCAGCGATCACATCGCCATGGGCGGCGATGGTCAGCAACAACTGATCCAGCGCATCCACCTGCTCCACAGTAATGCCGAAGGCAAACGCATCACGCTGCATATTGGCTCCTGCTCGCCTGCGAGTGCGGGGCGAAGCCATCACTGGCCGGCTCATGCGGCCTCTCCGGCGTCATTACGCGCGTTGTCAGAGGCATCAGGCTCCAGGCGCGCGGGCCACTGCACCTGCGCCAATGCCTGCGTTACCTGCTCGGCCAGCAGCTCCAGGCAGCACGCCAGCTCGTCCATGCAGATGGCCGGCTGCCGCAACTGCTCTTCGGCCTGCGTGCGTGGCTGCGCCAAACGCGCCAGAAAGCGCATGTGGTCGCGTAGTTGCTGCAAGCGGTATTGCGCGTGTTCTGGCAGGTAGTAGCCAGCGTTCGCATCCAAGTGATGATGAGCCTCGGTCATTTGATCTCTCGCAGGTACCAATCGAGCGAAACCACCGTTGTCGGAGGTGGCGAGCCGCTGTACGAGGAGTTCCGAGGCTCCATGCAGGGATCGTGCTATCGGCAAGGCTGCGAGTCAAGCATCCCGAATTCGAGGAAGTCTTCATCTTTTAGGTAAACAGCACGCCCGCCCCGCAGAGCACGTCAATTCGCGTTGATCGTCGCGCGCTTGCTGCGTGAAGCGGACGGAAAATCCCACGTTGGCTTAGCTATTGCGCGCCTTGTCCAATTGGAACTGCAGCCCGGCCAGCACATCCTTCGCGTCGATGTACTCGTCAGACGCCTTGGCGCTGTCGCGCGAGGCCAGCCCGCGTGTAATGAAGGTTTCCTGCTGCTGGCGCTGCTGCACCTGGGCGCGCACAGAGTGCTCGACTAAGCTGGAAAGCGTCTCACCCTTCTGCAACACCGCCTCGGCTGCTTCGCGCAATGCCGGGTCCACGCGGAACGACGGAAGAGATGCGGATTTCATGGCAGGCCCAGCGCGTTGCAATTGCGATGCAATATCGCAAGCTAGCGCCGACGCTTCAAGCTTCTTTGCAGGCCTGAAGCTGATGATGTCGCACCTACGCTGATGCGATGGTTCGTAGATGCTGAAACACGATGCTTGCGCGCGCCGGTTCGGCCACCAATCCCGGCAACGCGTTCACAAACGCCAGGTTATCCACTAGCCCCTCGAACACGTCGGCAACCCAATGCCGAAGGTCTGCATGCTTCACGGCAAGCTCTTCCACCAACTCGGCACGACCATCGACGACATTGAGGACGTCCTCCAGATCGTGGCTGGAAAGGAAGTCGCTGTTGCCTCGGGTCGCGAAGCCTTCGAGCTTGGTCGCGACGAATGCTGTCGCTGTCACCACGCGGATGTATAGGCGATCGCGCAATGCCACCACTTGGGCCGTCTCTACCGCATGGGCGTACCAGCGGTTGGAGAAGCCAAGCACGTCTTTATCCACCGGCATCAGGTCGAAGAGGACGCCTGACGCTTGGTGTACCCAGCGGCAGATGACGCCGCTCTGCATCTCGCGCGCGAAGCCCTGCGACTCCACGCGCGCCTCGATACCGCGGAACCGGGCCCAATCAAGATTGACCACCGCATCGACGTCATAGGTGGCGCGGACGCTTTCCGCCAATGGATCCGATACCAGCAGGCCAACGACTGCCCCGCCGAGGAAGACCACGTGGTCGCAAAGTTCGCCCAGTGCATCCGCTATCACCAGCAAATGGGGCAAATTAGGATCATCAGAGCGCATCGCCAAGTCCCAGCAATTGTTTGAGATAGCGCGCTGCCAGCGCGCGCTCGCGGGCGCGCCCGCTACGCAGGGCGTCCTGCAGCGCCAACAGTTGGTGCAAGCCAGGGTCGGCCAGCGCAGCGTTGGGCACACCGGACGACAACGGCGACAAGCTGGGGCCTTTGGCCGTGCCCTGCGCGCTTGGCCACACCGGTGCATCCCCTGGGGCGCTGGCAATCGCCGTGGACAGTGGGGGCACACCAAAGGCCGTAGGAATGCCGCGCCTTAGCGGCCCGATGGCCGCAGGAAAGGCATAACGCACGCCGTGAACCGCAAACTCATGCAACGCCGTGCGCACCGTCTCCCACTCGCCGCGGCTCTTTTCCACCGCCAGGCCGGATGCCACAGCGCGCTTGACGCTGCGATGCACCTGGGAGGCGCTCATGCCCAGCGCTTCTCCAAGGGATGCATAGGTCCAGGCCTGGCCCGCCTGGGCAACCTGCTTGTACAGCACCACCAGATCCTGGGGCTTCAGTTCCACGGCCAAGCTCGCCTTATTCCATATTCCGGAATATGGAATATCCAGCCAACGAGCTGTTTTTGCAAGCAGTCGTCGCTAAGTGCCCTGACTAAACGAGGGTCTATCGCTGAACGGCGGAAGCCAGACACGCTCACCCAATTCCCCGCAGCGCCACCCGAAGCGCCTCCCCCGCCAACCGCGCACTCGCCAACAGGCGCTCCAGACTCTGCCCGTGCCGGGCGCTGGCGGACAGCCCGGCCATGGTGGTGCTGACGAAATCCGCCAGCCGGTCTGCGTCGTGCGGGCACTGCTTGACGATGTGGGCGCGGATCAACTCCTGTGCGGCGACATGAAAGCCGCAGGCGGCCTCGCGCGCCTGCGGGTCGTTGCTGCGCGTGCCTTCCAACACCAGGCAGCCGGTAGCAGCGGGGTCCGCGGCGTAGCAGCGGGCGGCGTGCTCCAGTACATCGGCCAGGGCGTCGGCCAGCGGGCGGTTGGCGTCCAGAAGTTGCGGCAGCGGGATGGCGCCGGTCTGCGCGTAGCGGTCGAGGATGCGCGCATACAGGCCGGCCTTGCTGCCGAAGGCGGCGTAGAAACTGGGCGGGTTGATGCCCAGCGCCTTGGTGAGGTCGGCCACGCTTAGTGCGTCGTAGCCGCGCGCATGGAACAGCTGTTGCGCGGTGGCGACCGCTTGATCCGGGTCGAATGCGCGCGGTCGGCCGCGGGCCCGGGAGGTTTCTGTAGCCATTGTTAAAAAATCCTTGACGGCAGACGAAATATATTATGTATTACTCGCTACATTAATTGCGAGGTGGATGCATGTCAGCGTTCAAAGACAAGTCTGTGTTGGTGCTCGGCGGCAGCCGGGGGATTGGGGCCGCCATCGTGCGGCGCTTTGTGGCCGAGGACGCGCGGGTGACGTTTACCTATGCCGGCTCTGCCGAGGCGGCGCAGCGCCTGGCCAGCGACACCGGCAGCAGCACGGTGCTGGCCGATAGCGCGGACCGCGATGCGGTCATCGACACGGTGCGGCGCAGTGGGCCGCTTGATGTGCTGGTGGTGAACTCCGGCATTGCGTTGTTCGGCGATGCGCTGGAGCAGGATCCGGATGCGGTGGACCGGCTGTTCCGCATCAACGTGCACGCGCCCTACCACGCGGCCGTGGAGGCCGCGCGGCAGATGCCGCCCGGCGGGCGCATCATCGTGATCGGCTCGGTCAACGGCGACCGCATGCCGCTGCCCGGCATGGCGTCGTACGCGCTGAGCAAATCCGCGCTGCAAGGGCTGGCGCGCGGGCTGGCCCGCGACTTCGGGCCGCGTGGCATCACCATCAACGTGGTGCAACCGGGCCCGATCGATACCGACGCCAACCCGGAACACGGGCCGATGAAAGACCTGATGCACAGCTTCATGGCGATCAAGCGCCACGGCCGCGCCGAGGAAGTCGCCGGCATGGTGGCCTGGCTTGCCGGCCCGGAAGCGAGCTTTGTGACTGGCGCGATGCATACGATCGACGGCGCATTCGGGGCATGACGCGGCGACGTTTGCATTGATGGCAATGCAGCTCGCCATGCGCGTTGACGGATGGCCGCAAACGTCCTCCGTCAACGCGCATGGCGAGCTGCTGTTGCACCGCCAGCATCGTGATCCACGCGCATTAGCCTGCTGGCGGCGCGTGATCGCACTCGGATGTCATGCGGCGCATTGCACATGCAATGGCTGCCTGGACCTTACTGTCGTGTTGACCCTGAGTTGCCTATAGTTCGCGACGAACCCTGCAATGGATTGACCAATGCACATGATGTCATCCGGCCGGTGCCTGGCCCTTGCACTCGCCGTCGCTGTGACCGGCAGTGCCTGTGCACGGACGCCATCACCCGAACACAAAAGGACTTCCCCCATGTCGGACAACGTCACTACAGGCCGCACCATCAACGGGCACACCTATTCGGATGCTCCGGTTGACGTAAAGCTTGGGCCGAACACCTTCCGCATCCCCGCCAACTACCTGGACAGCCAGATCGCGCCATGGCCGGGCGAAGGCGTCACGCTTGTCATCGAGTGGCCAGGCATGACCCCCACCCCGCCCGGGGCACGGGCCAACCCGCGTACGAATGATTTCCGGAAAGAAATTTCCGTGTCGATCGACTACATCGACCGCGCCCCCATCGAAACATCGCTGGAGAGGCTGTCGTCCAACGAGGCCATCACTGAAGACGGTTCGGTGGAACGCCGAGATCCAAGAGATCGCCTGGACTTACGCATTGCCCAAACCGAGACCATGGGGCTAATGCTATACACCATTGACGAAGCAAAGATGGCAGGATTTTCGAAAGAATACGAAGCACGCTATGGCAAACCACCAACACGTAACCCCGGCTACGAAGACGACTGGTATATCGCGCGCGGACCAAAGGGCAACCTGACGACATTTATCAAATGCGACAGCAAGAAGTTTCGAGGAGATGGCGTGCGCCTGGAGGGTGATCAGGTCATCAACGAGGATGGCGCAGTTTCCGCCGGTTGCTTTCATTATTTCTCGGATATCGAGAATAAGCTGTCAATCAGGTTGACCTACAAAAGAGCGTTCCTGAAGGATTGGACGCGCATGGAAGACGCAGTACGGGATGTACTGGCGCGAACCAAAGTGCAGTAATCCGCCCATTGCCGGAGTGAATCATGAGTGGATTGACTAAGAAGGATTTGGCTGTCCTGACCAGCTATGCCAGAGATGGAAACCGCGAACTCTACTGGAACTATCTTTCCCAGTTGCCAGGTGCCGATGGCTACGGAACGTTGGCACTGGGTGTCGTTCGCAATGACAGCTTGCCAGGCCAAGTGGCAAACAGTTATGCGCAGGATTACGCCAGGCAACAACACGACAACGGATCGCGCTTTGCCAATGCCGAACTGAGTGAGCGCCAATGGGAGGTATTCGGGCAGACGCTGGTCAAACAGGATTTGGCGCAGCGGATGCATTGGATGGAACAGCGCCGCCCGGACCTGGCCTTGAACCTTCCCGGCAAGGATGTGATGACTGCACATGATCGAGCATTCGAATTTCACCAGCTCGACCCCAACTGCTGGACACCTCGCGTCCTTTTAGAAGCAGCCGAGCAAAATAGCGGCCCCCAGAAGCTCGAACAGATCTGGACCAACATGCTCGACAACGAGTATCGCGGCGCTGCCCGTATAAAGAACACGAGCTACGAGACCTTTGCGCAGATGGGACTGGCGGCCGGCAGCGAGTACCTGACCAAGCTCGGCACTACAGAAGCGATCCAGATGCTGGAGGGCCGCTCCGCCGTCGACCCCAATGTGGTCGGCAGCAACAGCTTCTATGCGATGTACTTCGAAAAAGAACAGAAGTGGGTGAACGTCAGTGCAGGCGGCGGGCATCTGTCCATGCGCGAAGAAACCAGTCCCGGCCGTATCGCCGAACTCGATGATGCCCGCGCCGTGCGTCTGGAGCGTCAGCAGAAGGCCACACAGTTCCACGAAGACGATCCGTACCGCTCCATCACCCGCAGCCCGTTCACTGCATCGACCGAGGGCCTGCCCAATCAGATGCAGGCGCCCACCAAACTGGCCGATATCGGCCCTGATCACCGGGACTACGCACTGCTACAGCAGGTGCGTGCGGGCGTAAGCGCGATCGATGCGCACGCCGGGCGCACGCCGGACGAAAGCAGCGAGCGCCTGATCGCCAGCGTGATGACCCTGGCCCGCCAGAACAATCTGGAGCGGGCCGACCATGTGGTGCTGAGCCACCAGACCGCCAACAGCCCGGCCGGCCGCAACGTGTTTGTGGTGCAGGGCGAGTTGAACAACCCGGCGCACCTGCGCGCCCACATGCCAACCGATGTGGCTGTGCAGACGCCGGTGGAGCAGTCGCTGCAGCAGCTGGAAGTGACCAGTGCCGACCGCCAGCAGGCGTTGGCACAGCGCCAGCAGCAGGAAATGGACAACCGGCAGCGTGAGGGTGCGTCGATGCGCATCGGATAACGGCGCTGGGCGGATGGCGAGGCATTGCGGCGGCTTCTTGGGCAATGGCGTGCAGGCGATACCGGTTGGCAACGTCGGCGTGGCGCGCGACGATCTCCAGCACCGGCTTGCGCGGGTCGGGTGGCAGTGCATCGAATAACAGGGACGCCGGGCTACGGCGATGGGGCAACTGCGAACATCACGGCCCCGCAAAGCCCGCCTCACGTTGCGAGCGAACGGCCAGCACAAACACCGTGTCGATCTGCGCGACATAGCAGTACAGCGCCAGATCGCCATGCGCGCCGCGACCGATCACCAGTTCGCGCTTGTCCCCACCAGCCGGCCGGCCGATCAGCGGATTGGTTTCCAGCACATCGATTGCCGCGATGATCTCGTGCAGGCGTGCTGCGACATGTGCGGCTTCATGGCGCTGGAGGTGGTCGAAGATCCGCTCAAGATCCTGTGCAACCTCCGGTGCCAGTTCGATACGCGCCACGCTACCGGGCTAATTTGCGGGCCGTGGGACGCTTTGCCGGCTCTCCAGCCATGCGCTTTTCCAGATAGCCACGCATGTCGTCCCAGGCGATGGTCTTCCCGGACGCCACGATGCCGGCATAACGCTGTTCGGCAACCGCATCGAAATCGGCACGACGTTCGACCGACTCCGCCTTTTCGGCGATCGCTTCCAGAATGAAATTATGTGCGGTCGTGCCGCCCTGCTTCGCTGCCGCAGCAACGCGCATCTTGAGCTCGTCTGGAAGACGGATGGTTGTGGTGCTCATGAAACCCTCAAGCGTGTGCATTTCGTACGCGCGAATGTAGCACAGGTGTGTCACACCATCGTGTCGTCACACCGCATGCCGTTGCCGGCCCGCCCGGAAGCAACCGCGCCTGCATCCTCAAAACGCCAACGGCCCGGACAAGCCGGGCCGTTGGGTATGACAACGCGAGATCAACCGATCAGGCGAACGGGTCCTGCAGCACCATGGTGTGGTCGCGGTCCGGGCCGGTGGAGACGATGCTGATCGGGCAGCCGGCCAGTTCTTCCAGCGCGCGCAGGTAGGCGCGTGCAGCCACCGGCAGCTTGTCCCACTCGGTGATGCCGTGGGTGTTTTCGGTCCAGCCGGGGAACTCCAGGTATACCGGGGTGCACTCTTCCCAGCCCTGCGCGTCCAACGGGGCGTATTCGGTGCGCTTGCCGCGGTATTCGTAGGCAATGCAGACCTTGAGCTTTTCCATGCCGTCGAGCACGTCCAGCTTGGTGATGCACAGGCCCGAGATGCCGTTGATGGCCACCGCACGCTTGAGCGCGACGATGTCCATCCAGCCGCAACGACGCGGGCGGCCGGTGGACGCGCCGTACTCGGCACCGCGGTCGCGGATGCCCTGGCCCACTTCGTCGTCCAGCTCGGTCGGGAACGGGCCGCCGCCTACGCGCGTGGCGTAGGCCTTGGCGATGCCCAGCACGTAGTCGATGGCGTCAGCGCCCACGCCGGTACCGGCCAGTGCGCCGCCGACGGTGGTGTTGGAGCTGGTGACATACGGATAGGTGCCGTGGTCGATGTCCAGCAGAGCGCCCTGCGCGCCTTCGAACAGCACGCGTTTGCCCTGCTTGCGCAGGTCGTGCAGGATGCCGGCCACGTCTGACTTCATCGGCTGCACGTAATCGCCGAAAGCCAGTGCCTCGTCGAAGGTCTTCTGGAAGTCCACCGCTTCCACGCCCAGGTACTTGGTCAGCACGAAGTTGTGGTAGTCCAGCGCGGTGCGCAGCAGTTCTTCCAGCTGCGGCGGGTAGTGCAGGTCGGCGATGCGGATACCGCGACGGGCCACCTTGTCTTCGTATGCCGGGCCGATGCCGCGGCCGGTGGTGCCGATGGCCTTGCCGCCGGCGGCCTTCTCGCGCGCCTGGTCCAGGGCGATGTGGTACGGCATGATCAGCGGCGCAGCCGGAGAGATCTTCAGGCGCGAGCGCACTTCCACGCCGGCGCCTTCAAGCTCGCTGATCTCCTTGATCAGCGCGGCCGGGGAGATCACCACGCCATTGCCGATCAGGCACAGCGCGTCGTCGCGCAGGATGCCGGACGGAATCAGGTGCAAGACGGTCTTCTTGCCATTGATGACGAGCGTGTGGCCGGCGTTGTGGCCACCCTGGAAGCGGACCACCGCACCGATCTCTTCGGTGAGCAGATCGACGATCTTGCCTTTGCCTTCATCGCCCCACTGGGCACCGAGCACGACAACTGACTGACCCATGACGGGTGAACTCCTGAGTTTTGCTGCGGCCATCGGGGCCGCGGGATGGGACCGGTTCACGGCTGGCGGCGTCGCCTGGCGCGCGGCTCCATCGGGGAGCCTTGCAGCGGCGCGTAAAGCCCTGACACGGAAAAAGCCGAACGAGGTGCCCTGTGTGAGCGTGCCCGGCCGGCTTTTGTGCATTATCCGGGTTTCCGGTGGCGTGCACTACCCCCGGCGAACGGCGGATCGAGGGCTGGCCGGATTGCCGCTGGCCATCGGTTGCGCGGTGTTCCGGGCGCTGCCGGCCCCTAGCAATCCCAAACCCCCATCGCGGGTCGTAGGAGCGCACCCGGGCGCGACTGCTTCACCGGTAATGCCTGTCGCGCCCCGGTGCGCTCCTACGCTGCCCGTTGCGGTCGGAACCACCCACTCAGTGACGCACGATCCACAGCGCGATCGCGCCCAGCACCAGGGTCACACCGCCGATGGCACGCAGTTGGGCCGTTGGCAGGCTGAACAGCTGCTCGACCATCCGCTTCCAGGCGGCGGGCGCGGCGAACAGCAGCAGGCCTTCGATGACGGCGATCAGGCATAACGCGGACAGGAACTCGTGCATCAGCAACACCAGGACAACGTGGGAGCTGCAGTGTGCCCGGTTCGGCAGCCCGACATGCCACACCGTAGGAGCGCACCTGGGCGCGACGGGCATTGCCGGTAAAGCGGTCGCGCCCGGGTGCGCTCCTACGGTGGGGGGCGCGTCTGCCTGCGCGGCAGTACCAGGCGCATGCAAAAACGCCCGCGTTACGCGGGCGTTTTTGTTTCAAAACAGAGCGATCACCGATCGCTCTTGAGGTACTGCAGGAACGGGTCGTTCTTATCGAGCACGACCACGCCGTTACCGTCGGTCATGGACTCGCGGTACGCCTCCAGGCTGCGGTAGAAGGCGTAGAACGAGGGGTCCTTTGCGCCGGCCTGGCCATAGATGCGGGCCGCGTCGGCATCGCCTTCGCCGCGCAGTTTCTGGGCATCGCGCTCGGCATCGGCCTTGATGATCGTGCTTTCGCGATCGGCTTGTGCACGGATGGTCAGGGCCTGCTCTTCGCCTTCTGCGCGCAGCTTGCTGGCTTCCTGCTTGCGCTGGGCGCGCATGCGCTCGTAGACGTCGGTGATCACCTGGCTGTCGGTCGGCAGGTCGATCTGCTTGATGCGCAGGTCGGTGATCTGCATCCCCAGGCCCTTGATGGCGCCATTGATGCCCTTGAGCTGGCTGGCGATCAATTCGCTGCGGTCGCCGGAGACCAGCTGCTGCAGCGTGCGCGAGTTGATCTGGTTGCGCAGCGAATCGGTGATGATCGGGGCCAGGCGCGAATTGGCCACCGACTCCTCGCCACCGGTAGCGCGATAGAACGCCCGCACATCGGAGATGTAGCCGATGGCGAAGAAGTCCACGCTGACGTCTTTCTGCTCGGCGGTGAAGTAACGCGCCGGGGCGGTATCCAGCACCTGGAAGCGGCGATCGAACACGCGTACCGATTCCACCACCGGAATCTTGAAGTGCAGGCCGGGCTTGAGGTCGGCGCGCACCACACGGCCCAGGTTGAGCACCATGGCGGTCTGGTCTTCGCGCACCACGAACACCGAGCCCATCAGGGTCAGCAACACGGCGACGATCAGGCCGATGACTAGCGAATTCTTCATTATTCGGTTCCCTCACGGCCGGTCGGGCGCGGCCCGCGCTCCGGGTTACGGATGGCCTCGCTGCTGGAATTCTGCGGCGGATTCAACAGCACGTCCTGCGGCACCATCGACGGCATGCCACCATTGCCGGTATTGCCGCTGCTCGCGGACGCCTTGTTGGCATCGGCCGGCAGCGGTACGTAGATGACCTGGCGGCCATCGCTGCCGATTACCTTGCGGTTCTCCGACAGCACCTTCTGCACGGTTTCCAGCCACAGGCGCTTGCGCGTGACTTCAGGCGCGCCGGCGTACTGCTCCTGCAGCAGGGTGAAGCGGTCGGCGTCGCCCTCGGCTTTGGAGATCACCGCCTGCTTGTAGCCTTCGGCACCGGTGCGGGTGCGTGCACCCTGGCCGCGTGCTTCCGGTACCACCTTTGCGGCGTAGGCCTGGGCTTCGTTGATCAGGCGCTCGCGCACCTGCTGGGCACCGTTGACCTCGTCGAAGGCCGGCTTCACTTCTTCCGGCGGGCGCGCGTCGGGCAGGGTCACACCGGTGACGGCCAGGCCGGTGTTGTAGGCATCCAGCGCCGCCTGCAAGCGGTCCTTGGAGGCGATCGCAAGCGGGCCGCGATTGTTGAGCACGGTATTGAGATCCGAGCGGCCCACCTGCTCACGCACGGCACTCTGCGCGGCCTGCTCCAGCACCAGATCGGCATTGCGCGAACCGAACAGGTATTTGCGCGGGTCGCTGATCTGGTACTGCACGTTGAGCGAGACGTTGACGATGTTCTCGTCGCGGGTCAGCACCGGCACCTGGTTGCTGAAGGTCTTGATCTCGGTGGCATTGACCTTGCGCACCGACTCGATCGGCCAGGGCAGCTTGAAGTTCGGGCCGGGCTGCAGGATGCGCGAGAACTGGCCGAAGCGCAGCACAACGCCACGCTGCTGCTCGCCGATGAGCTGGAAGCTGGAGAACAGCACCATCAGCACCACCGCGACCAGGATCCAGCGCCCGACACCCCCGTCGAACAGCTCTTTCAGCGGGGCGGGCAGATTGCCCCAACCGCCACCGTTGCCACCACCGCGCGGGCCCCAGGACCTGCGACGGTTGGGATCCGGGCCGTCTCCGCCCTTGTTGCCGGGTGTGTTCCAGGCCATGCACGCTCCATGATCGAGGGGCTGTGCGGGCCAGTCCCGCAGTGCCGCCGTGTTGTTTGATTCGCCGATTCTACTAGATGGGGCAGACCGGCCGTTTTGAAAGGCCCGGTCCGGTGCATCGGCGATTTAGCCGCTGGGTGGATTGGGGCCCATTGCTGTGCAGCATGGCATGTGCGGGGGACGAGGGACCTCGCTGGCGCGCCGGTGCCCTGTTGATGGATGACCAGCACAAGTACCTGCCGGTCTCACCGGGCATGCGCGAGGACGGACGCGCTGACCGCAGCGCTGAACTGCCCTGCCTTGCCCGGCGGCAGCCTTGCCGGCTGGCTGATGTGGAACCGCCACCGACACTGCCGGCAGCTGCGGCGCCGGCTGCCACGGTAGTGCGGCAACGGCCGCAGGGGCTGCACACGCGGCGCGGCACCCGGCGATCACGCCGTCGGCGATTCGTCCTTCTGGTTGAACACGCGCTCCATCACTTCCAGCAGTTCGTCTTCGGAAAACGGCTTGGTGATGTAGGCGCGGGCGCCCTGGCGCATGCCCCACATGCGGTCGGTGTCCTGGTCCTTGGTGGTCACCAGGATCACCGGGATGTGCTGGGTGGTGGGCTCGCGCTTGAGCGTGCGCGTGGCCTGGAAGCCGTTGAGGTTGGGCATGACCACGTCCATCAGCACCAGATCCGGCAGCGACTCCTTGGCCGCTTCCACGCCGGCGGCGCCATCGGTGGCGGTGATGGTCTCGTGCCCGAGCTTCTCGACGATGCGCTGAATCCCCAGCAGCTGCGACGGCGAGTCGTCGACGATCAAAATGCGTGCCATGTGTTTCCCCTAGTGTGCGCGGCGAGTGTAGTGCGCCGGCTGCGCTTTCGATAGCTGGGCCAGGTTGGTGGTTGGTGGTTGGTGGTTGGTGGTTGGCGAAGGTTGCGACATGCGATGGACTGACGCGCAGTCGTTCTTTGTAGGCGACTGCTGGAGTACTACGTCGGCCAAGGCATGGTTGGATTCAACGCAGCAATCGACGGACAGCGACGCTGATCCCCTTCTCCCATCGGGACATTGCCCTCCTGCATGGGGGAGAAGGTGGCGCGCAGCGCCGGATGAGGTGCGGCTGCGGCTCGATGGCGCAGGTCGAGGTCGACTGCCGCATTGCTGACCTACGTACCCTCACCCCAACCCCTCTCCCGCAGGAGAGGTGCTTATCCTTCTTCTCCCCCACGAGGAGAGGGACGTGCACCCTTCTCCCACCGGGAGAAGGTGGCGCGCAGCGCCGGATGAGGGTACGGCTGCGGCTCGATGGCGCAGTTCGAGGGCGACTGCCGCATCGCTGACCTACGTACCCTCACCCCAACCCCTCTCCCGCAGGGAGAGGGGCTCTTCTAGCAGGCGCTGATCAGTTCACTCACACCGTCTCGCCAAATGCCTTGGCGAGATTACGGTACGCCTTCTTCTGCGCGTCGTCGGTGGGAGCCGGGGCCAGGATCTCCAGCTCCACGATCTGGTCACCCGGGGTCGTGCCCGGCAGGCCGCGGCCGCGCAGGCGCAACTTGCGGCCGGCGTCCGAGTCGGCGGGCACCTTCAGTTCCACCGAGCCGCCCAGGGTCGGCACGCTGATGGTGGTGCCCAGCGCTGCCTGCCAGGGCATGACCTGCAGGGTGTACAGAATGTTGCGCCCGTCCACCTCGAACTGTGGGTGGGCGGCGTACTCGATCTCCAGCAGCAGGTTGCCGCCGCCGTTGCCCTGCCCGCTCAGGCGGATCACCTGGCCTGGCTGCACGCCCTTGGGCACGCGCACGTCCAGCTGCTTGCCGTTGATGGTGATGCGCACGCTGTCACCCGAATGCACGGCTTCCAGCGGTACCGCGAGTTTGGCGCGGGTGTCGCCGCGCGTCTGTGGGCCGGCACCTGCGCCCGCACCGGCACCCGGGCCGCGCGGACGGCCACCGCGCTGGCCGGCGAACAGGCTCTCGAAGAAATCGCTGAAACCGCCGCCGGCGCCGCCGTTGCCGAACACCTCTTCATAGTCGAAGCCCTGCCCGCCGCCATAGCTGGGCGGGGCCTGGAACTCGTCGCCCGGGCGATACCCCTGCGCCTTCAACTGATCGTAAGCCTTGCGCTTGGCCGGGTCGCGCAATGCCTCGTAGGCTTCGTTGATCGCCTTGAACTTGTCTTCGGCGCCGGCTTCCTTGCTGACGTCGGGGTGGTACTTGCGCGCCAACCGGCGATAGGCGGTCTTGATTTCCGCATCGCCCGCGCTGGGCTCCACGCCCAGCGTTGCGTAGTAATCCTTGAATTCCATCTAATCACCTCTGGAAAAAAAACGGCCCGCAGCCGAGGCCACGAGCCAGTTCGAGGGCGGGCATTCCCGTAGGACAGCCATGGATGGCGCAGCTGGCGAAACGTGACGGGTACATGCCGTACCCGCCACTGCAACACCAGCCGCACCCGCATGACGGTCACGCAACGGGGTTGCTGGCCGATCTCTTCGCAGCCGGGCGGGCGACCGCGCCTATTCTACGGCGCGGTCGTCGCCGGGGAGCGAAGTCAGGTGACATCGCTCCAGGGTCCGTTGCCTCGCAGCGGTGCGCCACCTGCACGGGCGGTGGTCGCCGGAGGGCCGAAGGCTGGGCGCATCGGCGCTCAGACCAAACCGGCGACTCACCCGGCAACTACCTCAACGCAACGCTGCGCGCGCTTACTGCACGGTGCTGCCACTGGTGTCCTGCCCGTTGCCCACCTGAATGCGACGCGGGGTGGCCGCGGGACGCTTGGGAATGCGGATTTCCAGCACACCGTTATGCCCGGCTGCGGTGATGCCGTCGGCATCGGCGCTATCGGGCAGCGCGAAGCGGCGGTGGAAGCTGCCGTAGCGGCGCTCGATACGCGAGAAGCGCTCGGTCTCGGTGCTGGACTCGCCCTTGCGCTCGCCCTTGATCGACAGGATGCCCTTGTCCATCTGCACCTCGATCTGGCTGGGGTCGATCCCCGGCAGGTCGGCATACAGCACGAAGTGATTGGCCTCTTCCTTGATGTCCACACGCGGCACCCACTGCGCGGTCACCACCGCCGATTCGTCGGTGTCGCCGTTCTGTTCGAAGAAGCGGTCGAACACATGCTTGATCTCGTTTTGCAGGGCGTGGGTGGGCCACTGGGGATAACGAACGATGTTCATTGCGAGCCTCCAAAAGGTTGGGTAAGGGGCCGGCGGCGGCGGCATGCGCGTACCGCGCCGGCCATGTGCGTCAGATAGGCGTCGCGCTGCGGATTTCAAGCGCGTTGACGCGCCTTTCCCCTGCCCTTTTCTAGAATTCGTTCAGCCACAGGAGCACAGCCCCATGACCATCGCCGTTGGTGACAGCATTCCCGAAGTGGTGCTCAAGCGCATGCGCGAAGGCATCGAGGCGGTCGACACCCATACCTTGTTTGCCGGCCGCAAGGTGCTGCTGTTCGCGGTGCCGGGCGCATTCACGCCGACCTGTTCGGCCAAGCACCTGCCGGGCTACGTGGAACACTTCGAAGCGTTCCGCAAACGCGGTATCGAGGTCCTGTGCACCGCCGTCAACGACCCGTTCGTGATGCAGGCCTGGGGCCGCAGCCAGTTGGTACCCGACGGCCTGCACCTGCTGCCCGACGGCAATGCCGAACTTGCCCGCGCACTGGGCCTGGAAATCGACGCGAGCGGCTCGGGCATGGGCCTGCGTTCGCGTCGCTACGCGTTGTATGCCGACGACGGCGTGGTCAAGGCCTTGTTCGTCGAAGAGCCCGGCGAATTCAAGGTGTCTGCAGCCGATTACGTGCTGCAGCACCTGCCCGATTGAAGCGTAAGTCCCCCGTCCACTCAGAAGGAAAACGGCCAGCCATGTCTGATCAGCCAGCCAGCACCACCCCCGCCGGTATCACCGATACCGCCACCCTGCGCGCCCGCGCACGCCAGAGCATCGAAGACGGCGCCATCACGGAGAGCTACCATGCCGATCGCGAAAAGGTGATCGCGTTGCTCAACACCGCGCTCGCCACCGAATACGTGTGCACCTTGCGCTACTACCGCCATTACTTCATGGCCAAGGGCATGTTGGCCGATGCGGTCAAGGGCGAATTCCTGGAGCACGCGCAGCAGGAACAGGCGCATGCGCACAAGCTTGCCGAGCGCATCGTGCAACTGGGCGGCGAACCCGACCTCAACCCGGACACGCTGACCAAGCGTTCGCACGCCGAATACAAGGAAGGCACCGACCTGCGCGACATGGTCAAGGAAAACCTGATCGCCGAACGCATCGCCATCGACAGCTACCGCGAGATGATTGATTTCATCGGCGACAAGGACACCACCACCAAGCGCATCCTGGAAAGCATCCTGGCCCAGGAAGAAGAGCACGCCGACGAGTTCGCCGACATGCTGGAAGGCTGGATCGGCGAATGAGGTGATCGGTGTGGTGCTGCGCACCGCATGCATTAGGAGCGCAGGCAACGTCGATCATTTGCACGTGCCTGCAACCGCGATGCGCTAGGTCATGCCGGATGACTGCATCGGCATGACGTGGACACCCCTCGATAACGAAACAGACAGGGCGCCACGTGCGCCCTTTCTGTTTTCGGCGCATGTCGCACGACGACGTAACCGCGTCAGCAAGTCACAAGATCGATACGCAGTGCTTCTCGTAGGAGCGCCCCCGGGCGCGACGGGCCTTACCGGTAACGCCCATCGCGCCCAGGGGCGCTCCTACATTGGGTTGGCCGGGCTACCCCCCAAAACAGCGATACGGACGAATCGGGTGCCGCCCACGTTGCGCAGACGTCATCAGCGAACGATGCAGCAGAATTGCAATAGCTACCGCTTCTCGTAGGAGCGCCCTTGGGCGCGACGGGCCTTCCCGGTAACGCCTATCGCGCCCAGGCGCTCCTATATGTCAGCTAGCGATCGATCACGCTGGTACGGCGCTCAGCGCAATACACGAAACCGCAGTTGCGTCCAGGCGCCGTCACTGGCCATGGCGGTCAGCGTGTGCGCACCTGTCTCGGCAAAGTCGCGCTGGAATGCCTGGCGCCCGCTGGTCTGCGCGATCCAGCGGCCGTCCAGCAGCCAGTCGATGCGCGCCTCGCTGCCCAGTGCGCGCAGCTGCAGGCGCACCGGGCGTGCGGTGTCGTTGGCGCGCGCCAGGGTGGCGCGGTCGGTCAGGCCGTCGATCCGCAGCACACCGCCGCCGGTCATGCGCCCGTCCGGCAGGCAGTCCGGCGCCAATGGTGGCAGTTGCGCGGCGTGACGTTCTGCGGCGCTGAGCCAGGGCGACACCAGTGCCGGCCAGCGCGCCAATGCACGCGTCGCACGCGCGTGCGGCTGGGTGCACTCCTGTGACAAGCGCAGGCCGCTGCGCGCGTCCACCTCGAATTGCAGTTGCCCGCTTTGCCACAGGCGTGCATCGCGCTCGGCAAAGGTGGGTGGTACCGCGCCGTCGAGCGTGTAGGCGTCGGCACGGCGCGCGCACAAGGGCGGTGGCGTCTGGTCGGCAGCACCACCCAGCGGCCAGCAGATCTGCACGGGCTGCACCGTGGCCGGCATCGGCAAAGGCGCACTGTCGCCGGCACTGCGCGGCAAGGCATCGATGACTTCGAACATCAACGGCAACGCAGTCACCGCGCCGTATTGGCCGGGCAACGGCGTGCCATCCGGCCGCCCCACCCACACGCCCACGGTGTAACGCCGCGTGCCACCGATCGCCCAGGCATCGCGGTAGCCGTAGCTGGTACCGGTCTTCCACGCCACGCCCGGACGCGCTGCGGTATCGAAGGTGCCGCTGCCGTAGCCAGGGCGCGGATTGCTCTGCAGGATCTCACGCACGATCCAGGCCGCGCCCGGCGACATTAGCCGGCGCTCGACGCGCGCATCGCCGGGCGTATAGCGCACACGCCCGGCGATGCCGCCGCGATTGAGCGCGGCGAATGCACCCACCAGTTCCTGCAATTGCGCGCCGGTGCCGCCCAGGATCACGGCCAGCGATGGCGTACTGCCACGCGGAAAATGCAGGGCGATGCCGGCATTGCCCAATCGCGCGGCAAAGCGCGCCGGGCCGATGCGATCAAGCAGATCCACTGCCGGCACGTTCAACGACAAGCGCAATGCAGTGGCTGCGCTCACCGGGCCATTGAATGCTGCATCGAAGTTGCCCGGCCGGTAATCGCCAAAGCTCTGCGGCGCGTCTACCAGCAGGCTCTCCGAGTGGATCAGGCCATCGTCCAGCGCCATGCCGTACAGGAACGGCTTGAGGGTGGAGCCAGGCGAGCGCCAGGCCTGCACCATGTCCACATGCCCCAGCCGCTGACGATCGCCGAAGCTAGCCGAGCCGACATAGGCGCGTGCTTCCATGCTGGCGTTGTCCACCACCAGCAAGGCTGCAGAGGTGCGCTCGGGCAGCTGCGAAAAATACGTGGCCACGCGCTCTTCCAGCGTGCGCTGCAGTTCCACATCCAGCGTGGTTACGATGCGCGCCGCGCGCGGCTGCGCGCTGTGCAGGCGCTGGGCAAGCAGGGCTGCATGCAACGGCGGCTTGAGCGAGCGCGTGACCACCGGCTCGATGCGCGCATCGTCCACCTGCGCGCGCGACCACACGCCCAGCTCCACCATGCGATCGAGCACCTTGTCGCGCGCCCGTTGCGCCGCTTCCGGGTGACGGTCCGGGCGCAGCCGGCTGGGCGATTGCGGCAGCACCGCCAGCAACGCGGCTTCGGCCTGCGACAACGCTTTCGCCGGTTTACCCAGGTACGCCCAGCTGGCCGCTTCCACGCCTTCGATGGTGCCGCCGTAGGGCGCGCGTTCCAGGTACAGGTTGAGAATCTCGCGCTTGCTCAGGTGCGCTTCCAGCTGCAATGCGCGCAACAGCTGCTTGGCCTTGCCCCATGGCGTGCGCGTGTGCGGGTCCAGAATGCGCGCCACCTGCATGGTCAGCGTGGAGCCGCCGGACACGATGCGGCCCTGCCCAATCCACTGCCCGCCGGCACGCAGCAGCCCCCACGGATTGACGCCGGGATGGCGCCAGAACCAGCGGTCTTCGTAATTGAGCAATGCCTGCAGATACAGCGGCGATACGCTCTGCGGCGTGGCCGGATAGCGCCACACGCCATTGCGGTCGGCAAACGCACGTAACGGCGTGCCGTCGCGCGCAACCACCAGGGTGGAGGTGTCGCGCGACTTAGGCAGCGGCAACGGGAAGGCCAGGTCCAGCAGCAGCAGGGCGCTCAGCAGGGCAGCCGCACTCAAGCGCAGCCACCGCAGCCAGCGGCGCCCGTCGCGAGCCTGATGGTTCGGCGCTTGCGGGTGCGCCTGCGTCCGATCCATCCCTGTTTGTGCCTGCGGCTGTTCATCCATCGCGCAGAGCATGCAGGGCAAAATGCGTTTCGGCCACTGCTATGCGGCCCGGGCCCGGCGTCTTGGCGCGATCAGCTGCACGACAGCCGGACAAGCTACTGGCCCAAAGGCCAGGCGAAAACCCTGAGCGACAGGTGGATATCCTTGCGATCAACCGTCTGATCTTATCCGTGGCCGCCGCATGAAGTGCCTGCAACGATCAGGCCACTCACACCGAAGGGCGTGGTCGGTGCCCATCGGTAGCAGCACGCATTGCCGTCAGGCAATGGCAATGCCTACAAATACAGTTCGGTTGACGTGACGTGCGTTGTTTGATGCACAGCGCGCCGTGCTACACCTGGTTGCCGCCGCGCGGGACGGCCGCCTGGTCGCTTCCGCTCAGCGCTTTTCCAAGCTGGCGCGATAGCGCAGCAAGGCTTCCGGTGCATCGGTCTGGATGATCGACACGCCATCGCGGTACATCCGGCCCCACACCTTGTCCGGGTTGCGCTCGGCATCGGCGTCGCCACCGTAGCCGGCGATAAAGCCATCCCACAGCGAATTGACCATCAGCCGCACGTTGCGTGCCTTGCTCACCGCCACCAATGCCGGTAATTGCGCCGCGGCCATCTTGGGCAACTCGAACGCCATCGGACGCGCATTGCGGGTCTGCGCGGTGGCAATGGCGGCCAGGTCGGCGTTGCCGTGTGCATTGATCAGGATCGGGAAGAAGTACACGGTGTCGAACGGCACCATCGCTGCCAGCGGTGGCGTGGCGATGCCCGCCTCGGCCTTGACGATCACCTGATGCTGCATGCCGGCGCGCGCGACCGCGTCGATCACTTGCACATAGATCGCATCCTTGACGTCCAGGTTGAGCAGGATGCGCCCTTTGGCCTTGGCAAGCATCTGGTCGAGCGTGACTACGCGCTGGTCGGTGAGCGGTGCCTGTGCGCCACCTTCATCGCTGCGCAGGCGCAGTTTTTGCAGGTCGCTCAGCGTGAGCTCGGACAGCTTGCCGGTGCCGTCGGTGGTGCGGTCCACGGTGGCATCGTGCAGCATCACCAGCGTGCCATCGGCCGCGCGCCGCACATCGGTTTCCATCACATCGGCACCGATTGCGATGCAGCGCTCCAGTGCCGCAAGCGAGTTCTCCGGTGCGGTATCGGTGAAGCCGTGCTGTGGTGCGGCGGCATGACAACCGCGGTGCGCCACCACCACGATGCCGCCTTGCGGGTTGGCCAGGCGTGCCTGGATCGCGGCGACGCCCGCAGGCGCTGCGCTCGCTGTGGTGACCACGGCAGCGCACAGCAAGGCAGCGAGGATGGCAATGGAACGTGGTGTCATTCGAACAACTCCCAATCGGGTGACTTGCAAAACCAGTGTGCGGCGCAGATGCATTGCCGCGTGGCGTGCTCGACGCTGTAGATGCAGATACGGATGAAGTGTGTAGGTTGTAGTGATGCGCTTCTGGATGGCAGCACTCCGGCGGGATGGCACAGCTCTACAACGTTGCCAACGCAAACTGATCGCGCTTACAACGCCGGCGTAAACCGCAGACCCACCCAGTAGGTGGTGGGCACCGAATAACTGTCCTTGAGCAGGTTCTGCCCCGGGCCGGTCACGCTGGTGATGCGGCTGTGGGTGATGTTGCTGACCTGGCCGATCAGGCTCAATTGCTTGCTGACCGCATAGGTGGCAGTGAAATCCAGCTGCGAGCGCGGCGACCAGTACAGGTCCTGCCAATCGATATTGCTGACGATGGACCGCAATGCCTTGCCTTGCCGGTTGTAGGCCGCACGCAACTCCAGCCCGCCGGTGTTGTAGAACAGCGTGGCATTGGCGGTGTAGTCCGGCTGACCGACCAGATTGTCGAGTTTGCGCTCGCGCTGGGTCAGGCTGCTGCCGCTGCCAACACTGTAAGGCACATCCAGGCTGCCATCGAGCACCGCGACATTGGCGCTGAAACCGACACCGCTCAACCACGGCGCGATGGGCGCCAGCGTATTGACGATGCCGTTGAGCTCCACACCGCGAATACGTGCTTTCGCCGCATTTGCCGGCGTGCTGATCAACGCATTCGCGTAAGTGGTGCCATCGAAGGTGAAGCTGTCGGTGCGCGAGAGCGTAAAGATCTCGTCCTGTATGCGCTTGTCGAACACGGCAGCGGACGCGAATGCATCGAAGTCGCCGGGAAGGCGCCATTCCAGCGACAGGTCCAGGTTATTGGACACACGCGGCTTGATGTCCGGGTTGCCGATGGTGACGGTGACGCCCTGCGCATTCGGATTACCGGCATCTGCCGTATTGACGAAGCCGATCGAGGTGCGCGCCGCATAGGCATCGTACGGTGGGCGGCCCAGCGTGCGGCTTGCACCGGCGCGCAGGTCCAGTGCGTCGGTCAGGTGATAGGTCATGATGGCCGACGGCAACAGGTAGTCGTAGTCCGCACTGGTTGGGTTATCGACATACACGTAGCGATTGCTTGCTGCATCCAGCTGCCGCTGGCGGCCGACCGTGTCGAGCTTGGTGCTGTCGAAATGCACGCCGGCCTGCACGTTGAAGCGGTCGCTGCGATAGCTGACCAGGCCGTAGCTGCCGAAGGTTTTTTCGGTATGGGTGAAGTTGTCCTGATTGCTGAAAGCCTGTTGGTCGGTACTATTGAACGCGCTCAGCGGCGTGGCGGCCAGTACGCGATTGGCCTTGTTCGGGTCGATGCTCAGCAGGTTCAAACCGGCGTAGCGCATCGGCGCCCTGCCGGTGCCGACCACATCGGCCAGGCCGAACGCGGGCGCCGTCGTGTTGGGCTGATATTCGACACGAAAGATATCGTAGGACGGCTTGTCGGTGGTGTACGACACGCCCGCCGCGAAACCGACGCCCTGATCGCTTTCCCCTTGATTGAAGCCGTAATCGAGCCGTCCGGTGAGGATGCGATCGGCCGCGGTGCGCTTATAGTCCGGGCGCCAGTACGACAGGCTGTAGTTGTCGAGGGTGTTGTACGCCTGCGGCGATACCGCGAAGCGTTGATCGAAACCGGAGGTGTCGTAGTTGAACGCATAATTTGGCGTGGCATTGATGGTCACTCCACTGCCGGTCTGGCCCACCGGCACCGGCGCGGCACGGGTGATGCCGGTGGCGTACTTGATCATGCGGATCGGCTCGTCGTAGGTCGCATCCGACCACGCACCGCGCGCGGAAAACTGCTGCCGATCGGTGGGCCGCCAGATGGTGCCCAACTGCGCGACCTTGGTGCGCGTGGTGACGATCTGGTTCGAGTAACCCACCTCGATGTCACCACCCGGATAACTGCCGGAGGTGGCAGTCTGATTGAACACCTGGTTGCGGTTGCGCGGGTCGATGATGACCTCGTTGCGCTCCATGTCGTCCTTGAAATAATAGTAGCCGGCCATCGCATACGCTTCGAGCGCGGCACTGGGTCGCATCTCGAACTTGCCGGTGACGCCGTAGCGGTCGCGCTGGTTTTGCACGTACCAATACTTGTCCTGCTGCGGCACTGCCCAGCCATTGCCGAGATTGGCGCCGGTCTGCAGCATGCCGTTGTTGTCGTAGAACCCGTAATGCACCGTGTCGGTGGTCATATGGGTTTCGGTATAGCTGCTGAGCGTCTGGTAGTTGGCCGACACCGTGAGTCCATATTGCTGCTCGCTACCAAAGGTGCGGCTGCCGGTGGCATTCAACCGGTAGCCCAGCTCGTCCTGATCGCGTGGCTTGCCCACGTCGTTGGCGTGGCCAAGCGCGGCTTCGGCGCTGAAGAACGGCTTGCCGCCGTTTTCGAATGCGCTGCGGGTCTTGAGGTTGATTGCACCGCCGGTGGCATTGGGATCCAGGTCGGGGGTGAACGTCTTGACCACCTGCAACTCGCTGACCATCGAGGCGGGCAGCAAATCCAGACGGACGCCGCGGGTGATCGAACCGAGCGTCCCGTTCGGCGTACCGGGCGAGGCGATGGTGAGCCCGTCGATGGTGACGTTGTTGTACGACGGCCCCAGGCCACGCAATACCGGCGTGGCGGCTTCATCGCGGGGATGCTCGTTGTCGGTGGCCGGCAGCACGGACAGGCCAGGCACGCGGCGCAACGCTTCGACGATGGTGCTATCGGGCAAGGCGCGTACGTCGGTGGCGCTGATCACATCGGTGATGTTGGTCGCCGCACGCTTGCTCTCCACCGCCGCCGCATTGGCGCGGCGCACGCCGGTGACCTGCATTGCATCGAGGGTTTGTACGCCTGATGCGGTGGTGGGCGGTCTGTCGGTGTTGGTTGCATCGTCTTGTATCGATGACGACGATGCAGGGTCTCTGAAATCCGCAGAGGCACCGGCTGACACCGAAGAACCTTGCAGTGCGGTCGCAATCCCCGCGCCGGACGTGGTTGCCTCGCCATTATCGGCTGTCGCTGTAACTGCACTCGCCGATGCGCTCGTGGCCGTGGTCATCGCCGCAGAAGACGTTTGAGATGAGGCGCCGACTGCAATCGCCGCGCGCTCGTTGGCGGATGCCTGCGAGGCAGGCGAACAGGCCGCGATGGCCACGGCGAGAACGGACAGGTGCACACGGTACGAATCGGAGCGCTGCATGGAATCCCGTAAGTCGCGCAGCAATCACGCCGCGCCGATGAGAAAGCACGCCACCGTAGCCCGTAAAAATGACTCTTGCGTGTCGCGCGCATCGCATCAAGAAGACAGTGCGCAGTGATGTCGCTTGCTGCGAAGCGGCGTTTTTACTGGCGTAGGAGCGCGCTCGCGCGCGATGAGGCTTTCCCGGCGATGCCCAATCGCGCGCGGGCGCGCTCCTACGGCAACCAGATTGCGTCCCAAAAATGGGTAATCGCCGACCCGTTCAACCATTCCGGCGCGCAGCGGATTGGCGATAAGGTAGCGAGCCACGATGCGCAGATCGTCGTCCTTGCGCAAGGCGCGGTCGTGGTAGGCGCGCGTCCAAACCGCGCTGGGCAATTCCCGTTGCCTGTTGACCGCACGCGTACTTGCTGCCTTCATGCATGACACAGTACGCGCCAGCGGCGTGACATCTCCCAACTGCAACAGCCAGTGGACATGGTCCGGCATCAGCACCCAAGCAAGCAACATGGCATCTTCCGGTAGCGCGGCGATGAACGCACGGCAAGCCAACGCAGCAAGCTGAAATCGTCGAACACACGTCGCCGCTGACAGGTTGTAACGGTGAGTAGATAGCAGCAATTTTCAAGCGAGCGTCGGCCACGACGAAGCGCGCGATGTCCTGCGGAAATAGAGCTGATCATCGATGCATGCTGCTCCACCTAAGCAAGCGCTTGAATGGGAGTCGCACGCCCGCGTCGGTGAGAGAACTCCCGAACGTAGGAGCGCGCTTGCGCGCGATGGGGCATTCCTGGGAAAGCCTCATCGCGCGCGAGCGCGCTCCTACCTTTTTGCCCTACGGCTGCACCACCGTCATCGTGGCCGGCGTGCTGCGGCCCACGCCACGCAGCTCGGGGCGGTACATGTCTTCCACCAGCGATGGCGGCACCGTGTACGTACCCGGCGAGACTGCGCGCACCAGGTAGTACACCTGCGCCTTGCTGCCCGAGGACAGCGCCAGCGCGGCCACATAGCGGTCGTCGCGGAACTCTTCGTGCTTGACGTCGGCGGCGCTGGAACGCTCGCTGATGCCGATGCCGTCCACCACCACGTCAGCCCATTGTTTGGCATCGCCGAGATTGAAGTTCTCGATCTCCAGCCCGGCCGGCAACAGGTCGGTGAGCAAGGCGTCGGGCATGTTGCTGTTGGCGGTGATGGTGACGCGCACGATCAACGCCTCGCCTTCCTTCAAGGCCTGCGGTGTCCACGGCTTGCCGTCGGTGGTGTACCAGCTGCGCTCCACGCTGAGATGGCGCGTGTCCGGCTCCGGTGCGCTGCGCGGGATGCCGGCCACTTCCAGGCTGGCATACATCGGGGCTTCGCCCTGCGGTGCGAACTGCACCCCACGCGCCAGCGCGGCGCTGTCGAAGCTGCGCCCGAACAAACGTGCAGGGGCGATCTGCTGTGCATCGCCGCCGACCGTCAGCGTGCCGGACACCTGCTTGCCCTGCCCCACCATCAGCGCCTTGCCCAGGCGCGCCAGGGCGACCTGTTCCTGCGTGCTCAGCCACAGCCAGCCGGTGGCACGACGTGCGTCCAGCGCGCGCCCCAGGGCCACCGCACGGGTGTCGTACTCGGGCTTGGACAAGCCGCGCTCGTGCAGCAACGCCATCATCAGCGCGTCGTCGCGAATCGCGCTGCCGTAGTCGCCGAAATACGGCGGCCGCTCGCCGCTGTCCTTGGCAAAGCCGGCCTTGATCGCCGCATCGCCGCGCTTGGTGTCGCCCTGCAGCGACAACGCCACACCCAGATGCACCAGCGACAGGCCGGTCAGCGCCTTGTCGCGCTGGTTGTCGTACAGCGCGCGCAAGGTGCCCAGCGGGGCGCGATTGACGCGCGCCAGGACATAGCCCGACCAGGCTTGATTGGCGAACTTCAGGTTGTCGCGGCGGTCCTGCCCATAGAACTCGTTGCCGCCGGACAACAGGTCTTCGCTCAAACGATTGAGCGCCTTCTGCAGCACGTTGTCGGGCACCGCAAAGCCGGCGTCCTTGGCATCGAGCAGGAACTCGGCGATGTACGGCGTCAGCCCCGGGTTGACGTAGCCATCGTCGCCCCACATCGAAAAATGCCCGCTGGCGATCTGCATCGACGCCAGCCGGCCGAACGCGCCTTCCATGCGCTCGCGGCGCTTGGCCGCTTCCAGCCCCTTGGTCCCCAGCGCCCTGGCGGTGGCATCGTCGAGCAACAGCGCCGCGTAGCCCTTGCTGGTGGTCTGCTCGGCGCAGCCGTACGGGTACTCCAACGCGCCTTGCAGGGCGCTGGCGAACGGAATCGGCGGCAGCGGGCTGACCACCATGCGCGCGGTCACCGAGCCGGCCATCAGGCCATCGGCAAAGCTGCTGTCCAGGGTGATCGGCGCCAGCGGGTCGAGCACACGGGTCTGCGTACGCAATACCTGCGGCCAGCCGGCGCGTACCGGCAGCTCGTAGCTGCGGTCGGCCTTGAAGCCATTGCCATCCACGCGCACGCGCACCTTGGCCACGCTGTAGCCTTCGGTGGCGCTCAGCGGAAAGCTCAGCGTCTGCTTGGCGTCCACACCCAGCTTGACGCTGCGCGCCGCCTCGGCGATGGCGAGCGGGCCAATGCCCTCCACGCGCACGTTGAACTCGCCCGGTTTGCCGGTGAAGTTCTGCACATCCAGCGTCACCGTGCTGCGGTCGCCCGGGGCCATCACCCGCGGCATGCTGGCTTCGGCCAGGATCGGCGCGCGCACGATGGTTTCCATGTCGCGGTTGCCGTAACGCGTGTCCGAGTACACCAATGCCGACACCCGCAAGGTGCCGTTGAAATCCGGCACCGGTAGTTGCACCCGCGCGTTGCCCTTGGCATCGAGTGTTACCGAACCGGAGAACAGGTCCACGGTCTGCACGCGTGCGGTCGGGCGCTTGGCCTGCGGCAAGGCTTCCAGTGCCATGTCGCCGCCGAACTTGAGCTTGCCGCTGGCGCCTTCGAAGCTTTCGATCACCCGCCCGTAGATGTCATAGGCATCGGTGCCCAGGCGGCGCTGCGCAAAGAACTGCGCGTTGGCGTCGGGCACCGGGAAACGGGTGATGTTGAGGATGCCTACGTCCACCGCCGAAATGGTCACGTGCGCGGCCTTGCCGGCCAGCTCGGGCACGCTCACCGTCACCGGCAGGGGTTGCTCGGGGCGCATCTGCTTGGGTGCGGACAAGCCCACCGCCACACGCCGTGCCTTGCGGTCCATCGGCACATGCGCCACGCCCACCGCACGCGCGGGGGTGATCTTGCTCGGCGCGGTGCCGCCGCGGAACACCAGCGCGGTGACATAGACGTCGTGCCGCTCCCAGGCTTCCGTGACCGGGAGTTCAAACGTGCTGCCCGGCTTGACGTCGATGTCCTGCACGTACAGCAGCTTGTCGCTTTCCACCAGCAGCACGCCCTTGCCGGCATGCGGCGGGGTCAGCGTCACCTTGAGCGTGTCGCCGGCGCGGTAGCCGGTCTTGTCCAGCGCCAGCTTGACCTTGTCCGGGCGCGCGTCCAGGCCGCGGTTTTCGTCGTTCCAGCTCCAGCCCGCACGGAACGGGTAACGCGTGGTCAGCCCGCTCGCCGGGTCGAACACATCCAGGCGGTACTCGCCCCACTCCACCGGGAAATCGATCTTGGCATTGGCGCTGCCCACGTCCAGCGTGCGCGTGTCCTTGTTCTCGAAGCGGCGGGTGAAGTCGTAATCCCAATGGTTGTCGGTGTAGTTCCAGTGGTAGTCGCGCAGCTCGCGCACCAGGGTGACCTTCAGGCCCTTGGCCGGCTGCGGCTTGCCATCGGCATCCACGCGGGTGATTTCAAAACGCGCATTGCTGTTGGCGTCGGCACCATCGGCGTCGTCGAACAAGGGGCGCACGCCGACCAACGCCTTGGCCGGCCACAGCACCCGCTTGAGGGTGCGGGTGACGGTGCGCCCGCCGGTTTCATACACGCTGCCGGAGACCACTGCCGCAATCGTGCTGACCGGCTTGGCCTCGGCCGGCAATGCGATGTCTTCGCGCAGGATGCCGTCGCTGCCGAACTCAGTATCGATCACGTCCTTGGCTTCGCGCGGCAGCTCCAGCGTCGGGTCGCCGAAGAACCAGCCCGGCAACGATTCGAGCGGATGCTGCTCCACGCTGACCGCCAGCTTGGCGGTGAAGCGGTTGCCGTCGGCCGGCGCGCCGTACAAGTACGCGGCATTGGCCACCAGCTTGAACGGCTGCCCGGCGCCCAGGGTCTTTTGCGTGCTGTCCAGGTCCAGCTTCATGCGCTCGGGCAGGAACTCTTCCACACGCACGGTCATGCCCTGCACGGCGTCCTTGCTGGCCGGGTCGGTGCGGAATTCCACCTGCCAGCGGCCGGTCGGCGCATCGGCCGGAATCTGCTGGGTGAACTCGAAATAGCCCTGCTCGCCGGGCTGCAGTTTGGTCTCGCGGAACGTCTTGCCGTCCGGTTGTTTCAGGCGCAGGAACACCGGCTGCGGCTTGGTGGGCTTGCCGTCGTTGTCGCGCAGGATCGCCGAGACCCGCATGGTCTCACCGGGGCGATACAGATCGCGACCTGCCCAGGCAAACACGTCGAACCACGCGCTCTGGCGCCCGGCCACGGCGAACTCGCTCAGATCCAATGCCGGCTGATTGAATGGCAGCAACGACACATCGGTCTTGCTGCGCGCAGTCAGCACATGGCCGGCGTCGAGCGTGTAGTTGAGCAGTGCGTTGCCGTTGCCGTCGGTCGTACCTTTGAGAAACAACTCGCCCTTGGCATCGAGGATGCGCAGTTCCACGTTCTTGATCGGCTCGCCGCTCTGCAACGAGGCGGTGTGCACGAACAGCTTGTCCTTGTAGGCGCGCGTGTGCAGGCCGATGTCGCTGACGGTGAAAAACGCGGTATCGAATTCGTTTTCGAAACTGCCGGCACGCTTCATCACCGCGAAGTACAAGCCCGGCTCCTGCAGCTCCTTGATGTCCTGCGTGGGCAGGTAGGTCAGCACACGCTCGTTCTGCTTGCCGCCAAGAATGAAGCGGTTGACGTAGACCGGGTCGGCCAGCTTGGACAGCGGCTCGTTGCCGCTGTATTCGCTTTCCAGATCCCAGCTGCCGCGACGACCGCCGCGCTGGAACTGCTGGAAGAACGCCGGCAGCGATTTCTCGCGCACGCGCAGGAACTCCACGTCCACTTCCGGCACGTTGACCGACACCACCGGCAGGCCGCGGCTTTCGCGCGCCGGCAACACGCTACCTTGCGAAGCGAACCCGGCCACAGGCTTGAGTTCGCCGGTATAGACCTTCTGCTTGAGCGGCTTGCCCAGGCGGCTGCCGTCGGCGGCCAGCAAATTGGCGTCGACCAGCACCGTGTAGTCCTTGGCAGCCTCCACGTACGGGTAGCGCAGCGTCTTGCCGTCTTCGGACAGCGACCAGCTGCTGTCGCCGGTACCAACCTTTTCTTCGAAGCGCACCACCGCATCGAAATCTTGCGTGCCCACCAACGGCCGCGAGAATTCCAGCGCCAGCGACAGCCCATCGCTGGTCTGGTCGGGATAGGCACGCGCCAGCGCGAAGCCGGTAATGGCCTGCTTGTCGGCCTTGATCGCCTCGCCGCTGGCGGCAGGCAGCTGGCCGCTTTCGTTGCGCTTGCAGGCCACCGCGCCAATCGCCACCGTGAGCAGTACCACCCACAGCAACATGCGCCGCGTGCCCGACGCCCTCATCCCTGATTCCCGGCTGTCCATTAGTGCTATCCCATGACTGAGACGACCAGTATAGCGACGCACCCAACCGCACGCGCTGCGCGGCAGCATAGGCATACCCCCCTGGCGTTGCGCGCCATGCGTCTTGCAGTGGCCTCGGGTAAGGACTCCTGGCGCCTGCTGGATGGGCTGCGAGCAGGCAAGCTGGAGACTGGATGCGCCTGTGCTGGACAGGCGGGGATGTCCTCAACAGCCCCTCATCCGCCCTTCGGGCACCTTCTCCCGCACGCGGGAGAAGGGCGTGCAAGGGCTGGATGGACTAGGTCTCGGCCGCCGGCGTGAATGCTTGGCACCGCGCGTTGGGTCGCCGTACGCAGGCGACGTACATACCTGTCGTCGGCTCGCCTGCCTCATACCCGCGGAAGCTGTTTCGACACTTGAGCGGTGCCAGCAACACCAAAAAGCTCGTCGATCTCTCCACCTCCCGCTGATGGGATAAGGTGCCCGATGGGATGGATGAGAGACGGTTCACTCCATTACGAATCGCTCGCCAGCCGTGCCATCAACACCATGAAGCTCAAGACGTTCCTTCTCCCGTCAACGGGAGAAGGTGCCCGAAGGGCGGATGAGGGGCGGTTCACGCCATTACGAACGCTCACACCAGCTGTGCCAGCAACACCATGAAGCGCAAGCCGTTCCTTCTCCCGTCAGCGGGAGAAGGTGCCCGAAGGGCGGATGAGGGGCGGTTCACACCATTACGAACGCTCACACCAGCCGTGCCACCAACGCCATGAAGCACAAAACGTTCCTTCTCCCGTCAACGGGAGAAGGTGCCCGAAGGGCGGATGAGGGGCGGTTCACGCCGCTGCCCCAGACCAATGACCCGGCGGAGGACCGACAACACCACCTACCCAAGCGCCTTGCTGGCAATGCCGCGGCACGCGTCTCAGCGCAGCAGCTGGCGCATGTACAACGCAATGAACGCCGGCTTGTCCAGACGCAGGCACGCCTGCACGTTCGGTATGCCTGGCCCTTCGCGGGTATAGCCCTGTGCATCCACATCCAGATGCAGCGGCGTGGTCGGGCACAGCGCCGGGCTCAGCAGCCAGGCGACCGGTACCGCGTCGAACACCGTCGGCGTGGCATTGGCCCAGGGCTGGTCGGTATTGCGCCACTGGTAGTACAGCTGGGTGAGCGCATCGGTGAGTCCATCGCCATGCGCGAACAAGGCGATACGCTCGGGTTCTTCCAGCGTGATCTGCGTAGCATCCAGCGGCAGCAACACGATCGGCACGCCGGCCGCGAACACGCGTTGCGCCGCCGGCACATCGGAGAGGATGTTGTACTCCGGCGCCGGTGCGCTGGCCGGCCGATAGGCAGACTTGCCGTAACCCACCCGCACCGAGCCGCCCATCGCCACGATGCGCTTGAGCTTGGCAAAGCCGGCCGGGTCGCGCTGCTGCGCCAAGGCTGCATCGGTCATCGGCCCCAGCACCAGCAAGGTGACCTCACCCGGGTGCCGGCGCGCCTGCTGCAGGATCATGGCCGCTGCATCCGGCAGCTTGCCGGGCAACTGTCCCTTGGCGGCCCAGCGTGCCTGGCTGAAGGCAATGGTGCTGGTCGTGCGTGCCCCCACCGCCAATGGAATCTCGCTGCGCCCGGCCTGCCGCAACAAGCGCTGCAACAGCTGCGCACGCAACGTGGTGTCGCCCCATGCCGATGCGATACCCAGTACCTGCAACTGCGGGCTGCGCAACAGCAGCCCCAGCGCAAACGCATCGTCGATGTCGTCACCGATATCGGTGGAGACCACCAGCAGCTCGCTGGCCGTGGGCGATTGCATGGCCTGCGCCGTCGTCACCGCAGCCGCCTGTGCCTGCGCCACGGCAGCCGCACACCACAGCCCCGCAACCAACCACGCATCTCGAATGATCCGCCGCATGCATCAACTCCTGCCGCCATAAAAAAACCGCCGGCATGTTGGCCGGCGGTTCGATAGTGCTACACCACGACGCCGATCAGAAGTTGGCGCGGAACTGCGCGCCCACGATGCGCGGGTCGTTGATGAAGCCGGTGAGGTTGTTGAAGTCGATCGCACCGGTCACGCGGATCTGGTTGGTGCAGTTGCGGCAGAACACCGACAACTCGTACGCACCCGCGCCCCAGTTGTAGCCGATCTTGGCGCCGCCCTCGACCAGCGGCTGGCCGGTGAACTCACGGGAGTCGTACAGGAAGAAGTTCACTTCGCTGCGGTAGGACCAATCGGTGTAGAAGAACAGCTCGCCGTCGTTGCCCATCGGGATGCCGTAACGCAGCGTCGCGTTGGCCATCCACTTGGCCGCCTGCGGCAGGTCGTTGCCGTCGATCAGTGCGCGGCCCGCCGCGTTGAGCGGGTCGGTCACGGTGCAGGTGCGGCACACGCCCACCGACAGGCTCGGGTCGTCGATGCGGGTCCAGTTGTAGGCGCCGCCGGCGGTGACGCGCAGGTTCTGGGTGATCAACGCTTCGAAGTCGAACTCGGCACCGCGCGCCTTGGTCTTGTCGGCATTGAGCAGGCGCACGTCGTTGGACTCGCCGCCCACTGCGGTGAGCTGCTGGTTCTTGACCCGGAAATCGTAGATGTCGAAGCTCAGGCGCGCACGGTTGTCGAACAGGTCCGACTTGATGCCAATCTCGAACGAATCCACCGTTTCCGGCTCGGCCACGGTCAGCGGCGCGGTGCCCGAGGGCACGCCGAAGCTGGCGCCGCGGAAACCGCGTGCCGCACGGGCATACACGTTGACGTCGTCGTTGATGGAGAACGTGGCCGCCAGATCGCCGGTGACCTTGGAGTTATCGGTCTCGCCACTGGACGGCTCGACCAGGGTGACGCGGTCCAGCGCCAGCACGTCGAAGGTCTTCTTGTCGTAGGTGTAGCGGATGCCGGCGCGCAGGTTCAACCGGTCGGTGGCCGCATAGTTCAGCGAGCCGAATGCCGCCCATGAGGTATTGCGCTGGCGGGTCAACTGGTAGCTGGCCAGGTCGCCGCCGCTGAAGGTGTTGTAGGTATAGTTTTCGCCTTCCACATCGTCGTGGAAGTAGTACAGGCCGGCCTGCCAGTTGAGCGGGCCCTCGTACTGCGATTCGGCACGCACTTCCTGGCTGTACTGGTCCAGGCTCTTGATGCCGCCGGCGGTTTCCACCGGGAACGGAATCACGCCCGGGCCGGACGGCGGTGCGAATACCGCGCCGAAGCCGCCGTCGATGTCGCCGCGGCTGTAATACTTGCCGATGCCCTCGTACGCGGTGATCGAGTGCAGCGCGATATCGCCCAGGTCCCAGGTCAGGTTGGCGCTGCCGCCGTAGGTCTGCAGTTCCTGGGTGTTGGCGCCGTCGATGAAGGATTTTTCTTCGTCGAAGCCATCCACCAGCTGATTGGTGCCGGGCTGGATGATGTTGGCGCGGAACAGCCGCGCAGTGCCGTCCAGATGGCGTGCATGCGCGTTGAACAACGCGCTGAAATCGTCGCTGGCCTGGTACAGCAGCTGCAGACGCACGGCCGAATCGGTATAGCCTTCCAGATCGCGGCCGTCGCGGTTTTCCACCCAATCGTCGCGGCGCTGGCCCAAGGTGGACAGACGCGCTGCCCAATGGTCGCCCATCGCGATGCTCAGGCCGCTTTCCAGGGTCATGGTGCCGTAGGTGCCGTACGACAGGCTGGCGTAGCCGTCATTGGCGCCGATGGTCGGCTTGACCGAGTTGAACTTGACCACGCCGGCCGGCGTATTGCGGCCGAACAGCGTGCCCTGCGGGCCACGCAGTACTTCCAGGCCTTCCAGATCGAAGATCGGGAAGCCCTTCAGAAACGCGTTTTCCTGTACCACGTCGTCATAAATCAACGACACCGGCTGCGACGCGTAGGTGTTGAAATCGGTATTGCCGTAGCCGCGGATATACACGCGCGGGAACACACGGCCGTTGGACGATTCGATGTTGAGGCTCGGCGCCTTGCCGGCCAGCACGCGGATGTCCGAGCCGCTGGTGGAAATGGCATCGAGAAATTCCGGGCGCAGCACGCTGGCGGAAACCGGCACATCCTTGGAGTCTTCCGAGCGACGCTCGACCGTGACCTTGACCGCATCCAGACGCACGACACCGTCGTCGCTGGGCGCCTGCTGTGCAGCAGCGTGAAACGGAAGAAGCGAAACGACGGCAACGGCAAGCGCGCTGATCTTGAGCGACCGGCTGGCTGACATGGGAAGCACTCCAAATTCTGGTGGCGGGGCGGCCTGGCCTGCATGCCGCGGTGCAACAGAATTAACACGATTTACACAAATATGGCAGAGCCCGTACGAAAAAGTTTCCATAATTCGCATTGGCGTTCTAATTAATGCAACACGGGCGTGCAATTTGTGCGTCGGAGCCCTGTCAGTCTCAGAGGCGGTCCGTGGCCGGCAACTGCCAACTTCGGCATTCACATGGTCGCCTACACAAGTCGCGACCCAGCCGCATCGCTAGGAGCACGCCCTGGCGTGACAAGACGTCAGGGGACGCGCCCCTGCACCAGCACCTTACCGATTCGCAAGCGCACCCCCCCGCGCCATCGCGACACTCGACCCGGACGGCGCACCGAGGTCCTGGACATGACAACTACGGCGCAGACCCACGCAGCCGCGTTGTCCATCCCGAACATGCGCACCTGCCGCAAGCACACCACCCGTGCCAGCTTCTGCTCACTCGCCTTCGGCGATGCCGCCGGGCACCCGCACCCAACCCTCCATCAGCACGCGCGCACTGCGGCTCATCAGCGCCTTGGTCACCTGCCACTGCCCATCGACCTGTGTTGCCTCGGCGCCCACGCGCAAGGTGCCGGACGGATGACCGAAGCGCACCGCCGAGCGGGCCGCGCCGCCGGCCGCCAGGTTGACCAAGGTGCCCGGCACCGCCGCAGCGGTACCGATCGCCACCGCTGCGGTGCCCATCATCGCGTGGTGCAATTTGCCCATCGACATCGCACGCACCAGCAGATCGATCTCGGCCGCGTGCACCTGCTTGCCGCTGGAGGCGGTGTAGTCGGCCGGCGGCGCCACGAAGGCCACCTTGGGCGTGTGTTGTCGCGTCGCGGCGTCCTCCACCTTGGCAATCAAACCCATCCGCACCGCGCCATGCGCGCGCAAGGTTTCGAACATGATCAACGCACGCGGGTCGCCATTGATGGCCTCCTGCAACTCGGTGCCGGTGTAGCCCAGATCGCGCGCGTTGACGAAGATGGTCGGAATGCCCGCATTGATCAGCGTGGCATCCAGCGTGCCCAGCCCGGGAATCTCCAATCGATCGATGAAATTGCCCGTGGGGAACATCGCCCCACCCTCGCCTTCGGCATCATCGGCCGGGTCGAGAAATTCCAGCTGCACCTCGGCCGCCGGAAAGGTCACCCCGTCCAGTTCGAAGTCGCCGGTTTCCTGCACCAGCCCATCGGTCATCGGCACATGCGCCACGATCGTCTTGCCGATATTGGCCTGCCAGATCCGCACCGTGGCCATGCCATCGCGCGGAACGCGTGTGGCGTCGATCAATCCGCTGGCAATCGCAAATGGCCCCACCGCTGCGGACAGATTGCCGCAGTTGCCACTCCAATCCACGAACGCGCTATCGATGGACACCTGCCCGAACAGATAGTCCACATCGTGCCCATCACGCGTACTGGCAGAGACGATCACGCTCTTGCTGGTGCTCGAGGTCGCCCCGCCCATGCCATCGATCTGCTTGGCATACGGATCCGGGCTGCCGATCACCCGCAGCAACAGCGCGTCGCGTGCAGCGCCCGGGTGCTGTGCGTCCTCGGGCAGATCCTGCAGACGGAAAAACACGCCCTTGCTGGTGCCCCCACGCATGTAGGTGGCGGGGATACGGAGTTGGGGGAGATGGGTCATGGGTTGGTCTATCTCGGTTGAGCGTCAGTGCAGCAACAATGCGCCATCTGCGGCATTGCCGAAGGCCCTGCGCGAAAGGCGTCGAGCCACTCAGGTGTCGTCGCGCATCCATGCTGGAATATCGCGCTGCATCTGCAGTACACGCCAGATGACGATGTCTGCATCGCGTTCGATATAGAAAATCAAATAGGGAAACCCCTTGAGCGGCCACACGCGCAGATGCTGCAGGTTCAGCAGTACCGCATGTCGGCTCGAACCAACACCGGGGTGCTGCATCAGCGTTTTGACCGCCACTTCCAGCGCGTCGGTAAACGCCAGTTCCACTGCGAGCCCAGCCTGTTCGCCGTACCACGCAGCGGCTTCATCCACGTCACGCAGCGCCAACGGACGCCAGCGCGCCGGCTTCACTTGCCAGCAGCGCGTACCTGCGCGCGCTCGCGCATTGCCTCGAAGAAATCCGGCTCCATCGCAACCGCCGGACCTGAGTTGACTCCGTCCAGCAGCAACCCACGCAGCCGTTCCACATCGCGTTGTTTGCGGATCAGTTCGCGCAGGTATTCGCTGCTGGAGCCGTAGGCATGCTCCAGCACCTGTTGATCGACGAACTGCTTGAGTTCGTCAGGCAAAGAGATGTTCATGGTGGCCATGCAAGCTCCTGATGGCAAAGATTGCCAAAGTGTGCGCGCCGGGTCGGGCGGGTGCAAGCCGGCGGCCTGAGGGCCTTGAAGACCAGGGGAATCAGGCCGCCGTGGCTTCCAGAAAATCCTGCGCAAACCGCTGCAGCACACCACCGGCTTCGTAGATCGACACTTCCTCTGCAGTATCCAGCCGGCACGTGACCGGTACCTGCAGCTGTTCGCCATTGCGCCGGTGGATCGAGAGTGTCAGCGTGGCACCCGGCGTGCGCTGGCCGGTGACGTCGAAGGTTTCGCTACCATCGATACCAAGCGTCTTGCGATCGGTGCCCGGCTTGAACTCCAGCGGTAGCACGCCCATGCCGATCAAGTTGGTGCGGTGGATCCGTTCGAAGCCTTCGGCCACGATCACCTCCACACCGGCCAGACGCACGCCCTTGGCTGCCCAGTCGCGCGAGGAGCCCTGCCCGTAATCGGCACCGGCGACGATGATCAACGGCTGCTTGCGGGTCATGTAGGTTTCGATCGCCTCCCACATGCGCATGACCCGCCCTTCCGGCTCCAGTCGCGCCAGCGAGCCTGCGGTGACCTGCCCATCGATCACGGCCATTTCGTTGATCAATTTGGGATTGGCGAAGGTGGCGCGCTGCGCGGTGAGATGGTCGCCGCGATGGGTGGCGTAGGAATTGAAATCCTCCTCGGGCACGCCCATGTGCGCGAGGTACTCGCCAGCCGCACTGCCGGCCTGGATCGCATTGGACGGCGACAGATGATCGGTGGTGATGTTATCGCCGAGCACGGCCAGCGGCCGCATGCCGTGCAGGGTGCGTGCCCCAGCCAATGCGCCCTCCCAATACGGCGGGCGGCGAATGTAGGTGCTGGTCGGGCGCCAGTCGTACAACGGGCTCACGCTGATGCCCTGCCCACTGCTGCGCTGAAACATCGGCTCGTACACGCGACGGAAGTGCTCAGGCTTGACGCTGCGCGCCACCACCGCGTCGATCTCCGCATCGCTCGGCCACAGATCCTTGAGCGTTACCGCGACGCCGTCTGCACCGATGCCCAGCACGTCCTTTTCGATATCGAAGCGCACCGTGCCGGCAATTGCATAGGCGATTACCAACGGCGGCGAGGCGAGAAACGCCTGCTTGGCATACGGGTGGATGCGCCCGTCGAAATTGCGGTTGCCCGACAGCACCGCCGTGGCATACAGATCGCGGTCGATGATTTCCTGCTGGATGGTTGGGTCGAGCGCACCGCTCATGCCATTGCAGGTGGTGCAGGCGAACGCCACGATGCCGAAGCCCAGCTGTTCCAGTTCGCTCAATAAACCGGCTTCTTCCAGGTACAGCTGCACTGCCTTGGAACCCGGCGCCAGCGAACTCTTCACCCACGGCTTGCGGGTCAAGCCACGCGCGTTGGCATTGCGTGCCAGCAAGCCGGCCGCGATGACGTTGCGCGGGTTGGAGGTGTTGGTGCACGAGGTGATTGCCGCAATGATCACCGCGCCATCGGGCATCTGCCCCGGCACCTCGTCCCAGGCGCCGGCAATGCCGCGCGCAGCCAGCTCGCTGGTGGCCACGCGCTTGTGCGGGTTGGAGGGCCCGGCCATGTTGCGTACCACGCTGGACAGATCGAACTGCAGCACGCGCTCATACTGTGCGGTGGCCAGATCGTCGGCCCACAGCCCGGTATGGCGAGCATAGTTCTCCACCAATGCCACCTGCGCGTCGTCGCGACCGGTGAGCCGCAGGTAGTCGATGGTCTGCTGGTCGATGTAGAACATCGCCGCGGTCGCCCCGAATTCCGGCGTCATGTTGGAAATGGTGGCGCGGTCGCCGATGGTCAGCGCACTGGCGCCTGCACCATAGAATTCGAGATAGGCGCCCACCACGCGTTGCTGGCGCAGGAATTCGGTCAAGGCCAGCACGATATCGGTGGCGGTCATTCCCGGTGCCGGCCGCCCGGTAAGTTCCACGCCGATGATGTCCGGCAAGCGCATCCACGAGGCGCGCCCCAACATCACGTTTTCTGCTTCCAGGCCGCCCACGCCCACTGCGATGACGCCCAACGCATCCACATGCGGGGTGTGGCTATCGGTGCCCACGCAGGTATCCGGAAACGCCACGCCGTCCAGCGTGTAGATCACCGGCGACATCTTCTCCAGGTTGATCTGATGCATGATCCCGTTGCCCGGCGGAATCACTTCCATGTTCTCGAACGCGCGCTTGGTCCATTCGATGAAATGGAAGCGATCGGCATTGCGACGGTCTTCCACGCCGCGATTCTTGGCAAAGGCCTGCTTGTCGAAGCCGGCGTATTCCACCGCCAACGAGTGATCGACGATCAGTTGCACCGGCACCACTGGGTTGACCTGCGCCGGATCGCCGCCCTGCTCGGCAATGGCATCACGCAGTCCGGCAAGATCCACCAAGGCGGTCTGCCCCAGGATGTCGTGGCAGACCACACGCGCCGGAAACCACGGGAAATCCAGCTCGCGCTTGCGCTCGATCAGTTGGCGCAGATACGCCTCCAGCATCTGCGGCTCGGCACGTCGCACAAGATTTTCCGCGTGCACGCGTGCGGTGTATGGCAAGCCTGCATATGCACCGGGCTGCAACGCATCCACGGCGGCGCGTGCATCGAAGTAATCCAACGCGGTGCCCGGCAAGGGCTTGCGGTACTGGCTATTCATGGCTGGCGATATCACAAGGCGGGCGGGGTCTATTGCTGTTGCTGTTGCTGTTGCTGTTGCTGTTGCTGTTGCTGTTGCTGTTGCTGTTGCTGTTGCTGTTGCTGTTGCTGTTGCTGCTCGTATTCCTGCTCACCACGTGCCACTCGCCACGCTCCCTTCTCCCGCAACGCGGGAGAAGGTGCCCGAAGGGCGGATGAGGGCAGCTCGCAAGTGGCACTTTTCAGACGCGCTGATCCAACGGCACAAACACCTGATCTTCCGGCCCGGTGTAATTAGCCGAAGGCCGAATGATCTTGCCATCCACGCGCTGCTCGATGACGTGCGCACTCCAGCCCGCCGTGCGTGCCAGCACGAACAGCGGGGTGAACATCGCTGTCGGCACACCCATCATGTGGTAGCTCACCGCACTAAACCAGTCCAGATTCGGGAACATCTTCTTGATGTCCCACATCACGCTTTCCAGACGCTCGGCGATGTCGTACATCTTGCGGCTGCCCTGCTCCTCGGACAGCTCGCGCGCCACGTCCTTGATCACCTTGTTGCGCGGGTCGGACACCGTGTACACCGGATGCCCGAAGCCGATCACCACTTCCTTGCGCTCCACGCGTGCCTTGATGTCGGCCTCGGCTTCATCTGGCGTGTCGTAGCGCTTCTGCACCTCGAAGGCCACCTCGTTGGCGCCGCCATGCTTGGGACCGCGCAACGCGCCGATACCACCGGCAATGGCGCTGTACATATCGCTGCCGGTACCGGCAATCACGCGGCTCGCAAACGTGGAGGCATTGAATTCGTGCTCGGCGTACAGGATCAGGCTGGTGTGCATTGCGCGCACCCACGAATCCTTCGGCGCAAAACCATGCAGCAGGTGCAGGAAATGCCCACCGATGGAGTCGTCGTCGGTCTCCACCTCGATGCGCTTGCCGTTGTGGCTGTAGTGATACCAGTACAGCAGCATCGAACCGAGCGAGGCCATCAACTTGTCCGCGATATCGCGCGCACCGGGATGGTTGTGATCGTCCTTTTCCGGCTGCAGGCAGCCCAGCACCGACACACCGGTGCGCATCACATCCATCGGGTGCGCGGATGGCGGCAGCTGTTCCAGCGCGGTTTTCACCGCCGCCGGCACACCACGCAACGAGCGCAGCTTGGCCTTGTAGCCGCGCAACTCGCCGCTGTTGGGCAACTTGCCGTGCACCAGCAGGTAGGCGATCTCCTCGAACTCGCTGGTGGTGGCCAGGTCCAGAATGTCGTAACCGCGATAATGCAGATCGTTGCCGCTGCGCCCCACCGTGCACAGCGCGGTGTTGCCTGCGGCAGTGCCTGACAGTGCGACGGATTTTTTCGGCTTGAAACCGGGAATGGCAGTGTCGTTCATGCGATGAGCTCCCAAGCTGTGGCGTGTTGCAATGTCACGAAGGATTGACCAGATGGACCCAGCAAGCGGCGATCATGCGCCCTTGCGCGCAAACAACGCGTCCAGGCGCTGTTCGTAGCCGTGATAGCCGATGCGCTCATAGAGTTCTTCGCGGGTCTGCATCGTTTCCAGCACGGCCTGCTGGTGGCCATCGCGTCGAATCGCCGTATAGACCGCCTCGGCGGCCTTGTTGGCTGCACGGAACGCCGACAGCGGGAACAGCTGGATCGCCACACCGGCCTGTGCAAGTTGGTCGCGCGTGAACAGCGGGGTCTTGCCGAATTCGGTGATGTTGGCCAGCACCGGCACTTTCACTGCATCGACAAAGCGCGCGTAGGTCTCCAGGTCGTAGGCGGCCTCGGCAAAGATGCCGTCGGCGCCCGCGTCCACGCAGGCGATGGCGCGTTCGATCGCCGCATCCACCCCTTCCATCTGGATGGCGTCGGTGCGTGCAATCAAGAAAAACGCTGGATCGGTCTTGGCATCGGCTGCTGCCTTGACCCGGTCGACCATCTCACCCTGGCTCACGATCTCCTTACCCGGCCGATGCCCGCAACGCTTGGCGCCAACCTGGTCTTCGATATGGCAACCGGCCGCGCCGGCCTTGATCAGCGACTTGATGGTGCGCTCGATATTGAAGGCACTCGGCCCGAAGCCGGTATCCACATCCACCAGCAGCGGCAGTTCGCACACGTCGGTGATGCGGCGCACATCGATCAGCACGTCTTCCAGCGTGTTGATCCCCAGATCCGGCAAGCCCAGCGAGCCAGCCGCCACGCCGCCGCCGGACAGGTAGATGGCCTGGTAGCCCGCACGCTGGGCCAGTAGCGCGTGGTTGGCATTGATCGCACCGATCACCTGCAGCGGCGACTCGGCAGCCAGCGCTGCGCGGAAGCGCGTGCCGGCAGAGGCTGGATAGGAGGACGTCATGACAGTTCCCGGGATGAGATGGTTAGCTGGTCAGCAAACGTCGTGCCAATCGCAAGTGTCTGATTCTGCTACGAACCGGAAACGCCATTGTTGCGGTTTTGGAACTGATGGAACATCATGAAACATGACGAAACAGCTCGACTTCCCGCGCACCTCCAGCACCTCCGACGCAGCAGACACCTCTCTGCCGGTAATCTGGACCGTCAGCGTATCCCGCCTGACCGGCCTGCTCGCCGACGTCATCCCCGAGTTCGACCAGCGCGCGCGCATCGAGCAGATCAACCTTGGCTTCGCCGAAGCGGTGGAGGTCATCGGCCAGCGACTGCGCCGCGAACGCTGCGACGCCCTGGTGGCCGGCGGCTCCAACGCCGCCTATCTGCGCAGCCGCCTGGCATTGCCGCTGGCACCAATCCAGGCGACCGGGTTCGACCTGATGGAAGCACTGGCGCGCGCGCGCCGCATTGCCCCGCGCATCGGCGTGGTGACCCATGCCAGCGACGTCCCGTCGTTTCATGCATTCCAGACCAGTTTCGACCTGGATATCGAACACCGCCGATTCGTCACTGCCGAGGACGCGCGCGATTGCATTGCCGACCTGCGCGCCGCCGGTATCCAGGTCATCGTAGGCACCGGCATGGCGATCGATTTCGCCGAACAGGCCGGGCTGCCCGGCGTGCTGCTGTATTCGGCAGGGTCGGTGCGCCAGGCGCTGGAGCAGGCCATCGCACTGGGCACGGCATCGAGCCGGGAGCGGCCCTCCGCGCGTAGTCACTCAAGGCGCCCCCGACGTAGCGATGCGCTGCTTGGCGACGAAGCCGCCATGGCGCAGGTGCGTGCCTTGGTGCAGCTGTATGCCCCGCATGCCGGCACCGTCCTGATCAGCGGCGAAACCGGCACCGGCAAGGAATTGGTCGCCCGACAACTGCATGCCGGCAGCCGTCGACGCGGCCGTTTCGTGGCAATCAATTGCGCGGCCATCAGCGAATCGTTGCTGGAGGCAGAGCTGTTCGGCTACAGCGATGGCGCCTTCACCGGTGCCCGCCGCGGCGGGCACACCGGCCTGATCGAAGCCGCGCAGGATGGCACGCTGTTCCTCGACGAAATCGGCGAATTGCCCATGCCGTTGCAGACACGGCTCTTACGCGTATTGGAAGAACGCGAAGTGTTGCGCGTTGGCGCGACCCTGCCCGTCGCAATCGACGTGCGTGTGGTGGCCGCCAGCCTGCAGGAGCTGCACGCGCTGGTCGAACAAGGGCGATTCCGTCGCGACCTGTTCTACCGCCTGGCAGCGTTACGCATCGCGCTGCCCCCCTTGCGTCAGCGCCCCGACGACATCGCGCTGCTGCTGGCGCATTACTTCCAGCAACTCGGCAATATCGCCTCGCCGCTGTCGAAGGCTGCATTGCAACGACTGCAACTACACACCTGGCCCGGCAACGTGCGCGAGCTGCGCAACCTGGTCGAACGCCTGTGCATCCACTGGAAGGCGCAGGCGCACGAGAGCCTGAGCCTTGAGCAACTGCATTGGTGGGCACCGGAACTGTTCGACACACAGATTGGCGATACCGCAGCGACATCCGCACGCAGCGACCTGGCGGCGTCCCGCCTGCAGCTCACCGCTGCAGCCGTCCGCGCGGCGCTCGATCGCGCAAACGGCAATCGCGCCCTCGCCGCACAGGCGCTCGGCGTTTCGCGCACGACGCTGTGGCGCTGGATGCAGGCGCAAGCTACCTAGAGAACGGACGCGACTACTGCAAGGCGCACGCCCAGGCGCAGAGGCTCACTTGACCCGCGTGTACTCGGTATCGCCGGTGCTCAAACGACCGCTCGCCTCGTCGATCGCATAGTTGACCGTGCCATTGCCACTGGACACCTGCAGCACGCCCTTGGTCAACAACGCCGGGTAATTTCGGGTCTTGACCCCATTGCCGAACATCTCCGGCGAGGTGTCGCGGATGATGAAGCTCTCGCCGTTGTGCTCGATGCTCAGCACATTCTTCTGCGACTTCACATTGACCCACTTGCCCACGTACTGCTCGCCAACATCGCGCGCGCAGCCGGTTAGCAGCGCCATCGCAATCAGGGCACTTCCAAGCAGTGCTTTCATCGCCATACCTTCTTGAACGCGGGGGTCTCGCAGGATGGCAAGTCCTTGCTGAGCCCGCAACAAGCAGGCACAAGCGACGAGACAGACCACCCGGAAAGCACGATCACGGGGGCGCAGACTCGACTCTCCGGTCGCCAACGGACATGTCTACAAGACCGGGAACGACGTTCTGCTGATTGCCCAGGTGCGCTATCACTCCCCGTAGCGGCAACGTGCATTCAATCGAATTCGCCCACCGCTACGGCCTGCAGCAGGTGTCACCCATGACGTCCCGCGCGTTGCTGCGTCCTTGAGCCTCCCGCATGGGAGGCGAGACACAAAAAAACCGGCACATGGCCGGCTTTTTCTTCGCGTCCAATCCCGTGGAGTGCAGGATTTCTATGGTGGGCGGTACAGGGTTCGAACCTGTGACCCTTGCCGTGTGAAGGCAATGCTCTACCGCTGAGCTAACCGCCCGGTGACGCTAGCCGCACATTATAGGGCAGCTGCGGCAATCGTCAACAGCTACATCCGCGACGGCGAGGACCTGGTCGAAAACGTCCGGTCCAATGACTGGGCGCGCCGTGCCGGCGGTCTGGCGGCGCCATGGCGATAATCGATTCGGCGCCATTCAAACGCCCGATACGCCCCTTCGACGACCCGCTGCCAATACGACGGCAATCACGCACGCAACCGCACCGCGCCGCACCACGTCACATCGTATGCGTCGGTTTGTCCGAGGTCGTCAGGCCTGCCAGCAGGGTCTCGATCTTGTTGCGCACTGCCTCACCTTCCGGGCCGTCCGGGAACTGCACGCCGATGCCGGCAGCGCGGTTGCCCTGGGCGCCGGCCGGCGTAGTCCAGATCACCTTGCCGGCCACCGGCAGGCGCTCGCTGGAATCGGGCAGGGTCAGCAGCAGGAAGACTTCGTCGCCCAGCATGTAGCGCTTGGGGGTCGGCACGAAGATGCCGCCACCTTTCACGAACGGCATGTACGCGCTATAGAGCGCCGGCTTGTCTTTCAACGCCAGCGACAAAATGCCTTGGCGTGCATTCATTGCACTCATCGAGTTCCCCTAGAACGTGGCTGGCGCTCTCCCTCGCGCCAGGCCAGCAACAATTCCGTCACTGCCAGGTCGGCGCGGACGGTGGTGCGCAGCAGGTCGCGGGTGCGGTTGGCGGCGTCGAACCAGGTCGCCAGCTTGTGCAACCGCGATGGATCGGTCAAGCCGGCCGAGGCCTGCGCCAATGCCAGATCGGCGGCATGCCGCAGACGTTGATCGGCCTGGCCATCATTGGTCCAGCGCTGCGCAACCTCCACCGCGCCGACGCGGCCGCTGGCAATCTGCTCCAGGTCCTGCGCCACCGCACGCCGCACCGCCAGGCCGTCTTCGCGCAGCCATTGCGCGGCAAGGCCGGGATGGCCGCGGGCGGCGTCCAGGGCCTCCTGCGCAGCGCGCTCGCTGACGCCTTGCGACAGCAACCAGGCCAGTGCCTCGTGCGCGGGCGGCAATTTGAATTCCAGGCGCTGGCAACGGCTGCGGATGGTCGCCGGCAACCGCGCCGGCTGGGCACTGATCAACCACAGATAGCGGCCGGGCGATGGTTCTTCCAGCGTCTTGAGCAAGGCGTTGCAGGCGGCGCGATTGATCGCATCGGCCGGGTCGACGATCACCACCTGGGCGATGCCGTACTGCGGGGTCAGCGCGAGCTTTTGCGAAATCTCGCGCACCTGCTCGATGACGATCTCGGTACGCAGCTTGTCGCCGGTACGGTTGGGAATGAAGGACACCAGCTGCAGGTCCGGGTGAGTGCCGGCGGCGATCAACTGCCGCGTGCGCTGCGCCAGTGCCGGGTCCGGCGAGCTGGCCAGCACGTGCTCGGCCAGGGCCAGGGCGACCGCGCGCTTGCCCAGCCCTTCCGGCCCGCAGATCAGCAAGCCGTGCCCGAGCCGTCCGGCATCCAGTGCGGCTACGGTCTGGTCGAAGGCGCGTTGCTGCCAGGGCGAAAATGCGGCGGTCATGGCGTGGGCTCCGTCTGCGGCGCGCTCGGCAGGCGGCGCCGCTGCAGGTAGCGCGCCACCGCCGCGTTATGTTCGGCCAGCGTGGCCGAGAATGCGTGCGCGCCGGTGCCATCGCCGACGGCCACGAAATACAGCGCCTCGCCGGGTGCCGGCTGCACCGCCGCCAGCAGCGCCTCGCGGCCCGGCATCGCAATCGGCGTCGGCGTCAGGCCGGTGCGCGTATAGGTGTTGTATGGCGTGTCGGTGGTCAGGTCGCGGCGGCGGATATTGCCGTCGTAGCTGCTGCCGATGCCGTAGATCACGGTCGGGTCGGTCTGCAGCTTCATGCCCAGCTGTAGGCGGCGCAGGAACACTCCCGCGATCAACGGCCGCTCGGAGCCCAGGGCAGTTTCCTTTTCGATGATCGATGCCAGGATCAATGCCTGTTCCGGCGAGCTAAGCGGCAGGTTCGGGGCGCGCTGTTCCCAGGCCTGCGCCAATGCCTTTTCCATGGCGGCGTGTGCGCGCTTGAGCACGTCGAGGTCGCTATCGCCGCGCTGATACACATAGGTTTCCGGCAGGAATCGCCCTTCCGGATGCTGCTTGGCAAATCCCAGCCGCGCCATCAGCGCCGCATCGTCCAGCGCGTCGATGGAGTGCTGCAGCGGCGTGGCGGTGGCGAGTGCGGCGCGAAGCTGCCGGAAATTCCAGCCCTCCACGATCGTGAAACGGTACTGGATCACACGCCCCTGGCGCATGCGCGTCAGCACCTCGCGTGGCGACAGTGCCGGCGCCAATGCGTACTCGCCCACCTTGAGCTTGCCGGCGGCATCCACCTGGCGCGCGAGCAGCTGCCATTCCAGATCAGTGCCCTGCTCCAGGCCGGCCGCGCGCAATTTGCGCAGCGTGACCTTGAGCGAATCGCCGGGCGCAATCACCACGCTGGGCGCGCTCGCACTCACGGGGGTATCGGCGAAGTGCAGGTAATGCCGCCACGCCACCACGGCGGCAATCGCCAGCAGCGCTGCAAGCAGCAACACCGTGCCCAGCACGGCCAGACATCCGCGTTTGCCAGTCACCGCCACACCCACCTCGTCATTGCCCCTGCGCCGCGCAGGATACCGCGCGCCGGTGATGTCCCGTTGAAGCGCTCATGTCTGCTCGATCGCGCGCAATACGCCACGCGCCTTGGCGCGGGTTTCGTCCAGCTCGCGCTGCGGGTCCGAGTCCACCACGATCCCGGCGCCAGTGCGGAAACGCACCTGCTCGCCGGCCACCTCGGCCGTGCGGATCAGGATATTCAGATCCATGTCGCCATCGCGATTGAGCCAGCCGAACGCACCGGTGTAGGCGCCGCGCGCGGTCTGTTCGAGCTCGGCAATGATCTGCATGCAGCGCACCTTGGGGCAACCGGTGATGGTGCCGCCGGGAAACACCGCAGCGATCACCGCGCCCGGGGTCACCCCGGCGCGCAGGCGGCCACGCACGTTGCTGACGATGTGGTGCACGTGCGCGTAACTCTCCACGGCCATCAGCTCGTCCACCTCCACGGTGCCGGACGCGCAGATGCGGCCCAGGTCGTTGCGCTCCAGATCGATCAGCATCACGTGCTCGGCGCGCTCCTTGGGATGCCCGACCAGCTCGCGGATGCGTGCTGCATCGTCGTCGCCGGCAAAGCGCGCGCGGGTACCAGCGATCGGGCGGGTCTGCACCGCATCGCCCTGCACCGACACCAGCCGCTCGGGCGAGGAGCTCACCACCGCGCGCCCGGCCGCCACGAACAGGCCGGCAAACGGTGCAGGGTTGGCCGCGCGCAGGCGCGCATGCAGCGCGGCCGGGTCGACCAAGTGGGCGAATGTGGCCTGCCATGCACGCGAGATATTGGCCTGAAACACATCGCCGGCCCGTAGGTAATCCAGCACCCGCTGCACCGCGTCGGTGAAGCGCTCGGGTGTGTCCTCGTCCACCACCACCGGCCCGACCCACGCAGGCAACGGCGGCAATGCGGCGCAGGCAGCGATGTCTTCGACGATGCGGGTCAGTAGATCCTCACGCCCCGGCTCGGCCAGCGCAACGCAGCGCCCTTCCACGCGGTCGCGCAGCACCGCTGCCGGCGCGCGCAACGCCAGCGCAGTCGGCATGCCATCGCCGCGGGCGGGCAGCTGCAGAATCGGTTCGACCTGCGCGGCCAGTTCGTAATCCAGCAGCACCGCCCAGCCGCCGCGAAACGGCCATGGGCTGGTTGTATCGTGCGGCACGCGCTCGGCCTGCCAGGCGGCATCCAGCGCGTCCAGAAACGTGCCTTCGAGCACCCGGCCATCGCCATCGCGGGTGCGCCCATCGCCGTCCAGCCGCAGGCTTGCGCCCTCTGCCAGCAGCAGCACATCCCAGCGCCCGTGGGCGGTTCCGGAAGCAGTGGATTCGAGCAGGGCCGGATAGCGTTGCGGTGCCAGCCGATGCAGCGCCAGCAGGTCGATGTCCGCATGCAGTGATCGGGTGAGCGTCATCGGTCCGGCGTGGCGTGAGGTGCAGACGCGCGCCGCTGCGGTAAACACAGCGTCCGCGATGAGATGGATCGGCTGTCAATCGGAAACGTCAGCAGCGACTGCCGCGCGGAAGCGACACGCACAGCAGCTGAGGCAGCGCACACCGTTTTCAGAGAAGAAAACGGCGCATCGACTCAGACGCGCTTGAACACCAGCGTGCCGTTGGTGCCGCCAAAGCCGAAGCCGTTGGACATCACCGCATCCACCTGTACCTCGCGTGCCACGTTCGGCACGTAATCCAGGTCGCAGCCTTCACTGGGCTCTTCCAGGTTGATGGTCGGCGGAATGATGCCGGTGTGCAGCGCCATCACCGAGAAGATCGCTTCCACGCCGCCGGCCGCGCCGAGCAGGTGTCCGGTCATCGACTTGGTCGAGCTGACCATGGTCTTGTAGGCGTGGTCGCCCAGCGCGCGCTTCATCGCCAGGGTTTCGGCCAGATCGCCCAGCGGCGTGGAGGTGCCGTGCGCATTGAGATAGCCGATCTGCTCGGGATTGAGCTTGGCATCGCGCATGGCGGCCACCATGCTGCGCGCCGCGCCTTCGCCGTCTTCGCTGGGGGCGGTCATGTGGAACGCGTCGGAACTGGCGCCGAAGCCGACCAGCTCTGCGTAGATGCGTGCGCCACGGGCCTTGGCGTGTTCGTACTCTTCCAGCACCAGCACACCGGCACCGTCGCCCAGCACGAAGCCGTCGCGCTGCTTGTCCCACGGGCGCGAGGCCGCAGCGGGATCGTCGTTGCGGGTGGACATGGCCTTCATGGCGCAGAAACCGCCGACCGAACTCGGCGAGGAGCCGCGCTCGGCGCCGCCGGCCAGCATCACGTCGGCATCGCCGTACTGGATCATGCGCATTGCGGTGCCGATCGAGTGGTTGGACGTGGCACACGCGGACACGGCCGAGAACGTCGGGCCCTTCAGACCTTTGATCAGACTGACCTGGCCCGGCAACATGTTGATGATGGTGCTGGGCACATAGAACGGCGAGATCTTGCGCGCGCCGCCCTCGTGGAATTTGATGGTCTGCTCTTCGATACCGAGCAGCCCGCCGATGCCGGAGCCGAGAATGGCACCAATGCGTTCGGCATTGCTTTCGTCGATCTCCAGCCCGGAATCGTCCAGCGCCATGAACGAGGCGCCGACACCGTAGTGGATGAACGAGTCCATCTTCTTGACGTCCTTGGCGGACACAAAAAGCGTGGGGTCGAAATTCTTGATTTCGCCGGCGATCTTGGTGGTGAACTGCGAGGCATCGATCTGCGTGATCGGGCCAATGCCGGAGCGCCCGTGGATGATTCCATCCCAGCTGCTGGCAAGATCATTGCCCAGCGGCGACACAATGCCCATGCCGGTAACGACAACACGACGACTCATTGCAGATCTCCTCACCACGGAACGAACGGTGCTTGCGGTTTGCGGGTGACGCCTAAAAACACAGGGCCGCATCAGCGGCCCCATGGAATGTCTGACGCAGCAGCGGCGTGATGATGCGCGCCACCGCCGTCAGGAACAACGCATCAGCTCTTGACGTGAGCCTTGACGTAGTCGATCGCCTGCTGGACCGAGGTGATCTTCTCGGCCTCTTCGTCCGGGATCTCGCACTCGAACTCTTCTTCCAGCGCCATCACCAGCTCGACGGTGTCCAGCGAGTCGGCACCCAGGTCATCGACGAACGATGCGCTGGTGGTGACTTCCTCTTCCTTGACGCCGAGTTGTTCGACGACGATTTTCTTGACGCGTTCTTCGATGGTGCTCATTGGGGATATCGCTCCAGATGGAGTAGTGGTGGTACAAAAAAACGCCATCGGGCTGCGATGGCCGCGTTGGATAGTGTAGTGGAAGCGCCCGAGCCTTGCATTGCATCACAAGTCCCGGCCGATCAGCCACTTAGCGCCTCCCGGCGCCGCACGCTCACGGCATGTACATGCCGCCGTTGACGTGCAGGGTCTCGCCGGTGATGTAGCGTGCGGTCGGGCCAGCCAGGAATGCCACCGCATTGGCGATGTCTTCCGGGGCGCCCAGGTGGCCCAGTGCGATCTGCTGCAGCAAGGCGGTCTTGGCCTCGTCCGGCAGCGCCTTGGTCATGTCGGTGTCGATGAAACCGGGCGCCACCACGTTGACGGTGACCCCGCGCGAGCCGATTTCCTTGGCCAGCGACTTGGAGAACGCAATGATGCCGGCCTTGGCCGCGGCGTAGTTGGTCTGGCCCGGATTGCCGGTCACCCCGACCACCGAGGCGATATTGACGATGCGGCCCTTGCGCGCCTTCATCATGCCGCGCATCACCGCCTTGGAGGTGCGGAACACGCTGGTCAGGTTGGTGTCGATGATCGCCTGCCAGTCGTCGTCCTTCATCCGCATCAACAGGTTGTCGCGGGTGATGCCGGCGTTGTTGACCAGGATCGAGATCGCACCGAATTCCTTGCCGATCGCATCGATCAGGCCATCGACCGCTGCTGCATCGGTGACGTTGAGTTCGCGACCGTGCCCGCCGTGGGCGGCCAGGCGCTCGCCGATCGCCGCAGCGCCGGAGGCCGACGTGGCGGTGCCGATGACGGTGGCGCCCTGGGCGGCCAGCGTGTCGGCAATGGCCGCACCGATCCCGCGGCTGGCACCGGTGACGAGGGCGATTTCGCCCTGCAGAGGCTTGCTCATGAATGCTGTTCCTCGAAGGGGGACGTCGTGACCGTGGCCGCGAACGTCGAGGGAGGCCGGCACGACCGGCATATGCAGTGGATCAGTGCGCCCACGCGTCGAGCGCGCCGGCATAGTCGGCCGGCGTGGCCAGCGGGCGCGCGTCCAGGCTCTTGTCGATGCGCTTGATCAGCCCGCTCAGCACCTTGCCCGGGCCGCATTCGGCAATCCGCGTGATGCCCTGTGAGGCCAGCGCCTGCACGCACCCGGTCCATTGCACCGGCAGGTACAGCTGCTCGGCCAGCGCCTGGCGGATCGCGGCGCTGCCCTCGTGCACACGCGCATCGACGTTCTGCACCACCGGGATCTGCGGCGTCTGCCAGCTCAGCCCGGCCATGGCTTCAGCCAGCTGATTGGCGGCATCGCGCATCAGCGGCGTATGCGAGGGCACGCTCACCGCCAGCTTGACCGCCTTGCGCACGCCGCGCTCGGCCAGCAAGGCCAGCGCGCGGTCCACCGCGGCGGCATCGCCACCAATCACGATCTGACCGGGCGAATTGAAGTTGGCCGGCACCACCACCTGGCTGCCTGCCGCTTCGGCACAGACCTCCAGCACCAACGCGTCGTCGGCGCCAAGCACCGCAGCCATCGCGCCAACGCCGGCCGGCGCGGCGGCCTGCATGAACTGGCCGCGCAGCCGCACCAGGTGCGCGCCGTCGTGCAGCGACAAGGCGCCGGAGGCGACCAGGGCGGTGTATTCGCCCAGGCTGTGCCCGGCCAGCAGCGCCGGGCGCTGCCCGCGCTGGGCAGTCCACAACCGCCACACCGCCACGCCCGCGGCCAGCAAGGCCGGCTGGGTGTATTCGGTGCGGTTGAGCATTTCTTCCGGGCCACCCTGGGACAGGGCCCACAAATCGACACCGGCGCCTTCGGAGGCTTCGGCAAACGTGTCACGGATCTGCGGATGCAGTTCGGCCAGTTCGGCCAGCATCCCTAAGGACTGCGAGCCCTGGCCGGGAAACACGAAGGCGAGAGTGGATTCGGTCACGCGCTGCTGCCTGCAAAAATCGAGCCGGGATGATACGTGCGAAATCGCCCTGGCGTCTGTACTGCCGCGTATGCAAGCCTGCACCGACGCAGCGGCCGGCACGCTTACAACAAGGCTGCGAGCAGGTCCATTTCGCCGTCGGCACACCAGTCCACGCACAGCACCAGCACCAACACCACGCCGAAGGCACTGGCCGCATGGATAGCCTGGATCGCCCGCCCCAGCGCGCTCGCCGAGCGGCCCAGGCCGCGCGCCACCTGCGCAACGCGCCGCAGGCGCCCGGTGACCGTATGCGCATGTTCGACCACCGCCGGGCCGGCGGTATCGAAGGCGCGCGCCAGCAGGCGCTGCAGCACCTCGCGCCGGCCGCGGTAGTACTTGGCCACGCCATAGCCGAACACCAGCCAGTCGCGCGCCTGGGCCTGCGTCAGGTCCATCACTTCCAGTGGATCTTCTTCGAAATCGATAAAGCCGACCGACTGGCCATCGAAGGTCATGTTGCGTGGCAACGGCTGCCCGAAATAGGCGCCATGACCATGCGCATGGACCATGGCCGACACCGCCAGCGCCACCAGGCGGTCGCGCTCGGGCACGTCGGCTTCGCGCAGGCAGGTGGCAAACGAGCGGCCGTTGTCGCTCAGGATCAGGGCCGCCTGCCCACAGCCGACCACGCGCGGCACATTGACCGACTGCGCGTGCAGCTCGCCGAGCCGGCGCGCTTCGAGGTCGCGCGCGGCGTCGCCGCCACGGTGCGGCGGTGGACGCAATGCATCCAGGCCCCAGCGGCGTGCGACAAAGTTGAGTGCGCCCAGCGAGACCGCCCGATTGCTGCGGCGGTACTGCTTGAGCCAGACACGCTGGCCGGCGATGACGATGGGTTCTGCCATGACGGTCCGTCCTTCGACGCAGTCAGACCCAGCCGGCGGACGCGGCCGGGCCTGCGGGACTCAGTAGCGCAGCAGCGCCGAGCCCCAGGTAAATCCACCACCGAAGGCTTCCAGCAGCAGCAATTGGCCGCGCTGCACGCGGCCCGAGCGGACCGCTTCGTCCAGCGCCAGCGGCACCGAGGCCGACGAGGTATTGCCGTGGCGATCCACGGTGACCACCACCTGCTCCATCGGCAGGTCCAGCCGCTTGGCGGTGGCCTCGATGATGCGCAGGTTGGCCTGATGCGGGATCAGCCAGTCCAGGTCGTGCTTGTCGTAGCCGTTGGCGGCCAGGGTCTCATCGACCACCGAATCCAGCGCCTTGACCGCGTACTTGAACACGTCGTTGCCCTTCATCAGCAACGCGCCGCCGCCGTTCTTGCCTTCGCCGAAGCCGACCGACACGCCCACCGGGTCCCACAGCAGCTCTTTCTTGCTGCCGTCGGCATGCAGATGGGTGCTGAGGATGCCGGTTTCTTCATCGGCCTTGAGGATCACCGCACCGGCACCGTCGCCGAACAGCACGCAGGTGGTGCGGTCGGTCCAGTCGACGATGCGGGTCAGGGTCTCGGCGCCAACTACCAATACGGTCTTGGCGTCGCCACTGCGCACGAACTTGTCGGCCACGCTGAGCGCGTAGACAAAGCCCGAGCAGGCCGCGTTGACGTCCATCGCCCCGCACCCGACATTGCCCAGCCGCGCCTGCAGCAGGCAGGCCGTGGACGGGAAGATCAGGTCGGGGGTGGTGGTGCCGATGACGATCAGGTCGATCTCGTCGGCGGTGACGCCGGCCGCTTCCATCGCCTTCAGCGAGGCGAAATACGCCAGATCGCTGGTGGTCTGGTTGTCGGCGACGATGTGACGCTCACGGATACCAGTGCGCGAGAAGATCCATTCATCGCTGGTGTCGACGATCTTGGACATGTCGTCGTTGGTCAACACCTTTTCGGGCAAATAGCTACCCGTGCCCGCGATTCTGGAATAGATCCGCTTGCTCATACTGTTTCCTGGTGCAAGAGCCGCGGTGACCGGCGGCTCCGGAAGAAGCGAGAGTCACCCGGCCGCGTAGCGGCGCCGGGTGCCACGAATCAATCTTCTTGAATGGCCGACGACTTGGTCGCGATCACCTTCTTGCCGCGGTAGTAACCGTCAGCGGTGATGTGGTGGCGCAGATGGATCTCGCCGCTGGTCGGGTCGGTCGACAGCTGCTTGGCGGTCAGGGCGTCGTGCGAACGACGCTGGCCGCGACGGGACGGGGTGACACGGGATTTCTGCACAGCCATGGGATTGCTCCAACTTTAGTTCGATAACTTGTCTGTTGAGTCGAACAGCACGCTCTACGCCCGCGTCGACCTGTCTTTCCGCCCTTAACAGCGGCGGTTACTGTTTCTTCAACGCTGCCAGCGCCGCGAACGGACTGGCCTTGTCTTGCTCTTCCTGGGTCGGAACCCATTCGGCATCGATCGCTTCGCTGCCCGGCGCCATCGGCACCACTGGCACCGACAGCACCAGTTCGTCCTCCACCAGGTCCGCCGCCCGCAACATGCCGTCGTCTGGCACCAGCAAGGCTTCGTAGTCCGGCGGCAACGCGGCTTCTTCGTCCTCGTCGCGGATCAGGCCGAGACGCTGCCTGATCTGCACCGGGTACAGAAAACGCTGCAAGGTGCGCTGGCAGGCCAGCGGCAGCTCGACATCGATGCTGAGTTCGACATAGGCGACCTTGAGCAGAGCGTCCTGATCGAACTGGAGCGAATAGACACACTCGCCTTCGGTATCGACCAGACTCCCCTGCAGACGGGTCATCGCAGAGAGCGGGATGCGGCCATCGAAGCGCCTGCGCGCTGCGACCATCCGCCAAGCATCCAGCATTTCGGGTACGTTCGCGGACATAAGCCGCAGAATGTTAAAGACCCGCCGTGGCCATGTCAAATGCACCCATTCAGTGTGCTGCACCGGGTGCAGACTGGCAGACTGCCCTGCCCGTTTCCAGCAGCGTCCATGATGCCACGCCTGATCCTAGCCTCCACTTCCGTGTACCGGCGCGAGCTGCTTGGCCGCCTGCAACTGGACTTCACCACCGCACGCCCGCAGGTCGATGAGCGGGCGCAGCCGGGTGAGGCTCCGAGCGCCCTGGCCAGCCGCCTGGCTGCCGAAAAGGCCGCCGCCATCGCGACCCACACGCCCGACGCCTGGGTGATCGGCTCGGATCAGGTGGCCGACCTCGACGGCCAGGCGCTGGGCAAGCCCGGCACCGTGGACCAGGCACGCGCGCAGTTGAGCGCCATGTCCGGGCGCACGATGCGCTTCCACACCGCGGTCAGCCTGATCGGCCCGGAGGGCGCCTTTCACGCCCTGGACCTGACCGAAGTCCAGCTTCGCCCGCTGACGCCCGACGCGATCGCGCGTTACCTGGCCGCCGAACCCGCACTGGATTGTGCCGGCAGCTTCAAATGCGAAGGCCTGGGCATCAGCCTGTTCGATGCGATTCGCTCTGAGGATCCCACGGCCCTGGTCGGGCTGCCGCTGATCGCGCTGGCGCGGTTACTGCGCCAGGCGGGGTTTGCGCTTCCCTGAGAGTGCGTCAGACAAAGAGAGCGATGCTGCGTGCCGCGCGCCTGGCTTACGCCCGCCTGGCAGATCATTCGTGCGATCGACAAGCCATACACCCAGGCCGAGCGCGCACCCTTGGCTGGGCCGCGAGTCGTTACTACATACAGTCAATCCGGACGCACCAATTCGCAGAACTGGTAGGGGTACTCGGCCTGCCCGACGTGCGATGACATGGTGCGGCAGCGTGCCGGATCCAGCGTCAGTCCGTACTCGGTCAGACGCTGCTGCGCAGCTTCGCGTATCGCGCGATCGGCCACCGCGATGTCCAGCGCCTTGGCCTCGGGTACGGTGAGCATGCAGCGCCCTGATTGCGGGGCCTGCAGTTCGGCACGCAGGCCCCGCGCAATCAGCCAGCGCAGCCGCGTGCACTGCGGCTGGGTGTCCCAGCCGAGCTGTTTCACCAAGCGGTTCATCCGGTCGATCCGCACCTGCTGCTTGTCGCGCGCGGCGCCCAACATCGCGTACAGCCGCGACCGCTCGGCAATCAGCGTACGGACACGCTGGCGGTACTGATCGGTTTCGGAAATATTGGTCGCCACACCGATATAGCGCGCCTGCCTTGGCAGCAGCGGCACCCGCCAGGATTGCGGCTCGTCGCCGACCAGCAACACGCTGGACGCAGCCGGATTGACCATCGTCGGCTGCTCGACCTGGAAACTGTCGCGCGCCCACGATTCGTGGCCCCAGTCCTTCCATCCCGCCACGGCAACCAGCGCGCATGCCCCGATCAACCAGGCAGCCCTCCGATCGGCCTGTGCTGCAAAGGCGTGCCGGCACATTATCCACAGCACCAGCGGCGCCAGCAGTTCCAGCACCAACAGATAGCGATGAATGCTGAAGATCGCCTGCCACAGCACATAGGCAACAGCGAAGAAGACCACCAACACACCACTGGAGCGATCCAGCGTGCCCGGCTCGCGCGGCGGGCGGCGCAATACGCGACGTCCAACAGCGAGCACCACCACCGCATACAACACCGCCCAGCCTGCCTGCACCAGACCGAGGTCGCCGATTCGCTGCGGCTTGAACGTGAAAAGCAGCGGCCAGATCAGCTGTTCGCCCAGGTTGTGAGGCAACCAGCGCACATCGGCAATCGACACCGGTGCGGCCAGCGGCGATTTGAACAAGCCGTTGAATTGCGGAAACAGCGGGTTGTCCAGATGTTGCCAGACCTGCCAGTACCAGGGCCCGGCCACCAGGGCTACGACCACTGCCGCAACTGCCGATAACCCGGCCAGTGCCAGCACGCGCGAACGCAGCTGCCCGCCATCGCAGAGCACCGCCGGCGCCAGCGCCAGCGCGTAAAGCGCATTGGTGAGCTTGAGCGCCACTGCCAGGCCGATCAGTGCCCCGGCCACCACCCACAACAGCACAACGCGCATGCCCTGCCGCGCCCTGGCCTGCGCCCACAACACCGCAGCCAATGCCGCCAGGACCGGAAGCGCGCTGGCGGTATCGCCCATGGTGCCGCCGAGCTCGGACAGGAACACCGCACTGCACATACCGGCAAGCGCAAACAACGGCGCGCACTGAGCGCGCCGGGGCGCGCTGGACAGGACGCGCCACGCCACGGCCGCCACCGGTACGAATACCAGCGCATGCAGCGCACCCAGCACTGCGCCGACCACCGGCCCGGGCAAATGCAACATCAACCCGGCATGCAGGGCATCGAGCAATGGGCTGAAATAGCTCTGCATCTGCGCCGGGGCCAGATCCACGCCCAGGCGGTGATTAAGCCAGGCGTCGCCGATGTACAGGTGGTAGTTGCGCAAATCCCAGTTGGCATCCTGACCCAGGCCGAGCGACAGCAGTGCCCCGATCGACACCACCGCAATCACCGGGGCAACGACCTGGCGCTGCGAATGAAAACCGAAGTGGCGGTCTGCCCAATGCAACAGGCGCTGGCGGCGCGCAACCGACGTTGCGTTGAGCATGGCCGCCATTAGTGCGCTTCCCTGGCCTGCGAAGTGGCCGCCAACGTGCCCACGCACGGCTCGGCCAGATAAGCCAGGTGCTTGGCTTCGACGCGACCACGCGTGACTGTGTCCAGGATCAGCCCGCAGGCCAGCAGCAGAAAGCCAAGCAGCATCAGCGCCACACACAGGATCGCGGTCGGAAAACGCGGCACCAGCCCGGTCTGCAGGTACGTTTTGAACAGGGGAATCGCCAGCACGATCGACAACGCGGCACTGAGGGCAAAGCCGATCGAGAAAAACAACAGCGGCCGCTCGGCCTTGAACAACTTGGCGATCGTGGTGAGGATGCGCCAGCCGTCGCGCCAGGTATTCAACTTGCTTTGCGAGCCTTCCGGGCGCACGCCGTAGGCGGTTTCGACCTCGGCCACCGGCATGCGCAACTGCAAAGCGTGCACGGCCAGTTCGGTTTCGGTCTCGAAACCATGGGCATGGGCCGCGAAGGATTTGACATAGCGCCGCGAAAACACCCGGTACCCGGACAGCATGTCATCGAAGCTGCGCCCGAACAGCAGCCCGGCGCACCGCGTCAGCAGCACGTTCCCCAGCCGATGGCCGGGGCGATAGGCGGCCTGCTGCTGATCGCGCCGCGCGCCGACCACCATGTCCAGGCGCTCGTCGATGAGCTTGCGCACCAGCGCGGGCGCAGCACCGGCGTCGTAGGTGGCGTCGCCGTCGACCAGCACGTAGATGTCGGCTTCGACGTCGGCAAATCCACGCCGCACCACGTTGCCCTTGCCTTGCAGTGCAACGCGGCACACCTGTGCACCTGCCGCCGCGGCGACTGCTGCGGTGGCATCGCTGGAATTGTTGTCCAGCACGTAGATCACCGCGCCCGGCAGGGCGGCAGCAAACGCGCCGACCACCTCGGCCACTGTTGCCGCTTCGTCATGGCAAGGCACCAGCACGGCGATTCGAATCCCGGACAGCGGTGCGGGATGGGTAACGGGCAAGGATTGCGTCATTGGGCGATCTAGGGTGCGGAAACGGTGACGGGCTGCTCCCACCAGTCCTCGACGCTGCCGTCGCGGCCGTGCAGGCGCAGTCCCAACCAATGCGTGCCGGGCGGCAACGCGTGCGTGTCGAGGGTGGCGGAGAAGCCGACGTTCGGGTGCTGCGGGTCGGTGGAAATCTTCCAGTACGGGCGCACGTCCAGCACGCTGCCGTAAGCGACCTGCGCGACCGGGCGACCGTCCAGCAGCAGCTCCACGGTCGCCAGGCCGACGCCGTCCTTGAATGCCCAACCGCGCACCTGGACCTGGCCGGACACCGCCGCGTCCGGCAGCGGCGTGTCGATCCAGGCCATCGCCGGGGTGACGCACGCCCCGGGCGCGCGCTGCGCCGGCAGTGCAAGCAGCAGGAAGCGCTGATAGCCGTGATCGGTGGAGACGACGGTGGGCGATGGCAATGGCCCGACCATCTTGCAGATGTCGTGGTAGCGCACGAGCAGATCGCGGTAACGCTGATCGCTGGGCGACAGCACCAGCAATCGCGGCCCATCCCGCGTGCCATCGCTGAGCAACCCCCACTGCAGCAACTGCGCACTGCGCCCGTGCTTGTCGTTCAAGTCGGCGCGCAGCACCTCGATGTTGGCGTCGTGCAACTGGAAACCGAGCTCGGCGCCGACCTTGAAGTTTTCTGCCAGCACGCGCGTGCCCGGCGGCATCTGCGCCAGCTGACGTTTGACCGCGCGCGCCAGATCGTTCCAGCCGGCAAAGTTGCGGGGGTAGTATTTTTCGCCAGCCGCGTGCGCGCGGATCGACGGCACCGAGACGGCCAGGTAATAGCCATACGCACCAAGCGTGCCGAGCAGCGCGATCAGCCACGCTGCACGGCGCAGCGGATGCGGCCAGCGCATCAGGATCACCGGCACTGCCACCAGCAGCGCCAGATACCCCGGCAGTGGCCAATGGAAGCTGATCCGCTCGGCATCGCTGAAGAAGCCCAGCACGAAGATCGCCACGGTCGAAATGCCGCCCAGCAAACCGAAGTAACGCCACTGCGCGCGCGAACCGCCCCCGGTCCGCGTGCCGGCCAGGCCCACCTTGACCATTGCCCAGGCCAGCAACGGCGTCACCAGTGCCGCCTGGATCAGCAGAAACCACAACCCGGTGATCTGAAAGCGCCACGGGTGCCGGTCGACCAACTGGAAGCGCAGGCCGGCCTCGTCATGATCGGTGTTCCAGAACAGCAGCGGCAGCCAGCTCACCGCACCCACCGTCAGCGCCATCCAGATGCGCGGGTCGCGCATCACCGCGCGCCCCTGCGGAATGCACAGCAGCGCGATGCAGCCCACCCCAATCACCCCGGCAAAGCGGTAATGGCTGAGCGCGCCGATCACCAGGCCAATGGCGAGCTCCAGCGCACTGGTGGCATCGACCTCGCGCAGCAAGCGCGCGCCGGCGTCCATGCACAGCACCGCTGCCAGGGCCATCGGCACGTCCGGCACCGCCAGGATGCCCAGCGTGGCCGACAGCGGCATCAGCAGGGTCAGGCTGCCGGCCTGCCAGCCCAGGGTGGAGCCGAACCAGCGCGTGGCGATATGCGCGATCAACCAGGGAACCAGCGCGGCGATGGCCAGGAACGGCAGCCGCAAGGCCAGCAGATGATGCCCGCCCAGCTCCACGCCCAGCCGGGCCAGCCAGGCGGTCAGGCCCGGCAGATCCGAATAGGCTGCGGCCAGATGCTGGCCTTCCTGCCAGTAAAACGCCTCGTCCACGAATAGCGGCAAGCGTGCGGCGATCAATAGCTTGACGGCCGTCGCCAGTGTCCACAGGATCACGAAGGTGCGATGTGCGCGTTGGTCCCCCTGCATTGCCCTGTGCACTCTTCTTTTCACCTACGGAATTGTGATGTCGACACCGCTGCGTTCCACGGAAATGCTAACCGATGCGCTGCGTCAATCGCTGCGGCGCGCGCAAGACCAGGTCAATTCGCTGCTGCTGGGCAAGGCGCAGGAAGTGCGGCTGGCGTTCGTGGCGCTGCTGTCCGGTGGACATTTGTTGATCGAGGACCTGCCCGGCCTGGGCAAGACCACCCTGGCCCACGCGATGGCGTCCAGCCTGGGGCTGGGCTTCCAGCGCGTGCAGTTCACCTCCGACCTGCTGCCGGCCGATGTGCTGGGGGTGTCGGTCTACGACGCGGCCTCGCGCCAGTTCCAGTTCCATCCCGGCCCGGTGTTCACCAACGTGCTGCTGGCCGATGAGATCAATCGCGCTCCGCCGCGCACGCAAAGCTCGCTGCTCGAAGCCATGGCCGAGCAGCAGGTGACACTGGACGGCGTGACGCATGCGTTGCCGGAGCCGTTCTTCGTGATCGCCACGCAGAACCCGGTCGATCTGTCCGGCACGTTCCCGCTACCCGATTCGCAACTGGACCGCTTCCTGCTGCGGCTGAGCCTGGGCTACCCCAGCGCCGATGCCGAGCGCGCGCTGCTGTCGGGCACCGACCGACGCGAGCTGATCGCCCAGGCCGCCCCGCAACTCAGCGACGCCGACGTGGTGGCGCTGCGCGCAGTGGTCGGCCAGGTCCACACCAGCGATGCCTTGATCGGTTATGTGCAGGCCTTGCTGCTGCGCAGCCGTCAGCACGCCGGGGTGCGCGTGGGGCTGTCGCCGCGCGCCGGCATTGCGCTGTTGCGTGCCGCCAAGGCCTACGCGCTGCTGCTAGGGCGCGAACATGTGCTGCCGGAAGACGTGCAGGCGCTGTTTGTCGCCGTGGCCGGGCACCGGCTGGTGCCGGAGGCCGAATCCTCGTCCGGGCCGGCGCTGGCCAAGGCACTGCTGCACAGCGTGCCGGTGGACTGACCCAGGTGCGTGCGCCACTGCGCGGCATCGGCCGCCGGCTCAGCCTGCTGGCGCGTCCGCGGGGAGCCGAAGCCTTGCCGATCGTGCTGGACCGGCGGCGCATCTATGTGCTGCCCACCCGCTTCGGACTGTTCGTCACCGCGCTGTTGCTGGCGATGCTGCTGGGCGCGCTGAACTACAACAACAACCCCGCGCTGTTGCTGGCCCTGCTGCTGGCCACCGCCGGGGTCGCCAGCAGCATCATGGCGCACCTGCAGTTGTCGGCGCTGCGTATCGAGGCGGTGTCGGCCGAGCCGGTGGTGGCCGGCGAGCCGCTGCGCATGCGGGTGTCGCTGGCACGCCGCGATACCCGCGCACGCCGCGGTGTGCGCCTGGATCATCTGGACAGCAGCGGCTTCTGTTCGCTGGTCGACCACGACATGGCCGAGATCGACTTGCTGGTGCCCACCGAGCGCCGCGGCTGGCAGGACATCGAACGCATCCGCCTGTCCAGTACCCAACCGCTGGGGCTGGTACGGGCATGGTCGTGGGTGTGGCCGGAAACGCCGCTGCTGGCCTACCCCAGACCCGAAGAACAGGGACCGTCATTGCCCGAGGGCGCCGGGTCGCCCAACCAGACCCGGCTGCACGCGCAAGGCGAGGAACTACATCAGTTGCGCCCGTACCGCGCAGGCGATGCGCCACGCACGATTTCCTGGAAGCACTCGGCGCGGCGCGACACCTTGCTGGTGCGCGAGTACGAACAACCGCTCGGTATCGAAGTGACGCTGGACTGGCGCAGCCTCCACGCGCTGCCCTACGAGCGCCGCATCGCGCGGCTGGCGCGCTGGGTCAACCTGGCAGAGCGCGACGGGCGACGCTACCGGTTGCTGCTGCCAGGCCAACCTCCGCTGGGCCCTGCACAGGGGCCTTCGCACCATCACCTCTGCCTGCGCGCGCTGGCGCTGCTGCCGCATGACTGAGCCCGCCCTTCCCATTTCCCAGGCCAGCCGTGGCTGGGTGCTGGCCACCAGCTGGCTGGCGCTCACGCCGTTGCTGCTGCAGCTGCCCGGGTTGCTGGCCTCTACCATCGCCATCGCCGCACTGCTGGTGGGCGTGATGAGCTGGCGCGGCACCCTGATGGCACCGGTGCGCGTCCTGCTGGTGATCGCGATGCTGGCGGCGGTGTATTGGCAAATTGGTATGCGTTTCGGGCGCGACACCGGCTGTGCGGTGCTGGCGGCGATGCTGGCGATCAAGGCCTCCGAACTGCGCACCCTGCGCGATGCGCGCAGCCTGCTGGGCTTTGCATTGTTTGCGCCGTTTGCGGCCTTCTTACTCGACCAGGGCCCGACGACGATGGGCCTGGCGCTGCTGGCGGTGGTCAGCGCCCTGCTCAGCATGCAGCGGCTGGCCGACGAAGAGCACCGCACCGGCACGCCCGGCCTGCGCCTGCAGTTGCGCAGCATCGGCAAACTGGTCGCCATCGGCGTGCCGCTGGCGCTGGTCACCTTCTGGCTGCTGCCGCGCCTGAGTTCGCCCTTGTGGGGCGTGCCCGAGCGCGCACTGTCGCGGCCCGGCCTGTCGGACAACATGTCCCCGGGCGAATGGATCGACCTGATGGCCGACGACAGCCCGGCCTTGCGCGTGCAGTTCACCGGCAAGGCGCCACCGCCGCAGCAACGCTACTGGCGCGGACCGGTGATGTGGGACTTCGACGGCCGTACCTGGCAGCGCGCGCGCTGGACCGGCCGCGGCCGGCCCGCCTCGGTCACCCCAGGCCCGCAAACCTATCGTTACCGACTGGACTACGAGCCCACCGATCGTCGCCAGCTGGTGTCGCTGGACCTGCCGACCCAGGGCGTTGCCAACGCCGAGCTCTCACCCGATTACGAACTGTTCGCGCAGCGCCCGTTGAGCGCGCTGACACGCTGGGAGCTGCAATCGGCACCGCCCACCCGTTTCGATACCGACCTGCCCGACCAGTTGCGCAAGCGCGCGCTCGCCCTGCCTCCAGGCTTCAATCCGCGCACGCTCACCCTGGCCCGGCAATGGCGCGCGGAGGCCGGCAGCAACGACGATGCGGTGGTGCAGCGCGCGCTGGGGTGGATCACCCGCGAATTCGCCTACACGCTGGATACGCCGCTGCTCGGCCGCAACAGCGTGGATGAATTCCTGTTCCAGCAAAAGGCCGGTTTCTGCGAACACTTCAGCTCATCGTTTGTGGTGCTGATGCGTGCGGCCGGCATCCCGGCGCGCGTGGTCACCGGCTATGCCGGCGGCACCTACAACGGGCTGGGCAACTACTGGGTGGTGCGGCGCATGGATGCGCATGCCTGGACCGAGGTGTGGCTGGCCGGCCGCGGCTGGGTGCGCGTGGACCCGACTGCCGCGGTGGCGCCGGAACGCATCTACGACACGCTGGAAGATCGCCTGCAGACCGATGGCGGCGCCGGCCTGGCCCAGCTCGGCACCTGGGCCGGCCTGAGCCAGGTCGGCGACTGGCTGCGCCGCGGCTGGAACGACCTGGTGCTGTCGTTCAATGCCGACCGCCAGCAGCGCCTGCTGCAGCCGTTCGGCATCGACCGCCTGGAGCCCACGCAACTGGCTGCCATCTTCGGCGTGTTTGCCGTCAGTGCCCTAGCCTGGATGGGCTGGCTGCTGGCCCGCGGCGAGCGCGAACGCGACCCGCTACTGCGCGCATGGCATCGGCTGAGTCGCCGCTACGGCAAGCTGGGCCTGGCCCGCGAACCACACGAACCGGCCATTGACTGGGCGCAACGCGTCGCCCGTTCGCAGCCGGACACGGCACTGTTGGCGCTCAGCCAACGTTTCGCTGCCGCGCGATACGCTGGCGCTGATTCGGACAGCGCCACTCTCCTGAAAGACCTGCTGCAGCATCGCCCGCGAACCGGAGCTTCCTCATGAGTACCCGTTTTCTGTTCCCCATTGTCGCTGTGCTCGGGCTCGCAGCCTGCGCGACCGCGCCCAAGCCGCTGCAGGGCCAGTTCCCCACGGTCAGCCCGAGCGATTCCACTGCCAGCGCGCAACTGGGCACCTCGGTGCGCTGGGGCGGCAAGATCATTCAGACCAAACCCGCCCAGGGCCAGACCTGCTTCGAGCTGATCTCGCGTCCGCTCAACGCCAGTGGCCGTCCGGACCGCAATGCGGTGGATGCCAGCGATGGCCGCTTCCTGGCATGCCGCTCGGGCTTCTATGATCCGGCCGTGTTCGAGCCGGGCCGCGAGGTCACCTTCATCGGCAAGATCGAAGGTTATGAAACCACCAAGATCGGCGAGTACGACTACAAGCTGCCCAAGGTGGCTGCCGACGTGGTCTACCTGTGGCCGGAAGTGCGCGACGTCGACGTGATTCCGGCCTACCCGTACGGCCCCTGGGGCGACCCGTGGGGTCCGCGCTGGGGCGGCGGCTGGGGTTGGGGCCGCGGTTGGTGGTAATCCATCGCTGAGTCAGCCGTGATGCAAAACGCCGCTCCTGAAGGAGCGGCGTTTTTGTTGGTGCGGGTCAAGCCGCCTGCATCAGCGCGTTTCGGCTGGATTATTACTTCGCCATTTCGCCGGCCCCGGCGCTACGCAGGCGCAACAAGCCTGCCGGAATCGCGACTGCGCGGCTACACGGCTGCCATGAGCGCCTACTGGTGTGCATCGGCTCGTGACCGCAGTAGCGACGACCGGCCATGCTCAAACCTGGCCTGCCGTTGCCGCTCGACCACCTGTTCGGTTACATCGGTGGCAACGTCCCGTCAGGGGGTGCCGAAGCGGCCCAGCGGCGCACCGGCCAGCAGGTGCAGATGGATATGGAACACGGTCTGGCCCGCGTGCTCGCGGCAGTTCATCACGATGCGGTAACCGTCCTGCGCCAGTCCCTGCGCACGCGCGTAGGCCGCCGCCGCAATGGCCAGCTTGCCGACCAGCAGCGCCTGCTCCGGCGGCACATCGTCCAGGGTGGGAATGGCGTGCTGCTTGGGAATGAACAGCACATGCACCGGCGCCTGCGGTGCGATGTCCTCGAAGCCCAGCACCTCGTCGTCTTCATAAACGATGGTGGCCGGAATTTCGCGACGAATGATTTTGCCGAAGATGGTGTCGGTCATGGGATGGGAATAGGGAATCGGGATTGGGGAATCGCAAGAGCTTACCGCGCGTGCTTCCGACTTTGCTTCTCCGATTCCCTATTCGCCATTCCCGATTCCCAGCCCTCAAAGCACCTCACTGCGGGTGCCGAAGGCGTGCGACAGGGTGCCGCGGTCGACGTATTCCAGCTCACCGCCCAGCGGCATGCCCTGGGCGAGCCGGCTGGGCCGCACGGCGTACTGCCGTGCCAACTGCGCCAGGTAATGCGCGGTTGCCTCGCCTTCCACGGTGGCGTTGGTGGCGATGATCATTTCGGTCACTTCGCCAGCGGCCAGGCGCTCGCCGAGGCGGTCCAGCCCCAGCTCGCGCGGGCCGATACCATCCAGCGGCGACAAGCGCCCCTGCAAAATGAAATACAGACCGCGGTAGCCGGTGGCGTGCTCGATCGCCAGGCGATCGGCCGGCGACTCGACCACGCACAGCTGCTGGCGGTCACGGCTGCTGCTGGCGCAGATGGCGCAGACTTCCGACTCGGTGAAATCACGGCATTGCACGCAATGCCCGACCTTGTCCACCGCATTTCCCAGCGCCGCGGCCAGGCGCCGCCCGCCCTCGCGCTCGCGCTCGAGCACGTGGTAGGCCATGCGCTGCGCCGACTTCTGGCCCACACCGGGCAATACCCGGAAGGCTTCGATCAGTTGTTCGAGCAGAGTGGACATCGGGTCGGGAATCGGGAATCGGGATTGGGGAATCGCAACAGCAAAGCCAGCTCGCTCTACGATTCCCGATTCCCTACTCCCGATTCCCCGCCTTTCAGAACGGCAACTTCATGCCGGGCGGCAGCTGCATGCCGGCGGTGGCCGAGCCCATGCGGTCCTTGGATTCGGCGTCGATCTTGTTGGAGGCGTCGTTGAACGCAGCGGCGATCAGGTCTTCGGCCATTTCCTGGTCGGACAGGATGCTCGGGTCGATGCGCACCTTGCGGCACTCCTTGGCGCCGGTCAGCGTCACGCTGACCATGCCGCCGCCGGCGGTGCCGGTGACTTCCAGCTTGGCCAGTTCTTCCTGGGCGCGCTGCAGGTTTTCCTGCATCTTCTGCGCCTGCTGCATCAATTGGGCAATGTTTCCACGCATGGGGCGTTACTCGTCGTAAGGGCGGATGGAATCGGGGACGACCCGCGCGCCCTGCTGCTGAATCAGCTGCTGCACATTGGGGTCGTTCATGAAGGCGATTTCGGCTGCGCTCTGGCGCTCGCCTTTCTGGCGGTTGGCCCGCTCGTGCAAGGTCTCGACATCGGCGTTGCCGGTTTCGATCACGATGCGCGGGGTGTCGCCCAGCACCGGCGCCAATGCCTGAGCCAGGTTGGCGATGGAGCGCTCAGAGTTGAGGTATTCGAAGCCCGGCGCCAGCGCCAGCCGCAGCACGCCGTCGCGATGGCCAATGAATGCCGCGTTGGCAGCAAGCTGACGCGACGGGCCATTCAAGCCACTGCGCGTGACCAGTTCCAGCCACTGCTCGGCATCGGCGATGCGGCCATCGTCGATCGGCGCCGCCGTAGCGGCGGAAGGCGCCGGGGATGCTGCTGCAACGTGCGACGGCGGTGTCGCCGCCATCGCTTCGGTTGCCGCTGCCGGGTCCGCAGCGTCCAGGGGAGGCGCCATGGCCGCTTCTGGCGTGGCCATGACCGAGGGCGACGCGATCGACGGGGCAATGGCCGCCCCGGATGCGGGAGCCGAGGTCTCCGTCACTGCGGCAGGCGTCCTCACTGGTGCGTCGTCCACCGCCCAGGGTGGGGTGTCGTCAGTGCGCGCAGGCGCAGCGCCCGCGGGAACCGCCGAAGCAGCCAGCGAGACCACCGGCGCTGCCGCGACGGCAGCTGGCGCAGCGGCGGCAACTGCCACGTTTGGCGCAACCACTGCTTCCATCGCCGCTGCTGGCATCGCTGCAGGCGCTGCGGCCGCAGCAGCAGGCGCAGCGGCCTGCACGCCTGCGCCCGGCACGCATGTGCCACCGCCGGCACTGGCCCCACGGCCGTCGTCGCTGCTACCGGCAGGCACCGCCGCCGCGGGCCGGAAGGCCAGCATGCGCAGCACCGCCATCTCGAACCCGGCGCGCGGGCTTGGCGCCAGATACAGATCGCGGCGCCCGTTGAGCGCCATCTGGTACCACAGCTGCACCACCTCCGGGCGCAGCTGCGCGGCAAACGGGGTCGGGTCGATCCCATCGCCCACAAAGGCCACCGATGGCACCAACTGCTGCACCTGCACCCGGTGCAGTGCCTCGGCCAGGGCTTCCAGCACGCCGCTCCAGTCCGGCGAGAATTCAGCCAGTGCGGCCACCACCTGCAGCAGGCGCGCGCCATCGCCATCGGCCAGCGATTGCAGCATCGCCCCGACCTGGGTGCGATCGACCGTGCCCAGCATGGTGCGCACCACGTCCTCGCGCAGCGCGCCGCCGGCGTAGGCGATCGCCTGATCCAGCAGCGACAAACCATCGCGCAGCGAGCCATCGGCCGCCTTGGACAGCTGCACGATCGCCGACGGATCCGATTCGATCTCTTCGGCCGCCAGAATGCGCGTCATCTGCCCCTGGATCTGATCCTCGTCCAGGCGCTTGAGGTTGAACTGCAGGCAGCGCGACAGCACGGTCACCGGCAGCTTTTGCGGGTCGGTGGTGGCCAGCAGGAACTTCACATGCTCCGGCGGCTCTTCCAGCGTCTTCAGCAACGCATTAAACGCCGCCTTGGAGAGCATGTGCACTTCGTCGATCAGATAGACCTTGAACTTGCCGCGCGAGGGCATGTACTGGGCGTTCTCGATCACCTCGCGCACGTCGTCCACGCCGGTGTTGGATGCGGCGTCGATTTCCAGCAGGTCGATATAGCGGCCGGCATCGATGTCCAGGCAGGCCGGGCACGTCCCGCACGGGTCGGCGCTGGTGCCGGTCTCGCAGTTCAGCGACTTGGCGAAGATGCGCGCAATCGTGGTCTTGCCCACGCCGCGGGTGCCGGTGAACAGGAACGCGTGGTGCACGCGCCCACTGTCGAGCGCGTTACTGAGCGCGCGGACCACGTGTTCCTGGCCCACGAGTTCAGCAAAACGCTTCGGGCGCCACTTGCGGGCGAGAACGAGATAAGACATCGGGCAACCAGCTTGTTCTGAGCCGATATTGTGCCACGGCCCGTCTCATCGACTGCGCCTGCAAGATTCAGCTTGTGGTATGGCCCGGCGACCGCTAGAATTTGCGGCCCTGTAAGGCCCCGGTCGTGCAGGTACGGAGAGGTGTCCGAGTGGTTGAAGGAGCACGCCTGGAAAGTGTGTAAGCGTCTAAACCGCGCTTCGGGGGTTCGAATCCCCCTCTCTCCGCCAGTTTCATGATGTGCGCGATGACACCGTCGCAGCAGATCCCGGGCCACGCCAGTGGCCCACGTCTTATGGTGGCCCCGTCGGTCCCTCGCGACGCTAGATCGAAAATCCCGCCAGGGCCGGAAGGCAGCAACGGTATCGATTGATGCGGGCGCCGAGGTCAACCGGCGGGGACACCACCCCAACCTCCAGCACGCGCCGGGCCGGCCAGTCGCCGCTACAGCGGTACGCCTGCCTGCATCACGCGGCGACCACGCTCTGCAGTTCCATTGGCGTCTGCAGGAACATCAGTGCGCTGTTGTTGGCGATGTTGCCGTGCAGGCCGTCGGTGTCGTGCTTCGCACCGCATGCAAACCCCTCGTCCGTCCCTGATGGCGGCCTTGGCGACAGCCGAGCGCCCGCACCAGGAAGCTGCGCGCCAAAGCGCCTAAGACGCGGATTGATGCAACGCGCTGCGACGCCCGCTGAGCGTGAGTCGCTCAACGCGCCCGCCTAGATCAGCGGGCGGCACATCATCGGAGCTTCAACACGTACATGCTCCTGACCAGCTGCAGTTGCGCTAAGGAGTGGCGTGTTGCGGACCGACCTGGCGTGCGCGGGGCCGGGCACTACACAAGCGCATTGACGCGCGCGGCAGACGCCCTCGAGCCGCGCGCCATCGTCAGCATGAGACTTGCAATACTCGGCACGCCACTATGCTGCCTTCACCCCTACGCCTCCGGATGCAGCCAGCCCGCATCCCCTTCCAGGTAATGCTCGTGCTTCCAGATCGGCACGCGCGCCTTGACCTCGTCGATGATGTAACGGCAGGCGTCGAACGCGGCGCCGCGATGCGCCGCACTCACACCGACCCACACCGCCATCTCGCCGATACGCAGCTCACCCACACGGTGCACGCACTGCGCCTGCACGATGGCGAAGCGGCTGACTGCCTCATCGAGCACGCGCTGGCCTTCGGCCTGGGCAAGTGCGGCATAGGCTTCGTAGCGCAAGCCGGCAACGCCGCGGCCTTCATTGTGGTCGCGCACCCAGCCCTCGAAACTGGCGAAGGCGCCGGCGTGCGGATGTTCCATCCCTGCACGCAAGTGATCGACCGGCAACGCAATGTCGGACAGCGCAAATACGGCGGTTGTCTGCTCGCTCACGTTCAACCTCCCGACACTGGCGGAATGAACACCACTTCGCTGCCGTCGCGCACCGCGTCCTCCCAGCGCGCAAACGCCCCATCGACGGCGACGCGCAACTGCGCCGGCGTCCAGCGCAGGCCGTGCCGTGCATCGAGCTCGGCATACAGGCCCCGCAGGTCCTGGGCACTGGACTGCACGCGCTCGTCGGCCACCCCTGCCGCCTCGCGCAGGCTGGCGAAATACAACACCGTTACCGTGGCAGTCATCGCGCCGCTCCGATGTCGCGCTTGCCGCCACGCTTGGAGACCAACCTGGTCGGCCCGATGATCATGGCGTGCGACAGCGCCTTGCACATGTCATACACCGTCAACGCCGCAACGCTGGCGCCGGTCAGGGCCTCCATCTCCACGCCGGTGCGATGCACGCAACGGACCGTGCACTGGATGTCCAGCACCTGCTCTCCAGCCCAATCGATCTCGAAACGGCAGGCATCGATCGGCAACGGATGGCAGAACGGGATCAGCTCATGCGTGCGCTTGACCGCCATCGTGCCGGCGATCACTGCCGTTTCTACGATGCCACCTTTGGCACTGCGCAGGCCACTGGCACGCAACTGGGCTGCGACCGCAACCGGAAAACGCACCCGGCTGGCGGCCGTGGCGCTGCGTGCGGTGACCGCCTTGTCCGAGACATCCACCATCGTGGGGAGCCCGGCATCGTCCAGGTGGGTCAGGCGCGCGGAACGTGATTTGGGAGGCATGGAGAATTACACGGTGACAGGCAGGCAGGATGCGGCATTCTCGGTGAACGAGGCGCCTTGATGGAACAGCAACTGTCAGCAATGTGCATCCTTGCGCCAGCGCGCGACGCGCGGTAGCACGCAACCCGGCAGTCGCCTGGCGGTCGACCGATGATCCAGCGGCGCAGGATTGCAAGAAAACAACGTTTTTAAACGCCGTCGACCCGGTCATCGACAGCGAAATCTGCACTTGACGCAGCGATCGCTGCACATCGTCCGCTGCGACTGCAGGGCGCCCGGACGCGGTGACGTCCAGCCAGTGCCGCGCAATGCGCCAACGCGCGCGCATCAGCAAATCGCGCAAGCACGCGTGCGGCGCGCATAGCGCCAGGAGCACGCCCGCACTCACCCGCCGATCAGAAACATCTCCACCGGTTTACCCCGACGCGGCGCCGCCACCGCACGCACCTCGCTGTAGCGGTCGCCACGCAGGCTCCAGCGCTGACGCAGGTGGTCCGCCAACCCGTGCTCGCCGTCGGACAAGGCTGGCTTCAGATCATGGCCCTGGCTGGCAAACAGACAGGTGTACAGATGGCCGTCTGCCGAAACGCGCGCGCGCTGGCAGTCGCCACAGAACGGGACGCTGACCGAACTGACGAACCCCACTTCGCCGGCGCCATCTGCAAATGCGTGGCGCTGCGCAACTTCGCCGGTGTAATTGGCATCCAGCGGCACCAGCGGCCAGCGTGCATGGATGCGCGCGTGCAGTTGCGCAGAGCTCACCACCGCCTCCGGTGACCAACCGTTGCAGCTCCCCACGTCCATGAATTCAATGAAGCGCAGCACGTGCCCGGTACCGCGGAAGTGCTCCACCAGCGGCAGCACCTGATCCTCGTTGACGCCACGCTGCACCACGCAATTGATCTTCAACCGCGTGAAGCCGGCCTGCTCGGCAACCGCAATCCCGGCCAGCACCTGGGCGATATCGCCGCGGTCGCCGCTCATGCGTCTGAACAATGCCGGCTCCAACGCATCCATGCTGACCGTGATGCGGCGCAGCCCGGCCTGGCGCAGCGCCACAGCCTGGCGCGCGAGCAGGACGCCATTGGTGGTCAATGCCAGATCCTCGATGCCGTCGATCGCCGTCAGACGCGCGACCAGGGCCGGCAGGTCACGCCGCAGCAGTGGCTCGCCACCGGTCAGGCGGACCTTAGTCACGCCCACCGAAACAAAGGCCCGCACCAGGGTTTCCAGTTGCTCGAAGCTCAGGCGCTGCTGCGCATCGAACCCATAGTCGTCCGGCACGCGATCGGCCGGCATGCAATAGCCACAGCGGAAGTTGCAGGCCTCGATCACCGACAGGCGCAGGTCGCGCAACGGCCGACCGTAGCGGTCCTGCATGGGCGCACCGGCCAGGGTGGGCAGGGTCAGGGCGCCCATCAGCGCACCGTGTCAGCGGTCGAGTCCGCCAGTGCCAGATGCTGCCCAGGCACGGCAACACGATGGCCGCGCGCGCGCAGCACATCGGCATCGGCGTCGCTGGCGTAGTGGTACAGCAGCATGCGGCTCAACAGGTCCTGCGGGTATTCCCGCTCCAAATCGTCCACGCCAGTATGCGACGGGTTCCCGTGAACACCGCAGTCATGCGCGATGAGCTCGTTGTCGTCGGCGTAACGCTTCAGCATTTCCGGGATCGGCCGGGTATCGCCGGTCCACACCAGCGCGCCCTTCAGACGCAGCCCGTAAGCAGTCTCGGGCCAGTGGTGGCGTACCGGGAACACTTCCAGCCGTACCCCGTCGTGCCAGAAGGCATCGCCGACCGGCACCAATTGGAATGCGTCCCAGAAGTTCGCCCCGCCTTCTGCCAGCACGTTCGGGTAATCGGCAATGCGCCGCTGCAACAGCGGCACCACCGGCGCGGGCACATACAGGCGCGTGCGCCCGCGCCGCTCGGAGAAATAGCTGTCGACGAACACCCGCTCCAGCCCGCCGACATGATCCAGGTGCACATGGGTGATGAAGATCGCCTGCGGCAGCTGGCCGTAATGGGCCTGATAGGCAGTCAGCCCCTCGCTGCCGCAATCGATGGTCAACCACGGCGCGCCGGCGCGCTCGATGGTGGCCATCGGCGAACCGAGCGCCACCGCCGACGCATTGCCGACCCCTTGCACCCGCAACGCCCAATGCATCAGTAGCCCCGGCCCCAGGCCAGCTCATACGCGCGGTGCAGCCGCTGGTAATCCTTGTCGACCTCTTCGCGGCTACGGTTGCCGCGCAGCTTCAGCAGCGAACGATGCAGCCGCTTGAGGTTACGCTCGCGCCAGCGGGTGGCCGGAATACGCAGCACACCGCGGTCGAAATCGATCAACCAGCCATGCCCGCCGGCATCGAACAGAATGTTGTGCGCGTTGAGATCGGCGTGATCCAGCCCGGCGCGATGAAACCGCGCAATCAGTTGGCCGGTGGCCTCCCACGGTGCGCCACGCCCGGCCACCTGCGCGTGGTCGGCCAGCGAGCGCACATCTTCAAGCCGCTCCATCAACAAGGCCGCGCGGTAGCCCAGGCCTTCGCGCAGATAGCAGGCCGCCAGCGGACGCGGCACCGGCAACTTGCGCTTGATCAGTTCGCGCATCAGCCGGAACTCGGCAAAGCTGCGCGTGCGTCCGGCACCTTTCCACAGATACCGGTCATGGCTCACCCGCGCCGCCATGCCGCCACGCAGGTACTGGCGCAACACGCTGCGGCCGAATGGCGCATCCACAAACCAGGCCCCGCCGCGGCCGCCCTCACCGACCGGCCGCGCCCTGTCGCCCCAGCGTTGCGGCGAAAACAGCCCGGCGTCGGCTTGCCGCAGCCGTTCGCGGTCGAACAGAATGGCGCCGTACCCGCGGCCCTCGCGGTACGGCGTCAGTGCTTCGGTGGCGTCGAAAGAAACCATCTATCGAGTCTAACAACACCATGGCTGTAACGCCTGCATCGCTGTGTCTGCTGCGCTTGTCCGCCCTGGGCGATGTCACCCATGTAGTGCCACTGGTGCGCACGCTGCAAGTGGGTTTCCCGCAGACGCAGCTGCACTGGATCATTGACCAGGCGGGCCTCAAGCTGCTCGACGGCCTGCCCGGCGTGCAGTTCCATGCCTACGACAAACGCAGCGGCGTGGCCGGCATGCGCGCATTACGCCGGTCACTGGCGCCGCTGGGGCGCTTCGACGCCTTGCTGCAAATGCAGGTGGCCTTTCGCGCCAACGTGTTGTCGGCGTTCGTGCCGGCACGCCGGCGTATCGGCTACGACCGCAGCCGCTCCAAGGATCTGCACGGGCTGTTCGTCAACGAACGCATCCCCGACCGCCCGGGCATCCACGTACTCGATGCCATCGGCAGCTTCGCCGAGCCGCTGGGCCTGCGCCAGACGCAGGTTCGCTGGGACCTGCCGGTTCCCGCCGAGGCGCACGCCTGGGCTCGCGCGCAGTGGGACGACGACGGCCGCCCGGTGCTGATGATTTCGCCCTGCTCCAGCCATGTGCGACGTAACTGGTACCCGGAGCGCCACGCGGCGCTGGCCGATCACGCGGCCGCGCAAGGCTGGCGCATCGTGCTGTGCGGCGGCCGCAGTGCACTGGAAAGCAGCACGGCCGACGCCATCGTCGCCGCCACGCGTGCACCGGTGCTGGACCTGGTCGGCAAGGACACGCTCAAGCAGCTGCCTGCGCTGCTTGCCCGCGCAGACCTGGTGGTCACCCCCGATTCGGGGCCGATGCACATCGCCAACGCGATGGGCACCAAGGTGCTTGGCCTGCACGCGGCCAGCAACCCCAGACGTAGCGGGCCTTACTCGGATGTGCGCTATTGCGTGGACCGCTACGACGCGGCCGCGCGCAAACACCTGGGCAAACCGGCCGAGCAGCTCCGCTGGGGCACCAAGATCGAGTTCGACGAGGTGATGTCGCTGATCACCGTCGACGATGCGATTGCCGCATTCGAACGCTATCGCGCCGATCATCCGCGTTGAGCATTGGCCGCTGCAGCCACGCGCGCACCGGCGTGTTGCGCGGTGAGCCTGCGCGGCGCGCAAACGCGACACAGCGATCTCATCGTCCCGCGAGGCAATGGGCAACGCCCTGATCGCCAGTCGCCGGGACACGCACCGCCAGCCCTGCGGTCCCACTGACATACGCCAGCGTGATCACCCGATCACGTCTCAGGCGCCGGTTGCGCGGTAATCCTGATAGGACTTCTCTTCCACATACGACGAGCCTAACGCCAGATTGATCTGCTTCTTGATCCGCGCACGCTCGTCGTTTTCGATGTACACGCTGCGTGCCAGCTGCACGAAGCCGTCGTCGAAGGTCTGCGCCTGTTCCTTGAGCCGGATGTCGTCCTCGATCACCCACAGCCGCTCGTTGACGGCTTTGAGCTCGGCGCGCAGACGCACGATGTCGTGGCCGGCGGCCGGATGCGCCATCCAGCTGTTTTCCAGCGCGGACAGCTCGTTGCGCACATTCGCCAGCTTGGCCGCATCGCTCATGCGCTCGGACTTGATCTGCAGGATCGCGATCTTGTCGAGCAGCTCACCAAAGGACACGGGCACCAGGATCTCGGACATGACAGGCCTCCAACGGGGATCGAGCGGATTGTAGTCATCGCAGCCACAGCCGGTTGCGACACATAAACAAAAGCCCCCTTGCGGGGGCTGATGCGAATCTGGCGGAGAGGGGGGGATTCGAACCCCCGAGGCGCTATAAACGCCTGCCTGATTTCGAGTCAGGTACATTCAACCGCTCTGCCACCTCTCCAGATGGTCCCCAGTGTCCTGGGGCCGTGCATCATACGGGCACACGCGCCAGGCCACAAGCGGCCTGGGCCAGCGTCGGTGTCACCGCCTGCCGGCCCGGCGTGAACCGGCGCTGCGGCACCGGCAATGGCTCGGTTGCTGCTGGCCGTCCCGGCCGCGATGATGGTGGCGCATCTTCTCCCTGGCGACCGGCCCCATGCTCGAATTCGGACACCTCACCCACGTCGGCCTGCGCCGTGACCTCAACGAGGACACCTATTACGGCGACAGCGAGCTGGGGCTGTGGCTGGTGGCCGACGGCATGGGCGGTCACGCCTGCGGCGAGGTGGCCAGTGCGCTGGCGCGCGAGACCATCGTGCGCGAAGTCCGCGCCGGCACCCCGCTCGCCCAGGCCGTGCGCATCGCCGACGAAGAAATCATCAAGACCTCGCGCCGCTGCAACGACACGTTGCCGATGGGCACCACCGTGGTCGCCGCACGCGTGCTGGGCCAGCGCTTCGAAGTGGCCTGGGTCGGCGACAGCCGCGCGTATCTGTGGCGCGACGGCCGGCTGGCGCAGTTGAGCCAGGACCACAGTTATGTGCAGGAACTCATCGCCCAGGGCACATTGACAAGCGAGCAGGCGCGCGCGCATCCGCATCGCAATGTGGTGACCCAGGCGTTGGGCGTCACCGACCCGGCGCACCTCAACGTTGCCACCATGCAGGGCGAACTCAAATCCGGCATGCAGCTACTGCTGTGCAGCGACGGCCTGACCGAGGAAGTGGACGATGCCGCCATCGCCGCAACCCTGTCGCAGGCCGACTGCAGCGCGCAGGAGTGCGTGGAATGCCTGGTGGCCGCGGCACTGGATGGCGGCGGCTCGGACAACATCACCGCCATCCTGGTGCGCAGCTACTGAGCAAGGCTGCGCGCCGTCGGCCTCGGACGTCGGCGCTGATCGCCTAACACAGCGCCGTGCTGCACCCGGCACAGGCCCACCATGGCGTATGCCGCGAGCGCGTGACGGCAGACGCCCCCGGCGCAGCCGTCCTAGCCTGCCGCAGCAACCTCCTCAACCGGCGCATCCCACAGTGCACGACCGGCTTTCTTGCGCAACTGCGCCAGGCGCGCTTCGTGCGCCTGCGTTTCCGACGCGGTGACCACGACCCGCGGCCGCGGCAACAACAAGGCCGGGTCGAAGGTGATCATGCCGCTGCCGTCCTCGGAGCGTTGGCCGGCATCGGCGCTGGCAAAGCCGATCTCTTCCTGCCCGGAGGTCAGCGCGATGTAGACATCGGCCAGGATCTGCGCATCGAGCAGGGCGCCGTGCAGCTGGCGATGCGAGTTGTCCACGCCCAGGCGCTTGCACAAGGCATCCAGTGAGTTGCGCTGCCCCGGGTAACGCTCGCGCGCCATCATCAAGGTATCGGTCACGCTGGCGCGATCGGTGATGCGGCCATAACCGCTGCCCAGCAGCGAGAGCTCGTTATCCAGAAAGCCCAGGTCGAATGCGGCGTTGTGGATGACCAGCTCCGCACCGTCGATGTAGGCGAGAAACTCCTCCACCACGTCGCTGAAGAGCGGCTTGTCGGCCAGGAATTCCAGGGTCAGCCCGGTCACTTCCTGTGCCCCGGGCTCGAAGTCGCAATCCGGCTTCAGATAGCGATGGAAATTGTTGCCGCTGGGCCGTCGCTCCAGCAGCTCCACTGCACCGATTTCGACGACGCGGTTGCCCTTGCGCCATTCCAGGCCGGTGGTTTCTGTATCGAGAATGATCTGACGCATGAATCCTCTTACGCAGTTGCAGCGCCACTGCGCTGGGCGATGGCCTGGTTGCGGGCGAGCACGTCGACGCGCTCGTTGTCCGGATCGCCATTGTGCCCCTTCACCCAGCGCCAATCGATGCGATGGCGCTGGGTTGCCGCGTGCAGCCGCTCCCACAACTCGCGGTTCTTGACCGGATCGCCGCCGGCAGTTTTCCATCCGCGGCGCACCCAGCCGGACATCCATTCGGTAATGCCCTGGCGCACGTATTGCGAATCGGTATGCAGCACGATCTGGCACGGCTCGGTCAACGTTTCCAGGGCCATGATCGCCGCCATCAGCTCCATCCGATTGTTGGTGGACACCGCTTCGCCGCCGGCCAGTTCCTTTTCGCGGCCGTTGTAACGCAGCAGCGCTGCCCAGCCACCCGGCCCGGGGTTGCCGAGGCAGGAGCCATCGGTATGCACTTCAATTGATTTCATCAGTTTCCAAGAGTTGCAATGAGGCGAAGGTCAGATCGTGGCCACCGGTTGCGGCCAACGCGACGGCAGCGCAATCGGTGTGGGCGCGATCGGTGCCGAGGCGCGCTTTTCCACTTCAAGTAAATACACCGCGCGCCACGGAGCGCGGCCAGGATCGGAGGAGCCGCGCCCGACACGCCAGATCGGCCCCAGGTAGCGCTCTGTTTCCACGCATTGCAGGCCGGCGCGCTGCGCCAGCAGCCGCCAGCGATCCGGCCGCAAGGCCACCGGGCCGCGGCGCGCCCAATGAAACCGGTAAGGGCTCAGCGGGTTGAGCGTAAACAGCCACAGCCGGCCACCCGGCATCAACAGCCGCTCGCACTCGCTCAGGAAATCCGCCGCACCGCCGACCACGGCATGTTGCACCACGATGGCCTGCAGGCTTTCGGTTGGCAGCGGGAACGGCATGGCGCAGCGGGCATCGCCGGCGAACCGCCCCGCACTGCGGAACAGGCGCAGCCCGCGCCCATCCAGCGACTCGCGTGGTGGCAGATCCCTGGTCGGCGTCAGCCACAACCACGGCTGGGAGGGACGCGTCTGCAGCGCCTCCAGTGCCAGGCGACGCTCGGACTGGAGCAGGCCGCGTCCTGCCCCCGTATCAAACCAGGATGAGACACCAGCTTGACGGGAGAATGGCGGGGCAGGCATGGTCCCAATTCTATGCGACTGATCGCCCTGCCCGCATTCGATGACAATTACATCTGGGCGCTGGTCGCCGCGGATGGCCGCGCCATCATTGTCGACCCCGGTCAGGCCGAGCCGGTCATCGCCGCCGCACAGCACGATGGCGTGGTACCCACGGCCATCCTGTTGACCCACCATCACGCCGATCATGTCGGCGGCGTGGCCACGCTTCAGCAGCGCTGGCCGGACCTGGAGGTGTTCGGGCCTGACGACGAGCGCATTCCCGGCAACGCGCATCGGGTTGGTCAGGGCGAGCGCCTGGCGCTACTGGGGACGGCATTCGAGGTGCTGGAGGTTCCCGGCCACACCCGCACCCACATCGCGTTTGCAACGGACACCCACCTGTTCAGCGGTGATACCCTGTTCAGCCTAGGCTGTGGGCGGATGTTCGAAGGTACCGCTCCTCAGATGTTCGACTCGTTGCAGCGCCTGGCCTCCCTGCCCGGCGATACGCTTGTGTGTTGTGGCCACGAATACACCCTGGCTAACGCGGCCTTTGCGCTGCATGTCGATCCCACCAACGCTGCCTTGCAGCGCCGTCAACAGGAAGCCCAGGCCATGCGTCATGCAGCCCGTCCTACCCTGCCGATTTCGCTCAAGAGTGAACTGGCCACCAATCCGTTTTTACGCACCAACCGCCCCGAGATCCGCGCCGCAGTCACACTGCGCGTGACTGCAGCGGTATCCTCCGAAGTAGATGTATTCGCCGAACTTCGGCGCTGGAAAGACGAATTTCGCGCATGAGGCGGTTGGTGTTGGCAGTGCTGGCCGCGTTTGCGGCCACTGCACCGGCGGCGGCCTCGTCCAACGACGCAGCCCGCCTGAAACCCACAGACGGCCCCACCGCATCGCCCACCGCCCCCAGCATGCGTAACGGGCGGGAGATCTTTTCGGCATTCCTGGACGGCCGCGCCGATCCCGGCTGCGACAGCGAACACAGTGACACGCGCTGGGAGCAGCACTTCTCACGCGCCCCGGCCCGCCTGGCCGACGATGCACAGGATGTCCTGCCGCTGTTCGGTTATGTCGTCGATGAACTGCGCGCCGCCGACATGCCGACGGAATTCGCGCTGATTCCTTTCGTCGAGAGCGGTTATCGCCCCGGTGCACGTAACGGCAGCGGCCCTGCGGGCCTATGGCAGTTTGTCGCCACCACTGCACGTAACCACCATGTACCGGTCGGCGCGCAATACGATGGCCGCTTGTCGGCGGTGGATTCCACCACTGCGGCGGTGCGCTATCTCAAGACCTTGTACGGCATGTTCGGTGGCGACTGGCGACTGGCGCTGATGGCGTACAACGCCGGCGAGTACCGCGTGCTGCAGGCGATGCGCAGCGCCGGGGTGAATGCCCAGAATGCCAGCCCGTCGCAACTGCCCGGCATGTCCAAGGTCACCTACGACTACGTCGAAAAACTGCATGCGCTGGCCTGTGTCCTGGACCACGCGCAACAACAGGGCACGTTACTGACCTCGCTGGACCGCCAGGTGCCGGTATTGACCGAGCACGCACTCCCCGCCGGTACCAGCCTCAACACCTGGGCAGGGCAACGTGCCATCGAGCCGCAGTTGCTGGCTCGCCTGAACCCTGCGGTGGCAGGAGCGCGCGCGGCCCCCAGGGGCGTCCATGTCCTGGCTCCGGCAGCGCCCGCGCAACCCGGATCCAGCGGTGCCGTCGTCGCCTCGACGACTCCGATGATGGCAACGGATAACGGCGCCGCTGCCACCACCAGTGCTGCGATAGCCAAGGCGTCCAGCGCGCCCGCCCGGACCCACACGGTTCGCAACGGCGAATCTGCCTGGGCCATTGCCCGCCGCTACGGCATCACCGTGGCCACCCTGCTTGCCAGCAATGGTCTGGACAAGCGCGCGGTACTGAAGCCGGGCATGGTGCTGTCGTTCAACGACGCACCCTGAGGGCGCACCGGTCGGGCGCCCCCACCGTTCCGGGTGCCGAACTCCCCAACCGCCATAGCCATTACGCTCTTGCAGAAGCACGACACTACGCGCAGTGCGTAACGACCCGGCCGGCCGCTCGTGCCGGCAATCCTGCACTGGATAGCTTGCAACGCCGCCCGAGCGCGGGCCATGCGCGCCATTGCCACTGAACGGCCTTGCCTGGAAGCGTCTTTCCGAATCCAGGCAGCGGGCCCCTGCATGCGCCAAGCGCTGGCACAGGCGAGCACACCACCGCACCCTCGGACTGTTCGCACAGCACAGTGACAGGCAAAGAAAAAGCCCGGTTACCCGGGCTCGTTCCTGACACCATTCGGAAGCGCGACCTTACAGCTGCGCTTCTTCGATCTGGATCTTGTACCGCTTGCGCATTTCTTTGACATAGGCCTGGGCGGCATTGTTGCCATCGATCTGGCTCAGCTGCTCGCGCAGCATCGTCTGCTGTTCGGCCGGCATCTGCTTGAGGTCGCCCGGCGTCGCCTTGCTGATGACGAAGACCGCGAAACGACCGCCATCGAGCTCCACCTTCCCTGCCGACGGCTTGCCTGCAGTCGGACGCGGGGCACTGAAGATTGCGCGGTTTGCAGCCGGCGTCGGAATCGGCGCGGTACGCGGCAACCCCGGGATCGGCTGCACCTGCAGCTTCTCACTTGCAGCCAGTGCCTGCAGGGTCTCGCCCTTCTGCACGCGCGCCAGCAGCGCATCGGCCGCAGCAGCAGCCGCCTTTTCAGTGCGATCGGTGTGGACCGCGGCAATCACCTTGTCGCGTACCTTGTCCAACGGCAACGCCTGTTCGGCGGTGTGATTGGTTACACGCAGCACCACGCTGTGGTTGGGCGCGATGGTGATCGGGTCGCTCACCGTGCCGTCCTGCACCAGCGTTTCGGAGAACGCCGAACGCAGCACCGCCGGGTTGGCGGCAATGCCGCTGGCCGTGGTCCGCGAGAACGGGCCCAGCGTCTGCACCGGCAGGCCGACCTGCTTGGCCGCAGGCTCCAGCGCGGTGGGGTTCTTGTAGACCTGATCCACCAGCTTGCCGCTCACGTCCGCAAATGCCTTGTCGGCGTCTGCCTTGAGCTGCTCGGCGGCCAGCTGGTCACGCACCTGCTCGAACGACTTGCCCTGGCCACCCTTGACCTCACGCAACTGGATGACGTGGTAACCGAATTCGCTCTTGACCGGCCCGACCACGTCGCCCGCCTTCATCGAAAACAGTGCGTCTTCGAATGGCTTGACCATGGTGCCCTTTTCGACCCAACCCAGGTCGCCACCGGCAGCCTTGGAACCGGGGTCCTGCGAGTTGGCCTTGGCCAGTGCCGCAAAATCGGCGCCTGGCTGCTTGGCTTCCGCTGCAAGCTTTGCCGCCTTCGCCTCGGCCGCCTTTTGCGCGGCAGCATCGCTGCCGGCACTGATCAGGATATGCGACGCCAGACGCTGATCCGGCTCGACGAAGCGCGCCTTCTCTTCCTCGTAGCGCTTGCGCAACGTCGCCTCGTCGGCTGCCGTGGCAGGCGGCATCGTGGCGGCATTGAGCTCGACATATTCGATGGTCACCGTCTCGGGCTGACGGAAGTCTTGCGCATGCGTGTCGTACCACTGCTTGACCTGCGCATCGCTGACGGGTGCGGTATCGGCCGCCGGCGCCGGCAGCATTGCCAACTCCACATCGCGCGTCTCACCCATCAGCTTGAGCAGGCGCTCGAACTCGGCCTTGGTTGCAAACCCCGATTCGGCCACGGCCTGCGGGATCACCGACTGCTGCAGGCTGTCGCGTACCAGCGCGTCGAACTGCGCAGGCGTGCGCGGCGGCGTGCCCTGTGCCAGCGCAGCGCGATACTGGTCAGGGCTGAACTTGCCGTCGACCTGGAACGCCTGGATGTTGGTGATGTAGTCGCGCACCGTCGCATCGCCGATCACGATGCCGGCATCTTCCGCGCCCAGACGCACCACTTGTTCGTCGACCAATTGGTCGAGCACCTGCAGCTTGTTCTCGCGGGATTCGAACGTGCGCGGGTCGAAATTCTCGCCCTGGCGCTGACGTTGCTGCATGCGCGCCTGCTCGAAGCGTGCACGGAAATCCTGCGTGCTGATTTCATGGTGCTGCCACAGCAGCGAGACCGGCCACCATGACGGTGCCGATTTCCACCACGTCGGTGGCGCCTGCACCTTGGCCACGTTGTTGGCGCCAATGCCGCCCAGGTAGCTGTTGTCGATGACGAACAGGAACGGAATCATCAGCAACCCCAGGATGGCGGTAGCGATCCAGCCTGACGTCTTGTCGCGAAGTTTCTGCAGCATTGGCAAATCACGGCCTGTGGGCGAGCCGCGCAGTGTAACCCGCCTGACGCCAAGCACCCAGCCCGACGCCCGCTGCCGCAGCGCGGCGATGCATAAACTGGATCCCGGCGCAGAAGCCGTGGCGCCTTGGACGTGGTGGAGAGAAGGACAGACATGGCACCCGCTCCGCCATGCCCAGGCCATTTGTCTGCAGCGCTGCAACCGCCAAACCCACTGCGAGACAGACACCATAAAAAAAGCCCCCGGCACAAGGCCGAGGGCTTGGGTATAACTGGCGGAGCGGACGGGACTCGAACCCGCGACCTCCGGCGTGACAGGCCAGCATTCTAACCAGCTGAACTACCGCTCCGCTTTAAACTTGGACATCTTCCCCCACCGCATTCGCAGCGCGAATGTTGTGGAGAAAACGAAGCCCCCAATCGCTCAGGGGCTTCGGTGTAACTGGCGGAGCGGACGGGACTCGAACCCGCGACCTCCGGCGTGACAGGCCAGCATTCTAACCAGCTGAACTACCGCTCCGCGCTTGAAACTTTGCCTGGTGCTTAGTGGTGGGTGCTGAGGGTTTCGAACCCCCGACCCTCTCCGTGTAAGGGAGACGCTCTACCGCTGAGCTAAGCACCCTAGCGAGTCGATTAGTTTACTGCATCCTTCAGGGCTTTGCCAGCCTTGAATGCAGGATTCTTCGAAGCGGCGATCTTGATGCTGTCGCCCGTCTTCGGATTGCGGCCGGTACGCTCAGCGCGCTCGCGGACCTGGAAGGTGCCGAAGCCAACGAGGGTGACGGCGTCGCCCTTCTTCAGCGCCTTGGTGATTTCGCTCACAACCGCGTCGACAGCACGGCCAGCTTCAGCCTTGGAGATGTCAGCGGCAGCGGCAACGCCATCGATCAATTCGGTTTTATTCATTCTTGAAACTCCCTTTGCGGCAGATGCCGCGGAATCGACAATCGGCGCTCTTGCCGTTAGCGAAGAACCCGACACAAGTGGTATCGCGTGACGCATCACATTTTGCCGCGCCCACGAGTCGTGCATTTATACCAGCGCCCCCAACAGCACGCAAGCCAAAACCCAATAACGACGCGGGTTTTGGCTTGTTTCGGGATGTCCTAGACAGCGCGCGTTAGTGCTTGACGCGCGTGCCGGGAGTGGTGCGCGACTTACCGCGGACGGCAACGCGCGATGCGGTCTTGCGCGCCTTTTCCTTGCCGGCCTTCTTCGGTGCCAGCGGGCGCTCCAACGCCAGGTCCAGCACTTCGTCGATCCACTTCACCGGCACGATTTTGAGATCGCGGGTGACGTTGGCCGGGATGTCGGCAAGATCCTTGCGGTTCTCGTCCGGGATCAACACGGTGCGGATACCGCCGCGCAATGCCGCCAGCAACTTCTCCTTCAACCCGCCGATCGCCGAGACGCGGCCACGCAGGGTGATCTCGCCGGTCATCGCCACATCGGCACGGATCGGCACCTTGGTCAGGATCGACACCAGCGAAGTCACCATCGCAATGCCCGCGCTCGGGCCATCCTTGGGGGTGGCACCGTCGGGCACGTGCACGTGCACGTCCTGCTTCTGCAGGAAATCCACGTCGATGCCCAGCCGCTCGGCGCGCGAACGTACCACCGACAACGCAGCCGATGCCGATTCCTTCATGACGTTGCCAAGCTGACCGGTGAGGATCAGGTTGCCCTTGCCCGGCACCAGCGTGGATTCGACCTGCAGCAACTCGCCGCCGACTTCGGTCCATGCCAGACCGGTCACCAGGCCGATCTCGTTTTCTTCTTCGGCGCGACCGAAGTCGAAACGACGCACACCCAGATACTTGTCGAGATTCTTCGAACTAACCGTTACCAGCGCCTTTGGCTTGCCCTTCTTGGCCACGGCTTTCTTGCCCGCCGGCTGCGGGCCGGCCAGCGCGATTTCCTTGACCACCTTGCGGCAGATCTTGGCGATTTCCCGCTCAAGGTTACGCACGCCCGACTCACGCGTGTAATAGCGCACGACATCCTGGATCGCATCGCCACCGATCTCGATCTCTTCCGGCTTCAAACCGTTGGCCTTGATCTGCTTGGGCACCAGATACCGCATGGCGATATTGAGCTTTTCATCCTCGGTGTAGCCGGGGATGCGGATCACTTCCATGCGGTCCAGCAGCGGGCCCGGGATATTCAGCGAGTTGGAGGTGGCGACGAACATCACCTCCGACAGATCCAGATCCACTTCCAGATAATGGTCGTTAAAGGAGTTGTTCTGCTCCGGATCCAGCACTTCCAGCAATGCCGACGACGGATCGCCACGGAAGTCCATCGACATCTTGTCGATCTCGTCCAGCAGGAACAGCGGGTTCTTGCTGCCGACCTTGTTGAGGTTCTGCACCAAACGGCCCGGCATCGAGCCAACATAGGTCCGGCGGTGGCCGCGGATCTCGGCCTCGTCGCGGATGCCGCCCAGGCTCATGCGCACGAACTTGCGGTTGGTCGCCTTGGCGATCGATTGGCCGAGCGAGGTCTTGCCCACACCCGGCGGCCCGACCAGGCACAGGATCGGTCCCTTCATCTGCTTCACGCGCGACTGCACAGCCAGGTATTCAAGGATGCGCTCCTTGACCTTGTCCAGGCCGTAATGGTCGGCGTCCAGCGTGTCTTCGGCGACCTTGAGGTCCTTGCGCACTTTAGTACGCTTCTTCCACGGCACGCCCAGCAGCCAGTCCAGGTAGTTGCGCACCACCGCCGCTTCGGCGGACATGGGCGACATCTGCTTGAGCTTGTTGAGCTCGGCCTTGGCCTTGGTCTCGACCGGCTTGGGCATGCCTGCCTCGGCGATCTTGCGGGCAAGCTCTTCCAGCTCACCCGGCGCGTCGTCTAGGTCGCCCAGTTCCTTCTGGATCGCCTTCATCTGTTCATTGAGGTAGTACTCGCGCTGGCTCTTTTCCATCTGCGACTTGACGCGGCCGCGGATGCGCTTCTCCAACTGCTGCACGTCGATTTCGCCGTCCACCAGGCCAACCAGCAGCTCCAGGCGCTCACCGATATCGGTGATCTCCAGCAGGCGCTGCTTGTCGGCCAGGCGCACACCGATATGCGCGGCAATGGTGTCGGCCAGGCGCCCCGGCTCGTCGATGCCGGCCAGGGTCTGCAGCAGTTCCGGCGGCAGCTTGCGGTTGGTCTTGACGTACTGCTCGAACAGCGACATCAGCGAGCGCGCAATCGCTTCCACCTCGCGCGGCTCACGGGCATCGCTGGCTTCGACCTCGGTGCCTTGGCCCTGCAGTGCGCCGTCCTGCTCGACGACCTTGTCGACAGTGACGCGCGACAGGCCTTCGACCAGCACCTTGATGGTGCCGTCGGGCAATTTGAGCAGCTGCAACACCTGCGCCAGGGTGCCGACGGTATACAGATCGCCGGCCGCCGGGTCGTCGGTTTCGGCCGACTTCTGCGCTACCAGCAGGATGCGCTTGTCCGCTTCCATGGCTTTTTCCAGCGCGCGCATCGACTTGTCACGGCCGACGAACAGCGGGATCACCATGTGCGGAAACACCACCACGTCGCGCAGCGGCAACACCGGCAGATCGAGAACTTCTGATTGGGACTGGGCCATGGGGCGCTCCGCAGGAATGGGGGTTTAAAGGCACAAAAAAGCCGATGGCCCCGTTATGGGGCCATCGGCGAGGTGTTGCAAGTAGCGCTCGGAAAGCCTTTAGCCGCGAGCGGGGCCAGGCCCGGGCAACGCGGCCGCAGGGCTTAGTCGCCGGATGCGGCCTTGGCCGGGGCCGGTTGCGCCTGGTAGATCAGATACGGCTCGGATTTGTGCTCGATCACCGACTCGTCCACCACCACCTTGCTGACGTTTTCCTGCGAGGGCAGCTCGTACATCGTGTCCAGCAGGACCGATTCGACGATGGTGCGCAGGCCACGGGCACCGGTCTTGCGCTTGAGCGCCTTCTTGGCGATCGCGGACAAGGCATCCGCGCGGAACTCCAGTTCCACGCCTTCCATGTCGAACAGCTTCTTGAACTGCTTGGTGATGGCGTTCTTCGGCTCGGTCAGGATCTTGATCAGCGCCGGCTCGTCCAGCTCTTCAAGCGTGGCGACCACCGGCAGGCGGCCGACGAACTCGGGGATTAGACCGAACTTGATCAGATCTTCCGGCTCGACCTCTGCCAGGATCTTGCCGACTTCCTGCTTGCGCTCGCTGCTCTTGACCTTGGCACCAAAGCCGATGCCGCCGGCGTCGTTGGAACGCTGCTGAATCACCTTGTCCAGGCCGGCGAACGCGCCGCCGCAAATGAACAGGATGTTCTTGGTGTCGACCTGCAGGAATTCCTGCTGCGGATGCTTGCGGCCACCCTGCGGCGGCACCGAGGCAACCGTGCCTTCGATCAGCTTCAGCAGGGCCTGCTGCACGCCTTCGCCGGACACGTCACGGGTGATCGACGGGTTCTCGCTCTTGCGCGAGATCTTGTCGATTTCGTCGATATAGACGATGCCCTGCTGCGCCTTCTCGACGTCGTAGTCGCACTTCTGCAGCAGCTTCTGGATGATGTTTTCCACGTCCTCGCCGACATAGCCGGCCTCGGTCAGCGTGGTGGCATCGGCGATCGTGAACGGCACATTGAGCAGGCGTGCCAGCGTCTCGGCCAGCAGCGTCTTGCCCGACCCGGTCGGACCGACCAGCAGGATGTTGGACTTCGCCAGCTCGACGTCGTCGTTCTTGCTGCGGCTCTCGATGCGCTTGTAGTGGTTGTACACCGCCACCGCGAGCGTGCGCTTGGCGCGCAACTGCCCGATCACGTATTGATCGAGAACCTCGAGAATCTCGCGCGGCTTGGGCAGGCTGGAACGTGCCGACTGCGCCTTCTCTTCGAGTTCCTCGCGGATGATGTCGTTGCACAGCTCAACGCACTCATCGCAGATGAACACGCTGGGACCGGCAATCAGCTTACGGACTTCATGCTGACTCTTACCGCAGAACGAGCAGTAGAGAATCTTGTTGCTGTCGCCGGAACGACCTTGGCGGTCTTCGCTCATGCTTCTGTTACCCAGTTACCCCACCCGATGTACGGGGGTTCGATTTCGAGAATAGCACAGGGTCGGGAGGACATTCGCCCCACCCGACCCTGCCGGTTTTTCCTGCAATTTCAGCGACCTGGCGATCAAGACGGCTGGATCGACTCTTCCGGACGACGCTCGAGCACCTGATCGACCAGACCATAGGCCTGCGCGTCGACCGCACTCTTGAAGTTGTCGCGCTCGGTGTCGCGCGCGATGGTTTCCAGCGACTGGCCGGTGTGCTTGGCCAGGATCTCGTTCAGGCGCGAGCGCAGGGTCAGGATTTCGCGGGCGTGGATGTCGATGTCGGTCGCCTGGCCCTGGAAACCACCCAGCGGCTGATGGATCATCACGCGCGAATTCGGCAGCGCGTAACGCTTGCCGGCCGCACCCGATGCCAGCAGCAGCGCGCCCATCGAGGCCGCCTGACCGACGCAGATGGTGCTCACGTCCGGCTTGATGTACTGCATGGTGTCGTAGATCGCCATGCCGGCCGTGACCACGCCGCCGGGCGAATTGATGTAGATGCTGATGTCCTTTTCCGGGTTGTCCGCTTCCAGGAACAGCAGCTGGGCCACGATGACGTTGGCCATATGGTCGTCGATGGGACCGACCAGGAAGATCAGACGCTCCTTCAGCAGACGCGAGTAGATGTCGTACGCACGCTCGCCACGGCTGGTCTGCTCGACCACCATGGGCACCAGGTTCAGGGCTTTGGTCACAATGCTCATCGGTCTTCCTGTTGTGGCAGCGGCCTGTGCCGACGCCCGTGTTCGATATCCGCACCCTGACGACGGCAGGGCGCGGTTCTCTTGCTACCGCCTCAGACCCGAATGGCGTCCTGGAACGACAGCGGCTGCTCGGTGTGCTGGGCGCGCTCGGCGATCCAGTCGATCACCTGCTCTTCCATCACACGGCTCTGCAGCCCACCCATCAACTGGGGGTCGTTGCGGTACATCTCAATGACCTGTTCGGGCTCTTCGTAGGTCGAGGCGATCAGACGCAGCGTTTCGCTGACGCGCTTGGATTCCAGACGCAGTTCATTGCGACGGGCCACCTCGCCCACCAGCAGACCGACCAGCACGCGCTTGGCGGCCGCGTCCATGAAGCCCTGATGCGCGTCGTCCGGCACCTGGCCCGGATCGCGGCCGCTGCGACGGACCTGCTCAACCTGCTGGGCCAGCATCGAACGCGCTTCGTTCTCGACCAGACGCGGCGGCATTTCGACGTGCGCATAGGCGGCAATCAGCTGCTCGCCGACTTCGCGACGCAGGCGGTTCATCAGCGCGCCCTTAAGCTCGCGCTCCAGGTTGGTGCGGATGTCGGCGCGGAACTGCTCGGCATCGCCACTCTTCACGCCGAAGCTCTTGATGAACTCCTTGTCCACTACCGGCAGCACCGGCTCGGACACCTCGACCGCCTTGACGTGCACCTGCACGGTCTTGCCGGCCAGCTGCGGCACGCGCCACTCGGCGGGGAAATCGATGGTCAGGGTCTTGTCTTCACCCTTGGTCAGACCTTCCAGGCCCTTTTCGATCTGGTCGAACATCACGCCCGAGCCCAGCACGCTGCTGCCGGTCTCCACGCCTTCGGCGGGCAGACGCTCGTCGCCGGCCTGCGACCAGGTCTCCAGCGCCACCAGGTCGCCGACCTGCGCGCCGCGCTCGACCGGGTTCCAGGTGCGGCGCTGCAGGCGCAGGTTTTCGATCATCTGGTCGATGTCGGCATCGGTCACTTCGGCGGTATGACGCACCACCGACAGCTGGCTCACGTCGATGTCGCCGAAATCCGGCACCACTTCGAAGGTGGCGACGAAATCGAAGTCGCTCTCGCCCTGGTCGATCCGCGGGTTGCCGGCCAGACGCAGCGAGTGCTCGCGCACGGCCGAATCGAAGGTCTCCCGCAGCAGGCCTTCCATCGCTTCGGCACGCACCTGCTGACCGAAGCGCTGCTCGATGACCTTGGTCGGCACCTTGCCGGGACGAAAGCCCTTGATGCGGGTGGTCCGCGCAAGTTCGCGCAGCCGGCCACCGACATGCGTCTCCAGGCGCTCCTGCGGCAGGGTGAAGGTCAGGCGGCGTTCCAGATTGCCGGTGGATTCGATCGATGCTTGCATGTTGACTCCTGCCACCGACAGCGCACGGCGTCGGCACGAGATGGAAGAGGCGGGTTGACGGATGGCGAGAAAGCCGCCGAGCCTTGTAGTTTCGCCGATAACGGCGGCCGCTGCCAGCGGGATGCGTGCAATGGCACGCCTGGCGAGAAAAACCTGTGGTCTACATGGGCGTCGGCGGCCGGAACACTCACGGCCGCGCTGCACTGGTGCGAAAGGGGGGACTCGAACCCCCACGCCTTGCGGCGTCAGAACCTAAATCTGGTGCGTCTACCAATTCCGCCACTTTCGCAATGCTGTACGCGCCCGCCATTGTTGCAGGGATGCTGGCAAAGAAAAAGCGCTGCTGCCTGTCCAGGGCGGTCTGGCGCCATTTCTGACCTTACCTGGCGGCCGTTGGCTCCCTCTTCGCAGCGCTCCCGACATCTACCAGTACGCTAGAGTCCGGTGAATGGTTCAGCGTGGCGCCCTGCTGCAGGATGAAGCAATGCCGTGTTCTTGCGCACGGCGACGGCAATGTTTGCGAAAATTCCGTTAATCAGCCGAGAGAGACAACCGCCGCGATGAGAGATCGGTATCGGCAGATCGTGGCACTGTCGCGAGACTGCATCAAAGAGATCGACCTCGACGGGCGGATCACGGCAGTCAACGTCAACGGCTTGACCGTCCTTGGCGCCAGCCACCAGGACCAGTTGCTCTCCCGCCCATGGCGCGAGTTATGGCCGGCGGAGTCCGTGCACCTGGTGGATGCGGCAATGGCAGCATCGATCGACGGCGCGGTGCACGAGTTCGAGGCGACCTGCGTCAATTTCGTTGGCGTCCGGCAGACCTGGCAGGTGGTCACCAGCCCGTTGTTCGATGAGTTCGGCGACGTCGAAGCCATCCTGGCGGTCAGCAAGAACATCTCTGACCGCCGGGCACTGGAGGCGGCCTTCCACACGCTGGACCGCACCCTGAAGGCAGAGCGTGAATTCTCCACCGGCGCGCTGATGCTGGCACGCACGCGCGAGCATTCGCTGTCGACCGAGCTGCATACCTTGCGCGACCTGCACGAGCGCACCGAAGGCGACCTGGATATCGCGCGTGCCGCGCAGGGCGCTGCGGAGAAGATTTCCGAGCAGGCGCAGAAAGGCGAGGCAGTTGGTCAATTGCTTGCCGGCGTGGTGCACGACTTGAACAACGTGCTGCAGGCCGCCACGTCGGCGATCGATCTGGTGGTGCAACGCGGGCAGATCGATGCACAGGATGCCAAGCTGCTCGCCGTCGCCGATGCGGCGCTTCAACACGGCTCGGTCATGGCGCAGCGCCTGGTCGGGTTTTCGCGCCAATATCCGTACAGCCCCGAAGTGGTCGACCTGGCCGCCCTGGCCGAACAGCTCAACCCGCTGCTGGAGCAGGTGATCGGCGCGGACCTGCAGCTGCAATTGCACAGCGATGCGGGCGGATGCTGCGCGATGGTCGACCGACACACGGTGGAACGCGCGATCTTGAACCTGGTCATCAATGCGCGCGATGCCTGCGACAGCGGCGGCATCATCCGTGTCGAGACGGGCTACGCACGCGTGACCGAGGCCGACGCAAGCCTGACCAAACCCGCCGGGGCCTACGTCACCATCGCCGTCGCCGATAATGGCCATGGGATGGATCAACAGGTGCAGTCACGGCTGTTCGAAGCCTACTTCACCACCAAGGGTGCAGACCGCGGCGCCGGCCTGGGCCTGGCGCAGGTCTACAGCGCCGTGCGGCAGGCAGGCGGTTTTGTCGAAGTCATTTCGGCGCCGGGTGAAGGCGCGCGCTTCCTGCTTGCGTTTCCACGCGTGGATCAGGCTTAGCATCTGATCGGCGGGTGCGGGAGCCGGCGCACTGCATTGCGCCGCAAGCAAGTGAGATACCGGTGTAAACCGTTGCGTAATGCGGCGCACCGCATCACCGATGCCACAGGCCGATTACTGCCGCCCGTCGGCACTACCTCGGCCATGTCGGCACCATGCGGATGTACTTCAAGAAGTCGGCGGGACGTCTGCAACGATGACATGCGCTCGCGCTGAGAGTCATCCAGCCACTTTGTGACGGATGCAGCCTTGCCAGTCACTTGCCGCGCAGCCTGGATGGCGATCGAACCGTCTGGTGACGCCGACTCGTCCCGACTGGCCCTTGCACCCGGAAAGCGGCTGCCGCTGGCGCACTGATGCAGGCCTGCACCCAGGCAGCCGCGCCCAACATCCGATGAATCGATAGAGGCAAAGGCGTGCGTGACACCTCGCGCATTCGCGCCGGGAGTGCGCGCTTCGTTGTTGCGGAATGCGGCCCTGATCCACAGGCCCATAGTCTGGCCTCCTGAACAGTCAGGGCCTCGCCAGCACCCATCCATTACCTGTCGCAACGCCGTCACTGCCGATCAGGGCACCGCGTTTGCCTCGATCCACACACCCCGCTGACAAAGCGCCGATTGCATGCGATCCATGCCACCACTGTCGCAGCCGACACCTTGAAGCGTCCCACCACTCCCCCACGCAGCCGCATTCACCTGCGGTCGCACATCAGGACATCCGCCATGGGAAACAAACGAAATCGCAATGCATCACGTCTGTTCACCGCCATTGGAACTGCGCTGGCCTTCCTGCCCGTGATCGCGATGGCATCGCCTGCGCGTGGCACCCTGCTCAACAGCAACTTCCTCACCAGCTATACCCGCACCGCGCTTGCTGCATTGCTGCCCAACGACAAGGCCAGCGACCTGCCCAAATGCGATGTCAGGGTGGCCGAGTTCACCTATGCAACGGTCGGCGTGAAGGGCGAACCGACCACGGCGTCTGGCGTATTGCTCGTGCCAGGTGGTGCCAGCTGCACAGGCCCCTATCCGTTGCTGAGCTGGGACCCAGGCACCGAACCGCAACGTGCCGCAGAGCAGGCCAAGGAGATTCGTGACGCAAAGGGCGATGACCCGATCGTTACCCGACTGGCCGGCCGGGGATACGTGGTGGTCAGCACCGATTATTTGGGCCTGGGCAAGTCCACCTATCCATTCCACCCCTACCTGCACGCGGACAGCGAAGCCAGCGCGACCATCGATGCGATGCGCGCCGCCCGCCAGGTCCTGGCACGGCTGAACACCCCGCTGTCGGGCAAGGTGATGCTGTCGGGCTACTCGCAAGGTGGTCACGCCGCCATGGCAACCCAGCGCGAAATCGAGGCGCACTATCCCAACGAGTTCAAGCTGGCCGCCAGCGCGCCGATTTCCGGCCCGTATGCATTGAGCCAGACCTTCCTGGACAGCTGGAGCGGACGCAATGCCGTTGGCGAAAGCACGTTCGGCCTGGTGCTGGTGACCTACGCCCTGGTCGGCATGCAGCACGCCTACCAGAATGTCTACCTCTCGCCGTCACAGGTGTTCCAGGACCCGTGGGCGGGAAAAGTCGAAGGCCTTTTCCCGGGCAAGAACGATCTGATCGATCTGGCCGTCGGCGGACTGTTGCCGACGATCGACAAGGTCGGCAGCTATTTCCAGCCGAGCTTCTACAAGGACTTCCTGCGTAACCCCAACAACCGGTTCCGCCAGGACCTGGTGCGCAACGATCTGCTGGACTGGACGCCACGGACGCGCACATTGCTCTGCGGCTCCTCCAATGACGCCACCGTGCCACTGAAGAACGCGAGCACCGCCATCGACGCCTTCAAGCGCCGCGGCAGCACTCAGGTCTCGGTGGTGGATGTGGGCAGCGGCGATCCCGCCGACAACGATGCCCTGGCACATCTGGCCAGCAAGGAAAGCTGCATGATCGCCGTGCGCCAGCAGTTGCTGGACAAGCAACGCTGAGCGCAGGCGCTTGCGCACAGCGGCCCGGGACGCACGCAACACCAGGACGGCGCGCAGCGCATTGCCGCCGTCTGCACAGCGACGATGCCGTTGCCAGGATGAAAAAGCCGGGCGCCACTGATTTGGCGCCCGACGCGCCGGCAGTCATTGCACACAGCAATGACGCGCCGGATGCCACGCAGGCCAAGATTGCCTGCGTCTGCGACAAGCATCTGCGCAAAGAAAAACAGCCACTCAACTTGCGCTGAGTGGCTGCCTGTCTGGTGGGCCGTCAAGGATTCGAACCTTGGACCTATTGATTAAGAGTCAACTGCTCTACCAACTGAGCTAACGGCCCTGAAACTGGTCGCACATTGTATTTGCGTTTTTGCTTCGTTGCAACACCCCGCGACGCATCGGGTCAAACTTTCCTGCACTTGCTTGGCATTCAGTGGGGTGGCTGAGGGGACTCGAACCCCCGACATCTGGAATCACAATCCAGTACTCTAACCAGCTGAGCTACAGCCACCACTGAAAACCTGCTTCCTACCGTACCGCCGATGGCGCGCCCGACAGGACTCGAACCTGTAACCACCGGCTTAGAAGGCCGGTGCTCTATCCGGTTGAGCTACGGGCGCCCGGACCGAACTTCGCATTCCCACGCCGCCAGGAGCTCGGAATGGTCGGGGTAGAGGGATTCGAACCCCCGACATCCTGCTCCCAAAGCAGGCGCGCTACCAGACTGCGCTATACCCCGGCGGGACCTTTCAATCCCGAAGGCTGGAAAGGTCGGCTATTTTGGGAACGATTGGCCTCGCTGTCAATCACCCTGTGTAAATTGGACGATCCGGTATCCTCGCAACAACGCTCGCCAACTCGGCGAGCACCTACTTTCATGGAGAACACGCATGCGTAGCGGTAACCCGGCCCTCCGGGAATCCACGTTCCTCGACCTCGGCTCCGGCTCGGTGGTCACCCGCGATGGTCAGGCGATGACACTCAACGGCACGGTCAACAAGACCGGCCTGCTGTTGCTGATGGCGGTCCTCACCGCCGCGTTCGCGTGGTCGCAATCGCTTGGCGCCGACGGCGTCCCGCTGCCGGCCGCACGTATCTACATGATTGCCGGTGCGATCGGCGGACTGGTGTTCGCGCTGGCGACCAGCTTCAAGCCGACCTGGGCACCGATCACCGCGCCGCTGTACGCACTGGTGGAAGGTTTCTTCCTGGGGTCGATCTCGGCCGTGTACGAAGCACGCTTCAACGGCATCGTATTCCAGGCGGTCCTGCTGACCTTCGGCACCATGTTCGCGCTGCTGTTCGCGTACCGCAGCGGCATGATCAAGGCAACCGAGAACTTCAAGCTGGGCGTGGTGGCGGCTACCGGCGGCATTGCGCTGGTGTATCTGGCGACGATTGTCCTGGGCTTTTTCGGCGTGCGGATTCCCTTCATCCACGACTCGGGCCTGGTCGGCATCGGCTTCAGCCTGTTCGTGGTGGTGGTGGCGGCACTGAACCTGGTGCTGGATTTCGACTTCATCGAGAGCGGTGTCGAGCAGGGCGCACCCAAGTACATGGAGTGGTACGGCGCGTTCGGCCTGATGGTCACGCTGGTGTGGCTGTACATCGAGTTCCTGCGCTTGCTGTCGAAGCTGCAGTCGCGGAACTAAGCCGGGAATCGGGAATCGGGATTGGGGAATCGCAAGAGCGTTTCCTGCGATCGATGACATGGAGTGGCTTCAGACATCTCCAAGCAAAAGAAAGGGCGCCCTGGGCGCCCTTTCTTTTTTGTGCGGCGTTGCCAGTGCGCTCAGAGGCGGCTGGCGATGGCCTTGGCAAAGCCCATGGTGTTGCCGGTGCCGCCCAGGTCGGGGGTCAGCGAGTCCTTGGCTTCCAGGGTGGCCACGATGGCTTCGCGCAGGCGCTCGGCGTTCTGCGGCTGACCGATGTGGTCCAGCATCTGCGCGGCACCCAGCAGCAACGCGCACGGGTTGGCCTTGCCCTGCCCTGCAATATCCGGCGCCGAGCCGTGCACGGCTTCGAAAATCGCCGCGTCCAGACCGATGTTGGCGCCCGGGGCCAGACCCAGGCCGCCGACCAGACCGGCACACAGGTCGGAGATGATGTCGCCGAACAGGTTGGTGGTCACGATGATGTCGAACTGCTCCGGACGCATCACCAGCTGCATGCAGGTGTTGTCGACGATCATTTCCTGGAATTCGATTTCCGGGTACTGCGCGGCCACGTCACGTGCCACCTTCAGGAACAGGCCCGAGGTCGACTTGATGATGTTGGCCTTGTGCACCGCGGTGACCTTCTTGCGGCCGGTGGCGCGCGCCAGGTCGAAGGCGTAGCGCACGATGCGCTCGGAGCCCTTGCGGGTGATCCGGGTGCCGGAGAACGCGGTCTCGCCATCCTCGGACACGGTCTGGCCTTCGCTCAGGTAGGCGCCTTCGGTGTTCTCGCGGACGGTGATCAGGTCCACGCCATCGGCGAAACGCGACTTGGTGTTCGGGAACGACTTGGCAGGACGCACGTTGGCGTACAGGTCGAACTTGCGACGCATGGCGACGTTGATCGAGCTGAAACCTTCGCCGACCGGCGTGGTCAGCGGGCTTTTCAGCGCCACCTTGTTCTTGGTGATCGACGCCAGGGTGGACTCGGGCAGCAGATCGCCGTGCTTTTCCAGCGCGACCAGGCCAGCGTCGGCGTACTCGTAGGTCAGGCCAGCTTGCAGCGCATCGAGCACGAACAGCGTGGCATCCATGATCTCCGGGCCAATACCGTCGCCGCGGATGACCGTGATTGTCTGCGTCATATCGTTGGGTTTCCGAACTTGAAGGGGGGAGCGCCAGCCGTCGAACCCGGCAGATCGGCGCAAGGAGGTTTCACGGGCAATTATGCCCGATGCCGGTGAAGGCGCCCAAACCGACCTTGGTCTAAGAGCGGCAGGCACGGCGCAGGCAGGGCGCGGCAGTCGCTGCGCGGCCGACGGATGCGGACGCCTCCGACCCTTGCCAGGCCAGGCTGCCTGGCGGGCGCATGCGCGACGACGCAAACCACAGGTGCCGGCCGCTGTGCGAAGACTGTCGCCTACCGAGACCCCGACATCAACGCGTCAACCTGCCGCCAAACCCCTGCCCGCCCCGAGCACCCGACCACCCTGCGCGGTACTTCGACAGCACAGCGGACCCCAACCAATGCGTACGCCGCCGCGGGCACGCTGGCCACGCATGCTGTCGACGTGGGGCGGCCGAGCACCCAAACGCAACGCGCCGCCCTGACAGCGGCGCGCGACGTACCTTTGACGAATTCCCAATTCCCGGTCGTCAGTCGCCAATCCCGAGCGGCATGCAGCCGCCCGGCTCGGCCCCTCACTCGTGCGCGTGCTGCACCGGCGCCTGCGCGCCGCCTTCGAGCTGGTCGAGGAAATCCACTGCGCGGCGCAGATGCGGGATCACGATGGAGCCGCCGACCACCAGCCCGACCGAGAAGGTTTCGAAGAACTCTTCGCGGCTCACGCCAGCCTCTTTGCACTGTGCGACGTGGTAGCTGATGCAGTCGTCACAGCGCAGCACCATCGAGGCCACCAGCCCGAGCAGCTCCTTGGTTTTCACGTCCAGCGCACCGGCCTGGTAGGTCTGGGTATCCAGCGCAAAGAAACGCCGCACCACCTGGTTGGGCTCGGCCAGGATGCGCTGATTCATGCGTTGGCGGAATTCGGTGAACTCGCGCAGGCGGTCGGCGCTGCCGTCGTCGGAACCACTCATGCCTGCCCGCCCGTGCTGCCGGCCAGCAGCGGCTCGAGCTTGCCGGCGCGATGCAGGGCCATCATGTCGTCGTAGCCGCCCACATGGACGTCGCCGACGAAGATCTGCGGCACGCTGGTGCGCTTGGCCAGGGCGACCATCTTGTTGCGCTCGGCCGGGTCCAGGTCGATGCGCACCTCGGTCCAGGTCTGGCCCTTGCTCTTGAGGAAGTTCTTGGCGGCCACGCAATACGGGCAGATGGCGGTGGAATACAGGGTGATATGTGGGCCGCCGGCGGCGTCCTGCACGGTATGGTCTTGGCTCACGGGAAACTCCGTGGTTGGTCTGAGGTCTGACACATGGTAGCGGGCGACTGGAATTTCCATGTCGTCACCGCAACACTGTGGATTAATTGCCGATTCACGCCGCTGCGCTGCGCTGCCCGCATGCTCCGCGCATCACCTGGGAGTTCCACTTGCGCCTGCTTCCGCTCGCCACCGCCCTTACGCTGGCCGTCGCCGTGGGCGTGGCACCCGCGCAGGAAAGCCGCCTGCCCGATATCGGTTCCTCGGCCGGCGAGCTGCTGACCCCGGCGCGTCAGGCCGAGTACGGCAAGATGATGCTGGCCGAGCTGCGCAATTACGACTACGTGCTGGACGACCCGCTGATCGGCGATTGGCTGCAGACCATGGGCACCCGGCTGGGCGCCAACAGTGATCAACCGCAGCAGCCGTTTACGTTTTTCATGTTGCGCGATCGCCAGATCAATGCGTTCGCCACCCTGGGCGGCTATATCGCGGTCAACGCCGGGCTGGTGCTGACCGCCGAGCGCGAGGACGAGGTGGCGGCGGTGCTGTCGCACGAAATCGCCCACGTCACCCAGCAGCATGTGCTGCGCGGGGTGGAGCGGGCCCAGCGCGACCAGATCCCGATCCTGCTCGGCATGCTGGCCGCGGTGGTCGCCGCGCAGCAGGCCGGCGGCAACTCCAAGGGCGATGCCACCATGGCCACCATCACCGGTGCGATGGGGCTGATGCAGCAACGCCAGATCGACTACACCCGCTCCAACGAATCCGAGGCCGACCGACTGGGCATCCGCACGCTGGTGCGCAGCGGCTACGACGTGGACGCGATGGCCGGCTTCTTCGAGCGCATGTCGGTGGCGATGCGTGCCAACGAGGGCGGCTACAGCGCCCCGGACTTCCTGCAGACCCACCCGGTCACCACCACCCGCATCAGCGAGGCCAAGGCACGCGCCGAGCAGATGAAGAAGAACACCGTGGTGCTGACCACCTCGGTGCCGGGCGGAACGCGCCAGGAACGCGTGGACCCGGCAGACCCGAGCCTGTCGGAGCCGCTGAGTCGCAACGGCAACGCACTGCTTCCCTATACGCTGCGGCTGCCGGTGGATGCGCTCAGCCGCGGCGGCGACCAGCAGGGTTTCGACTGGGCCAAGGAACGCCTGCGCGTGCTCAGTGCAAGCACCCCGGACGCAGCCATTCGCGAGTACGAAAACCTGCGCCGCAGCGCCAAGCAGGGCCTGAGCGATGCGCAGCGCTACGGGCTGGCGCTGGCGCGGCTGCGCAACAGCGGCGGCCGGCCCAGCGAGCCGGTGGCCGAGCTGACCAGCCTGCTCGAGACGCACCCGGACAACCTGTGGCTGGCGCTGGGCCTGAGCGAGGCGCAGGCGCGCGTGGGGCAGCGCGAAGCGGCCAATGCGCGCTTCGATGCGCTGCTCAAGCAACTGCCGAGCAACCGCGCGGTGGCACTGACCTATGCCGGCGCGCTCAACGAGCAGGCCAGCAAGGAGTCCGGCCAGCGCGCGCGGCAGGTGCTGGAACCGTTGCTGTACCGCAGTGGCGAGGACCCGCTGCTGCAGCAGACCTATGCGCGTGCCTGCGAGCTGGCCGGCGACCATCTGCGCGCCAGCGAAGCCTATGCCGAGTCTGCTTACTTGAATGGGCGCCCGGAGCAGGCGCTGATCCAGCTGGAAGCACTGAAGAAGAAGGACCTGGACTATGTGACACGGGCGCGCGTAGATGCCCGCATCGCCGCGATCACGCCAACGGTGCTGGAGCTGCGCCGTCAGGGCATCCGCGACCCGGACCTGTCCACGCGCTGATGTCGCCGGGGTGCGACGAGCCGGCCCGACCGCCGCATCCTGCAACCGTCTATGCCGCCGCCGCACTATCAGCCCAGCCCGCTTCACAGAATCGCAGTCTGGCTGCAGCCTGCGCCCGGCATGTCACATTAGAGTCACAAAACCGTAGTCTACTGGCGATCACCAAAGCCAGACGGTAAGCCCCGCGTGCAGAAACGCATTCTGATCGTCGATGACGAACCCGCGATCCGCGACATGGTGGCGTTCGCGCTGCGCAAGGGCGAGTTCGAGCCCATCCACGCCGGCGACGCCCGCGAGGCGCAGACCGCCATCGCCGACCGCGTGCCCGACCTGATCCTGCTGGACTGGATGCTGCCCGGCACCAGCGGCCTGGATCTTGCCCGCCGCTGGCGCAAGGAGCAGCTGACCCGCGAGATTCCGATCATCATGCTCACCGCGCGCGGCGAAGAGAACGACCGCGTCGGCGGCCTGGAAGCCGGCGTCGACGATTACGTGGTCAAGCCGTTTTCGGCACGCGAGCTGCTGGCACGGATCCGTGCGGTGATGCGGCGCACCCGCGAGGACGACGAGGACGGCAGCGTGGCCGTGGGCCGGCTGCGCATCGATGGCGCCGCGCACCGCGTGTTCGCCGGCGATGCGCCGGTGCCGATCGGCCCGACCGAATATCGTTTGCTGCATTTCTTCATGACCCACCCCGAGCGCGTATACACGCGCACCCAGCTGCTGGACCATGTCTGGGGCGGCAGCGTGTATGTGGAAGAGCGCACCATCGACGTGCACATCCGCCGCCTGCGCAAGACGCTGGAGCCGTTCGGCCTTGAGAACATGGTGCAGACCGTGCGTGGCTCGGGCTATCGTTTTTCTTCGGCGACCTGACGTGCCGCCAAGCCGCCCGGCCGCACTCTGGCCGGGGCGGTTGCCCACCTGACGCATCGTGATCACGCCTTCCATGCCCCAACATATCCGTTCCGCCTGGCTCAAGACGCTCGGCACCCTTGCGCTGTTGCTGGGCGCGGCCGTCGTGGCCGGCCTGCTGATCGGGCATGTATGGATGGCGCTGACGCTCACTGCATTGGGCGTCCTGGCCTGGCATTACTGGCGGCTGCGTCAGGTGCTGCGCCGGCTCACCGCACGCCAGCGTGCCGAACCGGCCGCCGGCGTCGGCGCCTGGAACGAGCTGGACCGGCTGCTGTATCGCAGCCAGGCCGAAATGCGCGGGCGCAAGCGTCGCCTGATCGACATGCTGCGCACCTACCGCGCCGCCGCGCAGGCGTTGCCGGACGCAGTGGTGGTGGTGGACCGCAACAGCCAGCGCGTGCAGTGGTTCAACAAGGCCGCGGGCGGCCTGCTTGGGCTGCATCATCCCGGCGACATGGGCGTGTCGGTGGTGGAACGCCTGCAACCGCTGCCGCTGGCACATTGGCTGGCGGCCGGCCGCAATGCCGAGCCGATGCTGGATGCGCCCTCGCCCGTGGACCCGGACCTGCGCTTGAACCTGCGCCTGATCCCGTACTCGGACGACTACTGGCTGCTGGTGGCGCGCGATGTCAGCAAGCTGCTGCGCCTGGAGCAGGTGCGCCGCGATTTCGTAGCCAATGTCTCGCACGAGCTGCGCACGCCGTTGACGGTGGTGCACGGCTACCTGGACATGCTCGACCCGGAAGACTTCCCGGACTCCGGACCGATGCTGGCGGAGATGCGCAAGCAATCGCAGCGCATGGCGCAGCTGGTGGAAGACCTGCTGACCCTGTCGCGACTGGAATCGCAGGAAGAGCTCGGCGAAGAACACGTGGCGATGGCGCCGATGCTCTCCACCCTGCGCCGCGAGGCCGAGGCGCATAGCCAGGGCCGGCACACGGTGGAAGTGATCGACGAGGCCGGGGTGGATCTGCTCGGCTCCAACAAGGAACTGCACAGCGCGTTTTCCAACCTGGTGACCAACGCGGTGCGCTACACGCCCGGCGGCGGCACGGTGACTATCCGCTTCGTGCGCGAAGGCGACGGCGCGGCGCTGGCGGTGCGCGATACCGGTTACGGCATCCCCGCCTCGCATCTGCCGCGCATCACCGAGCGCTTCTATCGCGTGTCCAGCAGCCGCTCGCGCGAGAGTGGCGGCACCGGGCTGGGGCTGTCGATCGTCAAGCACATCTTGGGCCTGCACCAGGCGCGCCTGGAGATCGAAAGCGAAGTGGGACGCGGCAGCGAATTCTCGTGTCATTTCGTCGCTGCACGCATCGTGCAGCGCGAGCACTCCCTGCCACTGTCACGCTCGGCGTGATATGTAGGGAGCGACTGTCGCCACCGGCCGCGCTGCAGCTGCGCGACACAGCCTGTCCGCGCCGCAGGGCGATGCGCTTGCGGCGACCACGCACACCATCTCCGTCTTGATGACCGACTCCATGGGCCACGCCAAACAACTGCACGACATCACACCGTCCGAGGACATCGCCACCGATCCGTTGCGTGATCCGGCGCTGTACATCAACCGGGAACTGTCGCAACTGGATTTCAATTTCCGGGTGCTGGCGCAGGCGCTGGACGAGCAGGTTCCGCTGCTGGAACGGCTGCGCTTTTTGTGCATCTCGTGCACCAATCTGGACGAGTTCTTCGAGATCCGCGCGGCCACCGTGCGGCATGCGCAGGAGTTCGGCCTGCCGCCGGCCCCGGACGGGCTGAGCCCGACCGCCATCCTCAACGCGGTGCACGACCGTGCGGCCAAGCTGGTCGAGCAGCAGTACCACGCATGGAATGAAGTGCTGCGCCCGGCGATGGAAGATGCCGGCGTGGCCGTGCTCGGTCGCTCGACGTGGAATTCCCGCCAGAAGCGCTGGCTGCGTGCCTACTTCCGCAACGAGATCATGCCGGTGCTGTCGCCCCTGGGGCTGGACCCGGCGCACCCGTTCCCGAAGATCCTCAACAAGACCTTGAACATCGTGGTGGTGCTGGAAGGCCAGGACGCATTCGGGCGCGCCGGTCATCTGGCCATCGTGCGCGCGCCGCGCTCGTTGCCGCGCATCATCCAGTTGCCGGCCAGCCTGTCCCCGGAAGGCGCGCAGAGCTTCGTGTTCCTGTCCTCGGTGCTGTCCGAGTTCGTGGACGAGCTGTTCCCGGGAATGCAGGTCAAGGGCTCGTACCAGTTCCGCGTCACCCGCAACTCCGAACTGGTGGTGGACGAGGAAGAAGTCGAAAATCTCGCGCTTGCGCTGCGTGACGAGCTGGTCACGCGCGGCTACCGGCCGGCCGTGCGGCTGGAGATCGCGCACGATTGCCCGGCGCCGATCATGCGCACCCTGCTGCAGAACTTCGGTTTGAACGAGAACGCGGTGTACCGCATCGTCGGGCCGGTCAATCTGAGCCGCGTCACCCAGGTCTACGACCTGGTGCAGCGCCCGGAGCTGAAGTACCCCGCGTTCAATCCGCGCACCTTGCGCGACAGCGAGGGCATCTTCCAGATCGTCAGCAAGGGCGATGTGTTGCTGCATCACCCCTTCGATGCGTTCACCGCGGTGCTGGATGTGATCCGTCAGGCCGCCGTCGACCCGAATGTGCTGGCGATCAAGCAAACGCTGTACCGCACCGGCAAGGATTCGCTGATTGTCGATGCATTGATTCTGGCCGCGCGCAACGGCAAGGACGTCACCGTGGTGGTGGAGCTGCGCGCGCGCTTCGATGAAGAGGCCAACCTGGGCCTGGCCGACAAATTGCAGGAAGCCGGCGTGCAGGTGGTCTACGGCGTCGTCGGTTTCAAGACCCACGCCAAGATGCTGCTGATCGTGCGCCGTGAGGGACGCAAGCTCAAACGCTACGTGCACCTGGGCACCGGCAACTACCACAGCGGCACCGCACGCGTGTACACCGACATCAGCCTGATCACCGCTGATGCGGAGATCGGCAACGACGTGCACATGCTGTTCCAGCAGTTGTCCGGTCTTGCTCCGCGCATGAAGCTGGATCAGCTGCTGCAATCGCCGTTTACGCTGCATGCCGGCGTGCTGAAGCGGATCGAACGGGAGACGCGCTTGGCCCGCAATGGCCGCCCCGGCCGCATCATCGCCAAGATGAACGCGCTCAACGAGCCGCAAGTGGTGCGTGCACTTTATGCCGCCTCGCAGGCCGGCGTGCAGATCGACCTGATCGTGCGCGGCGCCTGCACGCTGCGGCCCGGCGTCCCTGGCGTGTCGGACAACATCCGCGTGCGCTCGATCGTAGGGCGGTTCCTGGAACATAGCCGGGTGTACTGGTTCGGCAATGACGGTGCGGCCGAGTTGTACTGCGCCAGTGCCGACTGGCTGGAACGCAACCTGCTGCGCCGTGTGGAAACCTGCTTCCCGATCCTGGACCCGGACCTGGCCAAGCGTGTCTACCGCGAAGTGCTGCAGAACTACCTGGACGACAACGTCAGCGCGTGGGAACTGGATGCCGAGGGCGTGTACCACAAGCGCACGCCGGCACCGGGCGAGCCGGCACATTCGGCGCAGATGACCCTGCTCGACCGGATCTGAGAGGCCGCGGCCGTGGCCTCTCACGTGGCCAACGGCCCATCGGCTACCATGCGGCCATGCCAATGCCCTCCCCCACGATTCCGCCCCTGCGCGATGGCGATTTTCTCGCCGCCATCGACCTAGGCTCCAACAGCTTCCACATGGTCATTGCGCGCTACCTGATGGGTCAGCTGCGCGTCGTCGACCGCCTGCGCGAGACCGTGCGCATGGCTGACGGCCTGGATGGCAAGGGTGGCCTGTCCAACGAGGCGCGCCAGCGCGCGCTCGAATGCCTGGCACGTTTCGGTCAACGCATCCGCGAAGTTCCTTCGCTGCGCGTGCGTGCGCTGGCGACCAACACGGTGCGTCAGCTGCGCTCGCCGCAGGCCTTCCTGATGCCGGCGGAGACCGCGCTGGGCCATGCGATCGAAGTGGTCAGCGGGCGCGAGGAAGCGCGCCTGATCTACCTGGGCGTGGCGCATGCGCAGCCGCCCAAGCCCGACCAACGCCGGTTGGTGATCGACATCGGCGGCGGCTCGACCGAGTTCATCATCGGCCGCGGCTTCCAGACGCTGGAACGCGAAAGCCTGCAGGCCGGTTGCATTGCCAGTACGCGGCGGTTTTTCCCCGGCGGCAAATTATCGAAGAAGAAATGGAAGGATGCGCTGACCGAGATCGGCGCCGAGTTCCAGCAGTTCGCCGGCCAGTACAAGGCGCTGGGCTGGCATGAGGCGATCGGCTCGTCCGGCACGCACAAGGCCATCGGCGAGATCTGCGCGGCGATGAAGCTGACCAAGGGCGCGATCACCGCGCAGGCGTTGCCGGCGCTGCGCGATGAACTACTCAAGGCCAAACGCATCGAAGACATCCAGTTGCCCGGCCTTGCTGCCGAGCGCCGCCCGATCATCGCCGGCGGCATCCTGGTGCTGGAAGCCGCGTTTCAGGCACTGGGGCTGGAGAAGCTGATGGTCAGCAAGGCAGCGATGCGCGAAGGCATCCTGTACGACATGCTCGGCCGCGGTGGCGAAAACGACCCGCGCGACAGCTCGGTGGCCTCGCTGGTGCAGCGCTATGGCATCGATGAAGTACAGGCGCAGCGCGTGGAAGCCACTGCCTGCCGGCTGTTCGACCAGGTCTGCGAATCCTGGCAACTGGACGGCGACGATGCGCAGGTGCTGCGCCGCGCCGCACGCCTGCACGAGCTGGGGCTGATCATTGCGCACAGCCAGTACCACGTGCACGGCAGCTACATCCTGGAGCACTCGGATATCGCCGGATTTTCGCGGCAGGAGCAGCAGGTGCTGGCCTCGCTGGTGCGCACGCATCGGCGCAACGTGCCCAAGACCGCGTTCGAGGCCCTGCCCGACCGCCTGCTGTTGCCCACCCGCCGCAAGGCCGCGCTGCTGCGGCTGGCGGTGTTGCTGCACCGCGCGCACGAATCGGACCCGATTCCGACCCTGGAACTCACCGCCGACGACACGCGGCTGTCGTTGATCCTGTCGCAAAGCTGGATCGACTCACGCCCGCTGCTGCGCGCCGACCTGATCGGCGAAGTCGAAAGCATGGCCGGCCTGGGGATCGCGTTCAAACCGTTTGTGACCTGAGGCCCCAGGTGGGAATGGAGAATCGGGAATCGGGAATCGCAAAAGCGTTGATCTGTCGTCGGTAGGCTTCACGACGGAAGTCGAGGCGGGTCAGTTCCCGCGGTCGACGATTCCCAATTCCCGATTCCCGATTCCCGATTCCCGTCGCCTGTCACCGCCACGTCTTATCGGCGCAACATCCATGCCATCGCATGCCCGGAAGCTAGTCAAAACGGGAGAACGGGCATGCGCTACGCGATCGTTACCGAAACCTATCCCCCCGAAGTCAACGGTGTTGCACTGACCGTGCACGGACTGGAAACCGGTCTGCGCGCACGCGGACACCAGGTGGATGTGGTACGTCCACGCCAGAGCGCCGACACCGTACCGAGCGCAGCGCTGCTGGTGCGCGGCGCATCGCTGCCGCGCTACCCGGGGCTGAAATTCGGGTTGCCGGCCACTCATCGCCTCATTCGCCATTGGCGCGCGACGCAACCGGATGCGATCTACGTGGCCACGGAAGGCCCGTTGGGTTGGTCGGCGATGCGTGCGGCGCGCCGGCTGGGCATTCCGGTCGCTTCGGGCTTCCACACCCGCTTTGACGAATACCTGCCCGACTACGGCGCGGCCTGGCTGCAGGGCACCGCGCTGCGCTGGATGCGGCGTTTCCACAACCAGGCCGATGCCACGCTGGTGCCCACGCGCGAGCTGCTGCAGTTTCTGCGCAACGACGGCTTTGCGCGCGTGCAGTTGCTGGCGCGTGCCGTGGACAGCCAGCAGTTCGATCCGCGCCGTCGCGATCCCGCGCTGCGCGCCGAATGGGGCATCGACGGCGACGGCTTTGCGGCGATCTATGTCGGACGCATCGCCAACGAAAAGAATCTGCCGTTGGCGATCCAGGCATTTCGCACGCTGCAGCGGGCCCGCCCCGAGGCGCGCTTCGTCTGGGTGGGCGATGGTCCGGCGCGCGAGAAGATCGCGCAAGAGCACCCCGACTTCATCTTCTGCGGCATCCAGCGCGGCGAGGCGCTGGCGCGCCACTTCGCCAGCGGCGACCTGTTTCTGTTTCCCAGCCGCAGCGAGACCTTCGGCAACGTGACGCTGGAAGCGATGGCCAGCGGCGTGGCGACGGTCGCCTTCGACTACGGTGCCGCACGCGAATATCTGCGCAGCGGCCAGAACGGCGCAGCGGTGGACTCCGATAATGCATTCATCCAGGCCGCGGTTGCGCTGACCCAGGACGACGCACTGCGCCAACGCCTGGGTACGGCCGCAGCGCAGGCAATGAAACGCCTGCATCCAGACAACGTGGTGTCCGATTTCGAAGCCTTGTTGCTGGGCATCACTGCGGCAAGGGGGCGTTATGTCGTCAACGCGGCTTGAGGTCTTGCGCGGCCACGAAGCGCGCTGGTGCCGGCGCGCCAATCACTGGTGCCGGCGTCACCCGGTACGGCGCGCCTTCGCCACCATCAGCCGGCTGGGCGATGGCGTGTTCTGGTACAGCCTGATGGGCCTGCTGGTGGTGCTCGACGGCATGGACGGGGTTCGCGCCTCGGCGCATATGGCCGCCACCGGCGTGCTGGCATTGACGCTGTACAAGGCGCTCAAGCGCTGGACCCGACGCCCGCGCCCGTACGCGGCCGATGTGCGCATTCGCGCGTGGGTGGCGCCGCTGGACGAGTTCAGTTTTCCGTCCGGCCATACCTTGCACGCGGTGTCCTTCAGCATCGTGGCACTGGCGTACTACCCGTGGCTTGCCCCGCTGCTGGTGCCGTTTTCGGCCGGCGTGGCGCTGTCGCGGGTGGTGCTGGGCCTGCACTACCCCAGCGATGTGCTGGCGGCCACGGCGATCGGCGTGCTGCTGGCAAGCCTGTCGTTATGGGGGCTGCCGGCGATGTTGGGGTAAGCGCTGGCGGTTTGCGTGAGGGCGGCTTGCTGACAGGTAAGCGTAAGGACAAACGGACAGTTACCAGAACGGTGGCAAGTAAGCAGCAAGGCTTCTGCGCCGCGGCTTTCTCTTGCCGGGACATTGTCCTCCTTCATGGGGGAGAAGGTGCCCCGCAGGGGCGGATGAGTGTCCGTGCGCAAGCCTCATTCATTTGCCGTCGATTGGTGTTTCGCACAAGTCGAAAAGAGCCATGACGCAGCAATTGCGACTTCAGCGCGTGGCTTCGCCCCGTACCCTCACCCCTACCCCTCTCCCGCAGGGAGAGGGGATCTTGCACTGAAGGTATGCGGTGAGCTGACAGAAAGCTGCCCACCTACGCACACGTCCCACGGCGTGCGACCTGCAGGATGTCTAAAAGGCGATCGCCAGCCTCCGGCGTAGTTGCAAGAATCGTTCGCACACCAATCGCTGCGCAGCCGAACGATTCTCCGCTTCCCGCTTCCCGCTTCTCCGCTTCTCCGCTTCTCCGCTTCTCCGCTTCTCCGCTTCTCCGCTTCTCCGATTCCCGATTCCCGATTCCCGATTCCCGATTCCCCATTCCCCATTCCCCATTCCCGCCCCATCCTGCCGCCGTACAATGGCGCAATGACGACCCTGTTCATTTCCGACCTGCACCTGGACCCGGCCCGGCCGGCAATCACCGAGCTGTTTCTGGATTTCCTGCGCACGCAGGTGCCCGGCAGCGACGCGCTGTACATCCTGGGCGATCTGTTCGAAGCCTGGATCGGCGATGACACTCCTTCCACCGCTGCCGATGCGGTCGCGGTGGCACTGCATGCAGTGGCTGACGCCGGCGTGCCGGTGTTCTTCATGGCGGGCAACCGCGACTTCCTGGTCGGCGATACCTACGCGCAGCGCGCGGGCTTCCGCATCCTGCCCGACCCCAGCGTGATCGATCTGTACGGCCATACGACGCTGCTGATGCATGGCGACCTGCTGTGCACCGACGACACCGCCTACCAGGCGTTCCGCGCGCAGACGCGCGACCCGGTGTTCCAGGCGCAGTTCCTGGCCCAGCCATTGGCCGCGCGCGTGGCGTTCGCGCAGCAGGCACGTGCAGCCAGCCAGGCACGCCATGCCGAACTCAAACAAGGCGACCAGTCGCGCTTTGAGACGGTCACCGACGTGTCGCCGGCCGAGGTGGAGGCCACTTTTGTCCGCTACGGACTGGATCGAATGATTCACGGGCACACCCACCGTCCCGCGATCCACACGCTGCAGGCAGGCGGGCAGACCTGCACGCGCATCGTGCTGGGCGACTGGTACGAACAAGGTTCGGTGCTGCGCGTGGATGCCGATGGCGTGTCGCTGGAGCAGCTGGCGCTGTAGTCCACGCGGCGCAGCGACAGCGCGCGCAGGCATCGGGCGTTCGGGGCGCTATACGCTGTTCAACCAGCCCGGCTCGGCGGTGGAGCCGCGAGCCACTTGAGTGCACGACATCATTGCGTGCTACGTGCACGCTCGGCGTAGTCGACGAAATCGGCATTGACCACGTCGTACCAGAGCAATGTGCCATCGGCCTGGACGCGGAAGCGGTCACGCACCGGGCTGGTCTGCGGGTCACCGGGGCAGCCGTCGCCGTGGCGCTCGCGCACCGCAAAGTCGAAGGCGTCCGTGGACGGCGCATCGCCGTCTTCGTCGATGATGCTGATGCAGTTATCCGGGTAGGCGTGGTCGCTCTGCAACCGCGCTTCGAGCACATGCAGGGCGCGGGCCCGGGCATCGTTGCTGGTCGCCGGCGCCGGGGTTTCCACGGTGGGCGTGGGTGCGGTGGCGGCGGGCTCGGCCGGTTGCTGGCGGCAGCCGGCAGCGGCCAGTGCGACCAGACACAGCAGCGCATAACGCAGGAAAGTGGACATGAGGGCTCCGCTCGACAGGACGTGGCCGGCAGCGGCCGGCGGTGCGTCTAGTCTGCGCGATCACCGCGCCCGGGTGTAGCGCATTGGCCCGGCACCTGCCGGTGCCGGGCCGTGTGAACGTGCAACGGGATCAGCGGAAGCCGGCGATCGTGGCCTTGGTGTTGACCAGCACGCGCTGATTGTCGGCGGTGCTGGCATTGCCCATCGGCACGCCGTTGTAGCTGATGTTGGGGTTGGACCAGTAGTTCAACCGCGGGCAGCCGCTGGTGCAGTCGTAGGCCATGATGGTGCGCCAGCTGTTGCCGTAGCGGTAGCCGTGGCCGTACGCATAGGGCGAGGTGCTCGGGTCGTTGGTGGCATCGTGGCGTGCGCTCTGCAGATGCCCGATTTCATGCGCGAAGCTGTAGTAGCCGGTGGCACAATCCCAGTACACCGAGGCGAAGGCGCTTGCAGCGGTCGAGCCGATCCCCGACGCCAGCCCGCAGTAACTGCTGTTGTCCAGCACGATCACGCCCACGTCGGCGGTGTAGGTGTTGCGGCTGGTGTGGATGCTGTCCATGTAGCCGTCGTTGGTCACACGGAAGCGCTGCAGGTCGGTGGTGAAGTTGCCGGTTTCGGTGTAGCTGGTGGTCTCGTAGCGCGCCAGCTGCAAGGTGATGCCCACGTTGCTGTTGATGTAGCCCTGGTTGGCCTCGGCCACCGCCAGCTGCACCAGCGACTGCATGTTGCCGCCATAGGCAGTAACGGCCTTGTTGGTGGCGACCACCAGCACGCGGATGGTGGCCGGGCTGCCGGACGATGCGGCGGCGGCAGTGACGCGTCCGTCGCTGGGCATGTCGAACTTCGGCAGCAGGCTGTATTCGGCCGGATGCTCCTGCGGCATGCGTTGCTCGTCCACCTGCACCAGCACGTGGCGGCCATCGGCGAGCGGACGCAGGCGATACAGCTTGCCGGCGTAGCGGATGGTGCCGGTGACGGTGTCGCCGCTACGCACCAGGATGGCCGAGTTCAACGGGTCCACACCCGACAACGTGCGCGCGCGGGTGCCGGCGCGCGGGCCGAGGTTGCCGTACCAGACGCTGTCGCCGCCTTCCAGCGCATCCACCTTGGCTTGGGTGGCCGTGATGGTCTGGCCGTCCAGCTGCAGTTCCAGCAGTTTTTCCGTCGCGGTCACCGCGCCGGCGTCGAGCTGGACCACCTGTGCGTTGGCAGTGGACGGGGCGGTCAGCAGGCGTTGCAGCGCAGGTTCGGCTGCAGCGGTGGCAGTGGCGCTGCGGCTGAGCGCCGGGCCGGTCTGGTACAGCGGCTTGCCGGCAGCGGCGGCCGACCCGGCTAGGCACATGGCCACCAGGCCCAGCGTGGTGCACATCGACTTCGACTTCATCGTCTCTCTCTCCTAAGACATGGAAGTAACGGATGCGAAACACCGGGCCCCTGCCCCCGGGACGTCATTAGGGCGCGCCCCAAAGGACAGATTGCAAGTTGTTACAAAGGAAAATTACCGTTTTGTGATGTTTGCCGATGACTGGATGCGATTCCGGCGGCGACATGGAAGGAACCAGCGCACAGTCCGGTGTGTGAGTCGCGGCACCGGGGGAACGCAGCGGCGAGGACACGTGCAGAATTTGGGCAGCACGCTGCCCCCACTGCGTGCGGGGGCGTTGCGTTGGAGCATGCGCAGCGCGGGACAACGGCAGCGCGATACGATCGGCGCACCGCTTGGCGTTCGGTCAAACCAAATGACAGCGACACTGGCTGATCGGTGCACGCGGTCGGCCGCGCGGTGTCGGCACGCATGCCACCCCGTCTCGTCTGCGTATCGGCGCAGCGATCAGCCGGCCTGCTCTACCAGATCGGCCAGTTCATCCTCATCGAACCCGGCGAGCAACCGCGCCTGGATATTGAACGGCCCATGCAGGTAGCCGCCGGCGTACTCGCGCAACAGGGCCTTGAAGCGCGCACGCGGCTCGATGCCGGCCTGTTCGCAATACCAGCGGTACCACCGCGAGCCGGCCGCGACATGGGCCACTTCTTCGCGCAGGATGATGTCCAGCACGTCGGCGGTTGCCGCATCGCCGAGCGAGCGCAGCTTGACGATCATCGCCGGCGTTACGTCCAGGCCACGCGCTTCGAGCACGCGTGGCACCAGGGCCATGCGTGCCAGGCCGTCGTGCGCGGTTTTCTCGCACATTTCCCACAAGCCGTTATGCGCGGCAAAATCGCCATAGTCGCGGGCATGCGCCTGCAGGCGCGCGCGCAGCAGCATGAAGTGGCGCGATTCGTCGTCGGCAACTGCCACCCAATCGGCATAGAACCCCTCGGGGAGCCCGCGAAAGCGATACACCGCATCCCAGGCCAGGTCGATGGCGTTGAGCTCGATATGGGCGATGGCATGGATGAACGCGGCGCGCCCTTCCGGTGTTCCCAATCCGCGTCGCGGCAGCTCGCGTGGATGCACCAGGATTGGTGTTGGCGGCCGCCCCGGCATGCGGATCGGTTCGGGCGCAGGCGCCGCCGAATCGATCATGAGATGGCCTGCGCGAGAGGCCGCGGCGTACTGCTGGGTCAGTGCGACTTTCTGCAGCGGGTCGGCCTGGTCCAGACACTGGCGCGCAGCAGAGAAGAGATCGGCGCTTTCGAACGAACCGATGCTCATGCCGTCGGCCACGAGTGACCGCTTGCAGCAGACACCCAGTACGCCAGCAAGCGCCCGCAGGCGTGCTGTCTTGCACGGCCTGCTGGCAGCATCAGCGCGGCCAATCGGCCGCGCCACCGCGATGACTCAGGCGCGACGACGCTTCTTGGCATCGTCCGAGCGCAGCTGCTGGATGCGTTCGAAATACCCCGGCTCGATGCCGGTGATGTACTCGCCGTTGAAGCACGAGGAATCGAACTGCTTGATCTCCGGATTGCCTTCGCGCACGGCCACTTCCAGGTCTTCCAGATCCTGGTAGATCAGCCAGTCGCAGCCAAGAAATTCCTGGATTTCCAGCTCGCTGCGGCCATGCGCAATGAGCTCTTCTGCCGCCGGCATGTCGATGCCGTAGATGTTGGGGTAACGCACCGGCGGCGCGGCCGAGGCCAGATACACCTTGCGTGCGCCAGCGTCGCGCGCCATCTGCACGATCTGCCGGCTGGTAGTGCCGCGCACGATGGAATCGTCCACCAGCAGCACCACGCGGTTGCGGAATTCCAGATGGATCGGATTGAGCTTGCGACGCACCGACTTCTGCCGCTCGCCCTGCCCCGGCATGATGAAGGTGCGGCCCACGTAACGGTTCTTGACGAACCCCTCGCGGTATTTCACGCCGAGCACGTTGGACATTTCCAGCGCCACATCGCGCGAGGTGTCCGGGATCGGAATGATGGTGTCGATGTCGTGGTCCGGACGCAGGCGCAGGATCTTTTCGCCCAGCTTCAGGCCCATGCGCATGCGCGCCTTGTGCACCGAGATGTTGTCGATCATCGAATCGGGACGCGCGAAATACACGTATTCGAAAATGCACGGCGCATTGTTGGTCGGCGAAGCGCACACTTCCGAGAACAGCTCGCCGCGCGCGGTGATCACCAGCGCTTCGCCCGGGCGCACGTCGCGCACGCGCTGATAGCCCAGGATGTCCAGCGCGGCCGATTCGGAGGACACGATGTATTCGGTGCCTTCGGCGTGCTCGCGCTTGCCCAGCACCAGCGGACGGATGCCGTGCGGGTCGCGGAACGCCACCAGGCCCAGGCCCAGCACCACGCTGACCACCGCGTAGCCGCCCTTGCAGCGGCGGTGCACGCCGGCCACCGCGCGGATTGCCGCTTCGGGGGTGAGCATGCGCTGCGCGTCCAGCTCGTAGGCGAACACGTTCAGCAGCACCTCGCTGTCCGAATCGGTATTGATGTTGCGGCGGTCGGCTTCGAACACCTGCTGGCGCAAGGCCTCGGTGTTGATCAGGTTGCCGTTGTGCGCCAATGCAATGCCGTAGGGCGAATTGACGTAGAACGGCTGCGCCTCGTCCATGCCTTCCGAACCGGCGGTCGGGTAGCGGCAATGCGCGATGCCGACGCGGCCTTCCAGCACCGCCATCTTCTTTTCGTCGAAGACGTCGCGCACCAGGCCATTGGCTTTTTGCACGCGCAGGCGCGTGCCATCTGCGGTGGCGATGCCTGCGGCGTCCTGCCCACGATGCTGCAGGACGGTCAGGCCGTCATACAGCTGCCCGGCGACGTTCTGGTTGCCGACAATACCGACGATGCCACACATGGTGCGCGTTCTCCGCTTCGGCTTGCGCCGTTACTGTGAAGGTGGCCGTGCCTGGCCTTGGGATTCGACCCGAGCCGGGTCGCTTTCTCCGCCGCGAACCTGCGCCGGATCGATATTGGCCGGCATTGCCTGCGTCGGATCGCGTCCGTCGCTGGCAGCTTTGCCGGGTTTGCCAAGCGCACGCGTGATGGTGTCGCTCAGGCCGGAACCGCCAAGTGCCTTGCCCAAGTCCGTATTATCGCCTGCCGAGGGCAACTTCCCCAACTCCGTTGACAAGTTGCCGAGTTCCATCGATGGCATCTCCATCGATGGCATCCGCCAGGCCGGCAGTTGCGCGCGCATCCAGCCGGCACCGGGCTGGAGCATGGGCAGCAGCACCGACTGGCGCCAGGACGGCTCGCGCGGCAGCGGGGTGAAGCCCATCAGCAGCACCAGCACGCTGGCCAAGAACGCGCCGCGCACCACGCCCAGGCCGAAGCCGAGCATGCGGTCGGTGCCGCCAAGCTTGACCGCGTCCACGCCGGCGCGAATGACCATGCCGATCACCGCCACGCTGATCAGCACGCCGACAAACACCATGGCGTAGCCACCGAACGACTCGGTGGCCGAGGGGTGCTTGCCATCGGCCAGCCAGCGCGCCGCCGCGCCGCCGAACAGAAAGGTGGCCCAGCCGGCCAGCAGCCACGACAAGGTGCCGACCACGATGGCGACAAAGCCGCGCAGCAAGCCCAGCAGCGCCGACACCAGAATGATGACGCCCAGCACCATGTCGATCATTGGCGAGGTCTCCGCGCGGCGCGCTCGCCGCCTGTGCAACGTGGCGTGATGATCATGGCCTTCCCCTCCATGGGTGCGAGGCGTTTGGAAATCCAGCCGCTGCCCGCAGCACGGTGCAGGCAACCAGCTGACACAGGGCAGTGCGCCAGCCGTGCAGTGTACGAGCGGCTGCCACACACGCAGCGGCCGCGCTTGCTTGCGGCCGGCGCAGGCGTTTATGGATGCGGGCGCACCATGCCGGAAATGCCGACCTTGGCGGCGACCTGCGCACGCAACTGCTCGGCGTCGCCGCGATTGGCCACCGGCCCGACACGCACGCGGTTGAGCGCGCCCTTGTCGGTACGGACCTGTTCGACGAAGGCGCTGAAGCCGGCGGCGCGCACGCGGTCGCGCAGCGCGTCGGCATCTTCGGCGCGACCGAATGCACCCAGCTGCACGGCAAACCCGACACCGCTGGCGGCAGGTGCTGGCGGCGCGGTCGGTGCAGCGGCGACCGGCTTGGCAACTTCGGGCTTGGCAGGTTCTGGCTTGGCAGGTTCTGGCTTGGCCGGCGCTGCCTTGGCAACGTCTGGCTGGGCGGGTGTCGGCTTGGGCGCTTCGGCCGGCTTGGGTGCCGCTGCGACCGGCTTGGCCGGTTCCGGCGGAAGGCTCTCGGTCTTTGGCGCAGCCGGCGCGCTGGCAGCGGCCACGGTGCTGCTCGGTTTAGCAGCCGGCGCGGGCGTCGGCGTCGCGACCGGCGCCGGTGCGGCGGCATTCGCGTCCAGCGTCACCACTTGCGCATTGACGTCGCTACGCACCTTCACTGCCTGCAGGCGGGCCGATTCGGCCTGGGCCTGATCGGCGTACGGCCCCACGCGCACGCGCCAGGCGGGGCGACCACCGATCTGGGTCTTCTCGCTGAAGCCAGGCAACTGCGCCTGCTTGAGCCGCGCAATGACCGCATCGGCATCGGCGCTGGTGGCATACGCGCCAAAATTCACCGCATAGTTACCGGCCGCCACTTCTGGCGCCGACGGCGCGCTGGAGGGGTTGGCCAGATCGGCGGCGTCCGGGTTGTCCTGCACCGCTGCAGGCGCGCTGGGGGCACCGGCCATGCCCAAGGCGCCACCAGCCGGTGCATTGCCCGGGGTGACCAGCGGCAATTCACGGGTTTCAAATTCGCCATTGCCGGGCGCGGCAGGTGCTTCGAGCGGGACATCGGCCACGCCGCTGGCTGGCGCGGGGCCCTTGACCAGCATCGGAAGGAAGATCACGGCAAGTGCCACCAGAACGATGGCGCCAATCAGTCGCTGTTTCAGAGCAGTGTCCACAGAAGAGAGCTAAAGGCGGCGTGGCGGGGTGCCGCGGCGATTATAAGGCCGGCGCCACCCCGCCGACCCTAGTGGGCTGAACGAAGTGCGGTTAGCGCGTCGGCAACGGTAAGAAAGGAGCCAAAGACCAATACACGGTCGCCGGGCCGGGCGGCGGCCAGCACCGCGCGTAGCGCATGCGCAACATCGGCATGACACGCCGCCTGGGCCGCGGCCGTGCCCTGCAGACGCTGCTGCAAGGCCTGCGCCGATTGGGCGCGGACGCCTTGTAGCCCCGCCAGCCTCCAGTGATCCACCTGCGCCGCCACTGCCTCCACTACGCCCACCGCATCCTTGTCCGCCAGCGCGGCATAGACGGCATGGGTGACGCCGGCGATCGGCTGCGCAGCCAGTGCCTGACCCAGAGCGCGTGCAGCCTGCGGGTTGTGCCCCACATCCAGCAGCACCTTCACGCCGGCGACGTCCATGCGCTGCAGGCGCCCCACCACCTGCGCGTCGGTCATGCCCTGCGCCCAGGCCGCTGCGGGCACGTCCACCGGCAAGGCCTGCAGCGCGGCGATCGCAGCGGCAGCATTGGCCAGCTGCACCGGCGCCAGCAGGGCCGGCATCGGCAGCTCCAGGGTCACGGCCACATCGCGCCAACGCCATTGCCGGGCGTCGATCGGCTCGAAGAAGTAATCGCTGCCGGCACGGATGGCATTGGCGCCCAATTGGTAAGCGCGTCGCAGCACGCTGGACGGCGGGTCGATTTCGCCCAGCACCACCGGTTTCCAGGCGCGGATGATGCCGGCCTTCTCGGTGCCGATGGCCTCGCGATCCTCGCCCAGCCAGTCGGTGTGGTCGATATCCACGGTGGTGATCACCGCCACGTCCGAATCGACGATGTTGACCGCATCCAGGCGCCCACCCAGGCCGATTTCCAGCACCGCCAACTCCAGCGCGGACTGCTGAAACAGCCACAGCGCGGCGAGCGTGCCGTATTCGAAATAGGTCAGCGTGGTATCACCGCGCACCGCCTCGACGGCAGCAAACGCTTCGACCAGCTGCGCGTCGCTGGCCTCATTGCCGTCGATGCGCACGCGTTCGTTGTAGCGCAGCAGATGCGGCGAGGTGTAGGCACCCACCTTCCAGCCGGCCGCGCGCCCGATCGCCTCGATGAAGGCCACCGTCGAGCCCTTGCCGTTGGTACCACCCACGACAATGACGTGCCTGGCGGGCGCTTCGATCTGCAGGCGCGCCGCAACCTCGCGCACGCGCTCCAGGCCCATGTCGATGGCGCTGGGATGCTGCTGCTCGATGTAGGCAAGCCAGTCGGAGAGTACTGTGGGGGTAGTCACTGAATTTACCTGATGTCATGCGCATTGGAGGGCATTATCGCCAATGCAGCGCACAGTTGATCAGGGAAGCGATGGTTTGGCCGCGATGAAGAAACTGCGGCAGTATTCCCACACGGAAGACAACCCCGCCAGGGGCTATCCCCGCTGCAATCCTGGCTTTGCGTGGCTATTTTTCGTAAAAGCCTTCGATCCGCAGACCCAACACAGACCGCTGACCGGTCAACAGCACCTGCACCGGTTGCTTCGGATGACGCCGATAAGAAGACGCGTTGATACAAAGATAGCTGGGCACGGCACCTTCCATCGGTCCGCCAGTTAACCGGTACTCGCAAAGCTTTCGATCATGTTGGTAATGCGTCTGCATCACATATGTGTGTTCGAATGATTCGCCCACCGCCAGGGTGAATAACCACGGCAACAGCTTGCACAACAGTAACAAGCATACACAGCCCAACAATATCGGTGCGCCGCCTATCATGAATACCGAAAACAACCGGCTGTGTTGATTGAAAATTCCCTCGCGCCCATGCCGACGTGCATTCCTCTGCAATAGCACGCACAGCACAGCACCTAGGGCCGTCATCGGCCAGAACCAAAGGTCAGACCTTAAAAATGGAGCGGGTGCAAAATCGACGAACAGACTCAGCGGCACCAGAGCTATCGGTGCACAAAGCAATATGACCTTGCTCCAGGCGAATAACTTGGATGTTCGCGGAGCTACTTCTGGACGCAAATGAGTCATCGCCTGCCTGACCATTTTCCATCTTGAGTTTGCGCCATCGCTTAAGCAGCGAGATAACGCCATCCGGCAGGACGGCGCATCATTACCAAATTACTGATATGTCGCGCTGTCTATGATGATACGTCTCCGTACTGGTAGACCTACGCTGCGTTGCGAGACGTTACAACGCCCGATGCTTGGCCTCACCGAAAAACGGCGTGTGGTGGGCGCAGTCGTTCAAGCGGACCACTTCGAGGTGGTCGACATCGTCGCCTTCGAGCAGGTTGAGCGTGGTGGGCGCCTGGCGGAAGCTCCACAGCTTGGACAGCGGCAGGCCGAGGATCTTGCACAGGATCACGCGATTGACCGCGTCGTGCGCGACCACCAGCAAGGTGTCGTCGGCGCCCAGCCCGTCGGCGGCACGCGCAAGGCCGCGCCAGCTGCGGTCCAGCACCTGACGCAACGATTCGCCGCCCGGCATCAGCACGGTGTCCGGTTCTTCGCGCCAGGCACGTAGGCGGGCGGGATCCTTGTCGTTGATTTCGCTGGCCAGCAAACCTTCCCACTCGCCATGGGCGATTTCCTGCAGGTCGGCATCGGTCTGCAGCAGGCTTTCGCGCGATGCACCCAACGCAGCCTTGGCGGTGGCCTGCGCGCGCGACAGCGGCGAGGCCACTGCGCGGTCGATCTGCAGCGTGTGCAGCCGTTCGCCCAGCGCACGTGCCTGCCCTTCGCCCACCGGCGACAGCGGAATATCGATCTGGCCCTGGTAACGGCCTTCGGCGTTCCACGGCGTCTCGCCGTGACGAGCAAGCAGGATGCGCATGCGCTGAGAGTTCCTTGGGGGAGGGGCCGGCTCGCTGCGGCGAAACCGGACCGCATCATAACCGCTCCCCGCCCCCTGCCCGGCCAACCCAGCGCACACCCGGCGCTTTCGGGACCTGCAATGCGGGCGCCACCGCGGTCATGATCCAGCGCAGATCGCTTTGTGCAGCGGTCGAGCGGGTCATCGCCGGGTCGAAGGTCCAGTCGCTGCTCACCGACTCCCGGTTGCCGTCGAACCCCAGACCGACCAACTGCCCTGCGCATCCATTACTGGCACGCCGGCGCTGCCGCCACTGATGTCCAGCTCCGACACGAGGTTGACCGGCACCGAGCCCGGGCGCTTGTCTTCGAACCCGGCAGCGCTTGGCCCTGACCGCCGCCGGCAACGGCTTGAGCGCGTTGAACGAGGCGGCGCGGGTGTCCTTGGCGGCCATGCCATCCAGCGTGGAAGCCACGCCACGCCCGCTGACGCACGCAGCGGCAGGCCTCCGCTCAGGCGCGTCCCAACGCCGGATCGCTGCGACTTGGCCGACCGGTTTCCAGATGACCGGCCAGCCGGCGGCGAAATGCCGAACCCGGTTGCTCCACCATCACGTCGTACCAGTGATCGCTTGCCGCCAGCGCCAGCCGGATGGTCTGGCGTTGACCACCGGCCAGCTGCAGCGAGCGTGGACTGGAGTCGCCGTGGTCCAGCGCGCGCAGTTGCAGCGTGCAGGCCTGCTGCCCGGCATTGCCGATCTCCAGCACCAGCGCATCGCCCTCCTGCCGCGCTTCCAGCCACGGCGCCGCCTGCTGCGCCGATGCGGGCCGCACGACGCCTGCAAACTCGCGCAGAAATCCATTGGGCCCGTGCACGCGCAAGGCATACGCGCCATCGGGTGCAGCGCCCACCGGCACATCGTCGAGCTGCGTACCCGGCAACACGGTGTAATACCAGGGCCCGCCACTGGCGGCGCCACTGTAGACATTGAAGGCCGCCGCCGCGGTGCCGGTGTTGACGAACTGCAGCTGCAGCGCATCGCCCGCGTGCTCGCGCGCGTGCACCTGCAGGGCGTAGGGCAACGCGCGTGCCGGACGTTGGCCCGGCTCCTGGCGCGGCATGCGCGCCGTGGCCGGTGGCGCCGGCAGCGGCTTGTTGCGCACCGCAGCCGTGCGCGCACGGTAGTCGTCGATGGAGGGCAAGGCGCTCAGCGCCGAATCGTCCGGCTTGCGGAAGTCGAACACGCTGGTGAGATCGCCGCTGACCGCACGACGCCATGGGCTGATATTCGGCTCGGCCACACCGAAGCGACGCTCCAGCAGGCGCAGCACAGAGGTGTGGTCGAACACCTGCGAATTGACCCAGCCGCCCCGCGTCCAAGGCGAGATCACCAACATCGGCACGCGGATGCCCAGGCCGACCGGCACACCGTTATACGACTCGCCGCGCACATCGACATTGCTGCGCCCCATGCGTGCATCCAGCGCCGGCAGCGGTGCCGGCACATGATCGAAGAAGCCGTCGTTCTCGTCGTAATTGATGATCAACGCAGTCTTGGCCCAGACCTCCGGATTGGAGGTCAGCGCATCGATCAAACGCGCCACCAGCGATTCGCCGTAGGCCGGCGGTGCTTCGGGATGCTCGCAATACGCGGTGGGCGGAATGATCCACGACACCTGCGGCAGGCGATTGGCCTGCACATCGGCTGCAATGGCCGCAATCAGGTGATCGGCCTGGGTGTGGGGCGCGTTTTCTGCGGTGGACCCGGGCACGCAGGCACGTGCGCGCATATAGCGCTCGTCGGCGCGATCGAGCCCGCGGTAGTGCGCAAAATACGCCAGCGAGTTGCAGCCGAAGTTGTCGTATTCCTGATACACGCGCCAATCGATGCCGGCGGCCTGCAGCCGCTGCGCATACGTGGTCCAGCCCATCGCCGCGTAACCGGGTTTGTCGCGCGCCATGTCGGCAGTCCAGTTGCCATCGTCGGCGTTGTCGGCCACCTGTGCGCGCAGGTCGCCCACGCTCAGGCCGCTGGTGCCGGTGAACAGGTACATGCGGTTGGGATTGGTCGGCCCGTGCATCGAGCAGAAATAGCCATCGCAGATGGTGAAGGCGTCGGCCAGCGCGTGGTAGTACGGGATGTCCTGACGCTGGAAATACCCCATCGTCAGCTCGCCCTTATACGGCACCCAGGTGTCGTATTCGGCCCAGCGTGCCGGGTCCTGCCCGTGGCCGGCTTTCCAGGAGTGGTCCAGGCTCTTGATCAGCGGCGCGCAGGTGGTGTGCGAATCGAACGCGAACGGCAACAGGCGCCGTCCATCGGCCGCAGGCTGGCTCCAGACCGGGTTGCCGTCGCGCAGTTGCAACGCATGCGGGTCGCCGAATCCGCGCACGCCACGCAGTGCGCCGAAGTAATGATCGAACGAGCGATTTTCCTGCATCAGGATCACCACATGCTCGATGTCGCGCAACGTGCCGGTACGCGAATTGGCCGGCAGCGCCAGCGCGCGCCCGATCGACGAAGGCAGCGCTCCGGCCGCAGTGAGTGCAGCAACCCGCTTGAGGAAATCGCGGCGCGAAGCAGATGACGTCATGACCAAAATCCTGGCGAAGCCCGTGTAAAGCAGCGCGCGATGCGGCTGCAGAACACGTGTATAGCGGGCAAGCGCGACAGTTTTGCGACAGCCGCCGTCATCAATGTTTCATGAGCCGTTGACACCCTGCGTCGCGAAACGCCGGTGTTGCACCGCGCGTCCGCCCTCAGCCGTGCTCGAACAGGATTCCCCCATGACTTCCGCTCGTCGTTTTGATGTCACTCCGCTGGCGCTCGCACTGGCCGCGCTGCTTCCCGTCATGGCGCAGGCCGCCGACCCGGTGACCGCCAGCGTGGCCGACGCACCGGTAACGCCGGCCGATGCCACAGGCAATGCAACGCAGCTGGACGCCATCAACGTGGTCTCGCAGGGCAGTACGCGGCAGGTGCAGCGCATCAGCCGCCAGGACATCGAACAACTCACACCGGGCAGCAGCGCCTTCAAGGCCGTCGAAAAACTGCCCGGCGTGCAATTCCAGTCCGCCGACCCGTTCGGCACTTACGAGTGGTCCACGCAGGTCACCCTGCACGGCTTCGATCAGAGCCGTCTGGGCTACACGCTCGACGGCATCCCGCTGGGCAACATGAGTTACGGCGTCACCAACGGCCTGCACATCACCCGCGCCATCATTTCGGAAAACCTTGGCTCGGTGGAAATCGCGCAAGGTGCCGGCGCGCTTGGCACCGCCTCCAATACCAATCTCGGCGGCACCATGCAGTTCTATTCGGCCGATCCGCAGACCACGCCCGGCGCGCGGCTGGTGCAGACGGTGGGCAGCGATGCGACGCGCCGCACCTTCGTGCGCGCCGACACCGGCGAACGCAACGGCTTGTCGGCGTACCTGTCCTACGCCAACGCCAGCACCGACAAGTGGAAGGGCTTCGGCGACCAGACCTCCGAACAGGCCAACCTCAAGACCGTGTACCAGTGGGGCGACGGCAACCGCCTGAGCCTGTTCGTGGATACCTCGCGGCGCAAGGAATACGACTACATGGATCTGTCGTTGACCAGCCAGCGCGCATTGGGCTGGGACTACGACTATCTGCAGCCGGACTGGGCCACCGCCGTGCAGATGGCGCGCGCGTATCAAAACACCGGCGCCACCAGCGGCGTGGCCAACGGTTACCCGCAATCGCTGGCCGGGTTGCCCAGCGATTACAGCTGGCTCGATGCCAGCTACTACGCCGGCGGCGGCCTGCGTCGCGACAATCTTGCCGGCCTGTCCGGCACCTTCGTGTTCGGTGGCGCAACGCTCGATGCCACCGGCTACTACCACGCCAATCGTGGCGAAGGGCAATGGGTGACGCCGTACGTGGCCACCTCGGCACAGATTCCGGTGTCGATGCGTACCACCGACTATGGCCTGGACCGTTTTGGCGGCACCAGCGCCTTGAAGTGGTCGTGGGGCAACCACGATCTGGAAGTCGGTGCATGGGCGGAAAACGCGCGCACCACGCAGGGCCGCAATTACTTCGCGCTCGGCAACGAGGGCTATACCTCGCTGTACAACGTCTACGAAGCACAGACCCCGTTCCGCCGCGATTTCCAGCAGCGCTACACCACCCAGACGCGCATGCTGTACCTGCAGGACACCGTGCGCCTGCTCGATGACCGCTTGACGCTGAACTACGGCGCAAAGGCGCTGGACACCACTACGCGTGCGCAATCGCTGGTGCCGACCACCGCACTGGCGCAGGGCCGCATCCGCGCCGAAGACAACTTCCTGCCGCAGGTGGGCGTGAACTACAAACTCGACGAGCGCCAGGACATCTACGCGTCCTACAGCAAGAACATCGCCGCCTTCGGTTTCACTCCGTTCGCCACCTCGCAGGCCGCCTTCGACCGCAGCCGCTCCACGTTGGAGCCGGAAGAATCACAAACCGTGCAGATGGGGTACCGCCTGCAGGACGAGCAGTTCCAGCTCTCGGCTGACGCCTACTTCACCAAGTTCTCCAACCGCCTGCTGACCACCTCGCCGTGCACCGCGGTGCAGACCTGCGCCTCGATCCTGAGCAATGTCGGTGCGGTGCACAGCGCCGGTGCGGATCTGGCGCTGATGTGGCGCCCGGTCGAAGGCCTGAGCTGGTTGAACTCGCTGTCGTGGAACCGCTCGCGCTATCAGGACGATTACCTCAACAACGGCGTGGTCGCCACCTCCGGCAAGGACGTGGTCGGCATTCCGGCGCTGATGTTCTCCTCCAGCGCCAGCTACCAGCTTGGCAACCTGCGCCTGGACCTGGACGGCAAGTACGTCGACAAGCGCTACATCACCTTCCTCAACGACTCGCAGGTGCCGTCGTACTGGCTGTTCAACGCCGGCGCACGCTACGACTTCGGCCGCGTGGGCCCGGTCGAGAATGTCGCGCTCGCCCTCAACATCACCAACCTCACCGACAAGCGCTACTTCGCCAGCACCGGCACCAACGGCTACGTCGCCTCCGATCCGAACGGCTACAACCAGACCATGGTGGTGGGTGCGCCACGGCAGTACTTCATGAGCCTGGATGTGAAGTTTTAAGTAGCGCTGCACCGCCTGAAAGCGCCCTCATCCGGCGCTACGCGCCACCTTCTCCCGCGCGCGGGAGAAGGCAGGCCGGCAGCGTCTTGACGCCTCAAGCCGGTCCGCAGCGTCCGTTCCCATACGTTCACACTTGCTCGGCTTATCCGTATCTCGCCTCACCTGCTTTCTGTCTTCCCTGCCGTTCTCGGCCTCATCTACTTTTTGCCTTCTCCGCTTTTCCTCTCTGCCTTACCCGAGCGGTGGCCGGTCTTGCACAGCGGCCCCCTCCTCCTTGTCGACGTCCCTGCTTGCCGACTTCCCTGTCGCTCGACTTCCTTGTAGCTCTACTTCTCTGTCGCTCGACTCCCTTGTACCTCGACTTCTCTCTCGCTCGACTTCCCTGCCCTTCCCCCGCCTGCGGGGGAAGGTGCCCGAAGGGCGGATGGGGGCAACGCCCGTCAACAGACGCATCCTGTCTGCCCCCCACCCATCACCACCACCACCCGACCCGGACTGCGCCGGGACCATTGCTCCTGCACCGCCACATGCATACGCCTGGCCCCCGCATATAATCGGCGGCTTATCTTTCACTCAGCAGGCCCCGCCAGATGGCGCAGACGATGAAGGCGCTGGTCAAGCGCGAAGCGAACAAAGGCATCTGGCTGGAACAGGTTCCCGTGCCCACGCCAGGCCCCAACGAGGTATTGATCAAGCTGGAAAAGACCGCCATCTGCGGTACCGATCTGCATATCTACCTGTGGGACGAGTGGAGCCAGCGCACCATCACCCCCGGCCTGACCATCGGCCATGAGTTCGTCGGCCGCGTGGCCGAGCTCGGTTCGGCGGTCACCGGTTACCAGGTTGGCCAGCGCGTCTCGGCCGAAGGCCACATCGTCTGCGGCCACTGCCGCAACTGCCGCGGCGGCCGTCCGCACCTGTGCCCGAATACGGTCGGCATCGGCGTCAACGTCAACGGCGCCTTTGCCGAATACATGGTGATGCCGGCGTCCAACCTGTGGCCAATTCCGGACCAGATTCCGTCCGAGCTGGCCGCCTTCTTCGACCCGTACGGCAATGCCGCGCATTGCGCGCTGGAATTCGATGTCATCGGCGAGGACGTGCTGATCACCGGCGCCGGCCCGATCGGCATCATTGCCGCCGGCATCTGCAAGCACATCGGTGCGCGCAACGTGGTGGTCACCGACGTCAACGACTTCCGCCTCAAACTGGCCGCCGACATGGGCGCCACGCGCGTGGTCAACGTCTCCAAGACCTCGCTCAAGGACGTCATGGCCGACCTGCACATGGAAGGCTTCGACGTGGGCCTGGAAATGAGCGGCAACCCGCGCGCGTTCAACGACATGCTCGACTGCATGTACCACGGCGGCAAGATCGCCATGCTCGGCATCATGCCGCGCGGCGCCGGTTGCGACTGGGACAAGATCATCTTCAAGGGTCTCACCGTGCAGGGCATCTACGGCCGCAAGATGTACGAGACCTGGTACAAGATGACGCAGCTGGTGCTGTCGGGTTTCCCGCTGCACAAGGTGCTGACCCATCAGTTGCCGATCGACGATTTCCAGAAAGGCTTCGACCTGATGGAAGAAGGCAAGGCCGGCAAGGTTGTGTTGAGCTGGAATTGATTGGCTAATGGTGCAGATACGCAAAAGGCGCCGCGAGGCGCCTTTTGTATTTCGGTCTTCAGAAGTGCTTAAAACGCAGCGGGTGATCCTTGGATGCAGGCGAGCGCTTCAATACACGCGACGTCGGCGAGGATGCAGACAAAGCTCAGCCGGTCGAGTGCGCGGTGCCCTCACCGCCTTCGGGACACGCCGTTAACCCGTCCATGGGGACTCGATGGCGGCATCCATGCCGCCAACGGTCCCGCAAGCGGCGAGGACACCGCACCAGACAGTTCGCTGGTTACTTTATTGAAAAAAAACACCGCGTCACACGGCTTGCTGGTTGCTTGATTGAACAACAAAACACCGCTGCCGCCAGTTTGCTGATTGCTTCATTGAAGAACGAAACCCGCATCAGACGGTTTACTGGTGCTTTTTGAAAACGCGACGCAAGGACCGTCTCAACTGGTCCTTGCCCGCCCACCGTCGCGGGACCCTTGGCGGCATGGATGCCGCCACGGAGCTACATGGACGTACTTGCAGCGTGTCCCGTGATGGTGGGCGGGCAAGGGCCCTGCAGCCAAGACACAGATCAACCGCTCTACGGGTGATCGATCCGCACGATGCAATCACGCCAAAACAAAACAACCAAGATTTAAAGCAAAGCGTCGTTTAAACAGGCGGCGAAGAATCCACGTAGCCACTCTTGCCGCCTCACCCCTTCACAGCCGACTCGTCAGAGCCGCTGTTTAGTCCATCGCCATCACGGCCAGGTGACCGTCGCCGTCGCCACCAGGTGGTTCTGCGAATTCTGCCGGCCAAAACCGAATTCGGCCGCTTCGCTGGTGTCGTAATAACCCACGGTCAAGCCCAGCGGGCCGAAGGTCTTGCCCACGTTGACGCCGAAATCGTTGTAGTCGTGGTCCACCTTGCTGAGTGCGGCGGTATAAATGCTGTGCCCGGCATGGGCGCCGATGGTGAAGTTGTGCGGCAATGCCCAATTGGCATCCAGCGCGTAGTAGTAGCCGTCCGTGTCGGTGCCGTACAGATCGTTGGTGTAGGCAAGGGTCAGGCTGTAGGTTTTCAGGAATGTGGTCTTGGTGATCAGCTCGGCGTAGTTGGATGCGCCCGCGCCCAGGTACTGATAGCGGTTCACCATCACATCCAGGTTGAAGTTGGCGCTCAGGTCGGTGTTGTAGCCGACGAAGCCGTCCACTTCCCAATCCGGATCGCCAGCGCCGTAGTCGACATTGGAACCCCAGGTGCCGACGTAAAAGCCATACGGCAACTTGTAGGTCAGCCCGGCCTGGAACGCCGGGTCTTCGTTGGTCTGCGAGATACCGCGGAACAGGTAGTCGCTGGTCACCGCAAAGGTCCCGCTGAGTGGCGAGGCAGTCGCGTCTTCCTCCTGCGCTTGTGCCAGCGGCACGACAGACAACAACAGCAACGACAGACAACAGGCGAGCGGGGTCTGCTTCATGGGGCATCTCCTGGAGCGATGGGCGGGCGGATGGCGCGAAGCGAGCTGCACTGACTTCTTAGTCGAACTGTCATTGCAGCGCAACATGAACGTCGCGCTCGCTGGATCCAGCGCACATCCTGCACAAGCCGATGACGCCGATCAGGCCTCCGTCTCATCGACCGGCAGAGCCGAATCTTGATGGGACGGGAGTGGAGATTGGGGATTCGGGATTGGCCACAGCGAAGAGAATCCCTGCCGTGCTCCAATCCCCTATCGCCCATCCCGATTCCCGGCTGGTACCAGCCGGCCTGGTCAGGCCGGAAACACGCCGTAGTGGCGCGCGGCCAGGCGTAGTTGCTGCCCTGGCTGAAAACTTCCGGCCGACGCCGGCAGTTCCACTTCCACCTCGTTGCCTGCCGGCTCCAGCGTCGCGCGCAGGCGCAGACGCGCGCCGCTGCGCTGCGACCAGGCCACCCTGGCCGGCCAGCCCGCCTCGTCGGGGACCAGGTCTTCCGGACGCACGTACACCTCGACCGGACCTGCGGCCAGGGCCGCATTGGCCGCGGGCAGCGCATGCCCGGCCACCTGGATCTGCCCCTGCGCCAGCACCCCGGGAATGCGGTTCACCGCCCCCACGAACGAATACACGAATGGGGAGGCCGGCTTGTCGTAGATCATCGCCGGCGTGTCGAGCTGCTCGATGCGGCCGCGGTTGAGGATGGCCACGCGGTCGGCCAGTTCCAGCGCCTCTTCCTGATCGTGGGTCACGAACACCGTGGTCAGGCCGGTGCGCTCGTGCAGCTCGCGCAGCCAGCGGCGCAGGTCGCGACGCACCTGCGCATCCAGCGCACCGAACGGCTCGTCCAGCAGCAGCACGCGCGGCTCGATCGCCAGCGCGCGCGCCAATGCCACGCGCTGCCGTTGGCCGCCGGAGAGCTGGGTGGGATAGCGCTGCTCCAGGCCCTGCAACTGCACCAGCGCCAACAGCTCTTCCACGCGTGCACGGATGCGCACTTCGGCCCAGCGCTCGTTGCCACGCCGCACGCGCAGCCCGAAGGCGATGTTCTCGAACACGTCCATATGCTTGAACAGCGCATAGTGCTGGAACACGAAGCCGACCCGGCGCGATTGCACGCTCATGCGGGTGGCGTCTTCGTCGCCGAACAGCACCTGCCCGCCATCGGCATGCTCCAGCCCGGCCATGATCCGCAGCAAGGTGGTCTTGCCCGAACCGGAGGGACCGAGCAGGGCCAGCAACTCGCCCTGGCGCACGTCCAGGGTGATGTCGTCCAGCGCGGTGAAGGTGTCGAACTGCTTGCGCAGGCGGTGGATGCGGATGCCCATGGTCACCTCAATGGCGGTGGTTGGCGGCCAGCGCATCGCCGTGCCGCCATTCCAGATATGTCTTCAACGCCAGCGTCAGCAGCGCGGTCAAGGCCAGCAGCGAGGCGCAGGCAAATGCGGCGCTGTAGGCGTATTCGTTATAGAGAATTTCCACGTGCAGCGGCAGCGTGTTGGTGCGCCCGCGAATATGCCCGGACACCACCGATACCGCGCCGAACTCGCCCATCGCGCGCGCCGCGCACAACAGCACGCCGTACAGCAGGCCCCAGCGGATATTGGGCAGGGTCACCCGCCAGAACATCTGCCAGCCGCTCGCGCCCAGGCTCAGTGCAGCCAGCTCTTCATCGCTGCCCTGCTGCTCCATCAGCGGCATCAGCTCGCGCGCGATGAACGGGAAAGTGACGAACGTCGTTGCCAACACGATGCCAGGCAACGCGAACACGATCCGCGGCAGCTGGATCACGAATTCGCCCAGCGCCGGCAGCTGCACCCGCCACCCTTCGTCGATCAGCGGCCAGGCCCAGCCACTGCGCCCGAAGATCAGCACGAAGATCAGGCCCGCCACCACCGGCGACACCGAGAACGGCAGGTCGATCAAACTGACCAGCAGGCGTTTGCCCCGGAACTGATGCTTGCTGATGGCCCATGCCGCAGCGACGCCAAAGACCAGGTTCAGCGGCAACACGATCGCGGTCACCATCAGCGTCAGCTTGATCGCCGACAACGCATCCGGGTCGACCACTGCGCGCAGGAAGGTATCCCAGCCGCCACGCAACGCCTCGGCGAACACCAGCACCAGCGGCAGCAGCAGGAACGCCAGCAGGAAGGCCAACGCGCCCAGGATCATCAACCACTGCACCCAGCGCGGCTCGTTGGTGGCCGAGTCGGTGATGCGGCGCGCCTGCTCGGTCATCGTGCGTGTCTGCAACAGGGAGGGCAACGATGAGACAGCATCGCTCATGCGGGCCTCCGTTGATAGCGCAGCAGGCGTGCCTGCAACGTATTGACCAGCAGCAGGATCACGAACGACAGCAGCAACATGGCCGCCGCAATCGCGGTGGCGCCGGCGTAGTCGAATTCTTCCAGCCGGATGGTGATCAGCAGCGGCGCGATCTCGGTGGCATTGGGCAGGTTGCCGGCAATGAAGATCACCGAGCCGTACTCACCCACCCCGCGCGCAAACGCCAGCGCAAAGCCGGTCAGCACCGCAGGCCACAGCCCCGGCAGCACTACCCGCCACACCGTCTGCCAGCGCGAGGCGCCCAGCGTGGCGGCAGCCGCTTCCAGCTCTCGCTCGCTTTCGGCCAGCACCGGCTGCACCACCCGCACCACGAACGGCAGGCCCACGAATACCAGCGCCAGCACGATGCCCAGCTGAGTGTAGGCCACCTTGATGCCGATCGCCTCCAGCCAACGCCCGACCCAGCCGTTGCCGCCATACAACGCGGTCAACGCAATACCGGCCACTGCCGTGGGCAACGCGAACGGCAGATCGATCACCGCATCGAACAAGCGCTTGCCCGGAAAGCTGTAGCGCACGAACACCCATGCCACCCAGGTGCCCATCACCGCATTGAAGGCACCGGCCGCAAACGCGGTGCCGAAGCTCACCTGCAATGCCGACAGCACGCGCGGCTCGCTCCAGACCTTCCACAACCCCTCCCAGCCCAGCCCACTGGTCTTGATGAAAATCCCCAGCAGCGGGATCAGCACGATCAGGCCCAGCCAGGTCAGGGTGATGCCCAGACTCAGGCCCAGCCCCGGCATCACGCGCCGGCGCGATGGCGACACCGTGCCGGATGCAACCGATGTCTGCATGGCTACTTCTTGGCCTGGATCTGGTCGAACAGACCGCCGTCGGCAAAGTGTTCCTGCTGTGCCTTGTCCCACGAGCCGAAGGCCTGCTGGATGGTCACCAGCTTGATGTCGGGAAAGCGGGCCACATCCGCCGGATCGGCGAACTCCGGATGCCGCGGGCGATAGAAGTGCTTGGCAGCCAGCTTCTGGCCTTCCGGTGCATACAGGTAACGGAGATAGGCCTCGGCCACATCACGGGTGCCGTGCTTGTCCACGTTCTTGTCCACCAGCGCCACCGACGGCTCGGCCAGGATCGACAGCTTCGGTACCACGATCTCGAACTTGTCCTTGCCCAGTTCCTCGCGCGCCAGCAGCGCCTCGTTTTCCCAGGCCAGCAGTACATCGCCGATCCCGCGCTGGACGAAGGTGGTGGTGGCGCCGCGTGCACCGGTATCGAGCACCGGCACGTTACGGAACAGGGCCTGCATGTAGCGCAGGATGCGCTCGCGGTCGCCCTTGAAGATGTGGTCGGCATAGGCCCAGGCGGCCAGATAGTTCCAGCGCGCACCGCCGGAGGTCTTCGGGTTCGGCGTCACCACCGCCACGCCCGAGCGCAGCAGGTCCGGCCAGTCGTGGATATTTTTCGGGTTGCCCTTGCGCACCAGGAACACGATCGTCGACGTGTAAGGGGCGCTGTTGTCCGGCAGCCGCTTTTCCCAATCGCTGTCGATCAGCTTGGCCTTTTCGGCAATCGCGTCCACGTCGTAGGCCAGCGCCAGGGTGACCACATCGGCTTCGATGCCGTCGATGACCGCCCGCGCCTGTTTGCCCGACCCGCCATGCGAGGTTTCCACGGTCACCGTGTCCTGCGGATGCTGCTGCTTCCACTGGGCTGCGAAGGCGGTGTTGTAGTCGCGGTAGAACTCGCGGGTGGGGTCGTAGCTCACGTTGAGCAGCCCGATATCGCGCGCGCCGGCCGGGCCGGCCAGCGCCAGCAGCGTGCAGAACAGGGAAGCAAGACGGATACGGGGGTGTGTCACAACGATCTCCTGGCCGGTGGGCGCAGCTGAACAGCAAGCATGCCATGCTGCGCAGCGGCACGCGGGCGGTGAAATGACATCCACGTCGCCGCTTATGCCGATTTTGCATGACGTAGTGGTATGCCATTGTGATCGTTAACATTGCGCTTCTTTCTTTGCCACAGCGACCGCCATGACCCGTCCGCCTGCCGCGCTCACCGCCCACTACGCCGCCGAACTGGAGACCCTCCAGTCCCAGGGCCTGTTCAAGTCCGAGCGCATCATCACCGGCCCGCAGTCGGCCCGGATCACCCTGGCAGACGGCCGCAGCGTGCTGAACTTCTGCGCCAACAACTACCTGGGCCTGGCCGACCACCCGGACATCATCCAGGCCGCCAAGGACGCGCTGGACACGCATGGCTTCGGCATGGCGTCGGTGCGTTTCATCTGCGGCACCCAGGACCTGCACAAGCAACTGGAACGCACCATCGCCGAGTTTTTCGGCACCGAAGACACCATCCTTTACGCGGCCTGCTTCGACGCCAACGGCGGCCTGTTCGAACCATTGCTCGGCGAAGCGGATGCGATCATTTCCGACGCGCTCAACCATGCCTCCATCATCGACGGCGTGCGCCTGTGCAAGGCCAAGCGTTTCCGTTACGCCAACTGCGACATGGCCGACCTGGAAGCGCAACTGCAGGCCGCCGACGCGGCCGGCTGCAAGACCAAGCTGATCACCAGCGACGGCGTGTTCTCGATGGACGGCTTCATCGCCCCGCTGGACGAGATCACTGCCCTGGCCCGCAAGTACAACGCGCTTGTGCACATCGACGAATGCCACGCCACCGGCTTCCTGGGCGCCAGCGGTCGTGGCTCGGCCGAGGTCAAGGGCGTGCTGGACCAGATCGACATCTTCACCGGCACCCTGGGCAAGGCCATGGGCGGCGCACTGGGCGGCTTCACCACCGCAAGGCGCGAAGTGATCGAACTGCTGCGCCAGCGTTCGCGACCCTACCTGTTTTCCAACTCGCTGCCGCCGCACGTGGTGGCCGCCGGCATCAAGGCGTTCGAGATGCTGGACGCGGCCGGCGAGCTGCGCACGCAGCTGGTGGAGAACACCCGCTACTTCCGTGAGCGCATGACCGCGGCCGGCTTCGATCTCAAGCCCGGCGTGCACCCGATCAGCCCGGTGATGCTCTACGACGCGCCATTGGCGCAGAAGTTTGCCGAGCGCCTGCTCGAAGAAGGCATCTACGCCATCGGCTTCTTCTTCCCGGTGGTGCCCAAGGGGCAGGCGCGCATCCGCACCCAGATCAGCGCCGCACACACCCGCGAGCACCTGGATCAGGCCATCGAGGCCTTCATCAAGATCGGCCGCGAACTGGACGTCATCAAGTCCTGAGCATGCGCACGGTCCTGCGCCAACGGCTCCTGCTCGCGGCGCAGACCGATGCCCAGGCGCAGCGGCTTGCCGATCGCTGGGAAACCCGCTGCCTGCATTGCCGGCGGCGCCTGCAGGTCCGTGCCGACGGCGAGCCGCTCGGCCACACCACCCTGGAACACGTGGTGCCGCAGGCCTGGTTCGGCCGGCGCGCCGCCGCCGCGCTCTGCGCGCTGGTCGGCGACGCCCCCAATGACGCACGCAATCTCGCGCTGGCCTGTGCCGGCTGCAACCACGCCAAGGGCCGGCGCCATGACGCCAACGGTGCTGGCGATGCGCGCGCCGTCGAAGTGGTCGGCGCCTTGCTCAGCGCGCGCCTGGCGCGCTGGCGGGAGCCGACATCAGCGCCCGGACTTCCGCCGCACTGAGCTCGCGCCAGGCGCCCTTGCCCAGCGCCCCCATTGCCAGCGAACCGATCGCCACGCGCACCAGCCGCAGCACACCGATATCCACGGCCGCCAGCAGCCGGCGGATCTGCCGGTTGCGGCCTTCGTCCAGCACGATTTCAAGCCACGCATTGCGCTCGCCTTCGCGCAACAAGCGCACCTGTTTGGCGCGCAGCAACGCCCCGCCGCCGTCCGGGTCGGGGTCGACCACCCCGGCCTGCAGTTGCGCCAGCCGCTCGGCGCTCGGACGGCAATCGATCTGCACGTGATAGGTCTTGTCTGGCCCGCTGCCCGGGTCGGTCACTGCCGCAGCCCATTGCGGGTCATTGCTGAAGAGCAGCAGCCCCTCGCTGGCCTTGTCCAGCCGCCCCACCGGCGCGATCCACGGCAGACCGGCGCCATCGAAGCAGCGGTAAACGGTGTCCCTGCCCTGCTCGTCGCGGGCCGTGGTCACCACACCGCGCGGTTTGTTGAGCATCAGGTACAGGCGCGCAGGCCCGGCCAGCGGCTGACCATCGACGGTGATGGATGCCTGCTGGTCGGTGCGGATTGGAAACTCGGGGTCGCGGATCACCCGCATGGCGACGCTGACCCGCCCATCGGCGATCCAGCGCGCCGCTTCGGTGCGCGAACACACACCCAGCTTGGACAACACCCGCGCCAGCCCATGGCGTGGCGCAGAGTGATCGGCACCTGCAGCCGATGCACGCACGCCGCGCACCGGTGCCGCCGGGGCGCGCTGACGAGGCCGGGACGTCGCCGGCGGTGGTCGCCGGGTCATGCCGTCCCGACCGTGCGGCTTACTTGGTTTCGACCGGCTTGACGTCGGCAGCAGGCGCGTCCGGCGCCGGTGCGGCCACCGGACGCGCCTTGACCACGCGCACGCCGCGCGCCTTCATCCAGGCATCGAATTCTTCGGCGGTCATGCGCTTGCCGTTCTGGCTCATGTCAAAGCGCCACGGCGTGTTGTCGAAAGCGGTCGTGGCCTTGTAGGCCGCCGGATCGTTCGGGTTGACGGTGCCGCCCGGTGGAATGACCTTGGCCAGGTCCTGGCAGCCTTCCACGCGCAGGCGCAGCAGCACGCGGTCGACCGATTGATCACTGCTGTACGGCTGTGCCAGCACGCCGGTGGGCATGCCCAGTTGCACGCTGCGGGCATAGAACTCGGCAGCGGCCGGCGCGATGACGGTGGCAGGCAACGGCAGCGGCTGGGAGACCGTGTTGCCGGCGCAGTTCGGTGCGGCGTAGGCGGCGGGAATCAAGGTGAGACAGAGCAATCCTGCCGAAGCGGTACGCAGCATCGTGGTTCTTCCAGTAAAAGTATGGTGTCGACGCGGCGAGTGTAGGCAGCGATGAACGCTGTTTCAACAGGAACCGCATATCGATGGCAACGCAGACAGCTGGCGGTCCGGCTGCGGCTGAATTCGGGAGTTTTCGGATCACACATAGACAAAACCCGGCACGAGGCCGGGTTTTGTATGGAGCAAGCCAGCGGCCAGATTAGTTCTGGACGTTCAGCTCGGTACGACGGTTCTTCGCACGGCCTTCCGGATTGTCGGAACCATCCGGGTTGGCGTTCGGAGCAATCGGACGGCTCTCGCCGTAGCCGATCGGGCCAACCAGACGCGACGCATCGACGCCGTTCTTGGTCAGGTAGTCGTACACGGTGGTCGCACGACGCTCGGACAGCTTCTGGTTGTACGCGTCGGTACCCTTCGAGTCGGTGTGACCGGCAACCTCGACCTTCAGGTCGGGGTAACGCTTCAGGATTTCGGTCGCTTCGCTCAGGATCGACACGGCATCCGGACGCAGGGTCGACTTGTTGAAGTCGAAGTTCACGCCCTTCAGGTCGATCGAGACAGGAACCGGGCAACCGTCCGGACCGATGGTCTGGCCAGGCTGCGAGTTCGGGCACTTGTCGTCGCAGTTGTTGACGCCGTCACCGTCGTCATCCAGATCGGCGCAGCTCGGAGCAACCGGAGCCGGAGCCGGCGGCGGAGCGGTCGACGGAGCCGGTCCCAGCGGGATCACGACGCCGACCGAAGCCAGCACGTCGCCGAACCAATCTTCCTGCGGAGCAGCAACGCTCTGGTCGTTGAAGTCGGCGCGGTAGGCCAGTTCAGCACGCACGGCGACGCGCTTGTCGAAGGTGGTCTGCAGACCGACACCAGCCTTGGCGGCAAAGTTGCCGTCCTTCTGCTGGCCCGGCGACACCGGGTTCGGGGTCGCGTCGAATTCTTCTTCCGAACGCTGGTAGCCCAGACCGAACAGCAGGTAGGGGTTCCAGCCGCGGCCTTCCTGGATGAAGTGGCGACGCAGGTCGAACGAGATGCCGTACTGGCTCCAGTTCTGGTCCTGGTTGGCGTCGAAGTTCGGGTTCTGATAGTTCAGTTCACCGTCGATCGACCAGTTCGGGCTGACGAACTTGCCCAGGCCCAGGGTGACGAACGGAGCATCATTGGTCAGGCGATCGCTGTCCTGGAAGTTGAAGCCAGCGCTACCGGTCAGGTACCAACGGTCATCGAACTCCTGCGCGGAAGCAGCCTGGGCCACTGCCAGACCGCCGAGCAACGCGGCAGTGAGAATTTTCTTGTTCATTTATACAGCTCCTTCTTTGGGAGATAAAACCGATAGAGGCGGTGTTCTTGGTAAAGATGCTCGTCACATCCAGAGCCATCGGGGCGCAGATTAAGCCGGCCTCGGTGAAGATCGCGTTAACGGTCATATAACATGTGAAAGCAATCGCCAGGGCCGCCGAGCCCACTCGATATTACGTATACAGTTTCATGAAGAAAAGGGCCCGGCGCTCACTTTCGCTTATCGAAGCACATGAACATCAGCCGAATCGAGGCGATTGAAGACGGTTCCATGCAAGGCACTTTCCGGTGCCCCAGCGTGGCAGGAAAACCACATAGGTGAACGCCAGGCCCCGTGCGAGCTGAATTGTGGGGTGCGTGGTTGCAGCGCACTGACTTCACAACGCACCCTGAACTTCCCATCAGGAGCGCCCCGATGAAAGCCGTCGCCCTCACCAGATACTTGCCGATCGACGACCCCGCATCGCTGCTTGACATCGAGCTACCAAGCCCCGGAGCGCCCTCGGGGTATGACTTATTGGTACGGGTGGAGGCGATCTCCGTGAATCCGGTCGACACCAAGGTACGCGCGTCCACGCCGCAGGCCTTGCCCGAGCCGATGATCCTGGGCTACGACGCGGCCGGAGTGATCGAAGCGGTCGGTCCGGAGGTGACCGCTTTTGCGATAGGCGATGAGGTGTATTACGCCGGCGATGTCGGCCGGCCGGGTAGCAACGCGCAGTTCCAGTGGGTGGATGCACGCATTGCCGGCTGCAAGCCGACCTCGCTCAGCTTTGCGCAGGCAGCGGCATTGCCGCTGACCACCCTGACGGCCTGGGAGCTGCTGTTCCAGCGCATGCCCTTCGCCTTCGACGGCGCGCGTCAACGCGGCCGGCACCTGTTGATCACCGGCGGTGCTGGTGGCGTTGGGTCGATCGCGATCCAGTTGGCACGGCACGCCGGCTTCACGGTGATTGCGACTGCATCGCGCCCGGAGAGCATCGAATGGGTCCGGCAAATGGGCGCTCATCATGTGATCGACCACCATCGGCCGCTGCACGCGCAGTTACAGGCACTGGGCCTGCAGACCGTGGACGCGGCGCTGAACCTGGCCGATACCGACCGCTACTGGCAGCAGTTGGGCGAAGTCCTGGCACCGCAAGGACATGTCGGCCTGATCGTGGAGCCGCGCGGTGCGCTGACCATTGGCGGCCCCTACAAGTCCAAGTGCATCGGCATCCATTGGGAGCACATGTTCGCGCGGGCGCGCCATGCGACCGGCGACATGGTGGAACAGCACCGCATCCTCAACCGCGCCGCGAGCCTGATCGATGCCGGCGAGCTACGCTCGACGCACACCGAGACGCTGTCGCCGATCAACGCCGAGAATCTGCGCCAGGCGCATCGGCGCCTGGAAAGCGGCAGCACGATCGGCAAGCTGGTGCTGGCCGGCTGGTAAGCGCATCGGCGGCTACGCCACCGCTTGCACGGCAGAGGCAGCGGACGCGCGGCACGCTGCCGACGCCTGCCATCCGGTGACAACGAGCGCCAGGATCTGGCCCCGCTGCGGCTGCATGGGCAGACGGTACGCAAGAAGGCGGTGGCGCGCACGGAAGGCGCGATGGTGCCTGCGGTGCCGTCGCGAAGCGAAATCCGCTACCAGGGCTTGCCGCCACGCCCGTTTGACGGCATCGTGCGCACTCCGTACGCCAGCGTATCCATCTCATGTCGCCCGCCACCGGCCCTTCCGCCTTCCCGCACCTGTTCACCCCGCTCGATCTGGGCTTCACCCAACTGCGCAACCGGGTCCTGATGGGCTCGATGCACACCGGGCTGGAAGACCGCGCGCGCGATTTCCCCAAGCTGGCCGCGTATTTTGCCGAGCGCGCCGAGGGCGGTGTCGGCCTGATCGTGACCGGCGGTTTCTCGCCGAACGTGGTGGGCTGGCTCAAACCTTTCGGCGGCAAGCTGTCGTGGCCCTGGGAAGTACGCCCGCATCGCCAGGTCACCCGGGCGGTGCACGCGCACGGCGCCAAGATCTGCCTGCAACTGCTGCACGCCGGGCGCTATGCCTACCATCCGTTGTCAGTGGCGCCTTCCAAACTGCAGGCGCCGATCAACCCCTTCACCCCGCGCGCGTTGTCGGCATCGGCAGTAGATCGGCAGATTGCCGCGTATGCCCGCGCAGCGCGGCTGGCACGCGAGGCCGGCTACGACGGCGTGGAGGTGATGGGATCGGAAGGCTATCTGATCAACGAGTTCACCGCCGCGCGTACCAACAAGCGCAGCGACGCCTGGGGCGGCGACGCAGCCAAACGCATGCGCTTTGCCGTGGAGATCGTGCGCCGCATCCGCGAGGCCTGCGGAGAGGACTTCATCATCATCTACCGGTTGTCGTTGGTGGACCTGGTCGAGGACGGCAACCAGTGGCAGGAAATCCTGGCACAGGCGCAGGCGATCGAAGCGGCCGGCGCGACCATCATCAACTCCGGCATCGGCTGGCACGAGGCGCGCATTCCGACCATTGCCACCTCGGTTCCGCGCGCCGCATTCGCCAGCGTGACCGCCAAGCTCAAACCGCACCTGCGCATTCCGGTGGTGGCCAGCAACCGCATCAACATGCCGGAGGTGGCCGAGCGCATCCTCGCCGACGGCGCGGCGGACATGGTGTCGCTGGCACGGCCGTTGCTGGCCGACCCGCAGTGGGCCAACAAGGCGCGCGCCGGGCAATCGCACACCATCAATACGTGTATCGCCTGCAATCAGGCGTGCCTGGACCATGTATTCGAAAACAAGCTGGCCACCTGCCTGGTCAACCCGCGCGCCGTGCACGAAACCGAGCTGGTTTACGCACCCACGGCCACGCCCAAGCGCATCGCCGTGGTCGGCGCCGGACCCGCGGGCCTGGCGTGCGCGACGGTGGCGGCAGAACGCGGTCACCGGGTGACGCTGTTCGATGCGAGCAGCGCCATCGGCGGCCAGTTCAACGTGGCAAAACGCATTCCCGGCAAGGAAGAATTCACTGAAACGCTGCGCTATTTCAGCCACCGCATCGAGGCCACCGGCGTGCAGCTGCGACTGCAGACGCGCGCGCAGGCAGACGACCTGAAGGACTTCGACGAGGTGGTGCTGGCAACCGGTATCGAGCCGCGCAAGGTGGACTTTCCCGGCGCCGATCATCCGATGGTGGTCAGCTATCTGGACGTGGTGCTGGGCCGCCACGTCGCCGCCGGCAAGGTGGCGATCATCGGAGCCGGTGGAATCGGCTTCGATGTCGGCGAATTCCTGGTGCACGAGGGTGCGTCGGTATCGCTGGATCCACAGCGCTGGATGGCCGAATGGGGCGTGGATCCGACCTTCGAGGCCCGCGGCGCGCTGTGCAAACCGCAGCCTGAGCGCCCTGCCCGCCAGGTCTGGCTGTTGCAGCGCAGCCCCGGGCGCCCCGGCGCGCGGCTGGGCAAGACCACCGGCTGGATCCACCGCGCAACGCTCAAGGCCAAAGGCGTCAAGATGCTCGGTGGTGTGGAGTACCTGGGGGTGGACGATGCCGGCCTGCGCATCCGCGTGGACGGCAGCGAGCAACTGCTCGACGTGGGCACGGTGGTGGTCTGCGCCGGTCAGGAGCCGCGGCGCGAATTGCTTGCCGCGCTGCAGGCCAACGGTCAGCAACCGCATCTGATCGGCGGCGCAGACGTGGCCGCCGAACTGGATGCCAAGCGTGCCATCAACCAGGCCAGCCGACTCGCTGCCACGTTGTAAACAACCCAACTCGAACGACGCCAGTGCGCCGAGAGCTGCCTTCATGCCGTGGCGCAGCTTCGGTCATTGTGCATCTGACGATCAAGCGCATGCGGCTTCTGCTTGTATGCCGGAACGCGTCCTTGCCGACGTAAGTGCTTTTGTCGTGCGCCGTGCGCAATGACATCGCGGTTGCAACGGTCTCATGGGACAGAAAACGCGCATGTGTGTTCGCTGTCGAACACGCATTGCGTGCAGGCCGCGTGAACTAAAAAATTAGCGCGCGCTATCGTGCTGCGCTGCATCGCCCGCCGTTTCGCAAAGCGCGCGTGTCGCTCTGCCGATGCGAAGCGTGCAGCGTGTTGCGATGCGTGAGCCGACACCTGCACAACGTAGGCGTGGCCGCGCTGACGCCACGTCAACCCCGCCCATTCAGCCACGATTGTGTGATCGGCGCCTACCTTGCGCCAACTTTTTGACCCACCCACTTGGTGGGCACCTCCGGTAGATCTCTCTTCGCCGGAGACCGGGCGGCCCGTGACAGGTCGCCTCCCCATGACGCCAAGCCCTTCGCACTGGTGCACCCACATTGGGCGCTCTGCGGATCGGCCCATACGGAGCAAGGAGTTCTATGAAACTGGCTTGGATACTCTGGCTGTCGCAATTATTGCCGCAGCCTGCTGCAGATTCGTTGTGTTTGAGTACCACCGTCTACCTGGAAGCGCGCGACCAGACCTTGCGTGGCCAGCAGGCCGTTGCAGAAGTTGCGTTGCGTCGGCTGGATAGCGGACTGTGGGGCGACTCGATGTGCCAGGTGGTGACCGCGCGCAAGCAGTTCGCACCCACCATCGTCTCTCCGGGTACGCAGTTGAAGAATGACGATGCCTGGAACAAGGCATTGGGCGTGGCCCTGGCTGCGGAACGCAACTGGGCGTTGCCCGTGGGGCAGCGCAAGGAGATCGTGCCAGGCGCGAGCCACTTCGCCGCCAGTGCAATCGCCAACCCGAGCTGGCGTAACGCCTATCAGGTTGCCACCATCGGCGACCACACGTTCTACCGCGTGCAGAAGCTGCGTCCGCGCACTGCGTCTTGACCGACATCCCTGCCTTGCAGTGCGCTGCGGCGTGTCGTTACCGCCGCCCGCATGCACGCAGTGTTTGCCGCCGTTCCCACGGATAACGATTTACTGCATCGCGCTGCACGTGATATCGCGTGATGCACGCAGGCGTCCGCGGTGCGCCGCCAGTAGATCACTGCGCGTGACGATACCGAGCACGCGCAATGTTTGCGCCCCGTCGACGACCACCAACCGCCCCACCCCGGCATCGCTCATGTGATCGGCGGCATCGCGCAACGAATGCTCTTCACCGATTACCACCGGGGCGCGTTGCACGAGTGCGCAGAGCGGCAGGTCGTCTGCGTGGCGGGAATCGAGCAGATCGCGGCGTGTGAGCACGCCCCGCAGCGCACCGTCGGATCCGATCACGGGGAAGCCGTGATGGGTGATGCCTGCTGCGCCACTGCTCAACCACTGGCGTACCTCGTGCAGGGTTTGCGTCTCATGCAGGCTCACCACGTCGCGGCTGCACACGGTACGCACGGCAATCTGATCCAGGTGATCCGCACTGTAGTCCGATGGAACGCGAACACCGCGACGCACGATTTTTTCAGTCATGATCGTGTGCTGCATCATCAGGCCCGACACCAGATACGCCGCCGCGCAGGCACCCAACAACGGCACTAACCCGTGCGTTTGCTGCGTGGCTTCGAAGGCAAAGATCACCGACGCCAGAAATGCGCGTGATGCGCCTGCAAACATCGCCGCCATGCACACCAGTGCCGCCATTCGCGGATCCACGCCCAGGGCGGGCGCATACGTCGCCAACGCGATCCCCAGCACGCCACCCAATGCGCCGCCGATGGTGAACAACGGTGCGAGCGTGCCGCCGGACGTGCCGCTGCCCAGCGCCACCGACCAGGACACCAGCTTGGCAACGCACAGCACCAGCATCGTGCCCAGCCCCGCGCTGCCGCCCAGCACGAGAACGATGTTGTCGTAGCCCACACCCAACGTGCGCGGCACCCAATAGCCGACAATGCCGACGACCAGGCCACCAATCGCAGGCCACCACATCCAGTGCAGCGGAATCCGCTCGAACGCGTCTTCGATGCCGTAGGTCAGACGCGTCACCCCAACGCTGATCGCACCGACCAGCGCGCCCATCGCGACATAGGCGAACAACGCGCTCAGCATCGCCGGCGGCAATGCCGGCATCGGAAATACCGGCCCGCTGCCTTCGAACACAGCATGCATCGCAGCGCCGACCATCGCAGCCAATGCCACCGGAATCAACGAGCGCGCGCGGCGTTCGAACAGCAGCAATTCGATCGCCAGGACCACCGCTGCGATCGGTGTCGCAAAGATCGCGGCCATGCCTGCGGCTGCACCTGCGGCAAGCAAGGTCTTGCGCTCGTCGGCAGTGACATGCAGCCGCTGCCCCAGCAGCGAACCGAGCGCGCCACCGGTGGCGATGATCGGCCCTTCCGCACCAAACGGCCCGCCAGTCCCGATCGCCACCGCAGACGATGTCGGCTTGAGCCAGGTCATGATCGGCGGAATGCGGGTGTCGTTGCGCAACACCTGTTCCATCGCTTCGGGAATGCCGTGCCCGCGAATCGCGCGCGAGCCATAGCGGGCCATGATGCCGACGATCACTCCACCGATCACCGGCACTGCAATGGCCAAGGCACCCAGTGCGTGTCCTGCCGGGCTGACCATCTCGGTGCGCAGGCGCCCGAAGTACGCAAGATTGGTCACCAGTCCGATCAACGCGGTGAGCACCTGCGCCACGCCGGCCACCACGAACGCCAGCAGCACACTCAGGCTGGCGATCCAGATCACGCGACGTTCCAGCGGTGGAGATTGCTGCGGCAAGTGGGCCTGCACCTGCGCGGCGCCCAACGAGGGGACAAGCGGAATCGCCGCGCGTGATTGCGTGGTGGGAGCAGAGTCGTTCAAGGGGAAACGCCAGAAAATGCGACGCGGCAAAGGCTACGCCGATCACCTCGTAGTAGCTGGCTGGAACTTAAATCGGCGCGCGCACCGCATCGGCGAGGCATGTCGTTCGATCGAGCACGCGACCTCCCACGCGCCTGGCAGGACACCGCAGCAAAGACGTCTAGCTCTTTCTCTCGTCGCATCGAGCCGGCGGCGCCCTACATGCGCCACCTGGCTCGCCTTGCATGCGCATTCGATGGCCACACGCAGCCGCCCGCACCACGCTCGCTGCCGGCCGGACGACCGCACGGCAGCGGCATACGCCGCCTAAGAGGGGCTGACAACACCACTGTGCAGCCGTCAGGCGGGGCGGTCGGCGCCCGGAATCGGCATGTACCACGCGTACTTCGGTTCCGAGCGCGCTGTCCACAGCTACCTGACGACTGCTCGCTACGTTCTGTTGGCTGCTCTAAGCTTGCGCACCTGTCCCTCATTGGATTGACCATGAAGCTTTACACCAAGCCGGGCGCCTGTTCGCTGGCAGATCACATCGTGTTGCGTTGGTCCGGGCTGCCCTTCGACCTGGTCGTGGTCGATGCAGCCACCATGAAGTCGCCCGAGTATCTGCGCCTGAACCCGGCCGGTGCGGTGCCACTGCTGGTCGTCGACGACTGGGCCTTGACCCAGAATGCCGCCATCCTCAACTACATCGCCGACATCGCCCCGCTTACCGGCCTGGGCGGCGATGGCAGCGCGCGCAGCCGCGCCGAGATCAACCGCTGGATCGCCTTTTCGAATGCCGATGTGCATCCGGCCTTCAAGCCCATCTTCGGCAGCACCGCCTATCTGCAGGACGAGGCCTTGATTGCGCGCAGCCAAGACGATGCACGCAGCAAGTTGCGCACGCTCTACACCCGCGTCGATGCACATCTGCAAGACCGCCAGTGGCTGGCCGGCGACAGCCATACCGGAGCCGATGCCTATCTGTTCGTGACGGTGCGTTGGGCCAACAAGGCAGGCGTGGATCTGAGCGGGCTGAGCGCACTGGATGCCTTCTTCCAGCGCATGCAGGCCGACGCCGATGTGCAGGCTGCGCTGTCGGCCGAAGGCCTGGCGTAAACGCCACCGCTGCCTGGTGACGCGACGTGGCTGCCAGCGATGTGCATCGCTGAAGATGCACGTCGCAAGGCACCCCGCCTCAGGCGCGCCATCGCCGCGCATCGCATCGCTTGGCGAAACCAGCGGCATGCGGCCACAAAAAAACGCCGGGCAGTGCCCGGCGTTTTTTACTTGCGACACACGTATGACTCAGCCCAGCAGGTGCGACACGCCGCTGCGCTCTTCTTCCAGCTCGGCCAGGGTCTTGTCGATGTACTTCTGGCTGAAGTCGTCGATCGGCAGATCCTTGACGATGGTGTACTTGCCGTTTTCGGTGGTGACCGGGAAACCGAACATCACGCCTTCCGGAATGCCGTAGGAACCGTCCGACGGCACGCCCATGGTGACCCACTTGCCGTTGCTGCCCAGCACCCAGTCGCGCACGTGATCGATGGCAGCATTGGCAGCCGACGCAGCCGAGGACAGGCCACGCGCTTCGATGATCGCCGCGCCGCGCTTGCCCACGGTCGGGATGAAGGTGGATGCATTCCATTCCTGGTCGTTGATCGCATCGCCGATGGAGGCGCCGTCAGCGGTGGCGAAACGGTAGTCCGGGTACATGGTCGGGCTGTGGTTGCCCCACACCACCAGCTTTTCGATGCCGCCGACCGGCTTGCCGAGCTTGGCCGAGAGCTGGCTCAGCGCGCGGTTATGGTCCAGGCGCAGCATGGCGGTGAAATTCTTCGGGTCCAGGTCCGGCGCCGACTTCATCGCGATATAGGCATTGGTGTTGGCCGGGTTGCCGACCACCAGCACCTTGACGTCACGCCTGGCGACCTTGTTCAACGCCGCGCCCTGCGCGGTGAAGATCTCCGCATTGGCCAGCAGCAGGTCCTTGCGCTCCATGCCAGGGCCGCGCGGACGCGAACCCACCAGCAGGGCGACATCGACGTCCTTGAACGCCACTTCGGCGTCGTCGGTACCGACCATGCCGGCCAGCAGCGGGAACGCGCAATCTTCCAGTTCCATCATCACGCCCTTGAGGGCGGCCTGCGCCTTCTCGAGCGGCAGTTCAAGCAACTGCAGGATGACCGGCTGATCCTTGCCCAGCATTTCGCCCGAGGCGATACGGAACAGCAGGGCATAGCCGATCTGGCCGGCGGCGCCGGTCACAGCAACACGAACAGGTGCTTTCATGGGGTGTTTCCTCTGCTAAAAAGCGTTGGTGGGGGTGGCGCGCTGGCGGGGCCCAGGGCCTGGCGGCGCGCGTTGACAAGCAAACGGCCGCACAGGGCGGCCGTTCGACAGGATGCGATCAGGCGGCGAGGATCTTGTTCCACTCCGCAACGCGGTCGGCCTTGGCGGCCAGCACGGCGTCGGTATCGCCTTCGATGGTGAGGGTGTTGATGGTGTCGCCCTGCGCAACGCTATCGACCACGTCCAGGCCCTGGGTGACCTTGCCGAACACGGTGTGCTTGCCGTCCAGCCACGGCGTGGCGGTGTGGGTGATGAAGAACTGGCTGCCGTTGGTGTTGGGGCCGGCATTGGCCATGGACAGCACGCCGCGCTCGTGGCCGACGCCGTTATTGGTCTCGTCTTCGAACCGGTAACCCGGGCCGCCGCGACCGGACCCTTCCGGGCAGCCGCCCTGGATCATGAAGTCGGCGATGACGCGGTGGAAGCTCAGGCCGTTGTAGAAGCCGCGCTTGGCCAGGTTGACGAAGTTGGCAACGGTCAGCGGCGCCTTCTCCGGGTACAGCTCGACGATGATCGGGCCGCGGGACGTGTCGAAAGTGGCGATCAGGGACATGGAAATCCTTGCAGGTTCTGGGGTGATCAACAGCCCGTTAGGATACACCCGGGCGCGTGGACGACCGTGCGGATACGACCATGGTCCAACGCTCCTGCCTGCCACATCCCCCGGCCCGTCACGCTGGCTGAATGGGCGATCTGAATCAAGTTTGGTCAATTGGCAACGGCAGCGCAATGAAACCGCTATAATGTCGGGCTTACCTCATCTCAAGACTGGCGCCAGACAGGGGCCCTTTCCGCATGTCCATTGAAAAACTCCGCAATATCGCCATCGTCGCGCACGTCGACCATGGCAAGACCACCCTCGTCGACTGCCTGCTGAAGCAGTCCGGCACCCTGTCCGAACGCACCGTCTTGGCTGAGCGCGTGATGGACAGCAACGACCAGGAAAAGGAACGTGGCATCACGATCCTGGCCAAGAACACCGCCATCACCTGGCAGGGCAACCGCATCAACATCGTCGACACCCCGGGACACGCCGACTTCGGTGGCGAAGTCGAGCGCGTGCTGTCGATGGTGGACTCGGTGCTGATCCTGGTCGACGCGATGGACGGCCCGATGCCGCAGACCCGCTTCGTGACCCAGAAGGCCTTCGCGATGGGCTTCAAGCCGATCGTGGTGGTCAACAAGATCGACCGTCCCGGCGCACGCCCGGACTGGGTGATCGACCAGGTGTTCGACCTGTTCGACAAGCTCGGTGCCACCGACGAACAGCTGGACTTCCCGATCGTCTACACCTCCGCACTGAACGGCTACGCCAGCCTGGATTCGGACGTGCGCGACGGCGACATGACCCCGCTGTACGAAGCGATCATGCAGCACGTGTCGGCCCCGGACGTTGACCCGGACGGCCCGTTCCAGATGCGCATCAGCCAGCTGGACTACAACAACTTCGTCGGCGTGATCGGCATCGGCCGCATCCAGCGCGGCGTGCTGAAGAAGAACATGCCGGTCAGCGTGATCGACCGCGAAGGCAAGAAGCGTCAGGGCAAGGTGCTGCAGGTGCTGGGCTTTTTGGGCCTGGAACGCATCGAGCAGGACACCGCCGAGGCCGGCGACATCGTGGCCATCTCCGGCGTTGCCGAGCTGACCATTTCTGACACGGTGTGCGCGCTCGATCACCCCGAATCGCTGCCGGCGTTGACCGTGGACGAGCCCACCATCTCGATGACCTTCCAGGTCAACAACTCGCCATTCGCCGGCAACAAGGACCTGTCCGGCGGCAAGTTCCTGACCAGCCGCCAGCTGCGCGACCGTCTGGACCGCGAGAAGGTGCACAACGTGGCACTGAAGGTCGAGGAAGGCTCCGACGCCGACAAGTTCCTGGTCTCCGGCCGTGGCGAACTGCACCTGTCGGTGCTGATCGAAAACATGCGCCGCGAAGGCTACGAGCTGGCCGTGTCGCGCCCGGAAGTCATCATCAAGGAAATCGACGGCAAGCTGATGGAGCCGATCGAACAGCTGGTGGTGGACATCGAAGAACAGCACCAGGGCGGCGTGATGGAAAAGCTGGGCACCCGCAAGGGCCAGCTGAAGAACATGGAGCCGGACGGCAAGGGCCGCGTGCGTCTGGATTACATGATCCCGGCGCGTGGCCTGATCGGCTTCCAGAACGAATTCCGCACCCTGACCCAGGGCTCGGGCCTGCTGTTCCACGTGTTCGACCATTACGGTCCGAAGGAACAGGGCGCCATCGCCAAGCGCCAGAACGGCGTGATGATTGCCAATGCACCGGGCGCAACGCCGGCCTATGCACTGGGGCCGTTGGAAGAGCGTGGCCGCCTGTTCGCCGCTGAAGGCGACAACGTGTACGAAGGCCAGCTGATCGGTATCCACTCCAAGGACAACGATCTGACCGTCAACGCGATCAAGACCAAGCCGCTGACCAACATGCGCGCGTCTGGCAAGGACGATGCGATCAAGCTGACCCCGGCCATCAAGTACACGCTGGAACAGGCGCTGGACTTCATCGAGGACGACGAGCTGGTGGAAGTCACCCCGAAGGAAATCCGCCTGCGCAAGAAGTTCCTGACCGAAAGCGACCGTAAGCGCGCTGGCCGTTCCGGCTAAGCACTGACGACCACTGTCGTGAGCAACACGCCCTACAGCCCGGGTGCGCGCGCGCATCCGGGCCTCCACGCGATCGCCTTGCTGGAGGCGGTCAAGGGCGCGCTTGCGTTGCTGGCGGCGACGGGCCTGGAAATTCTGGGCCCGCTTCCGTTGCAGCATGCGGTCAGTACGCTGATCCGCCGTTTCAATCTGGACCCCGACCACGGCGCACTGCCGTCGTTGCTCAAGACCATCAACCCCGATGCCGTACACCTGGCTGCCGCGGCCATGCTGGCCTATGGCCTGCTGCATGTGGTCGAAGCGTGGGGCCTGTGGCGTGCCCGGGCCTGGGCCTCGGTGCTGGGCTGCCTGTCGGCGGCCATCTATCTGCCTTTCGATATCTACGCCATCGTCCGCCATCCCGGCTGGACCGCCTGGGCCGTGCTGGCGATCAATCTGATCGTGGTCGGCGTATTGGCGCGCGATCTGGTCCGGCGTCGGCGCCGCTGACCCGCCCTGCCCGTCTGCGGGCACGTCTTATCCGTTGTCACCCCGACGCAGCGCCGTTAGCCTGCGGACAGTTCCCGGGGAAGACCATCCATGCGATCCACCGTCCTGTCCTTTGCGCTGTTGCTGGCCTTGTGCAGCTGCGCGCATGCCGATGACCCGGCACGCCCGGCAGCCGCAGCCGCCCCGTCTACCACTACGCTCGATCTGGTCGATGCCGATGTCGCCGGCCTGCAGGCCCGCATGCGCGATGGCGGCACCACCAGCCTGGCGCTGACGCGCGGCTATCTGCAGCGGATCGCCAGCATCGACCGCGCCGGCCCGCAGCTCAACGCCGTGATCGAACTCAATCCGCAGGCCGAAGCCGATGCGCGCACGCTGGATGCAGAGCGCCGCGCCGGCCGCGTGCGCGGGCCGCTGCATGGCATTCCGGTGCTGCTCAAGGACAACATCGATGCGCTGCCCATGGTCAACAGTGCCGGCTCGCTGGCCCTGGCCGGGTTCCGCCCGACACGCGACGCCTTCCTGGTGCAGCGCCTGCGGGCCGCCGGCGCCGTGATCCTGGGCAAGACCAACCTGAGCGAGTGGGCCAACTTCCGCTCCACCCAGTCCAGTTCCGGCTGGAGCGCCCGTGGCGGGCTGACCCGCAATCCGTATGCGCTGGACCGTAACCCGTGCGGCTCCAGCGCCGGCACCGGCGCGGCGATCGCCGCCAGCCTGGCCACGCTCGGCATCGGCACCGAAACCGATGGCAGCATCACCTGCCCGGCCGCGGTCAATGGCCTGGTCGGACTCAAGCCGACGGTGGGCCTGGTCAGCCGCGACGGCATCATTCCAATCTCGGCCAGCCAGGACACTGCCGGGCCGATGACGCGCAGCGTGGCCGACGCGGCCGCGCTGCTGCAGGCCATCGTCGCACCCGACCCGCAGGACCCGGCCACGCGCACTGCGCCGTCGTCCACTCCAGACTATCTCGCCCACCTCAAACCCGACGGCCTGCGCGGCGCGCGCCTGGGCCTGCTGCGCAATCCACTGCGCGAGGATCCCGCGATCGCCGCCGCATTGGATCGCGCCGTACAGACCTTGCGCGCGGCAGGTGCCACGGTGGTTGAGACTGCCCTGGTCACGGATGGCAAGTGGGATGCTGCTGAGCAGATGGTCTTACTGGTCGAATTCAAGGCCGGCTTGAATGCCTACCTGCGCAGCCATGCCGCGCCGGTCAAGGATCTGGAGGCCCTGATTGCCTTCAATCGCGCCAATGCGCAGCGCGAAATGCCTTACTTCGGCCAGGAGTTGTTCGAGCAGGCGCAGGCTGCCCCGAGCCTGGAGGACCCGGGCTATCTGCGCGCGCGTGCCAGCGCCAGACGGCTCGCCGGCGAACAAGGCATCGACGCGGCCTTGAAGGCCGACCGTCTGGACGCCCTGATCGTGCCGACCACCGGCGCCGCCTGGGTCACCACGCTCGGCAAGGGCGACACCTTTCCCGGTGCCGGCTACGGCGCCGCGGCAGTGGCCGGGTATCCAAGCCTGAGCGTGCCGATGGGGCAGACCCGAGGCTTGCCGCTCGGACTGCTGTTCATGGGCGCTGCCTGGAGCGAGCCGCGCCTGATCGAACTGGCCTATGCCTACGAGCAACGCAGCCACGCGCGGTTCGCGCCCGGCTACGCGCCGAGCGCACCGCCGGCGGCACCGGGCGCATCGCAACCGAAGACGGCCGACTGACCGCATCGCAAGGCAACGTGGCGGAGGTATGGGCATCGACGCCATGAGACAGCCTCACCCGGCTGTCGCGCTTCTTGCCGCCCAGGCAGCTGCGCACCGTCGTCCGTCCGATGCGCAGCATGGAACCGCTTGGCCGCCAACGCACACCGACGCGATTAGGCATGTCTGCCGGCAACGCTAGATCGATGCCGCAGGCTCGCCGTCTTCCGCACCCGGCGAACGCACGCTCTCTGGCGAGATCGGTTCTGCGGCACGCGACACCGGCTTTTCCTGCGCCGCAATCTCGGCGCGGATCCTGGGCAGCGCATAGGCGTGCTCGCGGGTCAGGAAGTCGATCATGCGTTCGCGCACCAGGCAGCGCAGATCGAACGCATCGCCGGAATTGCGCGCGCTTACCAGCAATCGCACCTGGATGGTGTTGTCGCTGGTATCGGTGATCTGGGTGACGCAGACGCGGCCATCCCACAGCGGCTCGCTCTGACAGATGCGTTCCAGTTCCGCGCGCACCGCCGCGATCGGCGTGCGGTAATCCAGCCAGAGGAACGCGGTGCCGAGCAGGTCCGCACTGGCGCGCGTCCAGTTTTGGAACGGGTTTTCGATGAACCAGGTCAGCGGCACCACCATGCGCCGCTCATCCCAGATCCGCACCACCACATACGAACTGCCGATCTCTTCGATACGGCCCCACTCGCCTTCGACGATCACCACGTCGTCCAGACGGATCGGCTGGGTCAGCGCGATCTGCAATCCGGCGATCAGGTTGCCGAACACCGGCTTTGCCGCAATACCGGCCACCAGCCCGATGATGCCGGCCGAGGCCAGCAAGGTCTTGCCGATCTGGCGTACTTGCTCAAAGCCCAGCAGCACTACCGAAATGCCAAGCAGGATCACCGTGCCCATCACGACGCGGCTCAGCACCCGCGTCTGGGTCTGGATGCGTCGGGCGGTAAGGTTATCGGAGACTTCGATCGGATTGCTGCGCAGGATCGCCGCTTCGCCGGCCGCCACCGCGCGCACCAGCAACCAGGTTACGCAGCCGACGATGCCGACATGCAACAGATGCTGCACTGCCGCCAGCGCCTTGCCGGTCAGCGGCGTGGCCTCGGTGGCAACACCCAGGAACAACAGCGGCAGGATGAACGCCGCCGGCAGCGTGATCACGCGGATGATGCGCGCACGGCGGTAGTCGCGGCCCTGCATGCGGCGAAACAGCCACAGCATCAGCGCCCAGGTGCCAGCACCGGCCAGCAGCGCGGCGCCAAGCGGGATTGCGTATTCGCGGATGACGTTCCAATCGGCAGTCAAACCGTTCCTCCTGTGGGGGGAGAGAGGGATGGCTGCCAGAGCATGCCGCAAGCGGCATGAGCGTCACGTCATGCGCACACGCCGCTCATGCGCCCAGCGGTTGCGACGCCACCTGTTGCTGCTTGCGCACGATTGCCATCGCAATTTCCAGCGACTGTTCGTAGTTCAGCCGCGGATCCACGCTGGAGCGGTACGCGCGCTCCAGATCGCGCTCGGTCAACTCGCGCGCGCCACCGGTGCACTCGGTGACATCTTCGCCGGTGAGTTCCAGATGCACGCCGCCCAGCCGCGTGCCGGCTGCCGCATGCAGGTCGAACGAGGTCTCCACTTCGCTGCGGATATTGTCGAAACGCCGGGTCTTGTAGCCATTTCCGGTGCTCTCGGTATTGCCGTGCATCGCATCGCACACCCACAGCACGCGGCGCCCGTCACGCTTGACCGCGTCCAGCAGCGGCGGCAGTTTTTCGGCAATCTGTGCCGCACCCATGCGATGGATGAAGCTCAGACGTCCCGGCTCGTCTTCGGGGTTGAGCACATCGATCAGGCGCAGCAGTTGGTCCGGCTGCACCGACGGCCCCACCTTGATCGCGATCGGATTGCGCACGCCGCGCAGGTACTCCACGTGCGCGCCATCCAGCGCCGCGGTGCGCATGCCGATCCACGGGTAGTGTGTGCTGAGGTTGAACCAGCCCCACTGGCGCGGCACCTGCCGGGTCAGGCCTTCTTCGTACGGCAGCAGCAGCGCTTCGTGCGAGGTGTAGAAGTCGATGCGATTGAGGTTGTACACCTCCGAGCCGGACAAGGTCTCCATGAAGCGCACCGCATCGCCGATCGAAGCCACCATCTTCTGGTAGTCCGCGGCCAGCGGCGAATAGCCCACCCAGTCCAGATTCCAGTACTCGGGATGGTGCAGGTCGGCGAAGCCGCCGTCGATCAAGGCGCGCACGAAATTCATCGTCATCGCCGAGCGCGAATGCGCGGTGATCATGCGGCGCGGATCGGGCACACGTGCCGCCTCGGTGAAGGCAGGCGCATTGATCACATCGCCGCGATAGCTCGGCAAGGTCACACCATCACGGGTTTCGGTATCGGCCGAGCGCGGCTTGGCGTATTGCCCGGCAAAGCGGCCCACCCTTACCACCGGCAGGCGCAGGCCGTGCACCAGCACCAGGCTCATCTGCAGCAGCACCTTGAGACGATTGGAAATGGTGCCCGATTCGCAATCGCTGAAATTTTCCGCACAGTCGCCGCCCTGCAGCAGGAAGCGCTTGCCTTCCTGGGCTTCGGCCAGCTGGCGCTTGAGCGCGAAGATCTCCCATGAGGTCACCAGCGGCGGCAGCTGTCCCAACTCGTCCATGGCCGCCTGCAACGCGCCCTGGTCCGGATACACCGGCAGCTGCAGCGCAGGTTTGCCGCGCCAGCTGCCGGGCGCCCACGACGAGGCAGCGGCATCGGAAACGGAAGTTGGGGCGGAAAGATTCATGACGAGGCTCCTGGACAGCCCGTGATGGTGGCAGAGCCGGGCGCGTCAGGCAAAGCAGCGATGCGAAGTCCGCCGCCAGCATCGGGCGCCGTCGCTATCAGAACCTGCACCGCTACGGCGGACGCGACTGAACGGCAGGCAAAGCGCCCACAGCGGGCACGACTTCCCATCTACGCCAACACCGCTCTGGAGCACAAGGTTAAGGGTTACACATCCTCCCACTGGTCAATCGTGCGACCGCCCTGCCCCCTGCACGCTCTCCGCTCCCATCGCCTCCATCCTGCCGTCCTCCGTCTCGGCCGCCACCATCGTCGCCGAAGCTACCGCCCCGCAGATCACCGAGCTGAATACCGTCTGTGCTAAAGCGCGGGGCAACCACGGGCTACCGCGTTTTCAGTTCAGTGGCAGGCCTCCGCCGCCAGGCTCCGGCCGCTACCGCCATACATTCAACCGCACACCACGCGTCAGTGGTGAACCGAGCTGCGTCGTGCCTTGAAGCCGGCATACAGCGCCCACAGCGCAAGCGAGACAAACCAGACCATGCTCCACATCGGCATGCTCAAGCCCAGAAAACGCCAATCGATGTTGCCGCAGTCACCAGTGCCGGTCAGCACGGTACGGAACACTTCAAATGGCCCCATCGTCTCGCTCAGGAAGCTGAGCGGCGGACCGCACGACGACATCATGTCCTTGGGGCGGATCTGCACCCAGACATGCCGCGCCGCGATGCCCATGCCCACGCCTGCCGCAATGAAGCTCAACACCCCGTAGACCTTGCGCGCCCCAGCGCGCCGCGGCCCGTGCAACGCGCCCAGCAGGAAGAACACGGCCAGGGCGGCAAACGCGATGCGCTGGAAGATGCACAGCGGGCATGGTTCGAGTCCAAGGTGCAACTGCACATAGATCGCATAGGCCAGCAGTCCTGCACACGCGAGAAAGCCCAACAGAAACTGCGCCCGAAAACCCCAACGAAATGGATTCATCGTTACTGCTTGCCTAGGTTCGAGCCCCGATTATCAGTCATCGCCGCGGCCGTGACCACGCATGCCTCCACGTGCCCCGTCGCATGCTGCGAAGAACGCCGCAGGCCAGCCTGACGACTCAGTCTGCATCCGGCCACTGCGCTCTGGCGATCGACGGCACGCACCCCAAACGCGCCCGCAGTCCACGTACGGAGCAGGGCAATACCCCTCGCGCAGCATCCTAAACGCGCTGACGGACACCTGCCGCACATGCCAAGTACATGCCAAACAAAAAGCCCGGCATCAGCCGGGCTTTTCGAGAATCCTGCAGGTGCGATCCGATTACTCGGCCACTTCCTCTGCCACGACCGGACGGTCGACCAGCTCGACATACGCCATCGGCGCATTGTCACCGGCACGGAAGCCGGCCTTCAGGATGCGCAGGTAGCCGCCGGGACGGGTCGCGTAACGCGGGCCCAGTTCGACGAACAGCTTGCCCACTGCTTCCTTGTCGCGCAGGCGGGCAAACGCCAGACGACGATTGGCAACGCCATCGACCTTGCCGATGGTGATCAGCGGCTCGGCGACGCGACGCAGTTCCTTGGCCTTCGGCAAGGTGGTCTTGATCAGCTCGTGCTTGAACAGCGAAGCGGCCATATTGCGGAACATGGCTTCGCGGTGCGCGCTGGTGCGGTTGAACTTACGGCCGGATTTCTGGTGACGCATGAGTGTGATTTCCTAAAGAATGTTGAGACTGCTTTGAGAGACGTTGTCGCCATCCTGGCGCTGTTGAATGGACTGCGGTTGGTCCGAGCCGGACGTCCTTTGACCGGATGTCATCGCGGGCTCTGGCCCGTCGATGTAAAAAACAGCATGGGCGCCCGAAGACGCCCATGCCTTGATGCATTAACCAAGCATGCCGTGCTGGGCGACGCCGGCCGGCGGCCAGTTCTCCAGCTTCATGCCCAGTGCAAGGCCGCGCTGTGCCAGCACTTCCTTGATTTCGGTGAGCGACTTCTTGCCCAGATTCGGGGTCTTGAGCAGCTCCACTTCGGTCTTCTGGATCAGATCGCCGATGTAGTAGATGCTCTCGGCCTTCAGGCAGTTGGCCGAACGCACGGTCAGCTCGAGGTCGTCGATCGGGCGCAGCAGCACCGGATCCACGCCGCTGGCAGCCGGCTTGGCCGCACCGCGATCGCGGTGGGTGAAATCGCCGAACACCGACAGCTGATCGCTGAGGATGTCGGCGGCGGTGCGCACGGCTTCCTCGGCATCGATCGTGCCGTTGGTTTCGATATCGATGACCAGCTTGTCGAGGTCGGTACGCTGTTCGACGCGTGCAGCTTCCACGGCGTAAGCAACGCGACGCACCGGCGAGAACGACGCATCCAGCATCAGGCGACCGATGGTACGGGTCTCCTCGTCCGGACGACGACGCGCAGCAGCCGGCTGGTAGCCAAACCCACGCTCGATCTTCAGGCGCATGTTCAGTGCGGTGTCTTTGGTCAGGTGGCAGATCACGTGGTCGCCGTTGATGATCTCAACGTTGTGATCGGTCCTGATGTCGGCCGCAGTGACCGTGCCCGGACCCTGCTTGGACAACGACAGCGTGGCGCTATCGCCACTGTGCATACGAATGGCCACATCCTTCAGGTTCAGCAGGACGTCAAGCACGTCTTCCTGCAAACCTTCGACCGTGGTGTACTCGTGCAGCACGCCGTCGATCTCGACCTCGGTGATCGCAAAACCGGGGATCGACGACAACAACACACGACGCAGGGCATTGCCCAGCGTGTGCCCGTAACCGCGCTCCAAGGGTTCGATCACGACCTTGGCACGGTTGTCGGTAAGACGTTCGATCTGCGGACCACGGGGGCGCAGAACCTGGTTGGCGGTAACCGTCATGTTGCGGGGTCTCCTGCGAACCTCCGGCAATGCCGGAGGCTCTCCAATGTGAATTACTTCGAATACAACTCGACGATCAGCGCTTCGTTGATATCCGAAGGCAGGTCAGCGCGATCCGGAACGGCCTTGAACACGCCGCTGAACTTCTTCGAATCGACTTCAACCCACGACGGCGTCATGTCGTGCTGCTCAGCCACGGTCAGGGCTTCCTGCACGCGGAGCTGCTTCTGTGCCTTTTCCGACAGCGTGATCGCATCGCCAGCCTTGATCTGGTACGAGGCCAGATTCACCGACTTGCCATTGACCAGCACGCCACGGTGCGACACCAGCTGGCGCGCGGCCGGACGGGTGACTGCAAAGCCCATGCGGTAGCACACGTTGTCCAGACGGGTTTCCAACAACTGCAGCAGGTTCTCGCCGGTGTTGCCCTTCTTGGTCGAGGCCTTCTTGTAGTAGTTGCGGAACTGACGTTCCAGCAGACCGTAGATACGCTTGACCTTCTGCTTTTCACGCAGCTGGGTGGCGTAGTCGGAGAGCTTGCCCTTGCGAGCCGCGCCGTGCTGGCCGGGCTTCTGCTCAAGCTTGCACTTGGAGTCCAGCGCACGCGCCGGGCTCTTGAGGGAAAGGTCGGCGCCTTCGCGGCGGGCGAGCTTACAGGTAGGACCGATATAACGAGCCATTTCTTATCGCTCCCTTTAGACGCGACGCTTCTTCGGCGGACGGCACCCGTTGTGCGGGATTGGCGTCACGTCGATGATGTTGGTGATCTTGTAGCCCACGTTGTTCAACGAACGCACGGCCGACTCACGGCCCGGACCCGGACCCTTGATACGTACTTCCAGCGACTTCACGCCGTAATCGAGCGCAGCGCGGCCAGCCTTTTCGGCGGCAACCTGAGCAGCGAACGGGGTCGACTTGCGCGAACCACGGAAACCGGCGCCGCCGGACGTAGCCCACGACAGTGCATTGCCCTGGCGATCGGTGATGGTGACGATGGTGTTGTTGAACGAAGCGTGGACGTGAGCGACGCCGTCAGTGATGACGCGCTTGATCTTCTTCTTCGTTTTCTTTTCTGCTGGCTTGGCCATGATCTATCCCTTACTTCCTGATCGCCTTGCGCGGACCCTTACGGGTGCGGGCGTTGGTACGGGTGCGCTGACCACGCAGCGGGAGACCACGGCGATGGCGCAGACCGCGATAGCAGCCCAGGTCCATCAGTCGCTTGATCGCGATACCGATTTCGCGGCGCAGGTCGCCTTCGACGACATACTTGCCGACTTCGGCGCGCAGGCGCTCGATTTCGGGTTCGGACAGATCACGAATCTTCGTGGTCGAGGTAACGCCTGCGGATTCGCAGAGCTTCTTCGAACGGGTACGGCCGATGCCGTAGATGCTTTGCAACCCGACCCAGACGTGCTTCTGGGCTGGCAGGTTGACGCCTGCAATACGCGCCATGACGCGATTCTCCAACTGAGTGATGGCCCGACAGCGCCCAGGCGCCATCCGGCAGGATGGATCAAAAGTGAACTCGGAATTATAGCAAGGCCTCGGATTGCTTTGAAGCCCGTGGAACCAGAGGTTCCATGGACCCGGCGTGGGGAGTGTGCCCTCGCTCCGGCGCCGGACGGTGTTGATCCAGAAAACCTCTCCGAATCGCCTGTGCTACTCCCGCACAGGACCACCCCGTCACACCCGCGCGCGAGACGTCGCGCGAGCCGCCCTTCTGATCGGAAGATCGTGGCCCGGGAACCAGGCCGTCTTCACGTAATGAAGATCTAGTGTACCACTTAACCGCGCGCCAGACCGCCGCGCGAGCCGCCCTTGAGGTTGGCCTTCTTCAGCAAGCTCTCATACTGATGCGACATCAGGTGCGCCTGGATCTGGGCAATGAAGTCCATCACCACCACCACCGCAATCAGCAACGAGGTACCGCCGAAATGGAACGAAGTGCCGAGCTGCGTGCGCATGATTTCCGGCAGTAGGCAGACGATCACCAGATACAACGAGCCGGCTGCGGTCAGACGGGTCAGCACGCCATCCACATAGTCGGCCGTCGCCTTGCCCGGACGGATGCCCGGAATCAACGCGCCCGACTTCTTGAGGTTGTCGGCAGTTTCCTGCGAGTTGAACACCAGCGCGGTGTAGAAGAATGCAAAACCAATGATCAGCGCCGCAAACACCAGCATGTGCACCGGCTCGCCAGGACCCAGCGCGTTGGCGATCTTCTGCAACCACGAGCCCACACCGCTACCCGACGCCGCCTGACCCGACCACATCGACAGCGTCGCCGGGAATGCCAGGATGCTGGATGCAAAGATCGGCGGGATCACGCCGGCCATGTTGAGCTTCAACGGCAGGAACGAGGTCTGGTTCATGTACGCATTGCGACCGCCCTGGCGGCGCGCGTAGTTGACCGTGATCCGCCGCTGCCCGCGCTCGACGAACACCACGAACAGCGTAAACGCCAGGATGGTGATGACGATCAACAGCAGCGAGATGAAACTCAGATTGCCTTCGCGGAACGCCTCGACCGTCTGGATCGCAGCAGACGGAAGGCCCGCCACGATGCCCGCGAAGATGATCAGCGATACACCGTTACCGATGCCACGCTCGGTCACCTGCTCGCCAACCCACATCAGGAAGATGGTACCGGCGGTCAACGCAATTACCGCGGTAAGCACGAAACCCATGCCCGGCGCATACACGACGGGAGCGCCACCCGGCGCGGTCTGATTCTGCAGCGCCAGCGCGATACTGCCGCCCTGCACCACTGCCAGCAGCACCGCACCGATACGCGAATACTGGGTGATCTTGCGTCGGCCGGACTCACCTTCTTTCTGCATCGCCTTGAGCGCGGGAAAGATGTGCGTGGCCAACTGGATCACGATCGACGCCGAGATATACGGCATCACATTCAACGCAAAAATACTGAAACGGTGCAGGGCGCCGCCCGAGAACATGTTGAACATGTCCACGATGCCGCCGCCCTGCGCCTGCATCAACGAAAGCATGGCATCGGGATTCACGCCCGGCACCGGCACATAGCAGCCGATGCGATAGACGATCAATGCCCCGAGGACGAACAGCAGCCGCTGGCGAAGTTCCGTGAACTTGCCGAGCCCGCCACCGAGGTTACCAATGCCAGCCTGCGCCATCTGCCGATTACTCCTCTACGCTGCCGCCGGCAGCTTCGATTGCTGCCTTGGCGCCTGCGGTTGCCGCAACGCCCTTCAGTACGAACTTCTTGCTCAGCTCGCCCTTCAGCACGATCTTCGCCTTCTTGGCGCGGCTCGGGACCAGATTGGCCGCACGCAGCGCTGCGAAATCGACATCACCGGCGTCCAGCTTGTCCAGCTGATACGACAACACTTCAGCGGTGTCGCGCGCCATCTTGGAGCGGAAACCGATCTTCGGCAGACGACGCTGCATCGGGGTCTGGCCGCCTTCGAAGCCGGCCTTGATCTTCCCGCCACCCTTACGAGCGAACGAACCCTTGTGACCGCGACCAGCGGTCTTGCCGAGGCCGGAACCGATACCACGACCGACGCGGGTACGCTCGGTACGTGCGCCATCGGCGGGCTTGAGGTCATTAAGACGCAGAGTCATGGGATTACTCCTCAACCTTGACGAGGTAGTGAACCGTATTGATCAGGCCACGCACCTGCGGGCTGTCCTTCAGTTCACGCACATCGTTGAGCTTATTCAGGCCCAACGCACGCACCGACAGACGGTGACGCGACTGGGTTCCACGCAGGCCACGCACCAGGCGCACCTTCACGGTCTTGTTGGTGTCCTTAGCCATGGTTGAGCTCCTCCACCTTCTTGCCGCGCTTGGCCGCAACACGCGCCGGCGACTGCACTTCCGACAGACCCTTCAGGGTTGCACGGACCAGGTTGATCGGATTACGCGAACCAACAGCCTTGGCCAGCACGTTCTTGACGCCGACCGCTTCCAGCACTGCGCGCATGGCGCCGCCTGCGATGACGCCCGTACCTTCCGAAGCCGGCTGCATGTACACGCGTGCTGCGCCATGGCCCGACTTGACGGCATGCCACAAGGTGCCGTTATTCAGATCGACAGTGGCCAGGTTCTTGCGCGCCTGCTCCATCGACTTCTGGATGGCAACCGGCACTTCGCGCGCCTTGCCATAACCGAAACCGACCTTGCCCAGACCATCGCCGACCACGGTCAGCGCGGTGAAGGTGAACTGGCGGCCGCCCTTGACCGTCTTGCTGACGCGGTTGACCGCGACCAGCTTTTCGATCATGCCATCGTCGACTTTCTCTTCGCGGTTACGGTCGCGATCACGACCCCGCGGTGCACGTTCTTCTGCCATCTTGATTCCTTGATTGATTGAGTATGTACGGCTCGAAGCCGCTTATGGTTGTGGAGTCACGCGGTGATCCCGATGCCGCTGCAAAAGAACGGGTCGGTCCGGCATCTCCCTGCCGGCGGTATCGCGAATGTAATCAATGACCACATCCGCAGCAGTACTTAGAACTGCAGGCCGCCTTCGCGAGCTGCGTCGGCGAGCGCCTTGATGCGGCCATGATAGCGATAGCCCGAGCGGTCGAAGGCGACCTTCTCGATGCCAGCAGCCTTGGCGCGCTCGGCGATCAGCTTGCCGACCTTGACGGCCGCATCGCTGTTCTTGCCGTTCTTCAGGCCGTCCTTGACGTCGGCCTGCAGGGTGTTCGCAGCAGCGATCACCTTGGAGCCGTCGGCAGTGAAGACCTGCGCGTACAGGTGCTGACCGGTGCGCAGCACCGACAGACGGGCGACGCCCAGCTCACGGATGTGTGCACGGGTCGATTTGGCACGACGCAGGCGGGCAATATTCTTGTTGATGCTCATGATAAGTGTCCTACGGAAGCTGAAGGAAGACAGGCTGTGCATTGAGAAGTCCGGCCATGGATGGCCGGGCTCCTAGCAGAGGGACCTGCCTTACGCCTTCTTGGCTTCCTTGCGAATGATGACTTCACCGGCGTACTTCACACCCTTGCCCTTATAGGGCTCCGGCGGACGGAAACCGCGGATCTTGGCGGCGACTTCGCCAACGCGCTGCTTGTCGGCACCCTGGACCACAATTTCGGTCTGGGTCGGGGTCGACAGCGTGATGCCTTCCGGCGCCACGAACACCAACGGGTGCGAGAAGCCGAGCGCCAGGCTCAGATCCTTGCCCTGCATGGCGGCACGGTAACCGACGCCGACCAGCTCGAGCTTGCGCTCGAAGCCTTCGGACACACCCTTGACCATATTGGCCAGGATGGCGCGCACGGTGCCGGTGATGGCGATCTGCGACGGATCATTGGCCGACAGCGTGGCGACGTCGCCATCGATGGAGATTTCCACACCCACCGGCTTGGGCAGGGTCAGGGTGCCCTTCGGGCCCTTGACGCTGACCAGCTCAGGCTGGACGTTGAGCTCAACACCCTTCGGAAGGGACACAGGCTTCTTGGCTACACGGGACATGTTCGATTCCTTCCCTTAGGCCACGAAGCACAGGACTTCACCACCAACGCCGGCTTCGCGAGCCTGCGCATCGGTCATGATGCCCTTCGACGTGGAGATGATGGCGATACCCAGGCCACCCAGGACCTTGGGCAGCTCGGTCTTGCCGCGGTACTGGCGCAGACCCGAGCGCGAGAAACGCTTCAGGGTCTCGATGACCGGGCGGCCTTCGAAATACTTCAGCACGATTTCCAGCTCCGACTTGTTGTTTTCGGTGGCCGTAACGCGCAGGTCGGTGATGTAACCCTCGTCCTTCAGGACCTGGGCGATCGCAACCTTGATCTTGGACGACGGCAATTTCACCGTCTGCTTACCAACCGCGGCCGCATTCTTGATGCGAACCAGCAGGTCGGCGATGGGATCAGTCATGCTCATATGAGTACCTTTGAGTGCACCGATATCCGCTTTCGCGAAAATCTTGTGTTTTCCTGGGGATGGGCCAGGACCTTTGACGCCACGTCATACCCGCACGGGCAAGACAGAAGCGGAAGTATACGACAAAAGAGCCCGACTTGCGTCGGACTCCCTTGTTGAACAGAACAATCCTGCTCAAACCGGCCGCGAGCGGCCGGCTGCTGTTACCAGCTTGCCTTGCGCAGGCCCGGAACGTCGCCGTTCATCGTGGCCTTGCGCAGCATGTTGCGACCCAGACCGAACTTGCGGTAGACGCCGCGCGGACGACCCGACAGCTCGCAACGGTTGCGGTGGCGGCTCGGCGACGAATCGCGCGGCAGCTTCTGCAACTTGGTCGACGCATCGATCTTCTCTTCGTAGGACGCATCCTGACTGGAGAGGATCTTCTTCAGCGCATCACGCTTGCCGGCGAACTTCTTGGCCAGCTTCGCGCGCTTGATGTCGCGGTGGATCATGGAGGTCTTTGCCATTTCGGATGTCCTCTATGGTCAGTTACGGAACGGGAACTTGAACGCTGCCAGCAGCGCCTTCGCTTCCGCATCCGTCTTGGCGGTGGTGGTGATGGCGATATCCATACCGCGGATCGCGTCGACGGCGTCGAAGTCGATTTCCGGGAAGATGATCTGTTCCTTCACACCCATGTTGAAATTGCCACGACCGTCGAAGGAGCGACCGGACACACCACGGAAGTCGCGCACGCGCGGCAACGAGATGTTGATCAGGCGATCCAGGAACTCGTACATCTTGGCGCGACGCAAGGTGGTCTTGCAGCCGATCGGCCAACCGTCACGAATCTTGAACGATGCGACCGAAACGCGCGACTTGGTGACCACCGGCTTCTGGCCGGAGATCTTGGACATGTCGGCGACCGCATTTTCCAGAATCTTCTTGTTGGTAGCCGCCTCGCCCACACCCATGTTGAGCGTGACCTTGACCAGCTTCGGCACTTCCATCGGATTGGTGTAGCCGAATTCCTTCATCAGGGCCGGCACCACGTTTTCCTTGTAAAACTTTTCGAGACGAGTGTTCATGATCTCATTCCTCAGGCGTCGAGCGCCTCACCGCTGGAGCGGAACACACGCAATTTGCGTCCATCCTCCAGCACCTTGAAGCCAACGCGCTCGCCCTTGCCCGTTGCCGGGTTGACGATATTGACGTTGGAGATATGGATCGACGCTTCACGCTCGACCACGCCGCCGGCGACACCCGCCTGCGGGTTCGGCTTGGTGTGGCGCTTGATGACGTTGGCGTTGGAGACGATCACGCGATCGCCGTCCACACGCACCACTTCACCCTGCTTACCCTTGTCCTTGCCGGTGTTGATGACGACCTGGTCGCCCTTCTTGATACGGTTAGCCATGTGTATGTCCTCCGCTCACAGCACTTCGGGAGCGAGCGAGACGATCTTCATGAACTTCTCGGAACGCAGCTCGCGCGTCACCGGCCCGAAGATGCGGGTCCCGATCGGCTCCTGCTTGTTGTTCAACAGCACAGCGGCATTGCCATCGAAGCGGATCAGCGAACCGTCGGGACGGCGCACACCCTTGCGGGTACGCACCACGACGGCGTCGTAGACTTCGCCCTTCTTGACCTTGCCACGCGGAATGGCGTCCTTGACGGTCACCTTGATGATGTCACCGATGTGTGCGTAGCGGCGCTTGGAGCCGCCCAGCACCTTGATGCACATCACTTCCTTGGCACCCGAATTGTCGGCGACATCGAGGTAGCTCTGCATCTGGATCATGATTCAGATCTCCCTTATTCGGCCGAACGGGTGACGATTTCCACCACCCGCCAGTTCTTGGTCTTGGACATCGGAGCAATTTCGGTTACGCGCACGACATCGCCTTCATTGCAGGCATTGTCGGCATCGTGTGCGTGCAGCTTGGTCGAGCGCTTGATGTACTTGCCGTACAGAGCATGCTTGACCTGGCGCTCCACCAACACGGTGACCGTCTTGTCCATCTTGTTGCTGACGACACGGCCTTCGACCGTGCGCAGCGTTTGCTTTTCGTTATTGTCGCTCATCGCGGCCGTCCTTACTTGGTGCTGCCGAGCAGGTGCTTGACGCGAGCAATCTCGCGGCGCACCCGGCGGGTTTCGTGGGTCTTCGGCAGCTGGCCGGTGACCTGCTGCATACGGAGCGAGAACTGCTCCTTACGCAGGTCGGTCAGGTGGGCCTTCAGTTCGTCAGCCGACTTTTCGCGGAGTTGTTTGATATCCATCAGCGCACCGTCCGGGTCACGAAAGTGGTCGTCACCGAGAGCTTGGCAGCGGCAAGGCGGAATGCCTCACGTGCGGTCTCTTCGGGAATCCCCTCGATTTCATAGATCATGCGGCCCGGCTGAATCTGCGCGACCCAGTACTCCACGTTGCCCTTACCGGAGCCCATGCGGACTTCGATCGGCTTCTTGGTGATCGGCTTGTCGGGGAACACACGGATCCACATCTTGCCGCCCTTCTTGACATGGCGGCTGATCGTGCGGCGTGCTGCTTCAATCTGGCGCGCAGTCAGCTGACCGTGCGCCGTGGCCTTGAGGCCGTATTCGCCGAAGCTGACGGCGTTTCCGCTCCATGCCAGGCCGTCATTACGGCCCTTGTGCATCTTGCGATATTTGGTTCGCTTGGGTTGCAACATTGCCGTTACCTCGCTTCACGAGCCGGGCGCGACGGGCGGTCACCACGGTCGCCGCGATCGTTACGATCGTTGCGCGGGCTGTCGTCCTGCTTTTCCTGGCCAACCTGGGAGAAGTCGAAAACCTCGCCCTTATAGATCCAGACCTTGATCCCGATGATGCCGTACGTCGTGGACGCCTCGGCAAAACCGTAATCAATGTCGGCACGTAGCGTGTGCAGCGGCACGCGACCTTCGCGGTACCACTCCGAACGGGCGATTTCTGCACCGTTGAGGCGGCCAGCCACGTTGACCTTGATGCCCAGGGCACTCAAGCGCATCGCGTTACCGACCGAGCGCTTCATTGCGCGGCGGAACATGATGCGACGCTCGAGCTGCTGCGCGATCGACTCGGCGACCAGCTGCGCATCCAGCTCCGGCTTGCGCACTTCGGTGACGTTGATGTGCGCCGGAACGCCCATCAGTTCGCTCACTTCCTTACGCAGCTTTTCAATATCCTCACCACGCTTGCCGATCACCACGCCCGGACGGGCGGTGTGAATGGTGACGCGGGCGGTTTTGGCAGGGCGCTCGATCAAGATCTTGCTGACACCTGCCTGCGCGAGCTTCTTGCGCAGCATTTCACGCACTTTCAGGTCGGCTGCCAGGTAACCGGCGAAGTCGCCCTTGTTTGCGTACCACTTGGAGTTCCAGTCTTTGGAGATACCAAGACGGATTCCAGTCGGATGAACTTTATGACCCATGGTCTTTTCCTTTCCGCTTACTTGGCGGCGCCGACAATCACAGTGATGTGACTGGTGCGCTTGAGGATGCGGGTACCGCGGCCTTTCGCCCGCGCCATGAAACGCTTCAGGGAGGGACCTTCATCAACCATGATGGTCTTGACCTTCAGCTCGTCGACATCCGCGCCCTGATTGTTCTCGGCATTGGCAATAGCCGACTCCACCACCTTTTTGATCAGGTGTGCAGCCTTCTTGTCCGAGAACTTCAGCAGATTGACCGCACGCTCGGCGGACAAACCACGCACCTGATCAGCGACCAGGCGGGCCTTCTGCGGGGAGATGCGCGCGGTGCGCAGGATTGCTTTCGCTTCCATCGTCATCTCTCCTTACCTGCTCGACTTCTTGTCGCCACCGTGACCCTTGAAGGTCCGGGTGACGGCAAATTCGCCGAGCTTGTGGCCGACCATATTCTCGTTGACGAGCACCGGAATGTGGTTCTTGCCGTTATGCACGGCGATGGTGATGCCTACCATTTCGGGCAGGATCATCGAACGGCGCGACCAGGTCTTGATCGGCTTCTTGCTACCCGCAGCGGACTCCACCTTCTTTGCAAGGTGGTGATCGACGAACGGGCCCTTCTTAAGTGAACGTGCCATGGTCGATTAGCCCCTACGATCGCGGACGATGAACTGCTGGGTGCGCTTGTTCTTGCGCGTCTTGTAACCCTTGGTCGGAACACCCCACGGGGTGACCGGATGCGGATTACCCTGACCAGCCTTCGCTTCACCACCACCGTGCGGGTGATCGACCGGGTTCATGGCCGCACCGCGAACGGTCGGGCGAACACCGCGCCAACGCTTGGCGCCGGCCTTGCCCAGCTTCTCGAGGTTGTGCTCGTCGTTGCCGACTTCACCGATGGTGGCGCGGCATTCGACCGGCACCTTGCGCATTTCGCCCGAGCGTAGACGCAGCGTGGCATAGATGCCTTCGCGAGCGACCAGCTGGACGGCTGCACCGGCAGCACGTGCGATCTGAGCGCCCTTACCCGGCTTCAGCTCGATACCGTGAACCGTCGTACCGACCGGGATGTTGCGCAGCGGCAGCGTGTTACCGGTCTTGATCGGCGCATTCGCACCGGCAATGACCTGGTCGCCAGCCTTCAGGCCCTTCGGGGCGATGATGTAGCGACGCTCGCCATCGACGTAGCACAGCAGGGCGATATGAGCGGTACGGTTCGGATCGTATTCGATCCGCTCCACACGCGCCGGAATGCCTTCCTTGTTGCGCTTGAAGTCGATGATGCGGTAGTGCTGCTTGTGGCCACCACCGACGTGACGCACGGTGATGCGGCCGTGGTGGTTACGACCACCGGACTTGCTCTGCGAGTCGAGCAGCGCCGCGTGCGGTGCGCCCTTGTGCAGATCGGGAGTAACCACGCGCACGGCGGAACGACGGCCGGGAGAGGTGGGTTTGAACTTCATCAATGGCATGGGATGGACCTCAGGCCTTGGCCGTTACGTCGATGGATTGACCATCAACCAGGCGGACGTACGCCTTGCGCCAATTGCCACGGCTGCCAGCACGGTTACGGAAGGACTTGCTCTTGCCCTTGACGTTGACCACGTTGACTGCCTTGACCTTGACGTCGAACAGCTGCTCAACCGCGGCCTTTACATCGGCCTTGGTGGCTTCGTTCGAAACTTCGAAGACATACTGGTTGGAGATTTCCTGCAGGCGCGCGGTCTTTTCGGAGACTCGCGGAGCACGCAGCACGCTGAAGATTTTTTCGTTGCTGCTCATGCCAGCCACTCCTCGACCTTCTTGACCGCATCGGCGGTGATCACGACCGTATCGGCCCCGACCAGTGCGACCGGATCCAGACCCTGCACATCACGCACCTGCACGTAAGGCAGATTGCGGGCGGACAGATACAGGTGCTCGGAGGCTTCTTCGGTGACGATCAGCGGGCGCTTGCCCACATCCAGTCCCTTCAGCTTCTCGATCAGACCCTTGGTCTTGGTCGCTTCGAGGTCGAACGCGTCGACGATCATCAGACGACCCTGACGGTTCAACTCGGAGAAGATCGCGCAGATGGCCGCGCGGTACATCTTGCGGTTGACCTTCTGCTCGAAGCTGCGCGGCTTGGCCGCAAAGGTCACGCCGCCGCCGACGAAGATCGGAGCCGTCAGTGCGCCATGACGCGCGCCGCCGCCCTTCTGCTTCTTCGACTTCTTGGTCGTGCCCGCAACTTCCGAACGCGTCTTCTGTGCCTTGGTACCAGCGCGACCGGCATTGCGATAAGCCACGACGACCTGGTGAACCAGATCTTCGCTAAATTCGCGACCGAACACGGCATCGGAGACCGAGACCTTGTTGTTGCTACCCGTGATAACGAGTTCCATCGTCATCTCTCCTTATGCCTTGCTCGCCGGACGGACGATCACGTCGCCACCAGCTGCGCCAGGCACGGCGCCGCGGATAGCAATCAGACCACGCTCGACGTCGACCTTGACCACTTCCAGGTTCTGCGTGCTTTGCTGCACGGCGCCCATGTGGCCCGACATCTTCTTGCCCGGGAAAACACGACCCGGGGTCTGGCGCTGACCCAACGAACCCGGCGCGCGATGCGACAGCGAGTTACCGTGAGTTGCATCGCCCATACGGAAGTTGTAGCGCTTGATGGTGCCCTGGAAACCCTTACCCTTGGTGACGCCCTGGACGTCGACCTTCTGGCCGACCTCGAAGATGTCCGCCTTGATTTCGCCGCCGACGGCGAAATCGCCGAGCTGCGCATCTTCAACGCGGAATTCCCACAAGCCACGACCCGCTTCGACCTTCGCCTTGGCGAAGTGACCGGCGGCCGGCTTGTTGACCAGTGCGGCGCGACGCGCGCCAACGGTAATCTGCACGGCGCTGTAGCCGTCAACTTCGACGGTCTTGATCTGCGCGATGCGGTTCGGAGTTGCTTCGATCAGCGTGACCGGTACCGAGCGACCGTCTTCAGTGAAGACGCGGCTCATACCAGCCTTGCGGCCCACGAAGCCCAACGAATATTTCTTCGTCATGGTCGTAGTCCTCAGGTGAGCTTGATCTGGACGTCGACGCCAGCCGCGAGTTCGAGCTTCATCAGCGCGTCCACGGTCTTGTCGTTGGGGTCGACGATATCGAGCACACGCTTGTGCGTGCGGGTTTCGTATTGGTCACGCGCATCCTTGTCGGCATGCGGGGATACGAGGATGGTGTAACGTTCGATCTTGGTCGGCAGTGGGATCGGGCCACGCACTTGCGCGCCGGTCCGCTTGGCCGTTTCGACGATCTCGCTGGCCGAACGGTCGATCAAACGATGATCGAACGCCTTCAACCGAATCCGGATCTTTTGTTCCGACATGACGGAAGCTTCCTTCGTTAAAAGAGCGACGGGCAAGGCCTCTGGGATACCTGCCCCGATATTCCTGCGTTGGTGAAATCGTCGTACTTCCTGCCGACGAGGGCTTTCCTCCGCCCAAAAACTGAGGCAGCCCGGTAAACCGGCCTGCCCAGACGGAAAAGTATAATGCGCAGCTAGAGCACGGTCAACAACGGATGAGTTGTTGAGTGCTCCATGCAACACGACCTTCCCGGTCTGGCGAACACGAGCGGCGTCCTGCCGTTCTTTTCGCTGTAACCCAGCGCCCTACCCAGGGACACCGAGCCGCGCATTATAGCGACGTAAATTTCAGCGCGCAAGCGCAGAACCTGCGGCCGGATGCCGGTAGATCAATCTAGGCCGAGGGGCAATAAAAAGGGCCGGCTTGCGCCGACCCTTCCGTGCTACGTCAGCGGCAAACGCCGCCGACTGCAGGCACTGCTTACTTGATGACCTTGGCAACCACGCCGGCGCCGACGGTGCGGCCACCTTCACGGATTGCAAAGCGCAGACCTTCGTCCATCGCGACCGGGTTGATCAGGGTCACGACCATCTTGACGTTGTCGCCCGGCATCACCATCTCCACGCCTTCCGGCAGCTGGCACGCGCCAGTGATGTCGGTGGTGCGGAAGTAGAACTGCGGACGGTAGCCCTTGAAGAACGGGGTGTGACGGCCACCCTCGTCCTTGGACAGCACGTAGACTTCGGCTTCGAACTCGGTGTGCGGCTTGATCGAACCCGGCTTGCACAGCACCTGGCCACGCTCCACGTCGTCACGCTTGGTGCCGCGCAGCAGCAGACCGGCGTTGTCGCCTGCCTGGCCCTGGTCCAGCAGTTTGCGGAACATCTCCACGCCGGTGACCGTGGTCTTCTGCGTGTCGCGGATGCCGACGATTTCGATTTCGTCGCCCACCTTGATGATGCCGCGCTCGATACGACCGGTCACCACGGTGCCGCGGCCGGAGATCGAGAACACGTCTTCGACCGGCATCAGGAACGGACGGTCGACGTCACGGGTCGGCTCCGGAATGAAGCTGTCCAGGGCATCGACCAGCTTCAGGATGGCCGGCACACCGATCTCGCTCTGATCACCGTCCAGCGCCAGACGGGCCGAACCGTGGATGATCGGGGTGTCGTCGCCCGGGAAGTCGTACTTGCTGAGCAGCTCGCGCACTTCCATTTCGACCAGCTCGAGCAGCTCGGCGTCGTCGACCATGTCGGCCTTGTTCAGGAACACGACGATGTGCGGCACACCGACCTGACGCGAGAGCAGGATGTGCTCACGGGTCTGCGGCATCGGGCCGTCAGCGGCCGAACACACCAGGATCGCGCCGTCCATCTGCGCCGCACCGGTGATCATGTTCTTGACGTAGTCGGCGTGGCCGGGGCAGTCAACGTGTGCGTAGTGGCGAATCGGGGATTCGTATTCAACGTGCGCGGTCGAAATCGTGATGCCGCGCGCCTTTTCTTCCGGCGCTGCGTCGATCGCGTCATACGCCTTGAACTCGCCACCGAAACGCTCTGCACCGATCTTGGTCAGCGCGGCGGTCAACGTGGTCTTGCCATGGTCGACGTGACCGATGGTGCCGACGTTCACGTGCGGCTTGGTGCGCTCGAATTTAGCTTTTGCCATGGGTGCAAGTTCTCGGTAATCGTTTGGAGTTAAGACGATTGAGTAATGGTGCTCACGAAAGGAATCGAACCTTCGACCTCCTCCTTACCAAGGAGGTGCTCTACCGACTGAGCTACGTGAGCGAGTTTTGCATTATGCCATGCATTTGCGTTCAATGGAGCGGGAGACGGGAATCGAACCCGCACCATCAGCTTGGAAGGCTGAGGTTCTACCGTTGAACTACTCCCGCGCCGGGAACTGCATGCCACAACGTGAAACTGGTGGAGGGAGGTGGATTCGAACCACCGAAGGCGTAAGCCAGCAGATTTACAGTCTGCCCCCGTTGGCCGCTTGGGTATCCCTCCAGCTTTTACTACCGGACCGTTGCGCGGTGAAGCGAATCGGTTCGGGGTGAAGCAGCCCGTTATTTTGTTGTGGGACGCACCTGGTGTCAACAAAAATTTTGAACTATTCGTCACACCCGACAGCACGCGGCGAACGACGCCGCGTGCATCGGATCAGACGTTGAAACGGAAGTGCAGCACATCGCCTTCCTGGACGCGATATTCCTTGCCTTCCAGGCGCAGGCGGCCCGCGTCGCGCGCACCGGCTTCGCCGCGATACTTGATGAAATCATCGAAACCGATGGTCTCGGCGCGGATGAAGCCCTTCTCGAAATCGGTGTGAATGACGGCCGCCGCCTGCGGCGCGGTGGAGCCGGCCCTGACCGTCCAGGCGCGCACTTCCTTGACGCCTGCAGTGAAGTAGGTCTGCAGGCCGAGCAGCGTGTAAGCGGCGCGAATGACGCGATTCAAGCCAGGTTCGCTCAGCCCGAGGTCGGCCAGGAAGGTATCGCGGTCCTCGTCGTCCAGCTGGGACAGCTCTTCTTCGATCGCGGCCGAGACCGGCACCACTTCTGCACCTTCGGCAGCAGCGTGCGCGCGCACGGCATCCAGGTGCGGATTGTTCTCGAAACCGTCCTCCAGCACGTTGGCGATGTACATCACCGGCTTGAGCGTGAGCAGGAACAGATCGCGCACCAGCGCCTTCTCTTCCTCATCCAGGCCGGCCGCACGCCCCGACTTTCCATCAGCCAGCGCCGCCTGCAGCTTGGCCAGCACCGGCTTGCGTGCCGCAGCCTCCTTGTCGCCGCCCTTGGCACTGCGCTCGGCGCGATTGAGCGCCTTTTCCACGCTGTCCAGGTCGGCGAGCGCCAGCTCGGTATCGATGGTTTCGATATCGGAAATGGGGTCGACCTTGTTGTTGACGTGGATGACGTCATCGTTCTCGAAGCAACGCACCACGTGGGTGATCGCATCCACTTCGCGGATGTGCGCCAGGAACTTGTTGCCCAGGCCCTCACCGCTCGCCGCACCGGCCACCAGGCCGGCGATGTCGACGAACTCGACCGCGGTCGGAATCAGCTTCTGTGGCTTGACGATCTCGGCCAGCTGGTTGAGGCGCTGATCGGGCACCGGCACGATGCCGACGTTGGGCTCGATGGTGCAGAACGGAAAATTGGCCGCAGCGATGCCCGCCTTGGTCAGCGCGTTGAACAGGGTCGACTTGCCGACGTTGGGCAGGCCGACGATGCCGCATTTGATACCCATGGGTTTTCCAGTGAATGGAGAATCGGGAATCGAGAATGGCAAGAGCAACACTCCTCCCATTCCCGATTCCCCATTCTCTATTTTTCCGTATGCAGGCGCTTCATCGCCTCGTTGAAATTGCCATCCATTGCCAGCGGCAGCACGTCGATGGCCGCATCTATCGCCTGACCGATCGCCACATCGTCCTCGCGCCCTGCCCGTCCCAGCACCCAGGGCACCACGCGGTCCTTGTGACCGGGATGACCGATGCCGACGCGCAAGCGGTGAAATTTGCCATGGCCGAGCAGGCGGATGGTGTCACGCAGACCGTTCTGGCCGCCATGTCCGCCATCGAACTTGAGCCGTGCCGTGCCGGGTGACAGATCCAGTTCGTCGTGGGCGACGAGCATCTGCTCCGGCTCGATCTTCCAGAACCGCAATGCGGCGGTGATCGATTTACCACTGAGATTCATGAACGTCGCCGGCTTGAGCAGCCAGACCGGCTGGCCCGCGATATCGACCCTGGCCGCCTCGCCGAACAGCTTGCTGTCCAGGCCCCAGCGGGCGCCACTGCGCTCGACGAGGGCATCGACGAAACGAAACCCGGCGTTATGCCGGGTTTGCGCGTGTTCGGGACCTGGATTACCCAGCCCGACGATCAGACGAAGTGCAGACATGCCAGTGACCGCAGCCGATTCCCCGCGTGCTGCGAGGAATCGGCCAACGGATTACTTGGTCTCTGCGCCTTCGCTGCCTTCTTCACCGGCAGCGTCTTCTTCCTCGACGCGCACGTGCTTGGCAGCAACCACGGCAACGTCGTGTTCCTTGCCCAGCTTCAGTTCCGGAATTTCAACACCGGCCGGCAGCTTGATCTCGGACAGGTGGATCACGTTGCCCACTTCCAGGGCACCGAGGTCGACTTCGATGAACTCCGGCAGGTCCTTCGGCAGGCAGACCACCTGGACTTCGTTGAGCTCGTGGGTGACGACCACTTCGCTGGACTTGCCGGCCGGCGAGGTTGCTTCGTTGATGAAGTGCAGCGGCACAGCGGCACTGAGCTTCTCGTTGGCGCTGACGCGCTGGAAGTCGATGTGCATGATCAGCTGCTTGAACGGATGGCGCTGCATGTCACGCAGCAGCACCTGCTGCACGTCGCCATTGAGGTTCAGGTCCAGGATCGACGAGTAGAACCACTCGTTCTGCTGGGCGAGCCAGATCTGCTCATGGTTGAGCTGGATGCTGACCGGCTCGAGTTCGCCACCGTAGACGATGGCCGGAATGACGCCAGCGTGACGCAGGCGGCGGCTCGCACCCTTCCCCTCGTCTGCGCGGCGCTCGACCTTGATTTCGTGAGTCTTTGCCATGTTGTTTCACTACCTAGTTTGGAATACCGCCTCGCGGCGATGAAGCGTCTCACCCGCGACCAGGAGAGACGTGGTACCGGCACCCGGGAGATCCGGGCACCGAATGGGAGATCAGTCGACGTAGAGCGAGCTGACCGATTCGCCGAAGGCGATGCGGCGAATGGTCTCGGCCAGCAGTTCGGCCACGCTCAGCTGACGAATCTTGGGGCAGGTCCGCGCCGCTTCGTTCAACGGGATCGTGTCGGTGACCACCAGCTCGTCGAGCTGCGAACTGTTGATGTTGTCCACCGCCGGACCGGACAGCACCGGGTGGGTGATGTAGGCCACCACCTTGAGCGCACCGCGCTGCTTGAGCGCAGCGGCAGCCGCACACAGGGTGCCGGCGGTATCGACCAGGTCGTCCACCAGCACGCAGGTCTTGCCCTGCACGTCGCCGATGATGTTCATCACGGTGGCGACGTTGGCGCGCGGACGGCGCTTGTCGATGATGGCCAGATCGGCGTCATCCAGGCGCTTGGCGACGGCGCGCGCACGCACCACGCCCCCCACGTCCGGCGACACCACGATCAGGTTGTCGGTGCCGTAAGCGCGCCAGATATCGGCCAGCAGCAGCGGCGAGGCATAGACGTTGTCCACCGGCACATCGAAGAAGCCCTGGATCTGGTCGGCATGCAGGTCGACCGTCAGCACGCGGTCGGCCTCCATCGCGCAGATCATCTTGGCTGCGACCTTGGCGGTGATCGGCACGCGCGAGGAGCGCATGCGACGGTCCTGGCGCGAATAGCCGAAATACGGGATCACCGCGGTGACGGACTGGGCGCTGGCGCGCTTGAGCGCGTCGATCAGCACCAGCAGCTCCATCAGGTTCTCGGCGCTCGGCGCGCAGGTCGGCTGGATGACGAAGACTTCCTGCCGGCGCACGCTTTCTTCGATTTCGACCTGCACCTCGCCATCGGAGAAGCGCGTGACCAGCGCCTTGCCCATGCGCACGCCGAGCTCCTTGCAGATGCTCTGGGCAAGCGGCTTGTTGGCATTGCCGGAGAACACCAGCAGGTTACGTTGATCTTGCATGGGATCTCTCGGGCGGCGGCGAAGAGCGTGCGGGTCGGCGGAAGAGCAGAGGAGCCACGCCGTTGCCCGGCCGTACCTCGATCTGCGCATATGAAGCTGCGGGAGCCTGCAGACGAATCTGCATCTACACCTCTTGCAGAGCGACCCACATCAACACATTGGCAGGGGCGGTAGGATTCGAACCTACGAATGCCAGGATCAAAACCTGGTGCCTTGGGCCTCTTGGCGACGCCCCTGCATCAAACTTGTCTCGCGTCCAGTGCGTCGAGCAATGGCGAGTGCGCTGCACCCTTCACGACCCACGCCCGCAGGCTGCCCGGCAACTGCGCCATGGCCTGCTCTGCAGCAGCGCACGTGGCGAATTCGACGAAGCACCCACTTCCCGACCCGGTCAAACGCGGCGTTCCGATCCTGGACAGCGCCAGGAACACGGCCTCGACAGCGGGTTCACGGCGCCGCAGGACCGGCTCGAATGCATTGTCGAGCAGAGAACCGGAAGCGAAGTCCGCTATTTTCGCGGGCGCGGCATCCCGCGTCAATTCCTGTGATTGAAATAAGGCCGGCGTGGGCACGTGAACACCTGGATCGACCAGCACATAGGCCGCGTCCGGGAGCGCGATCGGGGTCAATTGCTCACCGACGCCCTCGGCCCAGGCGTTGTGCCCGCGCACGAACACCGGAACGTCCGCACCCAGTTGCAGGCCCAGCCCGGCCAGCGCATCGACCGGCAAACCCAGGCCCCACAAGACATTGAGCGCCACCAGCACGGTTGCCGCGTCCGAGGAGCCGCCACCGAAACCGCCACCGGCGGGGATGCGTTTGTCGACCCGGATCTCGGCACCCGCGTCCGTGCCGGCGGCCGATTGCAGGAGCCGCGCGGCGCGAATCACCAGATCGTCGTCTTCGGTAACGCCGGGCAGACTCTCGCCGATACGCCGGATCAGGCCATCGCTGCGCAAACGAAGATGAATGGTGTCCCCCCAGTCCAGCAGCCGGAACACGGTCTGCAGCAGGTGGTAGCCATCGGCGCGGCGCCCGACGATCTGCAGAAACAGGTTCAGCTTGGCCGGCGCGGGCCATGCCGACCACCCTTCTGGCGCCGACATCAGGGCGAGACCGTCCACTGATCGACCAGCAGGCGCACCTTGGCGCTGCCGTTGCGGGCTTCGATGCGTTGCGGCAGCTCGGGCTGGCCGTCACCGGCAGGAGCCCAGGCCAGGAACTCGATGGTCCAGCCGCCCTGTTGCACGGTGCGCGGGCGCCCGGCGGCATCCAGGTCCACGCGCTGCGCAGCGGTGTCGGCGATGCGCAGCGCGCGCACCCAGTCCGCCATCCGGTTGACCGGGATGGTCCAGCCGGTCGCCTCAAGCAACACCTGCTCTGCGTCCGGCCCACTGCGCGGGCCGCCATCCAGCCCTTCGATCCGGCCGGCGCCGGTGGCGCTGTCGCCGGTGAGCACCCAGCTCTGCCGGGTCACTGGCGCACTGAGCTGCACGCGGTATTGCGGGCCATCCTGCTGCCAGTCGATGCGGCCGCTGCCGCCGTCACGGCCCTTACTGATCGCCACCCGGCCCTGGAACGACCAGGCGGGGTGGGCCTGCAGCCAGTCCTGGCGCGTGGCTTCGGCCTGGCGGGCCTGGTCGGACACCTGTTCGACCACTGCTGCTCCGCCGCCCTGCCCGCGCGGCACGCTCACGCAGCCGGACAGCATGGCCAGCACCAGCCCGCTCAGGGCCAGCGTGCGGATCCCGCGATTCATAGGCCGAACTTTTCCACGGCGCGCTGCAGTGCGCGATTGTCCGGGTCCAGCCGGCGCGCTTCATCGAAATAACGCCGCGCCTCGTCCTGCTTTCCACTGACCCAGAGCACCTCGCCCACGTGGGCGGCGATTTCCGGGTCCTTGACCAGCGCCCAGGCACGGCGAAGTTGTACCAGGGCCTCCTTGTTGCGCCCCATGCGGTACAGCACCCAGCCGTAGCTGTCGACGATGGCCGGGTTGTCCGGGTCGGCGGTGCGGGCGCGGTCGATCAGCGCCAACGCTTCCTTGTAGCGCGTGGTGCGATCGGCCAGGGTGTAGCCCAGCGCGTTGAGCGCGGCGACGTTTTCCGGCTCGGCCACCAGGATCTTGCGCAGGTCGGCCTCGGCCCGCGGCACGTCGTCGCGACGCTCCCACGCAAGGCCACGGGCGTACAGCAGCGCACTGTCGTCCGGATAGGCGGCCAAGCCGCGTTCGAAAGCGTCCAGCTCGCCGGGGGCATCATCGGCGCGCTGGTGCAGCTCGGCCTCCAAAACGTACGCATCGCGACGGGCATCGTCGTCGGCACTGGCATCGCCCTGCAGGGCACGCACTTCGGTCAGCGCCTCGGGCTTGCGACCCAGCTCATACAACGCGCTGGCCGCGCGCAACCGCGCCTCGCTCAGCTGCGGGCCGCCCGGCACACCGCGGTACCATTCCACCGCTTCGTCGTAACGCTTGAGGAATTCGGCGATCTTGCCCAATAGCAGGCGGCGATCCGGATCCGGCTTGGTGGCATTGCTCTTGAGCTCGCCGTACAGCGCTTCGAGCGCGCTGCGGTCCTTTTCCTTGGCCAGCATGGAGGCCCGCAACCCGTAGGTCTGGGTGTCCTGCGGCCCGGTGGAGAGCACGCGTGCGGCCGCTTCGGTCTGGCCCATGGCGTCGTAGGCGAAGGCCAGCGCGCCGCGCAGTTCGGAGTCCTTCACCGCCTGCGGCTCGACGGCCTTCAGCAGGGCCAGTGCCTCGTCGTTCTTGCCTTCCTGCTGCAGCTGGGTGGCATGCAGCAAGGCCACGCGCGGCTCTTCGGGGAAGCGGCGCACCACTTCATCGACGATGCGCTTGGCCAGCGCCGGGCGCTCCATGCGCAGCGCGAGCCGGCCGAACTCCTGCCAGGCCTCGATCTGGTTGGGGATGGCGCCGGCCTTGACCAGGTCCTCGAGCACGTCGGCAGAGGCTTCAGGCTCGCGGCCGCCATTGGCCAGGGCGATCAACGCAAAACGCCAGCCGCGCGGGTCGGGTTCCTTGAGCAGGCCGAGCAGATCGCGGCGAGCGGTACGCAGGTCGTTGCGGCGCAAGGCCAGCGACGCCTCGGTGCTGCGCATCGACATCGACGACGGCGCGCGGGCGCGCCACAGCGCCATCGCCTCGATGGCGCGCGGGTCGTCGTTGGCAAGCATGGCGATGCGGGCGGCGCGTTCGGCCAGCCCGGCGTCGCCGGCTTCGGCCTTGGCGGCGTCCAGGTAGGCACGGGCGGCATCGTCCAGTTGCCCGGCCTGCAAGGCGAATTCGCCAGCGAGCACGGGTTCCAGCGAGGTGGCGCCGGCAGCCTTGGCGGGTGGCGCGGGCGGTGCTTTCTTGGGTGCTGCAGTGGCACTGGTGGAGACTGCGACCAGCAAAAGAACACTCAGGATGCGAATCGGTACAGGCATCGGGGGCAACCGGGCCGTAAAATGGGGCCCTGAATGGCCGCCAGCTTATCGCAAGCAACTGAACAATGACGTTGTGGGTGCTCGGACTGAATCACCAGACCGCTCCTGTGGACCTGCGCGAACGTGCAGCGTTCGCCGGTGAGGCACTGCCGCGTGCGCTCGAATCGTTGCGTACGTTGCCGCAGGTGCGCGAGGCGGCGCTGTTGTCCACCTGCAATCGTACCGAGCTGTATGCGATGGCCGACGACGCGCAGACGCTGGCCGGCTGGCTGGACGCACACGCCCCCGGGCTGAGCGGGTATCTGTACCAACACCAGGATGCCGACGCGGTACGTCACCTGTTCCGGGTGGCCACGGGGCTGGATTCGATGGTGCTGGGCGAGCCGCAGATCCTGGGCCAGGTGAAGGATGCCTGGGCGGTGGCGCGGGCCCACGGTGCGTTGGGCAGCGGCCTGGATCGGCTGTTCCAGCAGACCTTTTCGGTGGCCAAGCGCGCGCGCACCGATACCCGGGTCGGTGCCAATCCGGTGTCAGTGGCGTCCACGGCGGTGCGGCTGGCGCAGGAATCGTTCGCCCGGCTCAACGAATCGACCGTGTTGCTGGTCGGTGCCGGCGAGACCATCGAGCTGGCGGCCAAGCATCTGAGCGAGGGTCGCGTGCGGCGCCTGCTGATCGCTAACCGCACCCTCGCCCACGCGCAGACGCTGGCCAGCCAGCATGGCGGCTATGCGCTGCCGTTGACCGATCTGGAACGCCACCTGGCCGAGGCCGACGTGGTGTTCTCGGCCACCGCCGCGCGCGAGCCGGTGGTGACGCGCGCCCAGGTCGAACAGGCGCTGCGCGCACGCAAGCGCAAGCCGATGCTGCTGTTCGACCTGGCGGTGCCGCGCGACATCGAGGCCTCGGTGGCGCAGCTGGGCGATGCGTACCTGTACACGGTGGACGATCTGGAGCGCGCGGTCGAAGACAACCGTCGCAGCCGCCGCGAGGCCGCCGATCAGGCCGAAGCCATCATCGACCTGCAGGTGGCACGCTACGTCGAGACCGTGCAGGCCAACGCACGCCAGGCGCCGCTCAAGCGCCTGCGCGCATTCGGCGACAGCACCCGTGACGAGTTACTGGCCAAGGCACGCCAGCAGTTGAGCAACGGCAAGTCCGCCGACGAAGTGCTGGAACAGCTGGCGCATGCGCTGACCAACCGTCTGCTGCATCCGCCCACTGCTGCGCTGCGCGATGCGGCACTGAACAACGACCTGGAACTGACCAGTGCGGCCGACCGGCTGTTTCCGGAAAAGCCTGGTTACCAACATCCCCCTGTAGCTACCCCGATCGTGAGGACAGATGACGCCGACCCTGCGCCGTAAGCTCGAAGCGCTGGCCGAGCGCCGCGAAGAACTGCAGCACCTGTTGTCCGACCCGGATGTGGTCGGCAACAACGACAAGTTCCGCAGCTTGTCGCGCGAACTGTCGCAGCTGGAGCCGGTGGCAGTGGCGCTGGAAGACGAAGCGCGCGCCAAGGCCGACCTGAGCGCGGCCGAGGCCCTGCGCAGCGACCCGGAAATGCGCGAACTGGCCGAAGAGGAAATCGCCGCCGCGCAGGCACGCCTGGACGAGCTGGATGCGCAATTGGCGCTGCTGCTGGTGCCGCGCGACCCGCGCGACGACGGCAACCTGTTCCTGGAAGTGCGCGCCGGTACCGGCGGCGACGAAGCGGCCATCTTTGCCGGTGACCTGTTCCGCATGTACGCGCGCTACGCCGAGCGCCAGGGCTGGAAGGTCGAAATCGAATCCGACAGCCCCGGCGAACATGGCGGCTACAAGGAAGTGGTGGCGCGGGTGGTCGGGCGTGGCGCGTATTCGCGGCTGAAGTTCGAATCCGGCACGCACCGCGTGCAGCGCGTGCCCGCGACCGAGTCGCAGGGCCGCATCCACACCTCGGCTGCCACCGTGGCGATCATTCCCGAGGCCGATGACGTGGAAGAGATCGCGATCAATCCGGCCGATCTGAAAGTGGATACCTTCCGCTCGTCCGGTGCGGGCGGACAGCACGTCAACAAGACCGAATCGGCGATCCGCATCACCCATGTGCCGACCGGCGTGGTGGTGGAATGCCAGACCGAACGCAGCCAGCACGCCAATCGCGACAAGGCGATGAAGCGCCTGAAGGCGCAGTTGCTGGACACCGAACGCAGCAAAGCCGCCGCCGCCGAAGCGCAGACGCGCAAGCTGCAGGTGGGCAGCGGCGATCGTAGCCAGCGCATCCGCACCTACAGTTTTCCGCAGGGACGCATCACCGACCATCGTGTGGAAGGGCTGACGCTGTACGACCTGCCCAACATCATTGAAGGCGATCTGGATGCCCTGATCGCGCGCTTGCTGCACGAGCATCAGGCCGACGAACTGGCGCGGTTGAGCGACAGCCCGTGAGTGCCAACGTCCCGCGCGAGCTGCTGCAGCTGCGCGAGGCGGTGCGGCGCCAACCGGGGGACTTTGTCGCCTGGTTGATGTTGGCCGATGCCGAGCTGGGCATGGGCGACAGCACGGCCGGCGAGTTGGCGGTGCAACATGCCCTGGCCATGCATCCGGGTCACCCGGAGGCGATTGCACGGCTGGGCCGGGTACGCTGGGCGCAGCAGCGCCATGCAGACGCCGCCACCTTGCTGCAACAGGCCTCGGACCTGGTACCGCAGCATCCCGGTATCGCGCTGTGGCTTGGGCACGCATTGGAAGATGCCGGCCAACCGGAGCAGGCGGCTGACGCGTATGCGCGTGCGCATCGGTTGCTGCCCGACGAACCCTACATCACCGCGCAGTTGCTCAATTGGCGACGCCGCCTGTGCGATTGGCGCGAACTGGAATCACTGGCTGCGCACGTGCGTGCCGCCGTGGCGCGGGGCGAGGCGGCAGTGGAGCCGTTCGCATTCCTGAGCGAGGACGCCAGCGCGGCCGAGCAACTGGCGTGTGCCCGCACCCGTGCGCAGGCGATTGCCTCGTCTTTACGCCCGCTGCCTGCGGTGACGGTGCGCAGCCGCGGTGCGCTGCGCCTCGGCTTCGTTTCCAACGGCTTTGGCGCGCACCCCACCGGCCTACTGACCGTGGCCTTGTTCGAAGCGCTGCAGCGACGTCAGCCGGACATGCAGGTGCACCTGTTCGCGACTAGCCATGACGATGGCAGCGAGATCCGTGCACGCCTGGCGCAGGCGACGCGCCTGCATGACGTCACCACACTGGGGCACCTGGCGACCGCGCAACACATCCGGGACCAGGGCATCGATCTGCTGTTCGATCTGCGCGGCTGGGGCGGTGGCGGGCGCCCGGAAGTGTTCGCTCTGCGGCCGGCGCCGGTGCAGCTCAACTGGCTTGCGTATCCGGGCACCTCTGGTGCGCCCTGGATGGACCATGTGCTGGGCGATGCGTTTGCACTGCCGCCGTCGCTGGAGCCGTTTTACAGCGAACAGGTGCTGCGCCTGCCACGCGTGTTTCAACCATCGGACACCTCGCGCACGGTCGCGCAACCGCCACCGCGTGCGGAGTGCGGCTTGCCTGAGCGGGCTGTGGTGCTGTGCTGCTTCAACAACAGCTACAAACTCACTCCACGCAGCATGGCGCGCATGCTGGCGGTGTTGCGCGCGGTGCCCGGTAGCGTGTTGTGGCTGCTGTCCGGGCCGGGCCGGGCCGATGCGCGACTGCGCGCAGTCGCGCAGGAACAGGGCGTGGACCCGCAGCGGCTGGTGTTCATGCCGAAGTTGCCGCATTCGCAATATCTGGCGCGCTATCGGCATGCGGATCTGTTTCTGGACACGCACCCGTACAACGCCCACACCACGGCCTCCGACGCGCTATGGGCAGGCTGCCCGGTGCTGACGACGCCCGGCGAGACGTTCGCCGCGCGCGTGGCCGGCAGCCTGAATCGGCATCTGGGGCTGGATGAGATGAATGTGGCCGATGACGCTGCGTTTGTCGCCAAGGCGATCGAACTGGCGAGCGATGCGGATGCCTTGCGTGGTGTGCGCGTGCGATTGGCGGAACAACGCCTGCGCAGTGGCGTTTTCGATATGGACGGATTTGCAGATGATCTGGCTGCGCTGCTGCGTGGCATTGCGCGGCGCAGTGGGTGGTTGGGAGGTTAGCGTCGGTTGCCGGATGTTGCGCTGCCGGGTTGGCATGCTAGATGGCGTGGTGCTTGAGGCGCGGAATCTTTTGCTGGCGCTGCCATATGAGCGACAGTCAGGCATGGATGCTGCTCCCTTCTTCCTTCGGTAGAAGGTGGCGCGTAGCGCCGGATGAGGGTGCGGCTGCGGCCGTGACACTGTTAACCGTACCCTCACCCCCAACCCTATCCCGACGGGAGAGGGGCTTAGAGCGACGCGTTAGCTAACGCCTGATAGGCAGCCGCTTCGTACAACTTCACACCACAACGCTGTACCCGGCCGTCCCGGCTCGCTAGGCTGCGCGCATGCCTTCCACTCTCGACTTCATTCCGCTGCGCCTGTGCGTGCTGACCGTGTCCGACAGCCGCACCCTGGCCGATGACCGTTCCGGCGATTACCTGGCCGATGCCCTCACCCACGAAGGTCATGTGCTGCACGAACGTGCGCTGTGCCCGGACGACCGTTACCGCATGCGCGCGATCGTGTCCGGCTGGATCGCCGACGCACAGGTCGACGGCATCCTGATCACCGGCGGCACCGGCTTTACGGGCCGCGACAGCACTCCGGAGGCGATCACGCCGTTGCTGGACAAGGTCATGCCCGGCTTCGGCGAGATGTTCCGCGCAGTCAGCGTGGACGAAATCGGCACCTCCTCGCTGCAATCGCGCGCGTTTGCCGGGCTTGCCAACCACAGCTTCGTGTTCTGCCTGCCCGGTTCCACTTCGGCCTGCCGCACGGCATGGGAGAAGATCGTGCGTGCGCAGCTGGATGCGCGGACCAAACCATGCAATCTGGCGACACTGCGTCCACGTCTGGGCGAATAGCCTGCGCGCTCTCCACCGGCTGGAACGCGCATGTCGCATCTCAAACGCAAGGCCTACAAGAAACTGCTGGCACCGCTGCAATTGGAACTGGTTGGCATGGCGCGCTGGCTGCGCCACACCAATCAGCGCGCCCTGGTGCTGGTGGAAGGCCGCGACACCGCCGGCAAGGGCGGCGTGATACAGACCATCGCCAGCCATCTCAATCCGCGCCAGTGCCGGGTGGTGGCGCTGCCCAAGCCCAGCGACCGCGAGAGCACGCAGTGGTATTTCCAGCGCTATGTGACGCATCTGCCGGCGGGCGGCGAGTTGGTGCTGATGGATCGCAGCTGGTACAACCGCGCGGGCGTGGAACGGGTCATGGGCTATTGCACCGACGCGCAATACGCCGCGTTTCTGGAGCAGGCGCCGCGCTTTGAACAGATGCTGGTCGACGACGGCATCCTGTTGTTCAAGTACTGGTTGTGCGTGGACCAGGCAGAGCAGGAAGAACGCTTCGCCGAGCGTCACGCAGACCCGCTCAAGGGCTGGAAACTGTCGCCGGTGGATCTGCAATCGCGCGACAAATATGACGACTACACCGCCGCCCGCGAGCGCATGCTCGAAGCGACCCACACGCCCGATGCGCCGTGGACGCTGGTGGATTTCAACGACCAGAAACGGGGCCGGCTGAGCCTGATCCGCGATCTACTGGATCGGCTCCCGGACACGTCGGTGCCCGAGGCGCAACTCGCGTTGCCGCCCTTGCACGGCAAGCCGCACAAGGAACATTACGGCGTGCTGGAGCCGATCGACGATTACGCCGGCCAGTCCTGAGAGACTTCATCGCTGGCCGCGGTAGCGCGCGGCAGCGGGTGCAGGCCGGCCTGACGTTCGGCCTGCTCGGCCTGCAGCACCAGTTGGCTCAGGCGCTGACTGAACAACTGCATGAAACCGCGGTGCAGCGGGCGCATCGCTTCCATGTAGTCCACGTCATCGGCTTGCGCGCCGAGCGGGCTGCACGAGGACAGCAGCACTTCGTCCAGGCGCAGCGCGCTGTCGGGCAGGCGCACCAGGGCGGCGCGGCGCAGCCAGTCGCGCATGCCTTCGCGGTATTCGGCAGCCAGGATGTAGGCCACTTCGACCTGGTCCAGGTCCACGTCCGGGTTCCAGGCCAGCACCTGGATCACCTGCGAACGCTCGTCCAGCATGCGGCCTTCGGCCACCAGGGCGTGCAGCTGCTGCAGCAGCCGCCACTGCGCCTCGGCCGCGCCACGTTGGGCGGGCGGCATGGCATCGATGGCCAGTGCCAGGCGACGTGCGAACAGGGCCGGCACCTCGGCCAGTACCACCGGGCCGGCATCGGCACCGAGCAGGAAACGCTCGGTCCGCAGCGCGGCGGTGTCGGGCAGGTAGCCGTCCTGCAACGGCCGCATGACACCGTGGTCGAGCAGCGACAGCACCACGTCCAGCCAGTAGCGGCGTTCCTGTTGCAGCGCGCGGTTGGCCGAGGCGTTCTGCCAGGCGGTGCGCACTTCGTCCAGCCGCGCGATGCAGGTCTGGGCATCGAGCCCATCCCACGGCGCGCGGGTGGCATCGTCGGGGTCGAAGGTTTCCGCACTGAGCATGCCGCCGCCGAAGCGATGCCAGGCCGCACCACGCTGGGTGTGGGCCGGGTCCAACCGGGAGACGGCAACCGGGGCCGGCGGCGCGGGGCGCAGCAATGCGGCGTAGGCATCGGCCCAGGATTCGGGCAGGCGTGCCGACAGCGGGTAGCTTGCCGAGGGCTGCGCCAGGCCACGGCGCGCCAGCCGCAGGCTCCACAGCAACGCACCGATCACGATGCCGCCGAAGGTCCAGGCCACCAGCCAGCTGGTGGCCGCCTGGCCGGACTGCAGCACGCGCGTGGACGGCTGCACGAACAGCAACCAGCCGCTGCCCAGCAGCGCGCCGAGATACAGCCATGGCGCGGATTGCGCCAGCTGGCGACGGCGGCGTGCCGGCTGATCGTGCGCGTCGTTGTGATCCTGAGATGGAGCGGCCATTACATTCCCCTGAACGCCTGATCGCGTTGACAAGGTTATCGGCGCGGCGCCCCAACTCTGTTGCCCCGCCGTGCGGGCCGGCGCTCAGCCAGTTACAAAGTCTTCAGTCGTCGGAACCGGGCAGGGCGCGCGCGTCACCGCGGCCACTCGCGCCGCCGGCGGGCCTTGCCAGAGCCAGGTTTCCAGCGCATCCAGGGCATTCGCGTTGCCGGCGGCGATCACCTCAACGCTGCCGTCGGCCTGGTTGCGGGCGTGCCCGGACAGGCCCAGTGCCAGCGCGCGGTCGCGGGTGGAGGCCCGGTAGTAGACGCCCTGCACCACGCCGCTGATGACAAAGCGTGCGGCCTGCATCAACCGGCCTTGCCGGTGATGCCCACGGCGGCTTCGATATCGCGCGCGGTGACCGGGCCGAGGAATTGCTTGGCCACCTTGCCGTCCGGGCCGATCAGATAGGTCATCGGCAGGCCGCGCGGCGTGGCGAAGTCCTGCGGCGGCTGGTACGGGTCGAGGATGGCGACCGGATAGGAGACTGGATGGTCCTTCAGGAAGGCCTGCATGTCCGCAGCGGTGATGTCTTCATAGGCCAGGCCCACCACTTCGACGGCATCGCGCATGGTGTGCAGCGCCGACAGTTCCGGCATTTCCTTCAGGCAGGGCGCGCACCAGGTGGCCCAGAAATTGACCACCACCCACTTGCCGCGATGCGCGGCCAGATCGTAGGTCTCGCCGGTTACGGTCGGCAGCGAGAGCTTGGGCATTTCGGCGGTCTGCTGCACGACCGAGGTGTTGGCGGCGCCGGCCGGATCGGGAGCGGCAGGCGCTGCTGGTGGCTGCGCCGGCGCGGTGGGGGCGGCCGCATGATCGGCCGCGGGCGCGCCGTCGCCGGTGGGCTTGCAGGCAGTCAGCACTAACAGCGGCAACAGCAGCGCGCATGCGCCGCGCACAAGGCGCACAGTCATGGAGGATCTCCGGGAAGGTGGGTGTAGAGGTCGCCAACCGGTTGCGCCAGCACGCTACGCAACGGTTGGCGCAATTGTTCCAGCGCCGCGGCGGCGGCCTGGCCATAGGCATCGTCGCGACAGGGCAAGGGGCGGTCTTCGATCGGCACGCGCAGCTGGCAGTTTTCGTAGAGTTCGGCCAAGGTCACCACGTCCAGATCACGCGCCAGCAGCCATTGCCCGCGCTCGTCGCGACGCAGCAGGCGGATGCGTTTGAGCTCGCACAGCAGCTCCTGCATCAGGGTGTCGGTGAGCATGGGTTCCAGCGCCAGGATGCGGTCTTCGTCCAGGCCGTTTCCATGGATGCGCGCCTGGCGGAAACGCCCCAGCAGCCGCAGCAGCCCGTAGATCTCGAAGCCCGGCGGCAGCCGCATCGCTTCGGGCTGGTAGCGGAATGCGGACATCGACGAGGCCAGCGAGGCGCCCAGCAGCACCGACACCCAGCTCAGGTAGATCCACAACAACAGGATCGGCAATGCCGACAGCGCGCCGTAGATGCGCTGATAGGTCTGGAAATTACCGAGATAGAACCCGAAGCCCCATTTGACGATCTCCATCAGGATCACCGCCAGCAGCGCGCCCGGCAGCGCATGCCGCAGCCGCACCACGTGCTGCGGCACCACGCGGTAGATCAGCACGATGCAGACGAACTCCACCGCCATCGGCGCCAGCCGCCAGGCGAATTCGGCCAGCCACTGGCCTTCGGTGGTGCGGAACAGCGGCAGCGCGAACACGTAGGCCGCCATCGCCATCGAGGCCGCGGCCAGCATCGTGCCCAGCGTGAGCACCGTCCAGTAGATCAGGAACCGCGTCACCTTGGGGCGCGCAGCGGCCACCCGCCAGATGCTGTTGAAGGTCTGCTCGATGCTGTGCAGGGTGATCAGCAGCGAAGCCACCAGCGCCACCATGCCGGCCACGGTGAACTTGCCCAGGTCTTCCAGCGAACGGTTGAGGTAGTTCTGCACCGAACGCGCCGCGCCGGGCACGAAATTGTTGAAGATGAAGTCGGTGAGCGCGTCCTTCCACTCGTTGAAGGCCGGAAATGCCGACAACACGCCGAACACCACGATGGCCAGCGGCACCAGTGCAAAGACCGTGGTGTAGGCCAGCGAGGCGGCTGCCTGGAACAGCCGGTCGTCCAGAAAGCGGTGCCATAGAAAGCGCCCGAAGCTCACCGTCCGCGCGCGATCGCGCAGACGCTCTTTCCATTGGTGGAGGGTGTTCACACGCGACATCGCGCAAGGGTACCCGATGCGCCGTCATCGCGGCCTTGCCGCACCTGCGGCGTGCAGCGGGCCGGCCGCTTGGCCGATACTGCGGCAACTCACACAGTTGGTAGATGCGATGGCGGAGATTCTGGTGCTGTATTACAGCCGTGGCGGTTCGGTGGCGCGGCTGGCGCGGCAGATCGCGCGCGGCATCGGCGAAGTGCCCGGCATGAGCGCGCGGCTGCGCACGGTGCCGCCGGTGGCCGCGGTCACCCAGACCAGCGCCCCGCCGGTGCCGGACGAAGGCGCCCCGTACGTGGACCGCGCCGATCTGGCCGAATGCAGCGGCCTGTTGCTGGGCAGCCCCACCCGCTTCGGCAACATGGCTGCGCCGATGAAGCACTTCCTGGACAGCCTGGGCGCCGAATGGGCCAGCGGCACCCTGGCCGGCAAGCCGGCGGGTGTGTTCACCTCGACCGCCTCGATGCATGGCGGGCAGGAATCCACGCTGCTGTCGATGCATCTGCCCTTGCTGCACCACGGCTGCCTGATCGTCGGCATTCCGTTCACCGAGCCCGCGCTTAGCCACACCACCAGCGGCGGCACGCCGTACGGCGCCAGCCATGTGTCCGGTGCCGGCGGCGACCCGCAACCGAGCGAGGACGAGACCCTGCTGGCGCGCGCGCTCGGCCGCCGGGTGGCCGACATCGCGCGGCGGCTGGCGACCCCGTGAGCCTGCGCGCCACGCGCTGGCTGCTGACGGCGGCGCTACTGGCGCTGGCGCTGCTGTTCGTGGTCTGGTTCCACGACGATGCGCGCCCGATCGCCGCGCTCATCGTGTTCGTGCTGCCCGCCGCGCTGACCGGTGTGCTGGCGGTACGCAGCGCCCGCGCACGGTTCTGGGCCGGCGTGTTCGCGCTGGGATGGTTCAGCCACGGCGTGATGGCTGCCTGGAGCCAGCCGCATGCCCGCGGCCTGGCGTGGCTGGAACTGCTGCTGGCGCTGCTGGTGATCGGGCTGGTCAGCGGGCCTGGCGTGGCGGCCCGGTTCGGCAGCAAGCGCAGGGCACAGCGCAGGGCGCGCTGACCGGCGCAGCTGCGCGCGGACTGACCGCGCGGGTGGCCCGGTGGCGGACCGCCCCTCTGTCCAGGTGAGCGTGGGTGTCCGGCTTGCCTGCCCGCGGGCCGCAGCCAGCACCGCAGTCGGGCGGTATCATGGCGGCCCTCGCGCGGCCTGCTCCGCGTTGGCCCTACAGGATTGGCAGCAATGGAAGACCTTCTGATCGTCACCACCGGTGGCACGATCGACAAGATCTACTTCGACGACAAATCGGACTACCAGATCGGCGACCCGCAGATCGGCCAGATCCTCAAGGAACTGGGCGTGACCTTCCGCTTCTCGGTGATTCCGATCATCCGCAAGGACTCGCTGCACATCACCGAGGCCGACCGCGAACTGATCCGCGCCACCATCGCCGCCCAACCCACCCGCCACGTGCTGATCACCCACGGCACCGACTCGATGGTGGAAACCGGCAAGGTGCTGCAGACGATCGCCGACAAGACCATCGTGATGACCGGTGCGTTGAACCCGGCGCGCTTCCGCGGCTCGGATGCGGAATTCAATATCGGCTGCGCGGTGGGTGCGGTGCAGTCGTTGCCGGCGGGCGTCTATATCGCCATGAACGGCCGCATCTGGAACCCGGAAAAGGTGCGCAAGAACGTGGCGGCCAACCGTTTCGAATCGATCTGACACGATGAGCAAGGCCACCCGCGCCACCAAGGCATTGGACGCGGCCGGCGTGGGCTATGTGTTGCACCCATACGCCTATCAGGCCGATGCCGATGCGAAGGGATTACAAGCCGCGCAGGCGCTGGGGCTACCGCCGCACGCCGTATTGAAGACGCTGATGGCGTGGGTCGATGACAACGCCGTCTGCGTGGTGATTCCCTGCGACCGCCGGGTGTCGCTGAAGAAACTCGCCAGCGCGTACGGCGGCAAGTCGGCACGCATGATGGAGGTGGCCGATGCCGAACGCCGCACCGGCTACAAGGTCGGCGGCATCAGCCCGCTCGGCCAGCAACGGCAGGCGCCGGTGCTGGTCGACACCAGCGCACTGGATGCACCCGCGCTCTGGATCAACGCTGGCCAGCGTGGCTTGCTGCTGGAATTGCCCGGCGCCCAGCTGTTGCAGGCACTGGCCGCACGCGCCTGTGCGCTGTGCGAATAGACGCATCATCGCGCTGCCGCACGCACCCGCTGGTGCGCGCGTTCCTCGCTCAGATTCCTGGCTCACACGCGACATCTCGGTCGAACCTTGACCTTGACCTAGACTTCGACTTCGACTTCGACTTCGACTTCGACTTCGACTTCGACTTCGACTTCAGTATCCAACTTCCAATCGATGTCGCGCCAGGCTCCCCGCACCCACTGACGACTGCCCACGCCGCGGCACTCGTCAGCGTCTCCAGACGCGGCGGCAACGCCGCGCCGGAACTCCTCAATACGCCGCAGTGACGCTGACCGCAGAGAAGCCCAGCGTCGCCTTCAAGCGGACGTAGTACACGCCGGCTGCGGGCGCAGCCAGCGTGCAGCTGTCGCCATTGCCCGGCAACATGCTGCGGCAGCTGTACGCGGCATCGGTCGGCAACGCGCCGGCCCGTAGCGACAGATCGGCATTGCCGCTGCCACCGGCAAGCGTGACCTTGAGCGTGCGCGTGCCGGCCGGCACGTTGACCCGGTAATACAGCGAATCGGAAAGCGCTGCGCTCAGCCCGGTGCGAGCCACATTCCTGGTCAAGGTGGTCGACTCGATCACCGCCGTCACCGCGCCGTCGGCATTCACCAGTCCTGCCCCGCAGCCCTGCGTGCAGGCCACTGGCAACGGCCGCGCGCTGCTCTTGAGCAAGGCCTTCACCGTGGCCGGGGTGAGCGGATTCAGGGCCACCGACTGCATCAGCGCCACCACGCCGGCCACATGCGGCGCGGCCATCGAGGTACCGCTATAGCCCGCGTAGGCGGCATTGCCAGGAACCGTGGTGCCGGTATTGAGCGTGGATACGATGGACTGCCCGGGCGCTGCGATGTCCACGCCCTTGCCGAAGTTGGAGAAAGTGGCCTTGGCACCGGCCGAGGTGGTGGCTGCCACCGCGATCACGTTCGGGCAGTTGGCCGGCACGCTGGTGGAGACATCCATATTGCTGTTGCCGGCCGCCGCCACCACTGCGCTGCCACGCGTCACCGCAGCGGTGATGGCGTTGCTCAGGGTTGTCGAACAACTGCCGTAGCCGCCGAGCGAGAGATTGATCACCGTGGCCGGGTTCGGGTTGGCCGGCACGCCATTGACCTTGCCGCCGGACGCCCAGACGATCGCATCGGCGATGTCGGACATGTAGCCGCCGCATCGGCCCAGTACCCGCAAGGGCAGGATCTTGGCGTTGAAGGCAGTGCCGACCACACCCGTCGCGTTGTTGCCGACGGCCGCCACGATGCCGGCGACATGGGTGCCATGCCAGCTGGAGCTGGACGCGGACGCACCGGGGCCGCATTCGTTGGCGGCGGCCCAGTCGCCCTGGTCGGTGGCATTGGCATCGCGCGCGCTGCCGTCGCGCGCAGTCGCAGGATCGATGATGAAGTCGTAACCGGGCAGCACGTTCGCTGCCAGGTCGGGATGGTTGGTGATGCCGGTATCGATCACCGCCACCACGATGCCCTTGCCGGTGGTGCGGTCCCAGGCCGGGCGGATGTTGAGGCCGGCGCTGGTCGTGCCCATCGCCCACTGCTGCGGCACGCCCGGGTCGTTAGGCACCAGCAACGGACGCATCAGCACGTCCACTTCCACGCGCTTGACCGCCGGGTCGGCTGCGAGGCGGCGCATCAGGCTTTCCGAGTCCACACGGTCCAGCTTGCGGTCGGCCACCAACAACATCGGACCGGTACTGAGCCGACGCGTTGCAGACAAGCCCAGCGCACGTCCGCGCGCTTCCGGCACCGCGCGCGCGATGTCGCGCCAGGGCGCAGACAACCCGGTCGCCCGGCTGCTGCCGATGCGGTCCTTGTAGCTGACGATGAAGCGCTGATGGCTGCTGCTGGAGTTCAAGCCTTGCAGGCTGACCTCGCCGGCGGCGGCATGAAACGTGCATGACAACGCACAGACGAGTGCAATGCGGCGCAATGCGCCAACTGAGTGATACGACATGAATCCATCCCTCCCCAAGGAGCTGGCAACCCGGATGGCAACGCGCTAACGCCACTGCGATGCGCCTTGCCCGATGCGTGGGCAGGCAGATGGCGCATGCCTCACGTGGGGTGGCTATCGGCGTGCCGCAGGTGGCGCTGAAGCGGCCACGCTGCGCCCGCATGCGCTTCATTCAGCCGTTACGGCCGGCCTGCGCCGGCAGCCCGGCAATTGCCGCTGCCCGAACGCACACTGCCCCGCCGAAGCGGGGCAGTGCAGGTTTCAAAACACCGACAGCTGCGTCGGGGTTGGCCCGACGTCGATGCCGGCAAGAGCGCCGGCATCCAGGGTGTCGGCGCGGCCTTACGGGGTCTGGCTGACCGCGCCGGCGGCGTTGACGATGCCGGCACCGCAGCCGCCCGAGCAGGCGCCCGGCAGCGGACGGGCGGTGTTCTTCAACAGGGTTTCCACCGCCGCCGGCGTCAGCGGACGGCTGGCCGCCGACTGCACCAGCGCCACCACGCCGGCCACATGCGGGGCCGCCATCGAAGTGCCGTTGTAGCTGGCATAGCTGGCCGACCCGGGGGTGGTGGTGCCGCTGTTGAGCGTGGACAGGATCGACGAGCCGGGGCCGGAGATATCGATGGTGGTGCCGAAGTTGGAGAAGCTCGAACGCGCGCCGGCCGAGGTGATCGAGGCCACCGAGATCACGTTGGCGCAGCTGGCCGGGGTGAAGTTGGCCACGTTGGCATTGCTGTTGCCGGCCGCCACCACCACGGTGGTGCCGCGCGACACCGCGCTGTTGATCGCGTTCTGGTAGGTGGCCGAACAGGTGCCATTGCCGCCCAGCGACATGTTGATCACCTCGGCCGGGTTGGCATTGGCCGGCACGCCGGACACGGTGCCGCCCGAAGCCCAGACGATGGCATCGACGATGTCGGAGGTGGCGCCGCCACACAGGCCCAGCGCACGGATCGGCACCACGCGCGCATTGAACGCAGTACCGGCCACGCCGCTGTTGTTGTTGGTCACCGCCGCGATGGTGCCGGCCACGTGGGTGCCGTGCCAGCTGGAGTTGGCGGCGGGAATGCCGGTACCGCACTGGTTGGCCGCGCGCCAGTCGCCCTGGTCGGCCGGGTTGCTGTCACGCCCGTTGTTGTCGCGCGCACGCGCCGCATCGCTGATGAAGTCGTAACCCGGCAGCACGTTGGCGTTGAGATCCGGGTGGCTGGTGATGCCGGTATCGATCACGGCAACCACCACGCCGGTGCCGGTGGCGGTATCCCAGGCCGGGCGCACGTTGATGCTGGAGGCGCTGGTGCCAAAGCCCCACTGTTCGGACAGGCGGGTGTCGTTCGGGGTCAACACCGGATACATGATCTGATCGACCTCGACGTAATCCACACTCGGATCGGCGGCGATGCGGCGCATCAGCGTTTCGGCTTCGGCACGGTCCAGGCTACGGTCGGTCTTGAGCACTTCCGAACCCAGCGCAGTGCGGCGCACGTGGTTCAGGCCCAGCGCACGGCCGGCGCGTGCCGGCACGGCTTTGGCAACGGAGTTGAGCGATGCACGCATCGAGGTCGGGCTTACTGCCGCGCTGGAGCCGTCCTTGTATTTGACGATGAACCGGTCCAGCGTGGGCTGCGACTCCAAACCGGACAGATTGACCTGACCGGCGAACGCCGGCACGGCCAGCAGACAGGTCAGCGCGGAAACACCCAGCACGACCAGGGCGCGTGCGGGTGCACGACGTTGCGACACATTGGACATCGATCGTTCCTCAGTTTTTTATGAAGTGCCGCGGTTGCGGCGAGATGGCCGGCCCCTTGCCGCACACCGCGGATCGGGCCGGAACGCACGGGCGGTGACGCCCGTCGAAACGACTGACCGGTGTCCTTGCCGGCCGAGCGGCAATGCGCCGCCAGCGCCTGCCGAACTGGCAGACGTGGGCGAGACATCGCAGATGGGGTGAGGCGCGGCCGGCGCGGCTGCCGGCACGTGACCGGCAGCGCAACGCGGCGTCGAACAACCGGGCCCTAGTAGCTGGCCCTCAGGGTCACGCCGGAGAACGTGCTGTACGCCTTGACCCGCACGTAATAGGTTCCCGACGGCGCGGTGATGCTGCAGGTTTCCGCATTGCCACTGCGGTAGGGCCGGCAGGTGTAGGTGGTGTCGGTCGGTGCACTGCCGGCACGCACGTACAGGTCGGCATCGCCGCTGCCGCCGCTGATCGCCACGGTGAGCGTGCCGCTGCCCGCCGGCACCGCGATGGTGTAGTTCAGCTCTGCACCGGTGGCCGCGCCCAGGCCGGTCACCGGCGTGCCATTGGTCAACGTGTTGCCGCCGCCGCCACCGCCGCCCCCATTGCTGCCGCTGATCGCGGCCGTGACCGCGGCATCGGCGTTGACGATGCCGGCGCCGCAGCCACCGGAGCAGGCGCCTGGCAATGCCCGGGCCGTATTCTTCAGCAAGGTTTCCACGGCGGCAGGCGTCAGCGGGGACGGGGCCGCCGATTGCACCAGCGCCACCACGCCGGCTACATGCGGCGACGCCATCGAGGTACCGTTGTAGGACGCGTAGCTGGCGCTGCCCGGCGTGGTAGTGCCGCTATTGAGCGTGGACAGGATCGCCGAACCCGGCGCTGACACGTCGATGCCGGTGCCGAAGTTGGAATAGCTGGCCTTGGCGCCGGCCGAGGTGGTGGCCGCTACCGCGATCACGTTGGCGCAGTTGGCCGGCAGCGAACCGGACACGTTGGATGCATCGTTGCCCGCAGCCACCACCACGGTGGTACCACGGGACACCGCACTATTGATGGCGTTCTGCATGGTGGTCGAACAGGCGCCGCCGCCGCCGAGCGACATGTTGATGACCTCGGCCGCATTCGCCGACGACAGCGTCGGCACTCCCGAAACGGTGCCGCCCGAAGCCCAGATGATGGCATCGGAGATATCCGACAGCGAACCGCCGCACTTGCCGAGCACGCGCACCGGGATCACCTCGGCGCCATAGGCAGTACCGGCCACGCCGGTGGCGTTGTTGGTCACTGCGGCAACCGTGCCGGCGACGTGGGTCCCGTGCCAGCTGGAGGTCGCCGCCGGAATGCCGGTGCCGCACTCGTTGGCGGCGTACCAATCGCCCTCGTCGGCGGGATTGCTGTCGCGCCCGTTGCCATCGCGCGCGGTTGCCGCGTCGCTGATGAAATCGTAGCCCGACAGGACGTTGGCATTGAGGTCGGGGTGGCTGACGATGCCGGTGTCGATGACCGCCACGCGCACGCCGGCACCGGTAGATTTGTCCCACGCCGAGCGGATATTGAGGCCGGCATTGGTCGTGCCGAAGGCCCACTGCTCGGACAAACGGGTGTCGTTCGGGGTCAGCGTGGCGTGCAGGATCTGATCCACTTCCACGCTCTGCACGTTCGGGTCGGCGGCCAGCTGGCGCATCAGCGTCTCGGCTTCGGCACGGTCCAGTGCGCGGTCGGCCTGGATCAGCTCCGGCCCCACTGCCAGGCGGCGCACCGAATTGAGACCCAGCGCCCTGCCCGCTTTGGCCGGTACCGCACGGGCGGCGGCGCGCAGCGAACTGGTCAACACGCTTGGACTGGCCAGGGCATTGCTGCCGTCCTTGTAGGTGACGATGAATTTCTGGTGGGTCTGGGCGGTGGCAAGGCCATCCAGGTAGACCTCGCCGGCGAACGCAGGCGTTGCCAGCAACAGCGAGGTCAGCGCGGTTGCGCGCATGACGATGAGTGCGCGAGGACGCTTGCGAGAGGACGCGTTCGACATTGAATTCCCTTCCAAATCAAAGAGAACCGCCTGAGCGGTGTTATCCGGCGCCGCCTTCCATCGGTCAGCACCGAGTCCCCGGAACGATCCCCTGTTGCCGATCCGTTCAGCGAACCTACCCCAGCGCAACCAAACTGGACAATACAAGATCGACACTTTTGAAACTTAAATATCAGTTTTGTGACAACGATCAGCTCTGTTCAGTCCGCTTCGCACAGTTTTTTGACCGGTCACGGCGCATTTGCTGCAGGGCAGGCCAAAAAAAACCCCCGTGCTGACACACGAGGGCCATTTTTTGACGATGTATGGCGGCTTATGACAAACGCACCAGCCAACCGTGACGATCCGGCACGCGGCCGTATTGAATGTCGGTCAACTCCTGGCGCAGCGACATGGTGACCTCGCCCGCCGGTGCGGACAGATCGCCTACCGCGAAACCGTCACCCTTGAGCTCGCCGATCGGGGTTACCACCGCCGCGGTGCCGCAAGCGAACACCTCGGTGATCTCGCCGGAGGCCACGCCCTGCTTCCACTCGTCGATGGCCACCTTGCGCTCGATCACCTGCATGCCGCGGTCGCGGGCCAGTTGCAGGATGCTGTCGCGGGTGATGCCTTCCAGGATGCTGCCGGACAGTTCCGGCGTCACCAGGCTGCCGTCCTTGTAGACCAGGAACACGTTCATGCCGCCCAGCTCTTCGATGTACTTGCCTTCCACCGGGTCAAGGAACAGCACCTGCGAGCAGCCCTGCGCATAGGCTTTTTGCTGCGGCAGCAGCGAGGCAGCGTAGTTGCCGCCGCACTTGGCCGCGCCGGTGCCGCCCTTGGCCGCACGCGCGTAGTCGGTGGACAACCAGATCGACACCGGCGCCACACCCTTGGCGAAGTACGGGCCAGCCGGGCTGGCGATCACGTAGTACGAGGCCTTGTGAGCCGCACGCACGCCCAAAAACGCCTCATCGGCGATCATGAAGGGGCGGAAATACAGGCTGGTTTCCGGTGCCGACGGCACCCAGCCGGCGTCCACCGCCACCAGCTGGCGCAGCGATTCGACGAACAGGTCCACCGGCAATTCCGGCAGTGCCAGACGGCGCGCAGAGCGCTGCAGACGCTCGCCGTTGGCCTGCGGGCGGAAGGTCCAGATCGAGCCATCGGCATGCCGGTAGGCCTTGATGCCCTCGAAGATCTCCTGGCCGTAATGCAGCACCGACGCCGCCGGATCCAGCTGCAGCGGGCCGTACGCGCGCACCTGCGCGTCATGCCAGCCCTGCTCGTTGTTCCAGGAAATGGCGACCATGTGGTCGGTGAAATGCAGCCCGAAACCGGGCGCGGCCAAGATCACGGACAGTTCGTCGGCGCTGCGCGGCGACGGGGAACGGGTGGAAGCGAAGGACACGGACACCGGGAGATTCCTGTATGGCGGGCGAAAGGACGCGGCGCCACATCGTGGACATGGCGCGTGACGATCAGAGCATGCCGGTCTCGAGACGGGCCGCTTCGGACATCATATGCCGGCCCCATGGCGGGTCGAACACCAGCTCGACATCGGCCTCGGCGATGGTCGGAATCATTTCGACCTTGCTGCGCACGTCGTCGACCAGGATCTCGCCCATGCCGCAACCGGGCGCGGTGAGCGTCATCTTGACGTCCACCCGGCGCTGATCGTCTTCTTCGCGATGGCTGACAACGGCCTCGTAGACCAGCCCCAGGTCGACGATGTTGAACGGAATTTCCGGGTCGAAGCAGGTGCGCAGCTGCTGCCACACCAGCGCTTCGACCTCTTCGTCGCTGGCGTTGTCGGGCAATTCCAGCCCGGGCGGAGCCTCCTTGCCGATCGCATCGCCATCCTTGCCGGCAATACGGAACAGATTGCCCTCGACAAAGACGGTGTAGCTGCCACCCAGGGCCTGGGTGATATAGCCGTAACTGCCTGCGGGCAGGGTCACCGAATCGCCCTGCGGCACCATGACGGCATCGCAATCGCGTTCGAACTGGACGGGTTCGCTGCTACGGGAATACATGGGCTGGATATGGGGCCGCGCCGGACGCGCGCAAGTCGGCCATTCTAGCCGACCGCGACGGCATCGCCGCCGCACGCGGCGCCCGTCAGCGACGACGCTGCATTCCATCCGCCGCACCGTGGGGGCGAGGCATGCAGCGCAGAGGCCGGCCCGCGTTCTATCATGTGCGCACTGTCAGGAGCTCCAATGCCGCCCACCACCGCGTCCGCCAGAACCGCCCACTGGCTCTGGCCCCCGCTCCTGCTGCTGGGATGCGTCACCGCCCTCATCGCCTGGCTCCTCATCGCACTCGCGCTCGGCAACCAGGCCGGCTGGATGGCGGTCGTCGCAGCGCTGGAGATCGTCTGGATGCTGCGCCTTGGCACCTTGCGTGCCGGCCGGCTGCGCATCGGTGTCGCCGTCGTCACGACAGCATTGATCATCGTCGGCGCCAACTGGGGGATCGCCTCGGCCCAACTGGGCGGACCGCTCGGTCTGGACCCATGGACCTCGGCACAGAAGATGGGCACCGGTCTGGCCTGGACCCTGTTGCAACTGGCCAACAACGGCTTCGATCTGCTGTGCTACGTCGCCGCACTGTTAGTGGCGTGGTGGGCAGCGCGCTGAATCGGGGCGTGTTTGGCATAGAGATGGTTGGTATGCAGAGTTTTCAACAAGGCCCACGATCAACACCCTGGCGCGTTGTCCTGGCTCTTCAATAAAACCACCAGCAAACTTTCTGTTGCGGTGTCCTCGTCGCGCATTCGATGTCGTCGTGTTTGCTGCAGGGCCCTCGCCCGCCCACCATCGCGGGACACGCCGTGAATCCGTCCCTGGAGGCTCTGGCGCGGCATCCATGCCGCTCAAGGTCCCGCGACGGTGGGCAGGCAAGGACCAGTCGAGATGGTCGGTCTACATGGATTTCAACAGCGACTAGCAAGCTGCAACGCGGTGTCTTTGCTTTTCAACAAAACCACCAGCCAACTGTCTGGTGCAGTGCCCTCGCCGATTGCGGGACCGTTGGCGGCATGGATGCCGCCACCAAGCCTCCAGGGATGGATTAACGGCGTGTCCCGCGAGCGGTAAGGGCACCGCGCCCTCGACGGTGGTCGGTGCGTAAAGCTTTCCAAGAGCAATCAGCGACGTGATGCCTTCGTTCTTAAAAAAACAACCAACTCTGCGGTGCAGTGATTCGTCATCGCGCACGAACACACCCGCCCTCACCAACCAGTTAAAGAGAGGCTGACAAGACCCACGCCCTCAATGCGCGCCGCCATCCAGCGCCTTCAACTCGCTGACTAGCGCGCCGGCCGCTTCTGCCCCATCGCCGTACAACATGCGCGTGTTGTCGGCGTAGAACAGCGCATTCTCGATACCGGCAAAGCCCGTGCCCTTGCCGCGCTTGATGACCACCGTGTTCTTCGAATTGACCACGTCCAGGATCGGCATGCCGTAGATCGGGCTGGCCGGGTCGGTCTTTGCGACCGGATTGACCACGTCGTTGGCGCCGATCACCAACGCCACATCGGTGCTGGCGAATTCCGGATTGATGTCGTCCATATCGGCGATCAGGTCGTACGGCACGCCGGCTTCGGCCAGCAGCACGTTCATGTGCCCGGGCATGCGCCCGGCGACCGGATGGATCGCGAACTTCACCTTGACCCCGCGTGCGATCAGGCGCTGCGCCAGCTCCCAGATCTTGTGCTGCGCCTGCGCCACTGCCATGCCGTAGCCGGGCACGATCACCACCCGCTCGGCGAACGCCATCATCGCGGCCACATCGCCGGCCTCGATCGGCTTCTGTGCGCCGCTGATCTCCTGCGTCTGCCCGCCGCCACCGAAGTTGGAAAACAGCACGCCACTGATCGGCCGGTTCATCGCCTTGGCCATCAAGCGCGTCAGCAGGATGCCGGCCGCACCCACCATCATGCCGGCGATGATCAACGCCTCGTTGCCCAGTACATAGCCCTCGAAGGCCACCGCCAGCCCGGTGAAGGCGTTATAGAGCGAGATCACCACCGGCATGTCGGCACCGCCGATCGGCAGGGTCATCAGCACGCCCAGCGCCAGCGCCAGCACGAAGAAGGCGATGATCGCCAGCGGCTGCAGGCTGCTCGCCGCCCAGATGCCGAGCGCCAGCACTGCCACTGCCACCAGCAGATTGAACGCCTGCTGGCCGGGGAAGGTCACCCGCCGGTCGAGTCGGCCGCCCAGCTTGGCCCAGGCGATGATCGAGCCGGACAGCGACACCGCGCCGATCGCCGAGCCGACTACCGCCAGCGCCACGGTGGTGGCCTCCGGCCGCCGCGCCGCCAGCTCGGCAATGGCCTGCGCGCTCCAGTGCGCAGTGTCGCGGTTGGCAAGGAAGGAAAACCGCAGCAGCTCCACTGCGCCGATCGCCGCCGCCGAGCCGCCGCCCATGCCGTTGTACAGCGCCACCATCTGCGGCATGTCGGTGATGGCCACCTTCTTGGCCGACCACCACGCCACCCCGGTGCCGATCGCCAGTGCCGCCAGGATCAGCGGCACGTTGTGCAGTTCGGGAAGGAAGAACGTGGCCACGGTGGCGATCAGCATGCCCAGCCCGGCCCAGCGGATGCCGCCGCGCGCGGTCACTGGCGAGGCCATGCGCTGCAGGCCGAGCAGAAACAGCGTGGCGGCGACCAGATAGCTGGACTTGACCAGCCAGTCCAGCAGCTCGGCAGTGGTGACGGTCATGGCTCCTCCCTGGCCGCCGGCTTCTTGCTGGCCCTGAACATGTCCAGCATCCGCTCGGTCACCACGTAGCCGCCGGCCGCATTGCCCGCGCCCAGCACCACGGCGACAAACCCCAGCGCCTTTTCCAGCGTGGTATCGGCATGGCCCAGCACCACCATCGCCCCGATCAGCACGATGCCGTGGATGAAATTGGACCCCGACATCAGTGGCGTATGCAGGATCACCGGCACCCGCGCGATGATCACGTGGCCGGCGATGGCCGCCAGCATGAAGATGTACAGCGCTACGAACCCGTCGCTCATGGTCTTTCGCTCCACTGGCCGGTGCGGCCCGCCGATCATACCCATGCATCGGCGTGTCAACCGAATCGGCGCCCGGCCGTTGACGTCGTATCGTCTTCGCGGAAGCTACGCTGTGCTGGTGGGAACCCCTTTCGATCCGCAGCCTGTTGCACCGGCCGCTGCCGTCCCCGTGTCGCTGGATGCATTTCTGGCCGGCATCGGCCCGCGCGCGTTCCGCTTTGCCGAGGCCGGTTTGCGTCACCGTGAAGACGCGCTGGATGCCGTGCAGGACGCCATGGTGAAGCTGCTCGGCTACCGCGAGCGGCCCGCAGAAGAATGGACGCCGTTGTTCTGGAGCATCCTGCGCAGCCGCATCATCGACCTGCAGCGCCGCCGCACGTTCCGCCTGAAGTTCTGGGCACCGGCCGAGCGCGCCGATGACGAAGGCCCCATCGACTGGGCCGACCCGGGCATCGGCCCGGTCGGCGAGCAACAACACCAGCAGGCCTACCAGCGCTTGGTCGATGCGCTGCGCTCGCTGCCGGCACGCCAGCGCGAAGCGTTCACGCTGCGCGTACTGGAAGACCTGGACGTGGCCACCACCGCCAAGGCCATGGGCTGCTCCGAAGGCTCGGTCAAAACCCACCTGTCGCGTGCCCGCGACGCGTTGCAAAAACAGTTCGAGGATTTCCTGTGAACCGCTCCCACGATCCGGCCCAGTTGGATGCGCAGCTACGCCAACTGCACGCCACCGCGCTCGCCCAGCTGCCCCCGCAGACCCTGGCGCGCCTGCGCCAGGCACGCCAGGCGCCGGCCGCGCGCATGCGCCGTGGCCATTGGTTGCTGGCCACCGCCTGTTCGGCCTTGCTGGCTGTCGGCATCGGCCTGCAGATGCGGCCCAGCGACACGGCCCCGGCAGGCGCGGCGCCAACCCAGGCGGTAGCCGGCAACACCGCTAGCACCGACACCGACGACCTGCTGACCCAGAACCCCGACCTGTACGTATGGCTCGGGTCCGACACCGCCCTGGCCATGGAATGAGCACGATGACCCGCACGACCCGCCTATTGTTGACCCTGTTGCTGTGCGCCGGGCCGTGCGCCCTGGCGCTGGCCCAGGACCGCCCACCGGGACCGCCGGGCCCGCCCATGGACGGGCCTGGCCCCCGCGGCCAGGGCCTGCGCGACGAGACCCCGATGCCCGAATGGGACCGCCTGACCCAGCAGCAGCGCCAGGTATTGATCGATGCGCTGCGCGAGCGCTGGAACGACGTGCCCGAAGAACGCCCGCGCATGTACCGGCACGCCCGACGCTGGCTGGACATGACGCCCGAGCAGCGCAAGCAGGCCAAGGCCGGCATGGACCGCTTCCGCAACATGAGTCCGGAGCAACGCCGCGAAGCCAAGGCCTTGTTCGACCGCATGCGCACGCTCAACCCGCAACAACGCGACGCGCTGCAACAGCGCTGGCAGAAGATGAGCCCGGCCGAACGCAGCACCTGGCTCCGCGAGCATCCGCCAACCGACGACTGACGGCAGCGTCGCCGCGGCGAGCGCGGCACGCCATCGCACGGGTGCATCCCTGGTGCAGGTGGACGTGCGTGCGGCCACCGTAGGAGCGCGCTGGCGCGCGATGGAGCTTCATCGGTGACGCTCCATCGCGCGCCAGCGCGCTCCTACCCGGAACCGCCGACGCACAAGGCGCATGGACTCGGCGGGGCTATGCAGTCGATGTCACCGACCAGCGTGTCCTGGCCAGCAGTTCGTCGTCCCAATCGAACGACAGCGCGCCATCCTTGATCAGCAGTGCGGCGAAGGCATACACGTTGCGCGCGAACATCTCGCTGGCATGCACTGCGCCCTGGCTGGCCAGATCGAGCGGGCCGGCGATGACCACCCCGTCGAGATCATAGGTGTCACCCGGACGGGTGGCCGCGCAATTGCCGCCGGTTTCTGCGGCCAGATCCACGATCACGCTACCGGCGCGCATGTCGCGTGCCATCTCCATGGTCAGGATTTTCGGCGCCGGGCGCCCGGGCACGGCGGCCGTGCAGACCACCACGTCCACGCCCTTCAGATGTTCGGCCAGACGGCGCTGCTGTTCGGCGCGTTCGTCGTCGGTGAGCTGACGCGCATAGCCACCCTCGCCGGCGGCGCTGACGCCCAGATCCAGGAAGCGTGCGCCCAGCGAGGCGATCTGCTCGCGGGTTTCCGGGCGGACATCGAACCCTTCCACCTGCGCGCCCAGCCGCTTGGCCGTGGCGATCGCCTGCAAGCCGGCCACCCCCGCACCGATCACCAGCACCTTGCACGGCCGCATGGTGCCGGCCGCGGTGGTCAGCATCGGAAAGAAACGCGGCGCCAGTTGCGCTGCGATCAAGACCGCCTTGTAGCCGGCCATGCCGGCCTGCGAGCTCAACACGTCCATCGATTGCGCGCGCGTGGTGCGCGGCAGGCGTTCCAGCGGAAATGCGATCACCTCGCGCTCGGAAAGGGCCTGCGCGCGTGCGGGGTCGGCATCGGGCGAGAGCATGCCGATCAGCACCGTGTGCGGTTTGCATTGCAGCAGGACATCGGTCAGCGGCGCCTGCACGCACACCACGACATCCGCCTGGCCGAGCGTCTGCGCGTTGGCCAGCTGCGCACCGGCCTGCAGATACGCCGCATCGTCCATGCTGCTGGCGCGGCCGGCATCCGGCTCGATCCACACGCCGGCGCCAAGCGCGACCAGCTTCCTGACCGTTTCGGGCGTTGCGGCCACGCGGCGTTCGCCAGCGGCCCGTTCTTTCAGCACCAGCACCTGCACAGCCATGGGTTGCTCCGGTCTTGCGCCCAGTCGGGGCGATGCTAGCAGAGCGCGGCACCGCTGCCGGCCGTGCCAACCGATAGCGGCGGATGCAGCCATGCCCGGGCACGCCGCCCGAGCGGTCGAGCAGTCGAGCGCGTCGTCAGGGTTCGAGCACGGCGTGCAGCAGCGGCGCAAACACCACCTCGGGCGCAAAGGCCAGCAACGCCGTGTGCTTGCGGTCGATCGCCAGCGAGGCATAGCCGTGCACCGCGCTCCAGGCCAGCAGCGTGCGTTGCTGCAGCACGTCGGTGGCCGGGGCGTGGCCGTGGCGGGCGATCCACTGCGTCCGCACCGTCTCGCGCAGGCTCGCCATCGCCGCGTCGCTGGCCTGCACCAGCCGCGGCAGGCTGCGCGAACACACCTCCAGCCCGAGCATCAGCCGAAACTGCTGCGGGTAGTCGAGCGCGAAGCGCACATAGCCCAACCCACAGCCCAGCAACGGGTCGGCCAGTTCCCGCTGGGCGGTGAGGATGCAGGCGAGCATGCGCTCGTAGCCGTCGGCCGCCAGCTCCGCCAGCAACCCGTCCAGCGAACCGAAGTGATGCGCCGGGGCCGCGTGCGAGACACCGGCGCGGCGTGCGCATTCGCGCAGGGTCAGCCCGCGCACGCCGGATTCGCCCAGCAGTTCCCAGCCGGCCCGGCGCAATGCAGCCGGCAGGTCGCCATGGTGATAGGCAGCAGGAGCGTCGGGGCGCGACATGGCGGCTTCGCTTTTCGGGATTCCAGTGGAGCAGATCATCTTGACGCTGACAAGATACAACCGCAGACTCGCTGCATCTTGGCATCGACAAGATGCAATCCGCCCGACTCCACAAGGATCCCGCTCATGCGCGCGCCCATTGCCAAACTGCGTCTACGCATGCTTCGCGGTGTGCTGGCTGCCGCCAGCCGCCTGGCCCCCGGTCCGACCGGGCGCTATCTGGCGCGCCGCTTCGTGACACCTGCCAACGCAGGGCGCCAGCAGGCGGAAGCGATTGCGGCGACTTTGACCGAGGTGCACCGCCAGACGCTGCACATCGACGGGTTCGACATCGCGGTTTACCAGTGGGGCGACCTAAGCGAACAGCCGTATGTGCTGCTGTCGCACGGCTGGTCCAGTTACGGGCTGCGCTTTGCCGCATGGGTGCCGCAGCTGCGCGCGCTCGGCTATGCGGTGCTGGCGTTCGATCAGGCCGCGCATGGGCTGAGCAGCGGCAAGATCAGCAACATGCCGCATTTCGTGCAGGTGCTGCGCCAGATCGGCAGCCGCTTCGGTCGCCCTGCCGTCTTCATCGGGCACTCGATCGGCGCGGCAGCGGCCGTGTTTGCCAACGAGCCGGCATGGCAGCCCGAGCGCTACGTGCTGATCGCGCCGCTGGTCGAACCCGGTGGTAGCGCGCATCGTCAGTTCCGCGCCTCCTCGATCGCGCCTGCGGCATTTGCACCGTTCGAAAACTGGCTTTGCCAGCTCACCGGCCTGCGTTTTGCCGATCTCGACGCGAGCCTGCATCTGCCGCAGTTCGATCGCCCGGCACTGGTCATCCACGACCGCCGCGATCGCGAAACGCCGTGGGACGAAGGCGCGCGCTTTGCCGCCCTGTGGCCGGGCGCGCAGCTGTTCAGTACCGAAGGCCTGGGCCACAACCGTCTGGTCGATCATGCCTCGGTGATGGCGCGGGCATTGGAGTTCATCGGGCCGGCATCGCGGTAAGCGCGCAGGCATTGCGCTGCACGCGCTCGCGCCGCCGGTGCCATGACGGTGCCACTGTTGCGCGATGACACGCCGCTTGCGCGCACTGCCCGGCCCTACAAGGAACGCACCCGCGCCCGTTCTGATCCACCACGCTGACGCAGCGGCGCGAAGAGCGCCGCTCAGTGCACCGTGCTGTTGTTATGCAGCGGATCCAGCCGGTCGATCACGCCCTGCATCGCGCTGTCGAACGCGCCGTCGTTGATGTGCTCGCGCAGGCGGCCCAGCCGCACCATCACCGCCAGTTCTTCCGGCGAGGCAACGCAGAAGCGCACGCCACGCCGGTTGACGAACAGCAACCGCTGCGAAATCGGGCTTACCCAGGACAGCTTGCCGGCCTGCACCTTGCCGTCCTTGTCGACGAAATCCAGCCAGGTCCCGATATCCATCGCACGGAAGCGCTCGGCATCGGCGCTGTCGATGCTCTGCGCTACGGCATCGGCACCGAGTACCACGCTGACACTCTCGGCCGCCGGTGGCGGCAGATTGACCTGCGGCAGTTCCGGCAAGGCCTTTTCCAGCTCCGGGCGCGCTTCGGCGATTGCCTGCAAGGTGTCGTGCAGCGCGGTGATGGCCACCACCACCGCATCGCCATGCAGACCGACGCTGGCGAAGACGCGGTGCAGGGCCGGTTGCCAGACCTGCAGCCAGGGCTTGCCGATGATGTGCCGGCGCGCCTCGCCCAGTTCTTCCAGCACGCCGTCGGCCAGCGCCAGCGCCTCCACGGTGCCGGGACCTTCGTCGCCGTCGCGCAGGATCGCCATGGTCAGATGGTGCAGCCACGGCTGGCGCAGGAAGTCTTCCAGTGCCTTGGGCAACGGCGCACCGGCCTGCACGCGCTGCTCCATTTCCGCCAGCGCGCGGGTACGCGCCAGCTCGAGTTTTTCCTGCCCGCGCTGGGTCTCGGTGGCGCGGCGCTCGGCAATTTCCACACGGCGCCGATGTTGCGACAGGAAATCGCGGAATTCTTCTTCCAGGGTCAGGAAGATCGCCAGGTTCTCGTTGAACTCGGCCACCAGGCGATCGACGATTTCTTCGACCTTGCCCATCAGCACGCGTTCGGCGGCGCTGTCGCCGTTGTTGCCTTCGCAGGCCTCGGCCAGCGAATTGAGCAGGCGCCGCGCCGGGTGGGTCTTCTGCACGAACATCTTGCGGTCCAGCAGCGCCACCTTGACGAACGGCACCACCAGGCGGCCGATCATTTCGCGCGAGCGGCTTTCCAGATCGCGCTCGTCCAGCATCACGTCGAACAGCATGCCGACCAGATCGATCGCATCTTCGTCCATCGGGTCGAGTTTTGCGGTGGCCGGGTCCACGCCCAGCCGCGTGGCGCTGTTGAGCACCTCGTTCTTCAACCGCTGCGCGAGCGACTCGTTGTCGTCGCCGATCGCTGCCTGCAACGTCGCGCTCGGCGTCGCCTGCAGCAACGACAGCACCGACATCATTTCGCGCTGGCTCAACGGCCGTTGCTGGCCCACCGCCACCGACGCGGCAGAGGCGGCGTTGTCGCGCACGTTGCGGGTCTGCTGCAACAACTCGTGCAACGCATCCAGCAGCATGCCCTGGCTGCCGCCGGGATGATCGGCATCGCCCTCCATGCCACCGCCGGCACCGTCGGCATGACCACGCTGTGCGGCCGCCTGCATGCGACCGCGGCTATGCGCCCAGCGGTCCAGGAAGCGGTTGGCCCAGGCGGGCGCGTACTGGTCGTTCTGATCGTCGCCGCCCATCTCGACGTTACCGCCCTGCGCCTCGGCCTGCGCGCGCTCTTCCGGGGTCTCGCCGCGTGACGGCATGCGCGGCGGCGGGCGCTTGGGCTGGGACATTTCCGGCATCACGCCGGCCTTGGCCAGCGTCTCGTCCAGACGGGCGTACAGCTTGCCGATCGGCTCGGCCAGGTCGCGTTCGCACAGCTTGATCAGGACCAGACGCACTTCCGGCGCCAGATCGCAGGTGGCAAAGGCCTCGTGGATCGCCACGCCCAGGTGTTCGGGACCGATCGGGTTGGTGTCGGCCACCAGTTCCAGGCCACCGGCGATCCAGCCCAGCCGGCGGTCCACCCGCGACAGCACCTGCTTGAAATCGCGCAGCAGCACTGTCGCCAGATTGCGGACCGCCAGCCGCGATTCGAGCACGTGCTCGGGCACCAGGCTCAGCGGACCGGTGCCCATGTCGCCGGCCAGCACCACTTCGGCCGACAACGGCGTGCCCAGTACCAGCGCCTGCCAGCCGTCTTCCAGCTGCTGGCGGAATTGCGTGGCCACGTCCTCACGCCTGCGGCGCAGCTCGCGCATGCCATCGAGAAACAGCAACTGTGACGCGCCCGCAGACTCGGCGCGATCGAACAGGACATCATCGAAATGTGCAACTGCAGCTGCAAACACCTGCACGAGCGCGGGCACGAATACGTCGTGCGCCTGTTCGAGCAAGCGTTGGTCACGGCCCGGATGTCCCGACGGACTGGGCTGAAAAGTCATGCGCAAAGGCTCCCCGCCTCTGCAGGCGTGAAAATATTCAAACGAGGAAAAACAGACGCGGCCCCAAATTCCGCCCCCGCATGGTAGGCGTTTCGCTCGTTTGTTAAGTGTGACGCTATTCTCACTTTACTCGTGACCGCCCAGGGTTTGCGTGTCAAGCCGACATCCTAGCCCGCAACGCTGCGGTGGAGCCTGCCGTCACTCGTTATACGCCTGCGGGGGTTAAGGCTTCAGCTTGACGGACGCGTCCAGACCGTCGATCACGCCCTGCATCACACCGTAGAAGGCTTGGTCCTCGGTAAACGCCTCGGACAGCGGGATCAGCACGATGTCGCAGACCTGATCGAGCGGGTGCGGTTGCGGCTGGGCTGCGGGCCGATGGCAGCGAACCGGGTCATCGAGCCACCCAGGAGAGGGGCATGAGGTGACCACGCTGCGGGCATCGACCCTGCCGGCCCGCATGCGGCGGGCGTTGGGAAGGGCCCGTCTATAATCGCCTGCCCGTCGCCCAGAACCGCAACTTATGCACGCACCGTATTCGCTACAGGCGCTGGACGCGCGTCGCTCGGTCCCGTCCAAACAGCTGGGTGAGCCCGGGCCGGATGAAGACACCTTGCTGCGCATGCTGACATCGGCCGTGCGCGTGCCCGACCACGGCAAGCTGGTGCCGTTCCGCTTCCTGCGCATCAGTGGCGAGGCACGGCATGCGCTGGGCGACTTCCTGGCCGAGCGCACCCAGGCTGCCGATCCGCTGGCGCCGCCGGCGGTGGTGGAGAAGGACCGCAACCGCTTCAGCGACGCTCCGCTGGTGATCGTGGTGATTGCCGCGCTGCGTCCCGGGCACAAGGTCCCCGAGCAGGAACAACTGCTGACCGCCGGCTGCGTGTGTTTCGCGCTGCTGCAGGCTGCGCAGGCACACGGCTTCGGCGCACAGTGGCTGAGCGGCTGGATGGCCTACGACCCAGCGGTCATCGGCTATCTCGGCCTGGAAGAACACGAACGCGTTGCCGGTTTCATCCATATCGGCACGCCACGCATGCAGGTGCCCGAGCGCGAGCGCCCGGACCCGCGCACCTTGCTGCGCGACTGGACCCCATGAGCAGCCTGCCCGGTGCGATTGCCGCGGCGCTGCCGGGCGGGCCACGTCCGCAGCCGCTGTACCTGATCGATGCCAGCCTGTACGTCTTTCGCGCCTGGCACTCGATCCCGGACGAGTTTCAGGATGCACAAGGCTGGCCGACCAACGCGGTGCACGGGTTTGCGCGTTTCTTGCTGGACCTGCTCGAACGCGAGCGCCCGCACCACATCACCATCGCCTTCGACGAGGCGTTGGACAGCTGCTTCCGGCATGCGATCTACCCGGCCTACAAGGGCAACCGCGAGCCGGCGCCGGATGCGTTGCGTCGCCAGTTCGCGCATTGCAAGGCGCTATGCGCCGCGCTGGGCCTGAGCGTGCTGGCGCACCGCGACTACGAGGCCGACGATCTGATCGGCAGCGCCCTGCACAGCGTGCGCGCACAGGGGCTGCGCGGTGTCATCGTGTCGGCCGACAAGGATCTGTCGCAATTGCTGTTCGAACACGACGAACAGTGGGATTACGCACGCAACCTGCGTTGGGGCATGGACGGGGTCAAGGCACGGCATGGCGTGCATGCGCACCAGATCGCCGACTACCTGGCGCTGTGCGGCGACGCGATCGACAACATCCCCGGCATCACCGGGATCGGCGCCAAATCGGCCGCCGTGCTGCTGGCGCATTTCGGCAGCCTGGACGCACTGCTGGAGCGCATCGACGAGATCCCGTTCCTGCGCTTGCGCGGCGCCGCGCAGATGGCGGTGCGGTTGCGCGAACAGCGCGAGCACGCATTGCTGTGGCGCCAGCTCACCACCATCGCGCTGGACGCGCCGCTTGACCTGACCGACGCCGGTTTCACGCGCGCGCACGCCGACGCGGACATGCTGATCGGGCTGTGCGACAGCCTGCGCTTCGGCCCGCTCACACGCCGGCGGCTGCTGGCCGTGTGCGACGGCGCCGCACTCCCCCCTCCTCCTGCCTCCCTGTCTCAAGGCATCTCCCCATGAACCGACACGACACCCCGCCCACCGTGGTCTACGAAGGCAAGTACCAGCGCATGGTCGTGCGTGGCACCTGGGAATATTCCGAGCGCGTGCATGCCGGCGGCCTGGCCGCGATCATCGTGGCGGTGACGCCGGACGATGCGATGTTGTTCGTCGAACAATTCCGCGTGCCGCTGCAGGCGCGCACGATCGAAATGCCGGCCGGGCTGGTGGGCGATGTGCATGCGGGCGAGTCGATCGAGCTGTCGGCGATCCGCGAACTGGAAGAAGAAACCGGCTGGACCGCCGAGCATGCCGAAGTGCTGATGATCGGCCCCACCTCGGCCGGTGCCAGCAGCGAGAAGATCGCCTTCGTGCGCGCCACCGGGCTGAGCAGGGTCGGGGCCGGCGGCGGCGACGACAGCGAAGACATCACCGTGCACGAGATTCCGCGCGCGCAGGTCGGCACCTGGCTGGTGCAGAAGATGGCCGAGGGCTACCAGATGGACCCCAAGCTGTGGGCCGGCCTGTACTTGGTCGATCACGCACTGGATGGCACCCCGCGTGGCTGACGCTGTCGTCGCTCCCTTGCTTGGCCCCGACGATCCGGCACCGTTTACCGTGCACAACGCGCAGGCGGCCTCGCCATGGCTGTTGATCGCCGACCACGCCGGCCAGCGCGTGCCGGCACGGCTGGCCAATCTGGGCCTGCCGCAGTTTGAGCTGGACCGCCATATCGGCTGGGATATCGGCATTGCGCAGGTCACGCAGCTGTTGGCCGATGCGCTGGACGCCATTGCCATCGCCCAGACCTATTCGCGGCTGGTGGTCGACTGCAACCGCCCGCACGCGTCCGCCACCCTGATGCCCGAGGTGAGCGACGGCACATCGATTCCCGGCAATCTGCAGCTGTCGGCCAACGCGCGGCGGCAGCGCATCGACGAGATCTTCGCGCCGTACCACGCACGCATCGCGGCGGAGCTGGAGACCCGTGCGCAGCGCCAGCAACCGACCTTGCTGGTGTCGATGCACAGCTTCACCCCGATCATGGCCGGCCATGCGCGACCCTGGCATGCCGGCGTGCTGTACAACCGCGACACCCGGCTGGCGCATCGCCTGTTGCAGGCGTTGCGTGCCGAACCGGATCTGGTGGTCGGCGACAACCAGCCCTATGCAGTCAGCGATGCCAGCGACTATGCGATTCCGGTGTATGGCGAAGGCCGCGGCCTGCCGCATGTGGAGTTGGAGATCCGCCAGGACCTGATCGCCGATGCGGCCGGGCAACACGCATGGGCACAGCGCCTGGCACGTATCCTGCCGCCACTGGCACAGGCATTGCTGCTGCCCTGAAATCGGCAATCACTGTCGGCAATTAATGTAGGAGCGCGCTTGCGCGCGATGAGGCGTTACCGATAACGCTCCATCGCGCGCAAGCGCGCTCCTACCGGGTGTTGAGGCTTTAACGGTAACGCTCCATCGCGCGCAAGCGCGCTCCTACGGGTGCTGAGGCTTTAGCGGTAACGCTCCATCGCGCGCAAGCGCGCTCCTACGGGTCATGCGAGGGCATGACCCGGCTGACATGACGTCTTCGCTCAGGCAAACCCATCGGTGGCACGCACCAGCGCATCGACGTTTTCCGGCTCGAATGCCGAATGCCCGGAGGCCGGGCTGATCTGCAGCTGCGCCTTCGGCCACACCTTGTGCAGGTCCCATGCGCTTTGCAACGGGCAGACCACGTCGTAGCGGCCGTGCACGATCACGCCAGGGATGTCGGCGATGCGGTGCGCATCGCGCAGCAGCTGGCCTTCGACCTCGAAGAAGCCCTTGTTGACGAAGTAGTGGTTTTCGATGCGCGCGAACGCCAGCGCAAAGTGCGCGTCCTCGTGCCCGGTGACGAAGTCCTCGTCCACGTGCAGGAAGCTGGTGGCGCCTTCCCACACGCTCCAGGCCTTGGCCGCGGCCAGGCGCGTGGCTTCGTCGTCGCTGGTCAGGCGGCGATGGAAGGCCGCGATCAGATCGCCGCGCTCTGCGGTCGGGATCGCCTCGATGTAGTGCTCCCAGGCATCCGGGAACAGGCGGCTGGCGCCCTCCTGGTAGAACCACTCCAGCTCGAAGCGGCGCAGCAGGAAGATGCCGCGCAGCACCAGCTCGGTGACCTGCTGCGGATGGGTCTGCGCATAGGCCAGCGCCAGCGTCGAGCCCCAGCTGCCGCCGAACACCTGCCAGCGGTCGATGCCCAGGTGCGTGCGCAGGCGCTCGATGTCGGCGACCAGATCCCAGGTGGTGTTGTCGGTGAGGTCTGCATGCGGGGTGGAGCGCCCCGAGCCACGCTGGTCGAACAGCACGATGCGGTACTTGGCCGGGTCATGGAAGCGCCGCATCTTGGCGTTGCAGCCGCCACCCGGGCCGCCGTGCAGCATGACCACCGGCTTGCCCTGCGGGTTGCCGCACTGCTCGAAATACAGCGTGTGGCGGTCATCGACCTTCAGGCTGCCCTGCTCGTAGGGCGTGATCTCGGGATAGAGCGTGCGCATGCGTCGGTCCTGGGCGAAAACGCATAGTGTATCGACCGGCGACACCGCTGCCGCCTGCCCCTTCCTGTAGCGCAGCGCCGCTGCGCATGTCGGCGCAGAGCGGCCGGTGTTGAGTACCTGTGGCGGCAACGCGGCTCAGCGCGTGGCCGCTGCCTCCCAGCGGCCAAGGGTCACCCGGTCGCGCTGTTCCAGGTCCTGATGCGTGGCCACCTGCGCAAACCCCTGCGCGCGCAGCAGCTCGGCCACCGCCGCGCCCTGGTCCCAGCCATGCTCGAGCAGCAGCCAGCCGCCGGTACGCAGATGGCCGGGCGCCTGCGCCACGATCAACCGGATGTCATCCAGCCCGTCCTTGCCGGAGGCCAGTGCGCTGGCCGGTTCATGGCGCAGGTCGCCCTGTTCCAGATGCGGGTCGCCGGCCGCGATGTACGGCGGGTTGCTGGCGATCAGGTCGAACTGCTCGCCGGCCAGCGGCGCAAACCAGCTGCCGTGGCGGCAGTGCACGTTCGATAGGCGATGCCTGTCGGCATTGCGCTGGGCGATGGCGAGCGCGGCCGCACTGGCATCGGTGGCGACCACCGCGGTCTGCGGCCGCTCGCTGGCGATCGCCAGTGCGATGGCACCGCTGCCGGTGCCCAGGTCGGCGACGCGTCGGCCGGGCGCGTGGTCCAGCCGTTCCAGCGCCAGCTCCACCAGGGTCTCGGTGTCGGCGCGCGGGATCAGCGTCGCCGGCGAGACCTCCAGATCCAGCGTCCAGAACCCGCGCGAGCCGGTCAGATACGCCACCGGTTCACCGGCCTGACGCCGCTGCACCAGCACGTCGAAGGCAGCGGCGACGGCGCGGGGCACCGGGTCGCGGCCATGGGCGAAGAGCCAGGCGCGGTCGCGGCCCAGCGCGTGCAATAGCAGGGGTTCGGCATCGCCGCGCTCGATCCGCGCCGCCGCCAGCCGCAGCAGCTGTTCGCCGGACAGGGCAGCAGGATCGTGGCTCATACGGATCGTTCACTCATGCGAAACATCGGCTGACCATTATCGGAGATGGAGCATCGCCGCTGCAGCACCAGACGCCGTCTGCAAAATCGATAGCCAAAAACTATCTATCCAATTCCATCAATCGATTTGAGGAATCTATCGATCCTGCCTACCATGGCGACTGTTCCATCCCCCGCCCCCCCTTTCATCGCACGAGGAAACTCAATGTCTCTCATCAACACTCAGGTCCAGCCGTTCAAGGCGAATGCGTACCACAACGGCAACTTCATCGAAGTCACCGAGGCCAGCCTGAAGGGCAAGTGGTCGGTGCTGATCTTCATGCCGGCCGCGTTCACCTTCAACTGCCCGACCGAAGTGGAAGACGCCGCCGATAACTATGCCGCCTTCCAGAAGGCAGGCGCCGAGGTCTACATCGTCACCACCGACACGCACTTCTCGCACAAGGTGTGGCACGAAACCTCCCCGGCCGTGGGCAAGGCGCAGTTCCCGTTGATCGGCGACCCGACCCACAAGCTGACCCGCGCGTTCGGCGTGCACATTGAAGAAGAAGGCCTGGCTCTGCGCGGCACCTTCATCATCAATCCGGAAGGCGTGATCAAGACCCTGGAAATCCACGACAACTCCATCGCCCGCGACGTCACCGAGACGCTGCGCAAGCTCACCGCAGCGCAGTTCGTGGCCAACAATCCTGGCCAGGTCTGCCCGGCCAAGTGGAAGGAAGGCGCCAAGACCCTGGCTCCGTCGCTGGACCTGGTCGGCAAGATCTAAGCCGGCTGTCACCTCCGACCTGTGATCAGGTCGGAGCACCTCCGGCCCGCACGGGCCGGAGGTGAACCGGAGCCGGTGCCGGGCTGCCCGCCAGCCATCGCCAGCACGCACTCCGACCTTGCGCCGGCTGCGGTTCACCTCCTTCCTCTCCCGGCGACCTGCCTCAGCGCAGCGACGCCACGCCCTCCCCTTGCCCATTCCCAGGAGTTCCCCATGTTGGATGCCAACCTCAAGACCCAGCTGACCGCCTACCTGGAACGGGTCACGCGGCCGATCCAGATCAATGCGTCCATCGACGACAGCCCGGCTGCGCGCGAGATGCTCGACCTGCTCGAAGACCTGGTGCTGCTCTCGGACAAGATCAGCCTGGACATCCACCGCGACGACAACCAGCGCAAGCCGTCGTTCGCGCTGACCACGCCGGGCCAGGACATCTCGCTGCGCTTTGCCGGCCTGCCGATGGGCCACGAGTTCACCTCGCTGGTGCTGGCGCTGCTGCAGGTGGGCGGCCACCCGTCCAAGGCCACTGCCGAGCTGATCGAGCAGGTGCAGCACCTGGACGGCGATTACCAGTTCGAAACCTATTTCTCGCTGTCGTGCCAGAACTGCCCGGACGTGGTGCAGGCGCTGAACCTGGCCGCCGTGCTCAATCCGCGCATCAAGCACGTCGCCATCGATGGCGCGCTGTTCCAAGACGAGGTCGAAACCCGCCAGATCATGTCGGTGCCGACGGTCTACTTGAACGGCGAGCTGTTCGACCAGGGCCGCATGACGCTGGAGCAGATCGTCGCCAAGCTCGACACCAATGCCGCCAAGCGCGATGCCGCAAAAATCGCCGCCAAGGATGCCTTCGACGTGCTGGTGGTGGGCGGTGGCCCGGCCGGCTCGGCGGCGGCGGTGTATGCCGCACGCAAGGGCATCCGCACCGGCGTGGCTGCCGAACGCTTCGGCGGGCAGGTGCTGGACACCATGTCGATCGAAAACTTCATCTCCGTGCCGGAGACCGAAGGCCCGAAGATGGCTGCAGCGTTGGAGCAGCACGTGCGCCAGTACGACGTGGACATCATGAACCTGCAGCGTGCCGAGCAGTTGGTGCCGGCCGGTGCCGATGGCCTGATCGAGATCAAGCTGGCCAATGGCGCCTCGCTCAAGAGCAAGACCGTGATCCTGTCCACCGGTGCGCGCTGGAGGCAGATGAACGTGCCGGGCGAGGACCAGTACAAGAACAAGGGCGTGGCCTATTGCCCGCATTGCGACGGCCCGCTGTTCAAGGGCAAGCGCGTGGCGGTGATCGGCGGCGGCAACTCCGGTGTGGAAGCGGCGATCGATCTGGCCGGCATCGTGGCGCATGTCACGCTGATGGAATTCGACGACAAGCTGCGCGCCGACGAGGTACTGCAACGCAAGCTGCGCAGCCTGCACAACGTGCGCATCATCACCAGCGCGCAGACCACCGAAGTGCTGGGCGACGGGCAGAAGGTCACCGGACTGGTCTACACCGACCGCACCGGCGGCGACAGCCAGCATGTGGAACTGGAGGGCGTGTTCGTGCAGATCGGCCTGCTGCCCAACACCGAGTTCCTGCGTGGCACGGTGGAGCTGTCTCCGCGCGGCGAGATCATCGTCGATGACCGTGGCCAGACCAGCGTGCCGGGCGTGTTCGCCGCCGGCGACGCCACCACGGTGCCGTACAAGCAGATCGTGATCGCGATGGGCGAAGGTTCCAAGGCCGCCCTGAGCGCGTTCGATTACCTGATCCGCTCCAGCGCCCCGGTCAGCGCCGAGAACGTCGCGCAGGCCGCATAAGCGCAGCGACCGCCAACGCCCGGCCCAGCCGGGCGCTAAGCTGGCTGCACGCGTCCGTCGTCCACCGTCATCGCCATGAGGGCTGCTGCACATGAATCTGCGTGACCTGAAATATCTGGTAGCCCTGGCCGACCACAAGCACTTCGGTCGTGCTGCGACGGCATGTTTCGTCAGCCAGCCGACGCTGTCCACCCAGATCAAGAAACTCGAAGACGAGCTCGGCGTGTCGCTGGTGGAACGCGCGCCGCGCAAGGTCATGCTAACCCCGGCCGGCCGCGAAGCTGCCGTGCGCGCGCGCAGCATCGTGGCTGAAGTGGAACAGATGAAGGAAGCCGCACGGCGCAGCCAGGACCCGGAAGCGGGCACCGTGCGGCTGGGCATCTTCCCCACCCTGGCACCGTACCTGTTGCCGCATGTGGTGCCGCGCATCCGCGAGCGGTTCCCGCGTCTGGAACTGCTGTTGATCGAAGAGAAAAGCGATCAACTGATGCATCAGCTGCGCGAAGGCCGGCTGGACGCTGCGTTGCTGGCGCTGCCGTTGCAGGACGACCAGCTGCATGCCGAATTCCTGTTCGAAGAACCCTTCGTACTGGCCGTGCCGGAAGGCCACCCGCTGTCGCGCCATGACAGCATGACCCTGGACGATCTGTCCGAGCAGCGCCTGTTGCTGCTGGAAGACGGCCATTGCCTGCGCGAGCAGGCACTGGATGTCTGCCACCTGGCCGGCGCGCTGGAGAAATCCGAATTCCAGGCCACCAGTCTGGAAACCCTGCGCCAGATGGTGGCGGCCAATGTCGGCGTGACCTTGCTGCCATTGCTGGCGGTCAAGCCGCCGGTGGCGCGTTCGGACAACATCCGTCTGATCCGCTTCCGCGAAGACAAGCAGCCCAGCCGCCGGATTGCGATGGCATGGCGCCGTAGCTCGGCCATGACCGGGTTTCTGGAGCAACTGTCTCAGTTGTTCAAGGAACTGCCCGACACCCTGTTTGCGCTGGATCAGCCTGCTACAGGGCCGAAAGCAGTGGCTGCCTGAAGGCGGGATTCGGGATTCGGGAATCGGGAATCGGGAATCGGGAATCGTAAAAGCGTTTCGCGGTTGCGGTCGCTTTTATCGCCGGGTGGAGGTTTGAATTGGGCGGCGCGCGAGCGTCGCTTTTTGTTTGTCTGTGTGCGCAGCACTCTTGCCTGGCAGTTGGCCGCGCATCAACTCGCCGCTGCGTGCTGGGCTGGGTGGAGCCGGCAGGCCGGCCAGGCCGCCCGCGATTTGCAAACGGCGTTTTGATTCGCTTGCTTGGGGCTCGGAGCGCGGCATTTGCAGCATGCGTCGGCAGAGCGGGCTCGTCCAACAGCAGCCGTCATGCCCTGCCCCTGCGGCTGGTTCATCTGGAACACTTGCTCGCTGCACCAAGCCTGCAGCGCCTGCCTGGCGGCACGTGCCGGTGCCTTAGGGTCGCAACACGTCCATGCATTGCGATCAGCCGCCGGCGCCCTCATCTTGTGAGTGCCGCTTGCCATGTCGGCGAGCCGTTTCTGTCAGGAGATCGCCATGACTTCGCAACACCACAGCGGCTTGCCGCCGTCCATCCTTGTGTCCAGCCACGACCTCGCCCGGCTTGAGGCGTTGCTCGATTCGCCCGCCTTCCACAAGCATCCCGCCGCCACCGCGCTGAGCGACGAACTGGGCCGCGCCCGTGTGCTGCCGCCCGATCAGATTCCCGGCGATGTCGTCACCATGCACTCCCGCATCGACTGCGAAGATGAGCTGCATGGCGAACGGCATACGCTCACCCTGGTGTACCCGCACGAGGCCGATGTCCAGCACAGCCGCATCTCGGTGCTTGCGCCGGTCGGCAGTGCCCTGCTTGGCCTGTCGGTTGGCCAGAGCATCGACTGGCGCACGCCCGACGGGCGCAACCTGCGCCTGCGCGTGACCGCCGTGCACGACCAACCCGCCATTGCGGGCGACTTCCAGCGCGCGGCGCGCTAACGTAGCGCGCTGCGTCATCCCCGACCCGTTCCACGATTCGAGAGAACCCGCATGACTGCATCCCCCTCCAAGCTTGCCCAACTGCGTGAGCTGTCCGTTGTCGTCGCCGACACCGGCGATTACGACGCCATCAAGCGCCTGAAGCCGGTCGATTGCACCACCAACCCCACCCTGGTCAAGAAGGCGCTGGACCTGCCGGTCTATGCCGACCTGATCGAACGCGAGCTGGCCTGGGGCCGCGAGCACGGTGGCGAAGACCGCACTGCCACCGTCAACGAAGTCGCCGACCGCCTGACCATCGGCGTGGGCGTCAAGCTGGCTGAACTGGTGCCGGGGCGCGTGTCCACCGAAGTCGACGCCGATCTGGCGCACGACACCCAGGCCACCATCGCCAAGGCGCGCAAGTTCATTGCGATGTACGCCGAGCGCGGCGTGTCCAAGGACAAGATCCTGATCAAGATCGCCGCGACCTGGGAAGGTATCGAAGCCGCCCGTCAGCTGCAGAAGGAAAGCATCGACTGCAACCTGACGCTGATCTTCAACCGCTCGCAGGCACTGGCCTGCGCAGAGGCCGGCGTGTTCCTGATCTCCCCGTTCGTGGGCCGGATCCTGGATTACTACGTCGCCCAGGGCCAGACCCCGGCCACGATCGATGAAGATCCGGGCGTGGTGTTCGTCCGCACCGTCTACAACGAGTTCAAGCAGCGCGGCTCGTCCACCGTGGTGATGGGGGCCTCGTTCCGCTCCACCGCCCAGATCGAAGCGCTGGCCGGTTGCGACCGCCTGACCATTTCGCCGGACCTGCTGGAAAAGCTCGACGCCGAACACGGCGAGCTGCCGCGCAAGCTCTCGCCGGCCAAAGCCAACGACGCGCAGATCACCCCGATCGACAGCGACAGCTTTGCCACCGATCTGGCCGCCGATGCGATGGCCACCGAAAAGCTCGCCGGCGGCATCGACACCTTTGCCAAGGATCTGCAGGCCCTGCGCAAGACCATCGCCGACAAGCTCGCCGGCTGATAGCGGCAGGGTGCTTCTGCGATACGACGCCTGCAGCCCGATGGCTGCGGGCGTTGTCGTTTGTGGAGGTGGCAGCAACATCGCCTGCCATCGAGGCACAGCGATGGATGCGACACCATGGCGCCTTCCATCCTCGACGGCGCGCCATTCGCGCAGGCCTCAAGCCCCGTATCCGCAGTGCCACGACAGCTGCGACCTTGCGCTCTTGGCCATTGCACATGCCCTGGCCCGGCGGGTAACGCACCACATGATTGCCGAGCACGGCCCGCCATTGCTCTCCACACGCCGCTTACACCCGCCGCGCGCGCACTGCCTAGAATCCGGATTCCCTCAACTGGCGTAACGGACAATGGCAAACATTGCAGTGGTGATGGTCGACGGCGTCGCCGATTGGGAAATCGGCGTGGTGCTACCGGCGGCACGCGAATGGTTCGGCGACCAGGTCGCCATCGCCAGCATCGACGGGCAGCCGGTACAGTCCATCGGCGGCCTGCGCATCACGCCGGAATTTGCGCTGTCCGATCTGGCGCCGCTTGAGGCCGATCTGTGGATTCTGCCCGGCAGCGAACGCTGGCAAGCCGGCGAGATTCCCGGCCTGAGCGGCCTGCTGGTCGAGCGCGTGCAGCAACAGCGCCCGGTCGCGGCCATCTGCGGCGCCACCATTGCCCTGGCCTATGCCGGCCTGCTCGATGAGCGCGCGCACACCAGCAACGCGCTGGCGTTCCTGCAGGAACACGTCGTGCCATATGCGGGCGCAGCGCACTACCGCCATGAAAAGGTCGTCAGCGCCGATGGCGTCATTACCGCACCGGGCACCAGCCCGGTGGGCTTCGCCCTGGCGTGCATGCGCTTGCTGCATCCGGAGCGCACCGACACGTTGGCGCAGTTGCGCGGCATGTTCGCCGGCGAATTCGTGTGATCCAGCGGATTCAGGCGCGCACGGCTGATGCTCGGCACCGACGCGCCGTGCCGAGGCACTGAACCCGGTCTGCGCGCCGTTGGCTGCAGCGATTCACCAGCAGTGATTGGCCACCGAGTCGTTGCGGCGAGTGCATCCACCTTCTGCATCGCTCGCCGCCGCGACTCACCAATACTGATTGCGGCACAGCTTCGCCAGCCGATTCGCTGTTCACACACACACGGCGCCATCGCCAGCCCATATTGCGAACACCACCCAAAAAAAGATGGCCACGTCGTCTCCGACGTAGCCATTCAAGTTGCCTGGCATGCACTCCCATGCGCTGCCTGATCGTGATAACGCTGCCGGTCACTGTCGGCCATCGGCGCACTGCCACGATCACGTGGATGACAGCGCTTCAATCCGGCCCGCCTTTCCGTCAGGCATCCAGCCCGATCGGGCAGCTCACTCCCGTTCCGCCAAGCCCGCAATAGCCGTTGGGATGCTTGGCGAGATATTGCTGGTGATCGTCTTCGGCGTAATAGAACGTGGGCGCCGGGAAACGGATCTCCGTGGTGATCGCGCCATACCCGGCTGCAGTGAGTTGCTGCTGGTAGGCATCGCGGCTGGCCAGTGCCGCGTCGTATTGCTCCTGCGTCGTGCAGTAGATGGCCGAGCGGTATTGCGTACCGACATCGTTGCCTTGCTGCATGCCCTGGGTGGGGTCGTGGCTTTCCCAGAACGTGCGCAACAACTGGGCGAACGACACCGCCTGCGCGTCGTACACCACCAGCACCGCCTCGGTATGGCCGGTCTGCCCGGAGCACACTTCCGAGTAGGTTGCATTCGGCGTCTCGCCCCCGGCGTAGCCCACCGCCGTGGTGTACACCCCGGGCACGTTCCAGAACTTGCGTTCCGCGCCCCAGAAGCAACCAAGCCCGAACTGCACCTGGGCCAGGCCGGTGAATTCACCGCGCAACGGATGACCGTTGATCAGGTGCGTGTTGTGCAGCGGTAGTGCCTGCTCGCGTCCGGGCAATGCCTCGCCCGGACGTGGCATGCGTTGTTTGAAGGCGCCGATTCCCAGCATGGTGCAACTCCGCAATCGTGAGGATTGCCTGCTGGATGGCGCCGGCCGCGGCAGCTTTCAAGCCTGCACGGCCGGCGCACGGTCGCCGGACGGCACTTACTTGGTCTTGGCAACCGCCGAGCGCGTATCCACTTCCGGCATTGCCGAGCTGTGGTGGTTGATGATCAACCACTTGCCGTCGCGCTTTTCGTACACGAAGGTGTAGCGCGCCTGCACATCGCTCTTCTTGCCGTCCTTGTCGGTGAGCGTGAAGGTGTAGACACCGGCGTCCACGGCGCTGTCGTCATCGAGCACGCGCACGGTGCGGTAATTGACCACGCCCTTGGGCTTTTTGGCCAGGAACATCTCGAAGTACTTTTCGATCTGCTCGCGCGAGGCACGCACTTCATTGGATACGGTCGGCAGCAACACGCCATCCGGTGCGTACAGATCGGCCACCTTGTCCGGGTTACCGGTTGCCAGTGCGGCGTTCCAGGTGTCGAACAGTGCAGCGACTTCGCGCTCTTCGCCGCCAGCCGGCAGCTTGGCCTTGTCGGTGTAGTGCATCACGCCGCCAGCCAGCGCCGGGGTGGCAGCCAGAGCCAGAACCATAGAGGACAGAGTGCGACGCATGGGAATCTCCGTTGGGTTGTTGTGGGGTGCCTCATCGGGCGAGCTCAGTATCGAAATCAAGCGGTCCCAACAATTCTGCCGACTGGCATATACTTAAATATGCTGATCGGCCTAGAGCGAATCCATGGAAACCCCTACCAGTGCTGGTGATTGGCGGCTTGCCTTGCGCCGCGAGGCCTCCGATGGCGCACGCTGGCAGGCGCTCTGGGAAGCGGCCGTGGCGCTGCGTCAGGCACACACCCCCGAGCAGGCCTGCGATGCCGTGCTGGGGCGCGTGCTGCTGTTGCTGGGCCTGGAGCACGGCGCGGTGCTGGCACAGCGCGGGCCGCGTACGCAGGTGCTCGCCAGCCGTGGGCAGGCCCTGCCGCCCGGGGCCAGTGCGGCCGGCGACAGCCACGACGCAGCCTGGCTGATGCCGCCGCGCCCGGCCGACATCCGCGAGGCCAGGGTGCCGATCCATGCGCTGGGCACTACTCACGGCATGGTCTGCGTGGCCTGGAACGACGGCCGCCCTGCCCCCGGCAACGATGACGTGCAGGCGTTGCAGGCGTTCGCCCTGTTGCTGCCGGCGATGGTGGCCGAACCAGCCAAACCGGTTGCCACGCGGCGGCGCAAACCGCTGCAGGACGATCGCCTGAACGCACTGAGCAAGCGCGAGAAACAGGTGCTGTCGTTGCTCCCGCGCGGACTCACCAACGCGAGCCTCGCAGCTGAACTGGGGATTTCTCCCGGTACGGTGAAAGTGCATGTGGAGCGAATCCTGCAGAAACTTGAGGTAAAAGATCGCACCCAGGCCGCGGTGTACGCGGTCCAAGCCGGACTCGCGCTATGAATGCATTGGCAGTGCGTTGGAACGATTGGCCGATCACCCGCAAGAGCCTGGCGGTCGTCACGTTGCCGTTGTTGTTGCTGGCCGTCGCATTGATGGCGATCTACAGCGTGGAGCGGCAGAACATCGCCGCCGAAAACGACGTGCGCCAGACGCTGGAGGTGCTGAGCGATCTGTACGAAGCGCATGCGCTGCTGGCCGAAACTGCGGCCGGTGTGCGTGGCTACCGGCTGGTGCGGCGCGATGAATTCCTCACCCCGTACCGCGATGCCGAGCCGCGCCTGCAACGGGTGGCCGAGCGCTTGTCGCAACGCATTACCGACCCGGGCCAGGCGCAGCGGTTTGCGCGCATCAAGCCACTTTTTGCCGAAAAAATGCAGGGTTGGCGCCGGCTGCTGGCACCGGATCTGAGCCGCGAGGAAGAAATTCGCCAGCTCTGGGACGGCAAGTACAAGCTCGACATCCTGCGCGCGGAACTGCGCGAGCTGCGCAATTACGAAACCGCGCAATTGCAGGTGCGCACGGCCAAGGCGCAAGGGCTGCGCCAGCGCAATCTCATCATCACCCTGAGTGCAGCCATGCTCGGCGGCCTGGGCGCGGTGTTTGCCGTGGCCTGGTTTGCCTCGGCGCTGTCCGGGCGTCTGCGTACGCTGGCGGCAAATGCGGACCGCCTGGGCGAAGGCCTGCCGCTGGCACCGCAACCGCGTGCCGGCGACGAGCTGGGCCAGGTCGGTCAGCGTCTGGCGCAGGCCAGCGAACTGCTGGCCGCGCGCGCGGCCGAAGCGCAGCTGGCGCGGCGCGAAGCAGAAACCGCCAACCGCGCGAAGACCGAGTTCCTCTCGCGCAGCAGTCACGAACTGCGCACTCCGCTCAATGCCATCCTGGGCTATGCGCAAGTGCTGGAAATGGACCTGCCCGAGCCCGGCCACCGCCGCCACCTGCAACACATCCTGGGCGCCGGCCGGCACTTGCTGGGGCTGATCACCGAGCTGCTGGACATCGCGCGCATCGAGGCCGATCAGCTGGATCTGAGCCCGGAACCGATCTCGGTGCGCGCCGCCGTGCACGAGGCGCTGGGCCTGATCGCACCGGATGCGGACCGATACGGCATTGCCCTGCAACCGCCAGCCATTGAAGCGACGTGGACGGTGCGCGCCGACGCGCAGCGGCTGCGGCAGGTCCTGCTCAACCTGTTGTCCAATGCGGTCAAGTTCAATCGTCCCGGTGGCCAGGTGCAGGTGAGCGCACACGCCGGCGACGAGCAGGTGCGCATCACCGTGGCCGACCAGGGCGCGGGGCTGACCCCGGCGCAGATCGAGCGGCTGTTCACGCCGTTCGAGCGGCTGGGTGCCGAGCGTTCTGCCGTGGAAGGCACCGGCCTGGGGCTGGCGCTGAGCAAGCGCCTGATCGAGGCGATGGGTGGGCAGATCGGGGTGGACAGCAGTCGCGATGGCGCGCGCTTCTGGATCTCGCTGCCGCAGGGCGAGCCGCAACGCAGCGAGCCCGCACGGACCCTGCTGCCGCCCAGCACCACCGGCAGCGGCGTCTGCCGCCTGTTGAGCATCGAGGACAACCCCTCCAACCAAGCGCTGATCCGCACGCTCACCGAGCGCCGCCCGCAATGGCAGCTGCTGGAAGCGGCCAGCCTGGCGCAGGCGCGCGAACTGCTGCGGCAGGGCGTGCCGGACCTGATCCTGCTGGACCTGCACCTGAGCGACGGCAACGGCGAAGAGTTGCTGCGCGAGCTGCAGGCGCAGCCGGCCACCGCGCAGGTCCCGGTGGTGGTGATCAGTGCCGATGCCACCACCGCCACGCTGGCGCGCGTCGGCAATCAGGGCGTGCGTGCGTATCTGACCAAGCCACTGGACGTGGCGGAATTCTTCACCGTGATCGACAGGTTGCTGGCATGACACGCGACGAAATCCTCGGCTCCCGCATCCTCATCGTCGACGACGAGCCGGCCAATGTGCGGCTGCTGGAAGACCTGCTGCAGCGCGAAGGCTTCCAGCAGGTCATCGCCACCACCGATCCGCTGCGGGTCATGGGCCTGGTCTCGGCATTTGCACCGGATCTGATCTTGCTCGACCTGAAGATGCCGGAGCTGGACGGCTACGCCCTGCTGGAACAGCTGGCCCGGCTGTCCGACCCGGCGCATTTCCTGCCGGTGATCGTGCTCACCGCCGACCCCAGCCGCAGCGCGCGCCACCGTGCGTTGGGGCTGGGGGCAAAAGACTTTCTGACCAAGCCGCTGGACACCTTCGAAGTGGCGCTGCGGGTCTGGAACGTGGCCGAAACCACGGTGCTGTTCAAGCGCCTGCGTGCATTGGCCGCGCCCGAGGCTGCGCCGCCCGGGTGGCGCCAGCCGGGATGATGCCTGCACAGCGTAGGAGCACACCTGGGCGACGGGGCTTGCCGATAACGCCAGCGCAGGAGCGCACCCGGGCGCGACGGGGCGTTTATCGGCACGGCCCCGTCGCGCCCGGGTGCGCTCCTACGACAGGCGGCTGGCCGCTACAGCGCGCGGGTGACCTCGCCGCACAGGCCGATGTCTGCCAGCACCGCCTGCGCCTGGCTCAGGTGCAGGTCGGCCACGCAGACCTGCAACACGCCGAAGGCCGGCAGTTCGCCGGCACCGCCCAATAGCGACTCGCCGAACACGAATGCGGTGATGCCGGCATCTTCCAGCGCGTGCTTGGCCAGATGCGCGTCGATGATGTGACTGGCGCGATACGCGATCTGCATGTCAGCCGCGCTCCAGGCGTTCGCGCTCAGCGCCCTGCTTCCACTCGCGCAGCGCCGGCAGTGCATCCAGTGCAGCCAGGTAATCGCCGGCGGCTTCGAACAGCGGGACGCCATAGCTGGTAAAGCGCAACGCCACCGGCGCGTACATCGCATCGACGATGCCGAACTCGCCGCACAGGAACGGCCCGGCGTGGCCGTGCTCTGCGCGCAAACTGGCCCACAGCGCCTGGATACGGGTGATATCGCGCTCGACGGCGGCGTCCCACTGCGCGGGCGCGGGCGTGCGGGCCAGGTCCATCGGCAATTGGGTGCGCAGCGCGCCAAAGCCCGAGTGCATCTCCGCCGCGGCCGCGCGCGCCTGTGCACGCACGGCCAGCTCGGCAGGCCAGCCGCGTCCATCCAGCCAGCGCTCGTTGACGTACTCGCAGATCGCCAGCGAATCCCATACATGCAGGGTGTCGTCCCACAGCACCGGCACCTGGCGCGTGGGCGAATACCCGGCGATGCGGGCCTGGAATTCCGGCGTGTCCAGCGGCAGCGCGACTTCCTCGAACGGCACCTGGAAGTGCCGCAACAGCAGCCACGGCCGCAACGACCAGGAAGACAGGGTCTTGTCGCCGATCACCAGGCGGGGCAGTGACATGGGTGGGGCGCTCCAACGGGGTTGGCGCAGCGTACGCGTGGCGACCGATGCCCGCCAGCCGCGCCCGGCCGCAGCGCAGCGACGGGGCGGCGCTTTGGGCAGGGCCGGGGCGACCGATGCCCAGGCATTGCATGGCCGCAGCCACGCAATGCGGTTGCGGCGCACCGATGGCGGCAACCGCGCACTGGCCGCCGGGCATGCGGACCACACGATGCGCCGGTGGGTTGCATGGTGCCAAACCGGGCCACGGCTACGCCAGGCATTGCCAGCACAGCCTGCAGCGGTGACGAACCATCTGGCCGGCACACCCGAACTACCGGCCCGACGCGCCCCGCTGCCCCGCCGCCTACCCCTAACCGGTGCCACCGCCTAAACTTGCGGTTTACCTAATGCCGATGCCCCGCATGTCCGAGATTGCAGCCACCGACGCCACCGCCCCGGCGGAGAAGAAAGACTTCATCCGCCAGATCGTTCGCGAGGACCTGGTCAGCGGCAAGCACACGGTCATCCGCACCCGCTTCCCGCCCGAGCCCAACGGCTACCTCCACATCGGCCACGCCAAGGCCATCTGCCTGGACTTCGGCCTGGCCGCCGAGTTCGGCGGGCTGTGCAACCTGCGCCTGGACGACACCAACCCGGCCAAGGAAGATCCCGAGTTCGTGGTGGCCATCCAGGACGACGTGCGCTGGCTGGGCTACGAATGGGCACAGTTGCGCCACGCCTCGGACTACTTCGAGGTGTATTACCTGGCCGCGCAGAAGCTGATCCGCGACGGCCACGCCTTCGTCTGCGATCTCTCCGCAGAACAGGTCCGCGAGTACCGCGGCACGCTGACCGAACCCGGCCGCAATTCGCCGTTTCGCGAGCGCAGCGTCGAGGAAAACCTGGACCTGTTCGGCCGCATGCGCGCCGGTGAGTTCCCCGATGGTGCGCGCACGCTGCGCGCCAAGATCGACATGGCCAGCGGCAACATCAACCTGCGCGATCCGGCGCTCTACCGCATCAAGCACGTGGAGCACCAGAACACCGGCAACACCTGGCCGATCTACCCGATGTACGACTTTGCGCATTCGCTGGGCGATGCGGTGGAAGGCATCACCCACTCGCTGTGCACGCTGGAATTTGAAGACCACCGCCCGCTCTACGACTGGTGCGTGGACAAGGTGGACCTGGCCGGCCACCCGGAATTGCTGCAGCCGCTGCTGGAGACAGGCCTGCCGCGCGAAGCCGGCAAACCGCGTCAGATCGAGTTTTCGCGCCTCAACATCAATTACACGGTGATGAGCAAGCGCAAGCTCACCGCGCTGGTGGAAGAACAGCTGGTGGACGGCTGGGACGATCCGCGCATGTACACGCTGCAGGGCTTGCGTCGTCGTGGCTATACACCGGCGGCGATGCGGTTGTTCGTGGACCGCGTCGGCATCAGCAAGCAGAACTCGCTGATCGACTTTTCGGTGCTGGAAGGTTGCCTGCGCGAAGATCTGGACGCAGCGGCGGCGCGCCGCATGGCGGTGATCGAACCGCTCAAGCTGGTGCTGACCAACCTGCCCGAAGGCCACACCGAGACGCTGCAGTTTTCCAATCACCCCAAGGACGAGAGCTTCGGCACGCGTGAAGTGCCGTTCGCCCGCGAGCTGTGGATCGAGCGCGAGGATTTTGCCGAGGTTCCGCCCAAGGGCTGGAAACGGCTAGTACCGGGCGGCGAGATCCGCCTGCGTGGCGCCGGCATTGCGCGCGTGGATGAGGTGATCAAGGACGCCGACGGCGACATCGTCGAGCTGCGCGGCTGGCTGGACCCGGAATCGCGCCCGGGCATGGAAGGTGCCAACCGCAAGGTCAAGGGCACCATCCATTGGGTCAGCGCCGTGCATGCGGTGGACGCGGAAATTCGCCTGTACGACCGTCTGTTCTCGGTGGAAAAGCCCGACGACGAATCCGAAGGCAAGACCTACCGCGACTATCTGAACCCCGAGTCCAAGCGCAGCGTGCGCGGGTATGTGGAACCGGCCGCCGCGCAGGCAACGCCGGAGCAGGCGTTCCAGTTCGAGCGCACCGGCTACTTCGTTGCCGATCGCCGTGACCATAGTGCAGCCACACCGGTGTTCAATCGCAGCGTGACCTTGCGCGATACCTGGGCCAAGTAACGGGTGTCCGCACCGGATCAAGGCGCCGGTGCGGCCTTTGCACTGCGCAACACGTGGCTACCGATGCAAAGGGCGGGGCCGCATGGCACCGCGCCTCCCGCTCAGGGCTGTCAAGACGCGTCGCGTTCTGAGCTGATGCACACGCGCAGGGAGCTGCGCCCGGCCGTGGCCTGCATGCTGCACGACTGACAGGAGCAACACGATGCGTGAGCGCTTGATGGTGGGGGTTGCCTGCGGCGTCGGCGCGGGCGCGCTGTGGGGGCTGGTGTTTCTGGCACCGCAGTTGTTGTCGGCGTTCACGCCCCTGCAACTGGCGGTGGCACGCTACCTGTCGTACGGCGCAGTGGCGGCGTTGGTGCTGGCACCACGCGCGCGCCAGACCGCCGCCCGGCTGGGCCGCGCCGAGTGGTGGGCGCTGGTGCGCCTGAGCCTGATGGGAAATCTGATCTATTACGTGCTGCTGGGCAGCGCGGTGCAATGGGCCGGCAGCGCCGCCACCGCGCTGATCATCGGCCTGTTGCCGGTGGTGGTGACCGTCATCGGCACGCGGGCGGCGGGCGCGGTGCAATTACGGCGGCTCGCTGCCCCGTGCGTGCTGTGCGTCATCGGCGTGACGCTGGTAGCGCTGGACACCGTGCAGGACGATTCGGGGCAGCAGGCGAGCGACCGTCTCACTCGTATTGCCGGCCTGTTGTGTGCCGTCGGTGCACTGGTCTCGTGGTCGGCCTATTCGATCGTCAATGCACGCTGGTTGCGGCGCCGCCCCGATCTGTCCGGGGGCGACTGGTCGCTGCTGACCGGCGTGGTCACCGGCGCACTGGCGGCATTGCTGGCACCGGCTGCGCTGATTGGCAGCGCGCCGCATGCGCCGATCGACTGGGCCGGTTTCTGGGGCGTCTCGCTGTTGCTGGGCATCCTGGCCTCGGTGATCGGCAACGCCCTGTGGAACCGCGCCAGCCGCGTGCTGCCGTTGACGCTGGTCGGGCAGATGATCGTGTTCGAGACCATCTTTGCACTGCTGTACGGCTTTGCCTGGGAAATGCGTCTGCCCACGCCATTGGAACTGGCAGCGATCGCGTGCCTGCTGGTCGGCGTGCTGTGGTGCGCAGCACTGCATTCGGAAGCGAATTGACGCCCAGCGCTGTCGAGGCGCTGCGCCTAGATTGCAGGCTGTGTCCACTGGAACGCCGCCATGTGCCTGCCACGCCCCAGCCCGCGGACGCTGTATGGCGCCGTGTTTTCGCTCTCCCTCGGGCTGACGGCCTGTTCGCCGCCGCCGCACAACGCGCAAGCGGTGACGCCGGCCGAGGCATTGTGCCTGTTCGTTCCGCACCCGCCGGACGACGAACTGCCCAGCGATCGCCGCGACGAAAGCATGCAGCAACTGGCGCTGGCCAGCCGTTGCGGTTCTGCGCTGACCCGAGGGCGCTGACCACGCGCTTGCAGGACAGCGAGCCGTGGATGGGGACCCGTGGTCTTCTGCACGACCGCGACAGCCGGTGCCGCCGGTGCCCCGCAAACCGGCTGAGCCACCAGACGTCGTCCACCTCAGTGGTCACACTGCGCGCGGCAACGCCTGTTGACGCCAGCGACATGCAGTCGCGAAACGCGCAGCGATCAACGCCAGGGCCGCTTGGCCGCACCCCAGGGCGCGCCCAAGGCTTACCATGACCTCTCACCTGTCCTGATCGGAGCAACCGCATGTCCCGTGCCTTGTCCTGGTATTTGAGCAGCCTGTTGCTGTTGGTAGTGTTCACGTTGATCGGTTGTGTCGCCGCACCGCCGACCGAGGCCGCCACGCCACCTGCGGCGACCGCCAAACCCGTCACCGTCATCACCACGTGCAAGGTCGATGCCGATTGCACGGTAAAGAACGTCGGCAACTGTTGCGGGGCGTTCCCGGCCTGCGTCAACGTCAACAGCGCCACCGACCCCAAGGGCGTGATGGCGCAATGCCAGTCCAGCGGCATGATGAGCGTGTGCGGTTTTCAGGACATCAGCGGCTGCCAATGCGTCTCCGGCCAGTGCGCCGCCAAGTAGGACCACGCAGGGCCCATGCGTGCAGTGAAGCGGCTGGCCCCCGGTAGCGATCGCGTACGTTGGTTGCCGCCTGGCGTGCAGCAAAGCGTGGCCGGCAGTGACGGCATTCATCTCCGGCCACCTCCTGGTGTTGCGCGCTGCCCCCGGGCCGATACACTGCGCCGCCCCTTCCCCCTCTCCTACCGGTCGTCACGTGATGCTCTACGCGCAAGTCCACCTCACCTTGCCCGCCTGGATCCATGATTTCGTGGATGCCAGTCGCGCCTATCCCAGCGACGACGAGAAGGTGGCGCTGGCGATCGCGTTGTCGCGGATGAACGTCGAAGCGCGCAGCGGCGGCCCCTTTGGCGCAGTGGTGTTCGGCCCGGACCATCACATCATCGCCGCAGCCGTGAACCGTGTGGTGCCGCAGACCACCTCGCTGGCGCACGCCGAAAACATGGCCTATATGCTGGCGCAGCAGCGCCTGCAGACCCCGCGCCTGAACGATGTGCTGTCGCCCATCACCCTGGCGACCTCCGCGCAACCGTGCTGCCAGTGCTACGGCGCCACGGTATGGGCGGGCATCGACCGGCTGCTGATCGGCGCCCGCGCCGAAGACGTGATGGCCCTGACCGAATTCGACGAAGGCCCGCTGCCCGCCGACTGGGTGGGCGAGCTCACCCGCCGCGGCATCGATGTGGTGCGCGACGTACAGCGCGAGCAGGCGTGCGCGGTGCTGCGCAGTTACGGCGAGGGCGGCGGTGACCATTATTGACCTCTCCCTGCGAGCGCTGCGATGAGCGGGCTGCTGTGTTACTGCCGCCAGGGCTTCGAGCCGGAACTGGCCGCAGAACTGAGCGCACGCGCCGCGTTCGTCGGCATCGCCGGCTATGCGCGCACGCAGCGCAACGATGGCTATGTGGTGTTCGTCTGCGATGAAGCCGCGCAGCTGGCCGCCAGGTTGCAGTGGCGCGAGCTGATCTTCGCGCGGCAGAAGCTGGTCGTCCTGGCCGAACTCAAGGGCATCGACCCGACCGATCGCATCACCCCGATCCTGGCCGCACTGCACGGGCAACCGCGCTTTGGCGACCTGTGGGTGGAGCATCCGGATTCGGATGCAGGCAAACCGCTGGCAGGCCTGGCGCGCAGCTTTGGCAATGCGTTACGCCCGGCCCTGCGCAAGGCCGGCCTGCTCACCGACAAGCCGCAGCCGCGCCTACCACGCCTGCACGTGTGTTTCCTCGATGGCGACCACGCATTGCTGGCGGTGGCCGATGCCGACGACAGCGCGCCCTGGCCTCTGGGCATTCCGCGGCTCAAATTGCTGCCCGACGCACCGTCGCGTTCGGCGCTCAAACTCGACGAAGCACTGCTCACCTTGCTGACGCCCGACGAGCGCGAACGCCTGGTCAAGCCCGGCATGCGCGCTGCCGATCTGGGCGCCGCGCCCGGCGGCTGGACCTGGGTGCTCACCCGCCAGCATCTGCATGTCACCAGCGTGGACAACGGCCCGCTGCGCGAGCACGTGCTGGACACCGGCCTGGTCGAGCACCTGCGCGCCGATGGCTTCCACTGGAAACCGGCACAGGCGCTGGACTGGATGGTCTGCGACATGGTCGAGCAACCACGCCGCGTCGCCGAGCGCATGGCCACCTGGGTGCGTGAAGGCTGGTGTCGCCACACCCTGTTCAACCTCAAGCTGCCGATGAAAAAACGCTGGGACGAAACCCGCCTGTGCCTGGATCTATTCGAGCAGCAGGCCGAAAAGTCGCTGACCGTGCGGGCCAAGCAGCTGTATCACGATCGCGAAGAGATCACGGTGCTGGCGATGCGGGACTGAGGCTGGGAATGGGGAATGGGGAATCGGGAATCGTAAAAGCGGTTGGTTGGCGCCCTGTCTGTATGTGCCGCCGTCCATTCCCTCGACGACCGCGCGCAGCTCACTGAGCGTTTGAACAACTCCTGCACAGCGAAGCGATGAGCGTCTGAAGCGCACCCAGGGCGTGGAGCGGGAGTTCTGGAGATGGTTGGTCCCGCGTGTTGACGACGCTTGTCCGTCACTCACTGCCACTCACTGCATCGACGTTTCTGCGACCTGTGGGCGCTGCCTGCCGCTGGCGTGCTGCGCGCCGCTGTCGAGCGTTGATTGTAGGTGTGATGCACTGCGGCCCATTGGCTGCTTGCTCGCTCTAGATTCCGCTGTCGGTTGCCGCTGTGTGCTGCCATGCCCAGCGGTCCTGAGCCGCCGCCGCTATTGCGGTTGCCCCGGCGGCAGTCGGCCGCCGGAGCTGGCTCATTTACAGCACGATGCGCTTGCTGCCTTCGCGAGCAGATCGGTAGATCGCATCGACAATGCGGATATCGCGCAGGCCTTCTTCGCCGGGCGCGCGTAGCGGCGTGCCATTCATGATGGCCAATGCGTCTTCGTCCATCTGCAAGGCCTGCTGGTGCGGCACTTTGGCATCGAACACACGGCCATCGCTGGCCTTGCCGGTGACGCCTTGGTAGCTCTGGAACGGCGACAGTTCGTACCAGCCGCGCTCGCAGTCGGCACGCAGCACATTCATGTTGGCACCGAAACTGGTTTTGCACGCCGCACGCACGGCATTGGGGAATTCCAGCGTGAAATCCATATGCTCGTCCACTTCATCGAACAGTTCGGGACGGTCGGTCCAGCGCTTGGCGGTGACTGCCAGCGGCTCGGCACCCACGGTGTAGCGTGCGGCATTGAGTGGATACACGCCCATGTCGTACATCGCGCCGCCGCCGAATTCCGAGCGCAACCGCCATGGGCGATCGGCCTTGGTCGTATCGCGATACCCGTTGTAACCGGCCTCGGCACGCACGCGCTGCATGGCGCCGAACGGCTTCTCGCTGGCCATCGCAATCAGCCGCCGCGTGTTGGGCTCGTGCTGCATGCGGTAGCCGATCGTCAGCGCCACCTTGTTGCGCTTGCAGGCGGCAATCATCGCCTCGCATTCGCCGGCATGCATTGCCATCGGCTTTTCGCACCACACGTGCTTGCCGGCTGCCGCTGCGCGCAAGGTCAGCGGCGCGTGCAAATGAGTCGGGGTGACGATGTACACCACGTCGATATCGTCGTTATCGGCAATCTTGTCGAAGTTCTCGTAGCTGTAGACATTGCGATCGGCGATGCCGTACTTGGATTGCCATCGCGGAATCTTCGACGGCGTGCCGGTGACGATACCGGCAAGCTTGCAGTGCTTGGTCAAGGCCAGACCCGGCGCGAGTTGTTCGCTGGCATAACTGCCGAGACCGGCCAGGGCGACATTGAGCGGCTTTCCCGGCTTCTTCTTGGGCAGCGCCCAGGCCGGCGCGCCCAGCAGGATGCCGGCACTGCCGAAGGCGGCGAGCAAGCGGCGACGTGTCAAGGATTCCACGGACATGCAAACCTCCTTCAAGTGAGAATGGCGACCAGCACTGGCAAGCGACGTCATGCAGGCAGCGGTGACGTCGCGATGTCATGCGGTACGCAGGACACGTATGCGTCACGCCATCGCCTGCCTGAGCAGAAGCTGCCGCCTGCACGTTGCACTGGTTCGGTACCGCCCGCGCACCTTACTTGATCGCGCGTGAGTACCGCCATGGTCGCGCTGCACGTTCTGGCACACTGCGCACGATCCCGCCTGGAGCATTCCGCATGATGGCTATTGCACGCGCCCGCTGCCTGACGTTGGCGTTGTTGTTGTCCAGTTCGCTCGCTGCCGCGGCCGACGCGCCCTTCGTTGCGCGTGACCTGATCGGCGATGGCGCCTTCACGCATAACGCAGAAGGCCCGGCCACCGGCCCGGATGGCGCGCTCTACGCCGTGAATCTGGGCAAGGATGGCACCATCGCACGCATCACCCTGCAGCCGGACGGCAGTGCCAACGCACAAGTGTTCGTCACCTTGCCAGCAGGCAGCACCGGCAACGGCATCCGCTTTCGCGATGGGGCGATGTACGTGGCCGACTACACCGGCCACAAACTGCTGCAGGTGAACATGCAGACGCGTGCCGTGACCACGTTCGCTGCGTTGCCCGACGCCGATGGTCCCAACGATCTGGCGCTTGCACCGGACGGCAGCTTCTACGCCAGCGACCCGAACTGGAAGGACAACAGCGGGCGCTTGTGGCACATCGGGCGCGACGGCGCGGTGCGGCTGCTGGAGTCCGGCATGACCACCCCCAACGGACTGGACGTCAGCCCGGACGGCAAGCGCCTCTACGTCAACGAAAGCATGTCGCGCAAGGTGTGGGTGTATGACCGTCGCGATGACGGCAGCCTGCGCAACAAGCGCCTGCTGATCGCGTTCCCCGATTTCGGCATGGATGGCATGCGCTGCGATGCCGATGGCAATCTGTACATCGCCCGCTACGATGCCGGGCAGATCGCCGTGGTGTCGCCGACGGGCAGGCTGCTGCGCACGGTTGCGCTGAAGGGGCGCAAGGCCAGCAACGTCGCCTTCGGCGGCAGCGACGGCAAACAGGTCTTTGTGACACTGCAAGATCGCGGCGCAGTTGAAACGTTCAGATCCGACCGCCCCGGGCGCGAAACCGGACACTGAAACTGCTGTGCGCGTCGCATCGGTTCTCAGCCCGCGCAACCGGGTGCTGGCATTGTGCAGGTCACCCGCGGAGGACTCCCCATGCAACCGATCGAACTCAAGGACGCAGCCGCCTTCGGCAGCGAATTCCTGCGACTGACCCTGTTGCAGGGGTTTCAGTCATTGACCAAGCGCGACCTGGAATTGTTGATCTTCGTGCTGCTCGAACGCGATGGCGCCATCTCGCGCAACAGCGCCAATGCCGTGGTCGCACTGCAGTTGCGGGTCACCTCGGCCAAGGTCAAGGCGCTGCGTCGCGATGGCTATGCCCGCTGGCGTGCGCTGGTGCCCGAGGAAGGCGACGCGGCCATGCAGCGCATCGTGGCCAACGTGCTGACCGAGGACAACCTGCGCTCGGGTGCCAAGCACGTCAGCGAACGCAGCCGCAAGGAAGGCTTCCTGGCAGTGCGCATCGAGCACCCCGATGACGCGCAACAGTTCGAGCAGGCCATTCTCGACGTTGGCGCATTGCCGGTGTACGAACGCAATCGCGAAGTGGTGGCGGTGCGTTTCGACACGTTGTTGAAGATTGCCGAACGCTGGGGCTATCTGCAGCAGGACCCGCAGGCGGCCATCCGCGCACTGCAAAAGCTCACCCCCACCGCCGAAGAGGTGTCGGACCTGTTGAAAAAAGACATCGCCCAGCTGCGTTGGGACGATGTGCGCCGCGCACTCAACAGCCTGGGCGCCAAGGCCGTGGCCAGCACCGCCGAGGGCGGACTGAAGGGGTTGCTCAAGATCGTGTTTCCCTTCATTCCCGGTTGAGCGACATGCAGGGCAGCGGCCACGCGCCGGTGCCCGCACGCTGGCGGTCGCCCGCGTGGCGCGCCGCGGCCAGCGTGCAAGCGGTGCCCACCGCAATCGGCTCGACACCCACTATCCTTACCGGCTGTTCCACATCAGGGGGATCTGATGACCACCAGCCGTATTGCCACCCTCACTGCCATGCTGCTCGCGTGCGGCGCCGCGCCCGCACAGCAAGCACCCTCACCAGCCAGCAGCATGCCGCTGATCGAGGTACCCAACGTCATCCGCACCCAGCCGCTCGCCAGCGGCGAGGTCACCCATCAGACCCAGCTGGAGCGCCCGCGCGGCGAATCCAGCGTGATCGTGCGCTCGATCCAGCCCAGCAGCGTGGCGGGCAGCTACCGCATCGATTTCCAGGCCATGGACGTGGACGGCGATGGCCGCATCAGTCGCACCGAAGCCCAGGCCAACCCCGCACTGGCCGACGAATTCGATGCGCTGGATAGCCGTCACAGCGGCTATCTCACCCGCGAACAGCTGGCCGGCTGGCTGATCCAGTAGCCCTGGCGCATCCGCATGGCAGCCACGCGCGCCGACGCTACGCAGGCGCGCGCCGGCCTTCGTTTTTGACGCACCAACCCCCTTGCAGCGCTCGCTTCGCTCGGCTAGATTGTATTTAACGGATACAATTTGGATGGATCGATGACCGCTCGCCTGGCACTTGCCGCCGACCTCGGCTACCAACTGCAACTGGCCACCCTGGCCTCCAGCCACGCTGCGCGCCAGGAGCTGGCCGAACTGCACCTGACACCGGCGCGTGTCACCGCGTTGATCCATATCCGCGACCAGCCCGGCTGCGACCAGACCGAACTCGGCAATCGCCTGCTGGTCAACCGCGCCGCCGGCATGAAGATCGCCAATGCGCTGGCCGAGCAGGGCCTGATCGAACGCCTGGCCGGCCGCGACCGCCGCAGCAAGGGCCTGTACCTGACCGAGCACGGCCAGCGCACGCTGGAAGTGGCGCAGGGCTGCCTTGCGCGCGCCGTCGAACGCACCTGCGCCGGCCTGCAGGCCAGCGAGCAGCAGACCCTGCTGCGCCTGCTATGCAAATTGAACGCCAGCGCCACGCTGGAACGGACGACCGCGCCGGACCCCGCGCTGGCCGAAGATTTCTGATCCCCGCAGCCCCCGACTTGAAGGAGACGCCGCTTGAACGAGCATGACGTGGTATCGGTTCGCATCGAAAACCGCATTGCCTGGGTGAAGTTCGCCCGCCCTGACAAGCGCAACGCGATGAGCCCCGCGCTCAACCGCCGCATGATGGATGTGCTGGACGAGCTGGAGTTCGACGACAACGTCGGCGTGCTGGTGCTCGGCGGCGAAGGCACCGCCTGGTCGGCCGGCATGGATCTGAAGGAATACTTCCGCGAAACCGAAGCGCAGGGCCTGCGTGGCGTGCGCCGTTCGCAACGCGAATCCTATGGCTGGTTCCGGCGCCTGCGCTGGTATCAGAAGCCGACCATCGCGATGGTCAACGGCTGGTGCTTCGGCGGTGGCTTCGGCCCATTGTTCGCGTGCGATCTGGCCATTGCCGCCGACGAGGCGCAGTTCGGCCTGTCGGAAATCAACTGGGGCATCCTGCCCGGCGGCGGGGTGACCAAGGTGGCGGTGGAACTGCTGTCCATGCGCGATGCGATGTGGATGACCCTGACCGGCGAAATGGTGGATGGCAAGAAGGCCGCCGAGTGGCGCCTGGTCAACGAAAGCGTGCCGCTGGAGCACCTGGAAGCGCGCACCCGCGAAGTGGCCGAGCTGCTGCTGCGCAAGAACCCGGTGGCGCTGAAATACGCCAAGGATGCGGTCCGTCGCGTGGGCACCATGACCTACGACGAAGCCGAGGACTATCTGGTGCGCATGCAGGAAGCGGCCAATTCCTTCGACAACAACGCGCGCAAGGAAGGCATCCGTCAGTTCATCGACGAGAAGAGCTACAAGCCCGGCCTGGGCGAATACGACCTGACCAAAAAGAGCACCTGAGCACGTCCAACGGCACCTGCAGCGCTGCGTGCACGCCACGCATCGCTGGCGCCGCCAGTGGTTTTCTGCACCGAGGAGGGAGTATGGAAGCCTTATCCGCAACGCTGCGCGGAATCGCCGCGCGTGGGCCCCTGGGCCTGTTCATCGATGGCCAGTGGCGCGCGAGCAGCGGCGACCGGCATGTCGACGTGGTCGCCCCGCATAACGAAGAGCGCCTGCTGCGCTACACCGAACCCTCGCACGCAGATACCGAGGCCGCCGTGGCCGCGGCGCGTGCCGCCTTCGATACCGGCCCGTGGCCGCAGCTGTCGCCGCCCGAACGCGGTGCGGTGCTCAAGCGGGTTGCCGACCAGTTGCGTGCCCGCCTGCCGGAACTGGCCGAGGCCTGGACCGGCCAGGTCGGCGCCACCATCGGCTTCAGCCGCCGCGCCTCGCAGCAGGCACCGGGGCTGTTCGACTATTACGGCGAGTTGATCACCACCCACCCGTTCGTCGAACCGCGCGCACGTGCCAACGGCGGCCGCGTGCACGTGGTGCAGGAACCGGTTGGCGTGGTCGCCGCCATCACGCCCTGGAATGCGCCGCTGGTGCTGCTCTGTTACAAGGTCGCCGCCGCGTTGGCCGCCGGTTGCACGGTGGTGGCCAAGCCATCGCCGGAAACCCCGATCGATGCCTATATCCTGGCCGAATGCATCAGCGCCGCCGGTGTACCCGATGGCGTGTTCAACCTGCTGCCGGCCGGTCGCGAAGTTGGCGAACAGCTGATCCGCCATCCGCTCGTCGACAAGGTGAGCTTTACCGGCTCCACCCAGGCGGGGCGGCTGATCGGTGTGGCCTGCGCCGAACGGCTGGCCCGTGTCGGCCTGGAGCTGGGCGGCAAGTCGGCCGCCATCGTGCTCGAGGATGCCGACCTCACCAAGGTGTTGCCCAGCCTGGTGCCCTACTCCATGCCGATCACCGGCCAGGTGTGTTTCTCGCTGACCCGGGTGCTGGTCCCGGCGCAACGGCGTGAGGAGATCCTGCAGGCGTATTGCGCGGCCCTGGGCGCACTCAAGCTCGGCGACCCGTTCGCCGCCGACACCGGCATGGGCCCGTTGGCGCTCGGCCGGCAGCTGGAACGCGTGCAGTCCTACATTGCGCAGGGCAGCGCCGAGGGCGCGCAGCTGGTGATGGGCGGCAACCGGCCAGTGCATCTGCCACGCGGGTTTTTCCTCGAACCGACGGTGTTCGCCAATGTCACACCCGACATGACCATCGCACGCGAGGAAATCTTCGGGCCGGTGGTCAGCTTCATCGACTACCACGACGAGGCCGACCTGATCGCCAAGGTCAACGCCAGCGATTACGGCCTGCACGGCACCGTCTACAGCGAGGATGTCGACCGCGCGTACCGCATCGCACGCCGCGTGCGCAGCGGCAGCCACTCGATCAACGGCATGTGGGTGGACATCGACATGCCGTTCGGCGGCTTCAAGCACTCCGGCGTCGGCCGCGAAGGCGGCATCGAAGGGCTGCACGCCTTCCTGGAAACCAAAACCGTCTATCTCAGCTAGCCGGGCACCACCCGAGCGCGTACCGGCCAGCGGTGCGCGCTCGCCTCGCGGCGCTAACGCCGCGGCTCTGCCGTTCTCCTGCAACCGGTTCACACCATCGCTGGTGAATGCCCGCTGCGTCATCGGGCGTGCGCGTGAACCTTCTACCGTTGCCGTCGCACTCACGCCAGCCACTCCCCCAAACCGCATTCGGAAGACAGCGCCATGACCATGCCGACTGACTCGATTTCCTTCCATGCCCGCCTCACACCGCAACGCCTCGCCGCGCGCGACCTGTTGCTGGATCAGCAATGGACCTACGCCGAACTGGACGAGCTGATCGGCCGCCTCGCCGCCCTCCTGCAGGCGCGCGGCTGCATCGACGGCGAACGGCTCGCCGTGCTCGCCCGCAATTCGGTCTGGCAGGTGGCGCTGCACTTCGCGTGCGGACGCGTGGGCGCGATCTACGTGCCGCTCAACTGGCGCCTGAGCGCCACCGAGCTGGATGCCCTGTTGCAACGCGCCGAGCCGCGCTTGCTGCTGGGCGATGATGTCGCCGCCGGGCGCGCGCATGTCGAAGCGCTGACGGACTTCATCGAGACCGCCAAGGGCCTCGCGCCGGCCGAGACGTCCTACATTCCGCCGGACCGCGTCAGCCTGATCCTGTTCACCTCGGGCACGTCCGGCCAGCCCAAGGGCGTGATGCTGAGCGAGCAGAACCTGCAGCAGGTGGCGCACAACTTCGGCGTCACCACCCGCGTGGATGCGGGCAGCAGCTTCCTGTGCGAAGCACCGATGTTCCACATCATCGGCCTGGCCACCAATGTGCGGCCGGCACTGGCGGTGGGCGGGTCGATCCAGGTCTCCAGCGGTTTCGAGCCGCAGCGCACGCTGGGCTGGCTCGGCAATCCGGCGCTGGGCATCACCCACTACGTCGGTGTGCCGCAGATGATGCAGGCCTTCCGCGCTCAACCGGGTTTCGACCCCGCAGCGCTGCGTCACCTCACTGCCCTGGTCAGCGGCGGCGCGCCACACGCCAGCGACGACCTGCTGGGCTGGGTGGACGACGGCATTCCCATGGTTTGCGGCTTCGGCATGAGCGAGGCCGGCACGGTGTTCGGCATGTCGGTCGATTGCGAGGTCATTCGCACCAAGCTGGGCGCGGCCGGCATCTGCTCGCCGACGGTGCAGACCCGCATCGTCGATGGCGACGGCAACGACTGCCCGACAGGTGTTCCCGGCGAGCTGTTGTTGCGCGGGCCCAATCTCAGCCCCGGCTATTGGCGCGACCCCAAGGCCACTGCCGAGATGCGCGATGCGCAGGGCTGGTTCCGTACCGGCGATATCGTCAAGCGCGATGCCGATGGCTTCTTCTTTGTGGTGGACCGCAAGAAGGACATGTTCATTTCCGGCGGCGAGAACGTCTACCCCGCGGAGATCGAAGCCGTGCTCGCGGATCACCCGCAGATCCGCGAATGCGCGGTGGTGGGCATGGCCGACCCGCAATGGGGCGAGGTGGGGTATCTGGCGATCGTGCCAGCCGCCGAGGACCCGGATCTGGAGCAGATCCGCAGCTACCTGATCGAGCGCCTGGCCAAGTACAAGGTGCCAAAGCATCTACGCGTGGTGGAAGCGTTACCACGCACCGCGACAGGCAAACTGCAGAAGGCGCGCCTGAAGGATGCGCTCGCGAACGACGCGTAGCGCCTGCTGATGCACGTCGGACGCAGAGCAGCTGACAAAACGACTGCGCGGCCGGTGCCCGGAACCGGCATGTACCACACGTACACGCCGGTTCCTCCGCGCCGTCCGCACCCGCCTGACGACCGCACGCTAGGTTTTGTTGGCCGCTTTTGGGCGGACACGTTGCCCGGCGGCGACGTGCCCGCCGATTGGCCTTGGCAGCGTGTGTGTGTCGCTGTGCGTCCCTGACTCCAGCACGCTGCACTCGCCCTGCATCCAACGCACGCGCAGGGCGAGTGCTGAAGACACCGCCGTGAGCACCACTGTCCCAATACGCAGTCGGGCAGCCCTGGCTGCCCGATGTGCGTTACTCAGACCGCCTGCATCGTGCCTTTCACTGCAGCACGAGCAGACAGGCACGCCATCGCTTACGCGGACGCATCCAGCAGGATGTCGTCTTCGCCGACATGGTCGTCCACCCACACAGCGCCCTGCTCGGCCATGAGCGCCAACTGGTGCTCCAGCTCGCGCATCAGCAGGCGCACGCCCGGCTTGAGAATGGCATTGTTGTCGCGGTAGATCACCCCACCTGCACGCGCCTGCGACGGCTGCTGCAACTGGAAGGCACGCAACTCGCCACGGGCGATGTCGCCGGCCACCATCATGCTCGGCATCACCGCGATGCTGTCGGTGCCGAGCAGAATCTCGCGGGTGAAGCTGGCCGAGCTGGAACGCAGCTGGTCGCGCGTGGCCAGCCCATGCTCGCGCATGACCTGCGCCACGTCGCGCTCCACGTGCTGGCTCAGCGTCGGCAGCACCTGGCGATATGCCGCGGCTTCGGCAATGCGTACCGGGCCGTTTGCAAACAGGGGGTGGTCGCTGCGCGCCACCAGCGCGATCGGATCCTGGTACAGCACCTTGCGGACCAGTGCGTCGTAGCGTGCCAGCGGATAGAGCCGGCCCACGACCAGATCGACTTCGTTGCCGGCCAGCTTGGGCAGCAGTTCGTCGGTACGGCCATGCAACAGCCGCACCCGCAGCGTGGGCTCGGCGCGGTAGAGCGCCGCCAGCACGGCCGGCAACAGGCCGCTTGCCGCCACCGGCAGGGCGCCCACGGTGATCGTGAGCGCGTCGTCCTGCAGCAGACCCTCGAACGTGTCCTGGGCGCGGCGCAACTGGCCCAGCACCACATGCGCGGTCTGCACCAGCACCTCGCCCATGGCGTTGGGACGCACGCCGCGTGAGTGACGTTCGAACAGCGGTGCCCCGACGATCTCTTCGATCTCCTGCAGGGCACGCGTGAGCGCAGGTTGGGTCACATTCAAGACGCGCGAGGCGCGGAGCAGGCTTTTTTGCCGGTCCAGCGCCTCGATGACACGTAGATGCCGGACCTTGATGCGGTGTTCGAAGAACACGGAGGACATGGTCATGGGGGGGTGGGCCTTACGTTGGGAAGTCGGGTGACAGCACCCGGCAGATGCCCGAGGCGCGCAGTTCAGCGCGCCTCGGGCACCTGCCGGGTCTGCATGAACGCTTCGAACGATTCGCCGCGCATGATGGCGTAGACCTGCAGATTGGTCATGCGCACCACACGGGCGAACTTTTCGATGACGAAAAAATTGGCGCCGTACTGCACCAGGCCAAGCCAGTCGCGTGCGCGGATCAGCGCCTTCTCCTGCTCGGTGAGTCCGGCCTCCTGCATCAGCACTTCTGCATCCTGCAAGAAGCGGTCGCGCCACGGCGCGCGGATCATCTGCCAGAAAAAGCGATTCAGGCGCAGCGCGCGGTTGCTGGTGCGTAGATCGAACAGATAGGTCCCGTCGATCTTGTCCATGCCGTTGACTTGCGGATTCATGTGCAGGCCCTCATGCCGCGTTGGCGGTACGCGCCAACAGCTCTGCCGAACGCGGCGCATCGGCCGCCTCTTCGCCCGGCTCGTACACCACCACGGTCATCGCGGTGGTGGTCATCAGGTAGTAGTTCTGATGCAACTTGCGGATCGGACCCTCCAGCGCACCACGCATGGCCAGCCACATGATCTGCTCAACGCTCTCGGCCCCGCCCAGGCGCACGTAATCGGTGTGGGTCAGGTCGGTCAGGGTCTCGGGGGCATGCTGGAAGCGGTCCAGAAACTCCATGTCCCACTCGGTGTTGTTGAAGCCGGTGCGCTCGCCATGGATCTGGTGCGACAAACCGCCGGTGCCGACCACCACCACCCTGAGATCTTCCGGATACGACTCGATGGCACGCCGCACCGCCTGACCCAGCCGGTAGCAGCGGCGCGCGGTCGGCAGCGGGTACTGCAGCACGTTGATCGCGATGGGCACCACCGTGCCGGGCCAGTCGGGCACATGCGGCCATAGCAGCGGCAAGGGTGCCGCGCAGCCATGGTCGATGGGCTTGTCCTGGAACACGGTCAGGTCGAATTCGTCATTGACCAGGCACTCGGCGATATGCGCCTGCAGCTGCACATCGCCGCGAATCGGCGGCAGGTTGCGCAAGCCCGCTCCCTCGTCGGCTACCGGGAAACGTTCGCCCACGCCCAACGCGAAGGTCGGGTACAGATCGAAAAAGAACGTGGTGCAGTGATCGTTGTAGAAGAACACCAGCACGTCGGCCCGTTGCCGGGCCAACCACTCGGCGACCGGCCCGTAGCCGTCGAACAACGGTTTCCATATCGGATCCTGTTGTTTGCCCTTGTCGTAGGCCACCCCGATGGTGGGAACGTGCGAGGTTCCGATGCCGCCGATGATGCTTGCCATGCTGCGCTCCTGCGACGCGGCGCTGCCGAGGAAGGCCGGGCGCGCGTCATTGATTGGGTCGGGACCGGCGATGCAATGGATCCCAACAGGGACGATCGAGCACTCCGGATTGCCAAAAAGGTATCCTTGGGATCCAAATTGCCATCAAGCGATCTCGTCCGCAAGGTTTTTATACACGCATTTGCGAGTTTTCCCCTTCCAAGGAACGTGCGCTGCGGTACGGCGCGAGAGAATGGAGCCAATGGCGAACAACCACCGATTGCAAGCGGTCCAGCAGCTACGCGAATTGATCCTGTGCGGCACCTTTGCCCCGGGCGAACGCATCACCGAAGCGGCCCTGGCCGAACGCCTGGCGATCTCGCGCACGCCCATCCGCCAGGCTCTGCCGGCGCTGTGCCAGGAAGGCCTGCTGGCGCAGACAGGCAACCGCGGCTATGCGGTGCGCCGCTTCAGCCAGCAGGAAAGCCTGGATGCCCTGGCCGTGCGCGCCCTGATGGAAGGTTTGGCGGCGCGCACGCTGGCCGAGCAGGGCGCGTCGGCCGAGGTGCTCGCCACCCTGCACGGCTGTCTTGGCGAAGGCGACCGCCTGTTCGCCAAGCGCAGCCTCGATGCCGGTGACGAGCAGGCCTATGCCGCGATGAATGCCCGCTTCCATCGCACCATCGTGGTGGCGGCCAACAAGCCCATCCTCACCGAAACCGTGGACCGCTGCACGGTGGTGCCGTTCGTCAGCCCCAGCCATGTGGTGTTCGGCCAGCGCTCGGCCACCGTGGCCTACGACGATCTGTATTACGGGCACCGCCAACATGGGGCGATCGTCTCGGCGATCGAACAACGCGACGGAGCACGTGCGGAACTGCTGTTCCGCGAACATGCGCATACGCAACGGCACAGCATGGGGATGTGACTACCGCGCCCCGGAGCTGAGCACGAGGCACCTGCGCCAACACCGCAGACGCGCCACGCGGCACCCATTGAGCGACCACCTTGCTACCGGCTCGTGCAGGTGGCAACGGCAGTTACCCCGCCATGCGCAGCGCCCCGTCGCAGGCGCTGCGCATGGCGGCGGTGGACGCCTATAACGAATGCACGAACATCAGATTGAAGTTATTGCCGGCGACCGAATTTTCCACATCCACCGGCAGGTACACATTGAAGTTGAACAGGTTCTTTTCGTTCATGCGCCAGGACAGACCGGGGCCGATATAGAACTGCCTGCGTTTGCTGTCCGGCACACGCTGGTCGTTGGTGCGGTTGTCCTTCAACTGCTGCAGGTAGTAGCCATTGAGCCCCACCCGCCACTGCTCGTTGAGCTTCAGCGAGGTGGCGAAGTTGAGCCAGACCAGGTCGCCCGCCTGTCCGTTGCGGAAGCGGAAGCCGGGAATCGGCGGCACTCCGCCGGCGCGGCTGGTCCGGAAGTTGTACAGATAATTCAGGCGCCCGCTGATTTCCCAGCGATCGCTGGGTTGCACGGTGAATGCCCAGTGCGGGGCCACCGACCAGAACCCGGTGCTCTGGTTGATCGCGGTATCACGATCGAACTTGCCGACCGGCGCAAAGGCGTCGATCGCAAAGCGCTGGAAGAAGAACACGCGCCCGTCGCGCATGACCGGCGGCATCTGCAAGGCAGGCCCGAAAGAGATATCGCCCATGCCGAACCCATTGCTGCTCAGCTGCACGGGGCTGTCTGCGGCAAATGCGGTGTCGTAATTGACCAACGGCACGATGGCATTGAAGCTCAACGAACTTCCCTTCCAGGTATAGGGCGTGACATAGATCATCTGGGTCAACAGCACGCTGACGTCCACTTGCGGGTCGCGAAAGGCCGGCGAATCGTCGCCGCTGGCGTTCCGGATCGAATTGAAGTGGTAATGGCGCAGGTATTCGATGACGGTCCAGCCGGGCGTCAACGAGCCAAACCCGTCCATGAAACTGGTGCCCCCCACATTGATGCCCTGCGGCGGTGCCGCCGTTTCCGGTACGGCCTGCGCCATCACCGTGCCCGGCAACACCGCAGCGAGTGTGGCGCCGACAATCCATGACCGTTGCCGATGCGACAGGGCGCGCAGCAACACCGAACGACAATGAGCAGACAAACGGACGCGTTCCACTAGGCGAATCTCCGGTGCGGACAGGTGGGTGACAGCGGGCGCGGCGTGGGGGAGAAAGCGATACGACAGCGCTGCAGGCCGATGGCGGCTGCAACGCTTCTTGCGCGTTAGCGATGGCGGCTCAGGAACCGATCTGCAGCAGCAACGCACCGAGCCGCTGCTTGAACAGCCAACGCTCCTGCTCGAAGACCAGCACATCGTCGAAACTGCCGAGCAAGGCCGGCGACTGCGCGGCGAACGGCGGTGGCGCAGAGGTCTGGCTGGCGGTGTAAAGCAGCACATTGCTGTGCGCGTGCGCCAGGGTCGGCGATTGAACGGTGACCAGGGTATTGAGCATCAGGTGGCAGGTGGTGCGCGGCGGACGCGCACGAAGCGCCTGCAGGATGGCCTCGCGCCCACGCACCGGTGCATCGGGTGCGCTGGGCCGTGCGAACACGCCATCGTCGGTGAACAAGGCAGCAAGCGCCTCGTGATCGTGGCGGTCGTTGTACAGCGCGAACCTGCGGATCAGTTGCTCGCAGGCAATGATGGTCGATGCCTCGTCGTGCATGCAGCCTCCTTGGATTTCAGCAAAACGTATCGGCGCCGCCAGCGACCGCTGCGTCACCGCCGGTGGCGTGGCCTGCTGGCCATCACGCGGCCTGCAGCCAGTCGCGCAGGGCGGCGGTCACCGCCGCCGGCGCCTCCACCGGCGCCATGTGCCCGCTGTCTTCGAACACCACCAGGCGCGCCTGCGGGATGTGCCGCGCCATGTCCTGGTGCCGGGCCAACGGGCTCCAGGCGTCCTGGCGCCCGACACCCAGCAAGGTGGGGCAGCGGATCCGTGCCAGCACCGGCGCGGCATCGGGGCGCTCCAGCAGGGCCGTGATCTGGCCGGCGAACCCCTGCGGGCTTTGACGCTGCACCATCGCCGTCAGGCGCTCCATCAACGCGGCATCGTCGACACAGTCCGGGTGCAGCATCGGCGGCAACCAGGCCGACGCCAGCGCCTGCATGCCCTGGGTGCGGGCCAGGTCCACCAGCGCCTGTCGCTCTTCGCGCTCGCCCTCGCGACGTGGGGCGATGCCGGTATCGAGCAATGCCAGCCGGGTCACGCGCTCGGGTGCCTGGCGCATGATCTCCAGCGCGACGCGTCCGCCCATCGAGTGCCCGGCCAGCGCGAACTGCGGCGGTGCACCGGCCAGCACGTGGGTGGCCATCTGCACGATGCTGTCGAAACCGGGAAAGTCCAGCACCTGCACCTCCGCCAGGTCCCCCAGCGCCTCGCGCTGCGGCTGCCAGATCGCGGCATCGCAGAGCAGGCCGCAGAGCAGCAGCAAGGGGGGCTTGGGTGGGTGCGCAACCGAGGTCATGCGCCGACTGTAGCTAGGCCGTGCGCGTCCGTCGTATGGAAGATGCGGCCTTCGCTATAAGTTTTCAGGCATATAACAAAGGCTGCGCCGGTTATCCGCGTTCACGCCGGCCGGCGCGGCGCTGCTCACGCACCGCCGGAGGCGCGCTTCCACAACACATCGACCAGCGGCGGCAGTTTGCCGGCCAGGCCGAGCACCGAACCGCGCAGCAGGGTGAGGTGCATCTCGTCATTGGAAAACACCCGATTGATCGCATCGAAGCCGTAGGCGGCGACGGCGTTGTCGCTGCGACGGGTTCGCGCCCAGCGCTGCAGGCGGTGCGGCGCTGCCCAGTCGGCACGCTTGGCGCGCGCGTTGCGCACTTGCTCGCGCAGCGCAGCGACATCGCGCAACCCCAGATTGACGCCCTGCCCGGCCAGGGGGTGCACCACGTGCGCGGCATCGCCCAGGGTCAGCACACGACCGCTGACGTACTGCTCCACCAGTTGCCGCTGCAGCGGAAAGGCAGCGCGCGGCGAGGCCACCCGCACCTGGCCAAGGCGTGCGGCGAAGGCCTGGGTGAGCTCGCGCGAAAACGCCGCATCATCCAGGGCCAGCACACGTGCGGCGTCGGCATCCGGCAAGGTCCATACGATCGAACTGCGGCCTTCGGCAAACGGCAGGAACGCCAGCGGCCCGGTGGTCAAAAAGCGCTGCCAGGCGGTGGACTCGTGCGGCCGCTCGGTCTCCACGAAGGCCACCACGCCGCGTTGCGCGTAGGCGTGCCGCGAGACCGGCACCCCGGTCAATTCACGCAAGGTGGACGCAGCACCATCGGCGGCGATCGCAATCGCCGCCTCCAGGCGGCTGCCATCGTCCAGCCGCAGACGCACGCTGCCGCTGTCCTGCTCCAGTTCGACCACGCGCGCCGGGCAATGCACCTCGACGCCGGCTGCGTGCACGGCCGCCCAGAGGCGATCGACCAGCAGCGCGTTTTCGACGATCCAGCCCAGCTGTTCGCGCCCCAGCGTGTCGGCATCGAAGCCCAGCTCGCCGCCCCCGCCGGCATCCCAGACCCGCATCCGCCGGTAGGGCTGCACGCGGGCGGCACGCACTGCCGACCACACGCCCAGGCTGTCCAGCAACGCGGCGTTGTCGGCGGCGAATGCGTAGACGCGCAGGTCGGGTTGGTCGGCGTGCCAGTGCGCGGGTTCATGCCCTTCCACCAACGCGACCTGCAGCCCGGCATCGGCCAGCGCCAAGGCGCAGGCGGCGCCGACCACACCGCCACCGACGATCACCGCATCGCGCGGCGTGCGCCGGTTCATGCCACACCCCGGCACAGCTGCGGGACTTCGCCACGGAAGCCCATCGCGCCCCCGACCAGCATCGACTGCAACGGGGCGGCCTGCGAGGTCGCCAGCAGGCCCAGGCTGCGCAGCGGCCGTAGCAAAGGCGCCGGATTGCCGGTCAGCCGCGCCAACCCGCTGGAGAAGCCGATCGCGTGCTCGCGGTCCACGCGTCGACGCGCCAGATACGCATCCAGCAGCGCACCGGCACCGGCATCGCTGCGATCGTGTTCGATCAGTTCGGCAAGCGTCAGCGCATCGCGCAGCCCGAGATTGAAGCCCTGCGCGCCGATCGGATGCAGCGTCTGCGCGGCATTGCCCAGCAGCACCACGCGTTCGGCGATGAGGCTGTTCGCCAGCACCTGCACCAACGGGTAGGCGCTGCGCTCGCCACTGGCGATGAAGCGCCCGGCACGCCAGCCGGCCGCGCGCTGCAGCCGTGCCAGCCAGCCGGCCTCGTCCAGGGCCGCCACCGCTTCGGCATCGGCACGCGCCACGCAGTGGATGGCGCCGTAATGGCGGTCGCCCCGCGGCAGCAATGCGGTTGGCCCGTGTTCGCCGAAGCGCTCCCAGGCAGTGCCATCGGGCGGCCTGGCGGCCCGCACGCGCGCCACGAACAGGGTCTGCAGGAAATCGTGCGCGTCGGTGCCGATATGCAGCAGCTCGCGCACCGCGCTGTGGCTGCCATCGGCGCCAACCACCAGCCTGGCGCGGACCAGTCGCTCGCCGTCGGCGGCCGCCAGGCGGACTGCGCGCAGGCCGTCCTGCACCGGCTCCACGCCGATGCAGCGTGCCGGGCGATACCGGTGCAACCGGGTCAGCTCGTCCAGACGCGCCTGCAGGGCGTCGCCGAAATCGCGCGCCACCACCACTTGGCCGAAGCTGTCGCGCCCGTAGTCGGCGGCATCCAGCTGCACGCGCCCGAAGTCGCCTGCACGGCTGACGTGGATGCGCCGGATCGGCCCGGGCGGGTTGCGCAACTTTGCCATGACCCCGAGCGCGCCCAATGCATTGACCGTGGCGGCGGCAAAACTCAGGTTGCGTTGGTCGAATACCGCCGGTGGCGCGCCGGCCGGGGTGGCTTCCACCAACCCGACATCCAGGCCGAGGCGGTCCAGCGCAATCGCCAGGCTGGAGCCGACCAGGCCGCCGCCAACGATCAAAACGTCATGTGGATGTGTCATCGCCACATGATAAGCCCTGGCCCCAGGCAGGTTGCCGCCGGGCGTTGAGACAGATTGCCGCGCCCGGCCCGTCTACCCCGCGTCGCCGGCACGCCCATTCCGGCAGACGCTCGACGGATCGCGCGCCTGCCGGGCCGGCACGGGCATGCCGGGTTCCACGCTACACTTCCGGACCTGTGACCTGGCCACCTTCGCGCATGACGTCTCGCTCGCACGACACCCTGATTCTGAGTCTGCTCGCCCTCCTGATGGCGGCCACGCGGATCAATCACTTCGCGCCGGTCCCGGATGCGTCCTGGGCGGTGTTCTTCATCGGCGGCTTTCACCTGGCCGCGCGCACGCGGCTGGCGTTCCCGCTGTTGATGGGGCTTGCGGTGGCGGTGGACTGGCTGGTGATCACCCGCCAGGGCCTGAGCTTCTGGCAGCACTATTGTGTCTCGCCGGCCTACTGGTGCCTGATCCCGGCGTACTTCGCGCTGTGGGCCGGTGGCGTCTGGCTGCGCCGGCACTACCACGGCGCCCATTGGAACGCGCTCGCCCGGCTGGTGCCCGCCCTGCTGATCGGCGTGGCGCTGTGCCAGCTGATCGCCCAGGGCAGCTTCTACTGGATCAGTGCCAGCGTCAGTGAGCCCACGCTGGCCGGCTGGTTCAAGAACTACACCGACTGGCTGTGGCCCTACCTGCGCAGTGCGGCGCTGTATGTCGCCGCCGCCGCGTTGCTCCAGGTCGCGACCGAGCGCCTGGCAGCGCCGCAGCACCAGTCCCACGCCGGCTAGGTCATGGGCAACCGGCTTTCGCGCATCTATACCCGCACCGGCGACGATGGCAGCACCGGCCTGGGCGACGGCAGCCGTACCGGCAAGGACGCGCTGCGCGTCAACGCCTACGGGACGGTGGACGAGGCCAATTCGGCGCTCGGCGTGCTGTTGGCCGCGCCCGGCGTGCCCGCCCCGGTCGCCGACCTGCTGACCACCGTGCAGCACCAGCTGTTCGACCTGGGCGGCGAGCTGTGCATCCCGGGGCATGCGGCGATCGAGGCGGCCGATATCGCCGCCCTGGAGCGCCACCTGGACCATTACAACGACGGCTTGCTGCCGCTGCAGGACTTCATCCTGCCGGCTGGTGGCGAAGCGGCCGCGCGCTGCCACCTGGCCCGCACCATCGTGCGCCGGGCCGAGCGCGAGACCGTCGCGCTGTCGCGTCAGGAAGCGGTGCGCAGCGAGGCGATCGGCTATCTCAACCGGCTGTCGGACCTGTTGTTCGTCCTGGCGCGCGTGCTGGCGCGGGTCGATGGCCAGCAGGAAGTGCTCTGGCGGCACGACCGCCGGCGCGGTTGACCCTGTGCCCGGCACGGCGGAGAGGCTAGAGTCGTCCCATGTTGGTCTTTACCCATCCCGCCTGCCTCGGTCACGACGCCGGCCCCGAGCATCCTGAAAGCCCCGCCCGCCTGGAAGCGGTGGTCGACGCCCTGCGCGCCGCCTTTCCGGACCTGGACTGGCGCGAGGCGCCGCTGGCCAAGCTGGGCGACCTGTGCCGCGTGCATGAGCGCGAGCAGGTGGACGCGGTGCTGGAAACCGCCTTCGACGGCTATCGCCAACTGGACGTGGACACGCGGATGGTGCCCGCCTCGCGTGCGGCCGCCCTGCGCGCTGCAGGCGCCGGCATCGCGGCTGTGGACGCAGTGATGCAGGACCAGACCCGCACCGCCTTCTGCGCAGTGCGCCCGCCCGGCCACCACGCCACCGCGCAGGTGTCGATGGGCTTTTGCCTGTTCAACAACATCGCCGTGGCCGCCGCGCATGCGCGCGACCGGCATGGGCTGGAGCGCATCACCATCGTCGATTTCGACGTCCACCACGGCAACGGCACGCAGGCGATCTTCGAACGCGACCCGGCCGTGCAGTATCTGAGCACCCATCAGTCCGGGCTCTATCCGCACTCGGGCAGTGTCCACGAGCGCGGCGTCGGCAACGTCCACAACCTGCTGCTGCCACCGGGCAGCGACGGGCTGCGCTTCCGCAATGTCTGGGAGGACGAGATGCTGCCGCTGATCGATGCCTTCCGCCCGCAGCTGATCCTGATCTCGGCCGGTTTCGATGCGCACCTGCGCGATCCGCTGGCCGACCTGATGCTGGACGACGACGATTTTGCCTGGCTGACTGGCGCGCTGCGCACCCTGGCCGAGCGGCATGCGCGCGGCCGGGTGGTGTCCATGCTGGAAGGCGGATACGACCTGCAAGCGTTGCGCGAGAGCAGCGTGGCCCACGTCGCCGCCCTGCGCTGACCCCGTCGGCACGCCGGGCACGCGGCCGCCGGCGATGAACCTCGCCCGCGCGGCGCAGGCGCTCTTCATTGCCCCTATGCGGGGTATACGGCAAGCTAGTCGCCATTTTATTGGTTGAACCACGCGTGCGCCGAGCTCTCCGCCTGCTGCCCCTGCCCTTGAGCATTGCCATCTGCCTCCCGGCCATGGCTGCCGACAAGCCGTTGAACTGGGGATTGTGCCCGGCCGTGGACCCGCTACCCGGCTTCGACGGCGCGCCCGCCGCAGACCCCAAGGCAGCCGAGATGCGCCCGCAGTTGCCGACCGACATCGAAGGCGACCAGCTGTCCGGGACCAGTACCACTCCGCAATACCAGGGCAACGTGGCGCTCAAGCGCGGCGACCAGTTCCTGGGTGCAGACAACCTGCGCATGGACACCGAGACCGGCAACTACATTGCCGAAGGCAACGTGCGGTACCAGGACAGCTCGTTCCGGATGATTGCCGACCGTGCCGAGGGCAATCAGGACACCGACGCCCACAAGGTCACCAACATCCAGTACCAACTGGTGGACCGGCGCGGCAACGGCGGTGCGGAATCGGTGGACCTGCAGGGCCAGGTCGGCCAGATGCACCGCTCGACCTATACCACCTGCGATCCGTCGCAGCCGATCTGGCGCGTGCGTGCGCCCGAGATCGACGTCGACAATGAAGAAGGCTTCGGCACGGCACGCAATGCCGTGCTGCAGATCGGCAAGGTGCCGGTGCTGTATTTCCCATGGTTCAAGTTCCCGATCGACGACCGCCGTCAGACCGGCCTGCTGTTTCCGCAGTTCGGCCTGTCCGGCCGCAACGGCTTCGACTACCTGCAGCCGATCTATCTCAACCTGGCGCCGAACTACGATGCCACCCTGCTGCCGCGCTACATGAGCAAGCGCGGCTTCATGTTCGGCACCGAATTCCGTTACCTCTACGAGGGCGGTCGCGGTGAGATCACCGGCAATTACCTGCCCAACGACAAATTGCGCGACAAGGACCGTGGCAGCGTCTTCTATAGCGGCTACCACAACGTCAATAGCCACTGGCAGGCGCGCAGCAGCATCTCCTGGGTCAGCGATACGCGCTATGTGGAGGACTTCACCAGCCGCCTGAACGGCATGGGCTCGGCCTCCAGTCTGCAGAGCACCATCGGCATCTACGGCACCGGCGAAACCTGGACTGCTGGACTGATGGCCGATCGTTGGCAGTTGACTGACTACACCCTGGACGAGCAGGCGCTGCCCTACAACCGGCAGCCGCGCGCGTATTTCACCTGGGAAAAGCCCTTCGGCATTTTCGAAGCTGGCGTGTATGCCGAAGCGGTGCGCTTCACCCACGACGACTCTTACTTCGTCAGGCCACCCATCAATGGCAGCAACAGCGGAAATGACGACGACGACGATTACGTCCGCACCAATATCCGCAACAAGGACTACGGCAACGGCGCGCGCCTGGATGTCAAACCCTATATCTCCATGCCGCTATCCGGCGCGGCATGGTTTCTGACGCCCACCGTAGCGTGGCGCTACACCGCATATCAGCTGGATTCCACGCTGGCCAACACCGCGCCGTTGACCGGCGATCGCTCGCCTTCGCGCAGCCTGCCGATCGCGTCGGTGGACGCCGGTCTGTATTTCGATCGCGAGACCTCGCTTTTTGGCACCAACTATCTCAATACGTTGGAGCCGCGCATGTACTACCTGTATGTGCCGTATCGCGATCAGGACGACCTGCCGGTATTCGACACCCGTCCGTTCACATTCAGCTATGGACAGCTGTTCCGCGACACCCGTTACACCGGCGCCGACCGCCAGAACGATGCCAATCAGCTGACCCTGGCCGTAACGTCACGTTGGCTGCGACAGGACAATGGCCGCGAGAAGCTCTCGCTGAGCGCGGGCCAAATCCTGTACTTCAACGATTCACTGGTCACCATTAACAACAGTACCAATGCCGCCACCGGCGGTAGCGAGCAGCCGATCGAGCAGGGCAAATCTGCCTGGGTGGTCGATGGCAATTACTCGATCAACGACCGCTGGTCGATGGGCGCCACGTATCAGTGGAACCCCAACTCACGCAAGGAAGATCTGGCCAGCCTGCGTACTCGCTACCTGCTCAATAACGATGGCATCATCAATCTGGCCTACCGCTACCGTCGCAACCTGATTGACGACAGCGACCAGCTCAAGCAGGCCGACTTCTCGTTCCTGTACCCGATCAACCCCACCTGGAGTGCGGTTGGCCGTTATTACTACTCGCTGCTGGATCGCAAGCCGCTGGAAATCATCGGCGGCGTGCAGTGGGACAGCTGCTGCCTTGCGGTCCGCGCGCTGGTACGCCGATTCGTGCGTAACCGCGACGGAGAGATGGACAACTCCATCCAGTTCGAGTTCGTGCTCAAGGGCTTGAGCTCGTTTGGCCAGAACACGGACCGCACTTTGCGCCGTGCTATTCTCGGCTATTACCGCGACGACCTGTACCTGGTCCCGCCCAGCAACACCAACACCACGAGCAATCCGGACGATTACGATCCGAACCTGATTCCATGACCAAGCCTTTCTCTGTTCTTCTTGCCTCGCTGCTGGTGATCACCAGCACGGTCTCGCCGCTGGCCTCGGCGCAGCAATCCCAGCCGCTGGATCGTATCGCCGCCATCGTGGACGAGGACGTGGTGCTGCAGAGCGAGCTCGATCGCGCTGTGCGCAATGTCAAGTCGCAATATGCGGGCCGCGAAAACCAGCTGCCGCCGGACGATGTCCTGCAGCGTCAGGTGCTCGAGCGCCTGGTTCTGGTCAAGCTGCAGGTGGGCCGCGCCGACGGAAGCGGGATCCGCGTCAGCGACGAGGAACTCAACCGCGCCATCGCCAGCATCGCCCAGCAGAACGGCACCACCGTCGATGGCCTGCGCCAGAAGCTGGCGGCCGACGGCATGGCATACGGCGACTTCCGCTCGTCGGTGCGCGAGGAGATCATCGTGCAGCGCCTGCGTCAGAGCTTTGCGCAGAGCCGCATCAGCGTGAGCGAAGGCGAAGTGGATACCGCGCTGGCCCAGCAGGCCACGACCGGCAGCCAGTATCACCTGGCCCACATCCTGGTCGGCCTGCCCGAAGGCGCGACCGCCGACCAGATCGCCACCGGCCAGAAGAAGGTCGATGGCGTCAAGGCGTTGATCGACAAGGGCGAGCTGGATTTCTCGGCAGCGGCGGTGCGTTATTCGGATAGCCCGAATGCGCTGGAAGGCGGCGACCTGGGCTGGCGCAGCCTGGACGAGATTCCCAACGCGTTTGCCCAGCTGATTCGCGACATGCAGCCTGGCCAGGTGGCCGGCCCGCTGCGTGGCCCCAGCGGTTTCCAGTTGCTCAAGCTGGTGGAAATGCGCGACGCCAATGCCGGCGGCGAGAAGAAGATGGTCACCGAGTACAACGCGCGCCACATCCTGGTCCGCATCGGCGACAACCAGACCGACGCGCAGGCCAAGGCCAAGATCGACACGCTGCGCGCCCGCATCGCGGGCGGCGCTGACTTCCAGGCGACGGCCAAGGAGTCCTCCGAGGACACCAACAGCCGCAGCCAGGGCGGCGACCTGGGCTGGTTCCCGGCCGATGCGTTCGGCCCGGACTTCGGCAAGCAGGTCGAGAGCCTGGCCGATGGCGCCGTGTCCGAGCCGTTCCGTACCCAGGCCGGCTGGCATATCGTGCAGCGCGTCGGCAGCCGCCAGACCGATGTCAGTTCCGAAAACCAGCGTGCGCAGATCCGTGAAACGATCGGTCGCCGCAAGCTGGAAGAGGAATACAACCGCTACCTGCAGGAACTGCGTGGCGAAGCGTACGTGAGCTACCGCACCGGCGATCGTGCCGACGGCAATGCCACTGCCGAGCCGACCAAGCCGGCCGAACCGGCTGCCCCGACCCCGCCGCCGGCACAGCCGGCGCGCTGAGCCGATGGGGGTCCCCTCGCTCGCGCTGGTGCCGGGCGAGCCGGCCGGGATCGGGCCGGAACTGTGTGTGCGGCTCGCCCAACGGCCGCGCACGGATGCGCACCTGATCGCCTACTCCGATCCCGACACCCTGCACAGCGCCGCACAGGCGCTGTCGCTGTCTGTGCGCCTGCTCGATCCGGACCAGCCGGCGCGTCGCCCCGGCGACCTGCCGTTGTTTCCGGTTCGACAGGCGGTGCCGACCCGCTTCGGCCATGCCGATCCTGCCAATGCCGCCGCGGTGATTGCCGCCCTGCGCACGGCCGCCGGCGACTGTCTGGCCGGGCGCCTGCAAGGCATCGTGACCGGCCCGGTGCACAAGGCGGTCATCAACGCCGGCGGCATCGCCTATACCGGCACCACTGAATTGCTGGCCGAACAGGCCGGCTGCCCGGTAGTGATGATGCTGGCCAACAGCATCGTGCGCGTGGCGCTGGTGACCACGCACCTGCCGCTACGCGCGGTTGCCGATGCGATCAGTGCCGACGCGCTGGTGCAGTGCCTGCGCATCACCCATACCGCCTTGCAGCGCGACTTCGGCCTGCCGACGCCGCGTATTGCCGTGCTCGGCCTCAACCCGCATGCGGGCGAGGACGGCCACCTGGGCCGCGAGGAACTGGATGTGATCATTCCGGTTCTGCAGCAGCTGCGCGGCGAGGGCCTGCAGCTGATCGGGCCATTGCCGGCAGACACCGCCTTCCTGCCGCAGAAACTGAGCGGCTTCGACGCGGTGGTGGCGATGTACCACGACCAGGGCCTGCCGGTGCTGAAGTACAGCGGTTTCGAGCAGGCGGTGAACATCACCCTGGGCCTGCCCTACCCGCGCGTGGCGGTGGATCACGGCACCGCGCTGGAACTGGCCGGACGCGGCACCGCCGACCCGTCCAGCCTGATGGCGGCCACGGCGTTGTGCGCGCGGCTGGCGGCGCGCGGCTGAGCCACCATCCCGGCAGGGCATTGCGAAGCTGCGTGCGGGTCACTGGCCGTGGCGGCACACGCCGCGCACGTCGCACCACACGGCGTGCAGCCGCCAGCTCCGTTAAACTGCGCAGATGAATTCTTCCTTCAGCGCACCGGCCAAGAAGTCGCTTGGCCAGCACTTTCTTGCCGACCGGTATTACATCGACCGGATCGTGCAGGCGGTGGGTCCGCGCGCCGGCCAGCACCTGGTCGAAATCGGCCCCGGCCAGGGCGCCATCACCTTCCCGCTATTGCGCACCCATGGTGCGTTGACCGTGATCGAGTTCGATCGCGACCTGATCGCTCCATTGACCGACGCCGCAGCGCCGATCGGCGCGCTGAGCATCATTCATCGCGACGTGCTCAGCGTGGATTTCACCGCACTGGCCGACGGCACGCCGATCCGCCTGGTCGGCAACCTGCCCTACAACATTTCCTCGCCGATCCTGTTTCATGCGCTGGACCATGCCGCAGCCGTGGCCGATATGCATTTCATGCTGCAGAAGGAAGTGGTCGACCGCATGGCGGCCGGTCCCGGCAGCAAGGTCTATGGCCGGCTGAGCGTGATGCTGCAGGCGTACTGCGAGGTCACCGCGTTGTTCGTGGTGCCGCCGGGCGCGTTCCGGCCGCCGCCGAAGGTGGACTCGGCCGTGGTGCGGCTGGTGCCGCGCGACCCGGCCACGGTGCAGATCAAGGATCGCCGCCGCTTCGCCGATGTGGTGCGCGCCGGTTTCGGGCAGCGCCGCAAGACCCTGCGCAATGCCTTGTCCAATGTGTGCGAACCAGCGCATTTCGAGGCCGCCGGCGTGCGTCCGGATGCCCGCGCCGAGCAGCTCGAGGTCGCCGATTTCATCCGGCTGGCCAATGTCGAGCTGGCTTGAGCACCGCTCCCACAGTGGTTTATTTAGACTTTTCCCATGCACGATGATCCACGCTATCGGGTCGAGGTCGAGGTCTCGCCGCGCTTCCTCGCCCACCAATCGACCCCGGAAGAAGGCCGTTACGCCTTCGCCTACAGCATCCGTATCCAGAATGCGGGCGCGGTGCCGGCGCGCCTGGTGGCGCGCCACTGGAGGATCACCGATGCCAACGGTCGCACCGAACAGGTCGATGGCGAAGGCGTGGTCGGCGAACAACCCTGGCTGCGTCCCGGCGAAGCCTTTCAGTACACCTCCGGGGTGTTGCTGGAAACCGAACAGGGCCAGATGCAGGGCCACTACGACATGGTGGCCGACGATGGCACCGAATTCACCGCCCCGATCGCCGCCTTCGTGCTGAGCGTACCCAGGACGCTGCACTGATGACTGCTGGATTGATGGAGCGCGCGCGATGAGCGTCTGGGCAATTGGCGACCTGCAGGGGTGTTACGACATCACCCAGCGCCTGCTGGAAAAGGTGAACTTCGACCCGGCGCGGGACACGCTGTGGTTCTGCGGCGACCTGGTCAACCGTGGCGGGCAATCGCTGGAGACGTTGCGCCTGGTGCATTCGCTGCGCGCGCATAGCGTGGTGGTGCTGGGCAATCACGACCTCTCGCTGCTGGCGATCGGCGCACGCTCGGAAGAGGAGCAGCGCAAGGTCAATCCGGACCTGCAGCGCATCGTGCTGGCCGAGGACCGCGACGTGCTGCTGGACTGGCTGCGCATGCAGAAGCTGGCGCATGTGGATCGCGAGCTGGGCTGGATGATGATCCATGCCGGGCTGGCCCCGAAGTGGACCACCCAGATGGCCGAGAAACATGCCCGCGAAGTCGAGCAGCAGTTGCAGGGCGGCGGTTATCGCAAGCTGTTGCGCAACATGTACGGCGATCAGCCCGGCTGGTCGCCGGGGCTGAGCGGCTATGAGCGCAGCCGCGCGATCATCAACCTGTTCACGCGCATGCGCTATTGCACCCCGCGCGGGCGGATCGCCACCGACGACAAGGGCACGCCGGGCACCCAGGCACAGGGCCTGTATCCCTGGTTCGAAGTGCCCGGCCGGGTCGAACGCGATCTGAAGATCGTCTGCGGGCATTGGTCGGCGCTGGGCCTGACGATTACCCAGGGCGTGCACGCCATCGATACCGGCGCGGTGTGGGGCGGCAAGCTCACCGCCCTGCAGCTGGACACCGATGAACTCCGCGTCGTGCAGGTCCCCGGGCGCGAAGTCCCCACTCCGGCAGCACCGGCAGCGCATGCGCCGCGGCGCCCGCGCGAAGGCCAGGGCCGCCAGCGCGGGCGTGGCCGTGGACGGGGCCATGGCAATGGCGGTGGCGGTGGCGCGAACACGGGGGCCGACAACACAACGGCGCCCAACCGGCCGGCCACACCGGCGACAGAATGATTCGCCAGCGAGGCGTGCGGCACAACGCGCGTCTGGCTGACTCTCGCAAGGTCGCGCGATGCGCGCCGCATGCAGCAGCGTGCGGGCTGTGACTCAGGACGCACGCTACGCGTTCGTAGCATTCCGACGTTTCGATGCGCAGAAGGAACGTAAGGGTCGCCAGGCTTATGCTTAGATCTGGTTTTGGCCAGTTCTAGGCCCGCATCAATTGCTGATGTCCCGCTTGCCGGAACCTTGAGGCAATCGCGTCATTGCAGCTCTGCCGCTGACTGCGCCGACCGAGTAAATGGCCATGCCATTGCGGCACTCGCATGGCGGCTGTAGCCGATGACGCAGCCAGGCCCTTTAACCTGGGTGAGGCGCGAACGATCGTGCTGGGCACTACGTGCAGCGCCGCGATATGCGTCGCCATCACTCCGTGCGAATCGCAACACATCACACCTCATGGTTTGAATAAAACACTATTCGCTTTGCATCCCTGTTTCGAATTTCTCTCTGGCTGGCTGGATGGATGGATGGATGGATGGATGGATGGATGGTATCTCCAACGATCGGGCCTGCAACCGTCTGCGGTTATTCATCGAGTGATCCAACACACTGCTGCAGAGATGTTTTTCCATAAACAGTTATGACGCGCTTATTTCCTGGCGCACTTTCCTGATGCATCGAGAGGTATGAGGAAACGCACGCGAAACAGCGCGATTCCGCTGAGTCGCGCACTTTTTCATCACATCATTCTCAAACCTCCTAAGCCATCGGGCATTTACAGGCGCCAAGGCATTGCCATCGCTTGGGTCCGGCAGGCAGATTGAAATGGCTGGCTGCTTGCGCACGCACAGTGGCAACGCAGCACATTCTGCCTCCATCGCAACAGTGGGGCTGCCGGGACGGGATACCGCTTTGCCATGACCCGGTCCGCCGCACCATAGGAACCTTTGCATGCGCACACCGTTGAATGTTGTCGCTGTCTCCGGCAGCTCGGCCCGTCCGTCGCGCAGCCTTGCGCTGACCGAGGCGACCCTGGCCGCACTGGCCCAACGCATTGCGATCAAGCCCAGCATCGTGCACCTGGGCGATATCGCCCGGCCACTGGGTGCAGCGCTGTGGCGCAACGAACTGGACGAGCACACCGAACACGCACTGCGCCAGATCGAGACCGCGGAGCTGTTGCTGGTGGTCGCCCCGGTGTATCGCGGTTCCTATCCAGGGCTGCTGAAGCATCTGTTCGATCTCATCGACATCAGCGCCTTGATCGATACGCCCGTCCTGCTCGCCGCCACCGGCGGCAGTGAGCGGCATGCCCTGGTGATCGACCACCAGCTGCGCCCGTTGTTCGCCTTCTTCCAGGCACTGGCCCTGCCGGTCGGCATCTATGCCGCCGAAGCGGATTTTCAAGATTACCGGGTGAGCAATCCGGCGCTGCGTGAGCGCATCGCGCTGGCCGCAGAACGTGCCGCCGGCGTGCTTGGTGCGCGACCGGATGCGCTATTGCGTATTGCCTGATCCAGTCGCCGGCGGTGTGCACCGCCTGAGCGGCACGCGCGCTGAAACGCAGGAAGCGCTCAACCGATCCACGCCTGAGGACACCACGATGCAGATGTTCTGGTTCATCCCTACCCACGGCGACAGCCGCTATCTGGGCACCAGCGACGGCGCACGCCAGGTCAGTGCCGAGTACGTCACCCAGGTGGCGGTCGCTGCCGACACGCTGGGCTACGAAGGCGTGCTGATTCCCACCGGGCGCTCGTGCGAGGACCCGTGGGTGATCGCCTCCAGCCTGATCAATGCCACGCGTCGGTTGAAGTTCCTGGTCGCGCTGCGCCCGGGGTTGATGGCACCGGCGCTGGCCGCGCGCACGGCGGCCAGCTTCGACCGGCTCTCCGGTGGACGCTTGCTGGTGAATCTGGTCACCGGTGGCGACCGCGGCGAGCTGGAAGGCGATGGCGTGTTCCTGGACCACGCCGAACGTTACGAAGCCTCGGCCGAATTCATCCGCATCTGGCGCGAAATCATCGCCCACAGCCACACCGGCGAGAGCTACGACTTCGATGGTAAACACCTGCAGGTCAAGGCGGCCAAGCTGTTGTATCCCACGGTGCAGACGCCGTATCCGCCGGTCTGGTTCGGTGGCTCGTCCGATGCCGCGCACGATCTGGCGGCCGAGCAGGTGGATACCTACCTGACCTGGGGCGAGCCGCCGGAAGCGGTGGCCGAAAAGATCGCCTCGGTGCGCAGCAAGGCCGCTGCGCTCGGGCGCACGCTCACCTTCGGCATCCGCCTGCACGTGATCGTGCGCGAAACCGACGAGGCAGCATGGGCGGCGGCGGAATCGCTGATCAGTCATCTCGACGACGAAACCGTGGAGCGCGCGCAGAGTGCGTTTGCGCGCATGGATTCGGTGGGCCAGCGACGCATGGCTGCACTGCACGGCCGCGGTCAGCGCCGGACACGTGCCGATCTGGAAGTCAGCCCCAACCTGTGGGCCGGCGTCGGCCTGGTGCGCGGCGGTGCCGGCACCGCGCTGGTGGGCGACCCGCAGACCGTGGCCAGGCGGATCGAGGAATACGCCGCGCTCGGCATCGACACCTTCATCTTCTCGGGCTACCCGCATCTGGAAGAGGCCTACCGTTTCGCTGAGCTGGTGTTTCCGCTGCTGCCGCGCGCGATCAAACAGAAACTTCCTGGCCAGGCACTGAGCGGGCCCTTCGGCGAAGTCATCGCCAACACCATCGTGCCACGCGCTTCGGCGCGCTGACTGGAGCCCTCATGAAGCGTCGCAACCTGCTCAAACTCGGAACCCTCGCCGGCGTCGCGCTCGGCAGTTCGCCGCTGTTGTCGCGCGCCGCATTCGCGCAAGCCAAGCGCGCAGTTCCCAAGCAACTGCGCCTGGACTATGCCTATTACTCGCCCACTTCGCTGGTGCTCAAGCACTTCGGTTGGCTGGAACAAGCGCTCAAGGCGCAGGGCACCGCGGTGACCTGGGTGCTGTCGGCCGGCAGCAACCGCGCACTCGAATACCTGGCCGGCAACAGCATCGATTTCGCCAGCACCGCTGGCCTGGCCGCCTTGCTGGCGCGCGCCAACGGCAATCCGGTCAAGGCGGTCTACGTCTATTCCCGGCCGGAGTGGGTTGCACTGGCCGTCGGCAAGCGTTCGCCGATCCAGCGCGTGGCCGAGCTCAAGGGCAAGCGGATCGCGGCAACCAAGGGCACCGATGCCTATCTCTTCCTGCTGCGTGCGCTCCGCCAGGCGGGGCTGGACAAGAACGCGGTGAACATCGTCCATCTGCAGCATGCCGATGGCCGTACCGCGCTGGAGCGCGGCGATGTGGACGCCTGGTCAGGCCTGGATCCGCACCTGGCGGCCAGCCAGATCGAAGCCAGCTCACGCTTGATCTACCGTAACGTGGCCTTCAATTCGTACGGTTTCCTGAACACCAGCGAGGCGTTTGCCGCGGCCTACCCGGCGCAGATTCCGCTGGTGCTGCAGGCCTATGAAAAGGCGCGCCGCTGGGCCATCGAGCATCCCGACGCGCTGGTCGGCCTGATCGCCGAGGAAGCACGCGTCTCGCTGCCGGTGGCCAAGCTACAGCTGCAGCGCAACGACTTCAGTCGTCCGCTGATCGGCGCCGAGCAACATGCCGCCTTGCAGAGCGCTGCGCCGATCCTGCTCGAAGAAGGCCTGGTCCGGCCCGGCACCGATCTGAGCAGGGTGCTGGCCACGCTGATCGATGCCAGCTACGCCAAACGCGCACACGTGGCGCAGGGCTGAGCGCGGCCATGAACGAGACCTCCTTGCGCGTTTCCCGCACGCTGGCCGGCACGCCATCGCGGCCGCGACTCAGGCTGCCGGCCAGCGGCCTTGGCTGGCTCCTGCCGCTCAGCTTCTTCGCCGCTGTTGAATTGTCCGCTGCGTTCGGCTGGACGCCGCGCTATCTGCTGCCGCCGCCAAGCCAGATCCTGTCCACGCTTGCCGACGAGGCAGGCCGTGGCTTGGCCGGCCACATCGGCGCCAGCGTGTTGCGCGTGCTGGCGGGCTTTACGATCGGCGCCGGACTCGGCGTGCTGGTCGGCGTGGGGGTGGGCCTGAGCCGCTGGCTGGAACGCCTGCTCGACCCCAGCTTCCAGGCGTTGCGCGCGGTGCCCAGCCTGGCCTGGGTGCCGTTGCTGCTGCTGTGGATGGGGATCGACGAAGCACCCAAGATCACCCTGATCGCCATCGGCGCGTTTTTCCCGGTGTATCTGGGCGTGGTAACCGGGCTGCGCCAGGTCGACCGCACGCTGGTGGAACTTGGCGAAAGCTACGGCCTGTCGAAGCTGCGGCTGGTACGGAGGATCCTGCTTCCGGCCGCGCTGCCATCGATCTTCACCGGGCTGCGCACCAGCCTGAGCCTGGCCTGGATGTTTCTGGTCGCCGCCGAACTGATCGCCGCCACGCGGGGGCTGGGCTATCTGTTGAGCGATGGACGTGAAACCTCGCGCCCGGACATCGTGATCGGTGCCATCGTGTTGTTGGCACTGCTCGGCAAACTCAGCGACGGCGCGCTCAAGGCGATCGAGACGCGCACGCTGCACTGGCGCGACAACCTGCAGAACAGCCACGCCCACCTGCGCGCGGCACACGACGCATGAGTGCCGGCCTGCAGATCCGGATCGCGGCCAAGCGCTTCGGCCAGCGCAGCGTGCTGCAGGATATCGACCTGCGCGTGGCACCCGGCCAGATCCTGAGCCTGATCGGCGCCAGCGGCTGTGGCAAAAGTACCTTGCTGCGCATCGTGTCCGGCCTGGAACGCGATTACACCGGGGAGGTGGTGCTGGACGGCGTGCGCGCGCAGGGCGCCGACCGCCGCATCGGCTTCATCTTCCAGGAACCACGTCTGTTGCCCTGGCTGGATGTGGCCGCCAATGTCGCCTTCGCCGACGACACCGGGCTGTCGCCAGCCGCTGCACGGCAATCGCCACGTGTGCAGCAATTACTGGCCGAGGTCGGCCTGCTCGACCACGCCACCGCCTTACCCAAGCAGTTGTCCGGCGGCCAGGCGCAGCGGGTGGCACTGGCGCGCGGGCTGTATCGGCAGCCGCAGGTACTGTTGCTGGACGAGCCCTTCAGCGCGGTGGATGCCTTCACCCGCATCAAGCTGCAGGACCTGCTGCTGCGGCTGGCCCACGAGCACGGCTTCACCGTGTTGCTGGTGACCCACGATATCGAGGAGGCCGCCTATCTGAGCGACCGCGCCATCGTCATCGGCGGTCACCCCGGGTCGATCGTGCAGACGCAGGTGCTGGACACACCGCGTCCGCGCCACCGCCAGGACCATGCGCCAGCGCTACATCAGGCGCGACAGGCATTGCTGGCCGCACTGCACGACATCCACGTGCTGTAGCCGCTGGCCCGTCCTCAGATGCATCCGTCGCTGCTGGGCAGTGACCGCATGCGCTGCCGAATCGATTGCCAGCCCCGCCACGGCTCACCCTTTACGTCTTGAACGAGATCCCCGCATGACCGACCGCCGACCGCAACCGCCCCTGCTCGATCCGCTGCACACCGCGCGGCGCCTGGCGAGCGAGTTTGCCGCCACGGCAGTCGAACGTGATGCACGTGGCGGCACGCCCAAGGCCGAGCGCGATGCGCTACGCGCCAGCGGGCTGCTCGGCCTGAGCATCCCGGTGCAGTATGGCGGGCTGGGCGCCAGCTGGAGCGAGGTGCTGACGGTCGTGCGCGAGTTCGCCCGGGTCGATAGTTCGATCGCGCATGTGTTCGGCTTCCACCACCTGATGCTGGCCACCGTGCGCCTGTTCGGCCAGCAGGCGCAGTGGCAGCCCTGGCTGGAGCAGACCGCGCGCAAACACTGGTTCTGGGGCAACGCGCTCAACCCGCTGGATACGCGCACAGTGGCTGTGCAATGCGATGGCTGGCGCGAGTTTTCCGGCAGGAAGAGCTTCTGTTCCGGCGCCATCGATTCGCAGATGCTGATCGCCTCGGCGCTGGACGAACGCAGCGGCAAGCTGTTGATCGGTGCGATTCCCACCGCGCGCAGCGGCATTACGCTGGGTCACGACTGGGACAACATCGGCCAGCGCCAGACCGACAGCGGCAGCACCACCTTCGAGCGCGTGCGCGTGGAAGAGAGCGAACTGCTGCTGGATCCCGGGCCCTTGAGTACGCCGTTTGCGTGTCTGCGTCCGTTGCTGGCGCAGCTGATGTTTGCGCATGTCTTCCTCGGCATCACCGAAGGCGCGTTCGAGGAGGCACGCCGCTATACCTTGACCGAAACGCGGCCGTGGCATCGCTCCGGGGTCGAGCAGGCCAGCGACGATCCGTACATCCTCGCCCATTACGGCGACTTCTGGCTGGGCCTGGAAAGCGCCCGCCTGCTGGCCGGGCGGGCTGCCGAATTGCTCGACGCCGCCTGGCGCAAGGAGCATGCGCTGGGCCGCGACGAACGCGCAAAGGTCGCCGTGGCGGTGGCCGCCGCAAAGGTCGCCAGCACGCGTGTCGGGCTGGAGGTGTGCAGCAAACTGTTCGACGTCACCGGCGCGCGTGCCACGCATGCGGCACTGCGGCTGGACCGCTACTGGCGCAACCTGCGCACCCAGACCTTGCACGACCCGGTCGACTACAAGGTGCGCGAGCTCGGTGAGTGGGCACTGCGGCAACAGCCGCCCACACCGAGCTTCTATTCCTGAGCCGCCGATGCTGCGCTGATGGCGTGATCTGCTGCACGCAATCGCGCGTATCGCGCAACGCACGTTCGCCCCCGTCATCCACCACGCCTTGCTGATGCACCGCGACGGCGTGGTCCGCGCCGAGGACATCCAGCTGCCGCCACAGCGCCTGCCCTCCCGTCTCGGTGACGAGCCGCCCACGGATGGCCAGGCGCTGCTTGCACGGGCCTTTGCCAGACTGTTCGAAACAGGCGAGGCTGCATTGCACGCAACGGTCGAAGAGCAGCTGTTCCGTGCGGCCTATCGGCACTGCGACCAGAATCAGGTCAGGACAGCTGCACTGTTGGGAGTCAGCCGCAACGTCGTGCGTGCACGGCTGATCGCGCTGGGCGAACTGGTCGTGAACACGCGCTCCGGCTGAGGTGCGCCTGCCCGGCGCAGGATGACGGTGCCGAGCCACCAGCACGGCTGAGCGCGCATGCTGCAACAGCAAGGTCGCAGCGCAACGGCCAAGGCTCAGCGGCGCCGGTAGTCCACGTACTCGAACGCAAACGCATGGCGCTCGTCGGCCGCATGCGCCTGGCGCTGGACCGGTTCCCACACGGCGGGATCGATCGGCGGGAAATGCGTGTCGGCGCCGGCGACCACGGTATCCACTTCGGTCACTGCCAGCAGATCGGCATGTTCCAAGGTCAGCCGATACACCTCCCCGCCACCGATCACGCACAGCGCCTGCGCGCCCTCATGCGCGGCACGTTCGATGGCCTGCTCCACCGATGCCACCGCCTGCATGCCCTCGAACGGCACGTGCCCCGAGCGCGTCAGCACCAGGTTCAACCGCCCTGGTAGCGCACGCCCCAACGACTGCGCCGTCTTGCGCCCCATCAGGATCGGCTTGCCCAACGTCAGCGCCTTGAAGCGCTTGAGGTCATCGGGCAATTTCCACGGCAGGTCGTTGTCGCGGCCAATGGCGTTGTTGCGGTCGAGGGCGACGATCAGGTGGAGCCGGGGCCGGCTGTCCCCCCGACTCATACCGCCACCGGCGCCTTGATCGCCGGATGCGGGTCGTAGCCTTCGATGGCGATGTCTTCGAAGCGGAACGCGAACAGGTCGGTCACCTCCGGATTCAGGCGCAAGCTGGGCAGCGCGCGCGGTGTGCGCGCCAGCTGCTCGCGCGCCTGTTCGAAGTGATTCGAATACAGATGCGCATCGCCCAGCGTATGCACGAAATCGCCCACACCCAGGCCGGTGGCCTGCGCCACCATGTGGGTCAGCAACGCATAGCTGGCGATATTGAACGGCACGCCCAGAAAAATGTCGCCACTGCGCTGGTACAGCTGGCAACTGAGCTTGCCGTTCACCACGTAGAACTGGAACAGGCTGTGGCACGGCATCAGCGCCATCTGCGGCAATTCGCCCACATTCCAGGCGCTAATCACCAGCCGACGCGAATCCGGGTTGCGCTTGATCTCGTCCACCAGCCATTGCATCTGATCGATCTCGACGCCGTCCGGGCCGGTCCAGCGTCGCCATTGCTTGCCGTACACCGGACCCAGGTCGCCATTGGCGTCGGCCCATTCGTCCCAGATGCGCACTTGGTTGTCTTTCAGATACCCGATGTTGGTATCGCCCTGCAGGAACCACAGCAGCTCGTGAATGATCGAGCGCAGATGCAGCTTCTTGGTGGTGACCAGCGGAAAGCCGTCGTTGAGGTCGAAGCGCATCTGCCAGCCGAACACGCTGCGCGTGCCGGTGCCGGTGCGGTCGGACTTCTCGGCGCCGTGTTCCAGCACATGCCGCAGCAGATCCAGATACGGCCTCACTTGACCGCCTCCGCCGCGGCCGGTGCTGCAACCAGCGGCTGCAGCACCGGCGCGCGGCGCGACATCACCAGCAGCACCAGGCCCACGGCAATCAACGGCAGGCTCAGGATCTGCCCCATCGTCAGCCAGTTGAAGGCCAGGTAGCCGATCGGCGCGTCCGGCACGCGTACGAATTCAACGATGAAGCGGAACACGCCATACAGCAGCGCGAACAGGCCCGACACCGCATAGCGTGCGCGCGGCCTCATCGAAAACGCCCACAGCACCACGAACATCACCACGCCTTCCAGCGCCGCTTCGTAAAGCTGCGAGGGATGACGTGCAAACTGATTCAATGCGCCGGCGGCGTACTGCGCCTGGATCTGCGCCGGCAACTGATTGGCAAGCTCCGGCGCATGCGGAAAGATCACGCCCCAGCCGGCCTGCGTGAACTTGCCCCACAACTCGCCGCCGACGAAATTGCCCAGCCTCCCGAACCCAAGGCCCAGCGGCACCAGCGGCGCCACGAAATCCATGACATCGAAGAAATGCAGCCGGTGCTTGCGTGCCCACAGCCAGCACGCGATCAGCACGCCGAGCAGGCCGCCGTGGAAGCTCATGCCGCCTTCCCACACCTTGAACAGGATCAGCGGGTTGGCCAGAAAGGTCTCGAAGGCATAGAACAGCATGTAGCCGATGCGCCCGCCCAGCACCACGCCGAGCATGCCGTAGAACAGCAGGTCGGAGAAACCGTCCATGTCCACCCCGGGCAGGCGGCCGCGCAGGATGCGCGAGCGACCCAGCGCCCAGGCCGAGAAGAACGCCGCCAGATACATCAAGCCGTACCAGTGCACCTGCACCGGGCCGAGCGAGAAGGCGATGGGGTCGATGGCGTGCAGATAGATCATGCGGACCGCGGATCACAAAAAAGCGAGGTCGCTATTCTGACACCTTGGACGCGCTCAGCCTAAAAGCTGTGGCCGGTTGGGCAGCTCGTCTTCATGCGGCGCGTCTGCGCCGCGGGGGAAGTGAGCGGCCAGCAGCTCGGTCACTGCCTCGATGCCCGCCAGCACCGCCACCTCGTACTGCCCCTCGCGCAGGAACTGCTGCATGCGCCGGCACACCTCGTCCCACTGCGCCTGCGGCACCTGGCTGCGCAGACCGCGGTCGGCCACCACCTCGATGGCATGGTCGGCCAGCAGCAGATAGACCAGCACGCCGTTATTGCCCTCGGTGTCCCAGGCACGCAGCTGCGCGAACGCCTGCTCGGCGCGCTGGCGGGCCGTTTGCCCGCGCCACAGCGCCCCCAGCGGCAGGTCCGCCTCGACCGCCACCATGATCTGGCCGGTGTGGCTGCGCTCGCTGTCGGCCACGGCGGCAGTGATGGTCTCCATGCACCTGGCGGGAAACCGACGCTGCGCCGAGGGCGCGAACAGATGCCTGAGCAGTCGCATTACCAGCTCCCCGAGGCGCCACCGCCTCCCGATGATCCACCGCCGCCACCCCAGCCGCCGCCGCCAAAGCCACCGCGGCCACCGCCCCCGAACCCTCCAAAGCCGCCACCGCCCCAGCCGCCACCGCCGGCGAAGCGTCCCGGCGAGCCGGAGGCCAGCCCCGCCAACAGCCCGATCACCGCAGCGCCTGCGCTGGCGAACAGCAACGAGGTGAACAGCAAGGCCGCGCCACCAGCGGCCACTCCGGTCAGCACGGCACGCAACGGGCGCGGCAACGCGCCAAGGATCCCGCGCGCCACCATCGCCACCACGAAGCCGATGAACAACGCCATGATCCAGCCCCCACTGGCGCCAGCGCCTGCACCGCCCTCGTGCCCGCTGACCGGCGCCGGCAGCGCCTCGCCTTCGATCAGTCCGGCCAGCGTCGCCGTTGCATCACGGATGCCGCCGCCGTAGTCGCCCTCGCGAAAGCGCGGTGCCAGATACTCCTGGATGACGCGGTTGGCCACGATGTCGGGGATGGCGCCCTCCAGACCGTACCCGGGCTGGATACGCACGCGACGGTCGTCCTTGGCCACCAGCAGCAGCACGCCATCGTCCACGCCCTTGCGGCCGATCTTCCATTGGTCGAATACGCGCTGGGTGTATTGCTCGATCGCCTCCGGCTGGGTGGTCGGCACGATCAGGATCTGCAGCTGAGCGCCCTTGCGTTGCTGCAGGGCCAGCGCCTGTTGCTCCAGTTGCTGGATCTGCGCGGCATCCAGCGTGCCGGTGACATCGACGACCGGCGAACGCAGCGGCGGGATGGCAGCCAGATCCTGCGCCAGCAGCGATGCCGGCAGCAGCAGCAACACCATCATCATCCACACTGCTCTCAAAGACGTTCGCCGCATTGCCGACTCCTACCTGATGCGTACTGAAACTCAGTCGTTTCCTTCCTCCATCGAGGCACCGTCCTCCCTTGTGGGGAAAGTGTCCCAAATGGGCGGATGAGGGTCCGCGCAAAGCCACGTGCAGCGCGACACCATGGAGGCTTCGCTCCGTACCCTCACCTCAACCCCTCTCCCGAGGGGAGAGGGGCTCATAGCCTGCTCGGACACGGTTTGCAAATTCGTTTTGCAGACTCTTGTCGATTTGACGCCGTAAAACAGCTCAGTCGTTCCCTTCTCGAAGGTGCCCCGAGAGGCGGATGAGGGTGCGAGCGAAGCCACGTGCAATGGGAAGACACAGAAGCTTCGCGCCGTACCCTCACCCCAACCCCTCTCCCGCAGGGAGAAGGGCGATTACTGCGCGGGCTGCAGATTACTGTGCAGGCTGCGGCGCCGGCTGCTGCTGCGGCGCCGGCTGGTTACCGAAATCCACCTGCGGGGCGCGCGAAATCTGCGCTTCGTTCTCCACGCTGAAATTCGGCTTGGGCTGGTAGCCGAAGATCTTGGCGGTGATCACCTGCGGGAACGAACGGATATAGGTGTTGTAGTCCTGCACCGTCTGGATATACCGGCCGCGCGCCACGGTGATGCGGTTCTCGGTGCCTTCCAGCTGCACCTGCAGGTCGCGGAAGGACTGGTCGGATTTGAGCTGCGGATAGTTTTCGCTGACCACCAGCAACCGCGACAGTGCACTCCCGAGTTCGCCCTGGGCCTGCTGGAATTGCTTCAGCGAGGCTTCGTCATCGGCATTGACCTGGATCTGACCGACCCGCGCACGCGCATTGGTCACCTCGGTCAGCACCTGACGCTCCTGCTGCGCGTAGCCCTGCACGGTGCGCACCAGATTGGGAATCAGATCGGCGCGGCGCTGATATTGATTGAGCACCTCCGACCAACCGGCCTTGACGCCTTCTTCCTTCTGCTGGATCGCGTTATAGCCGCAACCGGACAGCGCGGCGGTCAGGATCAGCAACACCAGGGCGCGAATCAGGACAGGCATGCAGGCGATTCCGTTGAAAGAAGGCGCGAGCATGCCATGGGCCAGGTCAAGCCCGCATGCACATGCCCGCGTCTGAAACGGCCCTGCGTTGTAGAGGCCGGCAGCAGGCAAGCGCGAATGATGGTCGGTACGCGGGTGGCTAGCGCCCGCCCCGGTAACTGGCTGGCAATAAAGCGGCGCTCACCCTCTGTCCCAGGCCTGCGATGCGGGTTGCCACTGATTTCGGCACTTCAAAGGCAGACGGGCGGGTACTCATCCGACCCGATCACCGGACGCGCCGGCATCGCCATCCAGCCATGTCTCCATACCCGCACCTGTCGCCGTATCGACGGTGCACGCGCGGCCCTGCAATCGCTCCGGGACAATTCCTCCTGTCCTGCCGAAGGCCTTCAGAACAGCCGCGGCAACAGGATCAAGCCCCAGCACAGCAGCACGTTGAGTAGCAGCAGGAACACCGCGGCCGAGCCCATGTCCTTGGCACGCCCGGCCAGCACGTGATGCTCCGGGCCGTAACGCTCGATCACCGCTTCGATGGCCGAATTCAGCAGCTCGGCGGCCAGCACGATCAACAACGGTGCGATCAGCGCGATACGTTCCAGCGGTGATTGCCCCAGCCAGAGCCCCAACGGGGCCATGACCGCCGCCAGGCACACTTCGAGCCGGAATGAGGATTCATGCAACCACGCGGCGCGCAATCCCTGCCACGACCAGATCGCCGCCTTGAGCATGCGGCGCGGGCCGCGCGGCACGTGTCCCAGTTGATCAGCCATGCGTCGGTGCTTGCGCCCCGGCAGGGCGTGTCTGAGAACAGGGAAAACGCATGGGATGGTCGCTGCTGGGGAAAGTGCGAATCTTGCACCGTGGCGCTGCGCATCGCCAGCCGCAGTCCGGTTTGCCCTCAGCTCGCAGACTGCTGCACCATGGCAAGCCCGCTCAATCGCTGCAGGTTTCTCGCATGATCAGACACAACTTGCGCACGCTGCTGTGCGCCCTGGTTCTGCTGTCCAGCCAGGTGCATGCGCAGCCACTGCACGCGGCACCGGCCGTACCCGCACAGGTGTCCAACACCGCATGGGAACAGGACATGCAGCGCTTCGCCGCCAGCGACGCGCGCCAACCGCCGCCCAGGCACGGCATCGTGTTCGTCGGCAGCTCGTCGATCCGCTTCTGGGAAACGCTGGCGCAGGATTTCCCCGGCACCCCGGTCATCAACCGCGGCTTTGGCGGTTCAGAAGTACGCGACAGCACCTGGTATGCCGACCGCATCGTGATCCCGTACGCACCACGCCAGGTAGTGCTGTATGCGGGCGACAACGATCTCAACAGCGGCCGTACGCCCGAGCAGGTGCGCGACGATGTGCTGGCCTTCGTCACCCGCGTTCGCCGCGATCTGCCCGAGGCGCGCATCAGTTATCTGTCGATCAAGCCCAGCCCCTCGCGCGCGCAATTGCTGCCGGCGGTGATCACCGCCAATCGCCTGATCAAGGCGGCGCTGGCGCCACTGCCGCGGGTGGACTACGTGGATGTCTACACGGCCATGCTCGATGCCGCCGGCAAGCCACGTCCGGAGCTGTTTCGCGAGGACATGCTGCACATGACCGCCGATGGTTACGCGATCTGGCGCAAGGCCGTCGCCCCGGTGCTGGAACCGTAGTCACCTCTGAGTGATCCCGCTCGGACCAGTAGCACGGCCCGTTGGCCACGGCACGCCGCCGATGCGTCGATCGCAACGGCAAGCTGCAACGTGGACGCAGAAGACCCTTCGCCGCGCAGCCGTTCCGATCAATCCCGCCAGGCAGCCGACACTGACGGCCTGCCTGCGGGCAGACCGCCGGTGTCAGGCAACTACCACGGCCACCGAGGTCCCCTGCCCGGCCTCGCTTTCCAGTTCGATCCGCCATCCAAAGCGGTCGCACAAGCGCCGCACGATCGACAGACCGAGGCCGGTGCCCTGTGGGCGCGTGGGGTCGGCGCGGAAGAACGGCTCGAATGCCCGCGCACGTGCTTCATCGCTCATGCCGATGCCGGTATCGCGCACCACGATGCGGTCCTGTGTCACCTCGACCTCGATGCTGCCGGTGTCGGTGTAGGCGCAGGCGTTGCGCAGCAGATTGCTGAGTACCACCCGCATCACCCGCGGCGGCGCGAACATCTGCAGGCTGCGGTCACCGACCATGCGCAGGGACACCGGCTTGTCGCCGAGCAGCTCGCGCGCACTTTCGACTTCTTCGCTGGCCAGCTCGGCCGCATCGAAGGTCTCGCTCTGCGGGTCGATCTCCGCTTCGCGCGCCAGGATCAGGAAGGCATCGATCACCGCTTCCATGTCGCGGCCGGCGCGCTGGATCCGGCGCAGGCTACGCTGGGTGCGCTGTGACAGCTCGTCGTCGGCCAGTGCCATGTCGGTGGCGACGCGGATCACCGTCAGCGGTGTGCGCAGTTCGTGGCTGGCATCGCGGGTGAAGTTGCGTTCGCGTGCGACATGCTCGCTGACCCGCTGCCCCAGCGCATGCAATGCAGCAGCCAGCTGCCGGGTTTCGCCCTGCAACTCTGCGGGCAGGCGCTCCGGCGAAAGTTCGTCCACATCCGGGTTGCGCGGATCCCAATGCGACACCCGCAGCGCAAGCCAGCTGATCGGTGACACCAGCCGCTTGGAGACGCGGTAGGTGAACCAGGACACGCCATAGATCCCCAGCAACACGATGATCGCCGGAACCACCCCGAACCACAGGGTCAGATGCGCTGCACGCGAACGCGGGAAGACCAGGTACAAGCGCCCTTCCGGATGTTGGTCCACATAGACCAGCGCGTCGGCGGCGGCCACTTCGCTGAAGCCCGGCGACAGGGTCTGCAGCGCGCGCGGGATGGCCTGGTCGCCAGTGCCGGCAGGTGCGAAATATCCCTGGATGTTGCGTGTATTCGGCGGCCGATTGTCCGGTGCGCTCTTGTGCATCTGCCAGAAATGCACGGCCTCGTCGGCGAGCACCGTGCGCACCAGGCTGTACTTGATGACAAGCGAAATCAGGTACCCGCCCAGCACGATCGCCAGGCTCGCCAGCGCGACCTGTAGCAGGAAGGCAAGACGTATTTTTCGCGGGAGCCCGTGTGGCATTGCTGCATCCAGGGGAGAGCGCCGGAGTATAGGCAACGCTTCCGTGAGTCCGTCGTGTAGCCAGCCGGCAGCACGGGAGAACGAGCGGCGCGCGAGCGCCTACAGGAATGGCCGGCCGCCAGACGGCGGCCGGCCAGGACATCAGGCCATCGGTTGGGCGATGTCGGCGATGCGGTAGCCGGCGCTCTGCACGGTGTGCAGCAGCGGGCGGTCGAACGGCTTGTCGATGATCTTGCGCAGGTTGTACAGATGGCTGCGCAGGGTGTCTGAATCCGGCAAGCCATTGCCCCAGATTTCGCGCTCGATTTCCTGGCGGGTCACCACGCGCGGCGATTCGCGCATCAGGATGGTCAGCAGGCGCAGACCGATCGGCGAGAGCTGCAGCTCGGTGCCGGCACGGGTGGCACGCATGCTCACCGGGTCCAGTACCAGATCCGCGACCTTGAGCACTTCCGAGCCCACCTGGCGGCGCTCGCGACGGATCAGGGCACGCAGGCGTGCTTCCAGTTCCTGGATCGCGAAGGGCTTTGTCAGGTAATCGTCGGCGCCGAAGCCCAGGCCGGTGAGCTTGTCGTCCAGCGTGTCGCGGGCGGTCAGCATCAACACCGGGGTGGACTTGCGTGCGTCGTTACGCAGGCGGCGGCACACTTCGATACCGTCAAGGCGTGGCAGCATGAGATCCAGCACGACCACGTCGTAACTGTTCTCGGCGGCCAGACGGTAACCGTCGAGTCCGTCCTGCGCATAGTCGACCTCGAAGCCACGGCCTTCCAGGTATTCGCCGATCATTTCGGAGATATTGCGGTTGTCTTCGACGACCAGCACGAGGCCGGACGTTTCCTTGGTCTGACGCATGGACTTTCCTCGGTCTTCAGCTTTGTGAAACATGCCGGATCGGCGGTGGAAAGAACGTGAAGACCGGATAACGTTTTGTGACGCGCAGGGTCTAGCGCGGGAGCAGCGGACGCAACGCGGGCCACACCGTCTCCAGCACCTTGGGCTGGGCTGCGGCGGTCGGGTGCAGGCCGTCGTTCTGCATCAGCCCCGGCTGCAATGCCACCTTTTCCAGGAAGAACGGCACCAGCGCAGTGGTGTACTGTTTCGACAGGTCTGCATAGGTGGCCTTGAGGCGCTCGCGGTAGGCCGGGCCGTAGTTGGGCGGTACGTCGATGCCCAGCAACAGCACCTTGGCACCGGCCCGTTGGCTGAGCTGGATCATCTTTTCCAGGTTGCCCTTGAGCTGGGCAGGGGTCAGGCCGCGCAGCGCGTCGTTGCCGCCCAGCTCGATCACCACCACGCCGGGACGGTGTTTTTCCAGCAGGCCGGGCAGCCGGGTCAGCGCACCGGAGGTGGTTTCGCCGCTGATGCTGGCATTGACGACCGCCGGTGGCGTCGCCATGTCACGCTTCAGGCGTTGGTCCAGCAAGGTCACCCAGCCGGACTGCACCGGAATGTTGTGCGCAGCGCTCAGGCTGTCGCCAACGACCAGGATCGGTGCCGTGGTGGCCGGACTTTTGGCAGAGGCAATCCCCGGTGCAAGCAGGGACAGTGCCAGCAGCCACAGGGCCAGCGCGCCATATCGCAGTGTTCTTTCACGCATTCGGAGATTCCTCATCGACAGTCTGGCCCCCCGCTCCAGCACCCGCACCGCCATCGACGTCCGCGAGGTCGGCAAGTCCGTCAGTGGCCCGGAGGGAACACTCCACATCCTCGACAACGTGAGCTTGACGGTCAGTGAAGGCGACAGCATCGCCATCGTCGGCGCCTCCGGTTCGGGCAAGACCACCCTGCTCGGCCTGCTGGCCGGGCTGGACCTGCCCAGCCGCGGCAGCATCGCGCTGTCGGGCCAGGACCTGGGCCAGCTGGACGAAGAAGCCCGCGCCGCCCTGCGCGCCCGCGAAGTGGGCTTCGTGTTCCAGAGCTTCCACCTGTTGCCGGCGCTGACCGCCGAAGAAAACATCGCGCTGCCGTTGGAGCTGGCGGGGCGCGAAGACCCGGCGCGGGTGCGCGAAGTGCTGGAAGCGGTGGGCCTGAGTGCGCGTGCGCGCCATTACCCGCGCCAGCTGTCCGGCGGCGAGCAGCAACGCGTGGCGCTGGCGCGCGCATTCGTGGCCCGCCCGCGCATCCTGTTCGCCGACGAACCCACCGGCAGCCTGGACCAGGCCACCGGCGCACAGATCAGCGACCTGTTGTTCGCGCTCAATGCCACCAGCGACACCACCCTGGTGCTGGTCACTCACGACATGACCCTGGCGCAGCGCTGCAAACACATCTACCGCATCGACAGCGGCCGCCTGCACGCACAGACCGGTCCGGCCGCATGAACGTGCTGCGACAAGCCGCACGCGCGGTACGCCGCGAATTCCTGGCCGGCGACCTGCTCACCGTGTTCGCTGCGCTGGTGCTGGGCGTTGCGGTAATGACCGCCGTCGGCACGCTGGTCGACCGGGTGACGCTCGCCTTGACCTCCAGCGCGGCCGAAGTGCTCGGCGGCGATCTGGGCGTGACCGGCCGCCAGGAGATTCCGGCCGACTTCGCCGAAGAAGCGCAGCGACGTGGCCTGCAGAGCACGCGCATGGTCAGCTTCCCCAGCGTGCTGTTCCATGGCGATGCCAGCCAGATGGCCAATATCCGCGGCGTTGGTGCAGGTTACCCGCTGCGTGGGCAGCTGCTGGTGTCCAGGGACGGCGCCGGCACGCAGGGCAGCGTTGCCAGCGCACCGCCGCCGGGCCAGGCCTATGCCGATCCGCGCCTGCTCGAGGCGCTGGGCCTGCGCGTGGGCGAGCAACTGGAATTCGGCGCCGGCCACCTGACCATCACCGGCGTGCTGCGCGCCGAACCGGATGCCTCCGGCGAGCTGATGCAACTGTCGCCGCCGTTGCTGGTCAATCGCGCCGATATCGATGGTGCCGGCCTGCTCGGGCCAGGTAGCCGCGCCTCCTACCGGTTGATGTTCGCCGGCGCACCGGAGGCCATCGCCGATCTTCGCGCCTGGCTGAAGCCGCGTGCCAGCGAATACCGATTGGTCGGCATCGAAGACACCCAACGCGGCATGCGTGCGGCGTTCGATCGCGCCGGCCGCTTCTTGGCCTTGTCGGCCTTGCTAGCGGTGCTGTTGTCCGGCGTGGCGACCGCGCTGGCGGCCAACCAGTTTGCGATGCGCCGCATCGACACCGTGGCGGTATTGCGCTGCCTGGGCGCAAAGCAGCGCGACATCCTGGCGATGCTGTCGCTGCAGCTGCTGCTGACCGCGATTCCGGCCTGCCTGGTCGGCATCGGGCTGGGCATGCTGGCGCAGGAAGGCCTGGTGCAGGCACTCGGCAGCCTGATTCCGAACCGCCTGCCGCTGCCGCAGGCTACCCCTGCGCTGGCCGGTGCGGGCATCGGCCTGACCCTGTTGCTGGGCTTCGGCCTGCCGCCGCTGCTGCGGCTGCGCAACGTGCCGCCGATGCGCGTGCTCAACCGCAGTTTTGCCGCCGTGCCGCCGAGCTCGTTGCTGGTGTATGGCGCAGCCTTGGCCGCGACGCTGGCGCTGACCGTGTATGCCACCGGCAACCTGGTGCTGGCTGGCTGGGTGCTGGGTGGACTGGCGGCGCTGGCGCTGGTGGCGATGGCGCTGGGCCTTGGCCTGCTCGCGCTGCTGCGGCCGATCCAGCACCGCCTGCGTGGTGCCTGGAAGCTGGGCCTGGCCTCGTTGACACGGCGACGCGGGCTAAGCGTGGTGCAGTTGGTCGGGCTGTCGCTGTCCTTGTGCGCGCTGTTGCTGCTGGCGGTGGTCGGCCCGGGCCTGCTCGGTCAATGGCGCGACCGTCTGCCGGCGGACACGCCCAACTACTTCCTGATGAACATCCAGCCCGAGCAGACCGAGCCGGTGCTGCAGACGTTGCGCGGCCTGGGCGTGGACAACGCAGCGGTGGAGCCGTTTTCCACCGGACGCCTGGTCGCCATCAACGACAAGCCGCCGGTGCGCGGCGACCGCGACCCGGCCGACGATGGCGACGGCGACAACCGCCCGGTCAATTTTTCCTGGCGGCACGCATTTCCGCCGGCCAATACGCTGTTGCAGGGCAAGTTCTGGGCAGCCGACAGCACTGCAGCGGAAGCTTCGGTGGAAGAAGGCTGGGCACAGCGCTACCAGCTCAAACTCGGTGACCGCATCACCCTGCTGCTGGGCGAACAGCAACGCAGTTTTACCGTCACCAGCATCCGCAAGGCCGATTGGGATTCGTTCAGGGTCAACTTTTTCCTGCTGCTCAATGAGGGCGCAGTCGGCGATGCGCCGTACAACCTGATTTCGGCCTTCCACCTGCCGCCCGGCAGTGCCCCCAAGCTGGCGTCGCTGAGCCGCGACTACCCCAACATCTCGGTGCTGGATATCGATGCCATCCTGGGCCGCGTGCGCGAGGTGATCGACCAGGTGGCACAGGCGGTGCAACTGGTGATGGGGTTCAGCCTGCTCTCCGGTGTGCTGGTGCTGCTGGCGGCGCTGCAGGCCACCGCCGGCGAGCGCCGCTACGACAGTGCCGTGCTGCGCACGCTGGGCGCGCGCCGCGGGCAGCTACGCGGCGCAGTGCTGGTGGAATTTGGCGCACTGGGGCTGCTGGCGGCGGGGCTGGCGGTGACGGCGGCGGCGGTGATCGGCGCGCTGGTCGGACAACAGGCCTTCGAGATCGCACTGGCACCGGACTGGCCGCGTCTGCTGCTGGGCGGCGCATTCGGGCTCGCCCTGAGTCTGCTGGCCGGTTGGTCAGGCACCCGTCGCATCCTGTCCACGCCACCGGCGTTGGCCTTGCGCAGCGAATAAGAGCAGCCAACCAGACTGCTGCGCAGGCCCCAGGCGGGCGCGGCCGGTGTTCGGGATTCGCACGTACCACCGGTACACAGCGATTACCGCACGCCGTCCGCGCCCGTCTGACGGTTGCGCGCTTCGTTCTGCGGCCGTTCTGGGCGCGGGCACGCCGTGCCGGCTGACGACGGCATGTGCTGCGCCGTCTGATGGCAACGCGGGAATCGGCGCGACGGTCTCTGCGGCGGCGAAGCACGGTGCGGGTGGCGGCATTTCATATACCCGCAGCGCATAAGCACCTTGCCAATCGTACGTTCGCAGCGACGGCACGACTGCCTAGAGTGACCAGTCCGGTCGCCGTTGGCGGCCTTTGCCGTTGTCGAGGTGCCAGGGTCATGGCCAGCAGTCGTTCCGCCGCGCGTGTGCAACCGCCGCGTGCCGATGCCACCACCGCGGCTGCGTCGGGCGTACGGATCGTGCCGTTCGATGCGCCACTGGGCGCAGAGGTGATCGGGCTGGATCTGTCGCAACCGCTGGACGCGGCTACGTTCGCGCGCATCCATCGGGCGCATCTGGATCACCACGTGCTGGTGTTCCGCGATCAGCGCATCACACCGGCGCAGCAGGTGGATTTCAGCCGTCGCTTCGGGCCGTTGCAGATCCATGTGCTGCGCAATTTCCAGCTGCGCGATCACCCGGAAGTGCTGGTGGTGTCCAACATCAAGGAAAACGGCGAGCCGATCGGCCTGGGCGATGCCGGGCATTACTGGCACTCGGATCTGTCCTACAAGCAGACCCCGAGCCTGGGTTCGCTGCTGCACGCGCAGGAGCTGCCAAGCGAGGGCGGCGACACCCTGTTCGCCAACCAGCACCTGGCGTGGCAAACGCTGCCCGACGCGCTCAAGCGCACGGTGCAGGACCTGCGCGCCGAACATAGTTATCTCGCCAAGTACGAAGAGCTGCGCGCGCGCAATCCATGGCGGCCGGCACTGACGCCAGAGCAGATTGCCGAAGTGACGCCCGTGCAGCACCCGGTGGTGCGCACGCATCCGGAAACCGGCCAGAAAGCGTTGTTCGTCAGCGAGCATTTCACCACGCGCATCGTCGGCCTGCCCGAGGACGAAAGCCGGGGGCTGTTGCAGACCTTGTTTGCGCACAGCACGCGCGCGGCGCTGGTGTACCGGCATCGCTGGCAGCCGCATGACATGGTGTTCTGGGACAACCGCTCGGTCATGCACCTGGCCGCCGGTACGCCCGATCACCTGCGTCGCCGTCTCAACCGCACCACCATCGAAGGCGATGCGCCGTTCTGAGCGCGCGCCTGCCCTCTTCCCTCATCGACCGGAGCGCCGCATGCGTTTGACTGTCACTTCTCACGCACCTTCGCAGCGCCGACGCTTTCTGCGGCCCATCGCGCTGCTGTTTCTGGCCGCCTTGCCGCTGCTGCATAGCGCGCAGGCGCAGGCCGAAGGCAAGCTGCGCATCGCCAAGCAGTTCGGCATCGTCTACCTGCTGCTGGATGTGGCGCAGGACCAGAAGTTGATCGAGCAGCAGGGCAAGTCCGCCGGTGTCGACATCGACGTGCAGTTTCTGCAGCTCTCCGGTGGCGCAGCGGTCAACGATGCGTTGCTCACCGGGTCGATCGATATCGCCGGTGCCGGCGTGGGACCGTTGTTCACCATCTGGGACCGCACGCGTGGCCGGCAGAATGTGCGTGGGGTGGCCTCGCTGGGCAATTTTCCGTACTACCTGATCAGCAATAACCCGCGCATCAAGAGCATCGGCGATTTCACCCCGCAGGACCGCATTGCGGTGCCTGCCACCGGCGTGTCGGTGCAGTCGCGTTTTCTGCAGCATGCCTCGCAACAGCGCTGGGGCGACAAGGGCACCCATCAGCTCGATCCGCTGCAGGTGGCGTTGCCGCACCCGGATGCGGCGGCGGCGATCATCCGTGGCCGCACCGAAATCACAGCGCATTTCGCCAGTCCGCCGTTCCAGGAGCAGGAGCTGGCACGCAACCCGGCCGCGCATATCGTGACCAGTTCCTACGACATCGAGGGCGGCCCCTCGTCGGCGACGGTGCTGTACGCCACCGCAAAATTCCGCCGCGACAATCCCAAGACCTATCGCGCCTTCGTCGCCGCACTGGACCAGGCAGCCAAGTTCGTCACCGCGCATCCGGATCAGGCGGCGGATATCTTCCTGCGCCGCAATGGCTCGGGGATCGACCGCGCGCTGGTGCTGCAGATCCTCAAGGACCCCAAGGTGCAGTTCACCGTGGCGCCGCAGAACACGTTGAAGCTGGGCAAGTTCATGCAGCACAGCGGGGCGATCAAGCAGGCACCGGCCAAGGTCAGCGACTACTTCTTCGACGACCCGTTGATTGCGGGCGGGAGCTGAGCGATGAGCACGCCCTTGCTGCAGGTCGATCATGTCAGCCTGGAATACGCCTCCGCCCAGCGGGTGGTGCGCGCCACCCATCGGGTGCGCTTCGATGTGCATGAAGCCGACCGTTTCGTGCTGCTGGGGCCATCGGGGTGCGGCAAATCCACCCTGCTCAAGGCGGTGGCCGGCTTCGTCGGCCCGCGCGAGGGGCAGATCCGTCTGGACGGACGGGCGGTGACCGGGCCGGGGCCGGATCGGGTGGTGGTGTTCCAGGAGTTCGATCAGCTGGCGCCCTGGAAGACCGTGCGCGACAACGTGATCTTCGGCCTGCGGGCGGCGCGCACGCTGTCGCGCGCCGAAGCACGCGAACGGGCGGACGAGAGTCTGGCCCAGGTCGGGCTGAGCGCGTTTGCCGATGCCTACCCGCACACCTTGTCCGGCGGCATGAAGCAGCGCGTCGCCATTGCGCGCGCGCTGGCGATGCGCCCACGCGTGTTGCTGATGGACGAGCCCTTCGCGGCACTGGATGCGCTGACGCGTTCGCGCATGCAGGAGCAGGTGCTGGAGCTCTGGGAACAATCGCGCTTCACGCTGTTGTTCGTCACTCATTCCATCGAAGAGGCGTTGGTGGTCGGCAACCGTGTCCTGCTGCTGTCGCCGCACCCGGGCCGGGTGCGCGCCGAGCTCAACGCACATGCCTTCGGGCCGCATAGCGCCGGTAGCGTGGCGTTTCAGCAGACCGCGCAACGGATTCACCGCCTGCTGTTCGATCTGCCCGACGACACCCTGGACGACGACAAGGTGGCGCCATTGCGTCGCAATGCCCCACTGCAGCGTGAGGCGCTGCCATGAGCCGCTCGCCCGCCACGGCGTTGCCGCCGATTCCACCGGTGCGCGCGGAATACGAATTGACGCTGCAGCCACTGGACCCGGCCCTGTTGACCGCCGCTGCGCCGATCCGATGGCAGGCACCCGCCTGGCTGCGCAAGGCCCTAGTGCTACTGGTCCTTGGAGCGGCCTGGGAGGTCGCCGCACGCGTGGTCGGCGACGATCTGATGCTGCCCAGCGCCGTGCAGACTGCGCGCGCGTTCTACGACGGCCTGCTGTCGGGCGAACTGCTGCGCCGGGTAGGCGCTTCGCTGCAGGTGCTGGCGCAGGGCTATCTGCTCGGCGTGGTGTCGGCATTCCTGCTGACCGCCGTGGCCGCCTCCACCCGCTGGGGCCGCGACGTGCTCGGCACACTCACCGCCATGTTCAACCCGCTGCCGGCCATCGCGCTATTGCCGCTGGCCCTGCTGTGGTTCGGGCTGGGCACCGGCAGCCTGGTGTTCGTGCTGGTGCACTCGGTGCTGTGGCCGCTGGCGCTGACCACCTACGCCGGCTTTCAGGCGGTGCCCGACACGCTGCGCATGGCCGGCCGCAACTACGGCTTGCGCGGCCCACGCTATGTGGCGCAGCTGCTGATCCCGGCGGCGCTGCCGGCGATCCTGTCCGGCCTGAAGATCGGCTGGGCGTTCGCCTGGCGCACCCTGATCGCCGCTGAGCTTGTGTTCGGCGCCACCTCCGGTCAGGGCGGGCTGGGCTGGTACATCTTCCAGAACCGCAACGAGCTTTACACCGACAAGGTGTTTGCCGGCCTGGCCACGGTGATCGTGCTGGGCCTGCTGGTGGAGGGCGTGGTGTTCCAGGCGATCGAGCGGCTCACCGTGCGGCGCTGGGGCATGCAGCGCTAGCGGCTCTGTCCCCGGCGGCGGCGAGGCGCAGCCGGGGGCCGATACCTGACTGCGCTGCACGCGGCCACGTCGGGCCATGCCTGAGCAGCCTTGGCCTGCTTGCCGGGCTCATCGGCACGGTCGCGTGCGCTTAACGGGTCTGGCTTATGCTGCCGGCCCCTTCGCTGCCGTCTGCCGTCATGCCCACCGCGTCGTTCACTGCTTATCTGTATCCGGTCCTGTTGCTGCTCGCCAGCAATGTCTTCATGACCTTCGCCTGGTACGGGCATCTGAAGTACAAGAGCACCCCTCTGATGATCGCGATCCTGGTCAGCTGGGGCATTGCGTTCTTCGAATACTGCCTGCAGGTGCCGGGCAACCGGTTGGGCAGCGCGGTGTATTCGGCGCCGCAGCTCAAGGGCATGCAGGAAGTGATCACGCTGCTGGTGTTCGCCGGGTTCTCGACGTTCTACCTGGGCCAGTCGCTGAAATGGAACCACTGGGCCGCATTCGGGCTGATCCTGGTGGCGGCGTTTTTGATGTTCAAGGAATAACGGCCCTTTGAGCGACCAGCCCCCGCCTCGCCTGTAGGAGCGCACCAGGGCGCGACCTCGCAGCCGCGTCCCGGGGCGCGGCGCGATGGGCGTGTCGGGAATGCCACGTCGCGCTCTGGTGCGCTCCTACGACCTGGGCTGGCTAGTTCGCCGGTTCGGCCCATTGCGCGAACACTGCATCGATCTGCGCGTCCTTGACGCGCTTGCCCGCTTGCACAGCTTCGGCCTGCTCGAACATCGGCATGATCATCGCCATGCCATCGGGCCTGGTCTTCAGGTGCAGGCCCGGCGGGGTGTCCAGAAATCTGCCCCAGCGTGCACGCACCTTGGCCCAGTAATCCTGCGTGCCCTTCCAGTAGGCATAGGCCGGAGCGAAATCGACCTCGGTGGTCTTGCGGTAGTCGTTGAAGCCGAACTCGCGTGCGATCGCTTCCTGGCTGCCGTCGGGCTTGCGCAGCACCTTGGTGTTGAACTGTTCGTGCGTCCAGCCATTGGGCGTGAGGGTATGCCGGTTGATCACCGACAGCGCGTTGTAGTCGCTGCGCTTGGTGTACTCGCGGCGCGGCAACGGGCGCCAGCTCAAGTCACTGGTCCAGGTCGGGTGGCCATCGGCGTAGTCCCAGCGGCCGGTACCGCAATAGCGTGGCGCATCGCTGACTTCGAACACACATTGGGTCCACGCACCGGTGGTCGTGGCGGCCGGCACCGCACGTACCTGCCAGGTCTGGTCCGCACTGAACTCGAACCGCTGCGGCGCCTGATAAACCCAATCCTGCCGCCAGTGCTTGGTCACGTGCTTGGTCTTCTCGTCCACCAGCAGGTGCTGCAACACGATCTTGCGCGGGCTGTCCTCGACCACGATGACCACCTCGCTTGCACCGCTGCGCATCGCCGAGGCGCGCTCGTAGCCGGGCTTGAGCAACACGGTTTCGTCGAAAGCGAAATCCACCGCGTACTCGCCCTGCATCGCCAGGATGCTCTGGCGATCGCGCTCGGCATCTGTCGCTGCAGTGGCGACCACGGGTAACAGGCTCAGGGTCAGGGCAAGACAAGGGGGGACGAATCGACTCATCGGAGCTCTCGGTGGTGAAGACGAAGATGTCAGCGGCGCAGGCGCAGCAGCGCAGCGGTCATGGCGATGGGATCGGCCCCGCGCGCGTCGGCTTGCGCCGCGCGCGATGAGGCAGCGCGCGCGCAGCAGCAATCGTCCACGGCCACGCGACCGTCGATGCCTTCTTCCCGCGCAAGCCGTGCGGCGACCTCCGCCCCCAACGCCGACACGGTCGCAAGGCTCGCCGCCAGGGGTTGCGCGCGCCCGCCGGCCGGGTGCAACCGCAGCGCGCTCAACCGCCAGCTCTCGCCGCGCATGCGTCCGGCCAGCCGCCGCCACAGGCGCTCGCCCACGCCCAGGCCCTGGGTGTCGTCCGGTACGGGCGGCAAGCGCGAAACCAGCCGGTCCCAACTCAGGAAGTCGCTGTCCGGCAACAGGTACAACCGCCAGCAGCAGTGGCCGTCGGCATCGAAGAACCACACGCTCTCGCGCACGCCCTCGCTATCGACCTGTCGCAAGGCGGCCGCATCGACCGCGTGTTGCCAGCCATCAAGTTCATTGCCCAGCGCAGGGCGGTACAGGCACAGCACCGTGCCCAACGCCGACAACTGCGGCGGACGCGGCAGCGCCGTAGCGGTAGCGCGTGCATGCGACGACACAAGCGGTGTGCGGGCGATGGGCATGGCCGCTACCAGCTCACGGCCAGGCTGACTGCGGCGGTACGCCCGGCGCCGGTGAAGCGGTCCACCACCGTGCTGCCGGCCAGCGTGCCGTTGGGCAGTGCATTCCAGTCCACATAGCGGCGGTCGGCCAGATTGAAGAGGCCGGCGGTGAGCCTGGCGCCGGGTGCGAACTCCCAGTGTCCCATCAGGTCCAGCGTGGCGTAGCCGGCCGGGGTGTAATAGCTGGCCAACTGCGGGCGCCGCTTGCGCGCGACGAAGCTGCCGATCAGCTCTGCGCCCCAACTGTCGCTGTCGAAGGCCACGCCGAGCGTGCCGCGCAGCGGATCCACCGAGTTGAGCGGCGTGTTGTCGGTCAGGTTGTCGCCTTCCGAATAGGCAACCGCGCTGTTCAACGACCAGCCCTGCCAGCCGGCCAGCACCCCGAGATCCAGGCCGCCGCGTGCCTCTGCGCCCTTGATCACCACATCGTCCACGTTGCGCGACTGGAACACCATGAAGCCGTCGGCGTTGACCCCGGCTGGCGCATTGGACTCGATGAAATCGCGGTAATCGGTGTAGTACACCGCCAGGCCGAGATAACCGAGCGCGTCGTTGAAGCGCAGCCCCAGTTCACCACCGCGACTGGTTTCCGCTTTCAGGTCGGGGTTGGCGATGGCGGTGTAGCGCCCCTGCAGATTGGTGAAGCCGATATTGACGTCGTTGTACGGCGGCGCGCGGAAGCCATGCGCGTAGTTGGCGTACGCCGACCATGCGTCGGAGAACCGCCACACCGCGCCGAACTTGGGCGAGACCTGGGTTTGCTCGATGGTCGCGGCGGCAACGCCGGGATTGTCTTCGCGGAAGATGTCGTCCACCCGCGGCGACAGCCGGAAATAGTCCACGCGCACGCCCGGCGTCAGCGACAGGCGGCCATCGAGCAGGCCGATTTCGTCCTGCGCATACAACCCGAGCTTGGTGGTTTCGCTGGTCGGGAAATCGCGTACCGGAAACACGTCCTGGCCTACCCGATTGGTGACTGCCCCATTGGCGAGGTTGACCGAATAGCCATCGCGCTTGGCACGCGTGTCGGTCCAGGTGCCGTCCAGGCCATAGGTGATTTCGTGGCGAAGCGTGCCGGTGTCGATGGCTTTGTGGGCGTTGACCAGCAGGCCGTAAACGCGCTGATCGAAGTTGTGTTGGTTATGGCGGCGGGTGTTGTTGCCGCGCAACTCGTTGGTGCGCTGCAGGCTCTCGCTGTCCTGGCGATACACCTGCCACTGCAGATCGTCGGCCAGTGCGGAATCCAGCGCATCGATCTCGTGCCGCAGCGACACCCGCGCACGGGTCTGATGGTCGCGCCCCTCCTGCGACAGAATGCGCAGCGATGCGCTTGGCGAGCGCGTGTCGATGCTGCTGAGCGCATCGATGCTGCCGTAGTCTTCGTTGCCTTCGACCGTGAGCTTGAAACGCTGTCGTGCGCTTGGCGCATACACCAACTTGGTCAGCACGCTGCGTCCGTCGACCTGCTGCGGGTTGGCCGCAGTGCGGGTGAAATCGCGGCTGCGGATGTCGCCCTGGTTTTGCGCCTCCTGGCCCTGACGGTGCGCAACGGCCACCATCCCGCTCCAGCGCTCGCCGCCGAAGGCGCCGGTGGCGCCGGCAAACAGCCCGTTCCAGTCGCCTTCGTAACCGAACTTCAGGCCGACGTAGCTGGACGTATCGTCGCTCAGATAATCGGATGGATCCTTGGTGACGAAGGCCACCACACCACCCAGCGCATCGGACCCGTACAAGGCGCTGGCCGGCCCGCGCACCACTTCCACGCGCTTGAGCGTTTCCAGGTCGACAAAGTTACGGTTGGCATTGAGATAGCTGCCAAACGCGAAGGTGTCCGATACCGGCACGTTGTCGACCAGGATCGCTACGCGGTTACCGTCCAGGCCACGAACGCGGATGCCGCTGGCACCGGTGAAACGGCCGCTGTTGGTGGTGACCGACACACCGGGCGTATAGCGAAACAAGTCCTTGAGTTCGCGCACCAGTTGGTTGTCCAGCTGCTCGCGGTCGATCACGTCCACCGTGCCCGGCACGTCGACCAACGCCCGTTGGGTGCGCGTGGCCGTGACCTGCAGGCGGTCGAAATCGTGCACCTCACGCGCCGACTCGCCGCCGGCATCTGCGTCGGCAGCATGGGCACACAACGGAACTGCAAGCAGCGCAAGCGACAGCGCGGCCACCAGCGGATGCAGGCGGATCATTCAAGAACCTTTGTGGGAGACCCCGGACCTTGCGCGCGGCGATACGCCGCATGCGGCAACCGAGGGAGAACGGAATGGCGGACGGCGGCGGCAGCGCCCGCAGCGGTGATGCCGCACCCGTCAGCGGGTGCGTTGGTGCAAATCGACAGCAGTGAAGCACTGCTGTTGCAGCGGTGCCTGGACACTAACGCGAGGGCGCGCCTGTCCTGCCTTCAGCGTCGTACGGCCGCGCCCGCGTGGTGGGGGCGCAGCCGGGCGCGCTGCCAGGGTTACTTGGTGAGAATGAGCTTGTCGTTGCTGGTATGGCGCAGGCGATACACACGGTCGCCATGCTGGATCAGCACTTCGCGGCGGCCCTTGAGCAGCGCCTCGCTGCTGATGAGGTCTTCGGCGGGCACGGCACGCGGCGCGGCGCGGTCGCGCAGGTTGACCGGTTCGGAGCGGAGCAGCACGGGATGAGCGGTCATGATCTGGATCTCCAGTCGGTTGGCCAGACAAATAATAACCATTCTCATTTAATGATCAAGAGCCATTCTCATCTGAATGGCTGGATCTTTACATCAACTCATAGTTCTCAATTGACCGGATCAATCGATAGTGGTGCCACGCGTCAAAGTGTGACTGCGTCCACCCGCTCCCATCCGGCTGCATCCATCTGCGCGAGCGTCTCCAGGGCGCCGAGGTTTTCTTCCAGCTGCGCGACCCGGCTGGCACCGAGGATGACGCTGGACACGTGCGGGTTGCGCAGGCACCAGGCGATGGCCAACCGTGCGGGCGCGTGGCCCAGTTCGGCGGCCAGCGCGCAGAACGCCCGTGCGCGCTCGACACGGCGCGACTCCGCTGCGCCCAACACCTCTTCCTGCAACCAGGCGTTGCCGGGCTGGCCCAGACGACTGTCCGCGTCTATGCCCTGGTTGTATTTGCCGGTGAGCAGGCCCGAGGCCAGCGGCGACCAGATGGTGGTGCCCAGTCCGCGCTCGCACAGCGGCGCGTACTCGTGTTCCAGCCGCTGGCGATGCAGCAGGTTGTACTGCGGCTGCTCCATCGCCGGCGCATGCAGGTGCTCCTGCTCGGCGATGGCGATGGCCGCGTGCACCTGGTCGGCACTCCACTCGGAGGTACCCCAATACAGCACCTTGCCCTGGCGGATCAGCGCGTCCATGGCGCGCACGGTTTCCTGGACCGGCGTGTCCGGGTCGGGCCGGTGGCAAAAATACAGATCCAGATAGTCCACGCGCAGGCGCTTGAGCGCGGCGTGGCAGGCATCGGTGACGTGCTTGCGCGACAGCCCGCGCTGGGTCGGGCGCGGGCTGTCCACCGCACCGAAGAACACCTTGCTCGACACGCAGTAGCCGTCGCGCGGCAGGCGCAGATCGGCGATCACATCGCCCATCACCTCTTCGGCGCGGCCGCGTGCATAGACCTCGGCGTTGTCGAAGAAATTGATGCCGTTGTCCCAGGCCGCAGCGATCAGGTTGCGCGCTTCGCCGCGCCCGATCTGCTTGCCGAAGGTGACCCAGGCCCCGAACGACAACGCCGACAGCTGCAGCCCGGTGGAACCCAGACGACGGTAAAGCATGGCGAACTCCTGCAACCTCCGGGGCACCTGCCCCGGACCGGCTTGCGCAGTTTACCGGGCCGGGGCTGTGCGCAAGCCTGTGACGGCCTTCTGAATGCCGCTCGCCTTGCCCGCCGACACCCCCTGCTCTAGGCTTCTCGTTTTGCCGTCAGCAGCCCCGGGGATTGGAATGGTCGAAGGTTTGGGAAGGATCGGTTTCGGCCTGTTCGGTCTGGCGGTGCTCATCGGCATCACCTGGCTGTTTTCGAGCAACCGCCGCGCGATCGACTGGAAGCTGGTCGGCACCGGCCTGCTGCTGCAGATCTCGTTTGCCTCGCTGGTGCTGCTGGTGCCGGGCGGACGCGATGTGTTCGATTCGCTGGGCAAGGGCTTTGTGAAGGTGCTGAGCTTCGTCAATGAAGGCTCCACCTTCATTTTCGGCAGCCTGATGAACATCGAAAGCTACGGCTTCATCTTCGCGTTCCAGGTGCTGCCCACCATCATCTTCTTCTCTGCGCTGATGGGCGTGCTCTACCACCTGGGCGTGATGCAGGTGGTGGTGCGGGCGATGGCATGGGCAATCACCAAGGTGATGCGTGTGTCCGGCGCGGAAACCACCAGCGTGTGCGCCAGCGTGTTCATCGGCCAGACCGAAGCCCCGCTGACGGTGCGCCCGTACATCCCCAAGATGACCCAGTCCGAACTGCTGACGATGATGATCGGCGGCATGGCGCATATCGCCGGCGGCGTACTGGCCGCCTACGTCGGCATGCTCGGCGGCAGCGACCCCGCGCAGCAGGCGTTCTATGCCAAGCATCTGCTTGCCGCCAGCATCATGGCCGCACCCGCCACCCTGGTGGTCGCCAAGCTGCTGGTGCCGGAAACCGGCACCCCGCTGACCCGCGGCACGGTCAAGATGGAAGTGGAAAAGACCACCAGCAACATCATCGACGCGGCGGCGGCCGGGGCCGGAGACGGTCTGCGCCTGGCGCTGAACATCGGTGCGATGCTGCTGGCCTTCATCGCGCTGATCGCCTTGATCAACGCACCGCTGACCTGGCTGGGCGAGGTCACCGGCGCGGCTGCCGCGCTGGGCCGGCCGACCAACCTGTCGACGATCTTCGGTTATGTGCTGGCACCGGTTGCCTGGGTGATCGGCACGCCCTGGGCGGACGCGACCACGGTCGGTTCGTTGATCGGCCAGAAGGTGGTGATCAACGAGTTCGTCGCCTACACCGAGTTGTCGCAGATCGTGAAGGGCCAGGTGGCCGGCGTGAGCCTGAGCGAAGAAGGCCGCCTGATTGCCACGTATGCCCTGTGCGGTTTTGCCAACTTCAGCTCGATCGCGATCCAGATCGGCGGCATTGGCGGGCTGGCGCCGGAACGTCGTCACGATCTGGCCAAATTCGGCCTGCGTGCGGTGCTCGGCGGTTCGATCGCCACCTTCATGACCGCTACCATTGCCGGGGTGCTCTCGCACTTCGGTTGAGGCGGCGCGGGTTCATCGGCGTCACGGTCTAATCGCCGCACGCCACGTTTTATTCAAGTCATTCAAGCAAGCAGGTATTTATGAGTTCGGTCGTCGTTGTCGGGTCTTTCAATGTCGATCACGTGTGGCGCTGCGACGTGTTGCCGGCGCCGGGTGCCACCATCGCCGGCCGCTACAGCACCGGGCCCGGTGGCAAGGGGTTCAACCAGGCGGTCGCGGCCGCGCGTGCCGGTGCCAGGACGCATTTCCTGTGCGCGCTGGGCGACGATGCAGGCGGTGCGCTGGCGCGCTCGCTGGCCGCACACGACGGCTTTGCGCTGATCGCCGAGCCCAGCAACGAGCCCACCGGCACCGGTGGCATCTATGTGGATGGTCACGGCCGCAACACCATCGTGATCGGTGCCGGCGCCAACTCGGTGCTGAGTGCAGCCTTTGTCGACAACCAGCGCGCGCTGGTGGCCTCGGCACGCGTGCTGCTGGCACAGCTGGAATCGCCGGCAGAAACCGTCGAATCGGCACTGGCGCTTGCACGCGAATGCGGCGTACTGACCGTGCTCAACGCCGCGCCCGCCAATGCGCCGACCTCGATCGGCCTGCTCAAGCTGTCGGACGTGCTGACCCCGAACGAGACCGAATTCGCCGCGCTGCTCGGCCGCCACGTCGGCGAGCGCATCAACGCCGACGATGTCGCGGCGCTGGATGGCAACACGCTGCACTCGCTGTGCCGCAAGTTGCTGCCGGGCGGGACCGTGGTGGTCACGCTGGGCGCGGTGGGCGCCTTCATTTCGCACGCCGACGAACAGCTGCGCGGCGACACTGCCGCGCACTACCGCGTGGGCGCCGAAAGCGCGCAGACGGTGGACACCACCGGTGCTGGCGACGCCTTCAACGGCGCGCTGGTCGCCTCGCTGGCGCAGTCGCCGGGGGCAAGCTTCATCACCCACGTGCGCTTTGCCACCCGCTACGCGGCGCGCTCCACCGAAGTGGAAGGCGCGGCAACCTCGATGCCGCGGATGCTGCCTGACGTGGCTGTGTAAACCGCACGCGTCAAGCGATCAACAAAGGCGACTGCAGCGATGCAGTCGCCTTCTGCGTTCAGGGGTTTGGTATGCACGTTGAGACTGTTTTGCGCTGGGACGGCATGTTGAGACGTGCCTGCCGACGGGCGCCGCGAGCTCTGCTGCAGGAACTTCGGTCGCCTTCGTCGGAAAGCGTCGGGTACAGGAACGAGGCGTGATGCTAGGGAATGAGGCGTGATGCAGCGTCGGGCGCCCGTACCCTCATCCGGCGCTGACGCGCCACCTTCTCCCGACGGGAGAAGGAACAGAGCCCCTCTCCCCGCGGGAGAAGGGGTTGGGGTGAGGGTACGGTCAGCCAACACGTTCGCCGCCCTCGTTCTATCTGGTCCGCGCCCCAGACAGCAATCGCGCAGGACCGAAGGCCGGAAGCGCTTTTCCGACTCCCGACTCCCGACTCCCGACTCCCCATTCCCGATTCCCCATTCCCGATTCCCGATTCCCCATCCAGCTACAATGCCCCCATGCAGGTCGGCCCCTACTCCATCGCCCCCAAGGTGATTCTCGCGCCCATGGCCGGCGTCACCGACAAGCCGTTCCGCTTGCTGTGCAAGCGGCTTGGCGCCGGGCTGGCGGTGTCGGAGATGACCATTTCCGACTCACGCTTCTGGGGCACGCGCAAATCGCTGCACCGCATGGATCATGCCGGCGAACCGGACCCGATCAGCGTGCAGATCGCCGGCACCGAGCCGCAGCAACTGGCCGAGGCGGCGCGCTACAACGTGGACCACGGTGCGCAGCTGATCGACATCAACATGGGCTGCCCGGCCAAGAAGGTCTGCAATGCCTGGGCCGGCTCGGCGCTGATGCGCGATGAAGACCTAGTGGCACGCATCCTCACTGCAGTGGTGCAGGCGGTGAACGTGCCGGTGACGCTGAAGATTCGCACCGGGTGGGATTGCGATCACCGCAATGGCCCAACCATCGCGCGCATTGCGCAGGATTGCGGCATCGCCGCGCTGGCCGTGCATGGGCGCACCCGCGACCAGCATTACACCGGCAGCGCCGAGTACGCGACCATCGCGCAGATCAAGGCCGCGTTGCACATTCCGGTGGTCGCCAATGGCGATATCGATTCGCCGCAGAAGGCCGCGCAGGTGCTGCGTGAGACCGGTGCGGATGCAGTGATGATCGGGCGCGCGGCGCAGGGACGTCCGTGGATCTTTGGCGAAGTGGCGCATTTTCTGGCCACCGGCGAGGTGTTGCCGCCGCCATCGCTGGCCTTCGTGCGCGACACCCTGCTCGGCCACCTGGAAGCCCTGCATGCGTTCTACGGCCAACCGCAGGGCGTGCGCATCGCGCGCAAGCACCTGGGTTGGTATGCCAAGGATCACCCGCAAAGCGCGGACTTCCGTGCGGTGGTCAATCGCGCCGAAACGCCGGAAGCGCAGTTGGCGCTGACGCGCAATTACTTCGACGCCTTGATCGCCGGCGTGCCGCCCGCATTGTCGGACGCTGCCTGAGTTTTCCTGCATAGCTGGAGCCGCACGCATGAGTGCACCAAGCGACACCCCGACCTATCTGCACGGATTTTCGGCCACCGAACAGGCGCGTCTGCTCAAACAGGCCCGGCTGCTGGAAACGACCCTGTTCAACGAGGTCGACTACAGCGGCGCGCGGCGCCTGCTGGAAGTGGGCAGCGGGGTCGGCGCGCAGACCGAGATCCTGCTGCGCCGGTTTCCCGACCTGCACGTCACCGGCGTGGACCTGAGCGAGGCGCAGCTGGGCGCGGCGCGGGCCAATCTCGAACGGTTGGCGTGGTGCCGCGAGCGCTACACGCTGCAGCAGGCCGATGCGGGCGACCTGCCATTCGAGGCGCGCCAGTTCGATGCGGCCTTCCTGTGCTGGGTGCTCGAACACGTACCCTCGCCGGCGCGCGTACTCAACGAAGTGCGGCGCGTACTGTTGCCCGGCGCGCCGGTCTACGTGACCGAGGTGATGAATGCCTCGTTCCTGCTGCACCCGTACTCGCCCAACCTGTGGCGCTACTGGATGGCGTTCAACGACTTCCAGCATGACCAGGGCGGCGACCCGTTCGTCGGTGCCAAGCTGGGAAACCTGCTGCTGGCCGGCGGCTTCCGCGATGTGCACACGCAGATCAAGACCCTGCATCTGGACAACCGCGAGCCCGGCCGGCGCAAGACCATGATCGGGTTCTGGGAAGAAGTGCTGCTGTCGGCGGCCGCTCAGCTACTGCAGGCCGGCGCCGTCGACGCAGACACCGTGGAGGGCATGCGCGGCGAACTGGCGCAGGTGCAAAGCGACCCGAATGCGGTGTTCTTCTACTCGTTCGTGCAGGCCCGCGCCACGGTCTATTGAGCGTTCGGAGCGGGTACGGCGGCCGTGTCCAGGTCGCCGGTCAACGTCGTGCCGCTTGGCGCCTGCCAGATGCGGCGCCACATCTGCGCCAGCACCGCACCGATCTGGTCGCGGGCCACCGGTGCGCGATACGCCGCCTGCACCTGCCGCGGCACGATCGGCTGCCACTGTCCGTCCTCGCGATGGGCCACGACGAAATTGAAGTTGTAGTCCGGCTCCAGGCCCATGCGCAGGTCGCTGAGCATCAGGTCGTCATCGACCAGGCGTGCGCGCATGAAGCCGCGATTGAACCAGGTCAGCCTGCGTACCGAATCGAACCGGGCCACTTCGCCCAGTGCCTGGGTATTGCTGGAGAACCCGCGGAACTGCATCGGGCCGCTGTCGGCCACCAGCGAACGTTCGCCGATCACATAACCGCCGGGCGTCATCGCCACCACGCGCCACAGCAAGGTGTTGAACGGCATGGGCACCGAGAAGCGTGGCGCGTCGGCAAGCCCCATCGCCGCCAGCGCGCGATCGGCCTGCTGGTCGACCAGGTGCTTGGCCAGCAGCGACCAGCCCAGGTACGCGCTGCTCGCCACCAGCCCGATCAGCAGCGCGCGCTGCGCAAGCGGGCGCGCACGCGCGAACCAGGCCACCGCACAGGCCAGCAACAGCCACAGCGTGTACGCCGGGTCGATGATGAAGACGCTCGACCACATGGCCGGATGCGGCTGCAGCGGCCACCACAGCTGGGTGCCGTAGACGGTAAAGGCATCCAGCAGCGGATGGGTGATCAGCGCCAGCTGGATCGCCCAGAACCAGCGCGTGGGTGCACTGGCCACGCGCCCGTTGCCGTAGCGCCGGAACAGCCACCAGATCAGCCAGCCCACCAACGGCAGCACGAACAACGAATGGCTGGCGCTGCGGTGCACGGTCATCAGGGTGACCGGGTCGTCGGTCAGCGGCAGCAACGCCAGCGAGTCGAGGTCGGGCAAGGTGCCCAGTGCTGCGCCGGCCAACAAGGCAGCGCGCCGCTGTCCGGGCGGCGCGATGGCAGCGGCGATGGCGCCGCCAAGAACGATCTGGGTCAATGAATCCATCGGCCGATGCTAGCAGGCCCGACATGCACGCATGGGAATATCCACTGCCACGTTTCGTCGGCGCGGAGCTGTGGATGCGCCGGCTCCTGCGCCGGACGCGCCGCGCCCACCGACATCGGCTTAACCCCACGGCATCGCGTTCAGGCGCACAATGCAACCGACACACGGGGCGTGTATCATCCGCACCCATCTTTTCATCCGAATTAAGGGATATAAGCCTGATGTCCAGCTACCTGTTCACCTCCGAATCGGTCTCCGAAGGCCATCCGGACAAGATCGCCGACCAGATCTCCGACGCCGTGCTGGATGCCATCCTGGCCCAGGACAAGCGTGCCCGCGTGGCGTGCGAGACGCTGGTCAAGACGGGCGTTGCGATCGTCGCCGGCGAAGTGACCACCAGCGCCTGGATCGATCTGGAAGCGCTGACCCGCAAGGTGATCCTGGACATCGGCTACAACAGCTCCGACGTCGGCTTCGACGGCGAGACCTGTGGCGTGCTCAACTTGATCGGCAAGCAGTCGCCGGACATCAACCAGGGCGTGGACCGCAAGAAGCCCGAAGAACAGGGTGCCGGCGACCAGGGCCTGATGTTCGGCTATGCCACCAACGAAACCGACAGCTTCATGCCGGCGGCCATCCACCTGTCGCACCGCCTGGTCGAGCAGCAGGCCAAGATCCGCAAGAAGAAGAACTCGGCGCTGGCCTGGCTGCGTCCGGATGCCAAGTCGCAGGTCACCCTGCGCTATGAAGACGGCGCGGCGACCGCGATCGATGCGGTGGTGCTGTCGACCCAGCACGACCCGGGCATCAAGCAGAAAGACCTGATCGAAGCCGTGCGCGAGGAAATCCTCAAGCCGGTGCTGCCGGCCAAGTGGCTGCACAAGGGCACCAAGTTCCACATCAACCCGACCGGCAAGTTCGTGATCGGCGGCCCGGTGGGCGACTGCGGCCTGACCGGTCGCAAGATCATCGTCGACACCTACGGCGGCTGGGCCCGTCACGGCGGCGGTGCGTTCTCGGGCAAGGATCCGTCCAAGGTCGACCGTTCGGCTGCCTATGCGGCGCGCTACGTGGCCAAGAACGTGGTGGCCGCGGGTCTGGCCGACCGTTGCGAAGTGCAGGTTTCCTACGCCATCGGCGTGGCCGAGCCGACCTCGATTTCGGTCACCACCTTCGGCACCGGCAAGATCGCCGACGAGCAGATCGAGAAGCTGATCCGCAAGCATTTCGACCTGCGTCCGTTCGGCATCATCCAGATGCTCGACCTGATCCACCCGATGTACCAGCAGACCGCCTCTTACGGCCACTTCGGTCGCAAGCCGAAGGACTTCACCTACACCGACGGTGCCGGCGTGCAGCATTCCGCCACCTCGTTCTCGTGGGAAAAGACCGACCGCGCCGACGCCCTGCGTGCCGACGCCAAGCTGAAATAATCACGCCGCTCCTGCGGGAGCGAGCGCGATGCGTGACGACCGGGCCGCTGATGCGGCCCGGTTGCGTTTTGGAGGTCTTTCGGTGGGTTGCCCAACTTCAATACATGGCAAGTTGCGAAGGCGTCGGCTTATGGCAGACCCGCACGCGGACGGGCGTGACGAGATGGAGCCCCTCTCCCCGCGGGGCGAGAAGGCACGGCTTACGCGCCACCGGCGCGTGTGCCTTGGAGCGCCCGCGCCGCAAGCGCGGGCCGGGGCGCAGAGAGGGGTTGGGATGAGGGTACGCGCGAAGCCACTCCCTGCCGAATAGCACCTGGCTGCGCACACCCTCATCCGCTCCTACGGAGCACCTTCTCCCGCCTTGCGGGAGAAGGGACAACGACGCCAACCACTGCTCAAGCCCCTCTCCTGCGGGAGAGGGGTTGAGGTGAGGGTACGGGCGAAGCCACTCACCTGCCCAATAGCACCTGGCTGCGCACATACCCTCATCCGCTCCTACGGAGCACCTTCTCCCGCCTTGCGGGAGAAGGGACAACGACGCCAGCAGTCTGCTCAAGCCCCTCTCGCTGCGGAAGAGGGGTTGGGGTGAGGGTACGGGGGCGAAGCCACTCACCTGCCCAATAGCACCTGGCTGCGCACATACCCTCATCCGCTCCTGCGGAGCACCTTCTCCCGCCTTGCGGGAGAAGGGACAACGACGCCAGCAGTCTGCTCAAGCCCCCCCCCTCTCCTGCGGGAGAGGGGTTGGGGTGAGGGTACGGTCGAAGTCACATGCCATGCAAACCATCGCAGGACTGTTGTCGCGAACCTGGTGCTACCGATCGAGCTGCAACTGCTGCTCCAGCGCCGTAGCAAAATCCCCCAATGGGCAGGCCATGCGTTGCTCCGGAGCGCACAAGCCCAGCGACAGTTCCTGCTGCAGCGGCGGGTGGGCCAGATCCAGCGGTGCGAGCGTGCGCAGTTGATCCAGCGATTGCGCCAGGTAACGTGCGCGCACCACCTGGGTGCCGTCTGGCGCACGCCACAGGCCGAGCAGCAACGCGCCACCCGGTGGCGGGTCGTCGGCGCCGTAGCCGGGCAAGTGGAAGTGCACGCCCAGCAGGCTGCTCAGCGCGGCGATGTGCGTGTCGCTGCCGACGAACAGCGAGACCTTCGGCGCCTGCGCATTTCCGAACCGTTGCAGCGCCGCGCGCGCCAACGGGGCGCCCGAACGCTGCGCCATGTAGTGCGGGCGTGCATAGAGATCGAACAGCAGTGCATGCAATCGCGACACCTGTGCCAGACGCTCAGGCGTGGCGCGGCCCCAGCCGACCTGCGCCAACGGCAGGCCATCCGCATACTGCAGCAACAGCACTTCGCCGGTGCCGGAGGTCAGGTCGATCGGCCCGTCCAGGGCCAGGCCCCGCCCATTGGCCGAGGGCGCCAGCGTGGAGGGCATGCGCGCAAAATCGCAGGGCGTGCGGCGGCAGCCCAGAATCTGCTGCATCGCCTGCAGTTCGGCCGCATGGCCTACCAGCAAGGCGGCCGGCCCGCCAGTCTGCCGCTGGATCGATGCCACGGCAGCGGCCGCGTCGAATGCCACCGCGCCGGCTTCGATCGGCCGGAACAGCGGGTCGTCGCTGCCTGCCTCGCGGTGGCCGGCGACCAGGCCGCAGCCGGGTGCCAGTGCGTCGGCCAGCAGCGCGCCGCTGTCGATGGTGCGTTGATCGGTGTTGGCCCAGACCGACACGCTGCCCGGCGACGGGCAGCCGGCGTGCGGCAGCAGCCCCTGCGCCGCCAGCCACTGACGCAGATACTCCCCGCTCAAGCGCACTGCCGTGCGACCCCGCGGGGTCAGCAGGCTGGCCGGGGTGGACCACTGCGGCCAGGGCTGGTCGGCATAGCGTGCCGCCGCTGCTTCGCCCTGTAGCGGCGCACGCACGCCGTGCCGGAAGATCACCACCACGCGCTCGAGGTGGGCCGTGGCTGTAGCGGGTGATGGTCCCGCTGCGGCGGCGCTGCCTTGCGTGCGCGCATCCGACAACGGCAGCGGTGCATGCGGTTCCGATGCTGCGCAGCCGCTCAACAACGTGGCGGCCAACGACGTCCACAGCGCGCTTGCGGCGAACATCGATGGCATACCGATACGCGGCATGCGCGCGGCATGCGTTGCGCTGCTTGCCGGCGGCGCAGGGTGCCCCGTGGAGTGCGGCGGGCGCCACGCGATCCCCATCGCATCGCGCCCGCTGCATCGATCCGCTGCGGACCGCGGCAATTCCCGCTTGCCGGCGAACGCCCCCTGCGGCCCGGCACCCTGCCCTACATCACCGACTTCGCGCGCGGCGATCCTGCTGCGCCGGCGCCTGCCGACGACGGCAGCCCATATCGTCTGCATGTCCTCTGAGCAGCTTCGTAAGCGGTGCAGCAGCCAACAACGAGCGTACATTCCGTCATCCAGAGCACAGCCGGGCTGCAACACCGTCGGACATCCCGACAGTGCGACGGCACAAGCGGAAAAGCGATGCAGCAGCCCTGCACCACGCCTGCAGGCAGGCGCGGCGCATGATGGGGATGGGTTGTTTCACCCCGGTGACGGCCGGGCAAGACCCGAAATCTGCATGCCTCAGGCGCGCACCTCGGCACAGTTGCGCGAGCACGCAGCTGGAATGGCAGCCGGGCTGCGCAGACGAAGGCCGCGCTGCGGTCGCGAACATCTCCACTCGGATCGCAGTGCGGGCACTCGCGCTACGGCCCCCGCAGCCTGTTTCGCCATCCACTACTCGCCATCCAAAGAGCGTGACCATGCACCCGCCATCCATGCCGTGGGCAGCTGGCCGCACTCACGTCCGCAGAAAGATCTCCACGCGCCGATTGAGCTGCCGTCCGCCGGGATTGTCCTGCCCATTGAGGGTGTTGGGTGCAACCGGCTGCGATTCGCCATAGCCCTTCGCACCGGCCGTCTGGGCGGTACCGCGCGTACGCAGCGCGGCCAGCACGGCGTTGGCGCGGCGCTCGGACAGGGCCTGGTTGTAGGCGTCCTCCCCCTTGCTGTCGGTATGTCCGCGCACCTGCATGTCCTGTGCTGTCACCTTGCCGAGCGCAGCGGCCAGGGTATCGAGCACCCGTGCCGCATCGGGACGGATGTCGGACTTGTCGAAGTCGAACAGGATGCGGTCGTTCAAGGTAATCAGATAACCGCAGGGCGCACCGGGCGGGGCGAACTTCTGCAGCGGCGGGAAGCGGCCGGCCGGCGGCACCTTGGGCAGCGGCGGCATGCGCACCTCGCGGGGAGGCGTGCCCACCGTGCCGGTGCCGTCGCCGTGGTTCTGCACCAGACCCTCGGGCCCGTTCCAGGTACCCGACCCATCGGCGTTGATGGTCACCAGCCCGCGTGGACCGTTCCAGGTGCCGCTGCCATCGCCGCGATTGTCGATCAGGCCGCTCCTGCTGCTGTTCCAGGTGCCGGCGCCCTTGCCGTCCAGGCTGATCAAGCCAGCCGGGCCGTTGTAGGTGCCGCCGCCATTGGACTGCACATCGATGAGCGCATCGTCGCCGTTCTGGCCGGTGCCGTTGATGGTGCCGCTGCCATCGGCGTTGATGCTGATCAAGCCACCGTCGAAGTTGGCGGTGCCACTGCCGTCGGCCTTGAGATCGAACAAACCACCATCGCCGTCACGCAGCAGGTTGCCATGGGCATCGACGCTGGTGATGCCGGCATCGGTGATCAGCGTGCCGCCATCGCCACAACGCGCGGGCGCCACGCTGACGCCTTCGATCGGGTCGAGCACGTCCTGCAACGAGGCTTCCAGTGCGCGCTGCGCCGGGGTCACGCCGACGATGTCGGGGACCACGATCATCGGGATGGCCGGAAATTCGGGCACTGCCGCATCGGTCGCGGGTGTCGCATCGGTGGCAAGCGTTGCGGTCTGCGTTGCCTGCGGCCTTGTGCCTGCAACGTCTGCCCCAGTCTTCTGACCTTCGCCACGGCTGCAAGCCGCCAATAGCAAGGGAACCCAAATCACTGCCGACAACGTCTTGCGCATCGCGTCTTCCTTGGTTCGAGCGAGTTCGAGGGAACCGCCTGATAGCACGAGCCCGGTCAACACCGCGCTAAGAGCGGCTGACAGACCTGCCGCGCATCCGTTCGCCAGTCAGACGTGCGTGCGTGTGTGTGCGTGTGTATCTGCGTGCGTGCAGTGATTTTCGGGCCACGTCTTGGCGATGCCGTCAGACGTCCAGGCCAGATGCCGAGTGGGTCGAGGGCGCGGCGCCCTCACCGCTCGCGGGACACGCCGCAAGTACGTCCATGTAGCTCGGTGGCGGCACCATGCCGCCACACGGTCCCGCAAGCGGCGAGGACACCACGCCAGACAGATGGCTGGTGGTTTTGTTGAAGAATCAAGACAGCGTGTCGCGGCTTGCCGTTGCTCGTTGAGAACATTGCGAACCAGCCAACTTGACTGGTCCTTGCCCGCCCACCGTCGCGGGACCCTTGGCGGCATGGATGCCGCCACGGAGCTACATGGACGTACTTGCAGCGTGTCCCGCGATGGTGGGCAGGCAAGGGCCCTGCAGCAACGGCGCAGATGATCCGTTTTCCGCCTGATCTACCAGGATTGAGCAATCAGGTAGCGACGACTGCATCGTGCGTCTCGTAATCGCTTGGCTATCTTCAAGTCTGTCGAGGGCGCGGTGCCCTCACCGCTTGCGGGACACGCCGTGAATCTGTCGTAGAGGCTCGATGGCGGCATCCATGCCGCCACACGGTCCCGCAATCGGCGATGACACCGCACCAGACAGTTGGCTGGTGGTTTTGTTGAAAAACGGAAATGCTGCATCGCGCAGGTTGTCGGTTGCTGGTTGAAAACTCTGCGCACCGACCCATCGTGACTGGTCCTTGGCCGCCAACCGTCTCGGGAGCCATGGCGGCATGGATGCCGCCATGAAGCTTACGGGGACGTACTTGCGCCGTGCCCTGCGGCCGCCGTACTTCCTGCCGCTTCGGCCTGCAACTGCGCATGCAGAATGCGGCGGATCTCCAGAATCGCCTGCGGCGTTTCCTGCACGCTGTGCCAGGAGGTCACCACCAGTTCGGAGGCGGCGCCATCCAGATGCGCGCTGCGATACGGCACCAACCCGTCGTCGGAATCGGCCAGCGGCACCTGCGGTTTTTCGCGGCCGACGATGGTGTGGTACTGCACCTGCGGTGAAATCGGCAGATCCATCGTGGCGCGCACGAACGGGTCGGTATCGCGCAGGTTGTCGATGCTGGTCGGCGGCAGCAGGCGGCCCTTGCGCCGGGACTGGCCACCGCTGCCCTCACGTTCGCTGTTGGCAAGGTCCTGCAGTACATCGCCAAACCGGTCCAGCAACGCAATCGGCAGCCGCACCAGGCGCCCGACGAAGCGCCCCAACCCGTCTTCGGCCACTGGCGTGCCGCGATGTGGCGCGGCGATAAAAATCGCGCGGTCGATCTGCGGCATCGGCGAAAAATGCAGCAACGGCGACAGCTTCGCGCGCACGCGGGCGCCGCGCTCGCCGTCCAGCCGGTAATCCCGCAGCAGCGCGTCCCACAGCTGTTCGCCGGACGAGGACACCAGCAGCCGTCCGATCACTCCGCCCATGCTGTGGCCGATCAGGACCATGTCGTGCGAGGCGACGGCGCTGCCCGCCGGGTCGAAATGGCGCAGGCTGCGTTCCACCAACGCCTGGATTTCCGCGCGATTGACCGCGATGGGCGCATTGGTCGGGTAGTACACCTGCCAGATCTGGTAACGCTGACGCAGCGTTTCATCGCCCATCACTTCGTTGGCCACGTTGACCCAGGCCTCCGGGCTGCTGGCCAGCCCGTGCAGCATCAGCAGCACGCGACGATCGGGGTCGTACGGCTGCATCAGATACAGATGCGGGCGCTCGATGCCGCGCGCACTGCCCAGCATCGAGCGCAGCGACTGCGCCGCAAACCCCGATTTGGCAAGCCACAGCCCGTAGGCGGCGGTGAAGTTGGCCGCCAACGGCACGCGCTGCCCATGCAACACCACCTCGTTCTGGCGGTACGGGTCGTACGGCACCAGGGTCACCAGATCGGTCTTCAGCACCGCTGCGAGCGTGTCGCCATCGAAGCGCAGCAACAGCGTCGCCGGTGCGTATGGCATCTCGCTGAAGGTCGGCAGCGGGCGCTCGGGCGCGGCACTCGGGGCGATGGCTTGCTGGACCGCCAGCCCGGCCGGATCGCCGACCAGTTGCGGGTCCACTTCGGCCACCAGCTCGGCACCGAAGCCGTCGCGCCGATAGGTGCTGCGCAATCCGTTGAAGCGCAATGCCGAGGCGGCAAAGATGGCGCGCGGGGTATTGCCACCACCGGGCAGCCGGTAGGCCGACATGTCGACCACCACCTGCCAGCGGCCGACTGCGGTGGGCGCCGGGGTGGTGTCGCCGGCCTGCTTGGAGCGCGCAAACAGGCGCTCGACCACCTGCTGCACGGCATAGTTGTAGTAGTCGCGCACCTGCGTCTGGCGGTTTTCAAACGCACGCGCACTGGGCGCGCGCGCAGTGAAAAACAGGTAGGCATACGCATGCCGCGCCGCCTCCAGCCAGGCATCGGTGGCCACGTCGCTCATCTGCGCCGGATTGCGTCCGCCCAGGTCGATTGCACGCGCGGTCCAGAGCTCGGCCTGGGTGGCCAGGCGACGCTCTTCGCCGATGCCTGCCACCGTGGTCAGGTGCTGCAGGCAGGGCAGCGGCTGCGTGCGGCAGGCCTTGGGCTGCAGTCCGGCCACCTGCAGGGTTTCGCTACCGGCCTGGCTGAGCGCGCCGGTGCTGAGCACATCGCCGCGGGTCTGCGCGACGTAATCGCCGCTGTTGCGCGACTGCACCGTGACCATGGCGCAGCCGCTCAACCACCCACTCATCACCACCGCCACCAGCACGGTCGTGGCCCGCCACCATGGCCTGCGCGGCATCACTGCTTCGCACTCGCCGAGGTGCCGGGCGCCGGCGCCTGCGGCATGCCGGCACGGATGCGCTCGGAGAAATCGCTCGCCTTGTCGGCGGCGATCGCACGCGCGGTGAAATGCCCGCGCTGCTTCAAGGTAGCGAAGTCGTAACCGGGCATCAGGCCGTGATGGTCGTAGGCGTATTCGTCGACATAGCCGGACAGCAGCAGGCGGTGATCCAGCGGTAGCGTGGGCTGCAATTGCCGCACCAGCGCGAACACAATGGTGGTGCAGTTGCTGGTGAGCGTGTTGTAGAAGGCCGGCGCGCGATCCAGCTGGTTGGCCAGTTCCACATACCCCATGAACATGCGACGCAACCCGGCCTTGGGAATGGCCAGGCGATACAGGTACATGTCCTCGCCGCGCACATTGGTGCGCACGCGCAGGATGTCGCGCTCGTCGGCGGCCACCAGGGTTTCTTCGAAACTGCGGAAAAGCCCGCCCAGCGCCGAGAACGACTCGCCGCGCTCCTTGCGGATTTCCAGCGAGAACACCACACGCGAGCCATCGTCGAAGCCGAACGACACCAGCGTGTGCGCGATCGCCGGGCCCATCCAGTACGACAACGCCAGATCGGCGCTGACCAGATGGTCCAGATCGTACTGGCGGGTTTCCCAGCGCGGCACGTAGCGGGTTTCGCTGTGCCAGTCGAAATTGCGCACGTTGCGCAGGGTGACGATGTTGCCCTGCACCTGCGGCTGCAGACGCTGCGCGACATCGTCGGCCCAGTCGCGGTCCTGGCTGGGCTGCATGAACCCCCACGACACCGCCAGCACCACGAATGCGGCAGCGAAGATGCCCACCAGCGCCCAGTTCTCGCGGCCACGCCGCAGGCCCCACAGCGCGGCCAGCGCCATCGCGCACCACGAGGCCACCCAGCCGATGCGTACCAGTGCATTGCCACTGAGCGCGAAATAGATCGCCAGGCCGCCCCAGCACGCGGCCAACACCAGCGCGGTGCGCAACGCCCAGCGGCCGATGCGTGCGCGGGTGGCCGGTGTCATCGCGTGCCGCCCTCCGGCACCTGCATGCCCAGCGCGTGCATCAGCAAGTCGGCCGAACGGTGGGCCAGCCGCTTGCGTTCTGCTTCATCGTTGCCGCGCAGGCAGCTGCCCAGCATGTCGATCACCAAGAGCAGCTGCTCGTCGTCGACATCGGCCCGGCACAGGCCTGCGTCGCGGGCGCGGTGCACGAAGGGCAGGAAGATCGCCACCACGCGCCGGTCGGCCGCTTCCACCGCCGGGTGCGCGCGCTCGATCGAGCGCCAGAAGTCCACCAGCGGTGCGGACTGGGCGATGTGTTCGGCCACGTCGTGCAGCAGCACGGCCAGCCCGTCCGGGCGGTCGGCCAGGTCGGCGGCCAGCCGCTCCAGGCCATCGAGCCCGCGCGCCATCAGCGCGGTCATCAGCGCCACGCGGTCCGGGAAATTGCGGTACAGGGTGGCGCGGCCAAGGCCGGCGCGCTCCACCACTAGTTCCAGCGGGGCATTGACGCCGTGTTCGCTGAACACTTCGTCGGCGGCATCGAGAATCTGCCGGCGGCGCAGCGCGGCATCAGGGCGGGAAGTCATCATGCCGGCATTATCGGACAGATTTGTCCGGTAATGCCAGAGTCCGCTTGCTCAATCGACACCCTCCCGACCGACGGTTCGGAGCGGGTCGTCGGAGTGAGCGGTCGGAGTGGGCCGTCAGCTTGGGTCTTCGGAGTAGACCATCGGAGCCGATGGCCCACTCGGCCAACCGGATCAGCCGGTGTTCTGCACGCCTTGCGAGACGCCGTTGACGCAGGCCACCAGCGCGCGCAGCAGCGCGTCGTCTTCGCCATCGGTGGCCCGCCAGCGCTGCAGCAGGTCCACCTGCAGCACGCTGATCGGGTCGATGTAGGGGTTGCGCAGGCGGATCGACAGCGCCAGCCGCGGGTCGTGCTGCAACAGCGATTGCTGTTGCAGCAGCGCCTTGACCCAGCCCTTGGTCAGGGCCAGCTCGTCGCGAATCTGCGGGAAAAAGCGCTCGTGCAGATCACCGGACAGCCGCGAGAACAACTCGGCGATATTCAGATCGCCCTTGGACAACACCATGGCGATGTCGTCCAGGAAGGTGCGGAAGAACGGCCAGTCCTGCGCCATCTCGCGCAAGGTGTCTTCATGCCCGGCATCCACTGCCGCCTGCAGGCCGCTGCCCACGCCGTACCACCCCGGAATCACCGCACGCGCCTGGCTCCACGCAAACACCCACGGAATCGCGCGCAGGTTGGACAACGCCGCATCCTGGCCCAGCCGCCGCGACGGACGCGAGCCCAGCGTCATGCGCTCGATCACATCGATCGGTGTGGCCAGGCGGAAGTACTGCATGAAGTCCGGCGCGCCGACGAAGGCGCGATAGGCCACGGTGCTGCGTTCGGCCACCAGGTCCATCACCGGGCGCCAGCGCTCCTCGCGCGGCTCGGGCGCACGCGGGCGCAGGCTGGACAGCAACACCGCGCCGGTCATCTGTTCCAGCGAGCGCAGCGCCAATGCACGGATGCCGTACTTGCGGTGGATGACCTCGCCCTGCTCGGTGACGCGCAGGCGGCCATCCACGCTGCCGCGCGGGGCGGCATCCAGCGCGCGGCTGGTCTTGCCGCCGCCGCGGGCGATCGACCCACCGCGTCCGTGGAAAAACGTCAGCCGCACGCCCAGCTCGGCGGCCGCTTCCAGCAGCTCGACCTGCGCGCGCTGCAGGCCCCAGCGCGAGGCAGCAATGCCGCCGTCCTTGCCACTGTCCGAATACCCCAGCATCACCATCTGCGTGTCGCCGCGTGCGGCCAGGTGCTGGCGATACACCGGGTCGGCCAGCAGGTCCTGCACGGTCCCGGTGCCGCCACGCAGGTCGTCCACGGTTTCGAACAGCGGCACGATGTCCAGCGGCACCGCGCCCGCGTCGTCGACCAGGCCGCCGCGGCGCGCCAATGCGAGCACGGTGAGCACGTCGGCGCGGTTATGCGCCATCGAAATGATGTAGCTGCCCAGCGCATCGGCGCCGTGGCGCGTGCGCGCATCGGCGAGCGCGGCAAACACCGCGTCCAGGCGCGCATTGCCTTCGTCGGCCACGCGCGGCAATGCCTGTTCGCCGGACGCGTACGGGCCGAGCAAGCCAGCGCGCTGCCTGGCGTCCTGTTCGTCCCACTCTGCCTGGCCCAGGGCGTCGGCCACCGCGCGCGCATGCACGCTCGATTCCTGGCGCACGTCCAGCCGCGCCAGATGAAAACCGAAACTGCGTACGCGCCACAGCAACCGGCGAACCGCAAACCAACCGGCGTGCAGGCCCTTGTTGGCCTGCAGGCTGTCCAGGATCAGTTGCAGATCGTGTTCGAGTTCCGACGGCGCGGTATAGGCGCCCTCGGCATCGTCCAGCGTGGCCTGCAGGCGCGCGCGCATCAGGTCGTTGAGCAGGCGGTACGGCATGTCGCCGTGGCGCGGGCGCGAACGTGCGGCGTCTTCGGGGAGCAGCGCACGGTAGCGTTCCAGTTGCGCAGCGAGTTCCGGGCTGACCTGCACCAGCGTGGTCGACTGACTGAGCAGGCTGGCCAGTTGCCAGAGTTCCTTCTGGTAGCGGTCCAGCACCGCGCGGCGCTGCGCATCCAGGGTGCCGGCGATGGTGGTGGCATCCACGTTCGGGTTGCCATCCATGTCGCCGCCCACCCAGGTGCCGAAGCGCAGCAGGCGCGGCAGCGTTGGCACGCTGCCGTAGGTTTCTTCGATGGCGTGTTCGAGCGTTTCGTACATCACCGGCACCACCCGGTAGAGCACCTGGGTGAGATAGAAGCCCACATGCTCGCGCTCGTCGTCCACGGTGGGGCGCACCGGCGAGGAATCGGCGGTCTGCCACGAGGCGGTCAAGGCCATGCGGAAGCGTGCCGCGTCGCTGGCACGTTCGTTAGGCGTGCGCATGCCGTCCAGGTTGTCGACCAGGCTGGCGACCATCAGCTGTTCTTTTTCCAGCAGCGCGCGCCGCACCGCCTCGGTGGGGTGCGCGGTAAACACCGGCTCCACATCGATGCGTGGCAACCACTGGCTCAGCTCTTCCAGGGTCACGCCCTGGGCCTTGAGCCGGCGCATGGCATCGTGCAGGCCATCGGGCTGCGGGGTGTCGGTGCCGCTGCGCTGGTATTCGCGGCGGCGGCGGATGCGATGCACGCGCTCGGCGATGTTGACCACCTGGAAATAGGTGCTGAAGGCGCGCACCAGCGCTTCGGCTTCACGCGGTTCGCGGCCGGTGAGTTGTTCGCTCAAGGTGGATGGCGGGGCATCGCTTTCGCGGCGCGAGATCGCCGTGGTGCGCACGCGTTCGACTTCATCGAGGAATTCCGCAGACACCTGCTCGGCGAGCAGATCACCCACCAGTGCGCCGAGCCGACGCACGTCGTCGCGCAAGGGAAGATCGGGGGTAGCGAACACAAGACTGCTGCGGTACTCGTTCATCGGAAACGCACACCCTCTTCAAGCGCAAAGTCGTCGAAGACTAACCCAAAAGGATTAGATGATCGCGACCGGCACGACGGTTTCAACACCAACCATCGTGTGCTGGCGCACGTGGCGATGAATCGCGTAGGAGCGCGCTAGCGCGCGATGAGGCGTTACCGGTAACGCCCCATCGTGGGCAGGCCCGCTCCTACAGGTGATCGCGGCACCCATCTATGCGGCTCAGCAGCCGTTGCCGGCAGCGCATCAGCCACATCCTCATCCGCTGTAGGAGCGCACCCGGGCGCGACGAAGCTTCATCGGTAACGCCGCATCGCGCGCTAGCGCGCTCCTACCGGGCCAGCGCACCACCGGTCAACGCGTGCGCGTAGCGCCAGTCTCCTTCACCGGCTCGCCGACATTGGTCTTCAACCACTGCTCGCTCTCGGCCAGCATCTGCATGATCGATTGCCGTGCGCGGTAGGCATGCGATTCGTTGGGCAGCATCACCAGCCGCGCGGTGCCGCCCAGGCCCTTGATCGCGGCGAACATGCGCTCGCTCTGGATCGGGAAGGTGCCGGTGTTGTTGTCGTCCTGGCCGTGGATCAGCAGCAGCGGGTCCTTGATCTTGTCGGCGTAGTTGAACGGCGACATCGCCTGGTACACCGGTTGCGCCTGCCAGTAGTTGCGCTCTTCGGCCTGGAACCCGAACGGGGTGAGCGTGCGGTTGTAGGCGCCGCTGCGCGCGATGCCGGCCTTGAACAGGCGCGTGTGCGCAAGCAGGTTGGCGGTCATGAACGCGCCATAGGAATGCCCGCCGATGGCAATGTGCTGCCGGTCGGTGACCCCGCGCCGTACCACTTCGTCCACGGCCGCCTGCGCATCGGCGATGAGCTGCGGCACATAGGTGTCGTTGGGTTCGGCATCGCCTTCGCCCACGATCGGCATGGTCGGGTTGTTGAGCACCACATAGTCGATCGCCAAAAATGCCTGCGGCCCCCAGTAGCTGATGGCGTTGAAGCGGTAGGGCGAGTCGGTGACCTGGCTGGCGGTGTCGGCGCTTTTGAATTCGCCCGGGTAGGCCCACATCAGCAGCGGCCGCGGGCCGTCGCGCTTGGGGTCATAGCCGGGCGGCAGCAACAGCGTGGCGGTGAGGTCCACGCCATCGGCGCGCTTGTAGCGGATCTGCTCCTTCTGCACACCACGCAGCTGCGGCAGCGGGTGCGCGAAGTGGGTCAATGCACGCGGTGCGGCTGCGCCATCGCCAAGCGTCTGCACGACATAGTTGGCCGGCTCCTCCGGCGATTCGCGGCTGAGCAGCAATTGGGTGGCCTGTGCGTCCAGCAATGCCAGTGGTGCGGAATAGGTCGGCGCCTGCGAGTGGAACAGGCGCGTGGCCTGCTTGCTGCGCAGATCGAACCGGTCCACGAACGGACGGTCGCCTTCCGGCGAGGCGCCCTTGCCGAGCAGGAACAGGCTGTTGCCGTCTGCACTGGTCTGTAGCAAGGTGCGGCCCTTGCCATCGGCCGCTGTCGCCGGCGTGCCCGGGTCCTTGTAGCGGTCCTGCGAGGAGCGGTCCCATAGCAGGTCGGGCGCGCGTTGCGGTTGATCCGGTGCAATGCGCCACTGCTTGGTGCGGCGGGTCTTCCACCAGCTCTCGCTCACGATCGCCAGGTCGCCGCGGCCCCATTGAATGCCGTCGAACCGGCTACCCAGCTGTGCCAGCGTCACCGGTGCGCGGTTGAACGGTGCGGCCTGCATCCGCACCGCATCGCGGATGGTGCTCGCGCGCGCCGGGTCGCCGCCGTCCTGCGCTTCGGCCCACACCAACGTGGCCGGTGCGTCGTGCCGCCAGGCGATGTCGCGCACGCCGGTGGGCACGGCGTCGTTGCCGGTCGGCAGGCCTTCGACCAACGGCAGCTGCGCGATCTGGCGCACCAGCTTGCCCTGCAGGTCCAGCACCTCGATGCGGCGCGGGAAATTGTCCGCAGGCACCAGATACGAAAACGGCCGCTCAGCGCGTTCGCTCAGGATGTAACGGCCATCCGGCGACACCGACAGGTTGAGATAGATGCCGGGCGCGGCGATCGGGCGGACCTGCCCGCTCAGCGTGACGATGATCGGCTGGCCGGTGGCGTAGTACTCGAACACGCGCGCATCGGCCTCGTTGCGCAACAGGTCCTGATAGGTCGGCAGCGAGCGCACCCCGGCAGCGGCGCTGGTTTGCTGGATCGCCGGGCCGGCCGGTGTCGCATCGCGGGTCGGCGGCGCGCCCTGCCCGGCCACCTGTTGTTGCAGCAGCAGCCCGCTGCCATCGGGCAGCCAGCGCAGTTCGTCATCGACGGTGGTATTCAGGCCGGTGACCAGACGCCGCGCCTGCCCGGCGGCCACGTCCACCAGCCACAGTTCGTTGGCGCCACTGCTCGCGTCCTCGCGGCGGAACGCCAGATAGCGCTGATCCGGCGACCAGCTCGACGTGGCCAGCGACAGCGGCGACGGCAGTCCGGCGATCTGCCGCTCACCACCATCGGCCACCGACAACAGCCACAACTTGCTGGCAAAGGAGAACCGGCTGGCGGCAAAGGTCTTCGGGTGGATGCGCAGGCCGGCCAGCTTCAACTCCGGCTGGGCCACCTCGGCGATGTCCGGCAGTGCCGGCAACTGCAGCATCGCGGCCAGGTCGCGTTTGGGCGAGAGCTGCAGCAACGGTGCGCGCGGTGCGTCCACCACCGCCTGCAGCGCCTTGGACGGCAGCTGGTAGGCGCTGCCTGCCGCAGTGCCCGGCTGCGTCGCTGTCGCGCCGGCCGCCGGGCCGGCCGCCATCGCCATCAACGGCGCGCTCAATGCCAGCGCCCCTGCCAGCGCCCATGTGTACTGCCGCCAACCTTGCGCATGCGGTTTCTCCTGCATTGCCCGTCCCCGGTGATGATCGATCTGCGACCATAGCAGCCGCCTGTCGGCCGCTCCCCTGCCGTTGGTTGGGGGTCATGCCACTTCAAACCGGCCAATTCATGCCGAAGGGGGGTGCTGCCGATATAATCGGGGCTCTCGTCGAGGGGCGCTGCGACCGGTAGGGCGGACTGATCCGCTCACTGCACCACAAGGTGCAGGCAATACGGCCAGGCTCGACCAGCAGTTACCGTTCAACGGCGCCCGGAATTGCAGACATTCGTTTGCCTACCGGAGCCATCGCATGAACGCTGTCACAAAGATTACCCCGCACGCCGATTACAAGATTGCCGACATCTCCCTGGCCGATTGGGGCCGCAAGGAGCTGGACATCGCCGAGCACGAAATGCCGGGCCTGATGTCGATCCGCCGCAAGCATGCGCAGACCAAGCCGCTGAAGGATGTGCGCATCACCGGCTCGCTGCACATGACCATCCAGACCGCGGTGCTGATCGAAACGCTCAAGGACATCGGCGCCAACGTGCGTTGGGCCTCGTGCAACATCTTCTCCACCCAGGACCATGCCGCCGCGGCGATCGCCGCCACCGGCACCCCCGTGTTCGCCTGGAAGGGCGAGACGCTGGAAGAGTATTGGGACTGCACCCTGGATGCGCTGACCTTCACCCTGCCCGACGGCACCCTCACCGGCCCGGAGCTGGTCGTGGACGATGGCGGCGACGTCACCCTGCTGATCCACAAGGGCTATGAGCTCGAAAACGGCAGCACCTGGGTCGACGAGCCGGCGTCTTCGCACGAAGAGAGCGTGATCAAGGCGCTGCTCAGGCGTGTGGCCGTCGAGCGCCCGGGCTACTGGGCCCGCGTGGTCAAGGACTGGAAGGGCGTCTCCGAAGAGACCACCACCGGCGTGCATCGCCTGTACCAGATCGCCGAAGCCGGCAAGCTGCTGATCCCGGCCATCAACGTCAACGACTCGGTCACCAAGAGCAAGTTCGACAACTTGTACGGCTGCCGCGAGTCGCTGGCCGATGGCCTCAAGCGCGCGATGGACGTGATGCTGGCCGGCAAGGTCGCCGTGGTCTGCGGCTATGGTGACGTGGGCAAGGGCAGCGCCGCCTCGCTGCGCGCCTATGGCGCCCGCGTGGTGGTCACCGAAATCGACCCGATCTGCGCGCTGCAGGCGTCGATGGAAGGCTTCGAGGTCAACACCATCGAATCCACCCTGGGCCGTGGCGACATCTATGTCACCACCACTGGCAACAAGGACATCATCACCGTCGAGCACCTGCAGGCCATGAAGGACCAGGCCATCGTGTGCAACATCGGCCACTTCGACAACGAGATCCAGGTCGATGCGCTGAATGCACTCAAGGGCGTGGAGAAGATCAACATCAAGCCGCAGGTGGACAAGTATGTGTTCCCCAACGGCAACGCGATCTTCCTGCTCGCCGACGGCCGCCTGGTCAACCTGGGCTGCGCCACCGGCCACCCGAGCTTCGTGATGTCCAACTCGTTCGCCAACCAGACCCTGGCCCAGATCGACCTGTGGGAAAAGCGCGACAGCTACGAGAAGAAGGTCTACATCCTGCCCAAGCACCTGGATGAAGAAGTGGCCCGCCTGCACCTCGAAAAGATCGGCGTGAAGCTGACCACCCTGACCAAGGACCAGGCCGACTACCTCGGCGTGCCGGTGGAAGGCCCGTTCAAGCCGGATCATTACCGCTACTGAGTCTTTGGCAAACCATCGCCATGCATGAACGGGCGCCGCGAGGCGCCCGTTTTTTTACGTGCCCAGCGCCTGAGCGCACCTCGAAACATGCTACCGGCCGATCATGCACCGAGGGAGGCCGAGCAATGCAGCGCCTGGCACGAGGTCGAGCATGCAGAAGAGGGAGCCGAGGAGATCGTCAGCGCGTTCGACGTGCTGGCAGTTATCCGTTGATCGGCCGCCGAGTGCATGGAGACAAGCGCGAACCGGTGATGGGCTGCGGTTCGCACGGGCATGTTGCGTCATATCGCTACGTGGATGTGACCGACACGGTGTGTCGTGATCGGTCACCGCGCGCAACGCGAGACGGGCTACGCACGCGATGCTTGAAACGCAGCGGCGCGATCATGATCATGCTCACGGCCGCCAGTTTGCATTGGACTCCCAGAACGCCACGCTGCGCCGGTAGGCCGCGCGGTCCAGCGGCACGCCGGAGCCGCCCTCATCCACGCCCAATGCATTGCGCAACATGGTAATCGGCGCCATCGGGATGTCTTCGGGCTCGGCGGTGTACAGACAGCCGACCACACCCCAGTCCGCATCGATCGGCGCGCCTTCCTTGGCCAGCTGTTCGCGGCTGTACAGGATCGGCACCATGTACTGCGCAACCGGCGACTCCACGCCTTCGAACCAACGCACCAGAACGGCAAGTTCCTGCGTGTTGCGCGCTTCGTAGCCCGAGCGCAGCAGGTGCCGGTTGTCTGCGGTGATCGGCACTGTCAGGCAGCGCGTGCTGGTCCAGTTGCGGTGTACTTGCAGCTGGCAGAACGGCGCGTAGCCTTCGATCACGCGCAACGGTGGGGCGTCATTGAGATGCTGGATGAACTGCTCGGGCGTGCAGTCCTGGATGGCATTGCGACGGCCATCGCGCGGAAACAGACGGGGACGGGCAAACGCGGTCAGAACGATGGACATGGCAGTGCGGGCAGCGGCAAGGCCGTCAAGGGTAACCCCTGCATGCGGTTCTCACGCGCAGGCCGGCGCTGGCAACCAGCCGCGATGCACCGCGTGCGTCGCTGCCGTTGAAGCTGGCGCACGGTTGCGCGCGTCGAGCGACGGGCCGCGTCAACGCCCGCTGCGGCGCTACCAGATCAGATCGTCCGGCACCTTGAACTGGCTGTAATAGTCATCGTCGCTGTCCGGTGCCGGCGAGCTGCCATTGCGGCCGTGATCCAGCACCACGGTTGCCGCATCGCGGCTGTAGACCTTCTCGGCGGCCGCACGCGGAATCAGCTCGAAGCCTTCGCCATGTCGCACGATCACCAGGGCGCCACTGGCAAGCTGGGTGCGCAAGGCGGGATTGACCAGCACGCTGCGGATGACGCTGCCATCGTTGAAGCGATAGTCGATCTCGCCCTCGCGCTTGACCTTGCTGGTCTCCACGATCTGGCGCACCTGGGCCAGCACTTCCTGTTTGCGCAGCTGCGCATTGCGCTCTTCGGCCAGTGCGCGATCGCGCTCGGCACGCTCGGCCTGAAGCCGTGCGGCATCCACCTTGTCGGTCTGCGCCGGCACCACTGCGCCACCCTTGGCATGGCGCTGCTTGACCTGCTCACGCGCGACCTTGTCCACCTGGGCTTTTTTGACCAGCCCGGCCTTGAGCAGCTGTTCTTGCAGTGGATTGCGCATGGGAGACGTCGGCAGTGAATTGGCCGCCAGTTTAGCGCGGCAGGCGGCGGGCTCCCGTCGCAGCCCATGCCGCCCCCTCCCGGCGAGCACGCCAGCCGGCCGCTGCGCCCGATGAAAGATCGGCCGCACCACGGCATTGCCGCTACCGGAGACAAGCCGTGCCCCAACGTCATGCCGCATCGCCTGCTCACGGCACCACTCACCGATGCGCGGCCCTGGGCAATAGGCCATCAACTGCGCAGGGAGGGTCGCTGACTGCACGTGCAGTCCTGCGGCAAGGATGCCCGCTCGTGGCCCGCGTACGACCTGCATCCCCGATGATGATGGCGCCGGGCCTGGCGACACCTGCGCTGGCCGAGCCGGTCACCCAGCCGGTGATCTGCCACAGCAGATGCATTCGTCGCTGAAGCGGGCGCCGCGCCCCCGCGTACCAGGGTGACCGCGGAGGGCTGGCAATTCTGCGACCCCGCACCCCGTTGCCGTCGAACCCTGCACGCAATTCGGCGGTTCACCGCATTGAATACGTATGCACAACACCGATGTTGCGGCGCGATGCGCGCTTAGCATCACCGCGCGCTGCACGCCGTGCGCGCGCTTTCCGGAACAGGGGCCGGAGGCCTTGAATGTGGGCATCGCCAGTTGCGCGGATGCTCGCTCCTACCGACTGGAGATCCATCCGATGCACACCCTCATTGCTCCTTCTCCGCCTTCGCTCACGCAGCGATGCACCCGCCTGTTGCTGACGGCACTGGTTCTGCTGCTGACCAGTGCCAATGTGCAGGCCGATGTGATCCTGCACGCCTTCAACTGGCCGTATGCCACCGTCGAAGCACGCGCCAAGCAGATCGCCGATGCAGGCTATCGCAAGGTGCTGGTGGCCCCTGCCTACCGTTCGCAAGGCAGTGCCTGGTGGGCGCGCTACCAGCCGCAGGATCTGCGCGTGATCGACGGGCCGCTCGGCGACACCGCGGCGTTTTCGCGCATGGTGCAGGCATTGGCCAACAACGGTGTGCAAACCTATGCCGACGTGGTGCTCAACCACATGGCCAACGAAGCGGCCACGCGTCCGGATCTGAACTACCCCGGCAGCGCGGTGTTGTCGCAGTACGCCGCCAATCCCGGCCGCTACGATTCGCTGCGCCTGTTCGGCACCTTGCAGTCCAATTTCCTGGGCGCCAGCGACTTCGGCCCGGCGCAATGCATCAGCAATTACAACGATGCCTACCAGGTGCGCAATTACCGCATCTGCGGCGGCGGCAGCGATCCGGGCCTGCCGGACCTGGTCGGCAACGATTGGGTGGTGCAGCAGCAGCGTGCCTATCTGCAGGCACTCAAGGGCCTGGGGGTGAGTGGCTTCCGCGTGGATGCAGCCAAGCACATGACCTTCGATCATCTCAACCGCGTGTTCGATGCAGGCATTCGCTCGGGCGTGTACGTGTTTGGCGAGGTCATCACCGGCGGCGGCAGCGGCAACGGCGATTACGACCAGTTCCTGGCGCCGTATCTGCAATCCACACCGCATGCGGCCTACGACTTCCCGTTGTTCAATGCGGTGCGCAATGCGTTCGCCATTGGCGCCAGCATGCAGCAGCTGGTGGACCCCGCCGCGTCGGGGCAGGCGTTGCCGGGCAACCGTGCGGTCACCTTCGCCATCACCCACGATATCCCTAACAACACCGGCTTCCGCTACGCCATTCTCGACCCGGTGGACGAAACCCTGGCCTATGCCTATCTGATCGGACGCAATGGCGGCATGCCGATGGTGTACACCGACAACAACGAAAGTGGCGACAACCGCTGGGTCAACGCGTATCAGCGCGATGACCTGCGTCGCATGATCGGCTTCCACAACGGCGTACAGGGCACCGACATGCAGGTGCTGTCGTCCAGCGCCTGCCACATCCTGTTCCGCCGCGGCAGCCTCGGAATCGTGGGCATCAACAAGTGCGGCAACCCGGTCACCACCACGGTCGGCATGAACAACAGCGTGCTGTACTGGAACGCCGACTACGTGGATGCCCTGGGCTCGGGCAGCGTGGTGCGTATCTCCAGCGGCTCCTACACGTTCACGCTGCCGGCGCGGGGCGCGCGGATGTGGCGCCGCTGAACCAAGCCGCAGACCGCGCACAGCGCGCGCTCCCACAACGTGCCCAGGTTATGTAAAGCAGACCTGGAAATCGTTGCGTGCATCAGGCCGTTGCAAGCAAGCACCGCCTCCGCCGCCTTGCGCGCGCGGAGGCGTTTTGCATTCTGCAGCCTGCGCTTGCTTCGCTCGGTCATGCGATGAGCGGTCTGGTCAGAGATGCGCCAGGTCACGATCGATACGAACTTCGCTGCAACATGAATTGATCGAAAAGACCAGGTCTTCGAACGCAACAAAACCTGCTGCCGGGTGGACCTACCTCGCAGCCCGATGCTTGCCGATTCATCTGCCCACCCGGCATGCAGACGGCCGACCGCGACGCGAGCGCGCCACCGTGGGAACGCACGCGATCTCGTACCCGAGGAGCAGAATCGGAGCAAGCCGATGCCTTTGTACTTCGTGCGTCACGGCGAGTCGCTCGCCAACGAACAGAACTATTTTGCCGGCGCGCAGAACTCGCCATTGACCCCGCTGGGGCGTCGCCAGGCGCGGCAGGCGGCCGAGGAGGTCAGGCGCCGCGGACTGCAGTTCGACCAGGTCCACGTCTCGACGCTGGAGCGCGCGCAGGCGACCGCGGCGATCATTCTCGACGGTGTGCCCGGGACGCCGTAGGTCATCTCCAGCGCGGCATTGGTGGAACGCGATTTCGGCATCTTCGCCGGCAAGAACAAGACCCTGATCAAGAAGTCGATCGGCCACCGGCTCTACGACGCCTGCTTCCATGACGCGCAAGGCGCGCCACCCGACGGCGAGCACTGGATGGACGTGTACGCGCGTTGCAAGCAGTACTACGACACCGTGCTGGCGCCGCTGGACCGCCAGGGCAAGCAGGTGCTGGTGGTGGCGCACAAATACATCGTCGAGGTGTTCGCCCTGATCGCCTCCGGCCTGCCGCCTGCCGACTACATCGACTTCCGGCTTCCCAACTCGCGGCCGCTGTCGTGGGACGAACTCAAACACATGACCACACGCAGTTCATCGCGCTTGAACTACCTGGGCGAGCAGACCGAAATCCATTTACTGCAATGGATGCTGATTGCCGCAGTGGCCGGCTTTGCGCTGTCGTGCCTGGGCGTGTCGCTCCCGCATGGCATCAGCTCCGCCGCCATCGTGGCGCTGCTGGCCGCCAATGCGTTTTTCCTGTCGGTGCGTATCGAACCTGACGCGATGCGACTGACCCGCGGCCCGGAGAACGTCGCGCTCAGCGTGATCAGTCTGGCGCGCGCACTGATTGCGATGGTGCTGCTTACCCAGTTCGATAACGCGTGGATGCACGTCCTGGGCCTGTTGTTGATCGTGCCGCCGGCACTCTCGGTGCCGACCTTTTCGCTGGCGCGCGGCGGCGACTATTTCTTTGCCGCGCGCTATACCCTGGTGCTGTCGATGCTGTTGCCGGTGGTGCTGTTGCTGCTGTTCCTGGATCACCGCGAGGTCCTGGGCAATGCGCATGCACTGGAGCGGTATTTCGTGGTGCTGCTGCTTGCGCTCGCCCTACCCTGCCTGCTGGCACAGGGCTGGCGGCGTGCGCGTCCGATCGCTGCGGGCAAGCTGGCAACCAACTGGGGCTGGGTCGGCTCACTGACGATGGTGCCGATGGCCTTGCTGGTCGCGCTACGCGCCGGTGGCCCCGCGTTGACGGATGCATTGGCGCATGGCGGCTGGCGGGCCTGGGGCGCACTGCTGTTGCCGTTTGCGCTGCTGCTGACATGCCGGCTGGGCAGCGCGGCGTCCCTGTACGTGCATCAGCGCGTCACCGGCAAGCCCATCGGCGCGGCCATCCGCTCCGATATCCATCTGCTGCAGACATCGCCCAACATCTTCCTGTGGCTGAGCCTATTGCTGCCAGGCACCTTCGCGCATGCACCCACCCTGGTGGCCGGCACGCTGCTGAGCTTCTTCGCCTTCGCGCTCCTGGATGAAACCTGGGTCGTGCGGCGCTTCCGTGCGCAGATCAAGCCGGCGTTGCAGCAGCGCCCTGCGCGCGCCACGACAGCGGCTTCGCCGCCCGGCACACCAGGCGACGTCGCACTGGACAGCCGATGACGCGGCCCGCCTCAGGCGCGGCGATCACCGCGCCCGGGGCGGCCATCACGATGAGCGCCATGTTCAATGAAGGCAGCCATCGGCATCGTTGCGGATCGCTGCGGCCTGGAGTTACCAGGCGAACGGCGCGGTGACCTTGCGTGCTCCGAGCAGGAACGCATCGGCCACATGCACGAACGGTGCGACATCCACGTCCGAGTCGCCCGCGCGCACCAGCTGCACAAAACGCCGGTACAGCCCATCGTATTCACTGGATGCCGGCACTGCCTGCGGCTGCCCGTCGATGCTCAGCTTGGCGCCGCCTTCGCTGAGCACGAGCAGCCCCTGCGTGGTTTCCACCTCGATGTCCCAGCGCTGATGACCGGTCTGCAGGAAATCGAATTCCGCCGTCACCGGCACGCCGGCGGTATCGACGAAGGCGAGCCGGGCAGATAGCGGTGCCTGGCGGTTTTCCGGCGTGTGCAGCTCGGCCTCGCGCAGGGCGAAGGGGCGCGGCAGCAGATGCGTGACGATGGACAAGGCATTGATGCCGGGATCGAACACGCCCATGCCGCCGGGCTCGAGAATCCAGTCCTGCCCGGGGTGCCAGTGGCGGATGTCTTCCTTCCAGGTGATGTGCGTCCGCACGATCTGCTTGTCGGCCAGCCACGCACGCGCAGGCTCCACGCCGGCCGCGCAGCGCGAATGCCAGCTGGTGAACAGGCTGCGCTGCGCATGCTGCGCCACAGTGCGCAGATCGTTGATCTCGGCGAGCGTGGCCGCCGGCGGCTTTTCCAGGAAGACATGCCGGCCAGCCGTCAACGCCGCTTGCGCCAACGCATGTCGCCCAACCGGCGGCGTGCACAACGCGACCGCTTCCAACTCCGGATGCGCGGCAAACGCCTCATCCAGGGTTTGATACGCCGGTACGCCGTCGACCGTGCCATGCCGGCTTACCGTGGCCACCAACTGCACATCGGGGCGCGCGGCAATGGTCGGCACGTGTTGATCGCGGGCGATCTTGCCGATCCCCACCAGGGCAATGCGCAATGCGTCTGGATGCTTCATCGAAACCTTCGTACTGATAAGGAGAGCGGCGACACGATCGACTGATCGCGCACCATGGGGCAGCGCAGCCGTGGGCCGCGTCCGCCAGCGCGATGCAGTGTACGGTCAGCCCGCAGCCCACCGCGAGACATCGCTCCTGCTTGTTTTGCTATACCTGCCCACGTCCGGCGATGCCGGCGTGCTTGCCATCCCGGCGATGGCGACCTGCAAGCGCGGGCATTCCGCGCCAGCTAGCGGCATGGTCCTGTCCTGCGATTGACCTCACCGTCGATGCAGCCCAGCATCGCCGCCGGCACGCCGATGTGCCGTCGTCACGAAGGCCGCTCCGATGTTGCACCACGTTTCGCTGGGCGTTCGCGCAATCGAGGCATCTGTCGTGTTTTACGACGCCGTTCTGGGGGCGCTGGGCCATGTGCGGGTGTGGTCCGATCTGGAGCCGGGCACGCTCGACCAGGCCGTGGGCTACGCCAGACCCGGCGGCGAAGACAGCCTGGCATTGAAGCAACGCCAGGCCACGCACTGCGCGCCGGGGGACGGCTTCCACCTGGCCTTCGCCGCGATCGATGCAGCAGCGGTGGATGCCTTTCACCGGGCAGCGCTACAACACGGCGGCCGTTGTAACGGTGCACCCGGTCTGCGGCCGGATTACGGCAGCAGCTACTACGCCGCCTTTGTCATCGACCCCGACGGCCACCATCTGGAAGCGGTGCGAGCAGGCACGCGATAAACCGCCCGGCGCTGCGTCGTTGCATGAGCACCAGCACAGCACCCTGGCCTACCGTCGCATCGCCAGGCTGCTGACCGCGTGCGCTCACATTTCCAGCACCACCTTGCCCAGGTGGCTGCCCTGCTCCAGATAGCGGTGCGCGGCGGCCGCCTCACTGAGCGGGAACCGCTTGTCGATCAGCACGCGGATCTTGCCCTGTTCGATCCAGGGCCACACCACGCGTTCGACCTCTGCTGCGAGCCGCGCCTTTTCATCGGCATTGCGCGGGCGCAGGGTCGAGCCGGTCAGGATGGCCTGCTTGCGCATCAGCTGCGGGATCGGCACCTCGATGGTGGAGCCGGCCTGCGAGGCGATATAGACGATGCGTCCGCGCGGGTTGAGCGCGTCCAGCGTCTGCGCAAAGACGGCTGCACCCACCATGTCGAGCGCCACATCTACCCCGGCGTGCGCCTTGGCCACGTCGACGAACGACTCACGGGTGGAGTCGATGGCGATATCGGCGCCCAGCTCGCGCGCCTGCGCCGCCTTGGCTGCCGAGCGTGCGGTGGCCAGCACGTGCGCACCGGCAGCCTTGGCCATCTGGATGGCGGTGACGCCGATTCCGGACGTCGCCCCATGCAGCAGCAGCCATTGGCCGGCTGCCAGCTGGCCATGTTCGAACAGGTTGGTGTAGGCGGTGAAGATGGTCTCCGGCAGCGCGGCCGCCTGCACCAGATCCATGCCTGCAGGAATCGGCAGCACATGACGCGCATCGACGGCGGCGTATTGCGCGTAGCCACCGCCACCCAGCAGCGCGCATACGCGGTCGCCCACCTTCCAGCGACCAGCCGGCTCCACGATTTCGCCGGCGATTTCCAGGCCCAGCGTTTCCGGCGCGCCCGGCGGCGGCGGATAGTGGCCGGCGCGTTGCAGCAGGTCGGGCCGATTGATGCCGGCGGCATGCACGCGGATCAGCACCTGCCCTGATGCCGCACGCGGGCGCGGTTGCTCGGTGGCGTACAGCGCATCGGCGTCGCCCTTGCCATCGCGGATGGCGATGGCGGTCATCGTGGTGTCGCTCATGCAGGCGCTCCGTTGAGGGGCACCCAGTGTAGGCAGGCAGACGTCAACGTGTGGCACAGATGCCGCGCACCTTGCATCGCGCGCCTGCCAGCAGCAGACGCGCGTGGCAGCGCTCATTCCTGGCCGGGGACCACGTCCTGATCGATGTACTGGCGGATCGCCTCGAACACCTTGGAAGTACCGTCGTCCTGGCCCGACGGCAGACGCGCGGCAAAGTCGCTCAGCAACTTGTTGCCATCCACGCCGGGCTGCTCGGCCAGCGCCAGCGCCAGATCGCCGACGCTACGCGCCAGTGCAACCCAGATGCGGCCCAACGATTCGGCGATTACATCCATTTCTTCTTGCATGTTGCGCTCCGGTCAAGTGGCGTGGGGTGCCTGAGCTTACCGCGTGCAACGCAGACCGAGACAAGCGCACAGAAGCAGGCTCGGCCCTTCCAGCCGCTGCAGCTTTTGGCTGCGTGCACGGGGCGCGGATGCGTGCGCAGCATCATCCGCCACCAGATATGCATTCATCGCGATGAAGCGATAGTATGCCGGCACGATCCGCAGAAGCCGCCGCGATGACGCATCTCAGTTTCGAGTTCTATCCGCCCAAGACCGACGACCAGCGCGCGCAGCTGGACCGCACCGCGGCCAGGTTGAAAGGCTACGCGCCGGAATATGTCTCGTGCACCTTCGGTGCCGGCGGCTCCACGCTCAGCTACACCTCCGAGACGGTGCGCCATCTCAAGCAGAAGCACGGGTTCGAAGCGGCGCCGCACCTGTCCTGCGTCGGCGGCAGCCGCCAGGAGATCCGCGAACTGCTCAAGTTGTATCGCGCGATCGGCTGCACCCGCATCGTGGCGCTGCGCGGCGACCTGCCCTCGGGCATGGGCCATCCCGGCGACCTGCGCTACGCCTCGGACCTGATCGCCTTCATCCGCGCCGAGCACGGCGATGCCTTCCGGATCGAAGTGGGCGCCTATCCGGAAACCCATCCGCAGGCGGCCGATGCGCTGAGCGATCTGCGCTATTTCAAGGCCAAGGTGGATGCCGGCGCGGATGCGGCCATCACCCAGTATTTCTACAACGCCGATGCCTACTTCCATTTCCGCGATGCGGTACAGCGCATGGGCGTGGCGATCCCGATCATTCCCGGCATCATGCCGATCTCCAATTTTTCGCAATTGCGGCGCTTTTCCGAGCAGTGCGGCGCGGAGATTCCGCGCTGGATCGGCAAGAAGATGCAGTCCTATGGCGACGATGCCGACGCGGTGCGTGCCTTCGGTGCGGAAGTAGTGGCCACGTTGTGCCAGCGCCTGATCGCCGGCGGCGTGCCGGCGCTGCACTTCTACACGCTCAACCTGGCCAAGCCGACCACCCAGGTGCTGCAGCTGCTCGGTCGCTGAGCGCAGCATTGCACCTGGTCACGGGCAATGCGCCGCACGTGCGTTACCCTCGCCGCCGGCTCGCGCTTGCTGCGCACGGGCGCAAGTCGGCAACCGGCAGGCCTGCCGCATCGGGGCTGTCATCAAGTCCACCACGCAGGCGTGGCCGGCAGCACCGGACCCGGAAGGCCATGAATCCTGGTGTTTGTCGCCAGCTCACACGTGGCCGGCTACGCTGCGCGGATGCCCCGCATCCTGCCCATGCTGTTGCTGCTGTTTGGCCTGTCTGCCGCTATCGGCGTGCAGGCACAGGAGATCCGTCGCTGCGTGACGCCGGATGGGCAGACCATGTTCACCGACCGCCGCTGCGAAGATGTGGGCGCCGCTACGCGCGCGCCACCTGCCCCGCGCGCGCCGGGCAACACCGGGCTGCATCGCTATGGCTGCCCCCGGCGGCTGAGCGAGCTGGTGACGCTGCTGCAAACCGCCGTAGACAGCCGCGATGTCAATCGATTGTCCAGCCTGTACCTGTGGAGCGGGCAATCCGACGCGGCGGCCAACCAGGTGCTGAGCCGGCTGGAGGCCATCGTGCAACGCCCCTTGCTGGACATCGTGCCGATGTATCCGCAAAGCGACCCGCCCACCTGGGACGTAGACAACACCGCAACAACACCCTCGCTGGACGGCAGCGCAATCGATGCGCCCTTGCCGGCACCCACGCGTCCCCGCCCATGGGGATTGCGCCTGGAACAGAACCTCGCCAGCGGCACCCCGGCGCGCAGCGTGTTGCGGCTCCGCCGGCAGTACAACTGCTTCTGGGTGACGTTCTAGCGCAGCGCCCCCTTGAAGGACGCCAGCGGATTGCAGTGGTGAAGTACCTTCGTCGGTGGAGCGTATCGGCTCCGCGAGTCCGTTGGACCCCATGCCTCGGGAGGTGACGCCTGCAGGCTACGCGGCAAGCCGGTCCATGATCTGAGTAGCCGACTGCTGCGGGTTCAGCCCGGCGCTGTCGATCACCCAATGCGGCTCGGTCCACACCGCATATTCATGCGCGAGTACGGAGGACCAATCCGGCACGCGCAGTCCGACCACGTCGCTCCGACGCGATTCCACGCGCTGCCGATGCATCTTGCGATCGCTGCACACTCCTTCGATTTCCAGCAGGCGGCTGCGTGTGCGGCGATCGCCCGGCAATCCGCCGAACACCACCAAGGTTGCTGACGACGCAGTCACTGCGGCCACAGCGCGCGAATCGCCGCAATACCTTGTGCGCCGTGGGAACGCGCTTCGCGCAGGTCGTCGGCCTGCATCCCGCCGAGTGCGTAGATCGGCAGCGCGACCTGCTCGCGCAAGCGTTCAAATCCGTCCCATCCCAACGGCGTCGCGCCTGGATGCGACGCCGTCGCCTGCACCGGCCCCAGCACCGCAAAATCACAGCCGAGCCGTTGCGCGTGACGCAGATCCTCCAGGCCATGGCACGACGCGGCGACGACCTGTTCGGCTGGCAACGGACGCTCCTGCAAGGTGGCAAGTTGCTCCGAGCCCAGATGCACGCCGATGCCGAGCTCCCCGGCCAGCGCGATGTCGCGGTTGAGCAACAGCTGCGCGCGTGCACGACCACGCAAGCCCATCACCTGTTGCAGCAAGGCCCTCCAGCGCGCGGGCTCGGCCTGCCGTGCGCGCAACTGGATGCGCGTGAGTCCGCTGTGCAATGCGCGCTCCAGACCTTCCAGCCATAACGCAGCGTCATCGGGTTCGGGGGTGATCAGATAATGGTCGGGCTGACGCAGCACGCCCACCACCGGCACGTCGGCCGGCGGCATCGAATAGCGGGCAAGCTTGTCGGCCGCCACCCAGGTCATCGCCTGGCCCTCGCGTCCGCGCGGGCTGCCTTTCCAGGCAGTGATGTGGCGCACTTCCAGACGCAGCCGCTTGTCCGGATACAGCTGCGGCACCTCCATGACCCACTCGCCTACCTGCGCCTCGATGCCGAGCTCTTCGTTGAGCTCACGCACCAGCGCCTGCTCGGAGGTTTCGCCGGGCTCGCGCTTGCCACCAGGGAACTCCCACAGCCCCGGCATGTCGCGGGTTTCGGTGCGGCGGGTCAACAGGATCCGACCGCGGGGGTCGGTGATCACGCCGGCAACGACGTGAATGGATCGAAGGGAATCGGGCATGGCGCAAGAGTGCCGCGAGTGAGCAGTGCAGCGCAATCGCTGGCGAGCTGAGAATGGGGAATGGGGAATGGGGAAGCAGAACTGTCGCAGCCCCGCGGTTGCAATTCCCTATTCCCCATTCCCGATTAAAGCGGCTGCCCGATTCGCCAAAGCACCCCGCTGGGATCGTGCAACGTGAAATCGCGTGCGCCCCACGGCCGATCTTCCGGCGCGCTGAACGTCACGCCGAACTGCTCGTCCAAGCCGATGTCGTGCACGTGCTGCCACCACCCGTCGGCATCGTCCACCCACAGGTGCAACATCAGGTTCTCGGCCAGTTCGCGCACATAGAAATCCTGCAGCAGAAACGCGCACTGCGCCCCATGCCGAAAGCAGGTCACGTTGCCCACCTCGTCCTCCTGCACAAAACCCAGCGCACGATAGAACCGCTGCGACAGCGCGTAATCGCGCGCAGGCACGAACACCTTCAGTTGCTGGCTCGACAGCTGCGACATGACGCACTCCCCGCAGGACGTGGATCGAGCATACGCCCCATAGTGGCACCGGCGGAGACGCCTGCATGCGGAAGGCGAAGTTGTGGTCACACGAGATGGACAGCGTGTCGCGGACCTGCCCTGCCGAGGCCCACCGCAAGACAGCTGCTGGACTCTTCCAGCGTCTATGCCGCGGTTTCCGACCTTACCTGGCAACGATGCATGCAAATGCCATTGGCAGGGAACCGGATCAAGAGTGCAAGGTCCCGGCGGGGCATTGCACCCAGCCTACGACACTCCATGAGCTGCACATCAGCAGCTCCAGCGAATCCCATCCGTAAGCAGAGCCCCCTTGGTAAGGGGGCGCGCCAACGGCGCGGGGATCGGAAGCAAGGACCGTGCACCAGGCGTCCGCTACGCGGATGCCTGGTGCGCAGCCCGCTTCGCGGGCTGCGCCACGGTCAACTCAGCATCAGCTGAGTTGACCGTGGCAGTGCTTGTACTTCTTGCCGCTGCCGCAGGGGCACGGGTCGTTGCGGCCGACCTTGGGTTCGTCGCGGGTGACCTGCGAGACCGGCACCGGGGCGTTGGCACCCTGCATCTGTTCCACTTCTTCGTCGGCACCATAGCCGCCGGCATCCTGGTGCTGGAACTGCGAAGCCATCAGGCGGGCTTCGGCCTGGCGACGCTCCTGCTCTTCCAGTTCGGCCACTTCGTCTTCGCTGCGGATGCGCACGCGCGCCAGCAGGTTGATCACCTCGCGCTTGACGTTCTCCAGCATCTCGGAGAACAGCTCGAAGGCTTCCTTCTTGTATTCCTGCTTGGGCTGCTTCTGCGCGTAACCACGCAGGTAGATGCCCTGGCGCAGGTAATCCATCTTGGCCAGATGCTCCTTCCAGCCCTGGTCGAGCACGGTCAGCATCACATGCTTTTCCAGTGCGCGCATGGTGTCGTTGCCCACGGCCGCTTCCTTCTCGGCGAAGTGCGCGTCCACCGCTGCCTGCACCTTGGCGGCAATCTGTTCGGCGTCCAGTTCTTCCTGGGTGCGTGCCATTTCGCGTAGCGCCAGTGGCATGCCCAGTTCCGATTCCAGCGTGGCTTCCAGGCCCTGCAGGTCCCACTGTTCGTCCACCGAGTTGGGCGGCACGAAGCGTGCGACCAGGTCGTAGATCACATCGCCGCGGATGCCGTCGACGTTGTCCTTGACCGATTCGGCATCCAGCAACTCGTCGCGCTGGGCATAGATCACCTTGCGCTGGTCGTTATTGACGTCGTCGAAATCCAGCAGGTTCTTGCGGATGTCGAAGTTATGCGCTTCCACCTTGCGCTGCGCCTTTTCGATCTGCCGGCTGACCAGGCGATCTTCGATGACGTCGTCTTCCTTCATGCCCATCATGCGCATCGCCTTCTGCACCCAGTCCGAGGCGAAGATGCGCATCAGGTTGTCTTCCAGCGACAGATAGAAGCGCGACGAACCCGGGTCGCCCTGACGACCGGCACGGCCGCGCAGCTGGTTGTCGATACGGCGCGATTCGTGACGCTCGGTCCCGATGATGTGCAGGCCGCCGGCCGCCTTGACCGCGTCGTGCCGACGCTGCCATTCGGTCTTGACCTGGAAACGCGCTTCTTCGGTCGCCTCCTCGCCGAGTGCGTGGTATTCGGACTCGAGCGACCCACCCAGCACGATGTCGGTACCGCGACCGGCCATGTTGGTGGCAATGGTCACCGCGCCCGGCTGGCCGGCGTTGGCCACGATGGTGGCTTCGCGCTCGTGCTGCTTGGCGTTGAGCACTTCGTGCTTCACGCCCGCCTTGCGCAGGTGCTCGGAGAGCATCTCCGAGGTCTCGATCGAGGTGGTACCCACCAGCACCGGCTGGCCGCGCTTGGCGCAATCTTCGATATCGGCCAGCACCGCATTGAACTTGCCCTTGCGGTTGAGGAACACCTGGTCCGGATGATCCTTGCGCACGGTCGGGCGGTTGGTCGGGATCACCACCACTTCCAGCCCGTAGATGCTCTGGAATTCGTAGGCTTCGGTGTCGGCCGTACCGGTCATGCCGGACAGCTTCTTGTACATGCGGAACAGGTTCTGGAAGGTGATGCTGGCCAGCGTCTGGTTCTCGCGCTGGACCGGCACGCCTTCCTTGGCCTCGACCGCCTGGTGCAGGCCGTCGGACCAGCGCCGCCCGGACAGCGTGCGGCCGGTGAATTCGTCGACGATGACCACTTCGCCATCGCGCACGATGTAGTCCACATCGCGCTGATAGATCGCATGCGCACGCAGCGCGGCGTTGAGGTGGTGCACCACGCTCAGGTTCTGTGCGGCATACAGGCCGTCTTCGGCATTTTCCAGGATGCCGGCCTGCATCAGCAGTTCTTCGGCGTGGCCCATGCCGGCCTCGGACAGATGCACCTGCTTGCCCTTCTCGTCGATCCAGTAATCGCCCTCGCCTTCCTCGCTTTCCTGCTTGGTCAGCTGCGGCACGATGCGGTTGACGCGGATGTACAGCTCCGGCGACTCGTCGGCCGGGCCGGAAATGATCAGCGGGGTGCGCGCTTCGTCGATCAGGATCGAGTCGACTTCGTCGACGATGGCGTAATGCAGGTTGCGCTGATAACGGTCGGCCCGCGACAGCGCCATGTTGTCGCGCAGGTAATCGAAGCCGAACTCGTTGTTGGTGCCGTAGGTGATGTCGGCAGCGTAGGCGGCGTGCTTGTCGCTATGCGGCATGCCCGGGTACACCACGCCCACGCTCAGGCCCAGCCAGTTGTACAACTTGCCCATCTGCGCGGAGTCGCGACGCGCCAGGTAGTCGTTGACCGTGACCACGTGCACGCCCTCGCCCTGCAGCGCGTTGAGGTACACCGGCAGGGTCGCCACCAGGGTCTTGCCTTCGCCGGTGCGCATCTCGGCGATCTTGCCCAGGTGCAGCACCATGCCGCCGATCAGCTGCACATCGTAATGGCGCATGCCCAGCACGCGGCGGCTGGCCTCGCGGCACACCGCAAAGGCTTCGGGCAGGATCTTGTCCAGGGACTCGCCGGCGGCAAGCCGCTGCTTGAACTCCGGGGTCTTGGCTTGCAGCTCGGCGTCGGAGAGCTTCTCGATCGTCGGCTCCAGCGCATTGATCTGGGTGACGAGGCGGTTGAGCTGGCGCAGCTGGCGTTCGTTACGACTGCCAAAGACACGGGTAAGCAGACTGTTGATCATTGAAGAAACCGGTTGAAAAGGAACGGTTTGACCGACGCCGGTCCCCAAGACCCGACCGCCGTAAACGAAACAGGGCGCACTGCGCCCTGTCATGGCAACACCCTATTGTAGCTTGGGGCGAGCCTTCACGAATCAAGCAGCTCCGCGGGAGCCTGCCATGCCTTCGTCAACCGCGCCCTCGGCGCCCCACCGGCGTGTTGGTGTCGCCCAGGAACTTGCGCGGATTGACCACGCGCCCGTCCGCCCAGACCTCGAAATGCACGTGTGCGCCGGTGGACCGGCCGCTGGAACCGGCCCTGGCCACCTGCTGGCCGGCACGGACCAGGTCGCCCACCTTCACCACCAGCCGCGAGTTGTGCGCATAGCGGGTCACGTAGCCGTTGCCGTGGTCCACCTCGACCACATTGCCGTAACCGCCGCGCACGCCGGCATAACTGACCACGCCATCGGCGACCGACATCACCGGGTCGCCCACGTTGGCATGGAAATCCACACCCTTGTGGAAGGCCGAGCCGCCATCGAACGGGTCGGCGCGGCCGCCAAAGCCGGAGGTGATGTAGGTGTTGCGGATCGGCATCCGCGACGGCACCGCGTTCTGCTCGAGCTGATGATCGAACATCAGCGAGGCCAGCACGTTCAGCTGCTGCCCGGAGGCGGAAAACTGCTGTTCGACCTGGCCCAACGTCTCGGTGAGCTCCTTCACCGGCATGTCGCTGACCGGCTCGTCGCCGCCACCGACGCCGACCGGCTCGTCGAAGTCGAACTCGCCGTCCTTCAGCTTGCCCATTTCGGTCAACCGCTCACCCAGCGCATTGAGGCGGGTGGCCTGCGCCTGCAGCTCGCCCATGCGGGCCGCCAGCGCGTTGACCTGCGCCTGCGAGGCGCGCTGCGCCTGGGCCAGCTCGACCTGCTGCTGCGCGACCTTGGCCTGCAGCGCGGAATTGGTCACCATGCCGGTCGCGGTACTCGCACCGACGCCCATCAGCATGCCCAGGCCCAGTACCGCGCCCAGGACGACCATCGGCCGATCTGCGGCAAAGCCCTGGATCTGCCGGGTCAATCGTTCTGCCCGTGTCTGACGGGATTTGATTACAACTTTTTTCAACGCCATATGAGTGTCATGTCCAAGCCCAAGTCCAACGCACGCAACCCCTCCACACCACAACCGGCCATCGAGGCCGCGCTGGGGGAAAAGGCTGGCGACCCGTTGCGCCGGGCCTTGTGGCTCGATGCGCTGGACCGGCAGTTGCGTCCCCTGTTACCGCCCCATCTGGCCACCCGTTGCCGGTTGGCCAATGTCCGAGGCGAACAGCTCGTTTTTCTGGTTGATTCACCGATCTGGCATGCCAAGGTGCGGCTTGCCGAGACCCAACTCCTTGATGCCGCCCGATCCCTCGGATTGAAGGCCACCGCAGTGACCGTCAAGACAGCAAGCACTCCGCTGCATTCCCCAACACAGCAGAACCGCGACCGTCCACGGCCGGTATCCGAAGCCACGCACAAAGGTCTGCGCGAAGCGCTGGCGTCCTTGCAGGACGTCTTACCGACCAAGCGGTGACGTCCTGGCCGCCTTCTCGAAGCGACCGCCTGTGCGTGAAAAGATTGCGAAGACCACGCACGACCCGACGCATCCTAGCGGGCGTGGAGGCCGCAGGAGTTAGAGAAGTCTTAAATAAAAGTTAAGAACCGGCCCAAAATCTGACAGAGTTCACACTTTGAATGCCGATTGCGGCATTCCCTGACACAAACGCTGCCGAATGCTCGGCTGCGCCGGGGCAGATGGCACGCGTGACACGACCAGCGGATGCCGGGCGCTGCAACGCTGGGCCTTGGCCGCGCCCGTCGCCCGCTGCGGAGGGTTCGATCAGTGCCTTCAGGCGTAGACAGGGCTGGCGTAGGTGACCGGCGGCTGCTGGGACCCTTGCGGGTAGCTCACCCATTCCCAGGCAGCCTGATCCGCCAGCAGGGCGCGCACCAGCTTGTTGTTGAGCGCGTGGCCGGACTTGAAGCCTTCGTAGGCACCCAGGATGGCGCCGCCGGCCAGATACAGGTCGCCAATGGCGTCCAGGATCTTGTGGCGGACGAATTCGTTGGTGTAGCGCAGGCCGTCCTCGTTGAGCACGCGAAACTCGTCCAGCACGATGGCGTTGTCCATCGAACCGCCCAGGCCCAGATTGCGCTCGCGCATGTATTCCAGGTCGCGCATGAAGCCGAAGGTACGGGCGCGCGAGATTTCCTTGACGTATGCCGAGGTGGAGAACTCGATTTCCTGGCGCGACTGCTTCGCCGGGATCATCGGGTGGTTGAATTCGATGGTGAAGCCCAGCCTGTAGCCGTCATACGGCTCGAAGCGCGCGACCTTGTCGCCCTCGCGCACTTCCACCGGCTGTTTGATGCGGATGAAACGCTTGGGCTTGTCCTGCTCGACGATGCCTGCGGACTGCAGCAGGAACACGAACGGGCCGGACGAGCCATCCATGATCGGCAACTCGGCCGACGACAGTTCGACGATGACATTGTCCACGCCCAGCCCGGCCAGCGCCGACATCAGGTGCTCGACGGTCTGGATCTTGGCGCCGTTGTAGGTCAGACCGGTACACAGCGTGGTCTCGGTGACCAGCTCCGCATCGGCAGGCACTTCGACCACCGGCTCCAGGTCCACACGTCGGAACACCACGCCATGGTCGACCGGGGCCGGTCGCAGCGTCATATAGACCTTGTCGCCGCTGTGGAGGCCGACGCCGGTGGCGCGAATGGTGTTCTTGAGGGTGCGTTGCTGGGTCATATGCGAAGTCTGGGGGAACAATGCAGACAGACGCTGAACCGGCTGTCTAATCCGGTGAGATTATCCGAATTTTAACAAGTTGCGCGTGATGAGCGCTGTAATCCTGCAGTCACGCCAGTGCAAAAGCTGCCGGACCGTCACCGATCCGGCAGAAAGGACATGGCATTACAGCCCCGAGGCAACCCCCGGGTGGGACGGGCGACGCCGCCGTGGCGGCGCCGCCGGCGCCCCTCAGTCGGCCTGGCGGCGCAGGAACGCCGGAATGTCCAGGTAATCGTTGGGCAGGTCTGCGGCCGGCGGTGCGGAATTGCCGGTGCTGTGGCTGCTGCCGACCGAATCGCTGCTCGGGCGACGCAGGCCCAGACCCATGCTGCCGCCGACGGCCTTGGACACTGCATCGCCGCTGGAGGCGTCGAAGTCGCCGAACTCCGGCTGGCCGGTGGTGGCGTTGCGCACCAGCTTGATCGGGGCGCGCTGGTCCGGACGCTGGGTCTGACGGGCAACCGCACGGTTCAGGCCGGTGGCGACCACGGTCACGCGCACTTCGTCCTGCATGTCCGGGTCGAGCACGGTGCCCACGACCACGGTCGCATCTTCGGAAGCGAACGCTTCGATGGTGCGGCCGATCTCGTCGAACTCGGACATGGTGAAATCCGGGCCGGCGGTGATGTTGACCAGGATGCCGTTGGCACCGGCCAGGTTCACATCGTCCAGCAGCGGGTTCTGGATGGCGGCTTCGGCGGCGGCCTGCGCGCGGTCATCGCCACGTGCCGAGCCGGTGCCCATCATGGCCAGACCCATTTCCGACATCACGGTACGCACGTCGGCGAAGTCGACGTTGATCAGGCCCGGACGCACGATCAGGTCGGCGATGCCCTGCACGGCACCCTGCAGCACGTCGTTGGCCGCACGGAACGCCTGGATCATGGTGGCGTTGCGGCCCAGCACGGTGATCAGCTTTTCGTTGGGGATGGTGATCAGCGAATCGCAATGCTGGCTCAACTCTTCGATGCCCTTCAGCGCCACCTGCATGCGGCGACGGCCTTCGAACGGGAACGGCTTGGTGACCACGGCCACGGTCAGGATGCCCATTTCCTTGGCCAGCTGCGCCACCACCGGCGCGGCACCGGTGCCGGTACCGCCGCCCATGCCGGCGGTGATGAAGACCATGTCCGCACCCTGCAGCGCGTCCATGATGCGCTCGCGGTCTTCCAGCGCGGCCTGACGGCCGACTTCCGGATTGGCGCCTGCGCCCAGGCCCTTGGTGACGTTGGTGCCGAGCTGCAGCTGCAACTTGGCGCCGCAGTTCTTGATCGCCTGCGAGTCGGTGTTGGCGGTGATGAATTCCACTCCATCGACATTGGTGTTGACCATGTGCGCGACGGCATTGCCGCCACCGCCGCCGACGCCAACGACCTTGATGACCGCGTTGGGAGCCATTTTTTCAATCAGTTCGAAATGTGCCATGTCAGTGTCCTCTTTAGATGCCGTGAATGGGGAATCGGGAATGGGGAATCGGATCGCTCCGTTCGCCAGCCCAACACCCGCATGTCGGCGAATGTTGTTGTTTGAATGCCGGGAATGGGGAGTTGGGAATGGGGAATCGCAACAGCGAAACACCTCACGCCAACCACTGTTTCCTCGGCGGAACCACAAAAAAACTACGCCCTGCCCGCTCTCACCGCTCTCACCGCTCTCACCGCTCTCACCGCTCTCACCGCTCTCACCGCTCTCCACTCAAGCCTGCTGCAACCGCTTTGCCTTTGCTTCTACCGATTCTCGAATCCCGATTCCCGATTCAAAATTCGCCGCGATACCAGTTCTTCAATTTCTTGAACAAGCTGCCCGCGCGCCCGGTCGGGATCGACGGACGGCGCGGATGTTCGATCTGGCTGCCCATCAGCAGCAGGCCCACGCCGGAGGCGTGCACCGGGTTGCCGACGACTTCGCCCAGGCCGGTGACGTGCTGCGGAATGCCCACGCGCACCGGCATCTGCAGCATTTCTTCGGCCAGTTCGACCACGCCTTCCATCTTCGAGGCGCCGCCGGTGAGCACCATGCCGGCGCGCACCATTTCTTCAAAGCCCGAACGGCGCAGTTCGGCCTGCACCATCTCGAAGATTTCTTCGTACCGGCCCTGCACCGCCTGCGCCAGCGCATGCCGCGGCATGCGGCGCGGTGGGCGGTCGCCCACCGACGGCACCTGGATGCTTTCTTCGGCGGTGGCCAGCTGCGCCAGCGCGCAGGCATAACGCACCTTGATCTGTTCGGCTTCCGGCGTGGGCGTGCGCAGCATGTGCGCGATGTCGTTGGTGACGTGGTCGCCGGCGATCGGCAGCGAGGCGGTGTGGCAGATCGCGCCCTGCACGTACACCGCAAGGTCGGTGGTGCCGGCGCCGATGTCCACCAGTACCACGCCCAGCTCGCGCTCGTCGGCGGTGAGCACGGCCACCGAGGAGGCCAGCGACGACAGCACCAGATCGTCCACCTGCAGGCCGCACTTCTGCACGCACTTGGTGATGTTGGCCGCGGCCGACTGCGCGCACACCACCAGGTGCGCATGCACCTCCAGGCGCACGCCGGTCATGCCAACCGGGTTGCGGATGCCTTCCTGCGAATCGTCCAGCACGTACTCGCGTGGAATGGCATGCAGGATGCGCTGGTCGGCGGGAATGGCCACGGCCTTGGCGGCATCGAGCACGCGCTCCAGATCGCTCCAGGTCACTTCGCCATCGCGGATCGGGACGATGCCGGGCGAGTTCTTGCACTGCACGTGGTTGCCGGAGATCGAGGCATACACCGAGCGGATTTCGCAGCCGGCCATCAGCTCGGCTTCTTCCACCGCACGCTGGATCGACTGCACGGTGGATTCGATATCCACCACCACGCCGCGCTTGAGACCGCGCGATTCATGCGAACCGATGCCGATCACTTCGATCGGATTGCCGGGCGAATACTCGCCGACCAGCGCAACGACCTTGGAGGTGCCGATGTCCAGTCCAACGATGAGGGATTTGTCGCCTTTGCGGTTCATGTCTTAAAGCCGGGAATAGCGAATGGGGAATGGGGAATCGTCAACAGCGGTACACGAATGCGGGGAGAGTTGAGAACAAGTGTGTGAGACGCAGCGGGCGATGCGGGCTTTGGCTTCTTCTCGATTCCCGATTCCCCATTCTCCATTCGCCGTTCAACCGTAAAGCCATTGGTGTAGCGCAGGTCGGCGCGTGCGATCGGGCGCTGCGGGTCGGTCAGCTGCGGGAGCACGCGGGCGAAGCGTTGCAGGCGGGCGCGGGCATCGTCGCGGCCGATCACGATCTGCACGCCGTTGCTCAAGCCCAGCGACCAGCTGCCGCGCGCGTCCATTTCAAGACGCTCCACATCCAGCCCGGTCGGCGCGAACAACGCACGCGACTCGTTGTAGAGCGCCACCACGTCCTGGGTCTTGCTGTCCGGGCCACCAAGTTGCGGCAACTTGAAGTCCTTCAACAGTGGCGGGGTGCGGAACAAGCGGCCCTGCTCGGACAACATGCGGTCGGTTCCCCAGCGCGCGAACGGCTTGTGCTCGGTCACGTGCACTTCCAGCACGTCCGGCCAACGCTTACGCACCTGCGCACTTTCCACCCATGGCAGGCGCGCGATCGCGTCCTGCGCGCTCTGCAACTTCACCGCGAAAAAGCCCGAGCGCGCATACGGCAGGACCACCGCACGCAACTGCTCGGCCGGCACCCGCTTGAAATCGCCAGACACCCGCAACCGCGCCAACGGCCAGCGCTCGGCGCCGACCCAGCCATTGAGCACGGCCACCACCGGCAACGCGACCAGCGCCACTGCGAGCAACCACGCCAGGATGCGCAGGGTGGCGTTCATGGGTGTGCTCCGCACACGGGAATTGGGAATCGGGAATAGGGAATCGCAACGGCAACAGCGCATCTGCTGTTACCCATTCCCGATTCACGATTCACGATTCCCGGCTTCACAGCGTTTGCTCCAGCACGCGCCAGACCAGTTCTTCGAAGTCGATGCTGAGCTGGCGGGCGGCCTTGGGTACCAGCGAGTGGCTGGTCATGCCCGGGGCGGTGTTGACCTCGAGCAGATAGAGCTGGCCGCTGCTGCCATCGCGCATCACGTCCACGCGGCCCCAGCCGCGGCAGCCGGCAGCGCGGAAGGCGTCCAGCGCGAGCTGGCGGATCTGCACTTCGGCCTCGCCCTCCAGACCCGGGCACAGGTATTGCGTGTCGTCGGCCAGGTATTTGGCGTTGTAGTCGTACCACTGGCCCTTGGGCACGATGCGGATCGACGGCAACGCGGTATCGCCGAGCACGGCAACGGTCAGTTCATCGCCTTCGATCAATTGCTCCATCAACAGCGCACCGTCGTAGCGGGCAGCCAGGGTCACCGCCTCTTCGAGTTGCGCCTGGTCGAAGACGCGGCTGACGCCGACGCTGGAGCCTTCGTTGGCCGGCTTGACGATGACCGGCAAGCCGATCTGCCGGGCCGCGGCATGGATGTCGTCGGCGCTGGCGCCGGCAGCCAGACGCGCGTAGCGCGGCGTGCTCAGGCCCAGCGACAGCCACACCTGCTTGGTGCGGATCTTGTCCATGCTCAGCGCCGAGCCGAGCACATCCGAGCCGGTGTACGGCACGCCGAACGCTTCCATCAAGCCCTGCACGATACCGTCTTCGCCACCGCCGTTATGGCCGTGCAGCACGTTGAAGACGCGATCGAACTGCTGTGCGACCAATGCCTTGGCCAACGCCGGAATGCCATCGACCGGCTGTGCATCCACACCGCGTGCGCGCAGCGCTTCCAGCACATTGCTGCCGGAGTTCAACGACACTTCCCGCTCGGACGAGGTGCCGCCGAGCAGCACCGCAACGCGGCCGAATGCGGCCGGGTCGCTGGTGCGGGCATTGGCGATGACAGCGCTCACGCCTGCTCTCCAACAAACCCGTTGTTGATGATGTGCTGGGCCACATAGCCGATATCGCCGGCGCCCATCATCAACAGCAGGTCGCCGTCCTGCAGCACGTCGGGCAACACTTCGGCCAGGCCGGAAATCTGGCCCACGACCACCGGCTCGCTGCGGCCGCGCGCACGGATGGCGCGTGCCAGTGCGCGCGAATCGGCGCCGGGGATCGGCGCTTCGCCGGCCGGGTAGACCTCGCTCAACACCAGTGCATCGACCGTGCTGAGCACTGCGGCGAAGGCGTCGAACTGGTCACGGGTGCGGCTGTAGCGGTGCGGCTGGAAGGCGACGACCAGGCGCTTGTCCGGCCAGCCGCCACGTGCTGCCGCAAACACCGCTTCCAGTTCGCGCGGGTGATGGCCGTAATCGTCGACCACGCGCACACGTGCGCCGGTGCTGGTGGTGACTTCGCCCAGATCGTTGAAGCGACGGCCGATGCCGGCGAAATTTTCGAGCGCGCGCGCAATGGTCTGCGGCTCCACGCCCAGCTGCCAACCGATTGCGGCGGCGGCCAGGGCGTTGAGCACGTTGTGACGGCCCGGCAGCGCCAAGGTGACCGGCGTGGTGGTGCCTTCGGGCAGACGCAGCGTAAAGCGCATGCGCGGGCCGTCCTGCACCACATCCTCGGCGCGCACGTCGGCGTTCTCGCTCATGCCGTAGCTCATCACGTGACGCGGCGTCTTGCCGGCCAGTGCAGCCACTTCCGGGTCGTCGATGCACAACAGCGCCAGGCCATAGAACGGCAGGCGCTGCAGGAATTCGGCGAATGCGGCCTGCACGCGGGCGAAGTCGTTGCCGTAGTTTTCCAGGTGATCCGAATCGATGTTGGTGATCACCGCCATCAACGGATTCAGGCGCAGGAAGCTGCCGTCGCTCTCGTCGGCTTCGGCGACCAGCCACTGGCCGCCACCGAGCTTTGCGTTGGCACCTGCGGCCAGCAGCTGCCCGCCGATGACGAAGGTCGGGTCCAGGCCACCTTCGCTCAGCACGGCTGCCGCCAGGCTGGTGGTGGTGGTCTTGCCATGCGTGCCGGCCACGGCGATGCCGCGGCGGAAGCGCATCAGCTCGGCCAGCATCGCTGCGCGCGGCATGATCGGAATGCGCTGGCTGCGCGCTTCCATCAGCTCGGGGTTGTCTTCGCGGATGGCACTGGACACCACCACGCAATCGGTGCCGAGCACGTTGGCGGCGGAGTGGCCGCGCATCACGCGCGCACCCAGCTTGGCCAGACGCCGCGTCGCCGCGTTATCCGAATTATCCGAACCGGAGACTTCATAACCCAGCGTCAGCATGACCTCGGCAATACCGCTCATGCCGGTGCCGCCGATGCCGACGAAATGCACGCGCGGAAATGCGCGCACCAGATCGCCACTGTCCTGCAGACGGCGGATCACAGGGCACCTCCTGCGGAGGTGCGAATCGGGAATCGGGAATCGGGAATCGTGTAAAGCGAGGCACCGACGGCGTTGAGCGCCTGATCGGTACGCTTGTCTTCTTGCATCACTGTGTGTTCCTGCAGTTGTTTCGAGCTCTGCCCATTCCCCATTCCCGATTCACCACTCCCGGCTTCCTGAAGAATGATGTCGGCGATCCGCTCTGCGGCATCCGGCTTGGCCAGGGTGCGGGCGGCTTGCGCCATCGACAGGCGACGGGCCGGGTCGTTGAGCAGGGTCTGCAGGAGCTGCTGCAGACGCACCGCGAGGCCGTCGTCCTGCTTGAGCAGCACGCCGGCATCGGCGCTGACCAGGTATTCGGCATTGCGGGTTTGATGGTCGTCCACCGCTGCGGCGAACGGCACCAGCACGCTGCCGATGCCGGCGGCGCACAGTTCGGCCAACGTGGATGCACCGGCGCGGCACACGACCAGATCGGCCCAGGCATAGGCCGCCGCCATGTCGGCGATGAAGGGTTCGACACTGGCGTTGACCCCTGCCTGTGCGTACGACGCTTCGGCTTCGGCGCGCAGCTTTTCGCCGCACTGATGGCGCACGTCGACATCCGGGTGACCGAGTGCAGCCAGCGCGGCCGGCACGGCCTGATTCAATGCCCGTGCGCCCTGGCTGCCGCCAAGCACCAGCAGGCGCACCGGGCCATCGCGGCCCACCAGACGTGCAGCCGGCGCAGGCAGTGCGGCAATGTCGGCACGCACCGGGTTGCCCACCGCTTCTTCGCCGGCGAAGCTGCCCGGGAAGCCGGTCAGCACGCGGCGCGCAAAACGCGACAGCACCTTGTTGGTCATGCCGGGCGCGCGGTTCTGTTCGTGCACCAGCAGCGGCGTGCCGAGCAGGCGCGCGGCCAGACCGCCCGGGCCGGCCGCAAAGCCGCCAAAGCTGATCACCGCACGCGGCTGACGCTTGCGCAGCACGAAGCCGGCGGCGCGCACCGCGCGCATCACCCGCACCGGTGCACCCAGCAACTTCACCACGCCCTTGCCACGCAGGCCGCTGATGGCCAGGGTGTCGATCTGGATGTCGTGTTGCGGCACCAGACGGGTTTCCATTGCGCCATCGGCGCCCAGCCAGGTCACCGGCACGCCGCGCGCGCGCAATACCTTGGCCACGGCCAACCCTGGGAAGATATGCCCGCCGGTGCCGCCGGCCAGAATCATCACAGGCCGAGCTCCGGCAGACGCTGCGGATGCTTGCGAGGCAGTCGCATCAACGCTCATGCGATCCTCCCGAACGTCGGTTCCACGCGCGGCTGCATGCGGCTGGTGCCGCGCAAGATCGCCGATGCCGGTGCCACCGAGGCGGCAGCGACCGGTGCGGCGGCGGCAGCGGTCTCGCGCTGCGGCTTGCGCGCTGGCGAATATGTCGGCGGCGCCGCGTCGGCGACAGGTTCGGCCGGCTCGGCAGCCGCAGTGCCCGCACCCTGCGGCGACAACTTGCTGCGCAGGCGCTCGGCACGATCCATTTCATAGGAGACGCGCAGCAACAGGCCCATCGCCACGCAGGTCATCAGCACCGACGAACCGCCGGAGGAAATCAGCGGCAAGGTCAGGCCCTTGGTCGGCAGGATGCCCAGGTTGACGCCCACCGACACGAAACTCTGCAGGCTGATCCACAGGCCGATGCCGAACGCGATGTAGCCGGAGAAGTGGCGCTTCATTTCCACGCAGCGCATGCCCAGCCAGAACGCGCGGCCGACCAGCAGCGCGTACAGCGCAATGACACCGCAGACGCCGACGAAGCCCAGCTCTTCGGCGATCACCGAGAAGATGAAGTCGGTATGCGCCTCGGGCAGATAGTTGAGCTTCTGCACCGAGGCGCCCAGGCCCGCGCCGGTCCACTGACCACGGCCAACCGCCATCAACGCATTCGACAGCTGATAGCCGGAGCCGAGCTGATCGGCCCACGGGTCCAGGAACGAGGTGATACGACGCAGGCGGTACGGCTCCAGGATCGCGATGAAGGCGAACACCGGCAGGCCGAACACGATCGGCATCGACATGCGCGGCAGGTTCACCCCACCCAGCACCAGCATGCCGGCGGTGATCGCCAGCAGCAGCGTGGACGAGCCGAAGTCCGGCTGCATCAGCAACAGGCCGACCAGCGCGATGGCCACGCCCAGCGGCTTGAGCATGGCCGGCCAGGTGGCGTTGACTTCATCGCGGAAGCGCACCAGGTAGCTGGACAGCCACACGATGTAGAGCACCTTGACCGCTTCGACAGTCTGAAACTTGGACACGCCCAGGTTGATCCAGCGCTTGGCGCCGTTGACGCTGCTGCCCAGCCCCGGCACGAAGACCACCATCAGCAGCCCGAAGCAGGCCAGCAGCAACACCTGGTTGTATTGCTCGATGGTCTTGAGCTCGGTGCGCATCGCCCAGAACGCCAGCCCGATGCCGATGCCCAGGAACAGCAGGTGACGGGTCAGGTAATAGAACGGGTTATCCGACAATTCGATCGAGCTGGAGGCCACCATCACCACGCCCAGCGAGGCGAGCGTGGCGGCCGCGCCGAGCAACCACGGGTCGTAACGACCGCCGATGGCGTCCAGTCGCGTGGCCTGGCGGGACATGTCGTTCATCAGCGCACCTTCAACGTGGCAAGGCCGATCAGCACCAGCACCACCGAAATGATCCAGAAGCGCACGATCACCCGCGGCTCCGGCCAGCCCTTGAGTTCGAAGTGGTGATGGATGGGCGCCATGCGGAACACGCGCTTGCCGGTCAGCTTGAAGCTGGCCACCTGGATCATCACCGACAGGGTTTCGATCACGAACACGCCGCCCATGATCACCAGCACCATTTCCTGGCGCACGATCACCGCGATGGTGCCGAGCACCGCGCCCAGCGACAGCGCGCCGATGTCACCCATGAACACCATGGCCGGATAGGTGTTGAACCACAGAAAGCCCAGCCCTGCCCCGGCGATCGCCGAACAGATGATGATCAGCTCGCCAGCACCGGGAATCAGCGGGATTTTCAGGTATTCGGCAAACACCACGTTGCCCGAGGCATAGGCGAACACGCCCAGCGCGCAGGCCACCAGCACGGTCGGCATGATCGCCAGACCGTCCAGGCCGTCGGTGAGGTTCACCGCGTTGGAGAAGCCCACGATCCAGAAATAGGCGATCACCACGAAGCTCACGCCGGCCAGCGGCAGCGCGATCGACTTGAACATCGGAATGTAGAAGGTGATCGCCGCCGGCACGTCGGCGGTGTAGTACAGAAACAGCCCGGCAGCCAGACCGAAGATCGACTGCAGCAGGTATTTCCAGCGCGACTTCAGGCCGTTGGGGTCGCGGCGCACGATCTTGATCCAGTCGTCGTACCAGCCGATCGCACCGAAGCAGATCATCACCGCCAGCACCAGCCACACGTAACGGTTGCGCAGGTCGCCCCACAGCAGCACCGACAAGGTGACGGTGAGCAGGATCAGCGAGCCGCCCATGGTCGGCGTGCCGGCCTTGGAGAAATGCGTCTGCGGGCCGTCCTGGCGGATCGGCTGGCCACCCTTGAACTGCGCCAGCTTGCGGATCACCGCCGGGCCCATCCACAACGACAGGAACAGTGCGGTCAGCGCGGCCAGGATGCCGCGGAAGGTCAGATAGTTGAACAGCCCGAACAGGCTCTCCAGTTGCTGCAGCCAACGCGCCAACTCAAGCAGCATGGGAGGCATCCTCCGCCGGTGCGAGCAGCGCGGTGACGATGCGGTCCATGGCGCTGCCGCGCGAGCCCTTCACCAGCAGCGTGATGGTGCCGGGACCCGGGACCCGGGACTCGGGACCCGCAAGAGCCGCTGCGGATTGCGATTGGTGTTCTTGAATCAAAACGTGTTCCTGCGTACTTGCCGATACCTGCTGTTGCTTTTGCTTCTCACCGGGCCCCGGGTTCCGGGCGCCGGCTTCACGGGCTCCGGCTTCCAAGAGATCCGCCCGCAACGCCTCGATCAGCTCCACATGCGTGGCAAACACCCGGCCACCGTCACCGAACGCCTGCGCGGCGGCTGCACTGAGTTCGCCCAATGCATACAGACGCTGCAACTTGGCCGCGCGTGCGCGCCGCCCGGCAGCGGCATGCAAGGCGGCACCTTCCGGGCCGAGTTCGCGCATGTCGCCCAGCACCAGCCAGCCATCGCCCGGCGCGGCGGCCAGTGCATCGATGGCCGCGTCCAGCGAGCCGGGGTTGGCGTTGTAACTGTCGTCGATCAACAACGCGCCGCCGGGCAGCCGATGCGCGATCTGCCGGCCGGCCACCGGGCGCGCCTGCGCCAGGCCTGCGGCAATGACCGGCAACGCGATGCAGGCACCGAGCGCCAGCCCGGTGGCCGCCAGGGCGTTGAGTACGTTGTGGCGACCAGGCAGCGGCAGCGCAATCTGCGCCTCGCCCTGCGGCGTCACCAGCGTGAACTGTGCGCCGTCGGCCTGCAGCCGCAGCTGGCGTGCACTGATGTCGGCGCTGGCCTGCAAGCCATAGCGCAACACGCGACGGCCCTGCAGCGGCTGCGCCAGCAGCTGCTGCTCGAACCAGGCGCCGAAGGCGTCGTCGGCGTTGATGACCGCCACGCCATCGGCCGGCAGCGCGGCGTAGATGGCGCCCTTGGTCTGTGCCACGCCGAGCAGGCTGCCCAGGCGCTCCAGATGCGCCGGCGCGATGTTGTTGACCAACGCGACCTGCGGCCGCGCGATATCGGTGAGATAGGCGATATCGCCAGGCTTGCCGGCACCCATTTCGTAGATCGCCACGTCGGCATCGTCCGGCGCGGCGATCACCGCCAGCGGCAGGCCGATTTCGTTGTTGCGGTTGCCCGGCGTGGCATAGACGGTGGTGCCATCCACGCGCCCGGCTTCGGTCAGGATCGACAGCAGCAAGGCCTTGACGCTGGTCTTGCCGTTGGAACCGGTCAGCGCTACCACGCGGGTGGCGCGGTCGCGCTGCATCCCGGCGGCGATCCGCGCCAACGCCAGCTCGGCATTTTCCACCACCACCTGCGGCACGCTCAGCGCCGGCAACAGGCGCTCCACCAGCAACCCGCTGGCGCCGTGCGCCACTGCGTCTGCGGCAAAGTCGTGCCCATCGAAACGCTCGCCACGCAGCGCCACATACAGGCTGCCGTTGGACAGCGTGCGCGTGTCGTTGCTCACCGCATCGATCATGGCGTCGTCGCCCTGCAGCTCGCCGCCCGCCCAGTGCGCAATCAACGACAACGGGGTGAGCTTCATGCGCGCACTCCCAGCGTGGTGCGCGGCAGCAAGGCTTGCGCGGCCACGGCGGCATCGTCGAACGCATGCCGCACGCCGGCGACTTCCTGGTAGGGCTCGTGGCCCTTGCCGGCGATCAAGACGATGTCGGCGGCGCTGGCCATGGCGATGGCCTGATGGATCGCGGCGGCGCGATCGCGCTGCACGATGGCCGCGTCCGGGTGCGCAAAGCCGCGCAGGATGTCGGCCACGATCGCATCGCCGTCTTCGCCGCGCGGATTGTCGTCGGTGACGATCGCCACATCGGCATTGAGCTCGGCAATCGCCGCCATCTGCGGACGCTTGCCGGTATCGCGTTCGCCACCGCAACCAAAGACGCAGATCAACCGGTCCTGCGCATGCGAGCGCAGGCTGGCCAAGGCCTGTTCCAGCGCATCGGGGGTGTGCGCGTAATCCACCACCACCAGCGGTGCGCCGTGCGCGCCACCGAGCCGGTTCATGCGGCCGTGGATCGGCTGCAGCTGCCCAAGCACATCGGCGATCCGCGCCGGCGCATAGTCCAGCGCAGACAACGCACCAGCCACTGCCAGCAGGTTGTCCACATTGAAGCGCCCCAGCAACGGCGAGCGCACCGCATGCGCCTCACCGGCGATGTGCAGCGCGAAATTGATGCCGGTGTGGTCCAGCTGCAGATCGCTGGCGCTTACGCCGGCATCGGCCTGCCCGCGTGAACTCACACCGATCGCGCGCAGCGCAGGATCGAGCGAGGCAAACAGCGTGCGGCCGAAGCCATCGTCCAGATTCACCACCGCCGCCTTCAGCCCGGCACGGATGAACAGCCTGGCCTTGGCGGCGCCGTACTGCGCCATGTCGCCGTGGTAATCGAGATGGTCGCGGGTGAGATTGGTGAACACCGCCACGTCGAAATGCACCGCATCCACGCGGCCCTGGTCGAGCGCGTGCGAGCTGACTTCCATGGCCACCGCCTGCGCACCGTCATCACGCAGCTGCGCCAGCAGCGCATGCGTGGACAGCACCAGCGGCGTGGTGAAGCCGGTCGGCACGGCAGCGCCGTACAGGCCGACGCCCAGCGTACCGAGCGTGCCGGTGGGTGTGCCGAGCAGGGTCAGCGCCTGCGCCAACAGCTGCACGGTGGAGGTCTTGCCGTTGGTGCCGGTGACGCCAAGCATGCGCAGCGCGCGCGACGGATGGCCATGGAACTGGTCGGCCAGGCGGCCCAGCCGCGCGCGCAGGCCCGGCACGGCGATCGCATCGGCCGGCGCCGGCAGATCGGCCGGTGCGGGCGGCTCGAACAACACCGCTACCGCGCCGTTGGCACGCGCCTGTTCGACAAAGCCCAGCCCGTGTGCGCCGAAACCGGCGATGGCCACGAAGGCATCGCCCGGGCGTACCGCGCGGCTGTCCATCACCAGGCCCGACACCTGCACGTCGTGCGCCAGCGTCAGGTCCGGCAACAGCTGCGACAGCGGCAGCGAGCGGCTCACTGGCGGCTCTCCTGCAGCGGCGCGGGCTGCGCGGATGCAGGCGCGGCCGGCGGCGGCGCGGCGGCGGTCGGAATACCGGCCGAAACTTCGTCCACCGGGTCAGGTACCAGCGCCGGATCCAGATCGACCGGCTGCGGCTTGACGATCGGCTGGCCGGTCTTGCCGGCGGCCTGCGCGGCCAGCCACGACTGGATATCGTCCGGCGGCACGTCCATCAGGCGCAGCGCACCTTCCATCACGCGATGGAAGACCGGTGCGGAGACCAGGCCGCCGTAATACACCTTGCCCTGCGGATCGTTGATCACGATCACCGTGGCAAAGCGCGGGCGCGTCGCCGGCACCAGGCCGGCAAACAGCGCGTTGTAGTGCCCGCGCTCGTAGCCGTTGGCGCCGTTCTTGCGTGCCGTACCGGTCTTGCCGGCTACGTGATAGCCCAGGATCGCCGCGCCCTTGGCGCCGCCCTGGGTGACCACGGTTTCCATCATGTCGATGACCTGCCGCGCTACTTCCGGCGTCACCACCTGGCGGGTTTCGTTGTGCTGGCCGCGCACGAAGGTCGGCGGCGTCAGTTTGCCGCCGTTGCCCAGCGTGGCGTAGGCCTGCGCGATCTGCAGCGGCGTCACCGACAGGCCGTAGCCGTACGACATCGTGGTCTTGGACGGGCCGCTCCAGCGTGCCGGCTGCAGCACCACACCGGACGATTCGCCGGGGAACCCGCTGTGCGGTGCGCTGCCATACCCGAAGTTGCGGATCGACTGATAGAAGGTCTGGTCCGGCACCTTGGCGGCAATCTTGGCCGCACCGATGTTGGAGCTGCGGGTGATCACGCCGGTGACGTTGAGCACGCCGTTGTTGCGCGGCACATCGCGGATGGTGAAGCGCCCCACCGACATGAAGCCGGGGTTGGTGTCGATGACGGTGTCCTTGGTCACCACGCCGGCGGTCAGCGCGGTAGCCACGGTCAGCGGCTTCATCGTCGATCCCGGCTCCACCAGGTCGGTGACGGCGCGATTGCGCCGCGCCGACGGGTTGATCCCGGTCACCGAATTGGGGTTGTAGGTCGGCAGGTTGACCATGGCCAGCACTTCGCCGGTGGCCACGTCCATCACCACCATCGACCCGCCGGCCGCATTGTTTTCGACCAGCGCGTTACGCAGCTCCTTGTAGGCCAGGAACTGGATGCGCCGGTCGATGCTCAGGGTCAGGTCCTTGCCCGGCTGCGCCGGACGCACCAGGTCCACGCTCTCCACGATGGCGCCGCGCGCATCGCGCACCACCTTCTTGGAGCCCGGCTTGCCGCGCAACCACTCGTCGAACGCCAGCTCCAGACCTTCCTGGCCGCGGTCGTCGATGTTGGTGAAGCCCAGCACGTGGGCCATCGCTTCGCCTTGCGGATAGAAACGACGGAACTCGCGCTGCGAAAACACGCCCGGGATCTTCAGATCGACGATCGCATGCGCCTTGTCCGGATTGATCCGGCGCTGCAGGTACATGAACTCCTTGCCGGCCTTCTGCGCCAGCTTGGCGTTCAGCTCGTCCAGCGGCTGGCCGAGCGCCTTGGCCAGCTCGGGAATGCGGTCCGGGTTGCGCAGCAGTTCCTGCGGATTGACCCAGATCGATTCCACCGGCGTGGACACCGCCAGCGGCTCGCCGTTGCGGTCGGTGATCATGCCGCGCGAAGTGGCGATGGGCAGTTCACGCAGGTAACGCGCTTCGCCCTGGCGCTGATAGAAATCGCGGTTGACCAGCTGCACATAGGCCGCCCGGCCGATCAGAGTGACCGAGCACAGCCCCAGCGCCACGCCCACCAAGGTGAGGCGGCCGCGCAGGTTGAAATTGCTGCGAGGGCGGTTGCGACCAGCCTTCACCGCATACCTCCCTGCAGAAAGCTTGGCCGTGCAAAACGGCCGTCGCGCGAATTCGTCATGGGCGCACCACCACGATGTCGTTGGTCTCCGGGAACTTCATCCCGATGCGCGCACGCGCGACCTGATCGACACGATTGCTTTCCGCCCAGGTGGCCTGCTCCAGCTGCAGCCGGCCGAATTCGATGTTCAATTCATCGCGCGTGTGTTCGAGCTTAGACAGCTGCACGAACAGCTTGCGATGCATGTGGCGCATGTACACCACCCCGATCGCCGAGGCGATGCTGCAGGCCAGCAGCACGATGAGCAGCAAACGGCTCATGCGGCGTCTCCGTTCGGAGACGCCGGGAATCGGGAATCGGGATTCGGGAATCGGGAAGCAGCGGCGCTGGTGCCTTTGCCCATTCCCGATTCCCGATTCTCCATTCCCAGCTTCTCGGCTACCCGCAACACCGCGCTGCGCGCGCGCGGGTTGATGCCCAGTTCGGCGTCGTCGGCCTTGATCGCGCCGCTGACCAGTTGCAGCGTCGGTACGAAGGGTTGCGCTTCGGGCAGGCGGCGGTTGCTTGGCGGGGCCTTGGCGTAGCGGGCCATGAACTGCTTGACGATGCGGTCTTCCAGCGAATGGAAGCTGATCACCGCCAGCCGGCCGCCCGGCTTGAGTGCGCTCAGGGCAGCGTCCAGCCCGGCTTCCAGGTCGGCCAGTTCACGATTGATGTGGATGCGGATCGCCTGGAAGCTGCGCGTTGCCGGGTGGGTCTTGCTGTCGCCGCGCGGCATCACCGAGGCGATCAGGTCGGCCAACTGCGCGGTGCGCAGCAGCGGCTGTTCGGCACGACGCGCCACGATGGCGCGCGCGATGCGGCGGCTCTGGCGTTCTTCGCCATAGGTCCACAGCACATCGGCGATCTCGCGGTCGCTGGCATGCGCCAGCCACTCGGCCGCGCTCTGGCCGCTATCCGGGTCCATGCGCATGTCCAGCGGGCCGTCCTTGCCGAAACTGAAACCGCGCCCGGCCACGTCCAGCTGCGGCGAGGACACGCCCAGGTCCAGCAGAATGCCGTCGACGGTCGCTGCGGCGACCACCTGGCCAAGGCCGGCGAAGCTGCCGCGATGGATGGACACGCGTGCATCGCCACCGAACGCCTGTTCGGCCACTGCGATCGCTTCAGGGTCCTTGTCCATCACCAGCAGTCGACCTCCCGGGCCAAGGTGTTCCAGCACGCCGCGTGCGTGTCCGCCACGCCCGAACGTGCCATCGAGATAGGTTCCGCCTTCGGTCACCTGCAGGCCATCCAGAACCTGCGTGTACAGCACCGGCACATGGGCCGCCGGCGGCTGCGACACCGGGTGACCGGGCTGCGCTTCACCGCGCATCCGGGCACCCCGGCTCACAACCTGAGATCGAGCAATTCATCGCCCAGATCCCCGTCAGACAATGTCTGCTGGATCAGTGCGCGATGTGCCTGCTCGCTCCAGAGTTCGAACTTGTCGCCCATGCCCAGCAGCACGGCCTTTTTTTCGATGCCGACCGCGTTGCGGTGGCTGGCCGGGATGCTCAGACGGCCATTGGCGTCCAGCTCCAGCACGGCCGAGGAACCCACCAGTTTCTGCTGCAGCGTGCGGACCACGCGCTGGGTGTTGGGCTTGGACATCACATCGTCGCGCACCCGCTCCCACTCCTTCTCCGCGTACAGCCACAGGCAACCGGCTTCGAACGGGTTGTAGGTGAGTACCAGGCGGTTGCCGCTCACGCGCGTGACCAGGTCGCGATATGCGGTTGGCACCGCCATGCGTCCCTTGTCGTCCACCGTGATGGCAGTCTCGCCCTGAAACACCGAATGCAACCTCGAATACCCGCTGGGGGATCATTGAACCACGAAAAACCACAAAACACCTGGTTTTCCCTCCGATGCCCACCTTAGCAGCGCGTCAAAGGTTGTCAACAGTTTTCCGGGCCACAAATCGCCAGTCGCATCAATGAGTTGCAGCACTCTTTAGAGACTTGTTCAAAGCTTATCCACAAGTTGCTGTTTCGTCTCAGATTTTGAGATTGAACAAAAATTCAGGGGCGTGAAGGGCATGTAAACCCGACCCTCGTCTCACTTCACATTGCGCCAGCTGCATATCTCAACTGCGCAAACAAAGGACAATCGGTGCCATGTGCCTGGTCGCTCTCGCCTGGAAAACCCACCCGCGCTGGCGCCTGCTGCTGGCTGGCAACCGCGATGAATTCCATGAGCGTCCCACTGCGGCCCTGGCGCGCTGGGCCGCACCGGCCGACGGCGTGCTGGCCGGTCGCGACCTGCGCTCGGGCGGCAGCTGGGTCGGGCTGGGCAGCGACGGCCGTGTCGCAGTGGTGACCAATGTGCGCGACCCGCTGGCCAGCAGCTCGGGACGCTCGCGCGGACATCTGATTGCCGACTACCTGGGCGGCACCCTGGATGCCCGCGCCTACGCGGGCGACCTGGCCGCCGCGGCGCACGAGTTCCCACCGTTCAACCTGCTGCTGTGCGATGCCGAGCACTGCGAGCACCTCAGCAACCATCCGCCGCTGGCGCGCCACCTGGCACCCGGTATCCACGGCATGTCCAACGGGCCGCTGGACGCGCACTGGCCCAAGACCAATGCCCTGACCGATGCCCTTCGCGCCTGGTGCGACGACGCCAGCGGCGATCTGCAGCCGCTGTGGACGGCCCTGGGCAACCCGGACACTGCGCCCGACCACGCCCTTCCCCACACCGGCGTGGACCTGGCCACCGAGCGCCTGCTCTCGGCGGCCTTTATCGGTGGCGCCAGCTACGGCACCCGCGCCAGTACGATCGTTGCCGTGGATCACCATGGCCGCGGCTTCATCCACGAACGCCGCTTCGGCCCGAACGGCATCTTCCAAGGCGAAACACGGCTGGACATCGCTGGCACGCATTGACAGCCCGGAATCATGCGCATAGCGTGCGCATGACCGCAGGAGGCCCGTCATGAGCCGTTATTACGATAGCTCCGCACCAAAAAAACCCCTCAACCTGACCATCAATGCCGACCTGGCCGCCCAGGCCCGCGCCATGACCGGCAACCTGTCGGCAAAGGTGGAGGAACTGCTGGCCGAGTACGTGACGAAGGAGCGCGACAGCCACAGCGCCCGGGCGATGGAGTTGCAACGCGCCGCAAGCGAATGGAAGGCCTTCACCGACGCGCACGGCGCCTTCGCCGACGAGTTCTCCACCCTGTGACCGACCAGTTCGATATCTACGCCAACGTCGGACGCAACAAGAACATTCCTTATGTTGTGGTCGTCCAATCGAAAATCTTCGATGCCTCCCCCCGCCGCGTCGTCGTCCCGTTGGTCATCGCCTCCGCCCACTCCCCGACCCCCTCCCGCTTCACCCCCAAATTCGTCGTCGCCGGCCAGCGCGTCGTGCTGCAACCACTGGAAATGACCTCGGTACCGCTCTCGGTACTCACCCACCTGGCGGGTTCGTTGAGGGACGAAGGACAACGCATCGTCGACGCCCTGGACGAGCTGTTCACCCGCTCGTTCGGTTAGGTAGCACGCTGGCAACTGCAGCGTGAGCGAGACGCCCATGACGCAGATCGCGGCAGGTTGCGCACGCTGAAGCACCGGCTGGTCCAGCATCTCAGCGCGTGACGCCCGATTTGCCGCCATACGCCAGAGCGAAAAGCTCGCCCCATCCGCCCTTCGGGCACCTTCCCCCGCAAGCGGTGGAAGGGAGCTGAGCACCTACCGCTGCAAGCGGTGGAAGGAAGTTGATCCAGGTCACGTGCAGGCACCGCGGCCAACCACCTGTCTGCAAGCCCCCTTGAGTCAAGGGGGCGCGGCGACAGCCGCGGGGATGTGGCATGCCCGGAGCGGGACCTACGTTGTGTATCGCCGCAGACGGCACGAAATGCTGCCCCCATCCGCCCTTCGGGCACCTTCCCCCGCAAGCGGTGGAAGGGAGCCGATCAGGTTGCGCGAGCACCCGGCCAAGCACCTGTCTGCAAGCCCCCTTGAGTCAAGGGGCGCGGCGACAGCCGCGGGGATGTGGCATGCCCGGAGCGGGACCTGCGTTGTGTACCGCTACAGGCGGCACGGAATGCTGCCCCCATCCGCCCTTCGGGCACCTTCCCCCGCGAGCGGTGGAAGGGAGCCGAGCACCTACCGCTGCAAGCGGTCGGAGGGAGTTGATCACTTGGTGCGCAGCGCCCCAGCCAACCACCCATCTGCAAGCCCCCTTGAGTCAAGGGGGCGCGGCGACAGCCGCGGGGGATGTGGCGTGCCCGGAGCGGGACCCGCGTTTTGTACCGCCGTAGGCGGTACGAAACGTGGGCACCTTCGAGAAGGGCGAACGCCCGAACGAAGGTGGCGGAGTCGGCCGATAAGCCGGGTTCTGTCGTGGACAGTCATTCGTCTAGGCGCTACGTCACCGCAGCGCTCAAGCAACCTACCCGGATCCAGCGCGGGCCACGCCAATGGATCCCTATTTGGTCTTGCTCCAGGTGGGGTTTGCCGTGCCGGTCCGTTACCGGACTCGCGGTGCGCTCTTACCGCACCATTTCACCCTTACCGGCCCCTCGCCACCCCTCTGCAGCCTCCGAACGCAATTGGCGATGCTGCGCATCGCCGACATGCTTTAGTGGCGGCAGAGGGGTGACGAGGGACGTAGGCGGTATCTTTCTGTTGCACTTTCCGTCGGCTTGCGCCGCCCAGGCGTTACCTGGCACCTTGCCCTATGGAGCCCGGACTTTCCTCGGCACTCTTGCGAGTGACGCGACTGTCTGGCCGACTCCGCCGGGGCGCATTCTACGCTATCGCCGCCATGCGAAACGGCACGGCGATTTCCAGCTGACCATTGCCTTGTAGGAGCGCACCCGGGCGCGAGAGGCGGTACCGACCACCGTCGCTTCCAGGCATGCTCCTGCGAGGACTGCATCAGCCGCCATACAACGCCTTACGCGGCGCGCCGGTCAATTCGGCAGCCAGCTTGGCGGCAGTGGACGGCGGCAGGTGTTCGGCGAGCTTGGCGTAGACGCGGCGGCCTTCGGCGAGCTGGCCGTCGGCGGCGTCGGCGGCGCCCTGCACCATCACCACGAATTCGCCCTTGCGCTGGTTGTCGTCGGCTTCGACCCGGGCCTGCAGCTCGGCCAGGCTGCCGTCGAGCACGGTTTCGAACAGCTTGGTCAACTCGCGGGCGATCACCGCCGGGCGCTCGTCGCCGAACGCAAGGCGCAGGTCGGCCAGCGACTCGACGATGCGGTGGGACGACTCGTAGAACACCAGGGTGCGGGTCTCGCCGGCCAGCCGCGCCAGGCGCTCGCGGCGCGCGGCGCTCTTGGCCGGCAGGAAGCCTTCGAAGCCGAAGCGGTCGCTGGGCAGGCCGGCCACGCTCAACGCGGCGATCGCCGCGCAGGCGCCCGGCACCGGGCTGACCTTGATGCCGGCGGCACGGGCGGCGCGCACCAGCTTGAAACCGGGGTCGCTGACCAGCGGGGTGCCGGCGTCGCTGACGATGGCCAGCGATTCGCCCTCGCCCAGGCGCGCCACGATGCGCTCGGACATCGCTTCTTCGTTGTGGTCGTGCAGGGCCAGCAGCGGGCGGTCGATCCCGAAATGGCTGAGCAGTTGTCGGGTGTGGCGGGTGTCTTCGGCGCAGATCGCGGCCACGCCACGCAGCACCTCCTGCGCGCGCGGCGACAGGTCGGCCAGGTTGCCGATCGGCGTGGCGACCACGTGCAGGGTTCCAGGGGACGTCATCAGCGGTCTTCCGGGGGCAAAGGGTAGAATCGTAGCGGTTTTCAACGGGCCGCCCAGGCGGCCCCTGTCCAATGGATCTGAAATGAACAAGCGTGTTGCAAGGATCTCCGCCCTGTCGCTGCTGGTGATGCTGGCCGCCGGCTGCGCCACCAGCAGCGTGACCCAGACCGCCTCGCCCACGCAGAGCGCGGCGCTGGCGCTGCTGGACCAGGGCAAGCCGCGCGAAGCGGCGCAGCAGCTGGAAGCCGAAGCCGCCGGTGCCAGTGGCGCGCAGCGCAGCCGGCTGCTGGCTGCCGCCGCGTTCGGCTGGCACGACGCCGGCGACGATGCGCGTGCCCGCACGCTGCTGGCGCAGGTCAACGCACGCCATCTCAGCGGCGAAGAGCGTGCCCGCTTCGGGCTGCTCACCGGCGAGCTGGCGGTGCTCGACAAGCAGGGCGCGCAGGCGTTGGAGGCGTTGGGCGACAGCCCGCACGGATTGCCGCAGCCGCTGCAGACGCGCTGGCTGGTGGCCCGCGCCGCCGCGCTGGAAGCCACCGGCGACCTGTTCGGCGCCGCCGCCGACCGCGCGCGCGCCGATGCCAGCCTGACCGGCGCCGCGCGCAGCGACAACCAGCGCGCCATCGTGCGCCTGCTGGCCGCACTGGACGATGCCACCCTCAAGGGCCGTACCGCCGCGCTGCCGGCCGGCGACCCGCTGTACAACTTCGCCGGCCGCGCGCTGATCAGCCGTGGACTGGGGCTGCCGCGCGCGTTCGAGCGGGATGCGCAGTGGGGCTTCGACACCAGCAAGCGCCCGCCCGCCGAACGCGACGGCTACCGCCCACCGGTCAAGCTGGGCGTGCTGTTGCCGCTCACCGGCAACCTGGCCACCGCTTCGGCACCGGTGCGTGACGGCCTGCTGGCCGGCTATTACGCCGAGACCCGCCGCCGCCCGGAAGTGCAGTTCTTCGACACCGCCGGCACTGCGGCCGGTGCCAATGCCGCGTACGACAAAGCGGTGAGCGCAGGAGTGGATTATGTGGTCGGCCCGCTGGGGCGCGATGAAGTGAGCGCCCTGTTCGCACGCGGCCAGCTCGCCGTGCCGGTGCTGGCGCTCAACCGCCCCACCGACAACAAGGCGCCGCCCACCGGCAGCGCCGGCTTCTCGCTGGCGCCGGAAGACGACGGCATCATGGCCGCCGAATACCTGCTCTCGCGCGAGCGCCGCAACGTGCTGATCGTCGGCACCAGCGACGACAACGGCAAGCGCACCATCAAGGCCTTCCGCGACCGCTTCAGCGAACGCGGCGGCACGGTGGCCGGCAGCATCAGCGTGGCCGATGCGCCGGGCGACATCGGCGCGCAGCTGCGCAACTACGGCACCGCCGATGCGGTGTTCCTGGCGGTACGCGGCAACACCGCGCGTGCGCTGGCCCCACAGCTGGCGCTGGCCGGGTTTGCCGGCAAATCGCGCGTGGGCACCTCGCAGTTGGTGGCCGGTACCGGCAAGGTCGAAGACGACCTAGCGCTGGATGGCATCGTCTACCCGAGCGAAACCTGGACCGCCCTGGGCGTGTCCGGCCTGCCGGCAGCCAGCCAGGTGGCCAGCACCCTGCCCAGCGCACGCGGCCCGGCCGCCCGCCTGTTCGCGTTCGGCTACGACGCCTGGAAGATCAGTGCGTATCTGGAAAAACTCGCCACCGGCACCGATGGCGGCCTGCGCGGCGCCACCGGCACCCTGCATCTGGACGGCTTCGGCAATGTGTTGCGCACGCCCGCCTGGTCCACCTTCAACGGTGGCCGCCCGACGCCGATCGCCGACGGCCGCTGAGGCCATGCCGGCGGCGCGTCAGCGGCGCGGTGCGGCAGTGGAAGCGGCTGCACGCGTCATGCTGGAGCAGGCCGGTTTGCGGCTGGTGGTGAGTAATGCCAACTACCGCGGCGGCGAACTGGATCTGGTGATGCGCGACGGGCAATCGCTGGTATTTGTGGAAGTGCGTTACCGGCGCGACGACCGCTTCGGCGGCGGCGCGGCTTCGGTGGATGTGCGCAAGCGCCGCAAGCTGGTGTTGGCCGCGCAATTGTTTCTTGTCTATCACCCCGCGCTGGCGGCGCTGCCGTGCCGCTTCGACGTGGTCGACGCCAGTGGCGAACCGCCGGTGTTGCACTGGATCCGCGACGCGTTCCGCGCCGACGATTGCTGACCACGCCCGACGCTCGCTACCCACGCCATTACCGACGTTCGATGCCGACCATCATGACCCACGCTGCGGTGCCGCTGGCGCTCTGGTGCGCCAGTGAACGCGGCCGCGTCTCGCCACGCCTGCTGGCTGCCGGTGTGCTGGCGGCGATGCTGCCCGACGCCGACGTGGCGGCCTTTGCGTTGCACATCCCGTATGCCGATGCGTTCGGCCATCGCGGTGCCAGCCACTCGCTGTTGTTCGCCGCAGTGATGGCGTTACTCGGGGGCGCGGCGCATCGCCTGTTGCGTGCCGATGCCGTGCAGGCGGCTGTGTTTTTGTTCGTCTGCGCCGCATCGCACCCGTTGCTGGATGCGCTGACCTCCGGTGGCCTGGGCGTGGCACTGGGCTGGCCGTGGGACCAGACACGCTGGTTCGCACCGTGGCGACCCATTCGCGTGTCGCCGTTCGCCAGCGGTTTTTTCAACGCGCGCGGCCTGGACACGCTGCGCTCCGAGCTGCGCTGGGTCTGGCTGCCGCTCACAGTCGCAGTGCTGGGTTGGAGATGCATCCAGCGCACGACACCACAGGATCAGATGCGATGACCGACGTACTTCCCGCTGCACTGGCCGATCTGCTGGCCACGCGCCTCGGCGCCGAGGGCTGGTTGACCGGCGACGATGCGCGCCGCCGCTATGGCGAAGACGATTCGCGCCGCTGGGCATTGCCCGCCGCCGTCGCCCTGCCGCGCGATACCGAGGATGTGGTGGCGATCGTGCAGGCCTGCCGCGCGCACGGCGTGCCGATCGTGGCGCGCGGCGCCGGCACCGGCACCACCGGCGCGGCAGTGCCGTTTTCCGGCGGCGTGGTGGTGTCGATGGCGCGCATGAACCAGATTCTGGCGCTACGTCCGGAAGACCGCTGCGCGGTGGTGCAGCCCGGCGTGCTCAATGGCGACCTGCAACAGGCGTTGCAGCCGCACGGCCTGTTCTGGCCACCGGATCCTTCCAGTGCGGAGATCTGCAGCGTTGGCGGCAATTTATCCACCAACGCCGGCGGCCCGCGCGCAGTGAAGTACGGCGCCACCCGCGACAACGTGCTCGGCCTGGTGGCGGTGACCGGCACCGGCGAGGTGATCCGCTGCGGCGGCGCATACACCAAGAATTCCACCGGCTACGACCTTACCCATCTGTTGTTGGGCAGCGAAGGTACCCTGGCGATCATCGTCGAAGCGACCTTGAAGCTGACACCGCGCGCAGTTGCACAGGCCGGCTTGCGCGCGCTGTACCGCGATGCGTCCAGCGCTGCGGCTGCGGTGTCGCGCATCATGGCGCAGCCGACCACGCCGACCATGCTGGAATTCATGGATGCCAGCGCCATTGCACTGCTACGCCGCAATGGCAGCGATGTGCCCGAAGCCGGCGCGATGTTGCTGATCGAAGCCGACGGCGATCACGACACCCTGCCCTACGCATTGCAGGCACTGCATGACGCCGCCAATGGCGAGGGCGTGCTGAGTCTGGACATCGCCGCCGACGGCAGCGCGCGCGACAAATTGTGGGCCGCGCGGCGCGCGCTGTCGCCCGCACTACGCACGATCAAGCCCGGCAAGATCAACGAAGACGTGGTGGTGCCGGTGTCGCGCATTCCCGCGCTGGTGGCCGGCGTGGAAGCGCTGGCTGCGGAATTCGCGCTGCCCATCGTCGCCTTCGGCCACGCAGGCAACGGCAACCTGCACGTCAACATCATGTACGACCCGGCCGATGCCAGCGAAGACGCACGCGCGCACGCGGCATTGCCGCGGCTGTTCGCACTGGTGCTGTCGCTGGAAGGCACGCTCTCCGGCGAACACGGTATCGGCGTGGCCAAGCGCGATTTCATGACGCAGGCGTTCAGCGCACCCACGCTGGCAGCGATGCGCGCGATCAAGGCCGCGCTGGATCCGGATGGGATCTTGAATCCGGGCAAGGTGCTGCCGCCGCTGGAATGAGGTTGCGCGCCTGCGACACTGCAGCGCGTACCGGCAAGCGCGGAGCTATGCGCTCGCGATGCACACGGCGTCCGTGTTGGTGCCGCTATCGACGCACCACACTGCGCCGCTCGCATCGGCTCACTCGCAGTGACAGCACCGGGAAAGACGCCACCTTGCTGCTTGCAGCAACTTGGCGCGGCAGGGATGGCAGTACACCTGCCTCAGCGCGTCACACCGATAAAGCGTAGCCCCACGCCGGGTTCGGTGACGATGTAATGCGGATCGGCGGCATCGTCGTGCAGTTTCTGGCGCAGTTTGCCGACCAGGATGCGCAGGTAGTGGGTGTCTTCTTCGTGGGTGGGACCCCACACTTCGCGTAGCAGTTGCGGCTGGGTAACCACGCGGCCTGCGTGCTTGAGCAGCAATGCGAGCAAGGCGTATTCCTTGCGACTCAGCGGCACGGGCTCGCCTGCCAGCGTGACTTCGCGCAGGCCCAGATGGATATGCAGGCGGCCATCGTCGAACACGCTTTCTTCCACCGTGCTGCCGGCGCCGGCCTGGCGCAGCAAGGCGCGGATGCGTGCCATCAGTTCCTGCACGCCGAACGGTTTGGTCACGTAGTCGTTGGCGCCGGCGTCGAGGGCGGCGACCTTTTCGGTTTCGCCGGCGCGCACGGTGAGCATGATCACCGGCACGTTGGACCACTGGCGGATCTCGCGCAGCACCTCGTGCCCATCGCGGTCGGGCAGACCGATGTCCAGCACCACCAGTTCGGCGCCCTGCCCGGCCAGCGTGGCCAGGCCTTCTTCGGCGGTGCCGGCCTGCAGCACGCGGTAGCCCTGCGCACGCAGGCTGATGTCCAGAAAGCGACGGATCTGCGGCTCGTCGTCGACGATCAGCACGCGGGCGGGCGGGATGGCAGTAGTGTCAGTCGGCATCGGGGCGAGGTGGCGCGGCAGGGACGAGCAACGGCAGCGTAATGCGGATCGTGGTGCCGTGACCATGTGCGCCGGCCAATGCCTGCACGCTGCCGCCATGTGCGCCGATCATGCCCTGGCAGATGGCAAGGCCCAGCCCGGTGCCGTTGCGCCCGCGGTCGCCGCGCTCCACGCTGTAGAACATGTCGAAGATGCGCGCACGCTCGTCCTCGGGAATGCCCGGGCCCTGGTCGCCGATATCGATCTGCAAGGCGCCGGCCTGCAGGCGCGCGTGCACGGTGACTGCCGCACCGGCTGGCGAAAATTTCGCCGCATTCTCCAGCACGTTGAAGATGGCCTGTTCCACCAGCGCCGGGTGGACCCAGATGGCCGGCAGCTCGGCGGCCAGATCCAGTTGCAGGCGGACCTCCGGCTGGTAGCGCTGCAGGCGGCGGGTAGCCGAGCCGATCAACTCGTCCACGCCAATCCAGTCGCGATTCAAGGTGAGCCCGGTGTGGCCGAGCTTGGTCATGTCGAGCAGGTTCTGGATGTAGCGATCCAGCCGCTCGCCTTCGAGCTGGATGGTGTCGAGCAGCGCGTGGCGATCCTGCGCGTCCATCGCATCGCCGTAGCTGGCCAGGCTGCTGGCCGAGCCGATCATCGAGGCCAGCGGCGAGCGCAGATCGTGCGAGACCGACGACAACAAGGCCGAGCGCAGCCGCTCGGTTTCGCCGCTGACGCGTGCGCCTTCCAGATCGGCCACCAGGCGCGTGCGCAGCGCGGCCTGCCCGATGTCTTCCACCATCGCTTCGGCCAGGCGGCGTTGCTCCAGGCCGGGCCGCTGTACGGCCTGCCGAAAGCGCAGCGCGGCCACGCCCAGGGTGCCCCGCTCGTGGCGCACCGGCAGGCACCACCACTGCGCGCCGGCCAGGGTGTCGGTGAAACGGCCAGCCGGTTGGCCATGGCGTTGGGTCCAGTCTGCCGCGCTGCGATCGAGCGCACCGAAGCTGGTGGGCACCTCGCTTTCGCTCTGCTCCAGGCGCAGCCAGACCTCGGCATCCAGCGCGGTGGCCAGGGCGCGACGGCCGGCTTCGAGCACCTGGCCCAGATCGGCGGCGGTGCTGAGCTGGCGGCCCAGCGCTTGCAGCGCGTTGGCGTGCGCATTGGCCGCGCGCAAGGCCAGCACCTGGCTGCGCAGGCGCGAGGCCAGCCGGCCGGCGACCAGCGCGGCAATCAGGAACAAACACACCGTCACCACGCCCTGGCGCGCGCTGATGTGCAGGGTGAAGCGTGGTTCGATGAAGAAGAAGTTGTAGGCGACAAAACTCAGCAGCGCCGCGATCACGGCGGCCGCCATGCGCGTGCGCGATGCCACCAACACCACCGCCACGATGAACACCATCGACAGGTCGTCGATGTCGGTCCAGCGTTGCAGCAACCACGCCACCGCCACCGCGCCAGCCGCAGCGATTGCGGCGAACGCCAGGTCGTAACGCTGCAGCCATTGGCGCGGGTTACGCCAGCGCTGCCGCGCACGTGCGCGCGCGTCGGCAGAGCTGACGATGACCAGCTCGTAATGCGCGCCACGTTGCAGCAGTTGCTGGGTCAGGGTGCGGTTGAACATGCGCGCCAGCGGGCGTTCGCGGGTGCGCCCCAGCACCAGGGTGGAGATGCCGTTTTGCGCGGCGAAATCCAGCAGGGCATCGGCGACGTTGGCGCCATGCAGCAGCGCGGTATCGCCGCCGAGGCGGCGCGTGAGCGCGAAGGCGCGGTCGATCTCCAGCTGCCAGTGGGCATCGGCCACGGTGCGTGTCTGCACCGTCACCACCGTCCAGGGCGCATCGCGGCGCTCCGACAGCCGCCGCGCCACCCGCACCAGATAATCCGAGCTGCCACGCCCATCGATCGCCACCACCACGCGTCGCCGCAACGCAGCGGTGCCGGGCAGGCCGCGTGCGGCCTGGGTGTCGCGCAGATCGCTGTCGACACGGTCGGCGGCGGTCTGCATCGCCAGCTCGCGCAATGCAGTGAGGTTGGAAGGCGAGAAAAACGCCTGCAGCGCCTGCGTGGCCTGTTCGGGCAGATACACCTTGCCCTGCTGCAGGCGCTCGATCAGTTCGCGTGGCGGCAGGTCTACCAGCACGATATCGCGCAGGCGGTCGAACACGGCATCGGGCACCGTTTCGGACACGCGCACGCCGGTGATGCGCAGCACGATGTCGTTGAGGCTTTCCAGGTGCTGGATGTTGACCGTGGTATAGACGTCGATCCCGGCATCGAGCAGTTCTACGATGTCCTGCCAGCGCCGCTCGTGGCGGCTGCCCGGCACATTGCGGTGGGCCAGCTCGTCGATCAGCGCCAGCTGCGGCTTGCGCGCCAGCAGTGCATCCAGGTCCAGTTCTTCCAGCACCCTCCCCTGATAGCTCACGCGGGCGCGCGGCAGCAGCGGCAAGCCGTCCAGCAAGGCGGCCGTTTCACTACGCCCGTGGGTTTCCACCACCCCGGCCACCACATCCATGCCCTGGCGCAGCCGCTCGCGCGCCCGCGACAACATGGCGTAGGTCTTGCCCACGCCGGGTGCGGCGCCCAGGAACACCGTCAGGCGCCCGCCGTGTTCGCGCTGTAATTCGCCGATCAGCGCGTCGGCTTGCTGGGTGCGGGCGTCGGGCATGGAGGCCGGGATTGGAGATTGGTGATTGGAGATTCGTAAAGGCTACAAGCATCGCTTCTAGTGCGGGTGCTTTGCTTCGCCGTCGCTTCCAGCTTCGCCACTTCCCGCCGCATCCAATGCGAGGTTCAGCGCCAGCACATTCACTCGCGGCTGGCCGAGCAGGCCGAACTGGGGTGGCTCGATCGCAGCCTGCAGCAGCGCGCTGACGCGTGGTTCCGGCCAGCCGCGGGCGGCGGCGACGCGGCGGACCTGCACCTGTGCGCCGGCCGGGCTCAGGTGCGGGTCCAGGCCGCTGCCGGACTGGGTCAGCAGTTCGCCGGGCACTGCGTCCGGGGCGATGCCGTCGCGCGCGGCGACCTCGGCCCGGGTGGCGGCAATGCGCGCCTGCAGGTCCGGGTTGGAGCGCGCCTGGTTGCTGCCGGCGGCGGCGGTGAGGTCGTACTTGGCCGCCGATGGGCGCGGCTGAAAGTAGCGCACATCGCTGAAGGGCTGGGCGACCAGGGCCGACCCGATCACGCGCGTGTCCTGGCGCAGCAGCGAGCCGTGCGCCTGGGCCGGAAACAGCGCACCGGTGATGCCGGTGGCGATCAGCGAGTAGGCCAGGCCCAATCCCAACAAGATAAACAGCGCCAGCACGATCGATGCGCGTACTGCGCCGTCATCGCGCAAGGGCAGCGTGGTGGCAGTGGTGATGGAAGATGTGGTCATGGCTCAGGCACCCAGGGTGGCGGCAAGCGCCAGGTCGATCAATTTGATGGCGGCAAACGGCAGCAAGACGCCGCCCAGCCCGTAGATCAGCATGTTCCGGCGCAACAAGGCGGTGGCGCTGGACGGACGAAACCGCACGCCGCGCAAGGCCAGCGGAATCAACGCCGGAATGATCAGGGCATTGAAGATCAACGCTGCCAGCACCGCGTGACGTGGGCTCGATAACTGCATCACGTTGAGCGCGGCCATCGATGGAATCGCTGCTGCAAACAGCGCCGGCAGGATCGCGAAATACTTGGAGACGTCGTTGGCCAGCGAGAACGTGGTCAACGCGCCGCGCGTGATCAGTTGCTGCTTGCCCACTTCCACCACCGCCAGCAGCTTGGCCGGATCCGAATCCAGGTCGACCATGTTGCCGGCCTCCTTGGCCGCCTGCGTGCCGGAGTTCATCGCCAGGCCCACGTCGGCCTGGGCAAGCGCCGGTGCATCGTTGGTGCCGTCGCCCACCATCGCCACCAGCCGCCCACCGGCCTGCTCGGCGCGGATGCGGGCCAGCTTGTCTTCCGGACGCGCCTGGGCGATGTAGTCGTCCACGCCGGCTTCGGCGGCAATGGCAGCGGCGGTGAGCGGGTTGTCGCCGGTAATCATTACCGTCTTGATGCCCATCGCACGCAGCTGCGCGAACTTTTCCTTGATGCCTTGCTTGACCACATCGCTCAGTTCGACCACACCGAGTACATGCCGGCCTTCGGCCACCACCAGCGGGGTGGCACCGCCACGCGCGACTTCTTCGATACGGCCCTGCAATTCCGGCGACACCGTGGCGCCCTGCGCCTGCACATAGGCCACGATCGCATCGCCGGCGCCCTTGCGGATGCTGCGCCCGGCAAGATCCACGCCGGACATGCGCGTCTGCGCGGTGAAGCCGATGAAATGCGCGCCCTCCGGCTCGACCGCCACGGCACCTTGCTGGCGTGCCAGCTTGACGATGGATTTGCCTTCCGGCGTCGGATCGGCCAACGAGGCCAGCATCGCCACATCGCGCAGTTGCGCACGGTCGATGCCGGCCAACGGATGAAACGCAGTGGCCTGCCGATCGCCGTAGGTGATGGTGCCGGTCTTGTCGAGCAGCAACACATCCACGTCGCCGGCCACCTCCACTGCCTTGCCGGATTTGGCCAGCACATTGGCCGACAGCGCGCGGTTCATGCCGGCAATGCCGATCGCCGGCAACAAGCCGCCGATGGTGGTCGGGATCAGGCACACCAGCAGCGCGATCAGCAGCAACGGATCCAGCGTGACGCCGACAAATCCGGCAATCGCCGGCAACGAGGCCACCACGATCAGGAAGGTCAGCGTCATCGCGGCCAGCAACAAGGTCAGCGCGATTTCGTTCGGCGTCTTCTGCCGATTGGCGCCTTCCACCAGCGCGATCATGCGATCCAGGAAACTCTGGCCGGGTTCGGCGGTGACCTTGAACACGATCTCGTCGGAGAGCACCCGCGTGCCGCCGATCACACCGCTGCGGTCGGTGCCCGCCTCGCGCAGCACCGGTGCCGATTCGCCGGTCACCGCTGCTTCGTTGATCGTTGCAACGCCACGCACGATCTCGCCATCGGCCGGTACGAATTCACCTTCGGACACCATCACATAATCGCCCGGTCGCAGCTCGGCGGCGGGCACGCGCGTCTCGCGCCCGCCCAGTGCGGTTTCCACCCGGCGTGCCACCAGATCCTTGCGCGCACGCCGCAACGAGGCGGCCTGGCCGCGGCCACGCGCTTCTGCAATGGCCTCGGCGAAATTGCCGAACAGCACGGTGACGAACAGGATCGCCGTCACCGCCCAGCCGAAGCCGGCATTGCCATGCCCGCTGGCGGTGATCACCGCCGCCAGCGCCGTGCCGCCCATCACCACCGCCATCACCGGGCTGCGCAGCAGATGCCGCGGCGACAGCTTGATGAAGGCCGCGCGCATCGCCGCCATCAGCACGGCAGCGTCGAACAACGCCGCGTCGCCGCGCGCGCGTTTTTCAGTCGTATCGATCGTAGACATTGCTCAAGACTCTCAGGACGCCGCCAGGGCGAGGTGTTCAGCGATAGGGCCCAGCACCAGTGCCGGCATGAACTGCAGCACGGTCAGCACCAGCACGATGGCCATCAGGGTCAGCGCAAAGGTAGGCGTCTCGACCTGCAGGCTGCCAGCCGACTCCGGCGCGCGCCGCTTCACTGCCATGCGCGCGGCCACCATCAGCGGCAGGATCAAGGCCGGATAGCGCCCCAGCGCCAACACCGCCGAGCAGCTCAGATTCCACCAATACGTTGCATCGCCCAGGCCTTCAAAACCGGACCCGTTGTTGGCGAACGCCGAGGTGTACTCGTAGAACACCTGGCTGATGCCATGGAAACCAGGATTGGAATTGGCCGTGAATGCCGGCACCGCCAGCGCCACTGCGGTGAAGCCCAAGACCACCAGCGGCTGCAGCAGAATCAACAACGCAAGCAACTGCACTTCGCGTGCTTCGATCTTGCGGCCGAACAATTCCGGCGTACGTCCGGTCATCAACCCGGCCAGAAACACGCTCAGCAACAGATACACCACGAACTGCTGCAAGCCACAGCCAATGCCGCCCCAGATGGCGTTGATCAGCATGTCGACCAACGTGACCAGGCCGCTCAACGGCGCCAGCGAATCGTGCATCGCGTTGACCGAGCCGTTGGAGGTCTGCGTGGTCAATGCCGCCCACAACGCCGAAGCATCGGCACCGATGCGCACTTCCTTGCCTTCCATCAGTGCGGGCGAGCCCGCGCTGGCCGAGTGCGCTTCGGACCACAGCAACAATGCAGTGGACGCGGCCGACATCGTCAGCATGGTGCCGAACACCAACGCAGTGAGGCGCTTGCGCCCGGTCAGAGAGCCGACCATGAACACCACGCTCATCGGCAGCAATACCAATGCGAGCGTTTCAAGCAGATTGCTCAACGGCGTGGGGTTTTCCAGCGCCACTGAACTGTTGGGGCCATACCAGCCACCGCCGTTGGTACCGAGCTGCTTGGCCGCCACCATCGCCGCCACCGGGCCGACCGGAATGGTCTGGCTGGGCATGCTGGCACTGCCATCCAGGGGCGTTGCGGTCGCCGCGCCCTGCAAGGTGGACGGCACGCCTTGCCAGCCGAGCAGCACGCTCCACAACAGGCACAGCGGCAACAGCACGCGCACGCTGGCGCGGATGACGTCGGCCCAATAATTGCCCACGTCGGCGTCAGGCGAAAGCGCTGCGTCAGGCGTCGGCTGCTGCCATCCCTGCCGCATTGCTGCTGCGTCCGGATCGGGCTGAGCGACCATCTGCATCCGCGTGGTCGCCGTCGTATCCAATACCGGCAAGGCATCGGGCAAACCCGCGGCCACTCGCCCACCGAACAACGCGCGCAAGGTGGCCACCGCCAACGCCAGGCCCATCATCGGCGTCACCACTTGCAGACCGACGATGCCGGTCATCTGCGCCAGATACGACAGCTGCGCCTGGCCGGAATAATGCTGCTGGTTGGTGTTGGTGACGAACGACACCATGGTGTGCAGCGCCGTATCCCAGCGCAGGTTCGCGATGCCGTCCGGGTTGAACGGCAGCCAGGCCTGGGTCATGAACACCACCCAGGTCAGCACGCCGACGGCCAGATTGCTGAGCAGAAAGGCCACGCTGTAGCCGCGCCACGACATGCCCTGCTGCGGACGCGTGCCGAGCAAGGCATACAGCGGACGCTCGATCCAGCCGAATAACGCATCGCCGCGCATCGGCGCGCCGCGCATCACCGCAGCCAGATAACGGCCCAGGGGCCACGCCAGCACGATGGCCAGCGCATAGACAAGAAAGGTTTCACTCATTGGAGCGCACTCGCATCAGAAGTCTTCGGGCCGCAGCACCACGTACAACAGGTAGGCCGCAGCAACGAGTACGGCCACGCCGCACAACAGGGACATCCAGGCAGGCATGGGCTACTCCCCCAGACGCGCACAGCGCGTCGCGTTGGATGCGAGGTGCGACGGCGTAGGCAACGGGCGCGTGCCAACACGGCAAAGCGCTGCCGCACCGTGCGCGCCGCGCCGATGGAGCAGACAGGTCAAGGGATGCATCAGGATCGTCCACGGCGGAACCGCTCCGCCACTGCGCGCAGTCTCTGCCTGCCCGGCGTAAAGTCGCTATGGACCTGAATTGGCCGCCGCGTAAATTCCGCATAAATCATGCAATGCGGATGAGCTGCAGGCACGTTCCTGCCAGGTCGAGCCGAGGCCTGCGAGCGTGCGGTGCCCACGCAGGCCCTGGACACCTACGCTGCCACATTCCGAACAGAGAAGGCTCGGTGGCGGCATCCATGCCGCCAACGGTCCAGCAACCCATGAGGACACCAAGCCAGACACTTGGTTGGTGGTTTCACTGAAGAGCGAAGACACCGCGTCGCACGGTTGGCTGGTTGCTCTGTTGAAAGCCTGCACACCGACCAACTTGACTGGTCTTGCCCGCCCACCGTCGCGGGATCCTTGGCGGCATGGATGCCGCCACGGAGCTACATGGACGTACTTGCAGCGTGTCCCGCGATGGTGCGCGGGCAAGGGCCCTGCAGCAAAGGCGAAGATGATCCGCTTTCCACCTGATCTGCCGGTATTGAGCAGTCAGGTCGAGACGGCTGCACTGTGCGTATCGCGATCGCTTGGCTGTCTTCACGTCTGGTCGAATGCGCGGCGCCCTCACCGCTTGCGGGACACGCCGTGAATCCGTCCGTGGAGGCTCGGTGGCGGCATCCATGCCGCCACACGGTCCCGCAAGCGGCGAGGACACCACGCCAGACAGTTGGTTGGTGGTTTCACTGAAGAGCGAAGACACCGCGTCGCACAATTGGCTGGTTGCTCTGTCGAAAGCCTGCATGCCGACCAACGCGACTGGTCCTTGCCCGCCCACCGTCGCGGGACCTTGAGCGGCATGGATGCCGCCACGGAGCTACATGGACGTACTTGCAGCGTGTCCCGCGATGGCGGGCGGGCAAGGGCCCTGCAGCAAAGGCGAAGATGATCCGCTTTCCACCTGATCTGCCGGTATTGAGCAGTCAGCTCGAGACGGCTGCACTGTGCGCATCGCGATCGCTTGGCTGTCTTCACGTCTGGTCGAATGCGCGGCGCCCTCACCGCTTGCGGGACACGCCGTGAATCCGTCCGTGGAGGCTCGGTGGCGGCATCCATGCCGCCACACGGTCCCGCAAGCGGCGAGGACACCACGCCAAACAGTTAGCTGGTGGTTTTGTTGAAGAATCAAGACAGCGTGTCGCGGCTTACCGTTGCTTGTTGAGAACTTTGCGAACCAGCCAACTTGACTGGTCCTTGCCCGCCCACCGTCGCGGGACCCTTGGCGGCATGGATGCCGCCACGGAGCTTACATGGACGTACTTGCAGCGTGTCCCGCGATGGTGGGCGGGCAAGGGCCCTGCAGCAACGGTGCAGAGCTGCAGCTTTGACGCTCTAAAGCTCTAAAGCTCTGAAGCTCTGAAGCTCTGAAGCTCTGAAGCTCAATCCTCCAGGCTAGCAATCATTCGCCAGCGGAAGGTTCTTGAGGTCATGGCGTTGCCTGGCTCCGAACCCTGGCGTGTCATCCGATACCTCCGCATGCGGAACCCAGGCCCACCCCACTCCACGAAAACGCCATGCGCCGCACGCTGGTCGACGCATTAACGCAGCGGCAGGTTCAACACCGAAGGCGTCGCCACCGGCGAGGAGAATGTCACCGTGCCGCCGCCGTCGCTGGCATCCGTGTAACGCGCATCGCGGGTATCGATCACCAGTACCAGCCGCTGCCCCGCAGGAATCTCTGTTGCTGCCGCTTGCAGCTGCCAGTCCAGCGTCACCGCGCGGCCGGGCGTTGCATCGCGCAGCGAATACGGCGCATGCGTGATCAGGTGCGCCACGCCCAGGGCGTCCATGCGATACAGATACGCGAACAGGCTCACCTTCGGTTGGCTGGGCACTACGGTCACTCGCAATGACGGGCTGCCCGCCAGCCGCCGCGTACCGCTCGATGGCGAGCCTACCCATACCGCAGCACCGGCGCGGTTGACCAGCGGAATCGAGGTGGTCACCGGCACGCCGATGCCCTGCAGCAGGCCGCTGACCAGCACCACGCCGGAGTCTGCCACCGTCGGCACATCAGTGGCGATGCGCGACTGCCAGCCACTGGCAGTGCCGCCGATCAACCCACCGGTCGGACTGAGCACGCCGGTCGGTGCGGACAGTCCCAGGCGCGTGCTGCCCTGCTGCACCGCCGCCCAATCCGCATATGCCAGCCATTGTCCGGCGCGCGGCGACAGCCGCACCGGTGCCTCGGCGTCCACGCCGTTCCGCAGCTGTTTGAGATGGCGATCGAACCAGCGCGTGGCCGCCGTATAGACCTCGTTCGGCAGCCCCAGCGCGCCGGGCAACTCCGTGGTGGCGTGATCGCCCTGGCTGAGCAGCAACTGCTTGGGACCGCGCAGCTGATTGAAGAAGGCAATCGTCTGGTTCGGCGGGAACAGCCCGTCGTTGAAGGCATTGCCCAGCAGCACGGCGGTGCCGCGCGCGTTGAGGGCCGCCACGTCGGTGGCCGGGCTGCGCGAGGCGGCCCGCGGCAGGAAGCCCTGCACCGCGCCGTCGTAATCGCCTTGCGCAACGCGTGCGCCGATCTGCGCCAGATCCGGCCCCGGCCGCCCGGTCAGCGCGCCTGCGCCCACCAACAGACCGACACCCTGCTGGCTGACGGTGCGATTGGAATACAGCGACGCCTCCAGGTCCGCCCAGCCGCTGAGCGCCGCCACTGCCTTGATGCGCGGGTCGCGCTCGGCGGCCAGCAGGCTGATGACCGCGCCGTAGGAGATGCCCGACGCACCGATCGCATCGGGATCGGAGGGCGTGTGCGCCAATGCCCAATCGATCACCGCACTGACGTCTTCCACGGTGTCCTGCCCGGCAATGTCGATCTGCCCGGCCGAGTCCCAGAACCCGCGCGAGGTGTAGCTGACGACCACGTAGCCATCGCTGGCCAGCTGGGTAGCCCGGCCGAGGTATTCCAGGTTGGGCAACGACCAGCTGGCCGGCATCACGATCAGCGGAAACGACCCGCTCCCCTGTCCTTGCGGCACCAGCACCAGTGCGCCCATCGGCGCCCCGTCCCAGCCGGGGATGCGTTCGTAGGTCTTGCTGAAAGCGCCCGCAGTTGCTGACGCCGCCGCCACCAGCAACGCGATGGCGGCGATGCCTCGGATCCAAACCCTGTTCATGCTGCTCTCTCCCACGCGAGGCCGGGCCGGGATGGCCCAGCGGCGATTGCCATGCATCCGTGGTTCGGGGGAGAGCGCCGAGCGAACGTACCAGACGGTACGGTGGGGCTCAAGGGCCGGGAATCGGGAATCGGGAATCGGGAATCGGGAATCGGGAATGGGGAATGGGGAGGCGAAGATAAGGGCCAGCCTGGTCCCCGTTGGCGCAGGCAATCGCCTGTCTCAGATCCGGATCGGCACGGCAGGGCACGTCCACTTCTCGCCTGCGGGAGAAGTGTCAACGAGCGGATGTGGCGAACACGGCATTCGCAATTCTCGAATCCCGGCCCGACTCGATGCGCACGCGCGTCGCTGCCGGGGCGATCGTGCCTGCGGTTGCTGCGCAAGCAGCAGAGAAATTGGCGCTGCAGCTGCGCGATGAGGGCCACGAAATCGTCGAGACAACGTCACTCGGTCCGATGATCGAAGCACCCGCTGCTGCGCGCCGCAGCGCAGCATTCGCGCCTGCAGCAATCCTTACGGGTCAGCCGACGAAATGCTGGTATCCGCGCTGCGGCGGTTGCCAGGCACGGCCCTCGGCGTCGTGCACCACCACGCCAGGCGCGGCCGTGATCCGGCCGAGGCGTGTGGCCGCGACGTCGGCAAATGCCAGCGCCTGCAGCACGGCGTCGCGGTGCTGTGGCGCGGCGGTGAAACACAGCTCGTAATCGTCGCCGCCGCCCAATTGCCAGCCGGTGCATTGCAGTGCGCTGATTCCCGCGCTGCGCGACATCGCCGGCAAGGCCGCTGACGCCAACTGTGCGCCCACACCGCTGCGCTCGCACAAGTGGCCCAGATCGGCCAGCAGACCGTCCGAGACATCCACGCAGGCGTGCGCAAGACCCCGCAAGCGCAGGCCGGCCAGCACCCGTGGTTGCGGACGCAGCAGCCGGCCGCGCCAGCGTTCGTGCACCGGATCAGCCGCCACGCGCGTGACATCCAACTGACCCGCCTGCCATAACGACAACGCCGCCGCCGCCTCGCCGAGTGCACCGGTCACCCACACGTCATCGCCCACGCGCGCGCCGTCGCGACGCAGCGCCGCACCCGGCGGCACGCTGCCGATGGCAGTCACCGCACACGACAGCGGCCCGCGCGTGGTATCGCCGCCGACCAAGGCAATCTCGTGCGCATCGGCCAGCGCGAAGAAGCCATCGGCAAATGCCTCCACCCAGGCCAGATCGTCGTGTGGCAACGACAGCGACAACGTGCACCAGCGCGGTTGCGCGCCCATCGCGGCAAGATCGGACAGATTGACGGCCAGCGTTTTCCAGCCGAGATCGTCGGCGCGCGTCTCAAGCGGAAAATGCACCCCGGCATTGAGCGTATCGGCCGTGATGGCCAGTTGCTCGCCTGCCGGCGGTTGCAGCAATGCCGCGTCGTCACCAATGCCCAACGGCACGTCGGCCCGCGTGGCAATGCGCGCGCGCAGACGGGCAATCAGATCGAATTCAGGCATCGGGACGGGAATAGGGAATCGAGAATTGGGAATCGCAAATGCATCGGGACATCGCGGGAACGCAGGCTTTTACGATTCCCGATTCCCCACTCCCGATTCTCGCGGCGCTCAGGCGCCGCTGGCACCCGACTCCACCTTGCGCCACTCCACCGCCGCGCGATCGAGCACGCCATTGACGTAGGTGTGCCCATGTTCGGAGCCGAAGCGCTTGGCGGTTTCGATCGCTTCGTTGATCACCACGCGGTACGGCACGTCCTGCCGGTACAGCAACTCGTAGGCCGCCAGGCGCAGCACTGCACGCTCGATCGCATCGACCTCTTCCACGCCGCGGTCAAGATACGGCGTCAGCGCGGTATCCAGCTCCACGCGATTGGCAATCACGCCATCGACCAGGCTTTCGAAGTACGCCAGATCGGCCACCTCGTGCGCCTGCTCATGCGCAAACTGGGCGATCACCTGCTTGGCGAATCCGCCGGAAATCTGCCACGCATACACCGCCTGCAGGGCGCGGCGGCGCGCGCGCGAACGCAGCACCGGGTCGATGCCGTCGCGACGGCCGTGGCGGGCATGTCCACCGGACTTGCTCATGGCAACAACTCCATCAAATTCACCAGTTCCAGCGCCGCAAGCGCGCATTCCTCGCCCTTGTTGCCGTGGCTGCCGCCGGCACGCGCCTCGGCATCTTCCACGCGCTCCACCGCCAGCACGCCGTTGAGCACCGGCACGCCGGTCTGCAACTGCACGCTCATCAGGCCTTCGGCGCACAGGTCGGCTACGTGCTCGTAGTGGCGGGTGTCGCCACGGATCACGCAGCCCAGCGCGATGATCGCGCCATGCTGGCCGGACTGCGCCACGCGGTTGGCGGCGATCGGGATTTCCCAGGCGCCGGGCACGCGGATCACGTCGATGGCGTCCTCGCCGATGCCGTTGCCGGCCAGGCTCTGGCGCGCACCGGCAACCAGCACGTCGGTGATGCGGGCGTTCCAGCGGCTGGCGATGATCGCAAAGCGCGCGGTGGTGGGGCGGAGATCGCCTTCGTAGTGGGTCATGCGGGTCGGCAACTCGAGGGGGCGGGAAGTTTAACAGCTGCCGCGCCAGGCCCGGCCGCCGCGTGCAGGCCGGGTCCGCCCAAGCAGACCCGGCCTTCCGATGCAAGAACAGACGGGGCGACGACTCGCCGCCGATCCGCCAGCTGGCGCAGCCCACGGTGGGAACCGGCCGCCGACGCCGGGCCGCGACACAACTGGCGGCTGCGCGCCGTCAGCCCGGCCAGCACCGGCAGCGGCCGGGGTGTTTGGGGCGGATGAGCTGACGGCGGCAATGGCTCGCCGCCAGCTCAGGGGACCGCAGACGGCGGCACCGAGCGCACGCCCTCGCCGGGATGGCACTCCAGGTACTCCACCACCTCCAGCCCGAACCCGGCCAGACCCACCTGCCGGCGCGGGGTGCCGAGCACGCGCAGCTTGCCCAGGCCCAGCTCGGCCAGGATCTGCGCACCAGCGCCATTGCGCCGCCACTGGCTGACGTCCTTGGCGTTGGCCGCAGCTTCGGGCTGCTGGCGCAGCCGTGCCAACAACGATTCGCTGTCGCGCGGGGCCGACAGCACCACCATCACCCCCTGCCCTTCGGCGGCGATCGCGCGCAAGGCATCGGTGGCGGCCACGCCGAAATCCTCGCGCTGCCAGTGCAGCAGGTCGGCCAGCGGGTTTTCCACCTGCACCCGGACCAGCGTGGGCGTGGCCGGATCAGCAGCGCCGCGCACCAGGGCGAAGTGCAGGTCGTGGGCGATGCGGTCGCGGTAGGTCACCAGCTGGAACGGGCCGAATTCGGTACTGATCTCGCGCGCGTCCACACGCTCGACGGTGTGCTCGTTGGCCAGGCGGTAGGCGATCAGGTCGGCGATCGAGCCCATCTTCAGCCCATGCTCGCGTGCGAACACTTCCAGCTGCGGGCGGCGCGCCATGCTGCCGTCCGGGTTGAGCACTTCCACCAGCACGCCGGCCGGCTCCAGCCCGGCCAGCATCGGCAGGTCGCTGGCGGCCTCGGTGTGGCCGGCACGGGTCAGCACGCCGCCGGGTTGGGAAATCAGCGGGAAAATGTGGCCCGGCTGGCTCAGATCCTGCGGCCGGGCATCCGGGCGCACTGCGGTACGCACGGTGTGCGCACGATCGTAGGCTGAAATACCCGTGGTCACGCCCTCGGCCGCCTCGATGCTGACGGTGAAGTTGGTCTGGAACTGCGCGGTGTTGTTGCGCACCATCGGCGCCAGCCCAAGCTGCGCACAGCGCTCGCGGGTCAGCGACAGGCACACAAGCCCGCGTGCGTGGGTCACCATGAAGTTGATGTCCGACGGCTTGACCAGCTCGGCGGCCATGATGAGGTCGCCTTCGTTTTCGCGGTCCTCGTCGTCGACGATCACCACCATGCGCCCGGCACGCAACTCTTCGATCAGCTCTGGAACCGGTGCGAAGTTCATGCCGCACCCCGCGCGCCGAGCAGGCGCTCGACATAGCGCGCCACCAGGTCGATTTCCAGATTCACCGCCGCGCCCACCGCGGTCGCGGAAAACGCCGTGTTGGCCACCGTATGCGGGATCAGCGCAACCTCGAACCCGTCTTCGTCCACCTCATTGACGGTCAGGCTGACGCCGTCCACGCAGATCGAGCCTTTTTTGGCCACATAGCGCAGTACCGATGATGGGGCGGCAAACCGCCAGCGCTGCGCACGTGCATCGCCATGCACCGACTGCACCTGGCCCAGACCATCCACATGCCCGCTGACCAGATGCCCACCGAGCCGGTCGGTGGGCCGCATCGCGCGTTCGAGGTTGAGCACCGCGCCTTCGGGCAACGCACCCAATGTGGTCAGCGACAGGGTTTCGGTGGACGCATCGGCCTGGAAGCTGGTTGCGTCGAACGCGATCACGGTCAGGCACACGCCATTGACCGCGATGCTCTCGCCCAGCTGCACGGCTTCGAACGGCAGGCTGCCGGTGGCGAAGGTGAAACGCACATCGCCGCCCTGCGGCTGGCGCGCGGCCAGGCGGCCGACGCCTTCAATGATTCCGGTGAACATCAGCGCGCCCCCTTCTGCAGCGAGCGCTGCGCGGAAGTCGGGCGGTGGACAGGTGCATTACAGCGCAGCGGGTGATGCAAAGACATAGTCGTTTCTCGCAGGAGTTGAGCGAAAAACGCCACAAGGCAAAGCAAACAGGCGCGCGCACAGCCGCAAGGCTGCGCGGTGGCCGTCTTCTTTCATCCGGACTATACCGTCGGCTCCGGCATTGGACCGGATCTGCTGACCTTCGCGCGATGCCCGACACATGCAGTGCCAACCATCGCGGCGAAGCGCTCGCGGGCTCGCACGCTTGCGCGTGCCTACCGCCGGTGGGGAATCGCACCCCGCCCTGAAGACGTTCGTAAGTGCCGGCGAACCGGCCCCCGCAGTTTAGCAGCGCCTGTTCTGCCCTCAGCTGTCTGAAAAGCCATGGCTGACAGGACGCTGCGTCATGTCAGGAAATCCCCCATAGCCAGCTTTGTGAAGAGTCTGTTAAATTGCGCCCCGCGACGGGAGACGTCGCCCTCCCGCCCCGCAACGGGGTGGAGACACGGACATCATTTCGGAGAGACCACTCAATGCGCACTACCCTGATTCTGGCTGCCCTGCTGGCCGCCGCCCCGTTTGCCGCGTCTGCTGAAGGCCTGAGCTATAGCTACGTCGAAGGCGGCTGGAACCGTACCGAGATCAGCGTCAACGAAGATTCGGACGACCTGGATGGCGGCTACATCCGCGGTTCGTGGCAGATCGCAGAGCCCGTCTACGTGTTCGCTGGCTACCAGCGTGCCGAGAAGGACTTCAACCTGGGCGCCGGCTTCGTGCTCGAAGGCACACTGCAGCAGGCGAATCTGGGTATCGGTTACCGCCAGGAAATGACCGAGCGCGTCGAATTTACCGCCGACATCAGCGTGCTGCGCTCCAAGGTCGAATCCGATCTGCGTCGCGGCGGTCGTTCGCTTGGCGATTCGTCCGATACCAGCACCCTGGGCTTCGGCAACCTGGGCCTGCGTGGCAAGCCCTCGCCGCGTACCGAAGCCTGGATCAAGGCCGGCTACATCGACGGCAGCGACGTGGACGAAGGCGAATTCGTCGGCACCCTCGGCGGCCAGGTCAACTTCACCACCACCTGGGGCCTGGTCGGCGAAGTCGAGTTCATCGACAACGCCAACCAGTACCGCGTCGGTGTCCGCGCCAGCTTCTGATCACGCGCGTTGCCGGCAATGAAAGGCCCCGCATGCGGGGCCTTCCTTTTTGCGGCGCTCACGCCATCGCGAGCGGCGTATAGCGCAGACGCAGATCCTGCCCGAGCTGACGCACATCGCGTAGCTGCAATGCATGCCGCTGCGCCATCGTTTCGATGCCAAGGCCAGCGAGCAGCGGCCGTGCGGTGTCGCCCAGCAACACCGGGGCCAGATAGACCAACAGCTCATCGACCAACCCGGCCTGAAACAGCGCACCGCCCAGCGTGGCGCCGGCTTCCACGTGCACTTCGTTGATGCCACGCTGGGCCAGCAAGGCCAGCACCGCAGCCAGATCGAAGCGACCAGCGTGCAGCGGCAATGCCGCGTACTCCGCACCATCCACCGCGGTCGGCGCGACGGCATCGCCATGCAGATACAACGTCGGTGCATCGCCGTGGCGAATGTTCCTGCACGCCAAGCTGCGCAGGCCGGCATCCAGTACCACCCGCAACGGCGGCATGAACGGAGTGTCGTCGCCGAGCCGCACCGTCATCGACGGATCGTCGGCCAGCACGGTGCCGGCACCGGTCAGGATCGCGCCGGCACGTGCGCGCCAACGTTGCACATCGGCGCGCGCGTCGCTTCCGGTGATCCATTTGGATTCGCCGCTGGCCAGCGCGGTGCGTCCATCCAGACTGGCGCCGAGTTTGACCCGTAGCCACGGCCGGCCACGCTCCACGCGCGACAGGAAGCCCTGGTTGAGCAGGCGCGCCTGGGCTTGCATCACCCCGCTCAGCACCGCGATTCCAGCCTCGCGCAGCAGCGCGAAACCGCCGCCATTGACCTGTGGAAACGGGTCGGCCATCGCCGCGACCACACGCGTGACGCCTGCCTCGATCAACGCCAACGCACACGGCGGCGTGCGCCCGTAATGCGCGCACGGCTCCAGGGTGACATAGGCGGTCGCCCCGCGCGCCAGCTCGCCGGCTGCGCGCAATGCGAACACTTCGGCATGCGGGCCGCCGGCGCGTTGGTGGAAGCCTTCGCCCACGCACACGCCGTCGCGCACGATCACGCAGCCCACCATCGGATTGGGGCGCGTGGTGTAGGCGCCGCGCTCGGCCAGGCGCAAGGCCTGCGCCATCCAGCGGTGGTCGTCGGCACTCGCGCCCGTCGTGGTCTCAGTCATTGCGTTGCACTCCCGGCGCAATGCACATCACCACGATCTGCATCGGCCCCAGCAAGAATTCGGTATGCGTCTGCCATCCCAGCCTCTGGTAGAACGGCACCAGGGCCGGCTGGCAGTACAGGTACAGCAGCGGCACGCCCAGACGCGCGGCGGCCTGCACGCAATGCGCCACCAGTGCCTCGCCGATGCCCTGCCCGCGTGCCTGCGGCCGCACGTACAACGAGGCCAGCCAGGGAGACCATTGCCGCATACGGGCGTCGTCGTTTTCGAGCAGGCTCACCGAGCCGAGCCACTGCGTCCGATCCAGCGCCACCCAGGTCGTCGGGATGACGCCATCACGTGTATGGCTGCGCAGTTCGCTCAGCGCCTCACCGAGGTTCCACTCCGGCAACAACGCGCCGAAGGCCTGTAGATGCGCTTGCGCAATCGCAGGCAGATCGTCCGGCGTTTCTGCAACGCAGGCGATGCGCATCGCGCTCACCGCTTGCCGGGTTTGCCGGCGCGTTCCAGTGCCGCTTCCAGCAGCGGCAGTTGTTCGCTGCCGACCGGCAGTTCGCGTTCGAGCTTTTCGATCTCTTCGCGAAAATCCGCCACGTCCTGAAAACTGCGATACACCGAGGCAAAGCGTACGTAGCCGACGTGATCGAGCTTGCGCAGCTCGACCATCACGTATTCGCCTACCCGCAGCGAACCCACTTCGCGTTCGCCGGACATGCGCAGCTGATGCACGACCGCCCGCACCGCCGCTTCGATCTGTTCTTCGGCGACAGGGCGCTTCTGCAGCGCGCGGTCGAAGCTGGTGCGCAACTTGCGCGCATCGAACGCCTCGCGCCCACCGTCGCTCTTGACCACGGTGGGCAACTTGAGTTCGATCGTTTCCAGGGTGCTGAAACGCTCGCCGCAGGCCTCGCACTCGCGCCGCCGACGGATCGTCGTGCCGTCTTCGGACACGCGCGAATCAATCACCCGGGTGTCGTTGTGCTGGCAGAAGGGGCAGTGCATCAGACGTCCGGGAATGGGGAAAGGGGAATAGGGAATCGGAACAGCAAAGCTATCGCAGCGTCGCTTCTACCATTCTCGTCTCCCTATTCCCCATTCCCATCTCAGCCATACACCGGATATTTCTTGCACTGCGCGGTCACCGCATCGCGGACCTTGGCGAGCACTGCTTCGTCGGTTGGTGCGTCCAGCACGTCGGCGATCCAGTTGGCCAGGTCGATGCTGTCCTGTTCCTTGTAGCCGCGCGTGGTGATGGCCGGGGTCCCCAGGCGCAGGCCCGAGGTCACGAACGGCGAGCGCGGGTCGTTGGGCACCGAGTTCTTGTTGACGGTGATGTGGGCCGTGCCGAGCGCAGCTTCTGCCTCCTTGCCGGAGACATCGCGGCCGATCATGTCCACCAGCATCAGGTGATTTTCGGTGCCACCGGAGACGATCTTGTAGCCGCGTGCAATGAGCGTGTTGGCCATGGCCTGGGCATTCTTGACGACCTGCTGCTGGTAGGTCTTGAAGGCCGGCTCCAGCGCTTCCTTGAAGGCCACGGCCTTGGCCGCGATGACGTGCATCAGCGGGCCGCCCTGGATGCCGGGGAACACGATCGACTGCAGCTTCTTCTGCAACTCCTCGCTCGCGCCCTTGGCCACGATGATGCCGCCGCGCGGGCCGCGCAGGGTCTTGTGGGTAGTCGAGGTGACCACGTGCGCGTGCTCCATCGGGCTGGGGTACACACCGGCAGCCACCAGGCCGGCGATGTGCGCCATGTCCACGAACAGGTAGGCACCGACGCTGTCGGCGATGGCACGGAAGCGCGCCCAGTCGATCTTCTGCGAATACGCAGAGAAACCGGCCACGACCATCTTCGGCTTGTGCTCGGTGGCCAGGCGCTGCACCTCGTCGTAATCGATCAGGCCCTGCTCGTTGACGCCGTACTGCACGGCGTTGAACAGCTTGCCGGAGACATTGACCTTGGCGCCGTGGGTCAGGTGGCCGCCATGGGCCAGGCTCATGCCCAGGATGGTGTCGCCCGGCTGCAGCAGCGCCAGATACACCGCCTGGTTGGCCTGCGAGCCGCTATGCGGCTGCACATTTGCATACATATCTTCCGTGGAGCCCGCGCCAAACACCTGCTTGATGCGGTCGATCGCCAGCTGCTCGGCGATGTCGACGTATTCGCAGCCACCGTAGTAGCGCTTGCCCGGATAGCCTTCGGCGTACTTGTTGGTCAGCTGGCTGCCCTGCGCTTCCATCACCAGCGGGCTGCAGTAGTTTTCGCTGGCGATCAGCTCGACGTGATCCTCCTGGCGGCCGACTTCAGCGGCGATGGCCTTGGCCAGTTCGGGGTCGTAGGTTTCCAGTCGGACGTCGCGCGAGAACATGCAAAGCTCCGGAGCAGCTGCAGCCAGTAGGGCCGCCGATTGTAAGCCCCCGCCGCACGGGTGACCAATCGCATGCCTGGCGCCTGGCGCGCGGCCGGCGCCACGCATGCGCCGCGAAACAGCAAGGGCGCACCGACGTGCGCCCTTGTGTGATGACCGGCCCGATTGCCCAACAGGCGAACCGGGCACCGCCGGCCTAGAGCGGCTAACAGAACGTCGCCGGCAGTCGTCAGGTGGGTGTGGCGACGCGCCGCAGCCGATGTGTACGCTTGGTACACGAGGATTCCGAACGCCGGCCGCGCCCGCCTGACGGCTGCGCAGCAGCGTTGTTAGCGGCTTAGTTGTTGAGCACCAGGTCGGCAATGATGCCGGAGGCAATCGCGACCAGCAGCAGGTTGCCGCGGTCATCGCGCTGCCAGCGGTAGCCGTACGGTGGGCGGCGCAGATCGTAGCGGTCGTAGTCATTGATCACGTAGACCGGGCCGTGATAGCGCTGACCGCGCGCCCAGTACGGACGCGGCGGCGGGCCGGCGCGGTAGTACGCCGGGCGGTCGTAGACATAGACCCGGTTGCGGTCGTAGCGACGGTCCTGGTAGCGGGCGTCGCGATACCCCTCGCGGTAGCCGTTGCTGTAGTAACGGCGGTCGTCGCGCCATTCGCGACGGTCGGCCCGGCGGTTATCCCGCCACTCGCGGCGATCGTTGCGCCAGTCACCGCGGTCACCACGGTGATCGCGATGGCCACGGTCATGTCCGCGGCGGTCGTGGTCGCGGTCCCAGTCGCCGGCAAACGCCGCCGGGGCCACGCAGCCCAGCGCCAGGATGGAGGAAAGCACAGCGGTAACGATGCGTTTGCGGTTCATGGCCCAGCTCCTGTTTGCGATGTCGCAATTTCATTAAGACGCCGCTCGCCTTAACGCATTCTTGCTGGAATCGGTTACGAAAACGCCTATTCAGGTAATAGGTAGGCTGCCGTTTAGCTGCGCTGTCGCCTGCCGGGCTCGCGGCACTTGCCGGTATAATCGGCGCAATCCCTTTTCCGCTGCCTCCGGCCTCGGCCGGCGGGCTGCCTGCGTCCACGGAGCACCCATGTCGCAATACATCTACACCATGAACCGCGTCAGCAAGGTGGTCCCGCCCAAGCGGCAGATCATCAAGGACATCTCGCTGAGCTTTTTCCCGGGCGCCAAGATCGGCCTGCTGGGCCTGAACGGCGCGGGCAAGTCGACGGTGCTCAAGATCATGGCCGGCGTGGACACCGACTTCGAGGGCGAAGCCCGCCCGCAGGCCGGCATCAAGGTCGGCTACCTGGCCCAGGAACCGCAACTCAACCCCGAGCACACCGTGCGCGAAGCGGTGGAAGAAGGCGTGGGCGACGTGTTGCAGGCCCAGGCCGCGCTGGATGCGGTGTATCTGGCCTATGCCGAGGAAGGCGCCGATTTCGACGCGCTGGCCAAGGAACAGGAGCGCCTGGAGGCGATTCTGGCCGCCGGCGATGCGCACACCCTGGAAAACCAGCTGGACGTGGCCGCCGATGCGCTGCGCCTGCCGCCGTGGGAAGCGATCGTGGGCAAGCTCTCCGGCGGCGAGAAGCGCCGTGTGGCGCTGTGCCGCCTGCTGCTGCAGAAGCCGGACATGCTGCTGCTCGACGAACCCACCAACCACCTGGACGCCGAGTCGGTGGAATGGCTGGAACAGTTCCTGGCGCGTTACACCGGCACCGTGGTGGCGGTGACGCATGATCGCTACTTCCTGGACAATGCCGCCGAGTGGATCCTGGAACTGGACCGCGGCCGCGGCATTCCGTGGAAGGGCAACTACACCGACTGGCTGACCCAGAAGGACGAGCGCCTCAAGCAGGAAGACAACCAGGAAAAGTCACGCCAGAAGGCGATCCAGAAGGAACTGGAATGGTCGCGGCAGAACGCCAAGGGCGGCCGCACCAAGGGCAAGGCACGCCTGGCGCGCCTGGAAGAACTGCAGTCGGTGGATTACCAGCGCCGCAACGAGACCAATGAAATCTTCATCCCGCCGGGCGAGCGCCTGGGCAACTCGGTGATGGAGTTCAAGAACGTCTCCAAGAAGTTCGGCGACCGCTTGCTGATCGACAACCTGTCGATGATCGTGCCGCCCGGCGCCATCGTGGGCATCATCGGCCCCAACGGTGCCGGTAAGTCGACCCTGTTCAAGATGATCACCGGGCAGGAGAAGCCCGATTCCGGCGAGATCGTGGTCGGCCCCACCGTGCAGCTGTCCTACGTGGACCAGAGCCGCGACGCGCTGGAGGGCAACCACAACGTCTTCCAGGAGATCGCTGGCGGGCTGGACATCCTCAACATCAATGGCGTGGAGATCCAGTCGCGCGCCTACATCGGCCGCTTCAACTTCAAGGGTCAGGACCAGCAGAAGATGGTCGGCTCGCTGTCCGGCGGTGAGCGCGGTCGCCTGCACATGGCCAAGACGCTGCTGCAGGGCGGCAACGTGCTGCTGCTCGACGAACCGTCCAACGACCTGGACATCGAAACCCTGCGTGCGCTGGAAGACGCCTTGCTGGAATTCCCCGGCAACACCTTCGTGATTTCGCACGATCGCTGGTTCCTGGATCGCATCGCCACGCACATCCTGGCGTTCGAAGGCGACTCGCACGTGGAGTTCTTCCAGGGCAACTACCGCGAGTACGAAGAAGACAAGCGTCGCCGCATGGGCGATGACGCCGGCCCGAAACGCCTGCGCTTCAAGGCGCTGAAGTAAGCACGACAAGGGCGCCGTCAGGCGCCCTTGTCGTTTTCCGTCCCGGCGGCTGCGCGGTTGTGGATGCTGCGCGCCTGGATCGATGAAGCCGGCCGCCAGGTACTGCCTGCGGCAACACCGCAAGCTGCGGCGGTCGCCCCAGATGTTACAGCTCGTACGACAGCACATCTTCGAACCCGAAGGTGTCGAAGTTTTCGATGCGCGAGGGGTATAGGCGGCCGACCAGATGGTCGTACTCGTGCTGGACCACGCGCGCATGGAAGCCCTCGGCCTCACGCGCGATCGGGCTGCCGTCAGGCGCAAAACCGCGATAGCGGATGTAGCGGTAACGCGGGATCACCGCGCGCAGGCCGGGGATCGACAGGCAGCCTTCCCAGCCGTTTTCCATCTCCTCGGACAACGGCTCGATCTGCGCATTGGCCAACGCCGTGCGCGGCACCGCGGGCGCCTCGGGATAACGCTCGCTGGCCTCGAAACCGAACACCATCAACTGCAGGTCCACCGCGATCTGCGGCGCGGCCAGGCCCACGCCGCGCGCATCGTCCATGGTCTCGAACATATCGGCCACCAAAGCCTGCAACTCGGCACTGCCGAGGTTGGTCACCGGGGGCGCGACACGCAGCAGGCGCTTGTCGCCCATGCGGATGATCTCGCGAATCATGCGGATGCTCCTGATAAACGGTGCAGCGATCTTAGGGCGTGTGGCGTACCTTGAGGTGAGCGGAGCGGCCTGCCTCCTCAAGACACAGATGCCGCCTTGTCCGGCGACGGTCGCCGAACACAGTGCTGCATGCGGTGCCGCCATGCCACGGCGAGGTACATGACGGCCTGGACGTCACACCGCGACTCGATTGCCGCGCTCCTGCCGGGCACCGCAGCGTTCAGCGCACGATCCGCTGCCCGGTGTCGTCCAGCACGCGCTCGCCGTCTTCCTTGACGAAGGGGCCGGTGGCCGGCGGCAATATCTCCAGCACCTGCTCGGATGGACGACACAGGCGCGTGCCCAGCGGCGACTGCACGAACGGGCGATTGATCAGGATCGGATGCGCCAGCATGGCGCTCAGCAGGGCCGCCTCGTCCAGCGCGGGGTCGTCGAGCCCCAGTTCCAGATACGGCGTGCCCTTCTGGCGGATGGCCTCGCGTACCGACAGACCAGCGTCGGCAATCAACGAACGCAGCGTCTGCCGGTCCGGCGGCTGCTGCAGGTAGTGGACGATCTGCGGTTCGATACCGACATGCCGGATCAAGGCCAGGGTATTGCGGGACGTGCCGCAGGCAGGGTTGTGATAGATGACGACGTGCATGCGCGGCTTGACTGGTTCGATAAAGACTGGATTTGCGATCGCTGATGACGCAGCGACACGCTCAACGCGCAGTGTACGGGGATGCGTGAGCTACGCGCACTGGTGCTCAGTAGTTAGCACTCAGCACCATCGCTTATCGCTTATCGCTTAGCTCGTAGCTCGTAGCGCTAAGCGCTGAGCGCCAACACCAACACTTTTTAAGGGCACTTGTCAGCTTGGGACTTGATCGCTTTGCTCTTTGCTGCTTGCTGTTGCTGTCTGCGTTCTGAAGTCTGCTTTCGCTTGTTAGCTCGTTGGCTAGTAGCTGCTTGCTGTTTGCTGTTTGCTGTTTGCTGTTTGCTGTTTCCAGCCCACTGTCTCAATGCCGAAGGTCTCGATGCAGCAGGACTGCAGGCCCCTCTCCTGCGGGAGAGGGGTTGGGGTGAGGGTACGGGGCGAAGCCCACGTGTCCCCGAACTCCAATAGTGCTTCGCCCGTACCCTCATCCGCCCCTGCGGGGCACCTTCTCCCGATGGGAGAAGGGAGCCGTTGCGGATCCGTTGACGCCCTGAGGGGCACCTTCTCCCGATGGGAGAAGGAAGCCGATGCAGATCCGTTGATGCCATGCGGGGCGCCTCTCCCCGATGGGAGAAGGGAGCCGTTGCGGATCCGTTGATGCGCCGGGCGCCCTCCTTTTTTCGCCCTTGCTCCTCTCCCGTCTTCGCGTAGTTGAAGACGGGGCGCCGGCGGAGTTCGCGCCCCCTGCTCCGGCGCTCTTCACTCATCCTCCGGGTCGTGCTCGGAGTGCTCCTGGCGCCCTCTCAGAAAACCACACGCCGCGATCAGCCTGATCCGTAAAGTGCCAGAGCCACCGCGCAGCCGTCTTGCACCTGGGTAACACGCGCGCGTCGGCCGGCCTTGGCGCCAAATTTCTGACCCGGCCCGCCCAGCATTGCTTGCTTGACTTTGAAAACCAGCAAAACACAAGCCGCAAGCTGACTTTTTCAGGCCACACCTTCGCTTCCAGCGCCCCGGCTGTCAAAAGATTGACACAAGTCACGGATTCATGATTCAGTCATGAACAGACTAAATCGGAAGGATTCTCCCGAACACCGGTTGTTGCACGGCGTTCTTTCTCTGGTTGGACCCCAAGGAAACCCCAACAATGATGAGCTTTCGCAAGCCCGGATGGATGTTGTCCGGCCTCTTGTGCGTTGCCTGCCTGCCGGCTGTGGCCGGGGCGCAGGACGTCGCCGCCAGTTCCAAGGTCGGCATCGACCCGGTCACCGGCAAGTTGCGCCCACTGACCGATGCCGAAAGCGCGGCGCTGGATCAACAGGCCCAGCAGACCGGTGCGGCGTCCCGTCGTGCGACGACCCGCCCGACGCTGCCGCAGACCGAAGCGGCCGCCCGCGCCACCGAACGCCGCCTGCCCAACGGCACCGTGGCGCGCAAGTTGCCGGCCACGCAAATGAGTTCGCTGACCGCCACCCGCCAGGCAGATGGCCGTGTCGTGATCGAACACAGTGATGACGCCCAGACCCAACCTGCCCACGCCGAGCACGGAGCGCTGCCGCATGAATAAGCCCTTGTTGCTATTGTCCCTGGCGGTGGGTGCGGCGCTCGCTCCGCTGCAGGCCTCGGCTGCCACCGTCACGCTGATCAATGGCGATGCCGGCACCGTGGTCGGCTTGAACGACCCGACCGCCGCCACGCCGCTGGGCGGCAATCCCGGGCGCTCGGTGGGCGAGCAGCGCCGGATCGCCTACCAGTACGCGATGGACCTGTGGGGTGCGGTGCTGCAGAGCAACGTGGAGATCAAGGTCTATGCCTCGTTCGCGCGCCTCAACTGCACTGCCACCGGCGGCACGCTGGGCCAGGCCGGCCCGAACTGGATCGTCAACAATTTCCCCGGCGCCAAGCCGAACACGCTGTACCCGTCTGCGCTTGGCGATGCAATCGCCGGACAGGACCTGGTGCCCGACCCGGCCGATCCGGCCGACGTGTTCTCGCAGTTCAACGGCGACCTGGGCAAGGACGACTGCCTGGCCGGCTCCGGCTGGTACCTGGGTCTGGACGGCAAGACGCCGGAAGGCCAGATCAACTTCCTCAACGTGGTGATGCACGAGATCGGCCATGGCCTGGGTGCTGCCGGTTTCCTCAACAAGACCACCGGTGTGCTCGGCTCGGGCAGCGGCCTGACCGACGTCTACACCTCGCAGGCCTTCGACAACGTGCAGAACAAGCGCTTCGACGACCCGGCCATGACCAATGCCCTGCGCGCCGAAGCGATGCGCACGCCGGGCCGCACGGTGTGGGCCGGGACCGGCGTCAATCGCGAGGCGGCCTTGATCCTGGATCCGCGCACCCTGCTGCGGGTGACCGCGCCCAGCGCTGCGGCGGGCAAGTTCGAGGTGGGCTTTGCCAGCTTCGGGCCGCTGGCCACCGCGGGCAACTTCCCGGCGCGTGCAGTCGTCACCGTCGATGACGGCGTTGCCGCCGCATCGAGCAGCGATGGCTGCGAAACGCCATTCGTCAATGCGGCGGCGGTGGCCGGCAAGGTGGCGTTGATCGACCGCGGCACCTGCGCCTTCGCCATCAAGGTCAAGAACGCCCAGCTCAACGGTGCGGTGGGCGTGATCGTGGCCAACAACGTCGCCGGCGTGCAGACCATGGGCAATGCCGCGCCACCGATCACCGACATCACCATTCCGGCGATCATGGTCTCGCAGGCCGACGGCGCACGCCTGAAGGGCAGCGCCGCCGTGGTAGCCGGGCTGTACGAGGACCCGGAGCTGCTGCAGGGCACCGACACCGCGGGCCGCACCCGCCTGTACGCCCCCAGCGTGGTGGCCGGCGGGTCGACGTTCTCGCACTTCGATACCGATCTGCAGCCGAATGCGTTGATGGAGCCGTTCGACACGCCGGAGGTGCAGGCACACCTGAATATCGACCTGACCCCGGCGATGTTTGCCGATATCGGCTGGACCTTGAACCGTGGCCTGACCCGGCTGGGCAGCTGCAACACGCTGGTGCCCACCGTGGAGCCGGGCGGCTTGATCGTCGGCGCCAACCTGACGGCCGAAAGCAGCCTGTGCAAGACGCAGAACGCAGGCAACCGCCTCGGTTACCTGACCTGCATGAACGACCACATCCGTGAGCTGGAAGACCAGGGTGCGATCAGTCGTGTGCAGCAGGCTGCCACGTTCGTCTGCGCGACCAAGGTGCGCCCGTAAGCTAGGCGCATGTGGCTGGAGAAGATGCGAACGGCGCCGCGAGGCGCCGTTCGTTTATCCGCGATCAGAACGGCATTGCCTGCGGCAACGCGCGCCGATGCACGGCATTGATGGCAGGTCACCTACGGGCCGCGATGCGATACGGCTGCGCGACGGCAACCGGTGCGTGCTTCACTGATGCGCACACGCCCGGTTGCATGGCATCACAAGACGCCTGGCCTCACTCGCCTTACCTCGTTGCCTGACTCAGCGATCCGCAGCATATGGCGAGGTCAGCACCTGCGGTGCGCGGCCCAGCGCAGCGCCCAGGCGATCCATCACGAAGCGCAGATAGAGATTGCTGCTGAACTGGTTGTAGTCGCGTGCGTTGTTGAAGGTCATGCGCCCACCCAGGAACAACTGCGGGGCCACTTGCCATTCGGCGGCGCCACTGAGGTTGTAGGACACCCCGGTGCGGCTTTCGCCCGCGTACACCGGGTCGGTGTAACGGTCGACCAGACCGAGCAGCGCGGCCAGCGATGCGGCGTCGTAGGCGGCCTGCTGCAGGCCCGGGTCGGTGGGGAAGTACGGCGTGGGGTCGGTCTTGAAATGCTGCACGCCGATGCTGGCATCGAGCTTCCAGTTGACGCTCTGCCCCGCGCTGCGCCCGCTCCAGTGCACCGGGAAGCCGAGATCCAGATACTCCTGCGGGCTGAAGTAACCGCCGTGGCCGTAGGTGAAGCCGCTGAGGTTCTTGTCGTACTGCATGGCGGTCAGATTGACGCCGGCCGTGAGCGACTGATTCTGCGTTTCCAGCGCGTGCACGTAGAAACCGAGATCGGCCTGACGGTGGTCGTTGTCGGCCACGTGAGTGCCGGTCACCCGATGCGCGGCAAGATTGGCGTAGCCGCCGAGCAGGCCGTTGTCGGCGTTGGCCGACAGGGCGATGCCGTTGCTGGTCACCCCACCCCACTCGCGACCACTGCGTGCATCCTGCGCGCCGGCGAACGAGAGCACGCTGTCGGTGACGGCGCGCCGCGATACATCGGCCGACCAGCCCGCCGCTTCGCCGAGTTCGCCGCGATAGCCAAGCCCGCCCACCACGTTCTGCTCCTGGAAGCCGATTGGCGTGCTGCCCACGTCGGCGCTGAACCCACCGTTGCGGTAGCGCACGCCGACGCCCACGCCGGTGTCGTCCTGGCTGAGCCGGCGCGCGCCGTTGCCGGTGGCGGCCATGCTGTTGAGGGTGGCCGCCAGCGCTGCGGGCGTCTGCTGCGCGGCGGCGCTGCTGCTGGCCAGCGCCTGCAGTGCGGCGCCATCGCCGGCGGCCAGTTGCGCGCTGATGGCGGTGTTGCCGAGGATGTCGCGTGCCAGCTGCGCGATCGACGTGTTGGACGCGTTGACGCTGAGCAGATACGCCGGCAACGGTTGATTGGCCAGGGCGGCCAGGGCGGCGGGTGTGCTGTTGTTGTTTTCGGTGAGCAGCTCGCCGAACAGGCCGGTACCCAAGGCATACCGGCGCAGGCGCTCGCGCGTGGCCGCGGTGTCGCCCTGGGTGGCAAGCAGTTGGTACACCGACGAGCTGACCAATGCATCGATCGGGCTGCGATCGGCGGCCAGCGCATCGTTCACTGCACTCTGCGGGCCGGCGCCAAAGCGGCTGGCGGTCGCGTAGTCGGTGGTCAGCGTGCCGGCATCGACCACGGTGGGCGTGAGCGTGACGCCGAGCTTGCCCTCGCCCACCGCGAACTCGGCCTGCAGCGGCATTTCGATGTCGTCCAGGCGGCCCAGGCCGTCTTCGCCATCGCGCGAACGGTACAGCGCGCCACCGGCCAGGTTGTCGCTGTTTTCCGATTGCACGGCGCGCAATTCGTCGAGCACGCTATTGCCGCTGCTGGCCGGCAGCAGTGCCTGCGCCGCGACGCCGCGCGGGCGCAGGTCGTCGGCCGGTGCCAGCGTCGGCGTGCTGCGTGCGGGCAGGCGCGAACGGCCAGCCGGCGCTGCGCTGTCGCTCACCGGCGGCGGCAGGGGATCGGCGCTGTTGCCGGCGTAGGCATACGCGTCGGCAGTCACAGGCGCGGGAACGGGCGCAGCGAAGCGGGCAGCGGCCGGTTGCGCGGGCAGCGGCGCCAACGCGGTCTGCGGATAGGCACTGCCGGCGTCCATGCGCTCGGACACCAGCGCCGGCGAGCGCGGCATGGCGCCGGTCATGCCGGAGAACGGATTGAGCGGGCGGCCGGAACTGGCCACTGCAGCCGGGCCGCGCGCGGCCGGCAGGCCGTTGTCGAGCTGCCCGGCCTGGCGTTGCTGCGCGGCCAACGCGGCGCGGAAATACTGCTCGGCCTCGCGGTTCTTGCCGGCACTGCGATACACCCGGCCCGCAGCCGCCAGCACATCCGGCGACTGCGGTGCCTGCGCCAGTGCGCGTTGCAGATAGCGCTCGGCATTGCGCAGATCCGACTGCGCGGCCGCGCTGTTGGCGGCGGCGGTGAGCGCGTCCAGATCGTCGGGATGACGCTGCAGGATCTGCTGATAGATCGCCAGGGCCTGGCGCTGATCGCCGGAGGCCGCGTACAGGCGGGCCAATGCGGCCTGCGCATCGCGGTTGTCCGGCTGCTGCGCCAGGATCGGCGACAGCGCATCGTAGGCAGCTTCCAGATTGCCCAGCTCGCGTAACGCATCCACCTGACGCAGCGTGTAGGCGCTGCGCAGCGCTTGGGCGCGGCGCAGCTGCGCCGGCGTCATGGTGGTGGATTGCAGCTGGCGCAACACGGCCGACAGTTCGGCGTCCTGATGTGCGCGCAGCAGCACGCCCGCGTATTGCAGGCGGTCTTCGGTGCGCGGATTGGCACCGGTGACCAGGCGCTGCGCCAGCACCAGCGCGCGCTGGGTGTTGCCGGCGTCGGCGTGTGCGCCGGCCAGGGCGGCCAGCAGTTGCGGGTCGTCGAGCTGGTTGCCGAGCGCGGTTTCGGTGCGCGCGAGCAATTGCTGCGCCTCGCCCACCCGGCCCTGTTCCACCAGCAGGCGCGCCTGACGCGCCTGCAGTTCGATCCAGGCGGTGGTGCGCAGCTGGGTCATCTCCGGCGTGCGCGCGGCGGCCGGGATGCGCTCCAGGCTGTCGTAGGCGCCCTGCCAGTCACCGCTTTCCTGGGCGAATAAGGCATTGGCATGCAGGGCTTCGGGTTGATCGGCATGCACGGCAAGCAGGCCGTCCATGACGCTGCGCGCCTGATCGGGGCGACCGGCCTGCTGGTACAGACGCGCCAGATCCAGGCGGATCCAGGCATCGCCCGGGCGTTCGACCATGGCCGTTTCCAGCTCGGCCTGCGCGCTGACGACATCGCCGGCCTCCAGCGACTGGCGGGCGCGGGCGCGCTGCACGTTGGAACGCAACAGCGCCTGGCCGCCGGATTTGGCGCGTTCGACCGCCGGCAGCCGATTGAACAGGTCGCTGGCTTCCTGCATGCGGCCCTGGCGGCTGTACAGCCCGACCAGGCCCTGCAAGGCGCCGGCGTTGTCGGCATCGCGCGACAGCGCCTTGCGATAACTGGCCTCGGCCGCGTCCGGGTCGGTGGCGGCCTGCAAGCCGCCCAGCGCCACGTGGCCGGCCGGTTCGTTGGGCAGCAACTGTACCGACTGCTCCACCAGCTGGCGTGCCTGGGCGATGTCGCCACGCGCACGCGCAGCCTCGGCCTGCTGCAGCTGCTGCCAGTAGCGGGCGCTGTCGAGTGCGCTTTTCCATTTGCCGTTGCTGGCCGCGGCCGGGCGCAGCAATTCCTGTGCTTCGGCAAAGCGCTGCTGACGCAGGCGCACCGAACCCAGCCCGCCCAGCGCTTCCGGGTCGCGTGCACGGGCACGCAGCACCTGGGTGAAGCGTTGTTCGGCCACGCTCAGATTGTTGGCGCTCAGCGCGCGAAAGCCCTCGCCCAGCGCGATGCCATTGGGATCGGCGGGTGCCGCGGCCGCAGCGGCGCGCTGTTCGCGTAGCTGGCCGAGTTTGGCGGTGACTTCGGCATCGTTCGGGGTGCCGGCGAGAAAGGCCTGATACAGCGGCGCATCGGCACTGCTCGCATTGAGCCACAGCAGCGCCTGACGCCAACTGGTGCGCGCCGGGCCACCCACATCCGCTCGCTGGGCCAGCGCGCGCAATTGCGCGATGCCCTCGCGGCGGGTGGGCTCGCGGTAGCTGAGCACCTGGGCCAGGGCCAGCTGCAGCGACGGGTTGCCCGGTTCGCTGGCCTGCAGCGTGCGCAGCCCGTTGCGGGCGCGTTCCCAGCCGGTGGGCGTACCGGCCAGCGATTGGTAGTACTCCAGTGCCAGGTTCGGCGGCGGCGGCTTGCCGGCGAACACGGCCTCGTAGCTGCGCGCCGCTTCCACGTAGCGCCCGGCCGCGGCGGCGCGGCGGGCGTTGCGCAGGTTGGGGTCTTCGCCAGCGGCGGCAGTGCCGCGCGCGCCGATCGCCACGCGCAGGCGCTGGGCCTGCGGCGATTGCGGGTGGGCCGCGTCCAGTTGCTGCAGGCGCTTGCGCGCTTCGGACTGGCGCCCCTGTGCCAGATCGATCTGCGCCAGGCCGAGCAGGGCGTCGGGCTGGTCCGGGTCGATGCCGAGCAGCTTCTTCCAGGTATCGGCGGCCAGATCGTCGCGGCCCTGGTCGTGCCAGTAGTTGCCCTGCCCCACCAGTTGCTGGGTGGCGCTGGTCTGCGCCTGCGCCGGGCAGGCGAGCAGGCACAGGTCGAGCAGGCCGGCGAGATAGAGCGGCGTCAGGTGTTTGCGGAGCATGTAGGGGTTCTCCAGGCAGGCAGCAGGCGCCCGTCTGCGGCAAAGCGGTAGCGGTTCTCAAGCCAGCCCTGTCCGAACAGGGCCAGCGTGCGTTCGTAATACGGCAGCGCGGCGGCCGCGGGCTCGGCGGCCGCGGGGATGCGCTGCGCCTGCGCCTTGAGCAGTGCCGGCTGACCCCGCGCGCTCAGGTATGGCAGCAGCGCGGCGGAAAACCCGACCGGCAGCGTGCCGCTGCCCACGCCACGCGCGGTGTCGGTCTTTTCGGCAAAGCCGGTGCCGGCGGCGAGCAGGTCGGACGGGCCGGACAGGTCCTGCAACAACCGCGCCCGCAGCGGTTCGCCGGCATCGAGCATGCCGGCCCACAGGTACACGCGAATGGCGTCGTAGCTGCCGAGGTTGCCGCGTTTGGGATCGGCACCGAAGGCCTTGCCGTCCCACACCGTCCAATCCGGCGCAACGCCGACCGGTGCACTCTCGCGCAGCACGCGCGCCGCGTTGCCGGCGATCGCCGCCCACGGACCCTTGGGATCGGCATTGGCGCAACGGTGCAGCAGCTGGATCGGCAGATAGCTGGGATTGAGGGTCCAGCGGCCCGGCTCGACGAATCCGCTGCGGCCGGGCAACAGCATCGGCCCCAGGCCGGGCAGCGCAACCACTTCCTGCGTGCGCATCAGCTGCAGGATCTGCTGGCCGGCCTTGACGTAGCCGGGGCGGTTCCACAGCCGGCCGGCTTCCAGCAGGGCGTAGGCAATCCACAGCTCACCATCGCTGGCGGTGTTGGGGTCGAGCACGCGCCAGCTGCCGCTGTCGTCGCGGCCCCACAGCCAGGCCGGCAGGTTGAGGTCCGGACGCCCGCCGCACAGGTTGTGGCGGGTCCAGCCCAGCACCTTGTCGAACAGCACCTGGTCGTTGGCGACCAGGGCGAAGAACAGTGCGTACGACTGCCCTTCGGAGGTGGAGCGTTGATCGGCGTTGAGGAAATCCACCACCCGGCCATCGGGCTGGATGTGCCTGGACACGAAGGCATTCCACAGCGGCCAGCTGCCGCACTGCGCCGCTGCCGGCCTGGCGCCGGCCGGCAGCGCCGCGGCCAGGCCGGCCAGTGCGCCGGCACGCAGCAGGGAGCGGCGCGTCATCGTCGTGACGTGGGCACCGGTCTTCATGCGCTGCCGCCTTCGTTGAGGCGCTCGGCGGCGTGCCGGCGCAGCAGGACGCGCGCGGCCAGGGCCAGCAGCAGCGCCAGCAGCACCACGGTGAAGGCCAGCCACACCGGATGGTGCGAAAAGTACCAGCGCAGCCAGGTCGGCAGCGGCAGGTGGCCCACGTAATAGGTCTGGTTGCCGACCAGGCTGGTGACCTTCTTCTGCTGCAGCACCACCACGCTGCCCTGGAAGTCCTTGAGCAAGGTCGGGTCAAACCAGGCATCGAACAGGCGGCCCATGTTGGCGGGGTCTTCGGTCTGGAACGCGACCACGCTGCGACCGGATTTGAGCGGCGATTCGAAGCCCATCAACAGCACGTCGTCGGGCTGCGGCTGCAATGCGATCTCGCTGGTGGTGGGCAGGTCGGTGCGGCGCGCATCGAAGGACAGGAAGCCGGGCAGTTTCTCGAACAGCCAGTCGGTCAGGCCGACGCGTCGGCTCTGCCCGTCCTGGCTCACCGGGAGTTGCGCGCGCCACTGCTTGAACAACGGCTGCGACTCGGCGCTGCCGAGCAGCAGCAGATCGCGGTCGGCATGCTGCTGCACGGCACTGGCGGCGATGATCTGCGCATGCAGCGCCGGGTAGCCGGTGGAGGCCCCGAAACGTCCGAGCAGGGTCAGCACGTTGCCCAGATCCTGGTCGCCCGGATTGTCGGGCAGCACGATCGCCGATTCGGACAGGTCGGCCAGGCGCGTGAACGGGTAGCCGGCATTGGCGAAGGCCGCCAGGTTGGGCATCGCCATGTAGTGATGGAAGCCGCTCAGGTCGATGGTGGAATCGGCATCGATCGCGCCCGACACATCAGGGAAGGAGTTCTTGCACGCCTCGCCTTGCGGGCGATCGAAGAAGAAGTGGAAACGCAGCTGGCTATTGGCCGAAAACGCGCCCACCGGCAGCGTCAGGTCCTGATGCACCGGCATGCTGCCGCGCGTGCCCAGGCTGTTCCACCAGCGCATCGGCGTGGATTCGGCGAACGGGCGGCCGGTCAGCGGCAGCGTGGTCACGAACGACCGGTTGATGCTGACATTGAGCGCGGACTTGTTGTCTGCCTCCGGCACCGTGTAGCGGTATTTCAAAGCCACCGGAATGCCGTCGCGCTCCCACACGAACAGGTCCGGCGGCAGCTGCAGGCCAACCCGGATCAGGTCCGGGTGATAGCCGGTGACGTTGAGCGCGCCGGGCTGGCTGATCAGATCGCCGAAGCGTACCGGGCGCTCGCTGGAGACCCACTTGGGAGCATCGTAGGGCTGGCGCGGCGCCGGCGCGGACAGCTCGCCGATACGCGCCACCGCACCACTCAACGGCGCGTGCAGCGCCAGCGCCGTGGCCGCGCGTTGCAGGTCCTCGGTGTTGCGGCCTAGCACCAGCAACAACTTGCCGTTGGGATCGGTGGGGTTGACCACCACCGCTACCGTCGCACCGCGGATATCGGCCACACCGCTGTCGGCGGTGGCGAACTGCGCAGGCAAGGTGTCGGGCGTGGCGAAGACCACCGCGTTGCCGGTCGCCGGCAGACTGGTGGTCGATGCCGGAAACACCGCGCCGCGATAGCCGGCCAGGGTGCCGAACCACGAGGCCACCGTGCCGGCCGCCTGCAGCGTGGCCAGGTCCGGCTGCTGCGGAAAGTAGAACGGCAGTTCCAGCCGGCGCGTGTCGCGCACATCGAAGAACGGCACCGGCAGCAACGCCAGGTTGTTGGCCAGCGCCAGCGGCGTGGTCGTCAGCGACAGGCTGGTGGCCGCATCCACATTCGCCCACAGGCTGCTGTGGTCCGGGTCTTCGCACTCGCGCGTGTAATGGCCGATCAACTGCAGGTTGAGCTGGTTGTAGTCGGTGATCAGGCGCGGGTCGATCGGCAGATCGGCCGAGAGCAACTTGCCGGCATTGGCCTTGTCGGCGGGCAAGGTCGCCACGGTCACGCCGTTGACGGTGACTTTGACGTGCGACAGGTCCGGCAACAACGACGGCGAGTAGCTGTATCGCAGATTGAGCGTGGCGGCGGTGACGATCTCGTCGCTGCGCACGCTGAAGGGCACGCCGGCACTGCCCTGCACACCACGCAAGGTGATTTCGTAGTCGATACCCAGATCGCGCAGCGAGGCCGCGCGCGTGCTGCCGCCTGGCAGCGGCGCCAGTGCGGCAGGTGCCAGCGGCGCTGCGGTGGCGGTCTGTGCAGTGCTGCCGGCCGGTCCGTCGGTGGAGGTGGGCGCAGCCTGCTGCGCTTGCGCCAGGCCCGCCAGCAACGTCAGCGCGCAGGTCAACAGCGGCGGAGAAATTCGCATCAGTGGTTTCTTGGCAAGGGAAAGGGAAACACCAGGCATCACGCTCACGACTCCAGATCCACAGCACGTGCCGGGCGGAAGCCCTGGCGTGCGCTGTCGGCCATATGCCGGCCCAGGCGCCCGAACCCGCGCGCACTGGCGGCCAGCACCTGGCCCATCGAACGCCAGAACGAATCGCGGTCGTGCTGGCCCCATTGCGACAGCCAGATGTCGGCGCGCGCAAAGGTCGATGCCACCAGCCAGCGTTCCTGTTCCATCGACATCGCGGTGAACTGGATGCTGACCTGGCCGTCGCGGTCCTGGCGCACCACCGCCGGCAAGGTCTGCTCTACACCGCGGTGACTGAGGCCAATCTGCACCGCCGACCCGGGCTCGATCGGCTGCGGCTGCGCGAGCTTGATCGCCATGCCGCCGGTGGAAAAATTCACCGAACGGCTCGGCAACACGCTGCCGTCGGGCAGATACAGGGTGACCGGGATATCCAACGGCACTCGATGCGCGCTGCGCACCTGGCGGGTCTCGCTGGCGGTGGCGATCGTGGCGCCCAGCAGCACCATGTTGTAGAGCGTCCAGGCCAGGTTGAACCAGATGGTCTGCTGCTCGCCGCTGCCGCCGACATACACCAGACGCAGCACGCCGGCCACCACACCGGCCAGGTTGAGCAGCAGCAGGAACAGATAGGGCTTGGCGATCTGCGCATCGAAATAACCGCGCGCCACCAGCCCACCCTTGGGGGTGACGTTGAACTTGCCCAGCTTGGGATTGAGCAAGGCCACCAGCGTCGGGCGGAAGATGTACCAGGCCAGCGTGGTCTCGTAGACCTCGTTCCACAGCAGGTGCCGAAAGCGGCTCTGCACGCGCAGGTTGGTCAGGTTGGCCTGCAGAAGGTGCGGCAACGCGTAGGCCAGGATCATCAGCGCCGACGCCTGGATCACGTGCGCACCGAAGAACAGATAGGCCAGCGGCGCCGTGAGATAGATGATGCGCGGCAGCCCGTAGAAAAAATGCAGCATCGCGTTGAGATAGCACAACCGCTGCGACAGCTTGAGCCCGCGCCCCAGCAAGGGATTGTCGATGCGCGCAATCTGCGCCATGCCGCGCGCCCAGCGGATGCGCTGCGCCACATGCCCGGACAGGCTCTCCGTTGCCAGACCTGCGGCCTGCGGCACCGCCAGATACGCGGTGCGATAGCCGCGGCGCTGCAGCTTGAGCGCGGTGTGCGCATCTTCGGTGACGGTTTCCACCGCCACCCCACCCACTTCTTCCAGTGCGCTGCGCTTGATCACCGCGCACGAACCGCAGAAGAACGTGGCATTCCACTGGTCGTTGCCATCCTGCAGCAACCCGTAGAACAGCTCGCCCTCGTTGGGCACCTTGCCATGCGTGTCGAGGTTGCGTTCGAACGGATCCGGCGAGAAGAAATAGTGCGGCATCTGCACCAGTGCCAGCCCGGTGTCGCGCAGGAACCAGCCCATCGCCACCTGCAGAAAACTGCGGGTGGGAATGTGGTCGCAGTCGAAGATGGCCACATATTCGCCGCTGCATTTCTTCAACGCGGCATTGATGTTGCCGGCCTTGGCATGCGCGTTGTTGGTACGGGTGACGTAGTTGATGCCGACCTCGGCGCAGAACTCGCGGAACGCGTCGCGGCGGCCGTCGTCGAGCAGATGGATGGTGATCTTGCCGGCCGGCCAATCGATCACGCTGGCGGCCAACACCGTGGTGCGCACCACCGACAGCGGCTCGTTGTAGGTGGGAATGAAGACATCCACGCTCGGCCACAGGCGCTGGTCGGCCGGCAGCGGCACCGGCTTGCGATCGAGCGGCCACAGCACCTGGAAGTAACCCAGCACCAGGATCACGAAGGCATACAGCTCGGCGCCGAGCAGGCCCAGCCCGAGGATGAAATCCCCTGCACTGCCCAGGCCCATGGTCTGGGTCATGCGCCACCAGATGTAGCGGCACGACACTGCCAGCGACATGCCCATCATCATCAGGACCACCACGCGCCCGCCGCGCTTGCGCACCGCCAGCGCCACGGCGAACAGCACGCCGGAGAACACCAGCTGCTGGGTGACGTCCATCGGCACGGCCACCACGAAGACCAGCAGCAGCGCGCCCAGCAGCCACAGCGCCCAGGTTGCCAGCGTGGGCAGCGGCGAGACGGAACGACGGTGGGCAACGGTCATCGGGCAATCCTGAAAAACATGGCAGACGTGCGGTACGGCACCGGGATACGCGCGCTACGCGTGCCGGGCGTTACGGGTGGGCAGGCATCAACGCGAACGCAGGCGCTTGAGCGGGCTGTGCGCGTTGCTGCGGGCGTCGGCCTGCAGCAGGCGCTGAAACAGCTGCTCCAGTGGCGTCTGCGCAGGCCGCGACGGCGATGGCAGGCCCCGCGGGCCGGGCTCGTCGAGCTGGCGCAGCTTGCGTAACGGTGCCAGCGCATCGCTGCGCTGCAGGCTTGCGGTCTGTTCCGCCGCCGCAGCTGCTTGCAGCACCGGTGACGGCGGCGCAGCAGGTGGCGTGCCGGCTACCGGTACAGCTGGCGATGCTGGCGCGGGCGGCGCCACCGCGTCGGTCGCATCCGGCACCGCTGCGCCAGCGACCGGCGCGCCGGCAGGCAGGCCGCCGGGTTTGCGCGGCGGCAACTGGGGATAGGCGAAATCCTGGTACCCCTGACTCGCCTGCGTCCCCAGACGTGCGAACAGGCCGGACACATCGTCGTGTCCCGGTGTGTTTCTGGTGTTCTTTGGCGCCATCACATTCTCCTTGTCCGATGACCGCTGTTCATGGCGTCCGCGCCAGCACCAACAGGCGCAGGTCGACGCTCTCTCCCGGCACGGCCTGTACGGACAGGCCCGCCAGCATCCCCAGTTGCTGGAACCAGCCTTCGTAGACGCCCTGCAGGAATCCGTCGCTCCAGGCGGCGCCATCCAGCGCCACGCCCAGCGGCGCACCGCCGTGCCGGATCTGTACATGGTCGGCGTGCTCGTCCATCGCGCACTGGCCCCAGTCGCAGCCGTCCCAGATCGCGTTGGCGGCCTGTTGCACCTCGGCCAGCGCGTTGCAGGGCGCCAGCCTGTGCTCGCGCGCAAACCGACGGCCGATCCGCGCCATCAACGTGGCCAGATCGTGCTCGGGCAACTCGGCGCCGAACTCCTCGGCCATGGCGCGGACGAAGCCCAGCCACTGCCGGGAGCAGCGACGCGCGCGGTACAGCGATAACGGGTCGAGTGCGGGCATCAACGGACTTCGCAAGGTGGGACGTCAGAAGCGACCGCCGCATCAAATGTGATGGCGGCGTGATGCCAATGTTAACGTCAGCCAACGTGCAAGCGCGATGGGGTTCTCATTTTTTCTGGCGATTCCCCTACACCAGGGTGGCTTGTCCACCGTTCTGCCTGCCGGCGGGCGTCACCTATTGACGCGCAGTGCCACTGTCGCCCGGCATTGGCGGCAGGCCGAACACATCACGCAGGTAGCGCAGGTAGCCGACGTCCTCGCACATGCTCTTGCCGGGCGAGTCGCTGAGTTTGGCCACCGGTTGGCCGTTGCAGCGGACCATCTTGATCACGATCTGCAGCGGGGTCGGCCCCAGGTCGTTGGTCAGGCTGGTGCCCACCCCGAAGGCCAGCCGGCAGCGCGTGTGGAAGTGCTGGTACAGCTGCATCACCTTGTCGATATTGAGGCCGTCGCTGAACACCAGCACCTTGGTCCGGGGATCGATGCGGTGCGCCTCCAGGTGCGCGATCACCCGCTCGCCCCATTCGAACGGGTCGCCGGAATCGTGGCGCATGCCGTCGAACAGCTTGCAGAAGTACAGGTCGAAATCGCGCAGGAACGCATCCAGCCCCACCACATCCGACAACGCAATGCCCAGGTCGCCGCGGTATTCGCGCGCCCAGGACTCCAGCGCCGCGACCTGCGAATCGCGCAGCCGCGGCCCCAGCGCCTGAAATGCCTGCAGGTATTCGTGCGCCATCGTGCCCAGCGGGGTCAACCCGTAGTGCTTGGCGAAATACACGTTGCTGGTACCCACGAACTGCTCGCCCAGGCCATCGCGCAGCAGCGGCAGCAGCTCGCCGTGCCAGTGCCGCGAATAACGCCGCCGGGTGCCGTAATCGGCGATCTTGCAGCCGGCCGGCATGCTGCGCAGGCTGCTGACCTTGGCGCGCAGGCGGCTGCGGCCTTCCTCGAAATCCGGCTCGGACGTGTTGCGAAACCACACCTCGTTGATGATCGCCAGCAGCGGTACTTCGAACAGGATGGTGTGCAGCCACGGGCCACGGATGGTCAGCTCGATCTCGCCCGGATGGGTGGTCGATGCCGACAGCTGCAGGTACTTGCGGTCCAGATGGAACAGCACCAGGAAGTCGGCAAAGTCCGGCTTGATGAAGCGCAGGCTGCGCAGGTAATCCACTTCATCCTCGCGCAGGCGCAGCCGGCACAGCGCATCGATCTCGCGCGATATCTCATCGATGAACCGCGCCAGGTTCACGCCAGGGGTGCGGCACTTGAAGCGGTACTCCACCTGCGCGGCCGGGTGCTGATGCAGCACCGCCTGCATCATGGTGAATTTGTACAGGTCGGTGTCGAGCAGCGAATGGATGATCATGCCGCCGGATTATGCCCGCAGCGGCGCTGGCGGGACGTGCAGGGCCTCCAACGCGCCGGCTGCCACGCGCACGCGCCCCGCCCAGCGTGCCGACCATCGGCCGTTGCCGCCGCTGCCGCAGGCAGCTGCGCGCCAAGCCTCCCACTCGATCCACCGCCGCGCACGCCGTCCGCAGGCGCAGCTGGTCGCCTCAGCGCGCCAGCACCTGCTGGGCCGGCTTGCCTTGCACGGTGAAGTCGCTGTCGCCCGGGCCGCCGGCCTTGGGGTCGGTGTACCAGCACCACAGCGCAATCCCGTCGATGCCATGCGCCTGCAGCACCTTGCGCCATTGCTGCAGCACCTGCAGCTGCAGCTGCGTGTCCACTGCGGCGGCACGTTGCTCCGGGCTTTCCCAGGGTGCGGCCAGGCTGCCACGTGCCGAGCGCAGGCCCAGCTCGGCCACCCACACCGGCTTGCCGACGCGCTGGCCCAGCTGCTGCAGGCGCTGCGCGGCGGCGTTCATTTCTGCCGTGCGGGCATCGCCCGCCTCGGACAGGCGCGGATACAGGCTGGTGCCGACCGCATCGAACAGCGACCAGTAACGGAAGCTCTCCGCATGCTCCATGCCATCGGCCACGTAGAGCAGCTTGCCGTGGTAGACCTTGCGTACCGCGGCCACCAGCTCGGGCCAGTGAGGCGCCTCCTGCAGCTTGCGCAGTTCGGTGCCGACCACCAGCGCCTCGGCGTGTTCGTCTTCGGCCAATTGCGCCAGCGGCAGCAGCGCCCGTTGATACGCCGCAAACCAGGCGGCCTGATCGCCGGGCGCCACCTCGCCGGCCCAGTGGCCGGGTATCCAGACATGCACCTTGAGCGTGGGCTGCAAACCGGAACGCTGGCTCTGCCGCAACGCAGCGCGCATGGCCTCCAGGCTGCTGTCGCTGCCCAGGACCGGGTCACTGGAATGCGGCGTCGCCTGCCACACGAAGGCCACCAGCAACGCCTTGCTGGCACCGGTGCCGGCCAACGCATCCAGCGATTGCGCGGCGGCGGCGCTCTGCCACGGCGCATTGGCCGACACCTTGACATTGGCGCCCATCCACATCGGCGCGGCTGCATTGCAGCCGTTGGCAAGCAGGCACACCGCCAGCACCGCCACGAGCGTCAGAACGCGCTTGAACATGCCACAGACGCCTCGGTGGTCGACCCTGTCGTGCCCTGCACGCATGTGCTGCCCTGCACACTTGCATTGCCGGTTTGCGGCTGCGCCACCGTCGCCGTGGCAGGGCCCGCCAGCCCCGCCGGTGCGCTCGCCACCGGTGAGGCTACCGCGGTGAGCACGGCATCGTCCCCTAGCTGCGGCGTTGCAGGCACGGCTGCCGACGGCGTCGCTGTGGGCTTGACCGGCAGCGATACCGGCGCGGCGATGACGACCGCCTCGCCCTGCAGCAGCGACTGCTCGTCGGCAGGCGCGGCACGCAGCCAGCTGCCCCAGCCCGGCGGCTGCACCCAGGCCGCACCTACCAGACCAAGCAGCAACAAACCGGCTGCCTGGGTGCGCTGGTCGGCCTGCAGCGCGCGCAGCAACAACGCTGCCGGCACCCACAGCAACAACAAGGCGTCGAACCCGGCCCAGCCGAACGCAAACGACAACGCCGCCGCGCAGATCACCGTGCCGGCGCTGGCGATGACGCCGCGGGCCAGGGCACCACTGCGCGTGCGCACCACCAGCGCCAGCACCGGGAAGCAGACCACTGCGGCCACGCCCCAACGCACGGCCGGCAACCAGTCCTGCGCCTGGGCGGCCAGCGGCAATGGCAGCGGATGTGCAGCCTGGCCGATGCTCGACAGCGTCGGCCACGGCGCATTGAACACGGTCAGATTGACGTAGGCCCACATGCCGACCAGAAACACGAACGGCAGATAGCACACCAGATAGAACGAGCCGGGCGCCTTGCGCAGCATCTGCGGCGGCATCACCAGCAACAGCCACGGCGCCACCATCGTCGACAACGCCAGGGTCTGCAGATCCAGACACAGCAGGATGCACAGCCACCCGGCGATGCGCAGGTAGGTGAACGCTTCCACCGGCGTCTGCAGGCGGCGCAGCGTGCGGCACAGGCCGTAGAACGCCAGCAGGCCCACCGCCTGGCTGCCGCCCGCCGCGATCGGCAGCAGGAACAGCGGGTTGCAGCCCACCAGCAGGATCAGACCGCTGGCCCAGCCACGCCCGAACACGCCGGCCAGATCGCGCCACAGCAGCGACAGGAACAACGCGTTGGCGGCGACCGCCAGGAACGGCCAGATCTGCAATGGCAGCTGCCAGTGGTGCAACGCAAGATCGACCGCCCAGGCAAGCACGCCGGACGCCGGCAACCCGACGCCCGGCGCACTCACCGGCGCGGCACCGCCCATCGACTGCACCAGCAACGGCTGGCTCAGCAACGACAGCGCCACCACCGCCACCAGGAACGCGGGCAGGCCGCTGTCGCGACGCGCGACACCCGGCTCACTCTTCGAGTGCGGCGCGGCGCTCGTTTTCCGAATGCTTGCTGATGCCATGCGTGGTCTTCTCCCAGTAGAACGGATTGTGGATCAGCTGCCAGAGCCCCTTGTAGGCGGCGATCGACTGCAATGCCCAGTAGAACGGCACCGTCAACGCGTACGGGGCCAACTTGAAGTAGTCGCGTTTGAACGCCGCCACCAGCGTGATGTAGATGAAGAACGCGTTGGCCAGCAGCAGATTGACCAGCGATACCGCGCCAAGCCACGGCGGGAAGAAGCGCTCGAACATGCTGGTGCCGGTGAGCAGCCACACCGCATACAGCGTCCACAGTACCGGCACGCCCAGTGCGGTGAAAAAACCGCCACCGATGAAAAACTGGAATCCCCAAAACCCCTTGAACCCGGTGCTGCGATACAGATGCACCGGGTCGCGCATGTGCACCAGCCAGGTCTGCATGTAGCCCTTGAGCCAACGCGAACGCTGCCGGATCCAGTTGGGAATGCTGACGTTGGCCTCTTCGAACGTGGTGGAGTTCACCACGTTGACGCGGTAGCCGTTCTGGATCAGCCGCACGCCCAGGTCGGCGTCTTCGGTGACGTTGTACGGGTCCCACGCACGCACCTGGCGCAACACATCCAGACGGAAGTGATTGGAGGTGCCGCCCAATGGAATCGGGATGCGCAGGTATTCCAGCGCCGGCAGGTAGAAGTCGAACCAGAGCGTGTACTCCAGCGTGAACATCCGCGTCAGCCAGTTTTCGTCGGCGTTGTAGTAGTTCAGCCGCGCCTGGATGCACACCACGTCCTTCTCGGCCTTGCGGAAGGCCGCCACCACGCGCTTGAGCTGATCCGGCTCGGGCTTATCTTCGGCGTCGTAGATGGTGAGCAGTTCGCCGCGTGCAAAATGCAGCGCGTAGTTGCAGGCCTTGGGCTTGGTCTTGGGTTGCGAGGGCGGCACCCGGATGATTTCGAAGAACGCCTCCAGGCCGAGCTTCTTGGCCGCTTCGATGGTCTCGAAGTCGTCGGCTTCCAGCACCAGTTTCACGTCGAGCTTGCTGATCGGGTAATCCAGCTTGCGCAGCGCATTGGCCAGGATCGGCAGGACTTCCGGTTCCTTGTACATCGGCACCAGCACGGTGTAGACCGGCAGGTCGTCGTCGCGCAGCGCGGCCACTTCGTCTTCGGTGACCTTGATGTCGATGCGGTGGCGCGAGCCGAACCACACCAGCAGCAGCTTCAAACCGAAGGTCGCCAGAAAGCCCAGCGCCACCAGCACGTTGATGGCGATCAGGGCCGGCACCGGAAACACCACCATCGCGATCAGCAACGCTGCGGCAATCGCCCACAGCGTGTGCTTCTGCCCGCGCGTCACCACCTGGCGTGCCGAGTAGGTCGGCGCATGCGCGGCCAGCAGGTTCAGCGCGTTGTCGGTGAGCTGCTCGTCGGCGTGGCGCTGCAGGCTCCAGATGATGTCGAACTTGGCGGTGCCGACAAAGCGCACGTCTTCGCCGTAGTGCGCGCGCGCCCAGGCGAACAGCGCCGGGTCGGGGTCGGCCACGGCCAACACCAGCACGCCGTCCTCGCGCCGCCAGGGCAGCAGCAGGCGCTGGGCGTAACTGTCCAGATCGCCGGCAGTGAGCAGCGCCGGATCCGGCGGTTGCTGCACCAGGTCGATGAATTCCAGCCCGAAGTGCGCGGCGACGATGGCGTAGAAGCGCTGCGCAGGCACCCCGCGCTGGGCCAGGATCACATCGCCCAGGCGCGAGTTCCAGCGCTGCTGCAACGCCAGCGCCGCGCGCAGTTGTTCGTCGGTGATGACGCCCGCCGACACCAGCGCACGCCCCAGCAGGCCGCGTTCGCGGCCGATATCCGGCACCCGTCCCAGCGCCTCGCTCTCGCAGCTGACCGTCATGGGCGTGGCGTCCTCAGAAACGCCACCAGGCGGCCACGAACGGCCCGCCTGCGGCAGCAGTGTTGCGCCCCATCACCGGCTGCTGATAGCCCAGCTGCCACTGACTGCCGCCCGGGGCGGTGTACAGCGTGGACAGCTGCAGCTTGGTCAGGTCGTAGTTGGTGCCGGTGGCGACGAAACCCACGCCGCCCGCAGAGCCTGCGACATCGAAGTTGTTACGCCCGTTGCCCAGCCCCTGGATGACGTTGAGCTCGCCGAGCAGCAACCAGCTCGGGGTCAGGCTCAGACCGGTGGAGGCATCCACGCGCACCTCATCGGAGGCCGCACTGCCGCGCAGGCGCACCGCGCCACCCAGATCGACATAGCCGTTGCGTCCGCCCAGCGTGTACCCGCGGCCACGGCTGTAACGCAGCTCCAGCCCGTAATCGCCCAAACCCAGCGCAGGATCGGTGTTCGCCTGGGGATTGTTCGGGTGGTAGGTCTTGCTGCGGCCATACGCCGGGATGCTGACCAGCCCCTGCACCGAACTGCGCCAGACATCGTCCGGCGCGCTCGGCAACGCATAGCGCAGGCCGATTTCCTGATCGGCAAACCCGGTGGTGCTGGTCTGCTGGCGGCCGCGGCCACTGTCATGGCTGCTGAAACCGACATCGCTGAAATAAAAATTGCCGATGACGCTGAGCCTGTCGGTCAGCCCGTGCTCGACGTAGACATTCAGCTGGTCCTGGCGGCTACGCCCGTTTCCGTCGAATTGCTGGCCGTCACCGAAGGTCGTGCGGTGATGGCTGTCGTCGAACCACCCGCGGCCATCGCTATGCAGCGCCTTGACGATCACCAGCGTGTCGCCCTGCGGTTGCGTCCAGGCACCGGCAAGCGCAGCGCCCGGCAATGCCGCCAGCGTGCAGCCCAGCGCCAGCGCCGACAGCGCAGCCAGCGGCTTGCGGCCGAGGGAACGAAAAGAGGCCGACGACCGGGCAACCGGACTGGACTGTAGGGGGATAAGGCACGACTGACGTACCCGCGAGCGCGGGTCGATCTGTAAGGACATTTGTACGTTTCCTGATGGGGGACCCGTTAGGGACAGGAAGCACTGACTGGATCACACTTCGCCACGCAACGTATCACAGTTACGACCGGCTCCCCATCACGGATTTATCACTAATTTAACGGGCCGCGCGTCATGCCCGACGCACCAACCGCGGCAGTTGCGCGGCCGCATGCGCCCAGATCGCCAGCCACACGCCGACCCGGGTCAGCGGGCCGCGCTGGGCGGCTTCGAACTTGCGGAAATAGCGCCACAGACCGCGGTGTTTATGCCATTCAACGAAGTACGGGCGGGCTCGGCTGGAGACGCCGCGCACGTGCACCACCTGCAGATCGTTGGCCACCGCGACCAGCGCACCCGCCTGACGGGCACGCCGGCACAGGTCCAGATCCTCGGCATGCAGCCGGTAATGGCCGTCCCAGCCGTCTAGCCGGTCGAACAGGCTGCGCTGCATCAGCATCAGCGCACCGGAGATTGCATCGACCGCCTGCAGCGCCTGCGACGGGTCGGCCGGCATCGCCAGCTGGGCGGCGGCACGCGGCGCGCGCAGCATGGCCGCAAAGTCCGGGTCGCGGCGGCGCACTGCGGCGTCGGGGCGGCCCTGCTCGTCCACCTGCTCCACGCCCAGCAGCACGGCAGCATGCCCGGCCGCGCGCGCGCACAACTGCACCAGGGTGTCGGACTCGACCATCAGATCCGGGTTGATGAACACCAGCCAGGGCGCCTGCGAGTCACGCGCGCCCTGGTTGCAGGCGGTGGCAAAGCCGGGGTTGTCCGGGTTGGCGATGAAGTGCACGCGGGCGTCGGCCAGCGCGTGCCGCTGCACCACGTCCAGGGTGTCGTCGCTGGAGGCGTTGTCGACCACCCGGATCTCGCTGATGCCCTCGGCCGCGCGCAACCGCGACAGGCAGCCATCGATGGTGCTGCTGCTCTGGTAGGTGACGACGACGGCGGCGATCTGGACTGGAGTCATCCGCCCATTATCCGGTGCGGGGCCACCGCCGCGCCATCGCGTGTGGCGCCCCGGCATGGCGGCATGCCGCAGCAGCAGGCATACTGCGCGCCCGACAGCCGCCACGCGGCCCGCGTCGGCGCCGTCCGCGGCACCCCCACTTGATCCTCAGAGATGACGGCCAGCGACCTTCCGGTTTCGCGCTGCCCTTTCATTCCATGCAGTGCGACCGCCTGATGGCGCCCGCCCTGCACCGACGGCCCGGCAGCGCCGTCCGCAATGCCGGCACACGCGCCGGGCCCGTCGGATCGGCCTTTCCCGGTTGGTCTATACCACCCGATATCCCCATGGCTTGCGCGTGGAGCCTGCAGCCGTGAACGCGCCGCATCAGGTCCATGGCATGAGCCTGGCGCTGGCGCCGCCCGACTGGCCGGCGCTGACCCTGGAGGAAATCCGGCGCGTGCTGCAGCGCCTGCCCACGCTCGGCGGTACGCAGGACGTGCAGTGGCACAGTGCGCGCCCGTTCTCTGCCGCCGCCCGCGTGGAAACCGCCACCGGGCCAGTGATCGTCAAACGCCACCATCGCCGCGTGCGCAGCGTTGCCGCGTTGCGCGAGGAGCACGCGTTCATGGCGCATCTGCGCCGGGCCGGGGCGCCGGTGGTCGAGGTGCTGCATGCGGCGGATGGCCAGACCGCGTTTGCCCACGACGCCTGGGTCTACGAAGTGCAGCGCGCCGGTGCCGGGCACGACCTGTATCGCGACGCGGTGTCGTGGACGCCGTTCATCGACACCGCCCATGCACACGCCGCCGGCGCGGCGCTGGCGCAGCTTCACCGCGCTGCGCGGGGCTTCACTGCACCAGCGCGTTCCAGCGCCGTGCTGGTTGCCAACCTGCAGGTGTTCGCGCAGGCCGAGCCACTGCCGGCACTGCAGCGCGCGCTACCGACACGGCCGCATCTGGCCGCGGCCCTGCACGGGTATTCCTGGCAGCGCGACCTGGCCACCCACGTGCTGCCCTGGCATGCACGTGCCTGGCCCTTGCTGTCTGCACCGGGCGCCATGCCGCCGCTGTGGACGCATGGCGATTGGCACGCGTCCAACCTGCTCTGGAGCACCGACCACGGCGCCACCAGGGTCAGTGCGATCTTCGATTTCGGATTGAGCGATCGCAACAGCGCGCTGTTCGATCTGGCCACGGCCATCGAACGCAACCTGATCCCGTGGCTGCACCTGGACACCGGCGCACGCGCGCAGCCCGAGCTGGCGCAGCTGGATGCATTGCTGGATGGCTACGCAGCGCATTGCCCGCTCGGTGCCGCACAGCTGCGTTGCCTGGCCGCACTGCTGCCGATCGTGCATGTCGATTTCGCCTTGAGCGAGATCGATTATTTCGCCGGCATCACGCGCTCCGCCGACAACGTGGACATCGCCTATCACCGTTATCTGCTTGGGCATGCGGACTGGTTTTCCAGCGCCGATGGCCAGGCCCTGCTCGCGCATTTGCATGCGCGCGCGCACCGCTCGCCCTGAGCGGTTTCCCTTCTTCCATCGAGCCTTACCCATGTCCTTCGCATCCACTCGCCTGCTGTCCCGCCGCCCGCTCGCGCTTGCCCTGGCGGTGTGCCTGTCCACACCCGTCCTGGCACAACAACAACCCGACAGCGCAGCGGTGGAACTGGACGCGGTCAACGTGCTTGGGCAACGCAGCGAGGCAGCCACCGCGCTGACCGGCTTCGGCGCCACCCGCCTGCTGGATGCGCCCGCCTCCATCGCGGTGATCGACCGCCCGCAATTGCTCGATCGCCAGGCGCGCGTGCTCAGCGAGGTGCTACGTGCCGACGCCTCCGCCGGCGATGCGTATGCGCCGATCGGCTATTACGAAAACTTCGTGGTGCGCGGGTATTCGCTCAATGCCGCCAACAGCTACCGCATCAATGGCCTGAGTGCGGTGGGCGAGCAATCCATCGCACTGGAGAACAAGCAGCAGGTACAGATCCTCAAAGGCCTGGCCGGGCTGCAGTCCGGCGTCAACGAACCGGCCGGGCTGATCGACTACCGCACCAAGCGGCCCGAGCGTGTGCGCAGCGTGACCCTGGGTACCGACGAGCAGGGCTCGCGCTATATCGCGGCCGACCTGGGCGACTGGTTCGGTGCCGAGCGCGGCCTGGGCCTGCGCGTGAATGCCGCACGCGAAGACATCGACAGCTATGTCGACCATGCGGATGGCTACCGTAATTTTCTGTCGCTGGCCGGCGACTGGAAGCTCACACCGCAGTCGCTGCTGCAGCTGGACGTGGAATACCAGCACCGGCAACAGCGCTCGGTGCCCGGCTACCAATTGCTCGGCGGCACGCAGGTGCCGCGCGATATCGACGTGCGCCGCCTGCTCGGGTACCAGCCCTGGTCACGCCCGGTGGAAATGGGCTCGCTCAACGCGCAGCTGCGCTACGCCTATCAGTTCAACGACGACTGGCGCGCCACCGTCGACGCGTCGCGCAGCCGCTCGACGATCAACGATTTCTCCGCGTTCGCCTGGGGCTGCTATGGCGCGGCAAGCTGCGCGGACATCGCCACGCCGAACTTCTTCAGCGCGCAGGGCGAGTACGACGTCTACGACTACCGCAGCCCGGACGACACCCGCGTGCACGACCAGTTGCGCGCCACCCTGGAAGGCCGCGTGCTCACCGGTGCGCTGGAGCATCGCCTGAGCATCGGCGGCGACTGGCTGCGCCGCACCATCGACCGCTTTGGCTCGGTCAACGAATTCGTCGGCAGCGGCAGCATCGACCGCGACCCGGAGGTCTTCGCGCAGACCGACGTAGCGCTGGACCCCAGGCAACGCCGCCTGGACAGCCGCCAGCGCGCGCTGGTGCTGGCCGACCGTATCGGCCTGGGTGAGCAGTGGGAGCTGTCGTTGGGCGCGCGCGCCGTGCGGCTGGACGAACGCGCGTTCGATCGCGACGGCGTGCTGGAACGCCGCACCCGCAAGGACGCGGTGTTGCCGCAGGCGGCGCTGTTGTTCAAACCGCAGCAGAACGTGTCGCTGTATGCCAGCTACGCCAAGAGCCTGGCCGCCGGCGGCACCGCGCCGTGGTTTGCCGACAATGCCGACGAGATCCTGCCGCCCACCAGTGCTTATCAGCTGGAAACCGGCGCCAAGATCGACCTGCAGGGCCTGCGTCTGGGCGCGGCGCTGTTCGACATCCGCCAGGCCTACCAGTTCGCCCAGCCGCAAGCCGACGGTGGCCTGCTGTTCGTGCAGCAGGGACGCCTGCATAACCGCGGCCTGGAGCTGTCGGCCGATGGCGCGGCGACCGAGCAGCTGCGCCTGTTCGCCAGCATCGCGGCCATCCGCGCCCGCGCAGAAGACACCGACATTGCAGCGTATGAGGGCCATCAGGCCATCAACGTGCCCAAGCTGCGCGCCAGCGTGCAGGCCGACTACAGCGTGCCTGGCGTCGATGGGCTGGCGCTGCTGGCCGGCGTGCAATACAGCGGGCGCAAGTTCGCCGACCGCCTTGGCAATGCCAGCGTGCCCGCCTACACGGTGGCCAATCTGGGCGCGCGCTACGCCACGACACTGGGCACATTGGCAACCACGTGGCGGGTGAACGTGGACAACGTGTTCGACAAGCGCTACTGGCGCGATTCCGGCGAATACCAGGGCGATGCGTATCTGTTCCCGGGTGCGCCGCGTACGGCGCGGCTGACGGTGCAGGTGGATTTTTGAGGTCTGCTGCCTCCCCCATCCGCCCTTCGGGCACCTTCCCCCGCAAGCGGGAGAAGGACGTCGGAATCAGCTGTGCTTTGGCGGGTTTCAGGCACTGGCTGATGGCGGCAACTGAGAGCAGCTGACAGCACTCCTGCGCGGCCGCCAGGCGGGCGGGCGCCAGCTTGTGTCAGCCGCTCTTGAGGCAGGGGCTCGGCGGTGAGGACGCTGTTGGGTTTCCATCGCATACAGGCTCGGAGTCGCGCAGCATCCACTTGCGACTGCAACACGGTTTGCACGGGGTGCACCTGCTCCCCGCTCTCCACTCTCCATCAGGCATTGCATGTCGTTGCTCGAATCCATCGCTGTCGTGATCAACCTGCTGGGCGTGTGGCTGACCGCGCGACGCATCCGCTGGTGCTGGCCGGTGGGCATCGTGGCAGTAGCCTTGTACGCGTGGCTGTTCTACCAGTGGAAGCTGTACTCGGACATGCTGCTGCAGGGCGTCTACGTGCTGACCCAGCTGTATGGCTGGTGGCAGTGGCAGCGTGGCAATGCCATGGACACGCGTATCCGTCCGTTGCCGATGCCGCAACAGGAACTGTGGATCTCGCTGGGCATCGGTGCTGCGTTCGCTGCGGGGTTGGGCGCGTACATGCATCACCGCACCGACGCCGCACTGCCCTGGCTGGACGCGGCGCTGGCCAGTTTCAGCCTGGTCGCCAGCGTGTGGGCCGCGCGCAAGCGCATCGCCAACTGGGTGTTGTGGATCGTGCTGGACTGCGTGTATGTCGGCGTCTTCGTCAGCAAGGGCCTGTACCCCACTGCCCTGCTCTACGCCGGCTTCGTGGCGCTGGCGGTCTACGGGTGGCGCAGCTGGAAACCCCAACAGAACCGGAATCCGGCGGCGCTGCGCTGAGTCCGGCGCGGTTTGCTGGCGCGTTCTTCTTTACCATCGGCGCATGCACGACTTTCAGCCTGTTGCCTTACCGATGCGTCAACTCCTTGCCGGGCGGCACGCCGCATGAGCGCCTCGCGCCAGCACGCCATCACCGAGATCATCTCCGCGCAGATTGCTGCCGGCGAATGGGGCCCTGACCAGCGCCTGCCGGTTGAGCGCGAACTCGCCGAGCGGTTCGGCTGCACCCGCATCACCTTGCGTGAGGCCCTGCAGCAACTGGAAGCGCAGGGACGCATCTACCGCGAAAACCGCCGCGGTTGGTTCGTCAGCGCGCCACGCGTGCGTTACGACCCCACCAGCATTGCCGGCTTCATGCAGTACGTGGCCGCGCAAGGGCGCAAGCCGCGTACCGAGCTGCTCAGTGCGACCCGGCAACCGGCCGGCGCCGCCTTCGCCGCCGCGCTGCGCCTGGCGTCGCCCTACGAGGATGTCTTCGTGCTGCAGCGCCGGCGCTGGATCGACCGCCGCGCGGTGCTGCTGGAAACCAATGTGGTGCTTGCAGCGTGGGCGCCGGGCCTGCTGGAACACGATCTGGCCGGCTCGCTGTCAAGCGTGTTCAACCAGAAACTGGGGCTGTTCCTGAGCCGTGCGCAGGTGTCGATGCATCCGGCCGGCCTGGATGCCACCCAGGCGCTGCTGCTGCAGTCCACCACCGGCACACCTTGTTTTCGACTGCAACGCATCAGCTTCGCCGAAGACGGCCGCGCGGTGGAATTGGATATCGAATCCTGGCGTCACGATGCGCTGGATGTGGTGGTGCGGACCGATGCGCCGACGCGGGATGCGCTTTAGCGCCGGGATTCGGGATTCGGGATTCGGGAATCGGGATTCGGGATTCGGGAATCGGGAATCGGGAATCGGGAATCGGGAATCGGGAAAAGCATGCGCTGCTATCGGCAGTGTTGCGTGTGTCTTGGTGATTATGGTCTTGCAGCTGACACCAGGCGGCGAGCGGCGCAAATGCGGATCGCTGTGCTGTGTGCTGTACCGGGCAGCAGCTGCGTGCGCTGACCACTGCGCGATGGTTATGCCCTTGCATCTTCTTGCGTGATCGCGACGTCTCGTCCGTCATCGCGACGTCGCTGCGCCACCGCTGGCATGCGTGGAAGGCGTTGTTTTGCGGGCGGCTAGGCGTCGAACAGCATGCGTTGCGGATCGGGGGGCGGCAGTTCGGCCAGCAGCCGGCTCAGCTGTTCGCGTTGCGCACGCAGCGGGTCGTGCATCAGGAAGTTGGCCAGGCGTGCATGCCAGGCCGGCCAACGCGTGGCCAGTGCATCCATGTCGCCATCGGCCGGGCGGCCCTCGTGCGGGGAGGCGACGAAGGCGGTGTCGCACAACACGTTGCGCCAGCCCAGCCCGCCCATGCGCAGGCTGAGGTCCACCAGCGCGGCGTACCACGAGCCGTAACTGCTGGCATCCAGGCCGCCGGCCTTGCGTCGCGCGGTGCCGCGCAACAGCACCGCGTGGCCGACCGCCGAAGGCAGCTCCGGGTGCAACGGCGGCATGGCCGCACAGGCAGCGGCCAATCGTTCCGGCGCGTCCGGCAACGGGTTGAGTTCACCCAGCCGCGGCCAACTGCAGGCTTCGCCCACATTGCTCCATGGCGTGGCCGTGGCGATCGCCGCATCGCGCGCAAAGCACGCGCTCAACTGGCTCAACCAGCCCGGAAATGGGCAGGCGTCCACGCCCAACACCACCACATCGGCGTCGCCGCAGGCGCTGAGCATTTCATCCAGATGCGCCACCTCGCCGAGCATGCGTTGGCGACGGGTGTGATGGGCCTGCAATCGAGTGCGTGCCAACCAGTGTTCGATCACCGCACGCCCGCGCGGGCCGGCTTGCGCGTCGTCGGCCAGCCACACCCGCGTGCCTGCAGGTGTGGCCGCATCCAATGCACCCAGGCACGCGTCCAGCGCCTCGTCGTCGGTACCGACCGGCACCAGCACGACGGGCAGTGCCGCACTCATTGCGGCTTCTGGCTGGGTTTCAGCGGCTCCATGGCCTTGAACTTCTGGCCGTATTCGTCGGTGAGATTGCGCGCTTCCTGCGGGTTGCGCACGATCGTGGGAGTGATCAAGACGATGACTTCACGGCGGTTGGTATCTTTATTTTTCTGACCAAACAGGGCGCCGACGACCGGCAACTTGCTGAGAAATGGCACGCCAGCGCTGATATCGGTCGTACTGTCGTCGATCAGGCCAGCCAGCATCATCGTGTCGCCACTTTGCACTGCTGCCTCGGTTTTTACACGACGCGTATTGATATCGACATTGCAAGCAGCGCTGTTGACGGTGGTTGTGGCTGCTGCCGTACACGCTTGAGGCCGTGCGCCCGGGGTGCTGATTTCCTGCACGATATCCAAGAACACCATGCCGTCCTTGGTGACGCGTGGACGCACCTTCAGGATCACACCGGTATCGATGTATTGCACCGACGAGAAACTGCTGTCGCTGCCCAGGCCAGTATTGATCGACGTGGAATTGATCGGGATGCGTGAGCCAACATTGAGCGTGGCTTCGGCATTGTTTCGCACAAAGACTGACGGTGTCTGCAGCAGTCGCAAATTGGTGACCGTATCCAGGGCACTGATGACTGCCGCAGCATTCTTGCCGAGAAACGTCCAGCCCACGCCGCCGTTGGTGACGGTACCTGCAATATCGCCCCAGATGCCGCGTCCTACGGCGGGTGGCAGGCCAGGCCCACCGGATGCCACTGGCACGCTCACTGCATTCTCGAAATACCAATTCACACCGTACTGCAGCGCACCCGTCAAATTCACCTCAGCCACCTGTGCCTCGATATGCACCTGCATCGGCATCACGTCGAGTTTCTCGATGACATCGCGGATGGACGTCCATGCCTGCGGGGTGGAGCGCACCAGCAAGGTATTGGTTTCGGCCACTGCCGATACGCCGACCTTGTCGCCTTGCACCTCCAGCGTCACCGCGCCATTGCCGTTGCTGCGCGGCGACAGCTGCAAGCTGCCGTTGCCCAGGCCGCCGCTACCGCTGCTGCCGCCACCCATGCCGCTGCTACCGCCGAAGCTGCCCGAACCACTGCCATCGCCGCTTTCGCCGACGCTGCCACCGGTCAGGCCGGAGCTGCCGCCCATCGTGCTGTCGCGATTACCCAGCTGACCGCCGAGCACGCTGCTCTCGGCGCCCGGCGCCAGCGAGGCATTGGAATCGCCACCGCTACTGCGGCCGCCGAACACTTCCGACAACCGATCGGCCAGGTCCTTGGCCTTGATGTACTTCAACTCGTACGAAAACAGTCGCACGCCGCCACCGGCACTATCGATCCGATCCAGCCACTGCTGGATCTGGTCGAGGTAGCGCGGCTGCGGGGTGATCACCAGCACGGCGTTGGCGTTTTCCAGCGGCATGAAACGGAACATGCCGGCGCTGGGCGTCTTGCTCTGTTCGCCGAACACCTTTTCCAGGTCTGCAGAGACCTTCTCGGCCTTGCCGGACTGGATCGGGAACACGCCCACCGACATGCCAGACAACCAGTCCACGTCGAAGATCTGCACGGTGCGCAGATAGTTTTCCAGCTCGGCGCGAGTACCACCGAGGGTGATGACGTTGCGTGCCGGGTCGGTACCGACGATGGCATTCGGCCGTGCGTAGGGCTCGAGCACTTTCTTCATTTCGCTGGCGGAAATGAACTTCAACGGCACCACGCGCACTTCGAACCCGCGCGCGGCCGACGGCGATGCGGTGCTGGGCGCGACGGTGCCGGCCAGTGCCTGGTCGGCAGGCACGATGTTGTAGCGGCCACCGCTGAACACCATGCGCGCGTTGTTCCAGCCCAGCACCATCTCTAGCAGGTTCAAGGCCTGGGCCGGCGAGACCGGGTTGGGCGTGGCCAGGGTCACGGTGCCCTGCACGCCCGGCGCGATGACGTAGTTCTGCCCGAGCATGTCGCCCAGGATCGCCTTGACCACGGCCTGCACCGACTCACCTTCGAAATTGAAGGTGGCGCTGCCGCTGCTGGCCATGCCGAGCGTGGGCGCCGGCGCGCCAGCCGCACTCTGGTTGATCATGGTGCCGCTGCCGCGGCGGATCACCGGGCTGGGCTTGGCGTTGGCATCGCCGTCGGCGCGCTGTTCGGCGGGAGTCTGGGTGGCGCCGGCAGCGCCGACTTGCGGGTCCAGGCGCGCGTTGCGGCGCACGTCCGGTGGCGGAGTGGTGGCGCAACCGGCCAGCAGGCCAATCAGCAGGGACACGGGAAACAGGCGCGGCGTCATGCGTTCACTCATTGGGTCTGACCGGGGGTAGAGCCGCTCTGGCGCTGCTGTTGCAGCTGGCGGCGTCGGGCTTCGATGCGTTCGCGGATGGCACGCATCTGATCGTCGGAGGGGCGTGGGGCTTCCTGGGCGCCATCGCTGCGCTGCGGCGGCACCGTGGGCGGTGCCTGCCCGCCGGGCTGCTGCTGCGGCGGCGTGGCCGGCTGTGGCTGCGGCGGTTGCGCCGTGGCGGCAGGATCGGCTGCGTCAGGCGAGGGCAACGGCGGGGTGGCGCCCGCAGCCCCGCGCGCGGCGGCATTGGCGGTGGGCGGCTGCCCGCCCTGGCCGTTGAACACGTGCAGTTCCAGGGTCTGGGTGCCACCGGGGCCTTCGATGGTGGCACTGCGCGGCTGCAGGGCCAGCAGGCGCCAGCCCTTGACCGCGTCGCCGCCGAGCTGCACGCGCACCGAATCCTGCGGGTCCAGGGTCAGCGTGGCCATCTTGAAGTTTTCCGTCAGCAGCACGCCGGTCAGGCGCACCGTCGAGGCCGCGCCGCTGCCATCGTTGCCGGACAAGAAGAACGGATGCGGCAGGCGGTCCTCGGCGAAGGCCGGGTGCGCGGCGATCTCCGAATACTTCTCGAACGCGCCCAGCCGTTCCGGCGCCGGTGCCGGCAACGTGGGCAGGCGCTGCACCAGCGCGGGGTCGTCCGGCAGCAGCTCCACGCGCTTGCCCAGGCCGGCCACCGCCAGGATGCACACCAGCAGCGCCCAGCCAACCACGGTGGCCAGCAACCAGGTGCGTAAACCGATCAGGTCAAGGCGCATTGCTGGCCTCCCCGGCGGCGGCGGCGGGCGCGGCATCGGTGTTCAACGGTGCGGCACTGGCGCCGGGGCGCAGGTAGCCGGCCAGTTCGAAGGCGATATCCAGCCCGTTGCCGCTTTCGTTGGGAGAGAGTTGGTAACGCTGCGCCATGACATTGAGGTTGTCCACGAACAGCCGCGGCGTGCCGTTTTCCAGGCTGTACAACACCGAGGCCAGCTCCGGCGTGCCGCAGCGCAGGCGCACCTGCACGGCCACGCGGGTGAAACGGTCCTTGCTCTCCGGCTGCAGCGGCGAGCGGTTGCTGATGGCGCAGCTGCGGTTGCCGGGGCTGGCTTCCACCACCGCGCGTTCCAGCCGCTGCACCAGCCCGGCCGAGGCCAGCTCGGCGGAGGTTTCCGGCAGGAAGCCCGGGCGGCTTTCCAGCGTCTGGCGTGCCTGCCGCAGCCGCTTGCTGACTTCCGGCGCCTGCTGCAGCTGCACGCGCACGCGCAGTTCGCGCTCGCGCAGCGATTGCAGGTCGTCCTGCACGGCGATCATCGGCTGGGTGAACCACGGGTGCACCAGCACCAGATACGCCACGCCCAGCACCAGCAGCAACAACCCCAAAGCGATCCAGCGATCGCGCTTAACGCTGCGTGGCATCGGCCGCCTCCTTGGCGTCGGGGCCGGCCAGCTCGGCAGTGATGGTGAAGCGGTCGACGTTACGACCGGCATCGCTCTGCAGCACGCCGGTCAGCGAGGGCGTGCGCCATAACGGCGAGCCTTCCAGACGGCGCACCAGCGAGGAGGCTTCGTTGCTCAAGCCAATCAACTGCAATTGCCCGCCTTCGACCGAGAATTTTTCCAGATAGGTCCCACCGGGCAGACGCCGGCTCAGCTCGTCCCAGATTTCCACCGAGGTCGGACGCGTGGCGCGCTGTTTCTGGAAGAAGTTGGCGCCTTCGACCAGGTCCATCAGTTGCTGCCGTTCGGCGGCCACCTGGCGCGCGCGCGCGGCATTGGCCTGCACCTTGGCGCGCAGGTCGTCGGCCGCCTGACGGCGGTTGTCCAGCAGCAGCCAGCCGGCCACTGCCAGCAACACCAGCGCGGTGGCGGCAAGCATCAGGTTCCAGCGCTGCATGGGGTCGCTGCGCCGCAGCCGGCGCGCCGGCGGCAGCAGGTTCACTCCCAGCGGCACGCCCTGGGCGTCGGCCACGTCGATGCCGGACAACGCGCTGGTCCAGGCATCGGGCACGCCGGCCGGGCCGTCGATCATGCGCCGCGGTACCACCACCAGTTCAGCATCGAGCTGGCCGTCTTCGCGCACGTCGAGCACGCGCGCATCGAAATACACCTGGTCGGCCGTGAACGGGGTCTGCCGATCGATCTCGAAACGCGCCACGTCCTGCAGGCGTGCGGCGGCGGCGGCCGGCAGCCGCAATGGGCGCCGCAGCGCATGCGCCGACGGCAGCAGCCAATGCCGCGGCAACCCATCCAGCGCACTCGGCAGCACGGCGTTGACTTCCTGCGGCTGCACCGGCCACGGCAGGCTGGCGACCGCCTCGCGGCTATGGTCGCGCTGGCGCAGCAACTGCAAGGTATCGCCATCGAGCTGCAACAACAGGCGTGCCTGCGACAGACCCAACTGCCATTGCCACCGTTGCGGCAGCCAGGCCAGCAGCGATTGTTGCCACCAACGCCAGAAGCCTCCGGCTCCCGGCATGGCGCGTACGCCGATACGACCCAAGGTATCCCGCCATGCGGTCATTGCACTGCTGCTCCCTCTTCCCAACGCAACACGGTGTAGGCCGATCCCGGTACTGCGGACGCGCTGGTGGACACGACCGCCCGCAACACAGCCTCGCGTCCCTGACTCAGTCGCGCCCGGCTCTCGATACTATAAGTGTCAGACCCACCGACCGTCGCCTCGCTGCCCGGCAAACCCAGCGGCGCGTCACGCTGCGCCAGCAGTTGCCGCGCATCCAGGCCCATTGCGGTCAACACCGGGCCGGGCGCAAAGCGCGCTTCGGGGCGCGAGCGGCCGCTGTACAAGGTGATGTTGGGCAGCAGCTTGCGATACAACTCGCTGTCCATGCCCAGCACCAGCCGCAGTTCGCCCAGGGTTTCGAACGGGCTGTCCTTTGCGCCGTACGGCAGGCCGGCGTCGGCATAGTCGCGGTCTTCGGCGCCGCCGCCGGGCTGGCTCAGCGAGTCGCCATCGCGCCAATCGACGATCGCGCCGGCAATGCGCGTGTCGCGGCCCTGTTCGCCGCCCACCGCACGCACCAGCCCGGCCAGCAGCGCCGGCTCGGCCATGTTCAGATCCACCTTGCCGCTTTCGTCAGTGACGCGGATCTCCACCGTGGCATCGTCCAGCTGCCAACGATAGCGCCGGCCGTCTGCGCGCCAGCGTGCCTGGGTATCGGTGCTTTGCAAGCGCGAAAGTGCGTATTCCAGGCCAGCACGCGCGTATTCCTGCGCCTGCGCGCCGTTGCGCAGCATGCTGCCCTGCAACGCTTCCACGCGTGCGGTGAGCGCGAACGCACCGATCATCGCGGTGAGCAGGGCAATCAGCCACAACACCAGCACCAGCGCCGCGCCGCGCATCCGGTTCATTGCCCTGCTCCGGGGTTGCTGGATTGCGGCAGCGCCACCACCAGCGACGGCCATGCCGCATCGCCGCTGCGGATGTCGATGCGCACCAGCAGCGGCAGGCGGTCGTGCCATTCCCACTGCGGCAACCACGCGCTCAGGCGGCCGGTCTGCGGGTCCATGCCGCGATAGCGGAAGCTCACCTGCTGCACGTCCTGCGCCAGCGGCTCCGGCGGCAGCGCACTGCCTTCTTCGATCGACTTGCCCGACTGCAGCATGGTCAGGGCAATCTGCAAGGTGCGCTGCTCGCCGTCGCCGACCACCGACAGGTCATGCAGATACGGGCCGCCGCGCCCCAGGTAATCCGGCACGTCGGCGGCAAAGCGCATGCGCTGCGGCTCGCCGACGAACAGCATCGGCTGCTGGCTCTGCGGGTCGATGCTCATCGCCAGCGGCAACGCGGCCGCCAGACGGCGGCGCAGGAATTCTTCCACCGCGCGCACGCGCTCGCTGCGCTGGGCAATCGCCTCGCCGCGCTGACTCACTGCGCTGGCCGAGCGCAGCGTGGCAAAGGCCAACGCCAGGCCGCCAACCAGCAGCATGGTGGCCAGCAGCACCTCGATCAGGGTGAACCCTGCACTGCGCGAACGGCGCATCAGGCGCCGTCCTGCGCGGTGGCGGCCACCAGCCGCAAGGTGCGCCACTGCAGCATCTGATTGGACTGCTCGCCCCAGCGCACCACCAGGGTCAGTTGCAGCAGCTTGTGCGCGCCCGGCGCGACCGGCGCCTGCGGGTTGCGCCGCGGTTCGTCGTACGGGCGCACATCCATCGACCAGCGGAAATGCCCGTTCTCGAAGCTGCCCTGCTGCTGCTCGGGCACCAGTGGCTTGTCCATGCCCTGCAGGGCGAGCAACGATTGCGCGTGCAGCGTGGCGCGGGTGCTGTCGTCGGCCGCACGCACCTGCCGCGCCGCACCCGACAACGATCCCAGCAACAGGCTCAAGGCCAGCGCCAGCAGCGCGAAGGCGACGATCACTTCGATCAGGGTGTAACCGCGCTGACGCTTCATGGCGACGGCGTCCGCAATGGGCCCGAACGCACTTCGCCGGTGATCCAGCCCACGTCCACGCGCCAGCGCGCGTCCTTGACCTGCAGATCGATGCGGCCGCCGGTGGAGGCGCCGTCGGGAAAGAACTGGATGGCGCCCTGGTCTTCGCGCGACTGCACCTGGCGCGCGCCGGTGAAACGCACCTGCAGCGACGACGGCAGATCGCCGCGATGGCCGCCGGGGGCTTCCCAACGACGTTGCAGCGGGTCGATCAGGAACCGCTGCGGCGTGCCGGTGGCAATCGCCTGGGTGCGCGTGTAGCGCAGTTGCGAGGCGATCGCCTTGCCGGCGGTGCGCAGGCGCATGCCGTCGATGCCACCGTTCAATGCCGCCGCCGCGAGCACGCCGGCCATGGCGATCAACGCGATGACCAGCAGCATTTCCAGCAACGATGTGCCACGCGTGCGCGGACGACCAGGGCCGACCACTCCATGCCGATGACGCAACGGCTGACACGCAACGCGCATGGCGAGGGCTTATTGGTACTTGATGTCCGAATCGTAGCTGCTGCCGCCGGGCTTGCCGTCCTTGCCCAGGCTGATCAGATCGAACGGCTGGCCATCGCCGGGCACGCGGTATTCGATGGTATGGCCCCACGGGTCGTTGAGTTCCACCGGCTTGGCGTACGGGCCCAGCCAGCCGCTGCTGCCACCGGGCTGGGTCACCAGGTCATCGAGCTTGCCCGGCAACTTGCCGGTGTCGAGCTGGAAATTTTCGATCTTGCCGGCCAGGGTCTGGATCTGCGACTTGGCCAGATTGGCCTTGCCGCGATCGGCACCACCGAGCACGCGGCTACCGACCAGGGTGAGCACTGCACCGATCAGCACGATGACGATGATGATTTCCAGCAGGCTCATGCCGGCCTGGCCTGCGCGCGACGGACTACGGGTGATGGAGCGCTTGATCATGAACGATTTCCTTGCACGTCGATGAAGGATGCTGCCGCCAACAAAGGACACGGCGGCCATTGCATTGGTTCCCGCATGGGTGTCGTGCGGTCACCGGAAAGTTGTCGTGAAGCCGTTACTGCGGTCAGGGAGCTGTGCATTGCCACCGAAGTGTACGAGCGATGCGTACCGATGCCGAGCCCCGCTCGGGTCCGGCGACGGCGCTGCTGCGATGTTGGTCATTGCGCTCAGCCGATCGCATTGGTGAGGTCATACAGCGGCACCAGCACCGAGATGATGACAAGCCCCACCACCGAGGCCAGCACCAGCGTGATGAAGGGCACCAGTGCCGCCAGTGCGCGATCGATGGCTTGCGCGGTTTCCAGCTCGAAGGTGTCGGCGGTCTTGAGCAACATCGTGTCCAGCGCGCCGGATTCCTCGCCCACCTGGATCATCTGCAGCGCCAAGCGCGGAAAGCGCTTGCCGCGCGCCAGCGACATTGCCAGGCCATGCCCGTTCTTGACGTCGTCAGCCGCAGCGGCCACATCGTCGACCAGCGCCAGATTGGACATGACATTGCGTGCGATGCCGATGGCCGCCAGCAACGGCACGCCATTGCGCAACAAGGTGCCCAGCGTGCGCGTCAGGCGTGCGGTTTCCAGCCGCGCGATCAGGCTGCCGACCACTTTCTGGCGCAGCAGCCACTCATCCAACGACGCACGAAATGCAGCGTTGCGGCGCTTGCGATCCAGCCATAGCCCAAGCACGCCGGGCACCACGATCAGCACGATCCACCAGTCGCGTACCAACAGGCCGACGCTCAGCACCGCTTGCGTGAACCAGGGCAAGGCCACATCCAGGCTTTCGTACATCTGCGCGAACTGCGGCACCACGTAGCCCAACAGGAACAGCAATGCGCAGCCGACCACCGCTAGCAGGATCGCGGGGTAAATCAGCGCGTTGATCACCTTGCCCTTGAGCGCGCGGCTGCGCTCCAGGTAATCGGCCAGGCGTTGCAGGGTGTCCTGCATGCTGCCGCCTGCCTCGCCCGCACGCACCATGTTGATGTACAACTTGGAGAACAGCCCATGCTGGCGTTCCAGCGCCGACGACAGCGGCGCACCGCCACGCACGGTGTCGCGGATGTCGCCGATGACGCGCCGGCTTTTTTCGTCTTCGGGCAGATCCATCAGGATCGACAGCGCGCGATCCAGCGGCTGCCCGGCACCGATCAGGGTGGACAGCTGCTGGGTGAACTGCACCAGTGCCGCATTGTCGAACGGCTTCTTGCGCAACAGCATGCGCAGCGATGGCGAGTCGTTCTCACCGGTGGCCAGGCGTGTTTCCACCGGCAGATGGCCCTGCTCCTGCAGGCGCAACGCCACCTCGGCATCGCTGGACGCTTCCATCTGGCCGTCGAGCATTTCGCCGTGGGCGTCCAGGGCCTTGTAACGGTAGAGGGGCATCAGACTGGAAGGCCGGGAATCGGGAATCGGGATTCGGGAATCGGGAGAAGCAGGGTGCCGCGCTGCGTTGGCGCGAAATGGCAAACATGTGCGCGCGGCATTGCCAGCTCGTCGCTCGGCTGAATCTCAAATCCCGAGCATCCGATGCTCACTCTTGCTCCATTGATGCTCACGCATCCTCCGTGACGCGCAGGACTTCTTCGATGGTGGTTTCGCCACGCAGGGCCTTGGACAGGCCGTCTTCGTACATGGTGCGCATGCCGGCCTGGCGTGCGAGTTGTTCGATCTCGCCCATGCCGGCGCGGCGCATCACCGCACGCCGCAGTTCATCGTTCATCACCAGGAACTCGACGATGGTGGTGCGGCCCAGGTAACCGGTGGGTGCGGCGGCGGAGGGGCGCGGGCGATACAGGTAGATCTCGCCCTCCGGCTGCAGGCGGCGCAGATCGAACTTGTCGATCTCCTCCGGCGATGCGGCATAGCGTTCGGCATTGGCCAGGTCGAGTTTGCGGACCAGCCGCTGGGCCAGGATGCCGTTGATGGTGGAGGTCAGCAGGTAATCTTCCACGCCCATGTCCAGCAGGCGGGTGATGCCGCCGGCGGCGTTGTTGGTGTGCAACGTGGAGAGCACCAGGTGGCCGGTGAGCGCGGACTGGATCGCGATGCGCGCGGTCTCCAGATCGCGCATTTCGCCGATCATGATGATGTCCGGGTCCTGGCGCACGATGCTGCGCAGCGCATTGGCAAAATCCAGCCCGATCTGCGGCTTGGCCTGGATCTGGTTGATGCCTTCGATCTGGTATTCCACCGGGTCTTCGACGGTGATGATCTTGACGTCGGAGGTATTGAGCTGGCTCAACGCGGTGTACAGCGTGGTGGTCTTGCCCGAGCCGGTGGGGCCGGTGACCAGCATGATGCCGTGCGGCTGCTCCAGCACCTTGCGGAACTGCGGCAGAAACTCTTCGGTGAAGCCCAGCTTGTAGAAGTCGAACACCACCGTTTCGCGATCGAGCAGGCGCATCACCACGCTTTCGCCATGCGCGGTGGGCACGGTGCTGACGCGCAGGTCCAGCTCCTTGCCCTGCACGCGCAACATGATGCGGCCGTCCTGCGGCAGGCGGCGCTCGGCGATATTGAGCTTGGCCATGATCTTGATGCGGCTGATCACCGCGGCAGTGAGCTTGGCCGGCGGGCTCTCGCCCTCCACCAGCACGCCATCGACGCGGTAACGCACCTTGAGCCGGCTTTCGAACGGTTCGATATGGATGTCGGAGGCGCGCAGTTCCACCGCGTGCTGGATCACCAAGTTCACCAGCCGGATCACCGGCGCTTCGGAGGCCAGATCGCGCAGCGCTTCGATGTCGTCGTTACTGTTGGCATCGCCATCGGCAGTTTCGACAATGGTGCCCATCGCGCTGCGGCCCTGGCCGTACCAACGCTCGATCAGATCGTCGATTTCCGAACGCAGCCCAACCTGCAGGAACAATGCGCAGCCGGTGGCAAGGCGAACGGCATCCACGGCGTAATCGTCATACGGGTCGGCGATCCACAGCTCCAGCCGGCCATCGCGTTCGCCCACCGGGCACAGATGAAATTGCTTGAGGAAGCGCAGCGACAGGCCCTGTACGTCCGGCAGCATTTCCGGTGGGGTATCGCCGAGTTGGCGTGCATCCACCAACGGCAGGCCGAGCACATCGGCGCAGGTCTCTGCGTGATCGCGTTCGGACACCAGGCCCAGACGGCCGAGCAGGGCCAGCAGGCCCATGCCTGACTCGGCCTGCAACTGGCGCGCGCGCAGCAGGTCGGAGTCTTTCAGACGACGGCGTTCAAGCAGTGCTTCGACGATGCGCGTTTCGGCACTTCGCTGCTCAATTGAATCGACGGCAACCGCGTTCACACTCGTCTCCACTGGTCCGGCGCCGACTGTAGCAGTTTGCCGCGACGATCAACCGCACGCATCTGAATCCCCCTGAAAAACGATGCCCCCGGTGATGAGCCGGGGGCATCGGTCACACTATTGCATGCGCTTACTGTCGCGCAACGAGCGTCACCTTCGCATAGGCCGACGCACCCACCAACTTGATGTAGTAGGTGCCTGCCTTGGGCGCGGTGAAGCGCACGGTTTCGCTGTTGCCGGGGCGGGTCGACTTGGCATCGAAGCTGGTGGCGCTGGGCTCGGCTTCATGGCTGACGTACAGTGAGACGTCGCCGGTGCCGCCATAGGTCATGAAGCTCAGCACGGCGCCGGCCTTGGCCTCGAAGCTGTACAGCGTGGCGCTGCCGGCAGTGCCGCTCAGGCCGGTCACCGGCACCTTGTTGGTCAGGGCGATGGCGGTCGGCGCGCAGCTCTCGGTGGACGGGTCGCACGGCTCCACCAGCACCGCTTCCAGTGCGGCCTTGGCATCGACAATGCCGCTGCCGATCGGGGTGCTGGCCGGCGGGGTCACCGGGAAACGGCGGCTGGTCTGCTTGAGCAGGGCTTCCACCGCAGCCGGGGTCAACGGGCCATCGCCCAGACCGATGGACGCGCTCTGCACCAGCGCCACGACGCCGGCCACGTGCGGGGACGCCATCGAGGTGCCGCCCATTCCCATATAGATGTAGGAACCGGAGGTCGGCGTGGTCGCACCGTCGTAGCCGGCCTGCCAGATGTAGCCGCCCGGATTGCCGTCCACGCTGCCACCGCCACCCGGGCCGGACAGGTCGACCTTGCTGCCGTAGTTGGAGTAATAGGTGATGCCGCCAGTGATGCGCGTGGCGCCCACGGTAATGGTGTTGTTGCAGCTGGCCGGCGAATGGTTGGCTGCATCTTCGCCACTGTTGCCGGCCGCCACCACCACGGTGGTGCCGCGCGAGACCGCGCCATTGATCGCCAGCTGGGTGGCCGAGTCGCACGGCTCGCCGCCGCCCAGGCTCATGTTGATCACTTCGGCCGGATTGGTGTTGGCCGGCACGCCTTCGACGGTGCCGCCGGACGCCCACACGATGGCGTCGGCGATGTCGGAGGTGTAGCCGCCGCAACGGCCGAGCACGCGCACCGGCAGGATGGTCGCCTTCGGCGCCACGCCGGCCATGCCGATGCCGTTATTGGTGGCCTCGGCCACGGTGCCCGAGACGTGGGTGCCGTGCCAGGAGCTCTCCTGTGCCACCGAGCCGCTGTAGCAGACGTTGTCGGCCTCTTCCCAGTCGCCGTAGTCCAGCGCGCCCGGCACGCGGGCATCGGTCGGGCGGCGCGAGACTTCTGCGTCGGTGATGAAGTCGTAGCCCTGCAGCAGGTTGCCGGCAAAGTCCGGGTGGCCCGGCAGGATGCCGGTGTCCAGCACTGCCACCACCACGCCGGCGCCCTGCGACAGGTCCCATGCCGCCGGCGCATTGATGCCGCCAGTCGGGTTGCTCAGGTGCCACTGGTACTGCGCGTACAGCGGGTCGTTGGGCACCAGTTGCGGGCTCACGTCGGTGGCCGGCACGTTCTTCTGGATGTCGATCGGACGCAGCATGCGGTCGATCTGCACGTCGGCCACGGACGGGTCGTTCTTCAGCTCCACCACCACCTTGTTCACCTGTGCGGCAGTCAGCGTGCTGGACAGCCTGATCAGGTCCGAACCGATGCCCAGCTTGCGCACATACGTCGCCTTGGCAGCGGCGGCAGCGCTGCGTGCGCCGGTGCTGGCGCCAACGCGGCCGACAGCGGCCTGCACGGCATTGAGCTTGCTGCTGCGATCGGTCGCAGCGGCAGTGTTGTCCTTGTAGCGCACGATTAGGCGGCTACTGAATGCGGCGCCGGCCGGAGCTGCCTGGGTCGGTTCCTTGACCAGCAGTTTCGGTGCGGCAGCCAGGGTGCCGGATGCACCCAGGGCCATCATCAGGATGGCGCCGGTCAGCGGGGTGAGGCGGAAGGTCTTGTCGATCACGGTGAAATCCTCTTCGTGTTTTTCGTGAATCAGGCTTGGAACGACGTCGGCAACGGCGCGCAGCCGTCAAACGGCCTGCGCTGTTGCTGTGGATCGCTCCTGGTACGGCCATCACTCCATGCGAATCCGTTGGCTGGCCTAGCCACGGTCCTTGCCCGCCCCCTCAGGCCTTGCCTTGCCGCGGCGGCGCATGTGCGCGCCGCCGCGTGTGATGCAACTGCGCGTGCGTGTGCCGCGTTACCAGCCGAAACCGGCACCCACGCCGATCGAGCTGTCGTCGCCGCTGAGCGCACCGCCCACCGTCAACGTGGCGCGCGGGCTGATCGCACGCTGGTAGCCCACCGACAACGCCGATTCGCCGTTCTGGAATCCCACACCGGCACCGATGCGGTTCTGCGACGCGATACCCGCCACGCTGGCGGACATGTTCAACATCGCCGAGCTCATCGCGCCCTGACGGTCCAGGCGACGGTTCTGCCGACGCAGACGGTCTTCGATATCGCCCTGGTAGCTTTCGAAGCTGTCGGCCATCGCGCTGTAGCGGCTGTCCGTGTAGCTGTTGGCCGCCGCAACCCCGCTGTCCAACTGCCCCTTGTTCACTGCATCGGTGGCGCGCACGCCGGCCGCCACATTGGCCACCTGACGCTCGCCGCCGACGCTGCCCACCGACACCGTGTTGGCACGATCGGCCACCGAGCCCTGCCCCAGGGCAACCGCGCCCTGCGCACTGGCACGTGCCCCTTGACCGATCGCCGTGCCGGAGGCCGCGCTGACCTGCGCGCCCTCGCCCATCGCCACCGCATTGGTGGCCACCGCGGCAATCTGCGTATTGGCGCCCACCGCCGTGCTGCCATCGGCATTGACGCGTGCATTGCTGCCGATCGCCGTGTCGTTGGGGCCGTGCGCATACGCGCTGCCGCCAATTGCAGTACCGGTGACGTGGTTGGCCACCGCCGCCGTCCCCACTGCCGTGGACGTTGCCGCCGGCGTGATGCTGCCGACCACGGCGGCGGTGGGCGTGCCCTGCACGCCGCTCGCCGCCGTGGAGGCGCTCACGTTGCCGGCCGCATCGCTTGTGACAGTTGCGGCAACCGCGGGCACCGTTGCGGCCCGCAGCGACGCGGTGCCGGCCGTCGTGCCGGCAACCGCGCTGCCACCACGTGCATCCAGTTCGGTGACCTTGCTGTCCAGCGCAGTCAACGCCGCGCCCACGTTGTTGTAGCTGGCGCCCTGGATCACGTAGGTCGGCGCAACGAACACGCCCTGCGCGCCGATCGCCGCACCGCCGCCCAGGAAGCTGGCCGCATTGCTCAACGACTGGAACAGCTGGTCACCGTTGATGGCATCGGTGCTGGCATCGGCAATCGCACCGGCGCCCACGTTGACGATGCGGCGCGTGGCCGGACCGCCGCGCCCATTGCCGCTACCCACCGACACCGTGTTGGCGTCGTAGGTGCGCGAGCCCGAGCCCAACGCTACCGAATCGGCACCGCTGGCGCCGGCGTTGGCACCCAATGCCACGGCATTGCTGCCGCTTTCACGCACGAAGGAGTTGTAGCCCAGCGCCACGCCGTTTTCGCCGATGGAACTGGTCTGACGGCCCATCGCGGTGCTGTTCACGCCGCTGGCGCTGCTGTCCACGCCCATCGCGCTGGCGCCGGTGGCCGACGCGCGGCTGCCGGAGGCGATGGCCACACTGCGTGCACCACTGGCAGTGGCGCCCGCACCCGCGGCGGTCGCGCGGTCACCGGTTGCCACGGCCACGCCGTCGCCGGTGGTCTTGACCATGCCGCTGGTGGTTTGCACATCGGCCGCCAATGCATCCAGCTGGCCCTTGTTGACCGCATCGCTGGCGGTCTGGCCATCGCTGACGTTGACGATGCGGCGCGTGGCCGGACCGCCGCGCCCATTGCCGCTACCCACCGACACCGTGTTGGCGTCGTAGGTGCGCGAGCCCGAGCCCAACGCTACCGAATCGGCACCGCTGGCGCCGGCGTTGGCACCCAATGCCACGGCATTGCTGCCGCTTTCACGCACGAAGGAGTTGTAGCCCAGCGCCACGCCGTTTTCGCCGATGGAACTGGTCTGACGGCCCATCGCGGTGCTGTTCACGCCGCTGGCACTGCTGTCCACGCCCATCGCGCTGGCACCGGTGGCCGACGCGCTGCTGCCGGAGGCGATGGCCACACTACGTGCGCCGGTGGCGGCGGCGCCCGAGCCTGCAGCGGTGCTGCGCTCGCCGGTCGCCGAAGCCACTGCATCGCCGGTGGTCTTGAACTTGCTGCTGGTGTTCTGCACATCGGCCGTCAGCGCATCGAGCTGGCCCTTGTTGACCGCATCGGTCGCCGCCTGGCCATCGCTGACGTTGACGATGCGACGCGTGGCCGGACCGCCGCGCCCATTGCCGCTGCCGATCGACACCGTGTCGGCTTCATAGGTCCGCGAACCGGAGCCCAGCGCGACCGAATCGGCACCGGTTGCACCGGCGTTGGCACCCAGGGCCACGCCGTTGACCGCGCTCTGGCGCACGAACGAGTTATAGCCAACCGAGACCGCGTTTTCGCCGATGACGTTGACCTGACGGCCGACGCCGGTGCTGTTGATGCCGGTGGCCGATGCATCCACACCGACCACGCTGGCGCCGATTGCATCGGCGCGGCTGCCGCCACCCAAGGCCAGCGTGTTGTCGGCAAGCGCGGCTGCACTCTGGCCCAGTGCAGTCGCATTGGCGCCGTCGGCATAGGAATTCCAGCCGATTGCGGTGGTGTAGTCCGCGGTTGCCCACGCACCTGCACCGAAGGCGGCCGCGCCGGTGCCGGACGCACGTGCCGGAATGAACCCGAAGAACGTGCTGCCGCCCACCGCCACGCTTTCGTCGCCGGTGGCTTCGCTGAATTCACCCACGGCCACGGCGCTGGCGCCGGAGGCCAGCGAGGCAGCGCCGACGGCGGTGCTGTAGTCGCTCGAGGCCACTGCGCCGTAGCCCAGTGCCGACGACAGGCGGCCGCTGGATTCGCTGTAGCCACCGAATGCGGCGCTGCCGACATTGGAGGCGGCACTGCGGAAACCCGCAGCGGTGGCCTGGTTGTCGGAGGCCACCGCTTCGCTGCCGAGTGCGGTGGTGTAGGTGGAAATCGCCTGCGCACCGGCACCGTTCGCGGTGGCGCCGATATCGCTGGCCAATGCGTTGCTGCCGACCGCGCTGCTGTTTTCGCCCACTGCTTGAGCGTTGTTGCCCACCGCTGCCGCGCCGATGCCGCCAGCCAACGCGGCGACGCCAACTGCGGTGGCGTTGTCGACTACTGCCTGCGCCCCTGCGCCCAATGCGGTGGTGCCGGTACCGGTGGCATTGGCGCCCTCGCCTGCCGCCAACACGTTGTCGCCTTCCACATACGCGCCGGCGTCGCTGTCGTCGCTGCCGCTGGCCTGGAAGTACTTGCTGGTGGCTGCACCGGCTTCGGCAACCGCGGTGAGCTGGTCTAGATTCACCGCATCGGTACCTTGCGTGCCGGCTGCCACGTTGGTGATCTGGCGCTCGTTGCCGGCACTGCCCACCGACACCGCGAAGTCACGATCGGCCACCGAATCGGCGCCCAACGCCACGCTGCTTTCGCCGGTGGATTCGGAGAAATTCCCCAGCGCGGTGCTGTTGAGGCCCGGCGCCCACGCCGCGCCGCCGAGTGCCGTGGAGAAATCGCCGGAGGCTTCGGTCGGCAACAGGCCGAGCACCGCACCGCCGACCGACACGCTGTTGTAGCCACTGGCCACGCTGCCCTGGCCGGCCGCCACACTGTAGGCGCCGGTGGCGGTTGCATCGCTACCCACGGCCAGCGTGTTGGAACCGCTGGCCGTGCTGAAATTACCCAGCGCGGTGCTGTTGAAACCGCTGGCGGTGGAATAGCCGCCCAAGGCGGTGGTGTAGTTGCCGGTGGCTTCGGCACCGAAGCCGAAGGCCGCCGCACTGGTGCCGTTGGCGACGCTTTCCGCACCGACCGCGGTGGCCGACTCGCCGCTGGCGCTGGCGAAATAGCCCATCGCGGTGGATTCGCTGCCTTGCGCTTCGCTCAACGCGCCGACCGCCAGCGAACCATCGCCATAGGCGCCTGCCGCTGCGCCGAGCGCGGTGCTCTGCGCGCCGGCTGCTTCGCTCTCGCCACCCACGGCCACCGCGTAGTCACCGCTGGCCTGGCTGAAGGCGCCATTGGACACGCTGCCGAAACCGCTGGCCGCGGCGTTGTAACCGGCCGCATTGGCGTACTGCGCCGTGGCGCTGGCACCGCTGCCGATGGCCACCGCACCGATTGCGGTGGCCTGGCTGCCGGCACCGAATGCGCTGCTGTAATCGCCGTCCGCGGTGGCATTGGAACCGGCCGCGGTCGCGTCGTCGCCCTGTGCGAGGGCGGTGCCGTCACCGGTGCCCGCGTACAGGCGCGCGGTATTTTCCGCAGCGCCAGCCACGGCGTTGAGCTGATCGAGATTCACCGCATCGGTGCCCTCGGTGCCGGCCGCAACATTGGCAATCTGGCGCTCGCTGCCGGCCGTGCCCACCGACACCGTGTTGGCGCGATCGGCGACGGCGCCTGCACCCAGCGCAACGCTGTTGTCGGCAGATGCCAGCGCGCCGCCGCCGAGGCTGATGCTCTGCGTGCCCACCGCAGTGGCTTCCCAACCCAGTGCAATGCTGTCATCGCCCGTCGCATCGGATTGGCCGCCGAGCGAAATGGCACGCGGACCATATGCATTTGCGTAGGTGCCTACCGCAATCCCGCCGGTATCGGCCGCAAACGCGTTCGCGCCCACTGCCGTGCTGTCATCGCCGTAGGCCACACTTTCGGTCCCGATGGCGGTGCCGCCGTTACCCCATGCCACGCTAGCAAAGCCCAGCGCAGTCGATGCGCTGCCGTTGCCGATGCTTTCGTAACCGATTGCCGTTGCACCACGCCCGTTGGAAATGCTGTTGCCGCCGACGGCAGTGCTGAAATATCCCGATGCATTGCTGTCGCCGCCGAGCGCGGTGGCGTAGTCGTCGCCGGCACTGCTGTTGAAACCGATCGCAGTGGCATTGGCAATGCTGGCGTTGGCATTGCTGCCGACCGCCGTGGTGCCCAGCGCGGAGGCCTGGCTGCCTGCACCGAGCGCAATGGCGTCGTCGCCCGACGCGTTACTGGTGCTACCCAGCGCAACGGTGCGCTCGCCGAAGGCACTGCTGTTTGCGCCGATCGCGGTGGATGCGCTGCCACCGGCGGCGGCATTGGCACCGAAGGCGGCACTGTCATCGCCGAACGCGACGCTTGCGCCGCCCACGGCCGTACTGGTGTCGCCGAAGGCCACGCTGCCCACACCCAGCGCAGTGGAATCGGCGCCGTTGGCGATGCTTTCGTAACCCAGGGCGGTCGCGCCGCTGGTGGTGGCCTGGCTTGCGCCGCCCACTGCGGTGCTGGACTCGCCCGAAGCGCTGCTGTTGCCGCCGAGCGCGGTGGTGTTTTCGGCGATTGCGGCGCTGTTGAAACCCACCGCCGTGGCGTTGTCGGTGGTGGCATTGGCGCCACTGCCAACGGCAGTTGCGCCCTGCGCAGAGGCCGCGCTGCTCGAACCCAGCGCGGTGCTGTAATCGCTGAAGGCCGATGCGTTGGAACCGGCAGCGACGCTGTCGACGCCTTCTGCAACGGCGGCGCCATCGCCGGTGGCGACAAAGGAACGCGCGGTGGTGGATGCAACGTCGGACACCGCGTTGAGCTGCTCGAGATTCACCGCATCGGTGCCCTCGGTACCAGCGGCCACGTTGGTGATCTGACGCTCATCGCCGGCCGCGCCCACCGATACGGTGTTGGCGCGCGTGGCGACCGAGTTGGCACCCAACGCAACCGAGTTGGCGCCGCGTGCAGTGCTGTAGTAGCCGAGCGCGGTGCTGAGTTCGCCGCTGGCCCAGGATTCCGGGCCAACCGCGGTGGCGCCTTCGCCAGGTGCGTAGGCAAAGTAGCCCACGGCGGTGGCTTCGGTGCCAGAGGCTTCGCTGAGCGTGCCGACGGCCGTGGTGTAGGTGCCGGATGCGATCGCACCAGCGCCGAGCGCAGTCGCCGCTTCGCCGCTGGCCTGGGTCTGCACGAAGAAACCCAGGCCGGGGATGAGATCCACCGGGCCGCCGACAGCGGTGCTGCTGGTGCCGCTGGCGCTGGTCTGCGTGCCCACGGCAGTGGCGTAATCGCCGGCCGCATTGGCCACCGCGCCGAACGCGGACGACTGCGCACCGGCCGCATACGCGCCGACGCCGAACGAGGAGGCCGCAAAGCCATCGGCATTGGCGCTGGCGCCAACCGCGGTTCCGCCGACGCCGGCGCTGGTGGCGCCGGTATCGACCGGCACGCCGCCGTTGGTGATCAACGGCTGGCCGTCTTCGTTCACCGCCGCGCCGCCAACGGCCACGCTGGCCGGGCCAGTGGCCTGTGCGTTATGGCCGAAGGCCGCGCTGTTCTGGCCCGATGCCAGTGCATTGAACCCCACTGCCGTTGCGTTCTCGGCCACGGCATTGGCGCCACTGCCCAGCGCGGTGGCGGCGGCGCCCACTGCATTGGCGCCATCGCCTGCAGCCAGGGCGCGCTCGCCTTCGACATAGGCGCCGACGCTGTCTTCGCCCGGGCTTGCCTTGAAGAACGTTGCGGTGTCTTCGGCCACGTCGGCCACGTCGCGCAGCTGCGCGACGTTGACCGCGTCGGTGGCGTTGACGCCCGCGGTGACATTGGTGATGCGGCGCGTGGCCGGGCCACCGCGGCCGTTGCCGCTGCCCACCGACACCACGTCGTCTTCGTGGGTGCGCGAGCCTGCGCCCAGCGCCACGGAATTTGCACCGGTGACGCCGGCATTGGCACCCAGCGCCACGCCGTTTTCGCCGGCCTGACGCACGAAACTGTTGTAGCCGATGGCCACGGCGTTTTCGCCGATCGCATTGGTCTGGCGCCCGATCGCGCTGCTGTTCACGCCGCTGGCGCTGCTGTCGGCGCCGGTGGCCACTGCGCCGGTCGCGCTGGCATGGCTGCCTGCGCCGATGGCGGTCGCCTTGGCGGCGGATGCAGCAGCGCCGCGGCCGACTTCGACCGATTGCGCGGTTGCGGGGAGCGGCGTGACAAGTCCGGCGCTACCCAGCGCCAGGGTGATGGCGGCGGCCAGGGCCAGGCTCTGGCGGCGGTCGATGAGCGAGGCTGGAGCGACGGCTCCGGGGCTGTCACCGCTGGCCAATTCCGATGCCACGGCCCATACGCCCAATGATTTGTTCCAGACCTTGCGATAAATCCGATTCATCGACGCACGACTCCTGAGTTGTTTGGACTGGTTTTTGGCGAACACCCACCATCGGAAGGCCGTTCGGCCAGGCGATTCCCCGCGGTTGGTTGCGCTATGGACCTTGCGGCGATGGGCGGCTCGCGCCTGCACCCTGGATAGTCAAAAAGTGAACGCTACCCAACCATAGAACTGCGCGAAGTGTTAACAGTCGTCAAATCAGGCGTCAAGTTTTTGACAGAAAGCGAAGATAAGCGTGCATTTAGTCACACTTCTGCTTGCTTTTATTATTTTTTTGATAATTCTTTGGAAAACAGCGACCTAGATCGTGTCTCACGAGACATTCGGATCCTGAATAGCCGTGTCTGGTGAAGACAAAAAAGCCCGCTGGCAGGACGCCAGCGGGCTTGGTTGCGCAAAACCGTACGCGGAACAGGTCAGAAGGCCGGTCAGCGCGCTCCGCGCCGCCGTCCTCAGGCTGCGCCCTTGTCGCCGAGACCGGTGTTACCTACAGAACTGCGCCAAGAAACCGACGACAGCGCTCCCTTGCGCTGCCGCGTGTCGGATCACTGACGCGCCAGCAGACTCACCCCATCGAAGCCACTGCCATCGAGCCGGAGGAAATAGGTTCCGGTGCGTGGCGCGGTAAAGCGCACGGTCTGGCTGGTTCCGCTGCGGCTGGACATGCCGTCGTTATCGGTCGCGGTCGGCGCGCGGCCCAACGCGACATACAGCGCGGTCTGCCCGCTGCCGCCGAAGCTGATGAAGCTCAGTACCGCGCCGGCATTCGCTTCGAAGGCAAAGACGCCGGCATCGCCGGCCACATTCGACAGACCGCGTTCGGCCACGCCGTTGCGCAGCGTCTGCGCGTCCAGCTGGCAGCTCAGGTCGCCACTGTCGCAGCGGCGCAGTGCACGATCGATGGCTGCGGCGGCGTCCACGATGCCGCTACCGGCCGGTGTGGTCAGCGGCAACTGCACGGGAAAGGCGCGCGCGCTGCGCTTGAGCAGGCGTTCCAGCGCCGCAGGTGTCAACGGCGGTTTGCCGTCGGCGATCAAGGCGCTTTGCACCAGTGCGGCGGTCCCGGCCACATGCGGCGAGGCCATCGAGGTCCCGGCAAAACCAGGCCCGACATAGGTGAATTGCCCGGACGTGGGCGTGGTTTTGCCGGTGTAGCCGGTCTGCCAGATCCAGCTGCCGATCGGGCCGTCGTACAAGGTGTCGGTTTCCAGATTGCGCGCGCCGCCGCCGGGTGCGGCCAGATCGATCAAGCTGCCGAAATTGCTGTAGTACGCCAGCCCGCCGGTCAGGCGGGTGGCCGCCACCGACACCACGTTGGCACAGTTGGCCGGCACCGCGCTGGATACATCCGAGCTGTCGTTGCCGGCCGCCACCACCACGGTGGTGCCTCGCGCTACCGCGCCATTGATCGCCGCCTGCGTCACCGAATCGCAGGGACCGAAACCGCCCAGGCTCATGTTGATGATTTCCGCCGGATCGCGATTGTCCGGCACACCATCCACATGCCCGCCGGACGCCCACACGATGGCATCGCTGATGTCCGAAGACGAACCCCCGCAATGGCCGAGCACGCGCACCGGCAACACCTTGGCCTTGTAGGCCACGCCGGCGCCACCGATGCCGTTGCCGGTGGCTTCGGCAATCGTGCCGGCCACGTGCGTGCCGTGCCAGGAACTGTCGCGGGCTGCTGAAAAAATGCCGCATTCGCCGTCCGTCGCTTCCCAATCCCCGTAATCCAGCGCCCCCGGCACGCGCGCATCGGTGGCGCGTCGCGAGGTGTCGGCGTTGGTGATGAAGTCGTAGCCCTGCAACAGGTTGCCGGCCAGATCCGGGTGCCCCGGCAAGATGCCGGTGTCGATCACGGCCACCACCACGCCCTCGCCTTGCGCGGTCTTCCACGCCGCCGGCGCATCGATGCCGCCGACCGGATCGGTGAGATGCCATTGATTGCTCGCCAGCAACGGGTCGTTGGGGAGGCTGCCGCCACTGCTCTGCAACGGATACATGCGCGTGTCGATCTGCGCATATTCCACCGCAGGATCCGCTTGCAGCGCACGTACCAGGCGATCGGCGTCGCTGCGGTGCAGTCGAGTGGGCAACTTGATCAACTCGCTGCCCACTGCCAGCGTCCGCACATGCGTCGGCGCCGGATGCACGCCGCTGCGCGCGGCCGGAGCCAACTGCACGGCAGCGCGTGACGCGGCCGCGGTGATCGTGGCCACCGACACGGCGCCGACACTGCGCGCGGCCACCGTGCCGCTGCGATATTTGACGATGATGCCGTCGACCGGCGCATCGCGCAGGGCCTGCTGACGTTGCACGGTGCGCATGCCGGCATCGGCGGCAGCCGCAAGGGCGCTGCCGCCGGACAGCAAGAGTACGGCGCTGCAGGCGATGGCAAGCGCGCGGGAATGATGGGTCTGAATCACGATGACGTCCTCTTCAAGATGAAATGCATGGCGAATGAGTGAGCGCGCAGCGGCCGCACATGCCACCGCTACGCGTGCAAGGCCTGCGTTACCAGCCGAAACCGGCACCCACGCCGATCGAGCTGTCGTCGCCGCTGAGCGCACCGCCCACCGTCAACGTGGCGCGCGGGCTGATCGCACGCTGGTAGCCCACCGACAATGCCGATTCGCCGTTCTGGAACCCCACACCGGCACCGATGCGGTTCTGCGATGCGATACCCGCCACGCTGGCGGACATGTTCAACATCGCCGAGCTCATCGCGCCCTGACGGTCCAGGCGACGGTTCTGCCGACGCAGACGGTCTTCGATATCGCCCTGGTAGCTTTCGAAGCTGTCGGCCATCGCGCTGTAGCGGCTGTCGGTGTAGCTGTTGGCTGCGGCAACCCCGCTGTCCAGCTGCCCCTTGTTCACCGCATCGGTGGCGCGCACACCGGCCGCCACGTTGGCCACCTGACGCTCGCCGCCGACGCTGCCCACCGACACCGTGTTGGCACGATCGGCCACCGAGCCCTGCCCCAGGGCAACCGCGCCCTGCGCACTGGCACGTGCCCCTTGACCGATCGCCGTGCCGGAGGCCGCGCTGACCTGCGCGCCCTCGCCCATCGCCACCGCATTGGTGGCCACCGCGGCAATCTGCGTATTGGCGCCCACCGCCGTGCTGCCATCGGCATTGACGCGTGCATTGCTGCCGATCGCCGTGTCGTTGGGGCCGTGCGCATACGCACTGCCGCCAATTGCAGTACCGGTGACGTGGTTGGCCACTGCAGCAGGGCCGACCGCCGTGGACGTTGCCGCCGGCGTGATGCTGCCGACCACGGCAGCGGTGGGCGTGCCCTGCACGCCATCGGCCTGCGCAGGACTGCCGGCCGACGCCGTGGCGAGCGAGGCCGCGACAGCGCCGGTGTCGTCCGTTGCCAGTGCGCCAGCGGCAAGGTCGCTTGCACCACTGCCGCCCACCGCATTGGCCGCCGACGACACGCGGGCCGATGCCACGCGCGCGGCGCTGCCGCGTGACGCCACTGCCGTGCCGCCACGCGCATCCAGCTCGCTGACCTTGCTGTCCAGGGCCGTCAATGCAGCGCCCACATTGCTGTAACTGCTGCCCTGGATCACGTAGGTCGGCGCGACGAACACGCCCTGCGCGCCGATCGCCGCACCGCCGCCAAGGAAGCTGGCCGCATTGCTCAACGACTGGAACAGTTGCCCGCCATTGAGCGCATCGGTGCTGCCCGCTGCAATCGCACCGGCACCGACATTGACGATGCGACGGCTGGCCGGACCGCCGCGGCCGTTGCCATTGCCCACCGAGACCACCTCGGCCTGGTCACTGCGTGCACCTGCGCCGAGCGCGACGGAATCGGCGCCGTTGGCACCGGCGTTGGTGCCTACCGCCACCGCGTTGCGCCCGCTCTCGCGGGTAAAGGCGTTGTGGCCCAGTGCCAGGCTGTTGTTGCCGAGCGCACGCGCCTGCACGCCCACCGCGACCGCCGCACTGCCGATGTCGCCGACGAACACCCCGACGCTGGCGTCGCGCCCGATCGCAATCGCATCGGCGGCGTCGGCCCTGGCGTTGGTGCCCAGCGCGATGGCATCGCGATGGACGATTGAGGTGTCGGCACCGCTGCCGATGGCAATACTGCGGTTGTTTGCGGCACGCGCGTCGTAGCCGATGGCAATGCCTTCCTCGCCCCAGGCCGATGCTGCGCCCCCGAGCGCCACGGCACGTGGCGCGGACGCCGCTGCGCTATGGCCGATCGCCACCGCATCGGTATTGCTGCCATTGGGAAAGACATTGGCGTTGTAGCCCAGGGCAATTGCATAGTCGGCCTGGCTCTGCGCGCCAGCCCCGATGGCAATGCCCCCGACACCGGACGCGCCGGCACTGCGCAGCGTGTTGCTGATGAGCGAGAAGCCGCCCACGGTGATGCTGCGCTCGCCGGTCGATGCCGCGCTGCTGCCAACGGCGATACTGCTTTCGCCAAAACCCAGCGCATTGAAGCCCACCGCCGTCGCCAGGCTGGCGGCGGAGGTGGCATTGAACCCGAACGCCGACGATCCGGCGCCGCGTGCGGCCGAGAAACTTCCCAACGCGGCGGTGGTGTCCGCCAGCGCCTGCGCACCGAAACCCACCGCGGTCGACTGCGTGCCCAGTGCCCTGGCACCGGTCCCCACGGCGGTGGCAAACACCTGCATGGCGGTAGCGCCGCCGCCCAGGGCGACTGCGCCGCGCCCTTGCGCGGTGGTGGCCTGCTCCTGCTCGCCGATGATGAAGCCGGCGGCATCCACCAGCGGCACCGTGGCAACACCGCCTACCGCCAGCGCCGAGGCGTCGGAGGCACTGGCATTGCGGCCAACCGCCACGGCGTCGCGCCCGATCGCCGCACTGCCCGATCCCAGCGCACCCGCACCCTCGCCCAGCGCATTGCTGGCACTGCCAAGCGCAACCGCATTGCTGCCTTCGGCAAAGGCCGCCGGCTCGTCGGTGTCGGACTTGGCCAACGCAAGATGGCTATCCAGGCGTGCAGCGACCGCGCGCACGCTATCCAGCTGCGCGACGTTCACCGCATCCGATGCCTCGGTCCCGGCCGCCACATTGGTGATCTGCCGGGTCAGGCCGGTCTGCACGTTGCCCACCGACACCGTGTTGCTGCGGTCCGCGTAGGAAAACGCGCCCAGCGCCACTGCGCTGGAGGCAGAACGGTTCCACGCATCGTCGACAAAGTCGCCAACCCGCGCGCCATAGCCGAGTGCCACCGCATCGACCCCGTTGGTCTGCGCATCGGCACCGATGGCGGTGTTGTTGCCGTTGAACCACGAGGTGCTGGCACGGGCACCGAGTGCGACGCTGTTTTCGGTATAGGTGACGCTGTCCTGGCCGATCGAGATGCCACCGTCGCCCATCGTCAACGCGAAGCCGCCCAGCGACACGGTGCCCGGTGCGAAGGTGCCCGCCGAGTGCCCGATCGCTATCGAATCGGTGTTGCCGGGTCTGTTGGGAAACACGTTGGAGTCGTAGCCGATCGCAATGGCATAGTCGGACTGACTCTGCGCGCCCGCACCGAAGGCGATGCCACCACGCCCGGTGGCCGCCGTGATCGCGCCGAAATCGCTGACACCCCCGATCACCACGCTCTGCGCACCGATGGCGAAAGCGGTATCGCCGATCGCAACGCTGCTGGCGCCATCGCTGCGCGCCCGGTAGCCGAAGGCGGTTGCCGTGTCGGCACTGGCCCGCGACAGGTAGCCACCGGCAGTGGACAGGAAACCGTTTGCCGTGGACAGGCCGCCTACTGCGGTCGCCCCATCGCTGAAGGTCTGCGCGCGGTAGCCCAGCGCCGTGCTCTGCACGCCGTCGGCGCTGGCACCACTGCCAAGCGCGCTGGCAAATGGCGTGGCGGCCACCGCACCGCCCCCGATGGCGGTGGCGCCAACGCCTGCCGCCTGCGCGGCCAGTTCGCGTTGACCAATGACAAACCCGAACGCGTCGTAGTCGTAAACGGTGGCCACCCCACCGAGGGCGACGGCCGATTCTCCGGCTGCCGTTGCGTTGTAGCCGATTGCGGTGGCATTGCGCTCCACCGCCAGGCTGCCGCCGCCGAGCGCGATGGTTCCATCGCCCAGGGCATTGCTTGCATTGCCCAGGGCCAGCGCATCCTGCCCGTCGGCAAAGGGCGGCAGGTCGCTGTCGGCCGCGGGTGTTGCCGCGCGCTGGGTCGTTGCACGCTCCAACGGTGCAGCCGTGGCAGCGGCATCGATGCCCGCATCGGGACCGCAGTGTTGCTGGCCATCGATCAGGCGGCATTGCGCGCCCGGCGCCGCCTGCGCGGTGACCGCACCGGCAACGCCCGCCATGCCGAACAGCACCACCCCCATGGATGCCGTCAGCAGGCTGCCGGCCTGTGCCCGCCGCATGCTTGGCCGGTGATGTCCGGTGGCGCAGGCATGCGCCGCCATTCGGTCGAGAGCGCCCTGCTCGAGACCGTCCTGCAGATAATGTCGTTTCATTAACGCCTTACTCCCCATTGGCCTGGTGTGTAAAAAAACCGGCCACCGCGCGATTGCATCGCACGGTCCCCCTGAGGCTCTGTCGACATGCGCACACATGCCTTCTGCGGCGGAAAACCTCCCGCGCAAAAGATTCAATCAAGTAAATAAACGGATGCAGCAGATAATGCGGAAATTCCGCAAATGGATAACGCCAGATGAATCTATTGAAAAACACAGTATTCAAATGCGCTAGACGTCGCATTATCGAAGTGGCGACCATCCACCCATGAAAAACTAGTATTTTTATTAGTTACTTAAAAAATACCACGTACCGGCGTTTTCATTTACTTGCATACGATCTCCACGCCACCTGCAGACCGGCATCGCGCAGCGCGCTTGCGCTTCGATCTGCTGGAGGCCGTGGGCGGTCGGGGTGGGGTGCGGAGTGCGCTCGGCTGTCGTGCTGGCCGGCCCCGCGCCAGGCCCGGCGCAGCAGGTATCACGGCGCAGCGGTCGCGCTGGCCGCCCAGCGGGCGCCATCAATCACTGGCGCAGGGACATCGCTGCCAGCACGCGGCGCGCCTGGCGAACGCCGATGTCAGGCCATCGCACAAACGACAACGGCCGCGCGCAGGGCTGCACACGGCCGTGAATGATGGCGCTGGCAGCGGGCGACGTCCGTCGCTCACCCGGCTGGTTCCGGCAATCGGCCGGCATGCGGCTGGTTCCCGCGCCGGCCGCACGGCGTGCGCCAAATGCAGCCGGATCGCCGCGCGCCCGGGTCAGCGCGCGCGGCGTGCAGCCATCAGCCGCACCAGACGCGCGCGTTGCGGAACATCCGCAGCCACGGCGAATCGTCGCCCCAGTCGGCCGGATGCCAACTCAGGTTCGCCGTGCGTGGGGTGCGCTCGGGATGCGGCATCAGGATGGTGGCGCGGCCATCGGTGCTGGTCAGCCCGGTGATGCCGTCCGGCGAGCCGTTCGGATTGAGCGGGTAACGCAAGGCCGCTGCGCCGTCGCCATCGACGAAACGCAAGGCCACGCGCGCGGCGGCCTGGTCCACGGCAGTCTCGAACTCGGCCCGGCCTTCGCCGTGCGCCACCGCCACCGGAATCCGCGAACCGGCCATACCACGCAGGAAGATCGACGGCGACTCCACCACTTCCAGCAACGCCGTGCGCGCTTCGAACTGCTCGCTGCGGTTGCGCAAAAAGCGCGGCCAATGCTCGGCGCCGGGAATGATGTCCTTGAGCTGGCTCAACATCTGGCAGCCATTGCACACACCCAGCGCGAACGTATCGCCCCGCGCAAAGAATGCGGCAAACGCATCGCGCAATGCCGACCGCTCCAGGATCGAGGTTGCCCAGCCACGCCCGGCACCCAGCACGTCGCCGTAGCTGAAACCGCCGCACGCTGCGAAGCCGACGAACTCGCTCAACTCCACGCGGCCTTCGATCAGATCGCTCATGTGCACGTCGTAGGCGCGGAAACCGGCGCGCTCGAAGTTGTAAGCCATTTCGATCTGCCCGTTGACGCCCTGCTCGCGCAGGATCGCCACCTTGGGCCGCGCACCGGTGGCCACGAACGGCGCCGCCACATCTTCCGAGGGGTCGAACACCAATTTCGGACGCAGGCCGGGCGCCTGGAAATCGCGCGCCAGCGCGCGCTCTTCGTCGGCGCTGTCCGGGTTGTCGCGCAGCTTCTGCATGGCATGGGTCACCGACCACCACGCATCGAACAGCTCTTCCCAGCGCCATTCGGCCAGCACGCGGCCCTGCCCGCTCACGCGGATGCGCGGCGTGCCGGTGGGGCGTGCAATGCGCTGCGCGCATTCGGTCAAGGCGTGCCGCTCGACCAGATCGGCGAACGCGGCGCGATCTTCGCTGGCGATCTGCACCACCGCACCGAGCTCTTCGTTGAACAGGCTACGGAATGCGTCCTCGCCCCATGCATCCAGGGTGATGTCCAGGCCCTGACGCGACGCGAACGCCATCTCGCACAGCGCCGCAAACGCGCCGCCATCGCTGCGGTCGTGGTACGCCAGCAGCAGACCGCTCTCGCGTGCATCGCCAATCAGCTCAAAGAAGCTGCGCAGCCGCTGCGCATCGTCCAGGTCAGGCACTTCGCCGCCAAACGCCGGCAACGCCGCGTCATCGGCATACACCTGCGCCAGCACCGATCCACCCAGACGCTGCTTGCCGCCACCCAGCCCGATCAACCACAGCTCGCTCTCTTCGTCGTTGCGCAACAACGGCGTCAACTGTCGGCGCACATCGCCGACCGGCGCAAAGGCGCTGATGATCAGCGAAACCGGTGAAACGCTTTTCAGCGTTTCACCGGGAATCGGGAGTCGGGAATCGGGAATGGTAGGGGCGGAGGGCTGTGGCGTTTCGCCATTCCCGATTCCCGATTCCCCATTCCCGGCAACCCACTGCGCCTGCATCGACAGCGAGTCCTTGCCCACCGGAATGCTCAGCTCCAGCGCCGGGCATAGTTCCATGCCGACCGCGCGCACCGCGTCGTACAGCAGGGCGTCTTCGCCGTTGTGGCCGGCGGCGGCCATCCAGTTGGCCGAGAGCTTGATGCTGTCCAGCCGCTGCACCGGGGCGGCGCACAGGTTGGTGATCGCTTCGCCCACCGCCATGCGTGCGGAAGCGGCCGCATTCAACAGTGCCAGCGGGGTGCGCTCGCCGATCGACATCGCCTCGCCTTCGAATGTGTCGAAGCCGGCCAGGGTGATCGCGCAATCGGCCAGCGGCAGCTGCCACGGCCCGATCATCTGCTCGCGCGCAGTCAACCCGCCCACGCTGCGGTCGCCGATGGTGACCAGAAAACTCTTGGATGCCACGGTGGGATGCGCCAGCACGCGCAAACCGGCCTGCTGCAGTTCCAGCGAGGCGGTCTGCAACACCGGCCACTGCGGCGCCGGCGGATGCACGGCATCGCGATGCATCTTCGGCGCCTTGCCGAACAGCACGTCCATGGGCAGATCGATGGGAAGCTGGGAGCCGGGAGTCGGGATTGGGGATTGGTGAGAAGCGGCATCGGTCGCCGGCAATGCGCCGTTGCCATTCCCGATTCCCGATTCCCCATTCCCGGCGTCCAGGACGCCGTATCCGACCATCAGCCGCTCCTCGGCCGTCGCCATGCCGACTGCGGCGAACGGGCAGCGTTCGCGGGCGCAGATGGCGGCGAATTCTTCCAGGCGCGCCTGCGGCACGCCGAGCACATAGCGTTCCTGCGATTCGTTGCACCACAGTTCCAGCGGCGACAGCGAGGGGTCGTCGGTGAGCACGCGGCCCAGGTCGATGATGCCGCCCACGCCGGAGTCGTGCAGCAACTCGGGAATGGCGTTGGACAAGCCGCCCGCGCCCACGTCGTGGAACCAGCGGATCGGGTTGTCGACACCCAGCGCCACGCAGCGGTCGATGACCTCCTGGCAGCGGCGCTCCATTTCCGGGTTTTCGCGCTGCACGCTGGCGAAATCCAGCGCTTCGGCGCTGTCGCCGGCAGCCACCGAACTGGCCGCACCACCGCCCAGGCCGATCAGCATCGCCGGGCCGCCCAGCACGATCACCGCATCGCCCGGCTGCAGGCGCAGCTTTTCGACCTGGTTGCGATCGATTGCGCCCAGGCCACCGGCCAGCATGATGGGTTTGTCGTAGGCGCGGGTCAGGCCCGGGCCTTCTGCAAGCTCGAAACTGCGGAAATAGCCGAGCAGGTTGGGCCGGCCGAATTCGTTGTTGAAGGCCGCGCCGCCGAGCGGGCCGTCGAGCATGATGTCCAGCGCCGGCGCCATGCGCGGGTTCAGCGCGCGCGGCGCTTCCCACGGCTGCGGCAGGGTGGGAATGCGCAGGTGCGACACCGAAAACCCGGTCAGGCCTGCCTTGGGCTTGCCGCCGCGGCCGGTGGCGCCCTCGTCGCGAATCTCGCCGCCCGCACCGGTGGCCGCACCGGGGAATGGCGCGATCGCGGTGGGGTGGTTATGCGTTTCCACCTTGATCGCGAAGGCCGACGGCAGCACCGCTTCGCTGCGGTACTCGCCACTGGCCGGGTCCGGGCGATAGCGCGCGGCCGGCACGCCTTCCACTACCGCCGCGTTGTCGCTGTAGGCGGACAAGGTGTGCTGCGGGGTCTGCTGGTGGGTGTGCTTGATCATGCGGAACAGCGAGCGTTCCTGCGGCTTGCCGTCGATGGTCCAGCTGGCGTTGAAGATCTTGTGCCGGCAATGCTCGGAATTGGCCTGGGCGAACATCATCAGTTCGACATCGGCCGGGTCGCGCCCAAGCGCGGCGAAGCGTTCGCGCAGGTAGTCGATCTCGTCCTGCGCCAGCGCCAGGCCCAGGTCGCGATTGGCCTGCTCCAGCGCGTCCAGCGGCACGCGTTGCAACTGGCCCGGGTCGGGCACGTTGAACAGTGCCTCGGCAGCGGCGGCCGAGCCAAGCAGCGACTGCGTCATCGGGTCGTGCAGCAGCTTGGCCACGGCAGCCTGCGCGGCCGCGTCCTCTGGCCAGCCGGCCAGGTCGATGCGGGTGCCGCGTTCCACGCGTTGGATCGGCTGCCCGGCGCCGCGCACCAGTTCGGTGGCCTTGCTGGACCACGGCGACAGCGTGCCCAGCCGCGGGACCACATAGCGCGAGGAGGCATCCGCGTCGCGTGGCGCAGGGGCGGCGTCGGCCTGCAGGATCCGCTGCAAGGTGGCTTGATCGGGCGCTTGCCCGGCTTCGGCGCGGATGAAGTACACGTGCCAGGCGCCGGTGATGCGCAGCGCGGGAACGAGGGTTTGCAGGCGGGTTTCGAGCCGAGCGCGGCGGAACGGCGAAAGGGCGGAAGCGCCCTCGAGGACCATCATGTCCGGGGAACCGTGTCAGAAACGGGGCTGCAGATTGTAACGGAGCCGGTGGGTCGGCGTTGGTCGGGTGTGCGGCGTTACGGATCGGGAATCGGGAATCGGGAATCGGGAATCGGGAATCGGGAATCGGGAATGGGGAATCGGGAATGGGGAATCGGGAATGGGGAATGGGGAATGGGGAGTCGGGAGTCGGAATCGTCAGGCATGCAGGCCTCTGCGCTACCCGCGCCCATGCCGGCGTGTAGCGCCGGGCGGCAGCATGTGATGGCCAGATGGCGTCCCACCGCTTTTAACAGCAAAGGCCCGGATGCGGACACCCGGGCCTTTGTCATTGCACAGACCACCACCGCGACGGCGCCATCGGCGAGGCGCCGCGATGATCAGGGCCGAGCCCGCCTCAGAGGCTGCCGCCCGCCGTGGTCACGGCACGCTTTTCCAGCGCTTCACGCAACTGCGCCGGCGGCAGGTAGCCACCGAGCTGGGTCCCGTCCGGTGCAAAGATCGCCGGGGTGCCATTGACGCCCAGGCGCTGGCCCAGCGTGTATTCCATCGATACCGGGTTCTTGCAGTCCTTGGACGCCACCGATTGGCCGGACTTGGCGGCGGTGAGCGCCTGCTTACGGTCGGCCGCACACCAGACCGCAATCATTTCCTTGTGGTCCTGGCTGCCCAGCCCCATGCGCGGGAACGCCAGGTATTCCACGGCGATGCCCTGCTTGTTTAGCTCGCCGATCTCGCTGTGCAGCTTGCGGCAGTAGCCGCACTCCACGTCGGTGAAGACGGTGACGGTGTACTTCGGGTTGGCCGGCGCGAACACGATGCGATCGGCCTTGGGCACGGTGTCCAGCTGCTTCCGCCGATAGGCCAGCAGGCCGGGGCTGGCCGCGAACTGCTTGTTCTGGATGTCGAACGGCTGGGCCTGGATCAGGTAGCGGCCATCATCGCTGACGTACAGCACCTGCCCACCGACCACCACTTCGCGGAAGCCGGGGAACGGCGCGGCGCCGATGTAGTCGGGCTTGAAATCCGGGTCCAGCGCCTTGAGCGCCGCGCCCACACGCTGATCCACATTGCCGGCAGCGGCAGGCGCGGTGGCGGCCGGCTTGGCGCCAGCGTTGCTTGCCGCGGGCTGCGAGGATTGCGCGCAGGCGGTGAGGCTGAGGGCACCCAGCAGTGCGGCGATGGCAAGACGATACATTCACGCATCCAGTGGAATGGGGTGGCTGGATTCTCGCACAGGGCAGATGAAGCCAGGCAGCGGCCGCGACAGTTTGTTCGTTCGCCAGCCGGTAGGTTCGTGACCATTCGACGTCGGGCATGCGCGGCAGGCCCGCGGGCGCTGCCAATTGCGCGACCGGCGCCATCGATCCTCGGGGAACGCGGGTGCAGGCGACGGGGCGGTCCCGGCAACACCCCGCTAGCCGCGCGGGTGATGCCTGGCATGCAGCGTCTGCAGGTGCTGCCGTGCGACCAGCGTGTAGATCTGGGTGGTGGACAGCGAGCTGTGGCCCAACAGCATCTGCAGCGCGCGCAGGTCGGCGCCATGGTTGAGCAGATGGGTCGCAAAGCTATGCCGCAGGCCGTGCGGGCTGACCGTTGCCGGGTCGATGCCGGCCAGCGCCGCGTAGCGTTTGACCAGCGACCAGAACTGCTGGCGGCTGGGCGGCTGGCGCGCAGCGTCGATGAACAGGGGCACCTGCCCGTCCACGGCGGGTACCGGCTTCCCGTCGGCCAGCAGCGTGCGCGCCTCGCGCAGATAGCGTTCCAGCCAATGCTGCGATTCCTCGCCCAACGGCACCAGGCGCTCCTTGCTGCCCTTGCCGGTGACGCGCAGCACGCCCTGGCGCAGGTTGACGCCCACCGCCGGCAGCGTGACCAGCTCGCTGACCCGCAGCCCGGCCGCGTACATCAGCTCGAGCATGGCGCGGTCGCGCAGGCCGAGCGGCGTCTGGATGTCGGGCGCGGCCAGCAAGGCCTCGATCTGGGTTTCGGTCAGCGCCTTGGGCAGCGAGCGCGGCAATCGCGGCGGGTCCAGCAGCGTGGTGGGGTCGTCGCTGCGCACGCCATCGCGCAGGCACAGGCCGTAGAAGGCGCGCAAGGTCGACAACAGCCGGGCATTGCTGCGCGGCGAATAACGCACCTCGGTGCGCCAGCGCAGATAGTCGAACAACACCGCGCGGTCGACGCCGAGCAGGCCGCCGCCGGCACCATCGCGCCAGCGTGCCAGGCCCTCCAGATCGCGCCGGTAGCTCTCCAGGGTCTGCCGCGCCACGCCCTGTTCGGCCCACAACCGATCTAGAAAGCGCTCGATGGCCGCGGCGTCGGCCGCCTGGACGGGGGGCAACTGCTGGGCAAGCTGGCGGCGTTCGGCGGGACTGCTGGCTGACATCGCAACAGCATAACGGGCGGCGCGGTTGAGGGGCGCTGCGCTGGCTGTCGCCTGCACACAGCCTGCCTGGATGCGCGGCATCGTGATGCCGCTGCGCCAAACGGCTGTGCCAGGCATGACCGACCTCGTCACCTGCTGAGAGACCGACAACCGGCAGCGGTGTGGCGGGAATGCGGCGGTCTACGCGCCGCGAGCCGGCACCACGGCAGGCAGACGCTGGGCACAGGCACGCGCCCGATCGAGACGCCTGGCGCGGCGCGATGTAGCGATGGCGCAGCACGTGCACGCCCCGGATCGCCGTCACCGCAGCGCAGCGTTGCGCCGTGCCTGCCGGCCGCTATGCTCGCGCCATGACCTCGATCCCGTCGCCTCGCGTTGCACGGCCCCCCGCCCTGGTGGGCTGGCGACTGCTGGCGCTGTGCTACGACGCCTGGCCGGTGCTGGCGCTGTCGATGCTGATCTCCGCCGCGTTCACGCTGGGCTTTACGCTCGCCGGGCACCCGGCGCGCGAAAACATCGCTCCCTTCAGCAGTTGGCAGTGGCTGCTGTGGCTGTGCTGCTGGGTCGCCGGCGGGATCTACGCCACGGTGAGCTGGCGGCGCGGTGGGCAGACCCTGGGCATGCGCCCGTGGCGACTGCAGCTGCAAGGGCCATCACCCAGCTGGCGACAGGCCTGGATGCGTTATGCAGTGGGCACGCTGTCGCTGATGCTGGGCGGCGCCGGATTCTGGTGGGCATGGCTGGATCGCGAGCGCCTGACCTGGCATGACCGTGCGAGTGGCACCCGGCTGGAGCGCCGCATCAAGCCAGACCATCAACCCCGATAACCGTCCCCACTGCACCATCGTCGTCGACACGGCAGTGGCGTGCGTGACGCGTCTGCACTCAACCGCACTGCCCCTCAAGGCGTGCCCGCCAGCACCGCGTGTCCAGCAAGGCGGCCAGCACCCACCTTCGCTGGTGCCTAAAAGTCGGCAGAAGGCCGCTCGATCAGTGCTTGCAGCCCGTAACCAAGCAGGTACAGACCCGCCAGCATCGGCGGATACAACAGGGCGTATGCCCACGCCCAGGAGAGATGCTCCAGAAAGGCCGTCGCGCCCACTGCATGCACCACCTCCAGCTGCGGCGTGAGCGGCAGCTGCAACAGGACGAAGTTCCCCTTCGGGTCGGTGCTCGCATTGGCGGCCCAGACGCACAGCAGGGTTACCGCCAGATAAGGCAGACACAGCAGCAGCCCACCGATACTTACGCGACGCATACGGCGCCATTTGCTAGCACGTCATCACCCAGCTTGCAGGCGTGCCGCGCCAGCGGACGCGGCGTAACGGACCAGCAATGCCCTGCGGCACACACGGCATCGCGCCAGCGGCAGCGTTTAGCTACTGCGTCGCCTGAACAACCACACCGACACCCCCAGCATCACCATCGGCGGCAATGCGTAGGCGATGCGGTAGTCCAGCTTGAGCGCGCCGGCCATGCGGCCGAAGAACAGCTGCAGCAGCCAGAATCCCAGTGCAAACAGGATGCCCAGGAACAGGCGTTTGCCCAGACCACCGCTGCGCAGCGAGCCGAACGAAAACGGGATGGCCGCCATGCACAGCGCCAGCACGTTGAGCGGGTAGAACCAGCGACTCCAGTACTGGTCTTCGTAATCGCGCGCATCCAGGCCATTGCGGCGCCGGTACTCGATGCTCTGCTGCAGTTCGTGGGCCGAAAGATTGCGCGGCTTGGCCAGTCCGGCCGCCAGCGCCGCAGGACTCAGCTGCGACTGCCAGGGTAGTTCCGGGAAGGTTTCGCGTTGCACCGAGCGTTCCTGGAAGGTATCGCGGCGCACCTGGTGCAAGGTCCAGCGGCCGTCACGGTGCTCGGCCACCGCTGCGTAGGTCAGCTGCTGCATGCGGCCGCTGGCATCCAGGTGATACAGGCGCACGTCGTGCAGGGCCAGCGCGGTACCGCCGCCCTCGAGCAGTTTTTCTTCGCCGCTGAGTGCATTGAGGAAGGTGTCGCCCTCGCGCGCCCACAGCCCCGAGTAGCGCGCCATTGCCATGTTGCTGTTGTAGCGCGCGCTGGTCTTGAGCGTGTCGGCCTGGTTCTGGGCCCATGGCCCGATCGTCTCGCCACTGATCACCATGCCTGCGGTCAGCAGCGCCATTGCGGCCACCACCGAGGCGGACATGCGCTTGCGCGACACGCCCAGCGCACGCAGCGCGGTCAATTCCGAGGTTGCCGCCAACTGGCCCAGGCCCATCAGGGCGCCGATGACGGCGGCGGTGGGGAACAAGGTGTAAGCCCGGCGCGGCACGGTATACGCCACATAGGCCACCGCATGCCCGAAGCTGTAGCTGCCCTGCCCGATGCTCTTGGCTTCGCTGGCAAACGCATTGACCAGGTCCAGGCCCAACAGCACCGCCCAGGTCAGCAGCACGGTGAACAACACCACCCGACCGACATACCAATCGTGGACCCGCGGCATCAGCCTCATGCGCGCACCCTCGGCCGACGCACGCGGCCATCGCGCGCATATGCCCAGATCGCCACGCCCAGCAGCGGCAGGGTCAGCCACCACAGGCCCAGCGCGGCCGGGGTCTTGCCGTTGGCGATCCACTGGGTGCCGACGATCATCAGATTGGTGCCGACCATGTAAGCCAGGAACGCCAGCATGATCCGGCCATAGCGCTGCTGGCGCGGCGCGCTGCGCGACAGCGGCAGGGTCAGCAGGGCAAAGGCGAGCGCCAGCAGCGGCGGCGCCAGACGCTCGTGCAGCTGCGCACGCGCGGCCGGGCGTTCATCGCTGAGCAACTGGGTGGTCCACATCACTTCCGGGTCGTTGGCATCGTGCACCTGGGTGCGGTCGGGTAGCGCCACGTCGTTGCTGGCGAACTTCATCAGGCGGTAGTCCAGGGTGGCGCCTGCGGCCGGGCCCTCGATGCGGTAGCCGTCTTCCAGGCGCAGGTAGCGGTCGGTCTTGCCTTCGAAGAACATCGCCCCGCGTTGCGCGGTGACCACATCGATGCGGTCGTCCTTCTGGCGCTGCAGGAACACCTTGCCCAGGCCCTTGCCGTCGGCCGAAATCGTGGTCAGGTAGACCACGCCGCCGCCGGACAGCGGGGTGAACTTGCCCGACTCCAGGCCGGCCATCAGCACGCTGCGGTTGGCGTCTTCCAGCATGGTCTCGGCGGTGCGGCTGGCCCAGGGGCCCAACCACAGCGAACACAGCCCGATGATGGCCACCACCGGTACCACCAGCATCAGCATCGGCCGCAACATGCGCCTGGGGCCCACGCCAATGGCGGTGATGACGGCCATTTCTGAATCGCGGTACAGCCGCGCCAGCGCCAGCAACAGGCCCAGCATCAGCGCCAGCGGCAGGATGATGGGCAGGTAGGCCACGAACTGCAGGCCCACCTGCGACAGCAGCAAGCGAGCGGGGATGCGGCCGTCGGCGATATTGCCGAGGATATCCACCAGCACACCGCCGACGCTGACGACCAGCAGCACGATCAAGGTGGCCAGGAAGCTCTGGGTGAAATCGCTAAGCAGGTATCGATCGAGCTTCGGCATGGGGTGGGCTTGTTTTAAACTCTCGGATTCGTTCGCGGCTCCGCCAGCCTAGTCCGGTTGGCGTAAACAGCCCGCGATTGTACGGATTTGCCTACGGAATCTGATCAATGGCCCTGCAATTCACCCTGAACCAAGACGCGCCGGCAAGCGCTGCCGTCGACTGCATCGTGGTTGGCGTGTTCGCCGACAAGACCCTTTCGCCTGCCGCCCAGGCGCTGGACAGCGCCAGCCAGGGCCGTCTGAGCGCCCTGGTGGCACGCGGCGACGTGACCGGCAAGACCGGCAGCACCACGCTGGTCCATGACCTGCCGGGCGTCAGCGCCCCGCGCGTGCTGGTGGTGGGGCTGGGCGAAGCCGGCAAGTTCGGCGTGGCGCCCTACCTGAAGGCCATCGGCGATGCGACCCGTGCGCTGAAGACCGGCGCGGTGGGCACCGCCCTGCTCACCCTGACCGAGCTGACCGTCAAGGCCCGCGATGCAGCCTGGAACATCCGCCAGGCGGTGACCGTCAGCGACCACGCGGCCTACCGCTACACCGCCACCCTCGGCAAGAAAAAGGTCGACGAGAGCGGCCTGAGCACCCTGGCCATCGCCGGCGACGACGCCCGTGCACTGGCCGTGGGCGTGGCCACCGCCGAGGGCGTGGAGTTCGCCCGCGAGCTGGGCAACCTGCCGCCGAACTACTGCACCCCGGCCTACCTGGCCGACACCGCGGCCGCGTTTGCCGGCAAGTTCCCCGGCGCCGAGGCCGAGATCCTGGACGAGGCGCAGATGGAAGCGCTGGGCATGGGCTCGCTGCTGTCGGTGGCGCGCGGCTCGGCCAACCGCCCGCGCCTGATCGTGCTGAAGTGGAACGGCGGCGGCGACGCGCGTCCGTATGTGCTGGTGGGCAAGGGCATCACCTTTGACACCGGCGGCGTCAACCTCAAGACGCAGGGCGGCATCGAGGAAATGAAGTACGACATGTGCGGTGGCGCCAACGTCATCGGCACCTTCGTGGCCACGGTCAAGGCCGAGCTGCCGATCAACCTGGTGGTGGTGGTGCCGGCGGTCGAGAACGCCATCGACGGCAATGCGTACCGCCCGTCGGACGTGATCACCAGCATGTCCGGCAAGACCATCGAGGTCGGTAACACCGACGCCGAAGGCCGCCTGATCCTGTGCGATGCGCTGACCTACGCCGAACGCTTCAACCCCGAAGCGCTGGTGGACGTGGCCACGCTGACCGGCGCCTGCATGGTGGCACTGGGCCACCAGACCGCCGGCCTGATGAGCAAGCACGACGACCTGGCCAACGAATTGCTGGCCGCCGGCGAGCACGTGTTCGACCGCGCCTGGCGCCTGCCGCTGTGGGACGAATACCAGGGCCTGCTGGATTCCACCTTTGCCGACGTCTACAACATCGGCGGCCGCTGGGGCGGCGCGATCACGGCGGGTTGCTTCCTGTCGCGCTTCACCGAAAACCAGCGTTGGGCACACCTGGACATCGCCGGCGTGGCCAGCGACGAAGGCAAGCGCGGCATGGCCACCGGCCGCCCGGTCGGGCTGCTGACGCAGTGGTTGCTGGACCGCGCCGAAGGTGGGAATTGAGAATAGGGAATCGGGAATTGTGAAAGCCCTTCATCCTCAAGCAACGCCGCGACCTCGGAGGTCACGGCGTTGCTGTGCCCATTCCCAATTCCCCTCTCCCGATTCCCTGCCCTGATGCCCCGTGCCGACTTCTATCTGATTGCCAAGCCGCGCTTCCTCAACGAACCGCTGCGGCTGGTCTGCGAGCTGGCGCGCAAGGCCAACGACGCCAACCTGCCTACGCTGATCCTGGCCCGCGACGCGGCGCAGGCCGAAGCGCTGGACGACCTGCTGTGGGCGTTCGATGACGAGGCCTATGTGCCGCACCAGATCGCCGGCACCGACGAGGAAGACGAACTAGCGCCGGTGCTGATCGCCGCGCCCGAATTCGCCGCACCCTCGCGCCCGCTGGTGATCAACCTGCGCGACGACCCGTACCTGGGCGCCTGCGACCGCGTGCTGGAAGTGGTGCCCGCCGACCCCGCCGCCCGCGAACCGCTGCGCGAACGCTGGAAGCAGTACAAGGCCCTGGGCCTGGAACTGACCAAGTACGACATGTGAATCGGGAATTGGGAATGGGGAATCGAAACGTGGCTCCCTCCCATCAGACCGTCACCGACCAGTACATCCGGCTTCACCCATTCCCTATTCTCGACTCCCCATTCCCCGCCTTATGACCACCCTCGCCTCCAGCTACGACCCCGCTTCCTTCGAATCGCGCCTGTATGCGCAGTGGGAGGCGGCTGGTTATTTCGTGCCGTCCGGCAAGGGCGAGCCGTACACCGTGTTGCTGCCGCCGCCGAACGTCACCGGCACGCTGCACATGGGCCATGCGTTTCAGCAGACGCTGATGGATGCGCTGGTGCGCTATCACCGCATGCGCGGCTACGACACGCTGTGGCAGGTGGGTACCGACCATGCCGGCATCGCCACCGAGATGGTGGTGTCGCGCAATCTGGCGCTGGAAGGCAACGGTGAAACGCGCGACTCGCTGGGGCGCGAAGGGTTCATCGCCAAGGTGTGGGAATGGAAGGCCGAATCCGGCGACACCATCGAGCGCCAGATGCGCCGTTTGGGGACCTCAAGCGATTGGTCGCGCAGCACCTTCACCATGGATCCGCAGCCCTCGGCGGCGGTCAACGAAGCGTTCGTGCGCTGGTACGAACAGGGCCTGATCTATCGCGGCCAACGCCTGGTCAATTGGGACCCGGTGCTGAAGACCGCCATCTCCGATCTGGAAGTGGAAAACGTCGAAGAAGACGGGTTCCTGTGGTCGATCCGTTACCCGTTGGCCGATGGCGTGACCTACGAACACATCGAGCACGATGCCGACGGCGTCGAGACCTTGCACGAAACCCGCGACTACTTGGTGGTGGCCACCACGCGCCCGGAAACCATGCTGGGCGACACCGCGGTGATGGTGCACCCGGACGATGCGCGCTATGCCAGCCTGCACAGCGCACGCATCGTGCTGCCGCTCACCGGCCGCCAGGTGCCGGTGATCACCGACGATTACGTGGACCGCGCGTTCGGCACCGGCGTGGTCAAGGTCACGCCTGCGCATGATTTCAACGATTATGCGGTGGGTGTGCGGCATGACCTGCCGTTGATCAATCTATTCACCGTTACCGCGACCATCAACGACAACGCGCCGGAGCGTTATCGCGGACTGGATCGTTACGACGCGCGCAAGCTGGTGCTGTCCGAGCTGGAAGACCTCGGCATCCTGGTGGAAACCAAGCCGCACAAGCTGCAGGTGCCGCGCGGCGATCGCACCGGCCAGGTGATTGAGCCCTATCTCACCGACCAATGGTTCGTGAAGATGGACGCGCTGGCCAAGCGCGGCCTGGAGCTGGTCGAAAGCGGCCAGGTCAAGTTCGTGCCGCCGAACTGGATCAACACCTATCGCCATTGGATGGAGAACATCCAGGATTGGTGCATCAGCCGTCAGCTGTGGTGGGGCCACCGCATTCCGGCGTGGTTCGACGATGCCGGCAAGTATTACGTCGGCCACGACGAAGCCGAGGTGCGAGCGACGCATGGCCTGGGCGCAGAGATCGCGTTGCATCAGGACAGCGATGTGCTGGAAACCTGGTTCTCCTCGCAGCTGTGGCCGTTCTCCACCCTGGGCTGGCCGGAGGCGGCCGCGATGGCCGAGCGCGGATTCGAGCGCTATCTGCCCTCCAGCGTGCTGGTCACCGGGTTCGACATCATCTTCTTCTGGGTGGCGCGCATGATCATGGCCACCGACAGCTTCACCGGCCAGGTGCCGTTCCGCGATGTCTACATCACCGGCCTGATCCGCGATGCGCAAGGCCAGAAGATGTCCAAGTCCAAGGGCAACGTGCTCGACCCGCTGGACATCATCGACGGCATCAGCATCGAAGCGCTGGTTGCCAAGCGCACGCATGGCTTGATGCAACCGCGCATGGCCGAAAAGATCGAAAAAGCCACGCGCAAGGAATTTCCGGACGGCATCATCGCCCATGGTGCGGATGCGCTGCGCTTCACCATCGCCGCACTCGCCACCCACGGCCGCGACATCAAGTTCGACCTGGGGCGCGCCGAAGGCTACAAGAACTTCTGCAACAAGTTGTGGAATGCCACGCGCTTCGTGCTGATGAACACCGAAGGCGCACGCTTCAACGGCGTGCCGCAGCCGCGTACCGAAGCGGAGAAGTGGATCCTGGCGCGGCTGGACAAGGTCACTGCCGAAACGCACGCGCATTACGCCAACTACCGCTTCGACCTGCTCGCGCAGTCGCTGTACGAGTTCGCCTGGAATGCGTTCTGCGACTGGTTCGTGGAACTGGCCAAGCCCGCGCTCAACGGCGAGGACGCCGCGGATGCGACCAGCACCCGCCACACCCTGCTGTACGTGCTCGATGCGTTGCTGCGTTTGCTGCACCCGCTGACCCCGTTCGTCACCGAAGAGCTGTGGCAGCAGGTTGCACCGCGCCTGGGCATCACCGCTGCAACGATCTCACTGCAGGCTTTCCCGCAGGTCGGCGATGTGGACACCAGCAGCTACGCCAGCGCAGACGCCGATGTCGAATGGCTGAAGTCGATGGTGTCGGCATTGCGCCGCGTGCGCAGCGAATTGAACGTGCCGCCCTCCAAGCAGGTGCGCCTGCTGCTGCAGGCCGGCACCGCCGAGGACCGCCCGCGCGTTGCCCGCTTCGCCTCGCAGCTGTCGTTCCTGCTCAAGCTGGAGACGATCGACTGGCTGGACGCCGGCCAGGACACGCCACCGGCCGCCACCGCCATCGTCGGCGAGCTCACCTTGCTGGTGCCGCTGGAAGGCCTGGTCGACATGGAAGCCGAGCGCACCCGCCTGGACAAGGAGATCAAGCGCGTGGAAGGCGAGATCGGCAAGTGCAACGGCAAGCTCGGCAATGCCACCTTCGTGCAGAACGCGCCCGCAGCCGTGGTGGAACAGGAACGTGCCCGCCTGAACGACTGGACCGTGCAGTTGACGGGCCTGCGGGAACAGCGCGCCAAGATCTGACGCAGCGGATCGTCTCGGTGCGCTGCAACTGCACGGCCACGCATCCGTGCAAGCTGCACCGATGCGACGGCAACACCGGGCCGGGCACTGGGCGGATCGCTCAGAGCGATGAATGCACGCACTGCTTGGTGGTGCACCGACCATCGTGACCGGCCTTTGGCCGCCCACCGTCGCGGGACCTTCTGCGGCATGGATGCCGCAGAAGAGCCTCCATGGACGGATTCACGGCGTGTCCCGCGATGGTGGGCGGCCAAGGGCCCTGCAGCCAAGTCGCAGACCAGACGCCCGGCGCATCATCCATCCGCAGCAATCGCTTGCAGACACCGATATCTACGCGATGCTCCCGCCGGGCACCACACCCAAGCAAAACCCGACAGCGCTGGCCGCGCCTTGTTTCGACGCAAGCACCGCATCGGGCATCATGTGGCGATGAAGATCTATCTCGTTGGCGGCGCCGTCCGCGATGCATTGCTTGGCCAGCCGCCCGGCGACCGCGACTGGGTGGTGGTGGGCGCCGATCAGGCGCACATGCAGGCACAGGGCTTCAAACCGGTGGGCAAGGACTTCCCGGTCTTCCTGCATCCGCGTAGCGGCGAGGAATATGCCCTGGCGCGCACAGAGCGCAAGTCCGGACGCGGCTACCGCGGCTTCGTGGTGGATGCCGATCCATCGGTGACGCTGGAAGAAGATCTGCTGCGGCGCGACTTCACCATCAACGCCATCGCACGCGACGAAGACAGCGGCGAGCTGGTGGACCCGTACGGCGGTGCGCGCGACCTGCAGGCACGGGTACTGCGGCATGTAGGCCCGGCCTTCGTCGAAGACCCGGTGCGGGTATTGCGTGCCGCGCGCTTCATGGCGCGACTGGCGCCACTGGGTTTCAGCCTCGCCCCGGAAACCGCGGCGCTGATGCGCGAGATGGCGGCCAGCGGCGAGCTGGACGCCCTGGTGCCCGAGCGCGTGTGGCAGGAACTGCGCCGTGCACTGACCTGCGCCCGGCCCTCGGCGTTTCTGCGCACGCTGCATGAAACGCATGCGCTACGCGTGATCCTGCCGGAGATCGACGCACTGTACGGCGTGCCGCAACGTGCCGAGTTTCATCCGGAAGTGGACACCGGCGTGCATCAGGAAATGGTCAGCGACATGGCCGCGCGGCTGGCGCCCGGCGATGCGCTGATCGGCTTTGCCGCGTTGACGCACGATCTGGGCAAGGCGCTGACACCGCCGGACCAATGGCCGCGCCACGTCATGCACGAACAGCGCGGGGTCGCGCCGCTGCAGGCGCTGTGCGAACGCCTCAAGGTGCCGCAGGACTATCGTCAGCTTGCGGTCACCGCCTGCCGCGAGCATCTCAACGTGCATCGCCTGGCGGAACTGCGCGATCGCACGGTGCACGAGTTGCTGGTGCGCTGCGACGGGTTCCGGCGGCCCGAACGCATCGCGCAACTGGCGCTGGTGTGCGAGGCCGACAAGCGCGGCAGGCTGGGCAGCGCCGATATGCCTTACCCGCAAGGGGCCGAACTCACACGCCTGCACGCTGCTGCCTTGGCGATCAATGCACGCAACCTGGCAGCCGAAGGCCTGCAAGGCCCGCAGGTCGGCGAAGCACTGGCCAGGGCACGCATCGCCGCGATTGCTGCCGCGCGCGGCGGCGACAGACACGGCGGCGGCACGGAGTCTGTTGCCGCACCTTGATCGGGCGCTGCGGCACATCAGGGATCTGGCTGCACTCAGCGACACGGGCCGTGCAGTGCCGGGCAGCTGCGCAACGTGACTGCGTGACTGTGTGGTTGCGGTAGCGCAGCGGCCTTGCCGGGCTGCGCCATCGCTGGTGTGTCACTGCCGTTTAATCACGCGATGAGCCGGCCGTGACCTGCGCTCTGTGCGGCACCGACGCTGGAGCGACTGCTTCGTGCAGCCGCCCCGTCTCCATCACATCTTGAAATTCAGGCTCAGCATGAACGAGCGGCCGTTCTTGTAGATGTAGTACGGCTGGTTCTTGTTGCCGATATAGCTGTAGTAGGTTTCATCCAGCAGGTTGGTGGCCTCCAGCGCCACGCGTAGCCGCTCGGTGGCCTGATAACCGAACGAGGCATCCACCTGGGTAAACGCATCGGTCATCTGCTGGCCGTTGAGCCGGCCGATCTGGGTGAAGTATTCCGAACGCCAGCCCAGGTTGACCCGCGCGCTCCATTTGCCCTGCTCGTAATACGGGCTGATGTTGTAGGCGTTGCGCGAGTTGTACGGCAGGCTGTAATCGCCATCGGTGTTGGAATCGGAGTACGTGTAGTTGGCCACCACGCCGAAGCCGTTGCCGAAGTTGTGCTGCAGGTTGAGCGCCACGCCCTGCACCTTGGCGTCGCCGGCATTGGTCGGCACCGAGGTCTGGTACGTGCTCGACCCACCGGTGGCGTTGTTGAAGAACACCCGGTCCTGCACCGTGGTCAGGATGTAGTTGGAGATATCGCGCGAGAAGAATTCACCACTGAGCAGGCTGCTGTCGGAGAAGTACCACTCGACCGAAGCGCCCAGATTGGTCGATTCGTACGGGCTCAGGCCGGGATTGCCGGTGGACGCCGTCAGCGTGGTGTCGTCGGTGGCCACATACGGGGTCATGTTGGTGTAGCGCGGTCGCGCAATGACCTTGGAGGCGGCAAAGCGCAGCAGCAGATCGTCGCGCAGGTCGTAGGCGATGTTGAAGGACGGCAACCATTTGCCGTAGCTGCTGAGAAAGTTGACCGGTGTGTAGCTGCCGCCCGGTGCGTAGCTGAAACCATCGGTGGAGTCGCGCGTATGCACGTAGCGCACGCCGATATTGCCGCGATAGCGCGCGCCGGAGAAGTTGCCCTGCAGGAACCAGGCGCGGTTCTGTTCTTCGATGCTGTAGTTGCCGGCATAGCTGATCGGCAACCCGTCATCGCCTTCCAGGCCGCTGATGTACTGGCTGATGGCGCCGCGATTGATGGTGGACCAGCGCTGCATGTCGGCGCTGGTGGACAGGCCGTCCAGGTAGCTCGATGGCGTGATGCCCGGCGAGAAATCGGCCAGCGTGCTGCCATCGTTCGGTGCCCAGGTGCGGCTGTAGGACGATTGCCCGGTGGCGTGGTTGGTGAGCTTGATGCCGGTGAGGATCTGGGTGAACGGCCCCCACTCCACCGCATGGTCGAAGTCCAGCTGCAGGTAACGCTCCTTGTCGTACTGCGGGCTATGGCTGGCCGAGGCGTTGTTGAGCTGCATCGCCGCTGCGTTGGTGGGGTCGGTGCTGTAGTCCATCGCGGTGCGGCGCCCGTCGATGTTATAGCTGTAGCCGGCCAGGTTACGGAACTGAATGCCGTAGATGCGCTCGGCACCGCCTTGTGAGCTGGTGTAGCCGACCTGGCTCGATGCATTCCAGCCATCGCCATGCCAGTCTGCACGCAGGTGGATGCTGCCGGTGGTGACATCGCTGTTGCGCAGGTAGCCATCCAGGAACGTGGTGGATTGATCGCCGAACGTCCCGGAGGTGGCCACGCCATTTTCGAAGCCCAGTGCCTGCGCATCGCCAGGGTTGGAGCCCCAGTAGCCATAGCGGCTCTGGTTGTAGTTGTCGAAGCTTTCCTTGACGTACAAACCGGTCAGATTGAGCTCGAAGTCGGCATCGGGCTTCCATTGCAGCGCCGCACTGACGCCGTCGCGCTTGCGGGTCTGCTGGAACAGCGCGGTATTGATCGAGGTGGGGAACACGCCGGTGTTGTTGCCGACCACACCCGGCGGAAACCCGGCGCCGGCGACATCGTCATAGCCGAAGATCTCCACGCCGTCGCGGCGCAGGACACGCTGCGAATGCATCACCGAGGTGAGCACGCCAAGTGTTTCGTCCTGGTTCTTCCAGCTGTACAGCGCCGATGCGTTGGGTTTGCCTTCCTCGGAACGGTCGTTGTAGCCGTAGCTCACCGTGCCGGTCAGCGTATTGCGCTCCAGGTCCAGCGGCTTGCGCGTGTGCACGATCACCGTGCCGCCGATGGAGCCTTCGTCGATGCGCGCTTCCGGCGTCTTGTAGACCTCCATCAGCCCCACCACTTCCGGCGCCAGCGTGCTGTAGTTGAACGAGCGGCTATCCGGGTCGTTGGGGTCGCCGCCCCAACTGGTTGACGCGATGGTCTGCCCGTTGAGCAGCACGCGGTTGAGCGCCGGATCGGTACCCAGGATGCTGACCTTTTCGCCTTCGCCGAACTGGCGATCCACGGTGATGCCGGACAGCCGCGACAACGATTCGGCCACATTGGTATCGGGGAACTTGCCGATATCCTCGGCGCTGATCGCATCCACGATCGCGTCGGCATTGCGCTTGACGTTGAGCGCCTTGCCCAGGCTGGCCTGGTAGCCCACCACCTTGATTTCATCCAGGGTGGAGACCGATGGATTGGTTTGTGTAGGGAGCTGTTGCTGCGCAGGTGCAGGCTGTTCCTGCGCGAATGCTGGAAGCGCTGCAACGCAGGCGAAGGTCGCGCCACCGACAAGCAAGCGCCTGACGGCAGCACTCAATGGAGAGCGGCGTAACGCAGCGATGGACGCATGCACTTGCACACGACGGGACGAAGCGAACATACGGGGAGACAGCATTGCGTAGACCTCGTAGCTGATGCGCCTTGTGCAACCCTCGGGTTACACAAGGCGCGCGATGCGCACGCCGTGCTGCAATCCGTCCCCTGTGCCGGATCGCGGGCAGCGACGCGCACTGCGATGGCGAGCGCGTCACACCACCAGGCCGATCAGCGATCAGCCGGCAACGTCTTTGAATGGAATGATGTCCTCTTCGCTGACAACGTTATCAGCGAAAGTGCCTTCCGCACGTTGCAGTGTCAACCTGTCGACATCCACATCTGTCTTTGTGCGGAATGCATTGCGTACGCCGCCGATAACGGAATGACGGCGTGATCGCGATCTCACTCCTTTCGGCAGGCCTACAGACACTTGCGCCTTGCCGCCTGCTTCTACAAAGGCTGCGCACAAACATGTTGCGATGCAAAGTGCGGGACTGATGCAGTGTGATGTGGTGTATGCGGTCGAAGTGGCACCAGATGCGAGGCCGCGCCGCGCCCTACATTCGGTGCGCCTGCGTGCACTGCTGTGCACGTAGCCATTGTGCTGCTGTGGCGATGGGATCAGTCTGCGCGCCCAGCACCTCGTCAGGCTGTAGCGCGCCATCCACACGCTGTCCATTGCGGTCCAGCAAAACGCTGCTCGCAATGGCGAGGACGCCGCCACCGGGCAAATCGACTGAGCGATTGCTGGTGGTCTGCCCCGCACTCGGCTGGCCGAAGCTACGCGTTGCCGGGCGGCCACGGAATGCGATGGCGACCATTTCACCCGCGCTTGCCGTCCTGGGACCAATCAGCACCGCAACCGGGAGCCCGGTCTGCGACTGACGCGGTTCGCCAGTCGGCACGGCCCGCGCTTGCCAAGGCGTTTGCTTGCCCGCCACGTCGACAAAGTAACCGAGCACTTGGTCGCCCAGTAACGCCTGCAACCCGTTGACCATCGGCCACATCGTGCCGCCAGTGTTTTTTCGCAGATCGATGATCCATCCGCAGCGCGCCTGCGATGCCATGCCATCCAGCGCGCCGGCAAGCGCGCGTTGATGGGCGCCCCTGACATCATTGGACGAGGTCATCAAGCCAATCACCTCGACATAGCCCACATCCGGCGGCAGCAAGCGTGCCTGCACTGCGGGTCGCGCGGCGGCGCGTGCCTCCATCTGGCGGTGCGCAGTGGGACGCATCAGGAAGCTGTGGCCGTCATCGAGCTCGGCGATCAGCGCTTCGATGGCGGTATACGCGCCGGCCTCGCGCATGCCGGCCGCCTGTGCGCGCAGCTGTGGCTCGCGGGCCGCCCAGTCGATACGGCTGCGCTGCAGCGCATGATCCCTGATCGCAGGAATCGCAACGTCGAGAATCTCGGTCGCGGAGGCTACATCCACCACAGGTTGAGCGATCAGCCGTAAGCGCGTGACCTCGACAGCACCATCACCAGCGAGCACGACACCAACAGCCAACCGATTTGCTTGCTCAGGAATCTGCATTTCGATGCCACGGTGTGCCTGAGCGCTGCCACTCACCCGCTCGGATTGCGAGGTTTCGAATGCCACGACCTTGCCCTTTGCATCGACTGCGCGCATCCACAGGTTTGCACCCGGTACGGCCTTGGAGGTTTGCAGAAAGCCATCCAGCGCCAGCGACTGACCACGCAGTGCGACGGCATCGAGATGCACGGCCACCGCACCAAACGCCGCCGTGCGATTGGCACCGGCGCTCAGACGCAGCCGGGCGCCCTCTGCGGCCTGCACATCACCCTGCGCCGCATCCAATTGGTAGTCCGTGCCGCCGGCAACCAGCTGCCACGGAGCCGCAGCGCCAGCGGTCGCGTGCATGCAGAACAGCAACCCCACCCACCACCAGCGCATCCGTGCGTTGCTCATCGGTACTGCCTTGTCCTGGAGTTGATCGCAACTCTAGCAGGCCAAAATGCCCGCAGGGATGGCAACGCTACCCACACGCAACGGAGAATGCACCGCAAGCCGTCTGGACCGGTGCCTGGCAGGCGTGCCACCACTGTTGTGGCGACGGAAGGGGTCTGGACACACATGCCGGCGAGCAATCTCCAGCGTCAGCCCGACACCATGAGACGCGACACGGTGTTGCCGAATACAGACACAGCACTTCGGCGACGCCTGCCTGACAGCAAGCGCAACCATCGTGCGCAGGGTCAGTCGCGCTGCCCGGCGACCCAGGTACCAAGCACCTGCACGTCGGCATCCACCAGCACCAGGTCGGCCTGGTAGCCCGGCGCGATGCGTCCCAGGCGGTCGCCCAGGCCGATGCATTGCGCGGGATATGTGGATGCCATGCGTGCGGCTTCGGCCAGATCCACGCCTAGCCATTGCACGCTGTTGCGCACGGCGGTGGCCATGTCCAGTGCGGAGCCGGCGAGTGCGCCGTCGGCATTGCGCACCACGCCGTCCACCGCAGTGATGGTCTCGCCATACAGGTCGAAGCTGGGGCTGTCGCTGCCGACCATCGGCATGGCGTCGGTGACCAGGAGCAGCTTGCCGCGCGGTTTGGCCGCCAGGGCAACGCGCAGGCTGGCCGGATGCACGTGCACGCCATCGACGATGACGCCGCACCACACATTGGGGTCTTCCAGCGCCGCGCCGACCGCGTTGGGTTCGCGCCCGGCCAGTTGCGACATCGCGTTGTACACATGCGTAAAACCACTGACGCCGGCCGCAATCCCGTCGCGTGCCTGCTCGTAGGTCGCCGCGGTGTGGCCGGCGAACACGATCGCGCCGCCGGCAACGAAGGCACGGATATCGTCCAGCGGCACGCGCTCGGGCGCGAGCGTGATCAGGGTGACGCCGTTGTCCAACGAGGTGTCGACTGCAATCTCGTGCGCGTCCGGCACGCGGAACTTGTGCGCGTCGTGCGTGCCCTTGCGCGCTGGGCTGAGGTACGGGCCTTCCAGATGGATGCCGAGCACGCCGGGCACGCCTTGAGCGATGGCTTGACGCGTTGCATCGATCGCTTCGGCCATCACCTCGGCAGTGTCGCTGATGAGCGTGGGTAGCATGCCGGTGGTGCCGAAGCGGCGATGCGCCGCGGCGATCGTGGCCAATGCCTGCGGGTCGCGTGCGTTGTTGAACAACACCCCGCCGCCGCCGTTGACCTGGATGTCGATGAAGCCAGGCAACAAGGTGGCGCCACCCAGATCCATGCGCGTGTGCGCCTGCGCCACGCGTGCATCATCGGCCGGCACGATCGCCTGGATCTGCGTGCCGTGCAGCAATACGGCCAGGCCATCCTGCAGGCCGTCGTCGGTGAGTACGCGTGCGTTGCACAATGCCTGAGTGCGGGGAGCATCCATGTTCAAACGGTTTCCGTAACCTTGTTCAAGTGCGGCGGCAGATCGGGATTATGGCCGCGCTGCAGCGCCAGCGCATTGATCGCGCGATAGAAGCTCTGCACGGTGAGCAGCGGTGCGCAGGCAGGATGCGCGGCGTCGGCCAGCGGCAGATCGCCATCGGGCGCGGCCAGCCACACCTGCGCACCGCGTGCGCGGAATTCTTCGGCCAGCGCGCGGGTACCGGCGCCGGTTTCATCGGGCTGCGCGAACACCAGCACCGGGAAGCCCGGGCCCACCAGCGCCATCGGGCCATGCTTGACCTCGGCCGAGCTGTAGGCTTCGGCATGCAGGCCGCAGGTTTCCTTGAACTTGAGTGCCGCTTCCTGCGCCGCGCCCAGGCCCAGGCCGCGGCCCAGCACGAACAGGTTATGCGCGGGCGTCAAACCGGTGGTCAGTGCCGACCAATCGGCCTGCCAGGCATTGCGCAGTTGCTGCGGCAACGCATCCACTGCCGCGAGCAGGGCCGGGTCGTTCTTCCACACGGCGCCCAGTTGCAGTACCGCGGCCAGCGAGGCGAGATAGCTCTTGGTGGCGGCCACGCTTTTTTCCGGGCCTGCACCGAGCGGAATCACCACATCGGCCAGCTGCGCCAGCGGCGAATCTTCCACGTTGACCAGGGCGACTACGCGCGCGCCGGCGGCCTTGGCGGCTTCGGCATTGCGCAGCAGGTCCGGGCTCTTGCCCGATTGCGAAATCACGATATACAGCGCGCCACGCAGTTGCAGCGGCGCTGCATAGACCGAGCCCACCGACGGCGAGGCCGACGCGGTGACGATGCCCAGCTGCGTCTCGAACAGGTACTTGGCGTAGGTGGCGGCATGATCGGAGCTGCCGCGCGCGCAGGTCACCACGAAGGGTGGCGGGTTGTCGCGCAGCGACTGCGCGAGCGCGGCGATGGTGTCGGCATTACGCGCGAACTGCGCAGCGACCACATCGGCGGTCTGCGCCGCCTCGCGGAACATCAAGGTGTCGGTTTCGGTGGGAAGGCTCATCGTGGCTCAGGCGGATTCGGGGGGAAGGGGTTTGCCGGTGGACGCAGGCGCCGGCGCGGTGGAGCCGCGCACCACCAGTTGCGGTACGAAGCCGCGGTTCTGCAATTGCGCGGGCTGGTCGTCGTAGGCATCGCTGCGCAACTGGCTGATCAGCAAGCGTGCGGCATGCCGCGCGATGTCTTCGGTGGCCTGCTTGGCGGTGGTCAATGCCGGCCACGACTGGCGCGAGAACGGGCTGTCTTCGAAGCCGGCGATCGACAGCTGGTACGGCACGTTCATGCCGGTGGATTTGGCCGCGGCGAGCACGCCGGCAGCGATTTCGTCGTTGCTGCCGAAGATGGCCGTGGGCGGCTCGCGCAACGACAACAGCCGACGCGCACCACGGAAGCCATCGTCGAAGGTGTAGTCGCCGGGAATCACCAGGTGCTTGTCCAGGTTGATGCCGTAGTCCTTCAACGCCGCTTCGTAGCCGGCATAGCGCTCGCCGCTGGAGCGGTGCTGCGGGCCACCCCACAGAAAACCGATGCGTTGATGGCCGAGCTGGATCAGATGCTCGGTGATTTCATACGCGGCATCGCGGTCGTCGATGTAGACGCACGGGCCATCGCCCGGATCTTCGGTGGAGGCGATGATGCGCACGCTCTTGATGCCGCGCGCGGCCAGGCCGGCGAGCAGTTCCGGGCGTTCGGACATCGGCGCGGTCAACACCACGCCGGCCAGGCGCGAGCGCTGCACCCATTCGGCCAGCTCTTCGGCCAGCAGCGGCGAGGTGGAATCGCAGGGATGGATCTGCAGGCCGAAGCCGGTTTCGCGGCAGGCGGCCAGCACGCCGTTCTGGATACCGATGATGTGGTACGGGTTGGGGTTGTCGTAGACCAGGCCGATCACGAAGGGCGTGCCGCTGCGCAGGTTGCGCGCGGACGGGTCGGGTTCGTAGTCGAGGTCGGCAATGGCACGCAGCACGCGTGCACGCGTGGCCTGCATCACCGAGGGCTCGTTGTTGATCACCCGCGACACGGTCTTCAACGAGACCTTGGCGCGCTCGGCGACGTCTTTGATGGTGGGCCTGCGCATGGGTGTGCCTTGTTCGTCGGAACGCATCATGCTGGCTGGTTCACTTGGCCTGGGCCGGCAGGCCCACGCGGTGACCGCGCAGCGAATAGAACAGGATGTACAGATAGCACGGCACCATCAGCGCAGCGAACACGACCTGGAAGTCGTAGTGCTGCTTGAGAATGGCGAACAACTGCGGAATGATCGCGCCGCCGGCAATGCCCATCACCAGCAACGCCGAGCCGATTTCGGTGAAGCGGCCCAGCCCGCGAATGGCCAGCGGAAAGATCGCCGGCCACATCATCGCGTTGGCAAACCCAAGCGCAGCCACGAAGCCCACCGACACGTAGCCATGGGTGAACAACGCGCCGAGTGAAAACAGCACACCCAGCACCGCCGACACGCTCAGGTAACGCGCCTGCGAAATGACGTTGGGGATCAGCACCAGGCCGGCGATGTAGCCCAGCAACATCGCGCCCAGCGTGTAGGAGGTGAATAGCTTGGTGCTGTCCAGTGGCAGATCGAAGCCGTGGCCGTAGGTGCCGATGGCATCGCCGGCCATCACTTCCACACCCACGTAAACGAACAGGCACAGCACGCCCAGCCACAGGTGCGGGAACTGGAAGATGCTGGATTTCTGCACGCCGGTCGCGCCTGGCGTGGCATTGGCTTCGGAGGCCTTGAGCTCGGGCAGCGGCGAGAACAGCACGCCGATGGCCAACACCAGCAACACCCCGGACATCACCAGATACGGCGCGTGGATCTTGGCCGCGAATGCGGTGAGCAACTGCTCCTTGGCGGCCGGCGTGGCGCTGGCCACCTGCGCGGACAGATCCCCAATGCCATGCAGCACCAGCGAGCCGATCAGGATCGGCGCCAGGATGCCGGCGATCTTGTTGCAGATACCCATCAGGGCGATGCGGCGCGCGGCGCTTTCGATCGGCCCGAGGATGCTGATGTAGGGGTTGATGGCGGTCTGCAGCAAGGCCAGGCCGCTACCGATCACGAACAGCCCCGCCAACGCGCCGGGATACCAGCGCTGCGTGGCGAACTGGCCGAAGCCGGCCGCGCCCACCGCCATCACCACCAGGCTCAGCGCCAGGCCCTTCTTCATGCCGGTACGCTTGAGAATCCACGACGACGGCAACGCCAGGAAGAAGTACGACAGGTAGAACACCATCAGCACCAGAAACGCGTTGACCTCGTTGAGGTCGAACGCCAGCCGCACGAAGGTGATCAGCGGCCCGTTGATCCAGGTGAAAAAGCCGATGATGAAAAACAGCACGCCGACGATGGCGATCGAGACAACGGGATTTGCGGGCCTGGCGGTAGTCATGGATCGGCGGGCTCTGAGGTTGTCGTGGGGGATGCCGTCGGCGTCAGCGGCGCAGTTCGGCGACGAAATCGTAGAAGTCGTTGTGGCAATAGGTGTCGGTCAATTCGATCGCGCTGCCATCGCGGGCATAGCCCACGCGCACCACGTGCAGGATCGCCTCGCCGGTCTTCATGCGCAGGTGTTCGGCCAGCCGGGCAGGCAGATTGATCGCACGGAAATACTGCAGCGCGCGCACCACCGGCGTGCCCTGCGCGTCCAGGTAGCTATACAGCGAATCGCCGATCTGCTGCGGGTCGGCGACGATGCGTTGCGGCAGCACCGCGTGCTCGTAGGCCATGACGCGGTCGTCGGCGCTGCGCAAACGCGTGAGCGAGGCCACCGCCGCATCCGGCGACAACCCCAGCCGCAGGATTTCTTCGCCGTGTGCCGGGCGCAGCCGCCGCTCCAGCCAGCGCGTGCCGGGTTCGTAGCCCTTGATGCGTAGCGTCTCGCTGAAGCTGGTGAGGCCACTGAGCTGATGCTGGATCTGGGTGGTGACGAAGGTGCCGGCGCCCTGCCGGCGCGAGACCAGGCCTTGTTCGACCAGCACATCCACCGCCTGGCGCAGGGTCACCCGCGAGATCTGCAGGCGTTCGCAGAGCTGGCGCTCGGCCGGCAGCGCCTCGCCGGCCTTCCACTGGCCGCCACGGATCTGTTCGTCCAGCTTGCTCGCCAATTGCAGATACAGTGGCGTCGGCGCAGCGCCATCGAGCGCCAGCGCGTCCATCCGCGGATCGGTGTCAGATCGGGCTTCGGTTTTCGGTCTGGCCATTGCCTGTCCTCTGGACCGACTTGGATTCGTTAGGTCCAATATAGTACCAATTTGACCGCAGCGCATTAGCTGCGGGCGGGCATGACGACGACCAGCCCGGCACTGCAAGCGCCCGGGGCTGCGTCACTGAACGCGGGGCCGGGCGATCACAGCCGCAGGTACCAGCGCCGTCGGTCCATCCACCAGCCCACGGCCCAGCACAGCAGCGTGTAGCTCAGCGCGCACAGCAGCGAACCGAGCGGGCCCGGCGCGATGGCCTGGAACACGCGAATGCCGGCCCAGGCGTAAAGGTCCAGCCCGGAACCGCCGGCCGGGAGCAGCCGCAATAGCACCACGAACAATTCGGAGAACAGGTAGATCGCCAGCGGGTTACGGCCCAGCACGGTGAAAAAGCCGCTACCGCCGGTCCAGCCGCGCAACTCCAGCAGGTAGACCAGCATACCCAGCACCAGCAGGTCCAGGCCCACGGTGCAGGCGACGAACGACCCGCTCCAGAGCTTCTTCGACAACGGCCAGGCCGGGTGCCAGAGCAACGCCAGCAGCACCAGTCCCGCGCCTGCCAGCAACAGGCTGCGTGTGGCGGCAGCGGTCTTGCCGCGCCGCTGCAGGAAGCCCCCTCCCAGATAACCAGCCAGCACGTTGACGGTGGCCGGCAGCGTGCCGAGCAGGCCCTCGGGGTCGAAGCCGTCGTCTTTGCGGTACAGGTGCGCGCGCCCGTACAGCCATAGATCCAGCCGGGTGCCGGCGTTGCCGGTCTTGCTCAACTCCGCCCCGGGCTGGCCGACCAGATACAACACCGCCCAGTAGCCCAGCAGCAACGCTACGCAGGCCGGCGCGATGCCGCGTCGCGGCAGATAGCGCACCAGCAATGCTGCGAGTAGATAGCACAGCGCGATGCGCTGCAGCACACCGGTCAGGCGGAGTTGATCGACTGCCGTGAACGCCCATCCACCGCCGGGCTGCGGATGCACAAACGGAAACCAGTACATCAGCACGCCGCACACGAAGATCAGCGCCGCGCGCTTGCTCACGCGGCCGAGAAACTGCCGATGCGGCGTGTCGGTCGCCAGCGCAAAACTCATCGCGCTGCCCACGGCGAACAGAAACGAAGGAAACACCAGATCGGCAAGCGTGAAGCCGAACCAGGCAGCGTGCGTCAGCTGCGCATAGGCCTGCGCGCCTGGCCCGGCGGTATTGACCAGGATCATCAGGAAGATGGTCAGGCCGCGGAAGACGTCCAGCGAGAGAAAGCGTTCGCGCTTTGGTGGTGTGGTTGCGGTGCCAGCCGCAGCAGGCAATGTGTGTGCGCTCATTGCAGTGCCTTGCCCAGTGACTGCCGGTGGGGACGCCATGCGCCTGTGCTGCCTATGAGCTGCGTGCTTGCAACGGCGCTACCACGCTCCAGCACGAGCAGTATGTGCAATGCGGATCTGTTCATTGTGCAGTTCCCTGCGTGGTGCTGTGCACGGCGCCGTGCACAATTTCTTGCACGTTTTCCTTGGCGACACCTTGCGTTGCGCCTTGCCTGGCGCTTTCCGCTGCGCTCTGCACGTCATCCTGCGCGTCCACCTGCGCCAGCAATGTGCGCAGCAAGGTCAATGGATCGCGCGGTGGCTGACGCTTCAATACCGCACCCTGCCCGGCCCATTGGCGTTCCCACGCGGCAAGCTGGGTATTGACCGCCGCTGCGTCGAACGGCGTGCCTGCCTTGCGCGCCGCACGGTAGCTGCTCAAAAACCGCGTCCAGCGCTGCAGATAGAAATCCGCGTACATGCCCTGCCACGCCTTGGACGCGTAATCGGCCAGATTGCCGTCGCCGCCCCAGACGCTGACCTGGGCACGCGCATTGCCGACATAGGCGCGACGCAACGCGGCATCGTCGCCCGCTGCGGCAGCCGCCTGGCCGGTCCAGTGGGCCAGGGTTTCGTGTTGGCCGCCGACCAGTGCATCGAGCCCTTGCACCAATCGTGTCGTGCGCGCCAACAACGCATCCCCCCGTGCGAAGTCGCCGGCCGTGTAGGCCTGCACCACCGCCTGCAGTTGGCGGTCGGCGTGCAGGCTGAGGTAATGCCGCGCATCTTCGATCAGGTCGTAGCGGTATAGCGGTGCATCGGCATAGCGGTCTGCTTGCTGCAACAATGCGTCGATCGCGCGGCGCAGGCGTTGTGGATCGCCGGGGCGATCGTCGAAGCCGACGATGTCGGCAGTCGGCCGCTTGAACAGCAGATACGCACCGGCACGCTTGTTCCACCAGCGCGGCGACCAGTACCGGGTCTGATAGATGCCGGCTTCCAGCTCCGACCAGGCCTGCAGCAATGCCCCGTCGCTGCGGCCGTAGCGCGCACGCGTGTACTGCGTGAGCCACTGCGACCAGGATTGCTGCGGCCCTTCCCAGGCCAGCGCGTACAGATACTCGTAGACCACCGAGTTGCTGTGCAAGCCTTCGGGAAACACGCCAAACCCGCGCAGATTGCGTTTGTCCGGATCGGCCAGCAAGGCCTGCAGATCCTGTCGATAAAACGCGAAGTCACCGTACAACGGATTGCTGGCACCGTAGTTGTGCACGTAGCCGTAAATCCACTGTTTGTTGTCGAAGGCCTGCGAGGCCTTCCAGGTGCCGGGATAACGGTCGTTGCCGATGTCCAGCACCATCAAGCGCGCATGGGGCACCTTGCCCAGAAACGCGGCGATCGCCTGCGGTTGCCAGAACTCGCGGTCGGCGCCGAACAGCCAGCCCTGCATCACCCAGGTGGCCTGTGGATTGACCTGCGCAATGGAGCGATACAAGGCCTGCCCGTACTCGGCCAGGCGCGCATCCCGTTGCGCCGCTGGCACGGCCTTGGCACGTGCGGCGTCGGAGTTGGCGATGCTGTCGCCGTACTTGGCGGCGGCCACGTCGCTGCCGTCGTCGGCCGCCGGCGGCAGCATTTCGTTGAAGGCATCGGCCAGATAGAACTCGCCTGCGCCGTAGGTCTGCGTGTACAGATCGAGGAAACGGCGTGCGACTTTGGCGAACAACGGATCGCGCGGATCCAGCCAATAGGTTTCGTGAAAGCCTTCCCAGGCGCGCATGCGGTAGATGCGCGCGTTCGGATGCGCCTGCGCGAACGCCTTGGGCACGTAACCGGCAAATGCCGGCAACACCGGCTGCATGCCCAGCTCGCGCATGCGCGTCAGGATTTGCGTCTGCAGCAAGCGCTTGCTGTCGATCCATTGCTGCGGCAACGGCGCGCGATAGCCCTCGATATTGCCCATGCGCTGCCACGGGGTGAACGCGGGGCCGGAGAAGTAGTCCGCCAACGCGTCATCGCTTACATCGAACTCGCGCCACAGCGCCTGCCAGATTGCCTCCTGCCCTTCCATCGCCAGCGGCATGTCGATGCCGTGCAACGCCATCCAGTCGATCTCGCGCTGCCAGCGCGGCCAATCCCAGAACGGCGTGGTGTAGCCGTAGGTGCAGGTGTTGAGATAGGCGCGGTGGGCAAACGGCGTGCGCACCTGGCCGCTGTGGTAGGCCGGCCATTGCGCCGGCAGCGCGACGCGGTCGCCTTCCCAACTCATCGAGGCCGCACCGGCCTGGCCGAGATAGGCATAGGCGCCACGTGCCAATGCCACCTGCGAGGAGCCGGCAATGCGCACGGTGTCGCCGCCGGCGTCGATGCTGTACCAGTCCGCGCCGTCGCCGCGCGGCGCCGTCGTCATCTCGAACTGCGCGGCGCGCGGGCCGATCAAACGTTGCACCACCGCTTGTGCGGGCGGTGCGGCCAGCACGCTGTGCGGAAGTGCGAGCAGCGCGCTCAGCACTGCGCCGGCGAATAGGCCCGCGGGCGACGAGGGTAAGAACGATGAGGCGATCATGGCGAGTTCCGGTAGTGCACGGTGACGACGTCGTGGAATCCAAACGGCTGATCGGCGGCAACCTGCAGAACGACCGCCAGCGTGCGGGCTCCGGCGGCCGGTGCAAGCGTCACGGTGATCGGGGTGCCGGCCGCTGCCTGCGCCACGGCACGGCCATCCAGAAACACCTGCGCCGGCCCACTGAGACGCCCCAGATCGAGCATGCCGCCGTGGGTCTGCACGCCTTGCCACGGTGTGAACTGGGTGCGGTACAGCACGTAGCCGGCGCATTCGGGCGCGGTTTCCAGCGTGCCGGGCAAGGTGTTACTCCAGCTATTGTTGTCGTTGGGGCGGCGCGACAGATCCGCTGCCGGCGGCTGCGCGAAGGCGGCGGTGTGGCGCCAGCTTTCGACCACCATCACCGGCGCCACGATCGGAACGCTGGCTGGCAGCGGCACGGCCACGCGCGCGATCTCGAGCACCGCATCGCGCAAGCCTGCGCTGCGCGCCTGCAGCCGCAACACGCCCGCGCCGCGCCCGGCCTGCACGATCGCCTGCGCCAGCCCGTTGAACAAGGCCACGTGCGTGCCCTGATCGGCGGCGTGCGCATTCGGGTCGCCATTGCCCAGACCGAGCAAGCGGCCACCGCTGATCTGCAGCGTCAGCAACGCATTGCAATCGGGCACGTGGCGGCCCTGCGCATCCAGCGCCTCCAAGGTCACCGGTTGCGCATCGCGGCCATCGCCGCGTAGCTGGGTGCGGTCCGGCGTGAGCCGCAACGCGACTGGCGCGCCGGTGGTTTCCACCCGCGTACGCGCCACCTCGCGGCCGTCGCGCCAGGCCACCGCTTCGAGCACGCCTGGCGCGTAGTCCACCTGCCACTGATTCATCTGCGCGCGATCCACCGCCTGTTTCCCCAGCGAGCGGCCGTTGAGCCACAGCTCCACCTGCCCGGCATTGCAGAATGCCATCACCTTGATCGGCCGGCCTTCGCGGCCGGGCCAGTTCCAGTGCGGCACCAGATGCAACACCGGCGCATCGTCGATCCACAACGCGCGACGCAACCAATAGGCACCCTTGGCAAATCCGCACTGGTCCATGATGCCGAAGAACGACCCGACCGACGGCCACTCGAACGGCGTGGGTTCGCCGCGATAATCGAAGCCGGTCCACACGAAGCTGCCGGCGACGAACGGGCGTTCGGCAATCAGCTGCCAGGCGCGGCGATGGGTGTTGCCCCAGTCTGCAGCCAGGCTGTCGTCTTCGGCCACCACATGCGCGTCCAGGTCGGTGAACCATGCACCACGCGTCTGGAATGCGCTGGTGTCTTCGCTGGACAACATCGGCGTGCCTGGGCGGGCGGCATGCACGCGGTCGTAGTTGTACTGGCGATAGTTGAAGCCGAGCAGGTCCACCACGTCGGCCGCGCCGCGGGTGGCGAACATGCCATCGTTCATGCCGGCCGTGATCGGGCGGCTGTCGTCGAGCGTACGCACCGCGCTGGCGGCGCGCGCCATGATCGCGTAACCGGTGGCGGTGCCCTGCAATGGTTCTTCGTTGAGCAGCGACCACAGGAACACGCTGGGGTGGTTGCGCTGGCGCCGCACCATGGTGCGCAGCAACGCCACATACTCGGGCGCAGGATTGAACAGCCGGTTCTCGGCCATCACCAGCATGCCGAGCCGATCGCAGGCCTGCAGCAATTCCGGCGCCACCGCGTGATGCAAGCGGATGGCGTTGCAGCCCATCGATTTCAGGCGCTGCAGGCGAAACACATGCAGCGCATCGGGCAGCGCCACGCCAACGCCGGCATGGTCCTGATGCAGGCACACGCCCTTGATCTTGAGCGCGCGGCCATTGAGGAAGAAGCCGTGGTCGGCATCGAAGCGCAGGCTGCGAAAGCCGATGTCGCACTCGGCACGGTCGCTGCGGCCATCTGCGCCGCGCACGTTGGCTTGCACGCGGTACAGCACCGGCGTGTCCACGCTCCAGCGCTGCGGCTGCGGCACCGACACGTTGATGGCCGCCTGCGCGGTGCCGAATGCAGCCACGCGCAGTTGCGTCCCGCCGCTTGCCACGACTACCCCGTTTGGGTCGTGCAGCGCCACATCCACCCACGCGTCGGCGGGCTGTTCGCTGCTGTTGACCAGCTCCAGCTGCACCGGCACCTGCCAGACATCGCCCGGCCTTTCGCGCGGCACCCCTGCCAGACCATCGCCGGCGATATGCAAGGGTGCACGCAGCACCAGCCAGGTGTGCCGGTAGATGCCGCCGCCCTCGTACCACCAGCCATCCATGGCCTCGGCATCGACGCGGATGGCGATGCTGTTCAAGGCATTGCCGTAGCGTGCGACCGGCGTGAGGTCGATGACCAGGCCGGTGTAGCCGCTCCAGCTGCGCGCCATCAGCATGCCGTTGACCCACACGGTGGCGTGGCTGGCGATGCCGTCCAGACGCAGCTCCACCGCCTGGCCGCGCACGGACTCGTCCAGCCGCAGCGTGCGCCGGTACCAGGCAATGCCGCGCGGGCGATAGCCCTGCGCGATGTTGGCGTCGGCGCGCACCGCCTGCTCCACCACGAAATCGTGCGGCAATTGCAGCTGCCGCCAGCCGGTGTCGTCAAAGTCCGGTGCCGCCGCACCCCAGGCGCGGCCGGCCTTGGCGTTGTCGTAGGTCTCGTCCTGCGCAAGCAGGCGCGGCAACGGCAGATCGCCGGCATGGAAGCGCCAACCCTCGTCCAGGTCCAGCCATTGGCCGCCATCATCGGTGCCCGCCGGCGCCGGGCGCGGCTTACCGTCGCTATTCGCGCGGGCGGTGACAGCGCTCGCCGCGCCTGGCAGCAACGCCGGTACGCCTAGCAGCGACGAGGCGCAGACGCTGCCTTTGATGAACTCACGCCTGCGCATGGCAGCGCCCGCTCGCCTGCACTGCAGGCGCAGCCCGTGACGCACGCCGCGCGGCCGCCGCATGGCGCGCGTCCATCGCGCCTGCGGCGTTGCGCTGACTAACGGCGTTGCACGCGCTCCTGGCTGCGGCACGCAGCGATGCGCGCTGGCACCGCGCTCGCTCGCCCGTCATCACAGCATGTCCCACTGCATCGACAGGTAGTAGCTGCGACCGGTGACACCGGTCATCTGCCAGCGGCTGGCGATGTCCTTGTACGCTTCTTCGGTACGGTTGTTGAGATTCAAACCACCGAGCTGGAAACTCAGCTTGTCGTTGACCTGGTAGCCGAGCACCGCATCCAGCTGGGTGCGCGCCTTCATGGTGTGGCCTTCGCGCGCGAAGAAGCTGTCGCTGCTGTCCTGTTCGTACTCGCTGCGATGGTTGAGCGAGACGCGCGCCGAATAATGCGCGCTCTCCCAGTACGCGGTGGCGTTCCAGGTCTGTTCGGACAGGTTGCGGATCTGGAAATCGGTATCGCGCTGCGGAATCACCCGGGTGAAATTGGTGGTCACCCCGAAGCCGTCGATCGGCAACCAGGCATCCAGCGATTGCGTCCAGCCCAGCTCGTAACCGCGGATCTTGACCTTGCTCGGGTCGTTGGTGGTGGCGGTGATCTCGTAGATGTCGCCGCCACTGTCCACGCAGTCGCCGGCCGCGTTGCTGGACAGCGCAGTGCCGTTGAAGGCACCCGGGCAGACGATGCTGTTGAAGGTGCCGTTCTTGATGTTCTTCCAGAACCCGGCCACGGTCAGCGCGCCGCCGTTGCCGTAGTACCACTCCAGGCTCAGGTCTGCCTGGTCGGCGGTCAGCGCCTTCAGATCGGTCTGGCCCTGGGTGACGACATAGGTGGTGGTGCCGCCGGTATTGGTGCCGGTGGAGATCGTCGAGGCGATGGCGGTATTGCTGTCCAGAATCGGCCGCACCAGTACCTTGGCGGCCGCAAAGCGCAGCAGCAGGTCTTCGCGCATGTCCAGCACCAGATTCAGGCTGGGTAGCCAGTTGGAATAGTCGTAGGGTGCGCGCGCAGTACCGATCACCACATTGGCATCGTCGCTGGCCGCCTGCGCCTGGGTCAGGTAGGTGTCGGTGGTGCGCTTGGTGTTCTCATACCGCAGGCCGAGGTTGCCGCGCAGGCGCATGCTGCCGATGTCGGTATCGATGCGCGCCATCGCATAGGCCGAGGAAATATCGTTCTCGATGCTGTAGCTGCTTTGCGGTGCGAACAGCACCGGCACCGTGATGCCGGCGGCCGCCAGCGAGCGGGCATAGGCCGCGATGTCGGGGGTGACCCAGCTGTCCTGCGAGGCCAGCTGCCCGTCGAGGAAGTTGCTGACCGTGCTGTTGGCGGCCGACAGCTCCGGGAACATGTCGAAGCCGGACACGGCACCGGTCCTGAGCAGATACAGAAAATCGCGCCGGCGCACGTCGCGCTCGAAGGTCTCGCGGCGGTATTTGGCACCGAAGCGCACCGCATTCAATGCACCCAGCTCCAGATACCGTTCGGCATCCAGCTGCAGCGACCATTCCTTGTTGCTGAGCGACTGGATGGAGCCGTTGGGATATTCGCTACGCACCAGATTGGTCTTGTTCCAGGCGCTGGCATCGGTGGCGTCGGCATCGGTGGTCAGCGAGATCGCGTCGGGATTGGAGGTGTCCAGCAATGTCGCCGAGGGAATCCGGCCCAGGATTGCGGCGCGTTCGTTCTCGTCGGTCTTGCCCTGGGTGTAATTGGCCGCGCCACCGAGCGTCCAGGCATCGCCCTTCCATTTGAAGTCGTAGGTGAACAATTGCGTGGACAGATCGTGTTGTTCGATCTGGCGATTGTTTTCCAGCCAGTAGTCCGATGCCGACACCTGGGTGGCGGTCAAGCCGTTGGTCTGCAGCACCGTCAGCGGGTTGCGCTCGAACGAATACACCAGCTGGTTCATGTCGTTGGCGGTCTTGTCCTGCGAGTACAGTGCAGTGAGGTTCATTTCCAGCTGGTCGTTGGGCTTCCACTGCAGGCCGCCATTGAACATCTTGCGCGTAGTCTCGCGCTCGATCGAGCGATAGCGCGGGCGACGCGGGATGTACAAGGTGCCGGCGTCGGTGTCCTGCGTATACCACCGGTCGATCCACAGATAATCGGCGCGGTCCTTGAGCTTCTGGTAGCCGGCACTGAGGAACACGCCCAGATCGCCGCCACCGAACTTGAACTGGTCGATATAGGTCAGCACCCCCTTGGGCGTTGGCGAGCCGCCGGCAAATTCCGCATATTGGGTCTTGGCCGAAAACAGCAGCTTGGTCTGCTGGTAATCCAGCGGCTTGGTGGTGTTGATGTTGACCGTGCCGGACAGGCCACCGGCGTCCATGTCCGCCGACGGCGACTTGATCACCTCGATCCCTGCAGCCACTTCCGGCTGGATGATGTCGTAGCGGAATCCATCGGTGAAATCGGCGCTCTTGATCACCTGGCCGTTGATGGTGGTGGCCGAGTACTGCGGGCCCAGACCACGCACGCTGATGGTGGAGCCGCGCCCGTTGATGGTGGAGATCTGCACGCCCGGGATGCGCTGGATCGCTTCGGCGATGTTCTCGGCAGGAAACTTGCCGATGTCCTGCGCCGAGATGCCGTCGGTCATGCGCACGTCGTCGCGCTTGTTGTCCATGGCGGTGATCAGGCTCTTCTGGTACGAGCTGGTGACCTTGACGGTGTCGAGCTGGGAGATCTGCGCCGATGCTTCCGGCGGCGATTGCTGCGCCTGCGCGTTGGCGCCACAGGCGAGCAGCGACAGCGCAATGGCAATGGACAGCGAGGAAGGCGGACAACAACGCAACGGGGCACGCGGGACAGGTGACATGGGAGATCCTGAGGTGGAATGGCTGGACGACGACGCGGCTGGCATTCCGATCGATCAGCGCTGACAGATCCGGCGTTGGGCAACCCACCCACACGCGCACAGGCCACCAGTTCCGGACATCCGGAACCGCCTGCGATCTGTTGTGTGCGAGCACCCCGTACGGCCCCCCGTGGGTGCCGATGCCCGTCTTCCTCCCAGGACGGACATCGCCTGCCATTGCTGATCAACGGCCCTGATTGGCAAATACCAATTCAGTGGATTTGATTCTTATGGTCTTTAAAAGATCATGTCAACAGTCACTGTCGAAAATGTTCGTTGGCGTTGGCGGATCGGGCGTTACGCTGTTTTTAGGGGATTTTTTTGGTGCATACAGGACCATCTGGGTGCAGATCGGGAATCGTTGTCACATAACCAGTCAATGACCAATCTCCCGCCACCAGACCAATTCGTGTTCGGCCTGGGCTGAGCACATCGCCGCGCAATCGTTGCAAGGCGCATCCCAGTCCATCATTCCGCGCTTCTACGAGCTCGAGCGCGGCGCGCAAGCCTCGTCGCTACAGCCGGCCAATTGCAGCGATGACTGCCTGCGGCCATGGGGCCGACAACGTTGTCAGCAGACTGATCGGGTACCGCGCTACATCGGTCTGGACCAGGCCACCGCCGTCAGACATGCACGCTAATGGTGCAGGAGAACGCGTGCTTGGCGCGTAGCAGGCAACGCTGCGCTCAGCGCAGCTGCCCCTGGTCGATGCGCAGTAAGTTGCGCTCTGGGGTAGCGGCGAAGCCCAAGAGTTGCAGAGCCACCCCCAGCACCGCGTCCTCACCCGGATCGACCCGTGACTGCAGCTGCCAACGCCCATCGCGCCAGAGTTGCAGTTGTGTGGTGGCCTGCATGCCGGCAGGCAGCGCAGTGTCGGGCAGCAGGGTCAGCACGGCGGTGTCGTCCACGCAGCGCGGCTGTCCGGACAAGCGCAACGGAGGCAGACCGGGCACGTCACCGATGCCACTCGACAGCAACTGCACACTGACCTGCCCACGCGCCTGCACGCAGCGGGTCGCATCGAACAGCAGACCCACCCGCTGCAGCTCCACTGCCAGATCGATCAACGCCAGGCCCGCTGGTTGGCGCACCAACACCTGCCCCTGCGCATCGCGGATTCCGTGTTGTGCGCCATCCACCAGCTGAAGTTGCAGCTGCGTGGACTGCAAGTGCACCTGACGCTCGCCCCGCAACAGTGCACCGACGCGCGGCCGCACCGCGACATCGCCGAATGCGATGCCGTGCCATTGCACCTGCCTCAAGGTACCCGCCCATACCGGCCCCTCCACCTCCAGCACCGAGAAGGGCAGCCCCTCGCGTGGCAGCACCAGGCGCAACGGCAGCGATGCCAGCAGCGCGGCACCCAGCATCAACAGCAAGAGCAAGGTCCAACGTATTCGTGTCACGGGACAGGTTCCGCAAACCCGCAGCGTACGCGGAGTTGGCCCTGATCGCGCACGACGCTCAGCTGGGTCGGGGCCAGGCCGTGTGCTTGCCGCAACCGCTCGAGCCAGCCGAACAGCGCAGCGGCGCTGACCGCATCGATCTGCACCTCCACCCCACCCGCCGCGCTGCGCTGCTGCAAGCTGATGGTGATGCCGGCATCGCGTGCGCTGGTTGCGATGATCCCGGCCAATGCCGCGGGGCCCGGGGCGGCGCTGCGCTTGGTCGACGCTGCCTGCGCAGAAGTGTCGAGGACCAGCTGCGCTGCATCGGCGTAGCGCGCCCAGGCCCGGTCATGCCAGTGCCGCAATGGGGTGTAGAGCGCATACCAACCAATGAACGCCGCCAGCGCCGCGCACATCAGACCCAGCATGCGCCGCTCGCGCGGCGCCCGCGCCTGCCACCACTGCGCGCCGCGTTGCAAAGATGCCTTCATCGCAGCGGCTCCAGTGCGAATGGCGTCCGCATGCGATCGTCGTCGACCTGACTGCCGCCGGGATCCACGTGCCAACCCGCCTCGGCAAGCCGGGCAGACAACTGTTGCAGGTCTGTCGCATCGGTGTGCAGCAAGGTCGCGCGCAGCGGCTGTGTGGCGCGGTAATCGAGCTGGTCCAGTTCCGCAGCCGGAAGCGTATCGACCGCTGCGAACAGGGCGCCCAGTTGCACGGCCAGGCGATCGGCCGCCGTGCCCGCCTGGCGGCGTGCCTGCAGTGCGGCAGGCACCGCCGCTGCATCGCGCACACCCAACTGCGCGGCGGCGCGTGCTTGCAACACACGCGCACCGATTTCGTAGCGCAACGTTTGCGCAAGCAGCAACAACAGCGGTGAGACCACCAGCAGCGCCAGCAATGCGGCCAGCATGCGCAAACTGAAACCGGAGCGCGCTTGTGGCCGGATTGCAAAGGCGTGCTGCCGCAGATCGAGCGGGGCTGTGGCGGCATGGCGTGCGAACTGCGCAATGGCGCGGTGCGGATCTGCCCCCGGCGGCAGTGTTGCTGCGCGCGGTTGTGCGGCGAGCAGCAGCTGCGCAAGCGACGGCTCCAGGCTGCAGGCCAGGCGCGGCCCGCGTAGCAGCCAGCGCCCATCCCATTCCACCACGGTGAGTGCCTGATCGGCATCGGCGCTGTCCAGCAACAGACAATCCGGCACCACCGCGTCGGGCACCACGCCCACGCTCGCGGCGCGCTGCAACCACTGGTGCATCACCGCAGCGTCCACGGCCGCAACCAGGCGTGTGCCATCGGGCTCGGCCTGTTCGGCGATTGCCACATGCACGGCCTGCGCATCGGTGGCCAGATGCTCGGCCAGTTGCAGCCGCGCGGCCGCCACGGATTGCGCCACGCTGCGGCCAGGCAGCGTCATCCAGCGCAGATGCACCGCGCTGCCCGGCACCACCAGCAGCGTGTGCGCGGAACGTTCGTGCAGTGCGCTGGGCGTGTGCTGCGCCACGACAAGCCCCTGCCCATCCACGCGCACGGCAATGGGGTCTGCCGCGGCATCGGCTGGCAGCAACAGCAAGGTACTACTCATTCGTCGGAACTCCATTGGCGCGCCACCAGCCGCACACGGCCGGCCGTTTCCTGTTGCAGCAACGCTTCAAGCAGGACCTGCGCGCCGGCATGGTCGACCTGACTGTAAAGAGAGAAATAGTGGGTGCGGAGTTCGATCTGTTCCAACACTGCATTGGAAGGCTCGGCCTGCAGCAACGCCGGCTGGCTCAGGAACGTCCTGACGTCGCGCCATCCTCCGGCCGGCCGTGCGGCGATGACGCTTCGCGCGGCCGGCAACGCCAATGCACCGCCGGTCAGCGCCACCAGCACCGGCGCATCTTGCAGGCGCAGCGTGTTGACGTTGATCGGCGACAGGCGTCCTTCCGGCAGCGCACACACGTACGGCTGCAGTTGCGCGACCAGTTGCGGCGTATAGCCGACGATGGCGTGCAGTTCGCTGACGCCGGCCAGCAAGGTCGCACCTGTGCGCAGCGGCATGGCCGCCTGCAGGTAGCGGTCGTCTTCGGCCCCTTGCGCGCCGGGCTGCGCGTCGCTGTCGATCCAGTCCACCAGCGCATCGGTCAGCGCCTGCGCCTGTTGCGGGGCGATGCCCAGCACTTCGAGCAGTGCGCGGTATTGACGTGCACCTTCGTCGCTGCGCTGCCATTGCTCGGGCGCACCGACGACCACGCTGTTGAGATTGAAGCAGCCGCCGCGGTCGCGCAGGCGCACGCTCACGGCACCGTCGTCCAACGGAAAGCGGATCGGCTGGTCGTTCCAGCCGCCGTCCAGTGTGGTGCGCAGCGGATCGCGCTTTGCCATGGCCTGCAGCCGTTGCCGCGCGACGGTCTCGCTCCCCAGCGCGTACCACTGCGCCTGCGTCATCGCCGCGCCATTGCCGCTACGGCGCAGGCCAAAGCGCAGATCGTCCAGCACGGCGGCCATCAGCAAGGTCATCACTGCAACCAGCAGCAACACCGTGAGCAAGGCCACGCCCCGTTGCCTGGCAGGGACGCACAGCGCGCTCATGTGCGCCCCTCCGGCAGCAGGAACAGCTGACGCACCCGTCCCCAGTGGTCCAGCTCCAGCTCCAGCGCGACCGCATCCGGCACTGCTTCCAGCCCGCCGCTCCAGCCATCGCTCCACTGCGCGCGGTAATGGAACGCCACCACTGCCGAGCGCACACCGCGCAACAGCACCTGCGGTGTGCCGGCGGTTGCGCCGTCGAGCGCAGGGCGTGCGCTGCGCTCCAGCCGCCCATCCACCACGCGGTATTCCACGTATTGCAGCGATGCACGCGGCAACTGGTCCGGGTTGCTCCAGCCACGCCGCACGAAGCCGAACAACGGCCCCTGCGTCCCCGGCGCGCTTGCGGCAAATGCACTGCGGGCGGCACCGCCCTCGCTGTTGCGGGTGCGGCGCACTGCGGCCTGTTGCAGGTCGCTGCGCAGCAGGCCATGCGCAAGCTGGAAATCGCGGATTTGTTGGAGGCGCGCGCGCACGGCATCGCGCTGATCGATGCTCTGCCGCATCACCACCACCGCCGCTGCGGCCACCAGCGCGAATACCGCCAGAGCCACCAGCAGTTCAATCAAGGTGAAGCCGCGCGTGCGCTGCCTGCAGATCATTCGGCACTCCGCAGCACGCTCAGGCTGGCCACTTCCTGCGCCTGGCCTGCGGCGCGCACGCGCACCTCGATCCGCACCAGGCCTGCAGCGCCGGCCGGCATCGACTGGCGTTGCCACTCCCAGCGGCGATCGCCGAGCGCTGCCTGGCCGTTCGCCGGTGCGCGTACGGCAGCAGCGGGCGCCAGCATCGCTTCGATGGCCTGGTTCTCTGCCACCACCGCAGCCAGTGCACGCTCTTCCAGCACCACCGCCGTGCGGGTGCTCTCGCCGGACAGATTCAACAGACCGACCACCGCCATGCCGAAGATCGCCAGTGCGACCATCAGTTCGAGCAGCGAGAATCCGCCCGATGCGCGTGGCTCAGCGAGAGGGCGCATCGACCTGCACCACACCGGCGGCATCCACCACCACCTGCATCTGCTGCCGACCATCCCCCAATGCGATGCGTTGCGGCGTGGCCGCGCCGGTGGGATCGAAGCGCACGCTCAGTCGCTCGCTGCCGGCGGGCAACTGCGCCTGGATGCCGTCCGGCCAGCGCATGGCTGCGAACGGCGTTTCATCCAACGCGATCCAGCGCTGCTGCGCCTGGCGACGGAACGCGTAGCCGCCGGCATCGATACTGACCTCCACCATGCGTAAACTCATGATCGCCTCATCGCGTGCCTGCATCAGCGCGCTGGCCAGCGTATCGGCGTGATCGTGCAGATCGCGCTGCGTATCGGGCAAGGTCATCACCACCAGCGTGCTGGCAAGCGCGGTGATCACCAGCACCGCGAGCACTTCGAGCAGGGTAAAGCCGCTCGAGCGCGCTGGCGCCGCGTGCATTCGCATGCACATGGATGCTCGCTGTGCAGTAGCCGGCACTGTCAGCACTCAGCGCCAGTTGCCGATATCGGCGTTGTCGGCGTCGCCGCCCTCTGCACCATCGGCGCCAAACGAGTAGACGTCGAAGCCGCCGTTGCGGCCCGGGCGGCGGTATTGATAGGCGTGGCCCCACGGGTCTTCCGGCAGCCGGCGGATATAGCCGCCCTGCCGATAACGCTCCGGTCGCGTCAATCCGCTCGGTGGGTTGAGCAAGGCCTGCAGCCCTTGTTCGGTGCTCGGGTAGCTGAGGTTGTCCAGGCGGTAGGTTTCCAGCGCCTGTTCCAGCACTGCCACATCGGCGCGCGCTTTTTCGACCATGGCGCGGTCCTGGCTGGGCATCACGTTGATCATCACCACGGTGGCGAGCAGGCCGATGATGACGATGACCACCATCAGCTCGACCAGGGTGAAGCCACGCGCGCGTTTGCGCGAGGTGAGTGCGTCGATGCGTGCACGGCATTGAAGGGGCTGCATGAGGATCTCCGGGAGAAACGGCCGCGCTCAACCAAGCGCGAGGGTGTTGAATTGCAGGATGGGCAACAGGATCGACAGCACGATGACCGCCACCACCCCGCCCAGCAGCACGATGATGGCCGGCTCCAGCAGGCTCATCGCGGCGGTGGTGAACGACTCGAATTCGCGTTCCAGATAATCGGCGGCGCGCTCCAGCATCGGCGCCAGGCGCCCGCTGTTTTCGCCGCTGGAGGCCATGTACAGCAGCGTCGGCGGAAACACTCCCGCGCGCTTCATCGCCGCGGCCAGGCTGCCGCCTTCGCGGATCGCGGTGACCATGCTGTCGGTGGCCAGCCGCAACGCGCGGTTGTCCACGGTGCGCGCGGCAATCATCAGGCCCTCCATCAGCGGCAGGCCGCTGTTGACCATGATCGCCAGCGTGCGCGCCATGCGCGCGGCGTGCAGATCGCGGATCAGCCGGCCCAGCAGGGGCGCACGCAAGAGCGCGCGGTCCGCTGCCAGGCGCAGCGCTGGCCGTTTGAGCAGGTGCAACGTGGCCGCCGCCGCAACCACCAGCGCAAGGAGTAACGGGATGCCTGCATGCAGCAGAAACTGCGACACGCCGATCACCGCACGCGTCAGCCAGGGCAAGGCGCGGCCCATCGAATCGAACTGGTCCACCACCTTGGGCACCACGAAGGTCATCAGCACGATCACCACCGCACCAGCCGTCAACGCGAGCGCGGCGGGATAGACCAGTGCAGACTGCAACTTGCTGCGGACCTGCGCCTGGCGTTCAAGCAGATCGGCCAGGCGTTCCAGCACCTGCGGCAAGGCGCCCGCGCTTTCGCCGGCGGCCACCATGGCGCGGTACAGCGGCGGGAATGCGTTACCTTGCCGTGCCATCGCATCGGACAGGCGAAACCCTTCGAGCACCAACGCGTGCGTCTGGCTGGTGACCCGGCGCACGCCGCGGCGTTCGGACTGGGTGCCGATGGTGCGCAGGGCTTCTTCCAGTGGCGCGGTTTCCACCAGGGTGGAAAGCTGGCGGGTGAACAACACCAGGTCCTTGCCGCTGAAGCGTGCTGCGCGCACGGCCGCGCCGGCTGTCGCTGCGGCCGCTTCCACGCGCACGGGCACCCATTGCCGCTGCTCCAGCTGCGCACGCGCACTGTGCACGCTGTCGGCGCTGATCACGCCGTGCCGGTTGCGCCCCTGCAGATCGAGCACGGTGTAATCAAACTGCGGCATGCGCGTCGTCCTGCTGACGGGTCACACGCAGCGCTTCTTCCAGCGTGGTCAGGCCTTGCAACACGGCGGCGCGTGCGGCATCGCCCAGCCGCGGCGCGCGCGCGAAGGCCACCGCCGCCAGCGCGTCTTCGTCGGCGTTGTCGCCGATCAGGCGGCGCATCGCATCGTCCACCGCAATGGCTTCGTAGATCCCCACGCGCCCGGCGTAGCCGCTGTGATGGCAGACGCTGCAGCCCACGGCTGTGTAGATCAATGCGTCGGCAGGCGCATCCAGGAGTTGGCGCGTACCCGCATCGATCGTACGCTCCCGGCGGCACTGCGGGCACAAGCGCCGCACCAGCCGCTGCGCCAGGATCAGCCGCAAACTCGATGCCAGCAGGAACGGTTCGATGCCCATGTCGCGCAGACGCGTGACCGCCCCCACCGCGTCGTTGGTGTGCACGGTGGAGAGCACCAGATGGCCGGTGAGGCTGGCCTGCACCGCGATCTGTGCGGTCTCGGTATCGCGGATCTCGCCGATCATCACCACGTCCGGGTCCTGGCGCAGGATGGCGCGCAGGCCGGCGGCGAAGGTCATGCCCACACGTGCGTTGACCTGGGTCTGGCCGACGCCGTCGATGGCATATTCCACCGGGTCTTCGACGGTGAGGATGTTGCGCGAGCCATCGTTGAGCAGGCTCAGCGCCGCGTACAAGGTGGTGGTCTTGCCCGAACCGGTGGGGCCGGTGACCAGCACGATGCCGTTGGGCACCTGCAAGGCGCGCTGCACGGTATGCATCACCGCCGGCGGCATGCCCAGCTGCGCCAGCGACAGCGTGCCCTGTTCCTTGTCCAGAATACGTAGCACCACCCGCTCGCTGCCGCGCGTGGGCAGCGTGGAGACGCGCACATCCAGCGCCTTTGCACCCATCACCAGCGACACGCGGCCATCCTGCGGGATACGTTTTTCGGCGATATCCAGCCGTGCCATCACCTTGACCCGCGACACCAGCAACGGCGCAATGCGCCCGGGCAACGTCGCTGCTTCGCGCATCACCCCATCCACGCGCAGGCGCACCCGCAAGCGCGATTCGTAGGATTCCAGATGCACGTCGGACGCGCCCAGGCGCGCGGCCTCGGCGATGATGCCGTTGATCAGGCGGATGATCGGCGCATCGTCCTGGCTGTCGAGCAGGTCGGCGGTGGGGATGTCGTCGATCAACGAATCCAGACTGCCATGCAGGTCCAGCGCTTCGACCTGCACCCCCTGCTCCAGCCCGGCATCGGCGTAGATCTCCGACACATGCCGGTCGAACACCGATGGCGCCAGCGTGCGCACCTGCAGCGGCATGCCCAGCGCACGCCGCAATTCGACCAAGGCCTGCACATCGCCGCCTTCGCGCAGGCCGATCTGTGCGGCAGTGTCGCTGCCGAGCAACACCACGCCGTGGCGCTTGGCGAATGCATAGGAAATGCTGGCGCGTGCAGTGGTCATGGCATCAGCGCTGAGCGGGACGTGCGGCAGGCACAGGCGTGGGTGCCGGTGTCGGCTTCGGCACGACCGACGATGGGCCGGCCGGCAGCTGCGGCGGCTGTGCACGCAAGTAGTCGCGCACCAACGCATCGAGCGCCGCTTCCGGGTCGCCATCGGCCAGCTGGCGGTCGCGCAGATAGCTGTAGCGCGGTGCGGTCATGCGCTGCGCATCGGCCGCATCGCGAATGATGGTGGGGCGAATGAACACCATCAGGTTGGTCTTGTCGCGGTTGCGCGACCTGTGCCGGAACAAGGCACCCAGCCCGGGCAAATCGCCAAGCAGCGGCACCTTTTCGACGGTCTGGCGATCGTTCTGGTCGAGCAGGCCACCAAGCGCAACGATGGCGCCGTTTTCCACCACCACGCGCGTTTCGATCTGGCGCTTGTTGAACACCAGCTCCGAGGATTGCGCGCTGACCGGCCCGGCAATGGCCGAGACTTCCTGCTTGATCGCCAGGGTGATGCCACCAGCGGTGTTGATCTGCGGGCGCACTTCCAGTTCCACGCCCACGTCCTGGCGCTGGATGGTGCGGAACGGGTTGTCGTTGGCCGCACCCAGCACTTCGCCGGTGGTGATCGGCACTTCCTGGCCGACCAAGATACGTGCCTGTTCGTTGTCCAGGGTCATGATCGACGGGGTGGACAACAGGTTGGAGCCGGTGTCGCTCTTGACCGCATCGATGATCATGCCGAACACCGCATCGTTGCTTTGCCCGGCCAGCCCGATCAAACCACCGCTCAGGCCCAGCAGCGATTGCGCGGCCACATTGCGCGCCTGTTCCAGCACCGAATCGTCGTCGGTATTACCGCTGCGCGTGCCCGCCGCCGCAGCGGCCAGCGGCACGATGCCCGGCGATGCGCCGCTGTACTGCGTGGCGATCAACGGCACGGTGCCGTTGCGGCCGGCCAGCAGCAGCTGCACGCCCAGGCGCTTGGCGGCGGTGTCGGAGATCTCCACCACGATCGCTTCCACAAGCACCTGCTCGCGATGCACGTCCAGCTGACGGATCACCTCCATCAGCGCACGCTGGGTTTCCGGGTCGGCATTGATGATCAAGGCGTTGGAGCCGGGGTAACGCACGATCACCGGGCGCTTGCCAGCGGCCGGGGTGATCACCTGCGTCTGCGCGGCGCCCGCTGCATTGGCGACATCCACCGCGTTGGAGCGGGTGTCCTGCCCGGGCTGCGCCTCATTGCCCGGGGTCTGCCCGACCAGCTGCTGCAACACCGGCAGCAATTGCTCGGCACTGGCGTGCTGCAGCCGCACCACGCTGACATCGCCGCGGCGTTCGGCGCGCCCGTCCAGGTCCAGTGCGGTGCGCACCACCCGCTGCACCAGTGCGGGGTCACCACGCACGATCAACGAGTTGCTGCTGTCCACCGGCAACACCGACAGCACATTGCTGCGCTCGCCGCCTTGCCCGAACAACGTGGTCAGCGTGCGCGCCAGTTCCTGCGCCGAGCTGTTGCGCAGCGTCACGGTATCGATGGCGGCGCGGTCGGTATCGATCTGCGCCACCAGGGTACGGATGCGGCGCAGGTTATCCGCGTAGTCGGCGATCAACAGGCTGTTGCCTTGCGGCATCGCCATGATCACCCCGCCGCGCCCGATCAGCGGCTTGAGGATTTCTGCCGCGCTGCGCGCATCCACGCGCTGCAGGGCGAACACCTGCGTCGCGAAGCCCAGATTGCCATTCGCCGCACTGCCGGGCTGTTGCGCAGCGGTGTCGTCGGGAATGATGCGGTAGGTCGCCGGCCCGCTGGACACTGCAATCAAGCCATTGGCACGCAGCACCGCCAGCAGCATGCCCAGCAGATCGGCCTCGGACATCGCCTGCGCACGCGCCACGTTCACCGTGCCCTGCACGCGCGTGTCCACGATGAAGGTGATGCCGGTGGCACGCGACACATCCTGGATGAAGGCACGCAGGTCCACGTCCTGCAGGCGCACGGCCGGCGCATCGGCCGCGCGCAGCGATACGACCGGCATGGCGGGCAGCGCGAGCAACAAGGCGGCCGTCATCAGCCAGAGGGGACGAACGGCACTCATTGCGGGCGCTTCAGGGTCATGGTGTGGGTCTGGCCGTTGCGGCGGTAGGTCAGCGTGGCCGCCTGACCATCGCGTAGTTCGTCCTGCAGCTCGCGCAGGTGTTCGGCATCGAGGGTGCGGCCGTTGATCTGGGTCAGGACGTCGCCGGCGGCCAGGCCGGCCTGTCGCAGCAATGCCCCATCGCCGCGCGGCATGAGCGTGTAGCCGCTGCCGTCCTCGCTTGCGCGTAGGCCGGCGGTGCTCAGCAATTGCTGCGGGTCCACGGCAGCGGCGGCGGATGCGTTGGTGGCGTTGCCCACGTTCGACATCACCGCAGCGGCCGTGCCTGCTGTTGTCGTGCCCGCTACCAATGTCGTCGAGGCGGGCACCTGCGGCGCAGCGTCGATCAACCCCAGGCTGCGCACGCCGCTGCCGGTGCGCAGCAGCACGTGGTCGGCAGCGATCGCCTGCACCACCACACCGGGCACCACCGCATCGCCGACCCGGTAGGCGCCCTGTCTGCCGTCGCCGCGACTGAGATAGGCGGCCGCGTGCGTGTCACCGGCGCGCACACCATGCAGCACGATCCCATCGCTGCTGGCGTCGCCGACGTTGCGATAGAACACGTCGCGGCCGAGCGCAGACAGATCCAATGTCGCCTCGATGGCGGGCGCTCGCGTGCCCAGCGGGCCGATCGGCGTGACCACCAGCCACACCAGGCGCAGCGCCTGTACCGCCAGCAGGACGGCCAGCGCGCAGACCACGGCGGTGCGTACACCACGCAGCGACATGACGGCATTCAAGGGGGGTAATACGCGCTGCAAAGCAGACATCCGTCTCAGGATTGCGAACGGATGACAGAATGCGGCAGCAATGTGTCAGTTCGAAGAAAGCGATGACACAAGCCGGCACAGGCCGACGTGCGGCAGAACGCAAACGCCCGCCGTGCGTGGCACGACGGGCGTTTGCGGTGACGGACGCGTGCGACGGCTCAGAAACGTGCGGTCACACTGATGTCATAACTGATGCCGGGCTGGTAGGTGTACAGGTCCACCCGGTTGCTGCCCAGCTTTTGATACTCCTGGTATTTGGTCTTGAGCAGATTGCGTGCGGCCAAGTTCACCGACAACGTATCGCCCGACCACACCAGGCCCTTCTTGATCACCAGATCCAGCGAAGTGCCGGGCTTGTCGATGTAGTCCGGCTGGCCGGGACGGCCACGCGCCGACACCCGCTCGCCCACATAGTTGGCGATCAACGTGGCCTGGCTGTGCGTGCTCTCGCTTTCCACGCCGATCTGCAGATTGGCGATGTCATCCGACTGCCCCTGCAGTGCGGAGCCATCACGAATGAACAGGTTGGCCTGCACCGGTGCACTGAAGCCGAACGGCTGCACGGTGTCGCCGTCGCTGGCACTCACCTCCGACTTGGTGCGCGTATAGTTGCCGGACACGAACACCCGCTTGTCGCCCCACCAGTCGGCCGCGATCGGCAGGTCCAGATATTTCTTGGCCTCCAGCTCGATGCCGTACAAGGTGGCCTCGGGCGCATTGATGAAGCTCTGCACGATGCCGCCGCCGGGTGCATCGTTGACGATGGCTTCGATCGGCTTGTCGATGCTCTTGTAGAACGCGCCGACGGTGAAATACTCGCCCGGCTCGAAGAACCACTCGTACCGCGCATCCAGGTTGACCAGCTCGCTATCGACCAGGAACGGGTTGCCGAAGAACTGGCGGTCGATATCCGGGTCCAGATACTGCTGCGGCGCCATCTCGCGGAACTGCGGGCGCGCGATGGTCTTGGATGCACCAAAGCGCAGCTGCTGGTTCTCGGCAAAGTTCCAGGTCACCGTGGCCGATGGCAGCGCGTAGCTGTTCTCCAGCGGTGCCACGCTGTCCTGGCGTACGCCAGTGAAGATGTCGTACGGATGCACCGCCTGCGTGGCGTCTTCATAACGCACACCGACGGTGGCGCGCAGGGTCGGCACGATCTCGCCTTCGGCCTGCAGGTACGCCGCCTTCACCTTCAAGGTGGCGTCGTAGGCGGCCGCACCGAAACTGCCGGTGGTCTCGCGCAGCCGCAGCAGATCGTTGCTGAGGTTGTAGTCGGAGAGCAGATAGTCCACGCGCTGATACTGGTTCAGGAACGGCAGCGGGCCGTCCAGGGCCAGGAAGCGGAATTCGCGGCTCCACGCGCTGCGGTCGTTGTCCAGATACGCCAGGCCGCCCTTGATGGTGAGGTCGTGCTCGATCGGCAGGCGCCAGGTGACATCCACACCACCGCTGGCCACGGTGTCGTCGACCTTGCTGAAGCGGGTGTAGTTCTGCACGCGCGACGCATCGTGCGCCCAGTAGCCATCCAGCAGCTCGTAGCGGATGCCGGTCTCGTAGGGCACATCACGGCTTGCATTGGCCACTGCGGCGCGCCACTCGATCTTGAGGTCATCGTATTCGCCGAATGCATGCGAGCCGAGCAGCTGGTTGTTGATCAGCTGGCGCTCGTACCACTCGGTGTTGTCGTCGCGCACATCGAAACCTGCCAGCTCATCGCGGCCGGCACGGCTGCGCGCCACCTTCAGTGCGTCGTGCACATACAAGGTGGTCCAGCCGATCTTGTGGCGCCCATATTCCCAGCCCAGCCCCAGCATGCCGTTGCTGCGCACGTTGTTGCGGGTGGTGGCGAAGTCGTAGTTGGAATTGAACTCCACGCTGTCGCCGACAAAGATGCCGTCCTGCTGCTTGCCGGTCCGCGTGCGCCATTCGTTGTCGTAGCTGGCAACGGCGACGATGCCCAGCTTGGCCTCGCCCACGTCCATGCTGTAGCCGGCGCTGGCGCCCACGTTGACGTCCGGGGCGATGCTGTCCTTTTCCTGCAGCACATACAGGTTGGCATCGTTCATGCTGCGCCCGATGCGGCGGATGTCCTCGCGCGAGAAATTCCCCAGGTCCACGCGGCGCCCACTGCCGATCGCATCGCGCAACGCGCCCGGCTGCTTGCGCGTGCCATCATCAAAGCCCCACTCGTCGTCGCCGGAGCCGTAATACGTCAGGCCCTTCTCGCCGGTACTGACGCTATTGGCGCCGCCGCCCACGGTGAGCGACAGGAACGGCTTGTCCGGCACCGTCATCGACTGCAGATCGATCACGCCACCGCCGAATTCACCCGGATAATCGGCCGAATAGGTCTTCTGCACGGTCACGCTTTGCAGTACGTCGCTGGGGAACAGGTCCAGCGGCACCACGCGCTGCATCGGCTCGGGGCTGGGCAACGGCGAGCCGTTGAACAGCGCCGACGAATAACGCTCGCCCAGGCCGCGCACATACACATACTTGCCGCGCGACAGGCTCAGCCCGGTGACGCGCGTCAACGCCACCGCCGCGCTGCTGTCGCCGGTGCGCTCCATGTCCTCGCGGGTGACGAACGAGGCCACTTCGGAGGTCTGCAGCATCGGTTCGGGAATGTATTCGCCGCGCACCACGACCTGGTCGAGTTGCTTGGGCGTACTGGTAGCGGTGCTGCTACTGCCGCTGCTGGCGCCGGCATCGGTGGTGGTCGACTGCGCCAGCGCAGCGCCGGAAAACAGCAAGGTGGAAATGGAAAGAGACAGGCCCGTCCGCGAGAGACGGGCAACAGTGGAGGTTCGCATCGTGGGAGCCCTGGCAACAGAAAGATGAAGCGGGACGCATCGCGCGGCGGCGTCGGGCCGCCGCGCAATGCCGTGCCTCAGCAGGGACGATCGGCGGTCAGGCCGCAGGTCCAGCCTTGCCACCAGGTGTCGTTGGCATCGCGCACGCCGCCGATGTAGTTCACCTGCTGGAAGAAGCTGCTCACCCCGTTCAAGCCCTGGAACGCCGGCACCGCGGTTTCGTTGGCGCCATTGACGAAGGTGTTCTGCAGCGTGGACACGCCGTTGGCAACGTTGTTGGTGCCGGCTGCAAACTGGCTGGCTGCACGCGCATCGCTGCCGAATGCGGTCGGGCAGGCGAAGAACACCGAGTGGAAGGTGCCCGCGGTGTCGGCATCGGCCATGTTCAGGCACACCAGGCCATCGCCGGTGCCGCCGGCAGGACGGGTGAACACCGAGTTGTAGAACGCTGCCTGGGTGCCCTGGTTGAGCATGATCGCCGCACCGGCGCGCGCATTGCCCACGTAGGTGAAGTTGGCCACCTTCGGGCGCGAATACGGCTGGCGGCGCAGGCTGCTCCACTCGTTCATGCGGTCGCCGCCACCGGCGCGCTGCACCACGATGCCGTACTGAAGGGCGCCGCTCCAGCCGGCATCGGTATCCAGCGAATCGTCGTCGGCGCCGGTGATCACGATGTGGCTGCCGTTGACGGTGCCACCGAACCATTCGATGCCGTCGTCGGAGCTGTTGTGGATCTGCACGTAATCCAGGCGCGTGCCGCTGCCCACGCCCGCCAGGGTGATGCCCTGCAGCTCGTTGTTGGGCGAGATTTCAAAGCCCGAATACATCACGCGCAGGTAGCGTAGCGAGCCGCTGTTGTCGGTTGCGCTGTTACCGCCGTAGAACGCGTTGGTACCTTCGACCTGCGCCTGGCACTCCGGTGTGCCCGACACGGTGGTGCCCGGGCAGTTGTTGATCGCCGCACGCCCCAGCACCACGATGCCGCCCCACAGGCCGATGGTGTTGGCGCTCACCGTGCCATCCAGCGCCTGGCGCGCAGTGAACACGATCGGTGCGGTGGCGCTGCCTTCGGCAAAGATCTGCGAGCCGCGGTTGACCACGATGTAGTCGCTGCCGGCAGAACCGTACAAGGTCACGCCCGGTTCGATGGTCAGGATGCCCTGCGTGCTGCCGGCCGCTGGCGCGGTGGCATTGCCGCCGCGATCGGTGCCGACGTTGACACGGCCGCTGATCGAATACGCCGTGCCTGCACGGGCCGGCACCACCAGATTGCCGGTGATGGTCTCCGGCAACTGACACGAGCGCAGCGTGTTGTTGGCGATGGTGCCCACGTTGGAAAAGCCGGTCGGGCAATCTGCGGCCGGGCCGGTCGGTGTGGGTGCAGGCGTCGGTGCAGGCGTGGGCGCCGGCGTCGGTGCGGGGGCCGGTGCAGGCGGAAACGCGCCTTCGCCCGGCGACGCGACACGGTCGGCACCGCCACCGCAGGCAGACAACGCCAGCGCGGTCCCGAACGTCATGAGAAGTGTCTTGCTGCTATTGCGAACGGACATGCGGCTGATCTCCAGGTCAAAAGGTCCGGTATGAAGAGGAGTCGTCAAGAATTGGTTGCGTTCCGCTCACTGCAGTGGCGAGCACGTTCAAGATCCCCGTCACCGTTATAGGGGGCGTCTGTTGCATTTGTCTTACCACGACACACTTGACACACCACTGACACACCTCGGCATGCACTGTGGCGGGATGACATCCCTCCCGATTGCTCCAGCATTGGCCGACTGGATCGTTGCGCAGGCCGTGGCCGGCCAACCACCCGAGCAAGCGCTACAGCCGTTGCTCGATCAGGGCTGGAACGAGCAGGACGCCATCGATGCAGTCGAGACGCTGGTGCGCGCCCATATCCAGCAACACGCACAGGCAAACGGCCTGCCCTTGCCGGTGCGCGTACCCGCACTGCTGCAACACGACGATGCATCGCTACTGGATCTGGGCGACCGTCAGGTGCGTGTACTGATCAGCCTGCTGCTGCCGCGCGTGGTAGTGCTGGAGAAATTCCTGTCCGATGCCGAATGCGATGCATTGATCGCACTCGCACAACCGCAGCTGGTGCGCTCACGTACGGTAGACAACCGCAACGGCGCGCAGATCGTGCATGCCGCACGCACCAGCCACAGCATGTGCCTGCAGCTGGGCCAGGACGCAATTTGCCGAAGCATCGAAGCGCGCATCTCGCGCCTGCTCGATTGGCCGGTGGACCACGGCGAAGGCCTGCAGGTGTTGCGCTACGTCACCGGTGCAGAATATCAGCCGCACTACGATTACTTCGACCCCGACGCCGCGGGCACGCCGGTGTTGCTGCAGGCCGGCGGTCAACGCGTCGCGTCGTTGGTGATGTACCTCAACACGCCCGAACGCGGTGGTGCCACCCGCTTCCCCGACGTGCATCTGGACGTTGCCGCAGTGAAAGGTAACGCAGTGTTTTTCAGCTACGACCGCCCACACCCGATGACGCGTAGCCTGCATGCCGGCGCCCCCGTATTGGCCGGCGAAAAGTGGGTGGCAACCAAGTGGTTGCGCGAGCGCCCGGTACGCATGCCCGTCTGACAACGACAAGCACTCCATATGCGGTCGCCATGGAACTGCCGCGCTGCCGACGACTTGTCCGGAGGACTAGATCAGCTCCACGGCGAAGACACCGCGTCACGCTGCTTGTCGGTTGCTTGTCGGTTGCTTGTCGGTTGCTTGTCGATTGCTTGTCGAAAACGCTGCGTACCGACCATCGCGACTGGTCCTTGCCCGCCCACCGTCGCGGGACCCTTGGCGGCATGGATGCCGCCACGGAGCTTACATGGACGTACTTGCAGCGTGTCCTGCGATGGTGGGCGGGCAAGGGCCCTGCCGTAAAGGCGCAGATCATTCGCTCTACGCCTGATTTGTCCGTCTTGAGCAAGCAGGTCGAGACGCCTGCACTGTGCCTATCGCGATCACTTGGCGATCTTCAAGTCTGGTCGAGCGCGTGGCGCCCTCACCGCTCGCGGGACACGCCGTGAATCCGTCCGTGGAGGCTCGGTGGCGGCATCCATGCCGCCACACGGTCCCGCAATCGGCGAGGACACCACGCCAGACAGTTGGTTGGTGGTTCTACTGAAGAGCGAAGAGACCGCATCGCATGGTTTGCTGGTTGCTCTGCTGATAGCTCTGCACACCGACCAACACGACTGGTCCTTGCCCGCCCACCGTCGCGGGACCCTTGGCGGCATGGATGCCGCCAAGGAGCTACATGGATGTACTTGCAGCGTGTCCTGCGATGGTGGGCGGGCAAGGGCCCTGACGCGACGGAGCAGATGATCAGCTCTCCGCCTGATCTGTCCGTAGTGAACAATCAGGTGAGACCCATGCGCTGTGCGCATCGTGATCCCCCGGCTCTTGAAGCATGGTCGAACGCGCCGCACCCTCACTGCCAGCAGGACACCCCGTGAATCTGCGGCCCTGCCCATACCGTCTTGCAGAATCAGCGTGCACCAAACAAACGCTGATCCATTCGCAGCATCACCAAGCGCAGCGGCGTCCATGTCAGGCACAACCCGGCCAGGATGCCCAAGGTGTCGGCCAGCGCGTCATAGGGATCGGCACTGCGATTGGTGGTCAGTGCCCCCTGCGCAATCTCGATCCCGATCCCCAACAGCACCAACCCGAACGCCGCCAGCAACAGCGCACGTCGCGTTGCGAACAACTGCACCGCCCCCCAGCACAACAGCGCAAAACTCAGGAAATGTTCGGCCTTGTCGCTGTTGGACGGCAGCTCCGGAAATTCCGGCGGCGGCCCAAGGCACACCGCGATGAGAACGCCGATGGCCGCGACCCACAATCCTACCCACACGCGCGGCCGATGGAACGGCCGTAGCGCCGGGGTCACAGCCGCCACGTAAGATCGCCGGCCAGGAATGCAGGAGCGAAGTCCACATCGCGCGAGAACCCCATCACCTGGAAGCGCTCGCCCATCTCGCTGGGCAAGGTCAGCCGCTTGATCTGCTCGCGCAGGCGCATGCGCCCCACGTCATCGGTGCGCGTCTCGGCCTGGGCCAGCAAGGCATCCAGCCCATTGCCCAGCAGGAAACTCGCCTGCGTGCAGTAGCCGGCCAACTCGAAACCGGCACCGGTGCCGGCCTCGGCCAACGCGGTGAAGTCCACCGAAGCCGTCAGGTCCTGCAGACCTGGCCAGCGATACAGGTCTTCATGCATGCGATGGCGATAGAACGCCCGCAAGGTGCCGTCTTCGCGCTGCGCACGATAGAACTCGCCGCGCGGATAACCGTAATCGACAAACAGCATTGCACCGCGTTTGAGACCGCCGGCCACCGCCTGGATCCAGTACGGCAGCTGCGGCAGCAACTCGGAGCGGTAACCGTCCGCAAACGGCTGTTGCAGGTAGCGCTCGAGGTGGCGCACCGCCGCGCTCAACAACGCATCAGCCGGCTGCTCGCCACGTGCAAACTGCTGCTGCGCGTCCAGGACCACGGTTTCCTCGTAGACCTCGCCATCGCGCAACGCGAACCGCGGCGTCGGCAATGCATCGATCACCTCGTTGGCGAACAGCACGCCATCCCAATCGTCGGGGAACGGCGCATCCAGCCACTCGACCAGATCGAACACCGGCGGAATCAGGCTGCGGCCCAGGCGTTCGCGCTGCCGCTCGCGCAGGTCGGCGCTGGGCTCCAGGATCGCGTAGCGCTCGGGCAGCGCATCCAGCTCCAGCAACCGCTTGAGGGTGACTTCGGCAAATGCGCCGCTGCCGCCACCGACTTCCAGCACCCGCGCCTGCGGCCCGAGCTGCTGCAGCACCGGGGCCAGCGCACCGGAGACGGTGGCCGCAAACAGCGGCCCAAGCTCGGGTGCGGTGACAAAATCACCGGCCTCGCCGAACTTGCTTGCGCCGGCGCTGTAATAGCCCAGGCCCGGCGCATACAGCGCCAGCTCCATGAAGCGCGAGAACGGAATCGCACCCCCAGCGGCCTGGATTTCGGCGCGCAGGTGCGCGGCCAACTGGTCGCTGTGCGCCAGCGCGTCCGAATCGGGAGTGGGAAGGTCGGCGTGCATGCGGGCACCGGTTGCGGGGACAATGCACAGGATAGCCGAGCCCTTTGCAACGCCGAGCGAGTACGCCATGACAGACAGTTCCAAGGTGGTGTTGATCACCGGTGCAGCCCGCCGCATCGGCGCACAGATCGCCACCACGCTGCACGCAGCCGGCTACCGCGTGGCCTTGCATGCGCACCACTCCGGCCAGGCGCTGGACGCACGCGTGACCGAACTGTGCGCACAACGCGCCGGCAGTGCGCACGCACTGTCTGCGGATCTGCGCCTGCCACAGGCCCCTGCGCAGTTGGTGGCCGAGTGCATCGATGCGTTCGGCCGCCTGGATGCGGTGGTCAACAACGCCTCGGCGTTTTTTCCCACCGCCCTGGGCGAGGCCACGCCGGAGCAATGGGACGCGTTGTTCGCGGTCAATGCGCGTGCGCCGTTCTTCATTGCCCAGGCCGCTGCCGCGCAGCTGCGCCAGCACCATGGCGCCATCGTCAACCTCACCGACCTGCACGCGCAGCAGCCGATGCGCAACCACCCCCTGTATGGCGCCTCCAAGAGCGCACTGGAGATGCTCACCCGCTCGCTGGCGCTGGAGCTGGCGCCCCAGGTGCGCGTCAATGCGGTGGCGCCCGGCGCGATCCTGTGGCCGGAAGAAGGCAAGCCCTCCGACGCCAAGCAGGCGCTGCTGGCACGCACCCCGCTGGCGCGCATCGGCACGCCGGAAGAAATTGCCGAGGCCGTGCGCTGGCTGCTGGACGACGCCGGTTTCATCACCGGCCACACCTTGCATGTGGATGGCGGCCGCCAGCTCAGCTAGAGCGGCCAGCACGACGACTGCACGGCTGCCAGGCGCGCGCGGCCGCTGGCCGGAATCGGCATGTGCCGCTCGTACGCGCCGGTTCATGCGCGTCGGCCGCGCCCACACCTGACACTGCTCGCGACGGTTTGTCGGCCGCTCTTGGCGGGCTTGCGTGCCTGCACGCGCGGCTGCGACGCCGGCAACCTTCGCCAGTCACAGCGCATCCGCGCGCTCGCCCTGCGCTGCACGCAACCACGGTAGCGCAGTGACGCCGGTCGGGCGGCGGCGCTACTGCGCGATATCGGCCGTTGCCGCTGCGGGCTCCAGGTCCACCGTGGTAAAGGCAGCGCCGTACTGCGCATGCGCCTGCCAGAGCGCGGCCAGTGTCTGCCCGCTCAACGGATCGACGAAGTCCGGCGCGATGTCGGCCAGCGGCTTCAGCACGAACGCGTGCTTGAGCTCGGGGCGCGGGATGCGCAACTGGCCCGGGCCTTCGATGATGCAATCGCCGAAGAACACCACGTCCACATCCAGGGTACGGTCGCTGAAGCGTGGCCCGCTGCGATCGCGGCCATGCGCGTCTTCCAGCGCATGCAACCAGTGATCGAGCGCATGCAGCTCCAGATCGGTCTGCAGCGCCACGGCGTTGTTGACGAAATCCGGCCCGTCGAAGCCCACGGCCGGCGTGCGATACGCCGGGGATACCGCGAGCGGGCCAAAGCGCGCGCGCAAGGCCGCCACGGCCAAGCGCAGGTAATGAGTCGGCTGGACATTGCTGCCGAGGCTGAGAAGCACGGTGGTCATGCGGTATTCGCGCATGCGGCCGGCGTCAGCGTCAACTGTTGCGGCATGCCGGCGGTGGTCCGGCACCCACGCAGCGGACCGATGCGGCCTCAGGCCACTTCGAGCGCGTGCGCCACGGCACGGAACACGCGGCGCATCTCCAGCGGCTTGCGCAACACATGCACCGGGATATCCGGCGGAAAGTGCACGCGCTGCAACGGCGCGCCCATGTCTTCCAGCACGATTGCCGGGCCCTGATACCCCAGCTCCTGCATGCTCAGCAGCACGCTCACCGCAGACAGCAGGATGATGTCGCTGTCGATGATCACCAGATCCGGCATGGCGTGCTGCTGCACCAGCTGCAGCGCGGCAGCGCCATCGGTGGCCAGCTGCGGCTGATAGCCCTGACTGGACAGGGCATTGCCCAGCAGCGACAGGCGCGTGGCCTCGCCATCCACCAGCAGGATGCGCTGGCCCTGGCCAAGCGCAAGCGGCGGGTCGGTCTCGGCCGCCACGACTGCCGCCGCACGCATCGGCACGATCATGTCAAAGCGCGTGCCCTCGCCCAGGCGGCTGTCGACCTGGATGCTGCCACCGTAGCTTTCCACGATGCGCTTGCACGAGATCAGGCCAAGCCCGGTGCCATCGGCCTTGGTGGTGAAGAACGGGCTGAACAGGCGTGCGCGGGTTTCGTCGCTCATGCCCACGCCGGTATCGGCCACGCTCATGCGCACGCGCGTGGCATCGTGCTGGTCGGCCGACAGAATCAAGGTGCCACCGCCGGGCATGGCCTGGATCGCGTTCAAGCCCAGGTTGAGCAGGCATTGCTGCAACTCGGTGTAGTTGGCTTCGATGGTCAGGTCCGAGGCGATGGCGTCCATCTGCAGGCGCACCCCGTCGGGCAGGCTGCTCTTGAGCAGCATCTGCACGGCCTGGAACAGGTTGGCGATGGACACCTGCTCGCGCGGCTTGTTGGAGCCGCGCACGAACGAGAGCATCGACTCGGCCATCTCGTGGCCACGCCGGCCGCATTCGGCCACCACATTGGCCAGCTGCCGCAACTGCGGGTCGTCGGTGCGCCCGGCCAGCAGGTCGGGCACGATCAGCAACGGCTGCAGGATGTTGCGCAGATCGTGGCTCAGGCCGGCCGCCAGCATCGCCAGGCTTTCCAGGCGCTGCGCACGCATCAACTCGCTCTCCACGCGCTGGCGTTCCAGATCGGCGCGCGCCTCGCGGATCGCGCGCACCACCGCACTCGGCAATCGCGTGGGGTTGTGCTTGATGATGTAGTCGTTGGCGCCATCCTGCAGCGCCTTGACCGCGGTCTCCTCGCCCATGGTGCCGGAGACGAAGATGAAGGGGGTGGCGCCGTTCTGGCGCACCAACCGCAGCGCCTGGTGACCGGAAAACCCCGGCATGCTCAGGTCCGACAGCACGATGTCCGGCTGGAACGTATCCAGCGCGCTCCGCAGCGAGGGCTCGCTGTCCACGCGCTCGAATGCCGCATCGATCCCGGCATCGAGCAACTGATCGGACAACAGCTCGGCATCTTCCGGTGAATCTTCCACCAGAAGGATCTTCAGCTGCTCCAGCTTGCCACCCTCATGCGGCATGGTTCAGTCCAGCTCCGGTGCCTGGTTGATCACCGCCCAGAAGGTCCCGAGCGTCTTGACCGCGTTGAAGAACTGGTCGACATCCACCGGCTTGACCACATAGGCATTGACGCCCAGGTCCCAGCTGCGCGCCAGGTCGCTCTCTTCGCGCGAAGACGACAGGATCACCACCGGCAGGCGCTTGAGCGTTTCGTCGCTGCGTACCTGCTTGAGCACTTCCAGCCCGTCCAGGCGCGGCATCTTGATGTCCAGCAGCAACACCGCCGGCAGGCCTTCCTCGCGATCGGCGAAGGCGCCACGGCGCAGCAGGTAATCCATCGCTTCCACACCGTCCTCGACGTGCACGATGGGGTTGGCCAGACGGGCTTCACGCAGGGCGTCGACCGCCATTTCCGCATCGGCCGGGCTGTCTTCTGCCAGAAGAATGGTACGAATGGCGGTCATACGGTGAACTCTTGGTTGGGCGCTTCGAGCGCAGGGGGAAGCACGAAATAAAACGTGGCACCTTCATCGACGATGCCTTCGGCCCAGATGCGGCCGCCATGGCGCGTCAGCACGCGCCGCACGCTGGCCAAACCGATGCCGGTGCCGGCGTACTCGCTGGCCTTGTGCAACCGCTGGAACACGCCGAACAACTTGGCGCTGTACTCCATGTCGAAGCCGGCACCGTTGTCGCGCACGCTGAACTGATGCCCGCCATCGGCCATCGGCGTATAGGTGACCTCGATCTTGGCCACCTCGCGCTTGGCGCTGTATTTGACGGCGTTGCCCAGCAGGTTCATCCACAGCTGGCGCATCATGTTTTCGTCGGCCACCAGCACCGGCAACGGCGCGATCTGCCAGTCCACACGGTGACCGGTATTCTCGCTCTGCAGGTTGGAATCCAGGATCGCGCGCGTTTCGGCGACCAGCGATTGCATGTCCACCGCCTGCAGCCGCAACGCACTGCGGCCCAGGCGCGAGTACACCAACAGGTCGTCGATCAGCGAGGCCATGCGCCGCGCCGAGGAGCTGATCACTTCCATGTAATGGCGCGATTTTTCGTCGGCTGCATCGCCCAGGTGGCGCGCCAGCTTGTCCGAGAAACCGGCCACGTGCCGCAACGGCGCGCGCAGGTCGTGCGAGACCGAATAGCTGAAGGCTTCCAGCTCGCGGTTGACCTCCGAAACCTGCTCCACCTTGCCTTCCATCTGCCGGTTGAGCTCCTGGATGCGCAGCTGCGACGCCTTCTGCAGGCTGATATCGCTCACCGTCATCAGCACCACGTCCTCGTCGGCGGTGTCGGGCAACGGCATGCGCCGCGCATTGATCAGCATGGTGCGCAACACGCCATCGGCGCCGCGCTGCTCATGCTCGAAATCCCACAGCTCGCGGCCGCGCAGCAACACATCGGCCAGCCGCTGGTGGATCTGCGGATCGCGCCACGCGCCCTCGCCCACCTCGTCCAACGTCATCAATTCGTTGCCGCGATCCTCCAGGCCATACAGCTCGGCGAACGCCGGGTTGTGCAGCACGATGCGCTGGCTGGCATCCAGCAACACGATCGGCTCGCGCACGGTCTGCAGCACCGAACTGGCACGGCCGTTGGCACGCAGGTATTCCTGCTCGGCCGCCAGGCGACGACGGATCTGCCGCTGCAGCAGCCAGATCACCGTGGCCAGCAACAGCAGCTGCACCGCCAGCGCGGCCCAGCTCAACACTGCGTAATGCAGGCGTTCGGTCTCGGCGCGCGCATTGCGCAAGGTCAGCAAGCGTCCCTCGGCGACCTGCACCTCGTCGATCAGCACGCGGATCGGGTTGCTCAGCGTCATCTCGTTGATCAACGCGCGGATCTGCTCCGGCGAGGTGGTCACCGCGATGCGCTCGGCCAGCACCATCCGCCGCTCAATCGTGCTCTGGATCCGCCCCATGCGCACCTGCTGCGCGGGATTGTCCTTGGTCAGTTCGATCAGACGCTGCACCGCAGCGAAGGCCTCGCTGCGCCCACGGCGCATGCGCTCCAGCAGCGCCGGGCGCTCGACGCCGTGCGAGCGCATCAGCGCAGCCGACTCGGCATTGCGCATCGCCGCCTCCAGGCGCTGCGCGTTTTCCTGCACGTCCTGGCTGTGCGACACCCACACCGCCGCCTGATTGGCGTTGTGCGCCATCTGCTGCAGCAGCAACGACGGCACCACGACGATCAGACACACGGCTGCCGCCAATGAAGGCAGGCGCCAGCGATCCCATCTGTCTGCTTGGACCGTTGTCTGCATTACCAGGTCTGTCTTCGCTCGCTGCGTGTGCCCGGGACCAGCCGGCATTGTCTCCGATTGCGCCCCGAACGAGATTAACGATTCAGCAAATCAGATACCGTCGTGACATAGCTGAATGGGCATATCATACGTGCAGCAAATGTGAAAGCCACGAGAGCACCCGGTCGCGCTGCGGCGTCCCCGACACCGGCAGTACGGCAACAAAAAAGGCGCACTCCTGGGGAGTGCGCCTAGTGCTCGGTCCCGCCGCCTCGCCTCGGCCGGCCCGGCATTCGCAGCGGCTGCGCTTACTTCTTCGCAGCGGTGACCTTCAGGCCGGTCGACTTGACGCTCTTGACGCCTTCGATGCCCTTGGCGACAGCCACAGCCTTGTCGTGCTCGGCCTGGGTGGCCACCGTGCCGGTCAGGGTCACGATGCCGTTCTTGGTCTCGACCTTGACGTCGGTGCCCGACACATTGTCGGTAGCGAGCAGGTCGGCCTTGACCTTGGTGGTGATCCAGGTGTCGGTCACCGGCTTCTTGGACTCGTTGATGTTGTCGGCAGCGTGGTCCTTGGAGGCGTGGTCCTTGTGCGCACCCATGTCCTGCGGTGCGGCGAACGCCTGCGAGGCGCCCAGGGTCAGGCCAAGCGACAGCGCCACTGCCAGCAGCTTGCGTGCATGCATCATGTTCTTCATCCGAGACGCTCCTGTTGAATGTGCGTGGAGCTTGCGGTGGCGCTCGTCGAGCAGGCGTGACCGCAACATGCAGAGGTTGTGAACCCGGCGCACACAGGCGTGTGCAATACCATGCCGGCTTCCTCCGTCGTTGCGATGAACCGTTTTCAATGCCTAAACCGTTCAATCTGGCCGTCGTCGGCTACGGCTATGTGGGCCACACCTTCCACGCCCCGCTGATCGCCAGCACGCCTGGCCTGCGGTTGCACAGCGTGGTGTCGTCCAAGCCGCAACAGGCGCAAGCCGACTACCCCGACGTTACCGTGGTTGCCGACCTCGACAGCGCATTGGCCGACCCTGCGCTCGACGCGGTCGTCCTTGCCACGCCCAATCAGACCCACGCGCCGTTCGCGCTGCAGGCCCTGGCCGCAGGCAAGCATGTGCTGGTGGACAAGCCATTCGCACTCGACGCCACGCAGGCACGCGCCATGGTCGATGCGGCCGCCAACGCCGGGCGCATCATCAGCGTGTTCCAGAACCGCCGCTGGGATGCGGACTTTCTCACCGTGCGCCGCCTGATCGAAGAAGGCCAGCTGGGCGAGGTGGTGGAATTCCATTCGCACTTCGATCGCTACCGCCCGCAGGTACGCGACCGCTGGCGCGAAAGCGATGCTCCCGGTGCAGGCCTGTGGTACGACCTGGGCCCGCATCTGCTGGACCAGGCCCTGCAATTGTTCGGCACGCCGCAGGCCATCGCTGCGGACCTGCAGCGCCAGCGCAGCCAGGCGCGCAGCGACGATTATTTCCACGTCACCCTGCACTACCCGCGGCTGCGCGCGATCCTGCATGCCGGCTCGCTGGTGGCCGACAACGGCCTGCGCTTCGCCGTGCACGGCACGCGTGGCAGCTATCTCAAGCATGGTCTGGACACGCAGGAAGACCAGCTACGTGCCGGCCGCCGTCCGGGCACGGTGGGCTGGGGGGTGGACCCGCTGCCGGGCACGCTCACCCGCGTCGACGACGAAGGGCGCGTGCACAGCCATCAACCCGAAAACCTGCCGGGCGATTACCGCCAGTGCTATGCCGCCTTCCGCGATGCCCTGGCCGGCACCGGCCCGGCACCTGTGGACGGCGCCGACGCGGTGCTGCTCATCCACTTGCTGGAGCTGGCACAGCGCAGCGCCGCCAGCGGCCAGGTGCAGTGGCTGGATGGCGCGCGCGGCCTGTAGGGCCACGATCAACTACACGGTGCACGCGGCCCACGCAGCACGCGCATCAATCATGCGAGCGTGCGCTATCGGTCCGCGAAAGCATCCGGCAATGATGGGTATGTGCCTGCAGCCTGCGTCGCGCCGGCCGCGCGGGCGACCGACGATGCAACGCCATCGATCGTGATCCAACAGGGCCTGCGTTGTCAGCGCGCGCACGGCTGCCCGGAAAGCGCGTGGCGTCGGAATGCGCGATCCGTCGGGACAGCCGATACGCCTGAGCGCTGCGTCGTTCGAACCTGCGAACCGCGTACCTGCCGCAGACGGCTTGGCGTGAGGCTTGGCGCAACACGCCTGACCCTGACAGCACAGTGCCGCTACCCAACGGCTCCGCCTGCCGCAAGGCACGCGCGGCCACCCGACGGATCGCGCTTATGCGTCCTTGCTGCCGATCGTCGGCGCTGCGGTGGTGGTGGTCATCACCGCATGCCCACCAAACTGGTTACGCATCGCCGCCAGCAACTTGTCGGTGAACGAATCCTTGTCGCGCGAACGCAGCCGCTCCATCAACGACAGGGTGATGATCGGTGCAGACACTTCCAGATCGATCGCCTCGGCCACCGTCCAGCGACCTTCGCCCGAATCGGCCACGAACGGCGCGATACCGGCCATGGTGGGGTTGTGGCGTAGCGCGTCGGCCGTCAGATCCAGCAGCCACGAGCGCACCACGCTTCCGTCGCGCCAGATCTCCGACACCTGGTGCAGGTCCAGCGCAAAATCGCTCTTGTGCTGCATCAACGCAAAGCCTTCGGCATAGGCCTGCATCATTCCGTATTCGATGCCGTTGTGGACCATCTTGGTGAAATGGCCGGCGCCGCTCGGGCCGACCCGGCCCCAGCCCTTGTCGGGCGCTGGCGCCAACGTGGCCAGGATCGGGTGCAGCGTGGTCACCGCCGCTTCCTCGCCACCCACCATCAGGCTGTAGCCTTCCTGCAGGCCCCAGATGCCGCCGCTGGTGCCGCAATCGACAAACGCGATGCCACTGGCCTGCAACTGCGTCGCGCGGCGCTGCGAATCCTTGTAATACGAATTGCCACCATCGATGACGATGTCACCGGCCTGCAGCAACGGCAGCAGCTGCGCCAGGGTGTCGTCGACGATCTTGCCGGCCGGCACCATCAACCACACCACGCGCGGGCTGGGCAGCGCCGCCACCAGCGATGCCAGCGCATCGGCGGTCACGATTCCCTTGGCCTGCGCACTGCTGCGTGCGGCCGCGCCCGGATCGTACCCATGCACAACGTGTCCGCCGTGCACCAGACGCTCGGCCATGTTGGCACCCATGCGGCCCAAACCCACCATACCCAGTTCCATAACGACTCCTCGTGATCTGATCAGTGCAGGGTGCCACGGCCGGCGTACGCCGGCGTCGCGGAATCCTCAATGGATTGTTCCGTGGCGATGCGCGCAGCGCACTGTTGCAGCTGCCAGTCGATCCATCGCCAATACAAGGTGGTGCGCAGATTGTGCAGGGTCAGGTCGATCGCATACGGCGTGCGCGGGTTGCGGTCGAGAAGGCGCGCCACGTGGTAACCGATCGGCTTGACGCCCTTGGGATGCACATAAACCAGAAAGCCCTGATAGAACGGGTCGTCCAGCAGCGTCTGCAGCTGGTACAGCCGTGCCTGCTGCTGCGCATCCAGGGTGGCGCGCAGCTGCGTATCGCGCTCGTACAGCAGGCGCTCGAAACGCCGCTTGCCTGGTCCGCGCAACGGCTGAGCCAGCTCCCAGATCTGGCGGTTGAGCGCGTCGTAATGCGCAAAGCCACCGTGCTGCGCCAGGGCTTTCGCGGCGGCATCGCTGACGTCTACCACCACGAAGTTTTCGGCCTGATTATGGATATCGTCGAGAAACGCCTTGTCGAACACATGCGCGATGAAACCCGGCGCACCGACGAAGGCCTGCCGCCCGAGTCGCGAGGTCTTCACCGCCTTGCCGTCGGCAAGAAAGTCGCCTGCATGTGCGCCGAGCAGAATGCTGTCGGTGTCGTGCAAGGTCAGGAAGGTGCCGATCGACAACTCGCCAGGCGTAAACACCTGGTCGAAACCCGCATCGCCGTACAACTCGCGCTGGGTGGCGAGCTGGGCAACCTGCCGCCCCACGCCGCATTCAGAGCGCACCCGCCCCCGGTAGAACGCATCCAGTGCCTGTGCGTTGCTGCCTCGCGGCTGATAGCCGCGGCCAAGACTGCGAAAGCCGCTCCACCCTTGCGCGGCCGCACCGCGCCAACCGAAGCCGATCCAGCCCAGCTGCAGCGCAGAAAACCGATACCCCGGATTGTCCTGCAACTGGCTTACGGCGCGACGCGTTGCCGCACCGACCTCGAACGCATACGCACACTGGGTGGCGCTGTCATCCAGCAAGGCCGTCATCGACGCGCTGCGCTGTTGCGCATCCCAGGCGGCCGGCACGGTCAACGTCAGGTCGCCGGCAGCATGCGCCTGCGCAAGCGAGCCGCGCGTGCACGGCGCACCGCGTTCGATGACCGGTGCAGATACGGCGGCGCGCTCGATCCTCCAGCCCAGCCGGCGCAGCAGCCCTTCCACGCAGTCGGCACTGGCCGCGGTTGCGGCCGCACTGGGCGCTGCACCAGCGACCTGCTGCGTCTGCGCAACCAACACGGCAAAGGCGCACACCACCGCAGCAACGCGACGTCGCGCTGCATGTCGCATCGGCAGGTGTCGCGGTGGGCAGATCCGGAAGGCGCACATCGATCAGCGGTCGACTCGGCAGCACGCGGCCGCCTTGGCAATAAAGAAAGCCCCGGCAGGGCCGGGGCTTGTGACAGTCACCGCATCCGGCTTAGCGACGTTCGCAGACGCGCTCGACCTGGCGGTTGCCATTGGCCTGCTGGCGATTGCCCTGGATGGTGCGGCCTGCCGCGCCACCGGCCACTGCACCGGCCACCGTGGCCAGCTTCTTGCCGTTGCCGCCGCCGACCTGGTTGCCGAGCAGGCCGCCGATCGCGGCGCCGGCAACCGTACCGCCGATGCGATTGGGGTCGGTCGAATTCTTCTGCACTTCCACGTTACGGCAGCGCACGCGCGTGCCATCGGAGAATTTGCGGCCTTCGTCTGCCTCGGAATACCGCTGCTGATGCGAGTAGTTCTGCGCCTGTGCAAACGTGCTCGTCGCCATCAGGCCGATCAGGGACATACCCAGCAAGGAATTACGCATCTTCATCGTCGGTCTCCATCGTTCTCGCCCAATCGGGGAGTCATGGCTGCACTCTGTTCGCTGCGTCGAGAACACGACGTGAAGCGCACGCGCCTCTATTCAGGCTTTGGAGCGGTGCATGAACCGCGCCATCACGGCTGCCTGGCGGGCTCGCTCTGTGGCACATCGACCGGCGCCGGCGGCGGGTCCTGCGCTTCCACCGGCAACGGTGCAACCGGTGGCTGCGCCACGGTGCCGGATGCGGCCGGCGGCGTGGCTGCGGCAGCTGGCGTGCCGACCGCCGGCGCAGCGGTGGATGCCGCTGCAGGCACCGGCGCGGGCGGGTGCGGGGCCACAGGTGTCGGTGCCGGCGCAGCGCTCGCTGCGGCGGGCGCCACGTCGGTCACCTTGGGCAGATACGAGTTCAGGCGTTCGAAAAACCGCTTGTAGAAGGCCGCATCCTGCACCGTGGTGCTGGAGACGCGCACCAGCGAGTCGCCACTACTGCCCACCGGCAACGACAACGAGCCGAGCACGCCGACGCCCACGCTGGCCGACGTGGAGCTCTTCTTCAGCGCGTAGCGGTCCTGCAACGCACTGACGAACACCTGCGCCTTGCCGCCGTCCTGGGTTGCGCAGGAAATGCGCAGATTGAGCTGCTCGCTCTGCTCGGCTTCCTTCAGCTGGAAATTCTTGCTGCCCTCCACTGCCGCGGCGTCGGCGCGCGTGACCGCGTAGCCCTGGCTCAGCAACACGCGGCGTGCGGCTTCGCAGGCCTGTGGCGAACTGGCCGCCACACTGCGCGAATAGGTGTCATCGGAATTGAACGACTCGCGCATCAGCATCGTGTCGCCCTTGCTGCCACCGCAGCCGGCCAGGGTTGCCAGCGCGCCGAGCAGCGCGCCACGCGCGATCAGGGAAGTGCAAGACATTGGGAGATTCCATCATCCAAAACCGGTCAGAGCATAGCCGCAAGCCATGTGCGCGCGGCGTCGCGTTGCCGGCTCAGGGCACCGGCGGTTCATCCGCTGGCAGTTGCAGGTCCACCTGCAGGCGGCTGCCGTCGGCACCGATCCGCTCGGCACGCAGGTAGTGATGGGCGCGCACCGCCGCCAACGGCACAGGTGCGCGGCACGGCTCGCCCCACAGGCCCAGGCTGAAGCCCTGCGCCTGCAGCCAGCTGGTCAGGCGGTCCCAGAGCGGCTGCTCGGCAGCCAGCATCAGATCCAGGTCCGCCGGCCCGTCCGGCACCAGCGTCGGCGACTGCAACCAGCGCGCGTAACTGCCGTGCACCACCACCGGCAGGCCCAGCGCCTGCACCGCCTGTAGCAGTTGTGCCGCCTGCTGCAGGTCCATCCGGGTATGGCAGCGCTGGAAGATCAGCGCGTACTCGTGGCTGCGGTTGCTGCCGGTGCGCGCGTGGGGCAGCGCATCGGCCGGGCGCTGGTAGCACAGCACGCGCTCCTCGTGCAGTGTGAACAGGCTGCCCACCAGCCGCCCCAGGTCCCACGCCTGCGGCAGCAAGCGCCCGCCGATGCGCACGTTCTGGACCATGGCCACGCCGAATGCACCTGGCCGCATTCGCTGCCGTAGCGCGTGGAATACGGCGCGCATTCCCGCGAGATAGCTGGCGTAGTCGGCACTGGCGTACAGCTGGCCCGGCACTGTCTGCCCGCGCCACTGACAGCCGAAGTACGGCACGTTGGTCAGGCATAGATCGATCGCTGCCGCCGGCGCGGTGTGCACCAGGCTGCCGACCACGATCGGCACCGTCACCCCGTGCCGTTGCAGGCGCGTGCGGGCCAGCTGGGCGCGCCCGGCATCGATCTCCATGCCGTGCGTAGCGCGACCTTCGAAAGCCGCCGCCAGCAAGGTGCTGCCAAACCCGCAGAACGGGTCGAACACCTGCTCGCCCGGCTGGCTGAAATGGCGCACGAACGGCCGCATCTGGTTGACCCATCCGCAATCGCGCCCGTTGAGTGGATCGGCTGCCCGTAGATCATCGGGCAACGCCCAGGCCGCATCGTCCGCCGCCGGCGTCCACCAGCTGCGCTGATCGAACTCATCCATCGCGCGCTTCCGCCCCGGCGGCGTCCCACAACACATCTGCGTCCGGGTCCCAACCTGCACACAGGCGCCCGTTGGCAAAGAACACCAGCTTGTACACATCCCCGGTGGCGTGCCGTGCATGCATCGCGGCATAGTCAGCGCTTTCGAATACCACCTGCATGCCGTCCGCGCTGCGCAGGCGCACATTCCAGAAGTAATACCCTTCGGTCATGCTGTCCAGCTGCCAGCGCGACCACCACGGCTGTTGCATGCACTCGGCCAGCAATGGCTCCACCCCGACGCGATGCTGTGCGATGTAGCGCCAGGTGCCATTGGTGCGATACGCATCGTCCAGCCGCGACAGCTCACGGAAGATCACCTGCTGCGCACCACAGCTGCGTGCCCAGTCGATGTACTGCGCAACATCATCGGCACTACACACACCGCCGCGTTGCACGATGCAGACCAGGCGTACCGGCAGACGCGCAGCCAAGCGGCGGGCGGTCTGCAGGAAGACGCCCGCATCGGCAACCGGCTCGCCGGGGCGGAAACGCATGATCGCGTCGTTGCGCGCCTGCACCGGATGGTGGCGCGACAGCTCGATCCACGACAGGCCGAACTGCAGCAGTGCCTCGAGCAGGCGGCCGCCATGCGCGCGCGCCAGGCCGGCGCCGTTGCTGTACAGCACGCGCTGCTCGACCTGCGGACCCTCGGCGGTGGTCGACAAGGTCTGCAGCAGGGTCTGCAGCCAGTCCGGCTCGTCGGTCATTTCCAGACCGGACAACGAATAGGACAACGGCACTGCATGCAGCAGCTGCAACACCTCACGCAGCTGCCTGAAATAGGCTGGCCCGGGGCGCAGCATCGAGGCCGCAGGACCACTGCCGTGCTGGCGCAGGTTTTCCGAACAGAACCCGCAGCGTGCCGAACAGGGCCGCACCGACGCATACGGGGTGAACGTGATCGGCAATGCCGCGCGCAAGCGCCGTGCGCCGATCTGCAGCCGGTGCCAGCGGCCGGCATCGTCTTCCAGCGGCACGCGCTGCTGCAGGCTCGGTGCTGCGGCGCGCAGCTGCGCCAGCAGTGCCGAGGCGGACAATGCAGAACCCGCATCGCTGCAGGCGGGCATGCTCATGCCCGCCTGCAGGCCATCAACGGCGTGCAGCGTCGGCACGCGCGCGCACCTGCTCCAGCGTCCACTCCTGCTGCATTGCGCCGTTTTCCCACACCGTCACCAAGGCGTCCTCGCTCTCGGCATGGGCAGCCACTTCATCGAGCAACGCACTGCGATAGCTGCCGTCGCGACGGTCGCGCAGCAAGGTCAGCCGGCCACGCTTGCTCTGTTTGCCCTGGTCGGTGATCGGGTCCTTGTAGACATCGATCCACTGTCCGTCCACACGCACCGCCGAACACTTCAATGCGAACTTCTGCGTGTCGCGGTCCACCTTCTGCAGCAGCGCCCCGCCCATGCCGAAGGCAACATTGTCGGCGGCATAGCCGGCGGCAGTGATGCGCTCCAGAATCGCGCGCAGCGAGCTCGGGTTGATGCCATCGCCCTGGATCACCCGCACATGGTTGAGCACCTTGTAGCCCTTGCCATTGACCTGATGCCCGAACGCCTCGTCCAGCAGCACCAGGCACTGCTCGACCACGTCCACCGGGTCGCCGGAGTCCGGACGGATCACCACCGTTGCGCCCGATGCAATGATCTCCTCGCGCAGGGTCGTGCCCCAATGTTCGCGAATGGCGCGGTAGATGTCGTAGCTGTCCGACACCACCGCCACGATCGATCCCGGGCGTGCGAACTGCGTCAGCATGTTGCGATACGCGTCCACCTCGCGCTCGCGGCCCCAGCTGGTGATGGTGCTGTGCTCGGCTGCCGGGATCGAATAGCCGGCCACCGGCGTGTGGTAATGCGCACGTGCCAGCAGCAACGCCGACAAGGTGTCGGTGCCGAGAAAATTCACCAGGTGTGCGGCACCGCCCAATGCAGCAGAGCCCAGGCTGGACACGCCACGCGCACCGAAATCATGCAGCTTGAATGGCAGCTGCCCTTCCGGATCGTCGCTGGTACGCTCCAGGTAATCGCGCACGGTCTGCTTGACCTGCCAGCTCACCGTGGCCACCGTCGCCGGGTACCACACGCGCAACAACAGGGTTTCCAGATACGAGGGCACCCAGAACGCCTTGGCGTCGGTGGACTCGATGGTCATCAACACGTTGTGGGTGGGCACCACCGCGCCCTCGGGCACCGCGCGGATGCGGATCGGCAGTTGTCCGCCCAGCCGATCGACGATGTCGCGCCAGCCGGTTTCGTTGAACGGTTCGCCATGCGCGGCCAGCAATGCTTTCGCATCGTCGATATCGGCATGCGTCACCGGCCGGTTGATCGCTTCCTTCAGGATCGACTGCAACCCGAAGAATACCGTCTGGTCGTACACGCCACCGCGCGATTCGACATAGAAAAACGAGGCATCGGTGCCGGGCGGATATTGCAGCCAGTGGCTGGCTTTGTAGCTGTCGGTGTTGAGCAGCAGATTATCGAGGTAATGCATGACGGAAGCTCCTTCGCGTCGGGTAAACCAGCGGTCTGTCCGCCGGTGGGAGGTCGTGGATCAGGCAAGCCCAGCGCACCGTGCCGACGTCGGTCGGCGGCAGCACGCAGGCGATGGCAGTGCCCTCAGCCACGGCCCAGGAAAAATTCAAGAATATGCAGGTGGTCTTCGTACAGCCGCGGCCCCATCGCCATCACTTCGGCGATCGGAATCCAGCGCGCCTTGTCGGCATCGTCTCCGCCACGCACCGCAGGCAACTCCCCTGCGGGAAATTCGAAGTGGAACGCGTGGGTGATGGTGCGCCCGCGCAGACTGCGCTCGGGATGGTCGAATACCTGGCGGCCGCGCAGGGAGCCCTTCAGCACCGGCACCGGCACCTTGAGCCGGGTCTCTTCGCGCAGCTCGCGCAGGCAGCTTTCCAGCAGGCCTTCGTCCTGAGCGATGAAACCGCCCGGCAGTGCCCACAGGCCCTTGCCCGGTTCGGCACGACGCCGCACCAGCAGCACGTGCCCCGAATGCACGACCACCGCATCGGTGGTCACGAAGGTCGGCGCATACGGCGCGTCCTTCCACGCAGCACGGTACTGCTCGATGAAGCGGTATTCGGCCACCAGCTGCGCATAACTGGGCGAGTTGCGTCGGAACGCTTCCAGCATGTCGTACACCGGCGCGGGCACGTTGCCACGCAGCATCAACAGCCCGCCATGAAATCCGAGGTCGCCGGCCTCGAACAGATAACGGCGTAATTCGGTGGCCGAGAGGGTGGCGGTGTGCTGCACATCTTCCAGCGGCCACTGCGGAAACTCACGCAGGTAATAGCTGCTGGCATCCTTGTCCATGCCGATCAACCCGATACGCGCATCCGGCGTGCCGCCATCGGCTTGCACGGCCTCGGCAACCTGACGCTGTACCTCGGCAATCCACAGGCTTTCGTTGTACAGATGGTCGCGCAGCGGACGCAGGATCAACCGTTCGCTCTCACCCGGCAACGCAGACTCGATCATCACCGCACGTTCGGCGACGGTCCATGGATTGCGGATGGTGCGAGGGGTGTCGGCCGAGCCGATCAACACGATGAGCTTGCGCGCCTTGCCCAGCGCGTGGCGGGCGACGGCGGCATGGCCGTTATGAAAGGGCTCGAAACGCCCGATAAACACGAGATAGTCGTACGGTGCTGCCATGAGAATCCCTCACGGTTGAGTGGTGAGGCCAGCGGTCTATCCGCGGGCCTGCGACAAATGCTACGCCGTTGCGCAGGGACGTCAAGCGTGCAGCTGCAGCGACGAACCCCGCCGCTGCGCTGTCACGGCCGTCATCGTTGCTGGCTAGACTTGGCGTCTTGTTCATCGGGAATCTGCCTGCATGCCACGTCCGATCACACGCGCACTGACGCGCTGCCTCCTCGCCATCGCCCTGTTGTGCATTGCCTTGCCGGCACTGGCCGCACCGGCCATCGCACCGTTGCGCGTGATGTCGTTCAACGTGCGGGTTCCTGCCGACACCGAGGGCGACAAGCGCTGGCAGGTGCGTCGCAGCGCAATGGTCGCCTTGATCAGGCAGACGCATCCGGATGTGTTCGGGACACAGGAGCTGGTGAGCGAGCAGGCCAGCTACCTGGCTGCCCAGCTGCCCAACTATCGCTGGTTCGGCCAGGGGCGACGCGGCGATGACAGTGACGAACACATGGGCGTGTTCTACGACACGCGCAAGCTCGATGTCGTGGAATCCGGCAATTTCTGGCTCTCCGACACGCCAGAGGTCCCCGCCAGCATCACCTGGGGCAACGTGCTGCCGCGCATGGTGACCTGGGCATTGTTCGAACGACGCAGCGACAAGCGTCGCTTCTACCTGTTCAACACGCACTTCCCCTATCGAGACGAAGACGAACCCGCGCGCGAACGCAGCGCGCAGCTGATCCTGTCGCGCATCGCGCAGCTTCCGAGCGAGATCCCGGTGGTGCTGACCGGCGACTTCAACAGCGACCCCGAGAAGATCACCTACCCCACGCTGACTGCCGTGCTGGGCGATGCACGCGCAAAGGCGTCAAAACGCAGCGGACCGGAAAAGACCTTCCAGGATTTCACCACTCACCCGACCCGGCGTATCGACTGGATCCTGTTCCGCGGGCTGACGCCAACGCAATTCGTCACGCTGGATGACCGCCCCGGCGGCGTGTTGCCGTCAGACCACTATCCGGTGCTCGCCGAGTTCGCCTGGCCGCGCTGAGCGCACGCACGCGGGATTGGTCGGTCGATTGGTCGGTCGATTGGTCGGTCGATTGGTCGGTCGATTGGTCGGTCGATTGGTCGGTCGATTGGTCGGTCGATTGGTCGATTGGTCGATTGGTCGATTGGTCGATTGGTCGATTGGTTGGTTGGTTGGTTGGTTGGATGGTTGGCCAGCACGCTCGCTTACGGCGGCTGAATCCCTGCCTCCGCCGCGCTTGCCTGCAACCATTCCAGCAAGGCCTGCAGGATCACCGAGGGCGTGTCGCGCCACACGATGGACAGCTCACGCCGCGCCCAGGGTTCGTCCAGCGGCACGGCCACCAGCTGCTGGCTGACGCTGGAGCACGCCAGCGCGGCGCGCGGCACGATGGCCACGCCGATGCCGCGCGCCAACATGCGGCACAGCGTTTCGATCCCCGGAACACGCGCGCGGATACGAAGGTGCACGCCCGCCCGTGCCAGATGGGTGCGCAAATGACGCTGCAGGGCATTGTCCACCGATAACGCCAGCAACTGCATGTCGGTGAGATCGGCCAGCCGCAGCGCGGTCGCGCCGGCAAGCGGATGGCCGGCCGCAACCGCCACGATCAGGCGATCATGGCGCAATGGTCGCCGCTGCAGGCCAGTGAAATCCGCATGCCCGGCGACGACTGCCAGATCCGCGCGCTCCTCGCGCACCGCATCGGCGGCCTCCTCGCTGCCCCATTCGGCCAGGGTCAGGTCCACCCGTGGATGCGCCAGCAGGAAGTCGGCCACGCATTCGGGCAGCCATTCCGACAGCGCGGCCGTATTGGCGGCCAGCCGCAGGCTGACCTGCCCGCCCGCGCCGTAATCGCCCAGTTCGGTACGCATCGCCTGCGCTTGCCGGGCCAGCGTGCGCGCGTGGCGCAGCAAGACCTGGCCGGCAGCGGTAAGGGTGACGCCACGCCGGCCACGCTCGAACAGCGCCGCGCCGACCTGCAGCTCCAGTGCGCGGATACGGGCGCTGGCGGCGGCCAGCGACAGCGCCACGCGGTCGGCACCGGCGGTGATGCTGCCGGTCTCGGCCACCGCCACGAAGATCCGCAAATCGACGAACTCCACTTGCATTGCGCACCCACAGCCTTCGGCGTGGACGAAGTCTGCCTCAAACAAAGACAGCTTGCCGTGTTGCCACCGCCGCCGGATCCTGCCCGGCATGACTGATGATCGATTGCACTGGGTCCTGATTGCGGGCGTGTTCCTGCTGGCTGGCGGGGTGAAGGGTGTCGCCGGGATGGGGCTTCCCACCGTGGCGATGGGCCTGCTGGGGTTGTGGCTACCGCCGAGCCAGGCAGCTGCGCTGTTGGTGCTGCCTTCGTTGGTGACGAATCTGCAGCAGGCCTGGGGACCGGCACCGGGGGCGCTGTTGCGGCGCATCTGGCCCTTGCTGACGCTGATGAGCGTGGGCACCTGGCTGAGCGTGGGCGTCATGATCGGCGGCGACCCACGCAACCTGCGCGCCGGGCTCGGCGCCCTGCTGGTGGCCTACGCGTTGCTCGGGCTGGCGCGCTGGCAGTGGACGCTGCCACCCCGCCATGAACGCTGGGCCAGCCCGTTGACCGGCCTGGCCAGCGGCCTGCTCAACGGCGCCACCGGTGTCGTGGTGCTGCCGGTGGCGCCGTATCTGGCCGCGCTGGGGCTGCCTCGCGAGATGCTGATCCGCGCATTGGCAACCTGCTTCGGCACCGCAACGCTCGCGCTGGCCATCGCGTTGGTCTGGCACGGTGGCGTGCCGTTGTCGGCAGGGGTGCCGTCGCTGCTGGCCTTGCTGCCGACGGCGCTGGGGGTCTGGGCCGGCACCCGGGTCCGGCGGCGCATTTCCGCCGAGACGTTCCGGCGCGTGTTCTTCTGCACCCTGCTGCTTCTGGGCCTGCAGGCCTGCTGGCAGGCGCTGAGCTGAGTCGCGGCAGGCCGTTGCCACTGTGCGGCCGGCGCGGTGCATTAGCCCAAAACAAACGCCACCGACAGGCGGTGGCGTTGGTCAGTCCTCGGTAGTGCGGGCTGTCAGTCCGCCCAGCGCCCCGGCGCTGTGGACTGCGGCAGTACCTGCGCCGACAGCGGCCGATCCTGCGCAAGCAGGCCCAGCGCGTCGGCCAGGATGGCCGCCGACTCATGCAGCAACGGATCCGGGCGCTTTTCTGCGGCCTTTTCGCGTGCAGTGTCCTTGACGATGTCGCGTTCGTTGCCGGTCAGCCCGTCGTCGCTGTCATCGGCCAGCGGATCCAGCGGCAAACCCAGCTGCTTGCGGACCTGCTGACGATCCTTGCGCTGCTGGTCCTGCTTCTGCCGTTCGGCGACACGTTCGGCCTCGTTCAAGGAGATGTACTTCTTGGCCTTCTCATCGCGGAACTGCTTGACGTCTTCCTCCCACCACTGGAATTCCTTGTCGGCAGCGATGCGCGCGGTGTGCAGGGACTGCAACTTGGGTAGCAGCGGCGCGAAGTTGCCGTACTGGGTGTGCGGCGCAGCGGCAATGCGCGTCCACGGCAGCGCGTTGTCGTAGGTGCTTTCGCCGAATTCGGTGGCATCCACACTGGCCGGAAAGGCGATATCCGGCACCACGCCCTTGTGCTGTGTGCTGGAGCCGCTCACGCGGAAGAACTGCGCGATCGTCAGCTTGACCTGGCCATAGCGCTGGCCTTCTGCAGCCGGCCAACGGTCCAGGTCGACGATGTTCTGCACCGTGCCCTTGCCGAAGCTGGTTTCGCCGATCACCAGGCCGCGACCGTAGTCCTGGATGGCACCGGCAAAAATCTCCGAGGCAGAGGCCGAACCGCGGTTGATCAGCACGCCCAGCGGGCCGTCCCAGGCCACCTTGGGATTGCTGTCGCCATTGACGGTGACCCGACCACCGGATTCGCGCACCTGCACCACCGGGCCCTGTTCGATAAACAGCCCGGTCAGCTCGATCGCCTCGTCCAGCGAACCACCACCGTTGTTGCGCAGATCCAGCACCACGCCGTCGACCTTGTCGGTCTTGAAACCGGCCAGCAGCTTGGCCACGTCGCGGGTCGCCGAGGCATAGTCGGTCGCGTTGCGACGACGACCTTCGAAGTCCTGATAGAAGCCCGGCAACTTGATGATGCCGATGCGACGTTCCGGTTCGCTGCCCTTGGCCGGCAGGGTGATGGTTTCGCCCTTGGCGGCCTGCTCGGCCAGACGCACCTTCTGCCGGGTCAGCGTCACCGTGCGGTGCTTGCCGTCGATGCCCGATTCGGCCGGGATGTACTCCAGGCGCACCTGGGTGTCCTTGCTGCCGCGGATCTTGGCCACCACGTCATCGATACGCCAGCCGATCACGTCCTCGATCGCGCCATTCTTGGCCTGACCCACGCCGACGATGCGGTCGCCCGGCTTGAGCGTGCCATCCACCGCTGCCGGACCACCCGGGATCACCTCGCGGATCACCACCATGTCGTCCTGTTTCTGCAGCTGTGCGCCGATGCCTTCCAGCGACAGTGACATCTGCTGATTGAACGTCTCGGCAGTGCGCGGGGTGAAGTAATCGGTGTGCGGGTCGACGGCGTTGGTGTAGGCGTTGACGAAGAACTGGAACACGTCCTCGCCCTTGAGCTGCTTCACCGAATCGGCGAGCGCGGCATAGCGCTTGTCCAGCGTCTTGCGGATGTCATCGGGTTTCTTGCCGGCCAGCTTCAGCCGCAGCCAGTCGTTCATGACCGACTGGCGCCACAACACATCCAGCTGCTTGTCGTCGCTGGCCCACGGCACGTCCTTGCGGTCGTACTCGAACTTGTCGCTGCCGGTGAAGTCGAAGTCCTGCTTGAGCAGGTCGCGCGCGTACTTGACGCGCTGGTCCACGCGCTTCTTGTAAACCGCAAACACCTGGAACGCCGGTTCCAGGTTGCCGCCGCGCAGTGCGTCGCCCACACCGGCCTGCAACGGCGCAAAGCCGTCGATGTCGGTCTGGGTGAAGAACTGTTTACCGCCGTCCAACGTTTCCAGGTAGCGCTTGAACACGTCCTTGGACATCGCCTCGTCCAGGGTGCGCGGACGATACGCATAGCGGCTGTCGGACAGCAGGCCGTACACGAGTTTGGTGGCCGTTGCCTGTTCGGGCGTGGCGGCCGCCGGCAACGCGGTATCGGCGCGCGCCAGCAATGCCATCGGAGTGGTCAACACCAGCGCCAGCAGGCCGGCCTTCATAGACGCAGAAACGTTGTAGGTCATCGAATGGCTCTCGGCACGGGGCCGACGAAAGAGAGGCGGTGAACGGATCAGACAGCATGACAGTGCCCAAAGTTGCTGGCGTTGTCATCCGCTGGCTGAATCAGCCTAGCGCCGGGCACGTAGCAGATTGTGAACGCGACCGTACCTTGCAACCGCGCGCTCCCGCGCCAAAAACGACACGGCCCCGTGCGATGCACGAGGCCGTATGGAAGCGCAAACGGTCTATTGGCTGGTCAGCCAGCAGGTCACCAGCGGCGATGGGCATCGCCCCCACCCAGGTGGGCTGGATGATCGGCGCCAAGGCCCCGACGCTGCCCGGGCGTACACGCTGCTTGGCTCAGGCAGCGACGCCTGCGCCGGCCGCCTGGCGATCGGCGTGATACGACGAACGCACCATCGGCCCGGAGGCGACGTGGCTGAAGCCGAGCGCGTTGCCGTACTCCTCCAGCGCCTTGTATTCCTCCGGCGTCCAGTAGCGCATCACCGGGTGATGGTGCGGGGTCGGCTGCAGATACTGGCCTATCGTGATCATGTCCACATCGTGCGCGCGCAGGTCGCGCAAGGTGGCCTGCACCTGCTCCATCGTCTCGCCCAGTCCCAGCATGATGCCGGACTTGGTGGCGATGGACGGGTGCTGCGCCTTGAAACGCTGCAGCAGGGTCAGCGACCACTGGTAATCGGCACCGGGGCGCACGTTCGGGTACAGGTCCGGCACGGTTTCGATGTTGTGGTTGAACACATCCGGCGGACTCAGGGCCAGGATCTCCAGCGCGCGGTCCATGCGGCCCTTGCCGCGGAAATCCGGGGTCAGGATCTCGATGCGGGTCTTGGGCGAACTGACCCGGATGGCCGAAATGCAGTCGACGAAATGCTGGGCGCCGCCGTCGCGCAGATCGTCGCGGTCCACGCTGGTCACCACCACGTACTTCAGGCCCATGTCGGCCACGGTGGCGGCCAGGCTGGCCGGCTCGCCGGCGTCCGGCGGCTTGGGCCGGCCATGCGCCACGTCACAGAACGAGCAGCGCCGCGTGCACACCTCGCCCAGGATCATGAAGGTCGCGGTGCCGTGGCTGAAGCACTCGTGGATGTTCGGGCAGCTGGCTTCTTCGCACACCGTGACCAGGCGGTTTTCGCGCAGCTTGGCCTTGAGGTTCTGCACCGCATTGCCGGAGGGAATCCGCACCCGGATCCACGACGGCTTGCGCAGCACCGGCGCATCGACGAACTGCACCGGCGAGCGATTGATCTTGTCGCCACCGATCTGCTTGACGCCGGTCTGCAGCGGCGCAGGCACGGCGGTGTCGCCGGAGACGACCTGCAAGGGAATGGAACGGGCGATAGGCTGGGTCATGACGGTACGGGCGCTCAGGCCGGAAGCGAAAGGTCGGGCAATGCGGAGACAGGCTGCAACACGAGACCGAACTGGCGCGCCAGCTGATCGAGCAGCACCGCCTTGACGGCGGCCATCCCGGAGGGGCCGCCCAAGTCTAGCACCGAGGTCACCCGCAGGCCCTGGTAGCCACACGGATTGATGCGGTGGAACGGCTCCAGGTCCATCGCCACGTTGAACGACAACCCGTGGAAGGTGCAGCCGCGCCGCACCCGGATGCCCAGCGCGGCGATCTTGGCATCGCCCACATAGACGCCGGGCGCGCCGTCACGGCGCTCGGCCACGATATTCCACTCGTCCAGGGTGTCGATCAGCGCCTGCTCGATCTTGCACACGTAGTCGCGCACACCGATCTTGAGCCGGCGCAGGTCCAGCAGCGGATAGACCACCAGCTGGCCCGGACCGTGATAGGTCACCTGCCCGCCGCGGTCAACCTGCAGCACCGGGATTTCGCCTGGCGCCAGCACGTGCTCCGGCTTGCCGGCCTGGCCCAGCGTGAACACTGGCGCATGCTCGACCATCCACACTTCATCGGCGGTGGATTCATCGCGCGCATCGGTGAAGCGCTGCATGGCACGCCACACCGGCGCATAGTCCTGCCGGCCAAGGTCGCGCAACGATGCGGGCGGCACCGACACAACGGCCGATGCCGCTTGGGTCGCTACAGCGTCCACTTCACTTCCGGGTGATCACGCAGCGCCTGATGCGCCGCGTCGAACTGCTCCCGGCTCTCGGCACGGAAGCCGATCTTGACCGAGACGTACTTGCCGCTGGACGAATGCTTCCAGCTGACGCTTTCCTCCAGCAGTTCCACGCCGGTCGCAGCAAGCAGGCGCGGCAGCTCGGTTTCCAGACCGCGTTCGGCCGCGCCCATCGCGCTCAGTTCGAAGGTGCCGGGGAATTGAAAGCCGTGATCAGGGTTGTCGGTGCTGATATCCATCGCCCCATTATCGGGCCGGCAGTGGGTAAACCCAAGCCTTGGGCCGGGCAACGATTGCTTTGCCCAGCGCTCGCTGTAACACGCCGGTCGCCCTCCCGGGCGATTGTGGCTTGGGACCAAACACACCTACGCACCGGTGGCGATTCCGCAGCGAGCGGCCGGGGCAGAAGATAGGTCACGCCAGAGCGCACTTCACGCGGCACAGCCGTGCGCCCAGGCACCTTTGCCGAACCAGGTCACTCCTTACTCCCCAGGTCCTCCATGCTCCGACCGCGCGCGTTGTCTGTTGCCTTGTTGCTCTCTCTTACCGGGCTGTCGCTGCCGGCCCTGGCGGCGGATCAATGCGATTCGAGCCGGCTGGGGCGTACGCCGCCGGCGGTGAATTTCCGGGTCGACAACGACCTGTTTGGCGGCGAGGACCAGGACCAGGGCTATTCCAACGGTGCCGTGCTGACCCTGGTCTCGCCCAACCTGGTCGATTACACCGACGACCCCTGCCTGCCGCGCACCGCGCGCTGGGTCAACAGCTATCTGGAACGCCTGCATCCGGGCGAGTTCGACCAGCAGAACATGGTGTTCTCGATCGGCCAGGCCATCTTTACCCCGACCGACTACACCCGCCGCGACGTGATCCCGGACGACCGCCCGTATGCGGGCATCCTGCTGGCAAGCTTCGGCTACAACGCCCGCAACGATGCCCACCTGCGGACCACCCAGCTGCAGATTGGCGTGGTCGGCCCGTGGGCCTTTGCGCAGGAGGCGCAGGATGCGATCCACGACGCGCTGGGCGACGAGAAATTCCAGGGTTGGGACAACCAGTTGCATAACGAGCCGCTGATCAACCTGGTGCACGAACGCATGCGTCGCTGGCCGGCGGACGCCAGCGGTAATGCCGGCGGCTTCGGCTGGGACTTCATCTCGCACTGGGGTGGTTCGCTCGGCAACATGGCCACGCATGTGAACGCAGGCGGCGAAGCGCGCTTTGGCTGGAAGCTGCCGGACGACTTCGGCAGCACGCCCACCCGGCCGGCCGGCGAGAACACTGCGCCAAGCCGCTTGGGACGCGCCAGCGGCTGGTCGGGGCATGTGTTCCTGACCACCGATGCGCGCTGGGTGATCCGCGACATCACCCTGGACGGCAACACCTTCCGCAACAGCCACAGCGTGGACAAGCGCCCGTTCGTGGGCGACGTCGGCTATGGCCTGGCGGTGATGTACGGCCGCTGGAAATTCGCCCTCGCCCGCTACCACCGTACCCGCGAATTCGAGACCCAGCGCGAGACGCCGGTGTATGGCAGTTTCACGATCAGCCGGATGCTTTGAGGGCTGGGAATCGGGAGTGGGGAATCGGGAATCGGGAATCGCAAAAGCAAACGCTGTGCTCCTGCCTTTACCGATTCCCCATTCTCGATTGCAAAAAAATGCCGGCTTTCGCCGGCATTTTTTATTCTGATTCCCACCACATCCAGAACGCGTCCCAGAGGCGCTTGAAGAATCCGCCCTCTTCGACCGCATTGATGGCGACCAGCGGGGCCTGGGCGATGATCTTGCCGTCCAGGCTGACCTTCACCGTGCCCACCTGCTGGCCCTTCTTGATGGGCGCCTGCAGATTCTTCGGCACTTCCATGCTGGGCTTGAGGTCGTTGTAGCGGCCGCGCTGCAGGCTGACCAGCAGCGGCTGTGCCACGCCCAGCTGCACTTCGTCCTGCTGTCCCTTCCACACCTTCTGCTGGGTCACGACCTTGCCGGGCGCGTACAGGCTGTGGGTTTCGAAGAAGCGGAAGCCCCAGTTGAGTAGGGCCAGGCTGTCGGTGGCGCGCTGCTCTTCGGAGCTGTCGCCCATGACCACGGCGATCAAGCGCTGGTCGCCGCGCTTGGCCGAGCTCAGCAGGCAGTAGCCGGCCTCGGAGGTGTGGCCGGTCTTGATGCCGTCCACCGCCGGGTCGCGCCACAGCAGCCGGTTGCGGTTGCTCTGCTTGATGGTGCCGACCTGGAATTCCTTGATCTTGTTGTAGGCGTAGGTCTCCGGGTAATCGCGCACCATCGCGCGGCCCAGCATGGCCAGATCGTAGGCGGTCGAATGGTGCCCTTCGGCACTGAGCCCGTGCGCGTTGACGAAGTACGAATTCTTCATGCCGATCTTGGCGGCATAGCTGTTCATCAGCGAGGCGAAGGCTTCCTCGCTGCCGGCCACGTGCTCGGCCAGGGCGATGGCGGCATCGTTGCCGGACTGGATCGCCATGCCCTTTTCCATGTCTTCCAGACGCGCGGTCTGGTTGACCGGGAAGCCGCTGTAGCTGCCGTCGGTGCCGGCGCCGCCCTCGCGCCAGGCGCGCTCGCTCATCATGACCTGGTCGTCGCGGGTGACCTTGCCGTTCTTGATTTCAGCGGCCACCACGTAGGAGGTCATCACCTTGGTGATGCTGGCCGGTGCCAGCTGCTGGTGGATGTTTTCGCCGGCGAGCACCTGCCCGGTGGCGTAGTCCATGAGGATCCAGGACTTGGACACGGCCGGCGCCGGCGCGGGTGGGACCGGCAATGCAGCCTGTGAGGCCGGCGCGGTAGCCGCAGCGGGCGTCGGCTGCGGCGCAGGCGTCTGGGCGCAGACCAGGCCGAAGGCGAACGTGGCCACGGCAGCGGCGGCGAAGCGGAATTTCATTGAAGAACGACTCCTGACGGGCCCGAAGGCTGGGTAATGCGAAATTGTAAGGCGCCACGGCGATCGGGGCGACGCGCGAAGGTGCGAGCGCGCTTGCACAGTTCAGTGTCCGCGCGCCCCATGCGGCGGGTGGCACGCCGCAGACGATGAGTGGGCGAAGCTGGAAACCACCGCATCGCACGTGGGACGAGTGTATTCAACGGGCGTGCCAGGCGATGGCACACCCGCGCAGCGGCGCTCAGTTGGCGACGATCTGCGGCCGCCCGAAGCCCAGCCCTGCAATCCGCTGGGAGATTTCCGACGCATTGGCATGATCGCGGGCATTGACGCGCAGGCGCCACAGGGTACGGCCACCGCTGACGATGTCGCTGACGCTGGCACCGGCGATGCCGGCCGAGGCCAGCTGCGACAGTGCGCGGTTGGCGTTTTCACGACTGGCGAAGCTGGCCACCTGCAACAGGATGTCGCCCAGCGCCGCTTCGGCCACGCTTGGCGCCTTGGCCGGGACCTGGGCCGGGGCCTGCGCGGTCTTGAGCGGACGTGCGGGCGCGCTGTCCGGCGCCTTGACTGCCGCAACGGCGACCGGTGCTGCTGCCGGCGCGGGAGCGGTGGTTGCGCCAGCCGGGCGCGGGGTCGCCGCGGCGGGCTTGCCGGTGGCCACGCGCACGCCCTGCGATTTCATCCACGCATCGAAGTTGTCGGCATTGCCGGGCTGACGCGAGTCGGCCACGCGATAGCGCCAACGCTCGCCGGCGGCCGTAACCGGCGCCGCCGCCGATGCGGCGACCGGCGCGGCAGCCGCTGTTGCAGTGCCTGCCGCAGCTGCGCGCGGCGGCACGGTGCGGGTGGGCAGCCGCTGCACCAGGCCATCGATCTGGCTGGCGCTGGCAGCCGGCCGCGCGCTGGCAATCGCGGCGTTCCCCGGTGCCTGGCCACTGCGGCGCTTGGCGAGCAGATTGCCGTTGTCGGCCTCGGTCAGGCCACGCACTTCGACGTTGCCGGTGCCCTTGCCGGTGATGCCCAGCTTGACCGCGGCGGCGTAGCTCAGATCGATCACACGGCCGTCGTGGAACGGGCCGCGGTCATTGACGCGCACCACCACCGACTCGCCGGTGTCGGTGTTGGTCACCAGCGCAAAGCTTGGGAGCGGCAGTGTCTTGTGCGCGGCGGTGAAGGCGTACATGTCGTAGACCTCCTTGTTGGAGGTCAGCCGGCCGTGGAATTTGTTGCCGTAATACGAGGCGGTGCCGCGCTCGACATAATCGCCAGGGTTGTCCATCACCACGTAGCGCTTGCCCAGCACTTCATACGGCGAGCGGTTGCCGACCGCCGAGCGCGGCTCGTTGGTGACCAGCGGCTCGGGGATGCAGGCCACGTTGGGCACATGGTCGGGCGTACTGTCCTTGACCCCGGGCTTGTACAGGCCGCCGGCGGTGTAGTCGCCACGCGTGGATGGGTCTTCCTTGGCGGCAGCGTATGGCGAGGTGGATGGGCAGCCGGTGGCCACATACGCCGGCCCCTTGCCTTCGACCTTGACGCCCTTGACCGCGCCGCCGCCGGCATTGCCCGCGCTTTTCTTCGGTGCGCTGCTACAGGCCGCCAGGCCGAGCATCAGCGCCATCGGGATCAGCCACTTGGGGCCTGTCGTGCTGTTCATGCCGGGGGTAACTCCTTGCCGGCGATGGCCTCGGACAGCTGGAACACGGCCATCGCGTACATCTTGGAAATGTTGTAACGGGTGATTGCGTAGAAGTTCTGGAAGCCCAGCCAGTACTGCTTGCCGTTGGCATCGTCCAGGCTGATCGGGGTGGCGGTGCTGCCGGCCACCACCGGCGCGCTGGGGTGATACCCACGCGAGGACAGGTCGGCCAGCGTGTACACCGGCGACCAGTCGGTGGGATTGAATTCTTCGCGGCCGGCGGCCAGCGTGGCCGGCACGGCGACCTGCCCACCGCGTACCCAGCCGCCCTTCTTGACGAAGTAGTTGGCGATGGAAGCGAACACGTCGTTGTAGTCGGTGAACAGGTTGCGCTTGCCGTCGGCATCGCCATCGACGCCGAACTGGCGGTAGCTGGACGGCATGAACTGGCCCATGCCCATCGCACCGGCGTAGCTGCCGATGAGGGTGGTGACATCGAGTTGCTCTTCTTTGCCGAGCGCGAACAGCTGGCCGAGCTCATCGCGGAAGAACAGCTCGCGGCGCACTTCGCGCTCGAGCTTGGCCGGGTCGCCACTGCGCGGGTAGCGGAACGCCAGCGTGTACAGCGCATCCAGCACGCGGTATTTGCCGGCATTGCTGCCATAGCTGGTTTCCACGCCGATGATGGACACGATGACCTGCGCCGGCACGCCGGTGGCGGCTTCGACCTTGCTCAGCTCGGCGCGATGCTCGGCGAGGAACTTGCGCCCCCCGTCGATGCGCGCTTGGGTGATGAACATCGGACGGTATTCGTTCCACGGCTTGACCCGCTCGGCCGGGCGCGACATGGCGGTGACGATGGCGTCCTTGAACTGGGCCTGGGCCAGGGTCGCTTCGATCTGCGTGGCATCGAGGCCGTACCTGGCGGCGGTGTCGCGCACGAAATTGGCACGCGCGATCTCGAACGGCACCGGGGTCAGATCCACCGGCGGCAAGGCAGGTGCTTCGGCGGCAGCGCTGGCAGGCACGGCAGCTGCAACCGGGGCAGCAGGCGGCCTGGCCGGGGGCGCACTGGCGGCCGGCGGCGGGGACGGAGGACTGGGCTGGGTCGCACAGGCGACAAGGCCGAGGGTGAGCAGGCAGGTCAGAGTGCGTCGAATCATCGGCCGAGGGTAACAGACATCGGATGAACTTCTGGCAATAAGACCATGAAACGAAAAGACTTTAGCCAAAGTCAAGGGCGGCCGCAGCAGTGGGGGTGGTTTTGTTGGTTCGGGATTCGGGATTCGGGATTCGGGAATGGGGAATCGGGAGACGGGAGACGGATCAGAGGGTGGGCGACGTGCGGGGCGGTGTTGCGTCCGGTTCTGGGACGCAGCGCGCGCCGCGTGCTGGGTCTGGGGGAACAGGAGGCGATGCCTGTACCGGGTCGCTGCTTCAGCGCGCAGCGATCGGGATGGTTGCCTGGCCGCGGTGCTTGCCGGCAGCCGGCCGATACCGAACCGCTGGCGGCATGGGTCGATGGCGGCCTCGATGATTCGATCCAGGTAATGGGTCAGGCGCGACCGGCCCGGCGGCCGCGCCTGACTCTCAGCTCACAGCGCGGGGAAGCGCGGTGCGCCCGAGCAGGTGGGCACCGCACCGCCCACTTGCACCGGGGCGGTGGTGACACCGGTGCCGGTGGGCGTCAGCGTGCTGTTGCTCAGCCCGATCCGGGCATTGCTGGCGGTGACCGTGACCGAGGCGCTTGCCGTGGCCACATTGGCCAACACCAGATCCAGCGGGGTCTGTGCATCGTAGCCGCGCAGGATCCAACCCTTGCCGCCGGCGTCGTTGGCACTGCGCAGGCCATCGACCACGATGTCGCTGAAGGTCGGTTTGGTGCCGCTGCTGCCGCCGGCATAGAACGGGTTGATCACCAGCGGGCTGGTGACGCCGTACAGACAGGTAGTGCGGTAGGTCACCTGGCTGACCGGCCCGCCCTTGACGATGCTGGTCTTGATGCGCAGACCGCTGTTGTCGGTGCTGCGATTGCCCGCATCGTCGGTGGAGACGAGTGCGTTGTTGTCGACTAGCACATTGCTGACGCCGGACATCACTTCGCTGCCGATGGAAATGCCATGCGTGCCGTAGCAGCGGCTGTTGCGCACGGTGATGTTGGCCGACTTGGACGCGATGGTCTTGATCGCCACGCAATCGTCGCCGCCCATCACATCGCTGTCGTGGATGGTGGCGTTGACCACGCTGTCCAGATCCAGGCCGTCGGTGTTGGGACTGGTGGCCGGCGACTTCACCCGCACGCCCCAGATGGTCAGGCCATTGACGATGTGCGAGAAGAAATGGAAATACGCGGCATTGACCAGATTGATGTTGTAGAGCGTGAACTGGCTGGAATTTTGCACCTTGATCAGGTCCGGGCTGTTCTGCACCTGACCGGCCGCCTTGGCGTTCTCGCCGAACTCCCACCAGGTGGTGCTCTTGCCGAGCATGACCTGATCGCCACGGCCGTCGATGGTGCCTTGTCGCCCGTCGGTGCGGATGCCCATCACGCCTGAGTTCGCACCTTTAACGCTGATCAAGGGCACGCACCCGCCGCTCTTGGAGCCGGCGCTGCCGCAGCCGCTGCCGTAATCGGCCGGGTTGCGCGAGCCGTACAGGGTCACGCCCTGATCGATGACCAGGGTGACGCCAGTGGGAACCGTCAGCGGACCGGTCAGAAAGGCGTTGCCACTGCCGCCGGTGAGCAGCACCGCGCCGTTCTTGCACGCGCTGAGTGCCGCCTGGATGGTCTTGGTATCGGGCGGCGCACTTTCCAGCGCCGCATCGAACAGGTGCCCGGTCGGTGTCAGGTGGGCGGGCAGCGACGAACACATGGTTGGAATCGTCGGTTGCGCGACCGCGCGGGTATCGCCGGTGGCAAAGGTGACGGCGCCCGCCTGCGCGCAAAGCGACAGACAGACACCGCCGATGGTGGCGGTTAGCAGTTTCATGGAAGAGGTCACCCGAATGAGGAATGGCGCGCGCCTGTGCAGGCGAGGCGACGCGGCCGCCAACGCTGCGGCGGCCAGGCGGACTCTACGAAGCGCTGTGCCCGCATGCAGCAGGTGCGCGAACCCGGCACCGCACGAACGAAGCAGGCTTACCCCGGTGTCGCGTCGTTGCAATGCACTGCGCAAAAACGCGATGCGCCCGAAAACGTGTCAGTGTTTGACATACGCCTGTCGCATCGATCGATGCTGCGACATTGCATGCGTGCCGAGTACGCGAGGACACGCGCACGGCATTGGCGCAACGCGGCGACACTCCCGCATCAATACCCGTGCACCGGCCGGTGCGTCTTGACCGCCATCACCAGCCCAAGGCCGGCCAGCAGCGACACCGCCGAGGTGCCGCCGTAACTCATCAGCGGCATCGGCACGCCCACCACCGGCAACAGGCCGGAAATCATGCCGCCGTTGACCAGCACGTAGACGAAGAACGCCAGGCCGGTGGCGCCGGCGACCAGGCGCGAATAGGTGTCGCGCGCCTGCGAGGCGATCCACAGGCAGCGGCCGATGACGATGAGATACAGGGTGAGCACGGTGGCCACGCCGATCCAGCCGAATTCTTCGCTGAGCACCGAGAACGCAAAGTCGGTGGTCTGTTCGGGAATGAAGTTCAGGTGCGATTGCGAGCCCAGCCCCCAGCCCTTGCCATCCAGCCCGCCAGAACCAATCGCGATCTTGGACTGGATGATGTTCCAGCCGGCACCGAGCGCGTCGTTTTCCGGGTTGAGGAACATCATGATGCGGTCCTTCTGGTACGGGCGCAGCAGCCAGAACCAGGCCACCGGCGCCGCCGCCGAGACGCCGCCCACGCCCACCGCCACCCACCACCACGGCAGGCCGGCCAGCAGCAGCACGAAGACGCCGCTGGCGGCGATCAGCACGCCGGTGCCGAAGTCCGGCTGCAGCATGATCAGCGCGGTGGGCACGCCGATGATCATGCAGGTGACCAGCACGGTGGAGATGCGCGGCGGCAGCGGCATGCGGTGCAGATACCAGGCCGCCATCATCGGCAGGCTGATCTTGAGCAGCTCGGCCGGCTGCAGATAGAACACCTTCAGGTCCAGCCACTGCCGGCCGTATTTACCGGTACCCAGCGCGAATACCGCCAGCAACGGCAGCATCGACAGGCCGTACACCCACGGCGTCCAGGCACGCAGGCGCAGCACCGACATGCGCGAGATGCCCCACATCGCGGCCACGCCGATGGCAAAGCGCACGCCTTGCGCCATCACCAGGTGATCGCCATTGGCAGCGCCGCCGGCGCTCTTGAGCACCGACAGGCCGATCACCATCAACGCACCCAGCGCCAGGCACAGCACCCAGTCCAGGCTGCGCGTGAAGCGCGCGGCCATGTCCACCAGCCAGCGCAGGATGTCACTCAATGGTCGGTCTCCTGCACCGCGTCCGGCACGTCCGGCACCACCGGTTGCGCGGGCGTGTTGGGGTCCAGCGCAACAGCGGTCTGGCCGATCACCACCGGCAGCTCGTCCAGCGTGGTGGTGGCCGCGTCGCCGGCTGCGCGCGCGTCGGTGGCGCCGGCTTCGAACTGGTTGATGCCCACCGCGGTCATGCCCAGCTCGCTGTCCAGCGGCAGGATGCCGGCCGGCATCTTGCCCAGCAGCCAGGCATCGAAGATCTTGCGTGCGATCGGCGCCGCCGAGCTGGTGCCGAAACCGCCGCCCTCCACCGCCACCGCCACCGCGATGACCGGGTTGTCGGCCGGTGCGAAACCCACGAACAGGCCACGGTGACGCAGATGCAACGGCAGGCTGCGCGGGTCCACCGCCGCCACGCCCTTGCGGCTGACCACCTGTGCGGTACCGGTCTTGCCGGCCATCTGATACGGGGCGCCGGGGGTGATGGCGTAGCCGGTGCCGCCCGGGCGCATGGTGTCCATCATGCCCTCGCGCACCACCTGCAGATGCGCCGCGCTCGGGCTGATCGGCTTGCCCGGCGGCTGGATCATCGGCTGCCAGGGGTGATCGAAGCCGGTGCGCTGCTCCAGCACCAGATGCGGGCGCAGCAGCAGGCCGCTGGCGATGGCCGAGACGCCGCGCACCAGCTGCAGCGGGGTCACCTTCCAGTCGCCCTGGCCGATGGCAATGTTGACGGTGTCGCCCGGGTACCAGCGTTCCTTGCGGGTCTTGTACTTGTAGGCCGGCGACGGCAGGATGCCGCCGATCTCGCCCAGCAGGTCCACTCCGGTGGGCGCACCAAAGCCGTATTCGGCCATGTAGTGGTCGAAGCGCTCGATGCCCATGTCCACCGCCAGGCGGTAGTAATAGGTATTGACCGACTGGGCGATGGACTTGCGCAGGTCGGTCCAGCCGTGCCCGCCGCGGTGCGAATCGCCCCAGCCGCGGCTGACGCCGGGCAGGTAGAACATGCCGGTGGACAGCACGCGGTCTTCCGGCCGGCGCAGGCCGCTGTCCAGGCCGGCCAGCGCGATCAGCGGCTTGAGCGTGGAGCCTGGCGCCACGCCGCCCAGCACCAGCCGGTTGAACTGCGGCCGCGACGGGTTGTCGTTGAGCATCTTGAAATCGGTATGCGAGATGCCGTTGACGAACAGGTTGGGGTCGTAGCTGGGCAGGCTGACCATGCCCAGGATCTCGCCGGTGCGCGGGTCCATGGCGATGGCCGCACCTTCGTGCTCGCCGAACGCGGCCACCATCGCGCGCTGCAGGTCGGCATCCACCGACAGGCGCAGGTCGGCACCCGATTGCGGCGCAACCCGGCCGACGGTGCGGATCGCCCGCCCCTGCACATTGGTTTCGACCTGCTCGTAACCGACCTGCCCACGCAGGTCTTGCTCGTAGTAGCGCTCCAGTCCGGACTTGCCCATGTGGGTGAGCGCGGCATTGCCCTCGCCCAGCACCGCCAGGTCCTTCTCGTCGATGCGGCCGACGTAGCCGATGATGTGCGCGAACAGCGGGCCGTACGGGTAGCGCCGGGTCAGATACGGCTCCAGCTCCACACCGGGGAAGCGCCAGCGCTCCACCGCAAAGCGCGCCATTTCCTCATCGCTCATGCGCAGCTTGAGCGTGACCGGCAGGAAGCTACGGCGAGCCTTGCGCTCGCGGTTGAAGCGGTCCAGATCCTCCGGCGCGATCGGGATCACCTTGCCCAGCGCGGCCAGCATGGCGTCCATGTCGGCCACCTTGTCCGGGGTCACGTCCAGACGAAAGGCCGGCACGTTTTCGGCCAGCAGCCGGCCGGTGCGGTCGTAGATCATGCCGCGCCCGGGCACCACCGGCTTGGGCTTGATGCGGTTGGCCTCCGAGCGGGTGGCGTAGACCTCGTGGTCGAGCACCTGCAGCTTGAAATACCAGCCGCCCAGCCCGACCAGGCAGATCACCACCATCACAAAGCCCAGCACCGCGCGACGACGGAACTGCTCGGCCTCGGCGTGCGGGTTCTTGGGCTGGCGACGGCCGTGCATGGGCTACTTCTTGCTCCGCTTGCCCAGCCGCACCGCATCCAGCAACACGAACAGCGGCGGCCACAGCGCCATGCCCAGCAGCGGCGCCCACCAGTAACTCCACGGCAGGGTCGGCTCGCCGACTGCCAGATGGACCGCCGAGGAGACGATGCGGTCGTTGAGCAGCAGCCCGCCGATCGCCAGCGCCTGCTGCGACACCGGGAAGAAGCGCATCCGCGCGCGGAAGCGCTGCAGGATGAAGGTCATGATCACCAGCCGCAGCGCCTGCTCGCCGAGCAGCCCGCCGTACAGCAGGTCGGCCAGCACCCCGGCCACGAAGGCCACGCCCAATCCAACCCGGTCCGGCTCCTCGATCACCCAGTAGGCCAGCACCAGCGCCAGCCAGTACGGACGCAACGGCTGCACCACGGCCGGCAACGGCAGCAGCCCCAGCACCAGCGCGATGAAGATGCTGGCCGGCAGGATCCAGGTGTTGCGCATGCGGGTCATTGGTCCGTCTCTGTTGGAGACGGACGGGAATTGGGAGCGGGGAATCGGGAATCGGTAGGAGCGGTGCCCTGCGGCGGTGAGGCGTCGCGGTTGCCGCCCTGCTGTGGAGTCCGGCGGGAATCGGGAGTGGGGAATCGGGAATCGGTAGGAGCGGTGCTCTGCGGCGGTGAGGCGTCGCGGTTGCCGCCCTGCTGTGGAGTCCGGCGGGAATCGGGAGTGGGGAATCGGGAATCGGTAGGAGCGGTGCCCTGCGGCGGTGAGGCGTCGCGGTTGCCGCCCTGCTGTGGAGCCGAGCGGGAATCGGGAGTGGGGAATCGGGAGTCGGTAGGAGCGGTGCCCTGCGGCGGTGAGGCGTCGCGGTTGCCACCCTGCTGTGGAGCCGGGCGGGAATTGGGAGTCTGGTTTCTGGCGAGGTTCGACGCGAAAGGAGCGGCGGGCACATTGGCCTGACGGCTGGACGCCGGCGCGCCTGCCGTCGGACGTGCCGGATCGATCGCTGCGTTGGAAACCCCGCCCGCCGACGGACGCGCTGCTGCGCTCACCGGCGCGTTCGCTGGCCCGGTAGTGGCAGCGGGCGCCGCGTTGTTGCTGTTGCTGTTGCTGTTGCTGTTGCTGTTGCTGTTGCCATTCCCGATTCCCGACTCCCCATTCCCCATTCCCGGCACCACCCGCAGCGGCTTGCCCGCGCGCAGCAACAGCACATCGCGACCACGATCGAGCTTGGCTGCCGGGGTCAGTTCGCCGACCAGGAAGGCGTGGGTGTCGTCGGGATGCAGCTCGGAGACCTTGCCGACCGGGAAGCCGGCCGGGAAGCGGCCGCCCAGGCCGGAGGTGACGATTTCGTCGCCCACCTGTACGCCGGCGCTGAGCGGGATGTCGCGCAGTTCCAGGCGGTCGCCGCGGCCGTAGACGATCAGGCGCACGCCGTTGCGCGCCACGCTGACCGGCACCGCGTGGTCGGGGTCGGTCAGCAGCAGCACGGTGGAATGCAGCGGAGTCACTTCGATCACCTGCCCCATCAGGCCGCCGGCATCGATCACCGCCTGGCCCATCAGCACGCCGTCGCGGCTGCCGGCATCCAGCAGCAGGCGCTGCCGGGTCGGGTCCAGGTCGATATCCAGGATCGGCGCCAGCTGCACGTCCAGGCCGCGGCGCTCGGCCACGTTGAGCAGTTCGCGCAGCTGCGCGTTGTCCAGCGCGGCGGTCTGCAAGCGGGTCAGGCGCGCGTTGGCCACCAACAGCTGATTGCGCAGGTCGCGGGTTTCTTCCACCAGTTGCGCATGGGTGGCGGCGTTATCGCGCACCTGCGAGCCGATCCGCCCCGGCAACCCGGCCACGGCCCAGATCGGCTGGATCAGCAGATTGGCCTGCAGGCGCACCTGGCTCAGCCAGCCCCCGCGGCTATCGAGCGCAATCAGGGTGATCGCCAGCACCAGATAGACCAGCAGCCGCAGCGTGGAGGTGACTTCGCCCGGGCGGGAGGCGACGGGAGGACCGGCGTAGGAGGGCACTTTCAGGGCCGGGATTGGGGAATCGGGAATGGGGAATCGGGGAGCAGTTGGCTGCCCACAAGACGGCTGAGGCGAAAACTCGCTTTGGCGGGAATGCGTCGCAAGCGCTCAGGGCCGCAGGCAGGAAACGCTTTTACGATTCCCCACTCCCGATTCCCCATTCCCGGCTCCATCACTCCGGCGCGAAGAACTCATTGCCATGCATGTCCACCAGCTCCAGCGCACGGCCACCGCCGCGGGCCACGCAGGTGAGCGGGTCGTCGGCCACCTGCACGTGCAGGCCGGTTTCTTCGGAGATCAGGCGGTCCAGGTCGCGCAGCAGCGCGCCGCCGCCGGTGAGCACGATGCCGCGCTCGGCCACGTCGGCACACAGTTCCGGCGGGGTCTGCTCCAGTGCCAGCTTGACCGCGGAGACAATGCCCGACAGCGGCTCGTGCAGCGCTTCCAGCACTTCGTTGGAGTTGATCTTGATCATCTTCGGCACGCCTTCGGCGAGGTTGCGGCCGGAGATTTCCATCTCCTGCACCTCGTCCTGCGGGTAGGCGCAGCCGATCTGCAACTTGATGCGCTCGGCGGTGGCTTCGCCGATCAGCATGCCGTGGTTGCGGCGCACGTAATTGGTGATCGACTCATCGAAGCGGTCGCCGCCCACACGCACCGACTGCGAATACACGATGCCGTTGAGCGAGATCACCGCCACTTCGGTGGTGCCGCCGCCGATGTCGATGACCATCGAGCCACGCGCCTCGGTCACCGGCATGCCGGCACCGATCGCGGCAGCCATGGGTTCTTCGATCAGGTAGACATCGCGCGCACCGGCCTCTTCCGCAGATTCCTTGATGGCGCGGCGCTCCACCTGGGTGGAGCCGGCCGGCACGCACACCAGCACGCGCGGGCTGGGACGCAGGACGCGCGACTTGTGCACCTTCTTGATGAAGTGCTTCAGCATTGCCTCGGTGTAGGTGAAATCGGCGATGACGCCGTCCTTCATCGGGCGGATGGTGGTGATGTGACCAGGCGTGCGGCCCAGCATCTGCTTGGCCTCGGCGCCGACCGCCGCCACCGAACGCGTGCCGCCGATTGCGCGGTCCTGCCGCACCGCCACCACCGATGGCTCGTTCAGCACGATGCCCTGCCCGCGCACGTAGATCAGCGTATTGGCCGTGCCCAGATCGATGGACAGGTCGTTGGAGAACATGCCGCGCAGTTTCTTGAACATCGAGGGAGTTGGTCCTGGGTAAGTCGCGCGCCCGGCCGCCAGCGTGGCGAAATTTTGGGCAGAAAACGAAGTCGGCTAGCCTAGCAATCCCCCCCGGGGTGAGCAAGGAAAAATCGGATCTGCCGGCCCGGTTTTCATGTGCCGGTCACGCCGGCCATGGCACGCGGTTGTGGCCCTGATCGGTCGCAGCCGTTACCCTTTGCGCCGCGGCGTTGCTGCCGTCCCGCCGCCATGCCCGGCAACTGGCGGGTATTTCCTTACGCAAAGGCCTGACTCGATGTCCGCACTGATCTGTGGTTCCCTCGCCTACGACACCATCATGGTGTTCCCGGACCAGTTCAAGAACCACATCCTGCCGGACAAGGTGCACATCCTGAATGTGTCGTTCCTGGTCCCGCGCATGCGCCGCGAGTTCGGCGGCTGCGCCGGCAACATCGCCTACAACCTGCATCTGCTCGGTGGCGCACCGATTCCGATGGGCACCGTGGGCCAGGATTTCGGCCCGTACCGCGAACATTTCGAGATGCTCGGCATCGACCTGTCGCGGGTGAAGATCATCGACGACCTGTTCACCCCGCAGGCCTTCATCACCACCGACCACGACAACAACCAGATCACCGCCTTCCATCCGGGCGCGATGATGCGCAGCTACGAAAACCACGTGAAGGACGTGCCGGGCGTGACCCTGGGCCTGGTCGGCCCGGATGGGCGCGAAGGCATGATCCAGAACGCCGAAGAGTTCGCTGCCGGCGGCATCCCCTTCATCTTCGACCCGGGCCAGGCGATGCCGTTGTTCAACGGCCCGGAGCTGCGCCAGTTCATCGAGCAGGCCGACTACGTGGTGGTCAACGATTACGAGTCCAACCTGCTGCAGGAACGCACCGGCTGGGACGAGAAGGACATCGTGTCGCGTGTGCAGGCCTACATCACCACGCAGGGCCCGAAGGGCGCGCTGGTGCATACGCCGGAAAAAACCTACGACATTCCGCCGGCGCACGAACGCCGCGTGGTCGACCCCACCGGCTGCGGCGACGCGTTCCGCGCCGGCCTGATCTACGGCATCCAGCACAACTACGATTGGCTCACGATCGGGCGCATGGGCAACCTGATGGGCGCGCTGAAGGTGGAACACCCCGGCACCCAGAACCAGCGCTTCGACTTCGCCGAGTTCAACGACCAGTTCAAGCAACAGTTCGGCTACGCGCTCTGACGCCCCCTTCGCCCTTCTCCCACCGAGAGAAGGTGCCCCGCAGGGGCGGATGAGGGTACGGGCGAAGCCTCGCGCAGTTCGAGAACTCGGGCGCTACGCGCGCCGTACCCTCACCCCAACCCCTCTCCCGACGGGAGAGGGGCTTTATGCCGACATCGCGGCGGCGACATCGGCAGCGACATCGGCAGCGGCAGCGGCAGCGCACTTTGCTGCAACGCAGTTTGAGCATGGGGACGATTTGTGTCTCTACTGCCGCCTCGCGTCCACTGAGGAACGCTGGGCCATGTCCGAGCCAAGCGTTGTCGCCGCCGCTTCCACCGCCCCGCCCCAGATCGAGCCGGATGTCCTCAGGCAGACCCGGCGGCTGCGCGATATCGCGTCGCTGGCGGCGCCGTTGTCGCGCTCGTGGCGGCGCTGCCTGGACGACTACGCGCTGCTGCCCGAGGCCACGCCCGAGCCCCTGGTGCACGACGCGCTGCACGTACGCGAGCGCCAGCAACGCCTGGGCGAGGTGCTGCGCATCGCCCGGGTGGAGATGGAAAACCTCTACGAGCAGATTGCCGGCAGCGGGTATGCGGTGATCTTCGGCGATGCCGAGGCCACCGTGCTGCACAGCGTGCACGACTCCACCCTGCTGCGCGAGTTCCGCCAGGCCGGCCTGTTCTGCGGCGCCAGCTGGGCCGAGTGCCACCAAGGCACCAACGGCCTGGGCACCTGCGCGGCCGAGCGCACTGCGGTGAGCGTGCACCGCGGCGAGCACTACCTGACCCGGCATCTGCCGCTGTCGTGCAGCGGGGCGCCGATTCTGGACCCGCATGGCGGGCTGCTGGCCGTGCTGGATGCGTCCACCCCCAATGCGCAGGACAGCAAGCAGATCCAGCGGCACACCGTGGCCCTGGTGAGTATGTCGGCCGCGCAGATCTCGCGTTCGCATTTCCTCAACCAGTTCGGCCATGCCTTCATCCTGCGCTTTCACAGCCGTCCCGAATTTGCCGGACTGTTGCACGAGGCATTGATCGCGATCGGCGCCGATGGCCGCGTGCTGGCCGTCAACGAAGCGGTGCTGGAGCAATTGGGCAAGCTCGACCGCAGCCAGCTGGTGGGCCGCGATATCTCGCAGGTGATGCAGCTGGATTTCGACACGCTGGAACATCGTGCCGGCAGCGACGCGGGCACGCTGTGGTCGATCCGCTGCGCCTGCCACGGGCGGCGGTTCTACGCGCTGGTGCGCCCGCCCCGCTCGCGCCCGGCGATGCCGTCGGTGGGCGCCGCCGCGCAGGTGGCGCCGGAGGGCGAACAGCCGCCGGGCGAACATGTGGGCTCGGACCCGCGCATGCGCCACAACCTGGCCAATGCATTGAAGTTGGCCGCGCATCGCGTCTCGATCCTGCTGCGCGGCGACACCGGCACCGGCAAGGAAGAATTTGCCAAGGCTGTCCATCGCGGCTCGCCGTGGGCCGGCGGCGCGTTCGTGGCGATCAACTGTGCGGCGATCCCCGAGGCATTGATCGAAAGCGAGTTGTTCGGCTATGCGCGCGGCGCGTTCACCGATGCGGCGCGCGAAGGCCGGCATGGCAAATTGCTGCAGGCCAGCGGCGGCACCCTGTTTCTCGACGAAATCGGCGACATGCCGCTGCCGTTGCAGAGCCGCCTGCTGCGCGTGCTGGAAGAACAATGCGTTACCCCGCTCGGCAGCGAGCGCGCGGTGCCGCTGGAGCTGCACGTGATCAGCGCCAGCCATCGCGATCTGGCGCAGCGCGTGGCCGCCGGCGAATTTCGCGAAGACCTGTATTACCGCCTCAACGGCGTGGTGCTGCACTTGCCGCCCTTGCGCGAGCGCAGCGACAAGGCCGAGTTGATCCGCACCCTGCTGCGCGAAGAGAACCCAGAGCACAGCGTGCGCATCAGCGAAGAAGCCATGCACACCCTGCTCAGCTACGCCTGGCCCGGCAACCTGCGCCAGCTGCGCAATGTGTTGCGCACCGCGGCGGTGCTGTGCAGCGACGGGGTGATCCGGCTACCGAACCTGCCGCAGGAAATCGTCGACGCCGGCAGCGCACCGTGCCTGGTCGACGGGCGCGCAGTGGCCGCCGACGACATGCCCGGCCGCGTCGCACTCGACCAGGCCGAACGCCTGGTGCTGCAACAACAACTCGAACGCCACCGCTGGAATGTCAGCCGCACCGCCGACGCGCTGGGAATCAGCCGCAATACGCTGTATCGCAAGCTGCGCAAGCACGGCCTCGATACCGGGTGAATCGGGAATGGGGAATGGGGAATCGGTAAAAGCAAGTGCGCTTGGCTCTGCGATTCCCGATTCCCGATTCCCGATTCTCCCAAGTCAAAACGCCCAACGCACTCCGATCACGTACTGCCTCGGCACCCCGGGCGCCAGGAAGCGTGCCGGTCCGGTTTCCACCGGCGCGTCCTGCGGGCGGGCGAGTTCGCCGTCGGGGAACACGTCTTCGGCCACGGCGGCATAGGTGGCGTACTGGCGATCGAACAGGTTGTCGATGCGTGCGAAGACCGCTACCCGCGCGGTGACGGCCCAGCGCGCCTGCAGATCGACCAGCGCGTAGCCGGCGGTGCCGATGTCGATGCGCTCTGGCGCGGCCTCGCCTTCCTGCGCGTTGTCGACCTGGCCATCTTCGTTGCCGCTGGCCACACGCCCGGACACCGCACGCACGCCGGCGCCCAGTGTCAGCGCGTCGCGTTGCCAGTCCACCCCGAGCTTGAGCTGGTGCCTTGGCAGCGCGGCGATCCGTAAACCGGGCCGCAGGGTGATCACGCGCTCGCCGGACAACAGTTCGCCGTCGCTGCGATAGGTGGCGTCCAGATAGCTGTATCCGGCCGACCACTGCCAAGCGCCGCTGCGCAGCGCCAGCGCGACATCGGCGCCCTGGTAGCGGGTGCGGCCCACGTTGTCGAAGTAGCCCAGCTGGGTCTCCGGCGCACGCAGGAACAGGATGTCGTCGCGATTGTCGGCGCGGTACACCGACACGGTGGCGCTGCTGTCGGCCGACGGCGCCCAGCGCGCGCCCAGTTCGTAGGTGCGCGACACGATCTGCTCCAGGCGCGGGTCGGCCTGCAGGCCGGTCGGCAGCCGGCATGGCTGGGCGGGGTCGGCGCAGCCCAGCTCGATCGCCGTGGGCGCACGCGTGTTCTGCGCGACCGAGCCGTACACCGTCAGCCCGGACTCCAGCCGGTGGGTGAGCCCCAGCGAGGGATTGGCCTTGGCATAGACGAAGCGCTCCCGCGGGCGGTCGCCGTCTTCTGCGGTGGACAGGATGTTGTCCACCACCACGCGGTTCCAGCGCACCGCCGCGGTGAGGTGGGTGGCAGCGTCCAGCTCCCAGGTATCGGCGACGAACGCGCCGAGCGTCTTGGAGCTGCCGCGCACGCCGGAGAAGAACGCCCGCTCTGCAGCCGGATCGGCCACCACCGAACGGTCCGGTTGCACCCAGCCCTCGCGGGCGAACTGCCGATACCGCACATGGCCGCGGTCGAAGGTAACGCCGGTGGTGAGCGCATGTGCGCCCCATTGCGTGCTCAGGTTGAGCGCAACGCCTTGTGCTTCCTGACGCATCTGGGTGGTATTGAGCGCGCCGGTGGGCAAGGCATCGGCATCGGCGCGCGCAACATCGCATTCGGCATCCAGCGCGCTGCCGTCGGCGGCGTAGCCAGAGGCGCATTCTTCCACGAACTCTTCGTAGTCTTCGCCGATATCGCCATTGACAGTGTCGCGACGACCCACGCGCGAATAGGCCAGCGCGTGCAACGCGGTGTCTTCATCGAAACGGTGGTCCAGCTGCGCGGTCAGCAGCGTATTGCGATTGCGGGTGAGATCGGGCGAGGTGTACACCGAACGCCGATCGGCGCGGTACAAGCCAGGCGCCGGCCCTTCGTCGGTGTAGCGCGTATCGGGCAGCAGCCCGTTGCCGATCAAACGGCTGCGGCCATGCAGCAGCGACAGGCTCCAGTCGGTCTGCTCGCCCTGCCTGCCCAGCTTGCCGAACAGCGTGCCGAGCCGCCCTTCGGAGGCATCGCGCCAGCCGTTTTCATCGAACCCGGTCACCGCCACAAAGCCATGCCAGCCATCGGCGCCAGCGACGCCGTAACTGGCATCCAGCCGCTTGCGCGCGCCGCTGCCGCTGCTCACTTCGCCCTGCAACCCGGGCGCGGTCAGTCCGGACGCGGTGGACAGCACCACCGCGCCGCCGAGCGTATTCGGCCCGAACAAGGGGTTGGAACCGGGCATCAGCGTCACCGCAGTGATCGCCGATTCGGGCAGCATGTCCCAGCTGACGATGTCGGCGAACGGTTCGTTGACGCGCACGCCATCCAGATACACCGACACGCCCTGCGATGCGCCCGGCAAGGCGGAGGCGCGAAAACCATGGAAGGTGAGATCGTTCTGGAACGCGCTGCCTTGCACGTCGTTGCCATCCACGCCCACAAAGCGCCGCTGCAATAGATCGCTTAAGTTGTTGCTGCGCCCGCGCGACAGCTCGGCATTGGTCGCCGACTGCACCATGTACGGCAGTTGCGCCGCATCGATGGTAGTGCCGGGGATGGGCGTGGCGGTGACTTCGATACGGTCCAGCCAGGTCACCTGCGGGGTATCGTCGGCAAGGACGTTGCCGATCGTGCTACTGCACAGCAGCGCTGCGCAGGCGCACGCCAAGCGATGTTTTCGTGGCGCGTTGCATCGATGTTGTGCAGCGCGAGGTAGCGGTGTCCTGCAATGAACCAGCACCTGGTGGGTCGACGTCATGTCGTCTCCTTCAATAAAGCACGATCGATTTGATGCCGCGCGCTGCGCGCAGATCCGCCAGCGCCTGATTGATGTCCTCCAGCGCCAGCCTGCGGGTGATCAGCGGTGCCAACTGGATGTCGCCCTGCAGATAGCGCTCGACATAGCCGGGCAATTCGCTGCGCCCCTTCACCCCGCCGAATGCACTGCCGCGCCAGACCCGCCCGGTGACCAACTGGAACGGACGGGTGCTGATTTCCTGTGCGTCGTCGGCGACGCCGAGGATGACGCTCTCGCCCCAGCCCTTGTGGCAGCACTCCAGTGCCGCGCGCATCGCCGCGACGTCGCCCACGCACGCGAAACTGTGGTCGGCGCCGCCATCGGTAAGGTCCACGATCACCTGCTGGATGGGTGCACCGTAGTCGCGCGGGTCCAGGCAATCGGTGGCGCCCAGCGCGCGCGCCAGTGCGAACTTGCCCGGGTCGATATCCACCGCGACGATGCGCCCGGCCTGCGCCAGCACCGCGCCCTGGATCACCGACAGGCCGATGCCGCCCAAGCCGAACACCGCCACGCAATCGCCGGGGCGTACATGCGCGCTGTTGAGCACCGCACCCACCCCGGTGGTGACCGTGCAGCCCAGCAGGCAGACCTGGTCCAGCGGCGCGTCGGGGTGGATGCGTGCCACCGCAATCTCCGGCAGCACGGTGTATTGGGAAAACGTGCTGGTGCCCATGTGGTGCAGGATGGGCCGGCCGTTCAACGAAAACCGGCTGCTGCCATCGGGCATCAGGCCGCGTTCCTGGCTGCTGCGGATCGCCTGGCACAGGTTCGTGCGGCCGGAGCGGCAGAACTTGCACACGCCGCATTCGGGCATGTACAGCGGGATGACGTGATCGCCGGCGCGCACGCTGGTGACGCCGATGCCGACCTCTTCGACGATACCCGCGCCCTCCTGGCCCAGGATCGCCGGGAAGCTGCTCGCGCGGCCATGCACCAATGCATGCGCGTCGCCATGACAGACACCGGTGGCGACCAGGCGCACCAGCACCTCGCCGGGACGCGGCGGCTGCAGGTCCACCTCCTCGATGGTCAGCGGCTGATGCGGACCCCAGGCCACCGCAGCGCGTGTCTTCATCCCGCCTCCCCGGCGCGCGTCGGCATGGCCGCCGCTCAGCGCGCGATGACCACGCCCCACGGCAGTTCGCCGACGGGGATCTGTTTGCGTTCGCGCAGGCTGGCGGTGTCGATCACGCTCACCGTGTTGGAGCGCCCGTTGGCCACGTAGAGCTTGTCGCCGGCCGGGGTAAGCGCCGGATTCCAGGGCCGCAGCCCGACCGGGATCTCGGCCACGCTGCGCCCGCTCTGCGTGTCGATCACGCTGACCGTGCCGGCGCCGCCGTTGGACGCGTACAGCCGCGTGCCATCGCCCGACAAGGCGACCCCGGCGGTGCGCACGCCGGCCGGCAGACTGGCGCGGCGGGTGCGGGTCTGCAGGTCGATCACGTCCACCACGTTGGCGGTCTCCTGCGCGATGTAGACGCTGCGCCCGTCCGGGGCGAACGCCATGCCGCGCGGATGCCCGCTGGTAGCCACCACGCCACGCGACCGCCGCGTGGCCAGCTCGATCATGTCCATGTCGCTGGAACCCTCGTTGCTGGTGAGCAACCACTGCCCATCGGGCGTATACGCGCAGTGCTCCGGTGCCTGCCCGCGCGTGGCGATCACCTGCCGCACGCGGAACTGCGCGGCATCGATCAGCATCACCTGGTTCTGCCCTTCCACGCACACGGCAAACTGCTTGCCATCGGGCGAAAGCGCGATGCCTTCGGCGTTTTCGCCGATGTCGACCTGACGCAGCACCGCATCCCTGGCGGTGTCCAGTTCGATCAAGCGATGGTGCTCGGCATCGATCAGGTACAGATGCCCCTGCGGGCCGGGCAACACCTGCTGCAAGCGCTTGCCGAGCTGGCCCTGCGCGCTGAGCGTGCGCACCACCGTGTCGGTGCCGGTATCGATCACCGACACCGTGCCGCTGCGCTGGTTGGGCACATAGGCAACGACCGGTGCGGGTGCGGGTGCAGGTGCAGGTGCGGCGTCTACCGGAGCAGGCGACGCACCGGCAGCCGCCGCCGGCACTGCCGCATCGCGCTGGCAGCCGGCCAACGCCAGCAGTGCGCCCACCGCACCCACGGTGCAGCGGCGCTGCCAGCTTGCGCACGCCGTTCGCAGCGGGCCATGCTTCATTGCGGCTTGCCTGCGGTCTTGTTGATCGAATGGATGAAGGCCAGCAGTTTTTCGGTGTCGCCCGGCTTGAGCACCGGTGCGAACGGCGGCATCTGGCCGACCACCTTTTCGTGCCCGATGCGGGTCTTGCCGTGGGTGATCATCGCGGCAGTGCCCTCGCTGATGAGCGCGCGCAAGGTGTCGTCGTCGCTGCCATACACCCAGATGTCGTTGGTCAACGGCGGGCACATGCCACCGCCACCGGTGCCGCCATGGCAGGCATTGCAGCCGGCAGAGAAATAGATCTTCTTGCCTTCGGCCACCAGCTCCGGGGTGACCTTGACCTCGGGTCCCTTCGGAATCGGCACCACGGTGGCCGGCGGTGCCGGCGGGGTGGACGGATCGGGCGCCGGCCCGGCGGCGAGGTTGGGCATGGCAGGCGAGGCGCCCGCCGACGGGGGTGCTGCGGGCGTGGCCGCGGGGGCCGCCGGTGCCGACGCGCCGGCGGCCGGTGCAGGTGCCGGATCGGCTGCGGGGGCCGGCGGAGACTCCTTGCCGCATGCGGCCAGCAGCGCGCCAAGCAGCAACGCGCACAACGGAGCGCGGACGGAACGATCGATACAACCCACGGTGGACTTGCGCATGAACGAACCTTTCTGATCGGAGGGAACGCCGCGCACCCCGTGCACGCGGCGGGTGATGCAGTCATCTGCGCACTGGGCGCCTGGCGTCGGTCAACAGCGTGGCCAATGCGGTGTCGCCACGTGCCTGCGCCAGTGCCGCGGCCGTCTTGCCGTCGCGATTGCGTGCGGCCGGGTCTGCGCCGGCGGCTAGCAGACGCGTGGCGACGTCGTGGCGTCCTGCCGCGGCGGCCAGCATCAGGGCGGTGACACCTGCATCATTGGCATGCCGCACATCGGCACCGCGTGCCAGCAGGGCATCGAGAATGGCCGGGTCGTCGCGCGCCACGGCGAACATCAGCGGGGTGAATCCGCTGGCATTGGCGCGCTGCACGTTTGCCCCGGCTGCCAGCAACGCCTGCACCACGCCGACATCGGCGTACGACACCGCCAGATCCAGCGCACTCCAGCCATCGCCGGAGACGGTGTCGACACGCGCGCGTTTGCCCAACAGCCGGCCGACACTGTCGGCATCGTTGGCCCAGGCGGCCTTCATCAGCGCGGTCCAGCCACTGGCATCGCGCGTCTCCAGCTGCGCACCGGCGTCCAGCAACAGGCCCACCAGGTCTGGCTCCTGATTGCGGATGGCCTGGTGCAGCGGCGGCTCACCGAGCAGGTTGGGGGTGCTGGCATCGGCACCATGCCGCAGCAACCACGCTGCACGCACGGCATCGCCGCCGTCCAGCGCGTGCGCCAGTTCCTGGTTCGGGTCGGCACCGCCTGCGATGCGCAGCTGCAGTTGCGCCAGATCCTGCGAGGACGCGGCAGGACTCGGTGCAGGCGATGCGGGAGCCGGCGTGGCGTATGGCCCGTGCGAGGGCAGCGTGCCGGTGACCACGCAGTCGTCGCAGCGCACCAGTGGCACGTGATAGCTGCGCAGGATGTCGGCGATCTTGGCGGCGTTGTCCTGCAGCGCGGTGTTCAACGCGTCGCGCAAGGCCGCATTCTTGCGCGACACCGCCCAGGCCATCGAGTATTCCAGCACCGCATCGTCGATGGTGTTCAACGGCACCACGCCCAGCCCGCTGCGCGCCGCGTAATAGCCGGCCACCGGGCCCCAGGATTCGGCCGCATCCAATGCATTGGCAGCCACCCGCTCGACCAGCTTGCCAGGGTGTTCTTCCGGTGCAGTGGCCGAGTCGTAGAACAGGTACTGCACCTCACCGCTGACGCCGTGTTCGTACAGCGCCTGGCGCGCCGGCGAACTCTGGAACACGCCCAGCCGCAGCTTCTTCAGTGCGGGGTCGTCCAGCGAGGTCGGTACCAGGTTCAGGCCTTTGCGCGTCACCAGCACATAGGCCGAGCGATACACCGGGCGTGTGGTCAGCCCCTGCTCGAAATCGCTGTTGAGGTCCATCAACAGATCGCAGCGACCCGCGTTGATCGTGCTGCGGGCCAGCCCGCGCTGGTAATAGGTGCGCCACTCGTATTCCAGGCGCCGGCCCATGGCAGCGGCCACCACCTGCGCAATCTTGTTCTGGAAGCCTTCGCCGGCCTGGTTGGACAGCGGCATGTTGCCAGGGTCTGCACATACCCGCAGCACCGTTGGATCGGGCGTGGGCAGCGGCGCAGACACCGACGCTGCGGTGGATGCCGGTGGCGCGGTGGGTGCCGCACCGGAATCAGAAACGCGAGCCGTCGGTGAAGACGGCCCGCGTGTGCAACCTGCGGCGACGAGTCCGAGGCTGCAAACCAGCAGCACCGTGTGCAGGTGCGCAGTCATGCCGCGCACGCCGGCAGGCATCTGCCGACATGCGCGTCCAACGCCGTGCGTGGAGCTCATCGTGCCGTCTTCGCTGCTGCGTTGGCGGTACCGCCGCCCCCGGCCGCTGCGGTGGCCGTCGCGGTGGTCGACACGGTCTTGCCGGCGCCATCCAGGCGGAAGGTATGCACCATGCCGCCAAGCGGAATCTTGTCGAAGCCCGCCCCGAACGCCAGCCCGGCCGCACCCAGTGCGCCATATGGGTCACTCGGATCCAACCCCGCCGCGACCGGCAGGCCGATCCAGCCACCGATGCCGGAGAACACCGCCACATACTGGTGGCCGTTGGCCTTGTAGGCGATCGGGTTGCCGATGATGCCGGAGGGCAGCTTCATCTCCCACAGCTTCTTGCCGGTGTCCTTGTCCACCGCGCGGAACCAGCCATCCAGCGTGCCGTAGAACACCAGCCCGCCATCGGTGACCAGGGTGCCGCTCCACACCGGGAACTTCTCCTTGATCTCCCACTTGGACTTGCCCTCCACCACGTCGAACGCCTTGACGATGCCCAGCGCACCCGGCTCGTTGGGTTTCATCATCACGTTGGCGAACACGTATGGCAGGCCCATCATGGTATTGCCGCGCTCCTGCGGCTCCAGCTCCATGTGCCAGTTGTTGGTGCCGCAGAAAAACACCGCCGCGTTGGCCGGGTCCACCGAGCACGGTTGCTGGTCCTTGCCACCCATCGCCGACGGGAACGCCTGCACGTTCTTGCCGCGTTCCAACGGCGAATGCGCCGCCACCTTGACCGGGCGGCCGGTCTTCATGTCGATGCGTTCGGCCCAGTTGGCCGGCACGAATTTATGCGCGCGCAACAACGTGCCGTCGCGACGATCGAGCACATAGGCAAACCCGTTGCGATCGAACTGCACCACCGACGGAACCTGCTTGCCGTCGATGGTGAGGTCCACCAGGATCGGCTCGTTGATGCCGTCGTAATCCCACTGGTCGAACGGGGTCTTTTGATAGCCCCACACCGCTTCGCCGGTATCGATCTTGCGGGCGAACAGGGTCATCGACCATTTGTTGTCATGCTCGCCGTTGTTGCATTCCTCGTGCGTGGTCTTGCCGCAGCGGTACGACGGGCTCCACAGGCCGGGATTGCCGGTGCCGTAGTAGACCAGCTTCAACTTCGGGTCGTAGCTGTACCAGCCCCAGGCCGCGCCGCCACCGCGCTTCCACTCGTCGTTGGGAAAGGTCTTCACCCCGAGATCGCCGAGCTGGCCATGCTGCGGATTGGCCTTGTTGAAATCCGGGCCCAGGCAGATGGCCTTGTCGGTGCCGGCCGCATCGCAGGACCAGGCCTGCTTGCCGTCGGACAGGTTGTAGGCGGCCACGCGCCCGAGCACGCCGAACTCGTTGCCGCTGATGCCGGCGACCACTTTGCCATCGGCGATGATCGGCGCCATGGTGATGGTTTCGCCCTTGTCCGGGTGCGCGAGTTTCTGCTTCCACACTTCCTTGCCGGTCTTGGCATCGAGCGCAATCACATCGCCGCTGAGGCTGCCGAACACCAGCTTGCCATCGGCATACGAGGCGCCGCGGTTGACCGTGTCGCAGCACGCCACCGCCACCGAGCGTTCATCCTGTTGCGGGGTGTACTTCCACAGCACCTTGCCACCGTCGTCCTGTGCTGCGAGGTCGATGGCAAACACATTGTTCGGGTACGCACTGACCATGTACATGATGCTGCCGATCACCAGCGGCTGGCCTTCGTGGCCGCGCGTGGCGTCGGTTTTCATCTCCCACGACATCTTCAGATTCTTGACGTTGTCGCGATTGATCTCGGCCAGCGGGCTATGCCGGGTCAGCGCAAAGTCGCGCCCCACGCCGCCCCAGTTGTCTGCATTGCTGGCGTTGGCGGTGAATTCGCCATCGGTGTCGACCACGGCGGCGGCCGGCGTCGCGGCGGGTGCGGCGGCAGGTGCGGGCGGTGCGGTATCGGCAGCCGGCGTGTCTTTCTTGCAACCGGCCAACACGGTGCTCAGCGCAAGCATCAGCAGCGCCGAGCTGCCGATGCGGCGACAGGAAGATTGGTGCATATGCGTCTACCCCTCTCGGTGAAGAATCCAATCGAACGAAGAGCCACGCGCGTTTGCTGCGCAGCGACGGCGCAAACGGGTGGGTACCGGGAGACGACAGAGCACAGCGCGTGCCAGCGCACTGTTGCGTTGCAGCACCTTGCAGTGGCAGCGCGTTGCGCACGCGCGGTTGCCGCAGCACGCCAGGTGTCACGCATTTGGCACAGTTTGCGCCGGGCGTGCTGTCGCACTGGTGGAGCACTGCGTGCGGGTGGGTGAAGGTGTGGCGCTATTGCGGTGCCCAGGCACGTGCGCAGGATCGTTGGAAAGTGTTGCCTGCCTTCGCCCGCTGGGAGACCAAGCACGATGAAGGATGAGAGCGGGCATTGGACGGTTGGAGACGGTGCACTGCTCACGACGATGCACGCATCGCGCAGCGTCGTTGCGCGATGCACTGAGAATGTGCCGACGGCGCGAGGATGTGCCGACCGCGCCTGGGCCGTACCCTCACCCCAACCCCTCTCCCGCGGGGAGAGGGGCTAGCACCTTGCTGAGCGCTCTAGCACTTTGCTAAGCGCTGGAGCTTGCTCTTGTTCTGTTCACCAGTAGCAACGCTACCGGTTTGGATCACCACATCAGACGCCTCCCTTCTCCCACCGGGAGAAGGTGCCCGAAGGGCGGATGAGGGCCGGTATGCTGCAGGGACTCAACGCAGTGCGTTTCGATCACCGCACCCGATGCTCCCTTCTCCCACCGGGAGAAGGTGCCCGAAGGGCGGATGAGGACCGGTATGCTGCAGGGACTCAGTGCAGTACGTTTCGACCACCGCATCCAATGCTCCCCTTCTCCCACCGGGAGAAGGTGCCCGAAGGGCGGATGAGGGCCGGTGTGCTGCAGAAACTCAATGCAGTGCGCGCTGTGCAGCACAGCGCTGCAACACGGTGCCGCAGATTGACCGATCGCAGCCTGCCAAACCCCTGCAGCAAGGCGCGCGGCAGTGGATTGGCGAGCTGCGTCGGCGCGACGTCGGGTCAACCCAATGCGCGAGCGCCACACGATATGCCGCCGTGCCAAGTGAAGACAGCGAAACTACTGACCAGCGCGGGCCTGCCAGTGCTGTAACAGATCAGCGCAATCGCGCAGGCGCCAATCGGCCAGGCCAGGCCAGGGATCGCCCGAGGTGTTGACCAGTACGGTGCCTGCGCCGGCGGCGCGGCCACAGGCCAGGTCGTTGTGATGGTCGCCGACCATCAGCAGTGCCGCGGCGCTCACTGCCCAGCGCCGCTGGAAATAGCGCAGGCCATCGGGCGCGGGTTTGGGTGCCGCTTCGTCACGGCCGACGATGTCGTCCGGCGCAAAGGCGTCGGCCAGGCCGATCGCCTCCAATGTCACCTGAGCCAGGCTGCGTGCGTTGCGGGTCAGCAAGCCCAGCCGGCAACCATCGGCCTGCAGCGCGCGCACCAGCGGCTGCGCACCGGGCGCAGGGCGTGCGGCCTCTGCCAGGGCACGCTCGTGCTCCAGCAACCAGGCATGCTTGGCCTGCGACTCATTGGCCGGCAATGCAGCCAGGTGATGCAGGATGTCCGCGTCGGGCGGGATCTCCAGCGCGCGTCGGATCAATGCAAAATCGTGCACCGGCTCGGTCAGCGTGCCATCCATGTCGAACACCCAATGCCGGCAGGCAGACAGCGGCAAGCGTGCGGCAATCGCGCCGTCCATGGGTTATTTCCAGCCCGGCATCTGGGTGGTGTCCAGCCCGCCCACCTCGAATTCCGCGGTCCGCGTGCCGCCGGCCTTGACCGGGAAGGCGATGCTGACGCGCTTGGCGTTGCGCACCAGCTTCCACAGTGCCTTGTCGTCGTCGATGAACATGGCGATCGCTTCATCGGTATCCGGGCGATGCGCCGCCATCGCGCGTGGCGCGCCGCCGTCGGTCGCAACCTGCACCTTGCAGCCAGCGTAGCAATTGAAGTCGCCGGCCTTGAGCACGAGATAGCTGTGGCGCTTCCACTGCGGATGATCGCGGAACACCAGGCTGACCGGCTTTGGCCCACTGCCATCCGCATCCACGCGCTCCTTGGCCTCGATCATCGCCGAGCGCTGGGTGCCACCCTTGGCCGGCACCTGCGAGTACTGCCACAGCGCCTGCATGCGGCGCAGTTCGCGCGCCTGCTCGCCCTTGGCCTTGATGTCGGCATAGCCGGGCTCGATGCGTGTGGCGGCTGCAGTGCCGGCATAGCCTTCGAGCAAGGCGGCGCCGTGGGCGCGCGCCATGTCCCAGTTCTGCGCCTTGACCGCCTCGTCGTATTGCTTGGCAAGCGCATCGGCCTGGGTCTCCTTGGCCTGCGCCTGTGCAGTTTCCTGCGCCTTGCGTTGCGCCTCGCGGTCGGTGCAGGCAGTCAGGGCCGCGACGCACAGGGCCGCGCTCAGCAGATACTTCATCGTCGACTCCGGAATGCATGAAAAGCAGCGGCAACGATACCAGCCCGCCCGCATGACCCGCGATCAACCGCCGCACACCGTAGGAGCGCACCCGGGCGCGACGGGGTTTTACCGGCAAAGCCCTGTCGCGCCCGGGTGCGCTCCTACGGCAATGATTGCGCAGGGACGATGCGGCGATGGAAGTGGCGGCCGAGCATGCACCACGGCGGGACTGCATCGTCGCTTCCGGAAGGCATGGACGGCAACGGCAACGGCAACGGCAACGGTACCAGCCTGCCGCATCACCCGCGATCAGCTACCCCGCGTCGTAGGAGCGCACCCGGGCGTGACGGGGTTTTACCGGGAAAGCCCTGTCGCGCCCGGGTGCGCTCCTACGATGGTGGGTGCAGGCACGATGCGGCGATGGAAGCGACGGAGGGCGTCTGCGACGCCCTCCGCTGCCACTACGGCTGCGTCGGCGCAGCTGCCTTGGCCTTGGCGATCATCTCGGTCACCGACGCAGTGGTGATCGGGTGGTAACCCGGCTTGGCCTTTTCGAACGCCTGTTCGGCAAACGCAATGCCGTCCGGGGTCTTCAACAGTTCTGTATAGATCGGCAGCACCAGCTTGCGACGGCCGACGCGCTCGATGAACTCACCGGCGGCCGGGCGCGCCTCGGTATAGCCGCTGCGAATCGCCAGCGGATACCAGCGCATGGCGATCTCGCCATTGGGCGTGCCGGTGAAGTGATACGCCTCATCCAGCTGCTTGAGCTGCTCGGGCTTCAAGGTGGCGCCCATGCCGCTGAGGAAATGCACCCATTCCTGCGTGCCCCACTCGCCGGTGACCTGCTTGCTGGGCAGCGTGCCGCTGCCGCTCCAGGCGATGCGTGCGGTGTCCACGATGGAAAAGCTGCGCGAGCGCGCCTTTGCGGCGAACGCCGGAATGCCCGGCTGTTTCAGCCAGGCATCCACTTCGGCGGCGCTCACCGTGTTGGGATGCTTGTCCAACAGATTTTTCTTGAGGTAATCGACGAACTGGTCGGTGGTGGCGCTCTGGAACGCATGATCGTCGAACCAGCCACGCAGGAACGGGTCGAACACCTCGCGGCCGAAACGCTGCTCCAGGAACTGCAGGAACCACGCACCCTTGACGTAGGCCACCTGGCTCAAGGCGTCGTCGGGGTCGCGCTGCGCCAGCGGCGGCAACTCCAGCACTTGGTCGGCCGGCGGCATGTCCTTTACTTCCGCCAGCAGATCGCCCTGGTCGATCTCGCGCTCCATCTCGGCCATCTCGGTGCCGTACAACGCTTCGGTGATGCGGCCCTGCACGTAAGTGGTGAAGCCTTCGTTGAGCCAGATGTCCTTCCAGCTGGCGTTGGTCACCAGGTTGCCGGACCAGCTGTGCGCCAGTTCGTGCGCCACCAACGACACCAGCGACTTGTCGCCGACGATCACGGTCGGCGTGGCGAAGGTCAGGCGCGGATTTTCCATGCCACCGAACGGAAACGACGGCGGCAGCACCAGCATGTCGTAACGGCCCCAGCGATACGGGCCATAGAGTTTTTCCGCAGCACCGATCATCTTCTCGGTGTCTTCGAACTCCTTGGCAGCCTTGTCGGCCATCGCCGGTTCGGCCCACACGCCCGAGCGTGCGGAAATCGGCTTGAACACCACATCGCCGGCGGCGATCGCCAGCAGGTAGGACGGAATCGGCTCGGGCATCTTGAAGCTGTAATCGCCGTCGCGCGCGGCCTTGGGGTCGTTGTCGGCGCTCATCAGCACCATCACGTCCGGGCGCGAGGTGACATGCGCGCTATAGGTGAAGCGCACGCTCGGGGTGTCCTGCAGCGGCACCCAGCTGCGTGCGTGGATCGCCTGCGACTGGCTGAACATGAAGGGCAGCTGCTTGCCTTCGGTCATCGCCGGCTCCAGCCACTGCAGGCCCGAGGCGGTGGGCGCGGTGTGATAGGTGATCACGACCTTGCCCGGCTGGTTCGGCGCTTCGATGGTGAGCTTGCTGCCGAAGGTCTTGTCGGCCGGCGCCAGTGCGAATTGCAACGGCGACAGACCGCCCTTGCCATCGTCGGCCTGCACCTGCGCAATGCTCAGCTCGCGCGTGTCCAGCACCAGCTGCTTGGCGGCCTTGTCCTTCCACTGCAGCGTGTAGGTGGCGGTACCACCGATCTGCCTGGCATCGAAATCCAGCTTCAGGTCCAGCGCCAGGTCCTTGATGACCACCAGCTGCGGCTGGGCGTAGGAGCTCTCGTCGTGGGTGCGGGCGTCTGCTTTCACGGGGGCCTTGGCAGTGGCGGCCGGTGCGGCGGTGGTGGCAGCCGGCGGCGTGGACTCATTGGAACAGCCGGCCAGTGCGAGGGACACGGCCAGGGACAGCGACAGGGAAGTGAAGCGCATCGACGGCACCGCAGCGAGGGAATTGGCCATTTTAGCGCTCCAGGCCACGGCCTGCCCGTGCCGCCGGGTGCGGGCGCGCAGCCGACAGCCAGCGCTTGCTCACGCCAACGCTGCCGCGCCGTCGGCGCTCAGGTCACTGGATGACTGCGCGGGGTGTCGTGGCCATCGCGCACCAGCCGCCGCCCACCGGAGAACTTGGCGCGGTACATCGCCGCGTCCGCGCGCCGATACAGTTCGGTGGCGTCCAGCCCCTGTTCGCAGACTGCGCTACCGGCGCTCAGATGCAGCGGCGCTTCATCGCCGTCTTCGCGTTCAAGCATCGACAGCCACTGATTGAGCTTGAGCGTGGCTTCGTCTTCGCTGGCATGCACGCCGATCAGGAATTCATCGCCGCCCCAGCGCCCGATCCAGTCCTGCGCGCCCAGCCAGCCATAGGCCGATTCCACCAGCCGCACCAGCACGCGGTCGCCGGCCAGATGCCCGAAGCGGTCGTTGATCGGCTTGAGGTTGTCCATGTCCAGCACGAACAACACGAACGGCCAGCCTTCGCGCTGCGAGGCGGCGACCGAATCGCGCATGGCCTGTTCGCAACCGCGCCGGTTCAACGCTTCGGTCAGCGGGTCGAACAGCGCATGCTTCCTGAGATCGCGCATGCCCGCATCGATGCCACGCAGACTGCGGTTGATGCCGCGCAGCAGCCGGCCCAGTTCGTCGTCGCCATGCTCGGGCAGGCTGGGCAGACGTTGGTCGGCGTAGTAGGTGTCCAGCGCGTCGGCGGCGATGCGCAGCGGGGCAAGCAGGCGATACAGCGCCGAGAGCGTCAGCGCGGTGCCTGCCAACGTGGCCAGCAAGGCCACGATGATCACCGACCACAACGGGCGGCCTTCCAGCTCGCTCTGCGAGGCCAGCCAGGCGATCAACAACAGCAGCGGCAGGTGGATCCCGATGAAGGTCACCGCCAGCAACTTGGCGCTGAAGGAACGGGGAAACACGCGCGAGAGCCCGGCGTACAAGCGCATCCAACTCTCCGGCAAAGGGGCGCCTAGTGTCGCCGACAGTCAGTGGAGCCAACGCGACGAACGTCCCAGAAATCCGCTGGTGCGCACACCTGTGCAAGCAGCCAGGACGCGCCAAGCGAACCCAAGCGACGCGAGCTCATCCAGACTGCGGCGCGCGATGCACGCGCCGCCTCGGCGGCCCGGCGCGCGTGGTCAGATCTTGTAACCGGAGTGGATGGCCACGATGCCGCCGGTCAGATTCTTGTAATGGCAACGCGCGAATCCCGCCTCGCCCATCATGCGCTTGAGCGACTCCTGCGGCGGGTGCTTGCGGATGCTTTCGGCCAGGTACTGGTAGCTGTCGGCATCACGCGCGAACAGCTGGCCCAGCCTGGGCAGGATCTTGAATGAATGGAAGTCGTAGATCGGCTTGAACCAGTCGGCGGTGACTTCGGAGAACTCAAGAACGCGCGCCTGCCCGCCCACCTTCAACACGCGGTACATCTCGCGCAGTGCGGCGTCCTTGTCGGTGACGTTGCGCAGGCCGAAGGAGATGGTCACCAGGTCGAAACTCTGGTCCGGGAACGGCAGCGCTTCGGCGTTGCACTGCACGTAATCGAACCCGGACACCAGCCCGCGGTTGGTGAGCCGGTCGCGGCCCACCGACAGCATGCCGGCATTGATGTCGCCCAGCACCACCGCGCCTTCCTCGCCCACGCGCTCCTTGAGCAGCACGGCGATGTCGCCGGTGCCGCCGGCCAGGTCCAGCACGCGGTCGCCCGGCTTCACCTGCGCGGTCGCCACGAAGTAGCGTTTCCATGCGCGATGGACGCCCAGGCTCATCAGGTCGTTCATCAGGTCGTAGTTGCGCGCGACCGAGGTGAACACTTCGCCGACCAGCTTCTGCTTGTCCTTGGCAGCGACATCGCGAAAGCCGAAATGGGTGGTACCGGAGGTATAGGGGGATTCGCTCATGGCCGGATTATCGCACTGCTGACGCCACCATGACCGCAACCGGACCACAATCGCGCACTCTTCCGCCCCTGCCCTGCGAGCATTGCGTGCGTGACAAGTACGCCCAGCGCGACTGGCAGCCCCACGAAAAGCCCACCCTGCCGGGCTCGGCCTCCACCCCGCTGCACCCCACCCGGCGCCGCATCCAGTACGGCCTGGTCGGCGTGGTGGTGGCGCTGACCGGGGGCCTGAGCAATGCGCTGGTCACCGCCAACCTGCCCTACCTGCAGGGCGCGCTGGGCGCCTACGCTACCGAAATGGCCTGGCTGCCGGCCGCCTATGTGATGACCAACATGTCGGCGAACCTGTTGCTGGTGAAGTTTCGCCAGCAGTTCGGGCTGCGCCGCTTCACCGAGATCTTCCTGGCGTTGTATGCGGCCATCGCGCTGGCGCATCTGTTCGTGCATAGCCTGAGCTCGGCGATCACCGTGCGTGCCGCCCACGGCCTGGTCGGCGCTGCGCTCAGCTCGCTGGGCTTGTATTACGTGATCCAGGCGTTTCCGGGCAAATACCGGCTCAAGGCCGTGGTGCTGGGGCTGGGCGTCACCCAGCTGGCGTTGCCGCTGGCGCGGGTGTTTTCCACCGACCTGCTGGAATTCGGCCAGTGGCAGGGGCTGTATCTGTTCGAGTTCGGGCTGGCGGTGTTTGCGCTGGCCTGCGTGCTGGCGCTCAAGCTGCCGCCGGGCGACCGTTACCGGGTATTCGAGCCGCTGGATTTCCTTACCTTCAGCGTGTTCGCCGCCGGTGCGGCCGGTCTGGCGGCGGTGCTGTCGCTGGGCCGGCTGTTGTGGTGGACCAGTACGCCGTGGCTGGGCGTGGTGCTGGCGGCCTCGATCGTGCTGCTGTGCCTGGCGGCGTGGATCGAACATAACCGCCGCAACCCGATGATCAACACGCGCTGGCTGGCCAGCGCGGACATGCTGCGGCTGGGGCTGGCCATCCTGCTGATCCGCCTGGTGCTGTCGGAACAGAGCACCGGCGCGATCGGTTTCTTTCAGACCCTGGGCTTGGCCAACGTGCAGCTGCAGACGCTGTTTGCGCTGATGCTGCTGGGCGCGGTGGTGGGCGTGGCCGCCAGTGCGTGGCTGATCAACCCGGCGCGGGTTGCCGAACACCTGATCATCGCGGTGGCCGCCATCTGCATCGGCTGCTTCATGGACGCCGACGCCACCAGCCTCACCCGCCCCGAACAGATGTACGTCAGCCAGTTCCTGCTCGCCTTCGGCAGCACGTTCTTCATCGGCCCGGCCATGGTGGCCGGGATCGGGCGGGTCATTGCGCAACCGGGCAACCTGATCAGCTTCATCGTGCTGTTCGGCATGGCACAGAACATGGGCGGGTTGCTCGGCAGCGCCCTGCTCGGCACCGTGCAGGTGGTACGCGAGAAATACCATTCCAGCCAGTTGGTCGAGCATCTGGTGCTGACCGACCCGCAAGTGGCCGCGCGCGTGCAGGCATACGCCAATGTCTACGGGCGCGCCATCGGCGACCCGGCGCTGCGCCAGGCGCAGGGCGTGCGTGCACTGGGCAGCGTGGCCACGCGCGAAGCCAATGTGCTGGCCTACAACGATGTGTTCCTGCTGATCGGCTGCATTGCCATCGCCACCGGGCTGTGGATCCTGTCCGTGCTGGTGTGGCGGCGTTATCTGCGCCCGTCCGTGCCGTCCCCTTCTCCTGCCTCCCCTGTGCGCCCATGAATACACCTGCCGAAGCTCCCTCCGTCGCCGATCAGCAACGCCGGCGCCGCCGGCGCATCACCGGCGCGATTGGTTTTGGCGGGCTCGCCTTGATCGGCGTGGCGCTGGTGCTCTACGCCTGGCAGTTGCCGCCGTTCGTCAGTGCCGTGGAGCGCACCGAAAATGCCATGGTGCATGGCCAGATCACCGTCATCGCGCCGCAGGTCAGCGGTTACGTCACCGACGTGCCGGTGCAGGACTTCGCCCACGTCAAACACGGCCAGTTGCTGGCCACCATCGACGACCGCATCTACACCCAGCAACTCGAACAGGCCAGGGCGCAAGTGCAGACCGCACAGGCCAACCTGGCCAACTGGGAGCAGCAGCGGCATAGCGCCGAGGCCACCATTGCCGAACAACGTGCGGCGCTGAGCAGCAATCAGGCGCAGCGAGACCGTACCCGCTCGGCGTATGCGCGTGCGCAACAGCTGGCCAGCCAGAAGCTGGTTTCCGAGCAGGACCGCGACACGGCCTTTGCCGCACGCGCGCAGGCCGATGCCGGCGTCAGCCAGGCCCGTGCTGCCGTGCAGGCAGCCGAAGAAAACGCGCGCAGCGTCACCGTCAATCGCGCCGCGCTGGAGGCGGCCGTTGCCAATGCACAGGCCGCCCTGCAGCTGGCGCAGATCAATCTGGACAATACCCGCATCGTGGCCCCGCGCGATGGCCAGCTTGGTCAGCTCGGCGTGCGCCAGGGCGCCTACGTCACCAACGGCACCCAACTGATGTCGCTGGTGCCGGACACGCTGTGGGTCGTGGCCAACTTCAAGGAAACCCAGATGGCAAAGATCCGCGTGGGCCAGCGCGCCAGCTTCACCGTGGACGCGCTGGACAACGCGCGCCTGCATGGCCGCGTGCAGGAGATCTCGCCGGCCGCCGGCTCGGAATTCAGCGTGCTGCCGGCCGATAACGCCACCGGCAACTTCGTCAAGATCGCCCAGCGCATTCCACTGCGGATCAGCGTCGACCCCGGCCAGGCGCTGGCACCGCGGCTGCGCCCGGGCATGTCGGTGGTGGTCGCGGTCGATACCGCCAGCGCGGGCGACTGAGCGCGGCTGACGGCACCGCGCGTGCACAGGCACGGCGTGCGGACCTAGATGCGTGCACTGCAGTGCAGAGCGCTTCGGTCGCCGGCGCAGCCCCCATGCGCCGCACCCGCTTGCCGCCCGCAGGCGGAGCAGCCGCTATCATGCGCCCATGCCCTCCATGCCAACGCCACCACTGCACTGGCAGCACCTGCGCTTTGCGCAGCTGAGCACCGTGCAGTTGTATACGCTACTGCGGCTGCGCACGGATATCTTCGTGGTGGAACAGCAGTGCGCCTATCCCGAGCTGGATGGCAAGGACACCGAGCCGGGCGTGCTGCATGTGCTGGGCAGCACGCAGACCGAAGAGCTGGCCGCCTACCTGCGTGTGCTGCCGCCGGGGCTGAGTTACCCCGAGCCCAGCATCGGCCGCGTGGTCGTCGCTGGCGCACAGCGCGGCACCGGCCTGGCCCACGCGCTGCTACGCGAAGGCATCCGGCTGGTGCACGCGCACTGGCCCGGCAGCGCGATTCAACTGGGTGCGCAGGCCCACCTGCACGCCTTCTACGCCGCCCACGGATTTGTGCCCTCATCGGCGCAGTATTTGGAAGACGGCATTCCCCATCTCGACATGCTGCGCCCTGCCGGCGCGGCCACCCTGGAGTCCGCATGATCACCACCCCCGACTACCGCGCCCTGCTCGACACCGCCATTGCCGAGGCCCGCCAGGGCCTGTCGGAAGGCGGCATCCCGATCGGTGCAGCGCTGTATCACAACGACGGGCGCCTGCTCGGCTGCGGCCATAACCGCCGCGTGCAGGAAAACGACCCGTCCGTGCATGGCGAAACCGATGCCTTCCGCAAGGCCGGCCGCCAGCGCCGCTACAAGGACACCATCATGGTCACCACCTTGGCGCCATGCTGGTACTGCAGCGGCTTGGTGCGCCAGTTCAACATCGGCACCGTGGTAGTCGGCGAGTCGGTCACCTTCCAGGGCGGCATCGCGTGGTTGCGCGAGCACGGCGTCAACGTAATCGATCTGCAGAGCCAGGAATGTATCGATCTGCTCGGTGGCTATATTTCCGCCAACCCGGATGTGTGGAACGAGGACATCGGCGAGGACTGAGCGGTTTGCCGGATTTAGCAGGTTGGCTGTGCAGTGCAGGCGGCTGCCAAGGTGAGGGGCCATTGCAGAGGCGATGATCTGAGCCGTCGTTGCAGGGGTCGTTGCAGGGAGTGATCTGCAAGCTGGCTGCAGGGCCCTTGCCCGGCCACCATCGCAGGACACGCCGCAAGTACGTCCATGTAGGCTCCGGCGCGGCATCCATGCCGCTCAGGGTCCCGCGACGGTGGGCGGGCAAGGACCAGTCAAGTTGGTCGGTATGCATGGTAGAGCGGTGCTGGATGCGCCTTGTTCGATCGTTGAAGCATCGGCTACAGGTCTGATGCACACCACACGACGGACAGCTTTTTAGATGAGCGCCGACCAATTGTCTGGTGCGGTGTCCTTGCCGCTTGCGGGACCGTGTGGCGGCATGGATGCCGCCACCGAGCCTCCAAGGATGGATTCACGGCGTGTCCCGCAAGCGGTGAGGGCATCACGCCCTCGACCGACTCGGCGTTCGGCTGTATCTGACAGGATGCGGCTCGCTTGCATCATCCTGTGATGCGTCCCTGCCATGCATGCAATGCAATGCATGGATGCGGACTACCATCCATGCATTGCATTCGACGTCTGCGCGCAGCTGCGCTGCGATCAGAGGATGTAGCGGCTCAGGTCCGGGTCCTGCACCAGCTCGCCGAGCTGCGCATCGACATAGGCCGCATCGACGGTGACGCTTTGGCCATCGCGATCCGGCGCCTCGTAGCTCAGCACATCGAGCAGACGCTCAAGCACCGTGTGCAGCCGGCGCGCGCCGATGTTTTCCTGCCGCTCGTTGACCTGTGCGGCAATCTCGGCCAGGCGCTCCACCGCATCTGCGCCAAAGCTCAGGTGCACGCCCTCGGTCTGCAGCAGGGCTTCGTACTGCTTGATCAACGCCGCCTTGGGCTCGGTAAGGATGCGCACGAAATCGGCCTTGGTCAGCGCGGTCAATTCCACCCGGATCGGGAAGCGGCCCTGCAGCTCCGGAATCAGGTCGCTGGGCTTGGCCAGGTGAAACGCGCCCGATGCAATGAACAGGATGTGGTCGGTCTTGACCGTGCCGTACTTGGTCGAAACGTTGGAGCCTTCCACCAGCGGCAGCAGATCGCGCTGCACGCCTTCGCGGCTGACATCGCCGCCGTTGGAGCCGGCTTCGCCACGCTTGGCCACCTTGTCGATCTCATCGATGAACACGATGCCATGCTGCTCGCAGGCTTCGATCGCCGCGGTGCGCACATCGTCCTCGTTGACCAGCTTGCCGGCTTCTTCCTCGATCAACAGCGGACGTGCGGCCTTGATGGTGAGCTTGCGCTTTTGCGACTTGCCGCCACCGATGTTGGCGAACATCTGCCGCAGCTGCTGGCCCATTTCCTCCATGCCTGGCGGGGTCATGATGTCCATGCTGGCATTGACGGCCACTTCCAGCTCGATCTCGCGCTCGTCCAGCTCGCCGTTGCGCAGCATGCGGCGGAACTTGATGCGGGTCTCGTTGTCCTGCGACGACGGCTCGTTGCGCGCCGCTTCCGGGTCGAACCCGATGCCGGCCGCACGGCGCGGCAGCAGCGCATCCAGGATCCGGTCTTCGGCACGTTCCTCGGCCTGGTTGCGCACGCGCACCTTGGCCTGCTCGCGATACAGCTTGACAGAGGTATCGGCCAGGTCGCGGATGATCTGCTCCACGTCCTTGCCCACATAGCCCACCTCGGTAAAGCGCGTGGCTTCGACCTTGACGAACGGTGCGTTGGCCAGCGTTGCAAGACGTCGTGCAATCTCGGTCTTGCCGACACCGGTCGGGCCGATCATCAGGATGTTCTTGGGCATCACCTCGTTGCGCAGTTCTTCGGGCAACTGCATGCGGCGCCAGCGGTTACGCAGCGCGATGGCGACCGCGCGCTTGGCGTCGTGCTGGCCAACGATATGACGATCGAGCTCCTGCACGATTTCGCGCGGAGTCATGGTTGAAGTATCGGGATTTGGCATTGGGGAATCGAGAATTGGGAATGGGGATCGTGGAGGCACTCAAAAGCCTATGTCATTGGAGTGGAGACGAAACCGCTGTTGCGATTCCCGATTCCCCACTCCCGATTCACAGCTCTTCAACCACCACATTGCGATTGGTGTAGATACAGATATCGCCGGCGATATTGATTGCTTCAACGGCAATCGTCTTGGCATCCAGTTCGGTATGCGCCAGCAGCGCGCGTGCGGCCGACAGGGCGTAAGAACCGCCGGAACCGATGGCGATGATGCCGTCTTCCGGCTCGATCACATCACCGGTGCCGCTGATGATCAGCGAAGTCTCCTTGTCGGCCACCGCAAGCAACGCTTCGAGCTTGCCGAGGCGGCGCTCGGTGCGCCAGTCCTTGGCCAGTTCCACCGCGGCGCGGGTCAGCTGACCGTGCTTGTCGAGCTTGGCTTCGAACAGTTCGAACAGGGTGAAGGCATCAGCGGCTGCACCGGCAAAACCCGCCAGCACCTGACCTTCGCGGCCGAGACGGCGTACCTTGCGCGCGTTGCCCTTCATGACCGTATGGCCGAGCGTGACTTGACCATCGCCCGCGACGGCGACATGCCCACCACGCCGAACCGAAATGATGGTGGTGGCGTGAACGATGTTGGGGTTCTGGCTGGGATCCATGGGTCCTCCGGGGGTTTCCAAAGAGGTGGGGACGCCCCTGCCGGGTTCAAGCGCGCTGCGACGAAGCGACGCGGGCACGCAACACAGAGAAGCGTCGCGACACGGCGATCGACTGCCTCAACCGGACGCGCGCCGCACTCGCTCCGAAAGCAGATAGTGAGGCCATGCCAACACGCTAGCCACCTAGCCCCTCTCCAGAACGCGCCCGCCGCCGCTAATGGACGGCTCGCCGCTGCTTTAGCCAGATCAGTTCCATCAGCCAATCATGCAGCGATGTCGCTACACCACACACCCCAGCGCTTACTCAGTCGCTTTCTTACGCTTCGCACGCGGATGCGCGGCGTCGTAGACCTTGGCCAGGTGCTGGAAATCCAGATGCGTATAGATCTGCGTGGTGGCGATGTCCGAATGCCCGAGCAATTCCTGCACACCGCGCAGGTCGCCGGACGATTCGAGGATATGGCTGGCGAAACTATGCCGCAGCATATGCGGGTGCACGTCCTTGAACATGCCCTGGCGCACCGCCAGTTGCTTGATGCGGATCTGCACCGCGCGTTGCGAAATCGCGCCGCCCGCGCGCCCTGGGAAGACGTGCGTGTCCGCGCGGCCGCCGCTGTCGCGCTGCCACGCGCGCAATGCAGCAATCGCATGCGAACCCACCGGTACCAGCCGCTGCTTGCCGCCCTTGCCCAGCACCATCACCAGTGCGCTTGCCAGATCCAGGTCGCGCCAACGCAACGCGCAGAGTTCGCTCAGGCGCAGCCCGGACGAATAGAACAGCTCCAGCAGCGCACGGTCGCGCAGGCCCAGTGGCGCATCGGTGGGAACTTCGACCAGCCGCACCGCCTCGTCGGCGTCGAGCACCTGCGGCAACTTGCGCGGCGCCTTGGGCGCGCGCAACGCCGCCGCCGGGCTGGCCGCGATCCGGCCATGCTTGAGCAACCACGCGTAATAACTGCGACAGGCGGACAAGCGCCGCTGCAGGCTTTTGGCCGACAGGCCGCGCCGATGCTCGGCCGCCACGAACTGCCGCAGCTGCGCGCTATCGAGCTGCGCAACCTCGACAGGCGCGCCGTCGCCGTGCTGCTCGGCCGCCCAGCTCAGCAAGGCCGCAAGATCGCGCCGGTAGGCATCCAGCGTATGTGCCGAAACCTGGCGTTCGACCTGCAGGTACGACAGGAAAGCATCCACCGACGACGACACTTCAGCCACCCCGTTGCCGCGCCATCGACGCTGCGTTGCACCGCAACCGCAACGCGATGCGGCGCGCGACCGGCATCACGCGTCGAAACGCTGTAGCGCCACGCCGAGCGACTCGCCCATCATGCGCAGGAACAACGTGCCCATGCCGGGATAGAACCGGTTGGCATCGCTACTGCCGACAGCGATCAGGCCGATGCCCGGCAACGGCAATAACGCCGTGGATTGCACCTCGCCCGCTTGGTCGGCATACAGCAGCGCGTGCTTGTCGGCCTGCAGGCGGCCGCAGATCGGCTCGCCATCGCTCAGGCAATCGCGAAACGGGGCCAGCCGCGCATCGTCGGCGGCGATGACCTGCAGCCAGTCTGCCTCCAGCGCAGCAACCGGCTTGAGCAACACCAGCCGCACCAGTTCGCCGTTGAAATCTTCCGCCAGCGAGGCCGCCATTGCCTTGAGCGTGTCGGCTGCGCTGGTCTGGCGCATCAACGCCAGCGTCAACTGGTGCGTGCGTACCGCCAGCCGCTCGTTGATCTGCGCATTGCTGCCCAGCTCGTGCAGGCGTCGCGACAGCTCGCGGTTCTTGTCGCGCAGCACTTCCAGCTGATAGGTCGCCAGCGAGGCAGTGGGGCCGTCGTCGCGCGGCACCAGCAGGCTTACGGCCAGATCCGGGAACTGCTTGAGGAAGGTGGGATGACGACGCAACCACGTTGCGACCTCGTGCGCACCGAACTTGTCCGTGTTGTCGCTCATCAGTTCCATTCTCCATCGAAGACGAACACGGCCGGGCCGGACATCACCACCTCGTCCTGATCGCCGGGCCAGCGAATGCGCAGCTCGCCGCCAGGCAGTGATACACGTACGTCGCGCTCCACGCGGCCGCGCTGCATCAACACCACCGCCGCGGCACATGCCCCGCTTCCGCAGGCCAGCGTTTCGCCGACGCCGCGTTCGAATACGCGCAACCGCACATGCGCAGGGTCGACCACCTGCGCAAAGCCGACGTTGACCGAATCGGGGAAGGCAGCGTTCTGCTGCAACAAGCTGCCCAGGCGCTCCACCGGTGCGGCATCCACGCGTCCCACCTCCAGCACGGCGTGCGGATTGCCCATCGAGACCGCGCCAAAGCGCACCGTCTCGCCGTGCACCGGCAAGGCATATTCCTCACGCGCATGTGCAAACCCTGCCAGCGGGATGCGGGTCGGCTCGAACTGCGGCACGCCCATGGCCACCGCGTAGGTGCCGGCATCCATGCGTTCGACCGCGTGCGCGGTGACCGGGCTGTCGATGACGAAGCGCTCGCCCTGGGCGGTGCCGTCACGCACCAGCCAGGCCGCGACGCAGCGCGCGCCGTTGCCGCATTGGCGCGCCGGCGAGCCATCGGAATTCCAGATGCCATAGGCCGCCACGGCGCCGTCGCTACGCGGGGCTTCGATGGTCAGGATCTGGTCGCAGCCCACACCGAAGTGCCGGTCGGCCAGCCGCGCGGCCAATGCGGCTTCCGGTGGTGGCGCCCCGTCGCGCAGATCCAGCACCACGAAATCGTTGCCGGCGCCATGCATCTTGGTGAAACGCAGACGCGCGCTGCGACCGTCAGCGCTCATTGCCGCTGCTAGCGGGCTGGTCGGTGGTGGGGGCAGGCTTGGGCTCGGTCTGCGCGGGCGCAGGTGCCGGCGTCGACTCATCCAGCGGTTGCGGCGCATCCGGCGGCTGCGGCACCGGCTGGGCTTCCACCGGCACCGGCTTCTGCGGCATCACCAGCGGGCCCTTGTTGCCGCAGGCGGCAAGCAGGACAAAGGTCGCACCAACCAGTGCGAGACGAACAGACGGTCGGGACATGATGCTCATGGACCGGAGTATAGCCAGAACACCCTGACTGCCGTGTGCGCTCACTGCGGCGCCGGCATCGTCCGCGGCGGCGGCTCGGGGCGCAACCACAACCAGATCGCCACCACCACCATGCTGCCGATCGACAGGCATTTCACCCAGAACACCGGCACGCACCACAGCATGATCCCGGCGCACACCGTCATGGTCAGCGTCGCCATCCACTTGGCCTTGCGACTGACCGCGCGATAGGTCTGCCATTCCACGATCGCAGGCCCGAAGCGGGGATGCGACAACAGCCACGCATGCAGCCGCTCGGAGCCACGCGACGCCGCCCAGGCAGAGATCAGGATAAACACGGTGGTCGGCAACCCGGGCACGAAGATCCCGACGATGCCGGTGGCCAGGCTGGCGTAGGCCAGCAACCACCAGGCCCAGCGGAATCGGTTCGGTCGCGTCATGGCCAAATGATACGACCACAGCGGGCCACGGTGGTCTCTCCAGCGCAGCCAAGGCGCACGTCCTGCCTGTCCCGGCCCGAGGTGCCGGCGCATCGCATTGAATCGCGCCGGTCCTCCCGGCCACACGGCCCGACGCGCCAGGCCGAGCGCTGCAGGCCACTGCCGCTGATGGCTGTTGCGCGTGCCTTGTCTGAGCGCTGCGAGCTCGGCGGGGTGCACCGCGTGGGAAAGGGTCATCACGTCCAGCGACAGCGGTTCTGGTGAGGTGACTTTGCCAAAACACGGGTCACCCGCGCACGGCGCCCTTGACCACGCTTGATCTCAAGCCCTGCCTTCGAGGCTGGACTCACGACTTCAGACGACGCGTGTCATCGCATCGCTGCAATGGCTTTGCGCAACCTTCCCCTCATCTGCCCTTCGGGCCCCTTCTCCCGGCGGGAGAAGGATGCAAGCCGCAGTCTCAGTTGCGTCGTTTTGCCCCGCAGATCACTTCACGCCCAGCTGATCCAGCACGAACGCATACGACTCGGCCAGTTCGCGGTAGCGCCGGAAACGCCCGGACTTGCCACCGTGCCCCGCCTCCATGTTGGTGCGGAACACGATCGGCTGCGTCCCGGTATTGTCATCGCGCAACTTCGCCACCCACTTGGCCGGCTCCCAGTACTGCACCTGCGAATCCCACAAGCCGGTGCCCACGAACAGCGCCGGGTACGCCTGCTTGCGCACGTTGTCGTACGGCGAGTAAGACAGCATGTATTCGTAATAGTCCTTCTCTTCCGGGTTGCCCCACTCGTCGTACTCGTTGGTGGTCAACGGAATGCTGGCGTCGAGCATGGTGGTCACCACATCGACGAACGGCACCTGCGCCACCAGCACGCGATAGTCCTGTGGCGCCATGTTGGCCACCGCGCCCATCAACAGCCCACCGGCACTGCCGCCGGACGCCGCAACCCGGTCCTTGGCGGCATACCCCTGCGCCACCAGCCCGCGGGTGACGTCGATGAAATCGTTGAAGGTGTTCTTCTTGTGCAACAACTTGCCATCGTCGTACCACTTGCGGCCCATCTCCTGGCCGCCACGGATATGCGCCAGCGCATACACCACGCCGCGATCGAGCAGGCTCACTGCAGGCAGATTGAACGCCGGGTCGGTGGACATGCCGTAGCTGCCGTAGGCGTACTGGAACAACGCAGCGGTGCCGTCCTTCTTGAAGCCCTGCTTGTAGACCAGCGACACCGGCACCTTGACGCCGTCGCGCGCGGTCACCCAGACCCGCTCGGTGACGTATTTGCCCGGGTCGTAGCCGATCACCGGCTGTTGCTTGAGCAGCTTGCGTTCGCCGGTCTGTGTATTGAGTTCGTAGGTGGTCGCCGGCGTGGTCAACGAGGTGTAGCTGTAGCGCAGCCACGCGGTGTCCGGCTCGGGATTGACCGACAGGCCCATCGAATATGCCGGCTCATCGGCCTTGACGTATTCATGGCTGCCATCGCGCTTGAGCAGGCGCACACGCTCCAGGCCGCCGGAACGTTCTTCGATGGCGGTGAAGCCGTCGAACAACTCGAAGTTTTCGATATACACGCTCTCGTCGTGCGCCACCCAGTCGGTCCACTGCTTACGCGTGGTCGCGTCGGTCGGTGCAGTCACCAGCTTGAAGTTCTCGGCGCCATCGGCGTTGGTGCGGATTACCCAACGGCCATCAAAGTGTTCCGCGCTGTATTCCACATCACGCTCGCGCTTGGCCAGCACCTTGAAGGTGTCCGGCTTGGCCGCCAATGCGTAACGCGTTTCGGAGGACACCGTGCTTTCCACGCCGATGGTGATGTACTTGTCGTCGCGGGTGCGGCCCACGCCCATGTAGAAGCTGTCGTCCTTTTCTTCGTAGACCAGCACATCGTCCTTGGCGGGAGTGCCCAGCACATGCTTCTTGACCCGGACGGTCAGCAGTGTCTCCGGGTCGTTTTCGACATAGAACACCGTCTTGTTGTCATCGGCCCACACCAGGTTGGCCGCAACGCCTTCCACGGTATCGGGATAGATCTCGCCGGTGTCCAGGTTCTTGAAACGGATCGTGTACTGACGGCGGCCGATCGCATCGTCCGCCCAGGCAAGAATGCGGTTGTCCTGGCTGACTTCCGCCTCGCCCACGCTGAAGTAGCCTTTGCCTTGCGCCATCTGATTGACGTCCAGCAGGATTTCTTCCGGCGCTTCCATGCTGCCCTTGCGGCGCGCCTGGATCGGGTAATCCTTGCCGGCCTCGAACCGGGTGTAATACCAATAACCACGCTCGCGATACGGCACGCTGGCATCGTCCTGCTTGATGCGCCCGACGATCTCGCCGTAGAGCGTATCTTCCAGCGGCTTGAGTGGCGCCATCACCTTGTCGGTATAGGCGTTCTCGGCGTTGAGGTAGGCCAGCATCGCCTTGTCCTGCCGCTTGTCGTCGCGCAGCCAGTAGTAGTCGTCGTTGCGGGTCGCACCGAACGGCGCCTTGACCACATGCGGGTGCCTGGCGACGTCTGGCGGCGTGGGGAGAGCGGCAAGTGCAGAGGATGCGGTTGTGGTCATCAGGCTGGCGATCAACAAGGTCAGGACAGGTTTCATCAGATTGGGGTCCGTCGGATGAACGCAATGCCATCCCAGCGCCCGAGTGTGGAAGAGCCCGTCGGCGGACGTCATGTGTCCTAGGTCATGCTGGCCTATCATCTTCGCAATGAACTCAACGCTTTCGCCCGCGGCCGGGTATAGCCGCCGCAGCCAGGACATCGCCCCGTTCCATGTGATGTCGCTGCTGGCCCGCGCCAACGCACTCGAACAGGCAGGTCACGATGTGATCCACCTGGAAATCGGCGAACCCGACTTCACCACCGCCGCGCCGATCGTGGCTGCCGGGCAGGCTGCCTTGGCCGCCGGGCATACCCGCTACACCGCCGCACGCGGGCTGCCCGCATTGCGCGAGGCGATTGCCGGGTTTTATGCGCAACGCTACGGCTGCACCGTCGACCCGGAACGCATCCTGGTCACCCCCGGCGGCTCCGGTGCGCTGCTGCTGGCCAGCAGCCTGCTGGTGGACCCCAGCAAGCACTGGTTGCTCGCCGACCCCGGCTACCCGTGCAACCGGCACTTCCTGCGCCTGGTCGAAGGTGCCGCGCAGCTGGTGCCTGTGGGGCCCGACAGCGACTACCAGCTCACCCCGGCCCTGGTGGACGCGTGCTGGAACACCGACAGCGTAGGTGCGCTGGTCGCCTCACCGGCAAACCCCACCGGCAGCGTGCTGTCACGCGATCAATTGGCCGCGTTGTCGCATGCCGTGCGTGCGCATGGCGGGCATCTGGTGGTGGACGAGATCTACCATGGCCTGACCTATGGCCTGGACGCACACAGCGTGCTGGAAGTGGACGACAGCGCGTTTGTGCTGAACAGTTTTTCCAAGTACTTCGGCATGACCGGTTGGCGGCTGGGCTGGCTGATCGCGCCGCCCGACGCGGTGCCGGAGCTGGAGAAACTCGCGCAGAATCTCTACATCAGCGCCTCCACCATTGCGCAGCACGCGGCGCTTGCGTGTTTCACCCCGGACAGCATCGCCATCTTCGAAGCGCGCCGCGCGCAGTTCCAGCAACGTCGCGACTACCTGCTGCCCGCCCTTCGCGAGCTAGGCTTCACGATCGCCGTCGAACCGCAAGGCGCGTTCTATCTCTATGCCGACATCAGCGGATTTTCAGACGATGCACAGGCGTTTTGCGCGCACTTCCTGGAAACCGAACATGTGGCCTTCACCCCCGGCATCGACTTCGGTTTCCACCGCGCCAACCAGCACGTACGCATCGCCTACACGCAGAGCCTGCCACGCCTGCAGCAGGCGGTGGAGCGGATTGCGCGTGGGTTGAAGCATTTTTGATCACATGACGCGCGTTTCGCACGGCGCATCGCTGTAGCAGCGTACAGCCGCAACGTCACTCACTGCGGTTGATAAAAGCAGCTGTCTTCAGGCTCTGCGCTTTTACTTTTTGCGCTCAGGAACACCTCCTGCGTGCGACCGCACCCTCATCCGCCCTTCGGGCACCTTCTCCCGGCGGGAGAAGGAAATAACAAAAAGCCCTGGACCACTCGGCCCAGGGCTTGGTTCAACGCACACATAAAAAGGCAAAAGCAAGTTGCGGATTCGCTTCCAAGGCCAACTCAATCGGCCAACCGCTCCCACAGGAAGCTGTACGCCAGCGCCGCCATATGCGCGGCCTGCGCGTTGTTGGCCGCGCCACCGTGGCCGCCTTCGATGTTCTCGTAGTAGGTCACGTCCTTGCCGGCTTCGATCATCTTGGCCGCCATCTTGCGCGCGTGGCCCGGATGCACGCGGTCATCGCGGGTGGAGGTGAGGAAGATCACCGGCGGGTAGGTCTTCTTCGCATCGAACAGGTGATACGGCGAGAAGGTCTGGATGAATTTCCAGTCGTCGGTATCCGGGTTGCCGTATTCGGCCATCCACGAGGCGCCGGCCAGCAGGTGGCTGTAGCGCTTCATGTCCAGCAGCGGCACCTGCACCACCACCGCACCGAACAGCTCCGGGTACTGGGTGAGCATGTTGCCGGTCATCAGGCCGCCGTTGCTGCCGCCCTGCACGCCTAGGTGCTTGGTGGAAGTGATCTTGCGCGCCACCAGGTCCTTGGCCACCGCAGCCATGTCCTCATACGCCTTGTGGCGGTTCTGCTTGAGCGCGGCCTGGTGCCAGCGCGGGCCGTATTCGCCGCCGCCGCGGATATTGGCCACCACGTAGACGCCCCCCTTTTCCAGCCAGGCACGGCCCAGGCCACCGGAGTAATTGGGCGTCATCGAAATCTCGAAACCGCCATAGCCGTACAGCAACGTCGGCGTGCTGCCGTCGAGCTTGAGGTCCTTCGGGCGCACCAGGAAGTACGGCACGCGGGTGCCGTCCTTGCTGGTGGCGAAGTGCTGCTCGATGCTGTCCTTGCCGGCATCGAAGAACGTCGGCATGGTCTTGAGCGGTTGCGGCGCGCTGCCCACCTCGACCCACGACAAGGTGGTGGGCGTCAGGTAGTCGGTGACGGTCAGCCACAGCGCATCGCTGTCGTCGCTGTCCACCGCGCTGACATCCACCGTGCCGAACGCGGGCGCGCCGACGAAGGCGCTCTTCTTCCAGCCGTCCTGCGACGGGGTGACCACGCTCAGGCGGTTCTTGACGTCTTCCAGCACGTTCAACACCAGGTGCGATTTGGTCCACGCCACGCCCGCCAGCGAGGTGGTCTCGGTGGGTTCGAACAGCACATCGAAGCTGCGCTTGCCGGCCATGAAGTCGTCAAAACGCGTGGCCAGCAGCGAGCCGGCCTTGTAGGTCTTGCCACCGACCGTCCACGGCTCGCGCAACTCCAGCGTCAGCCATTGGCGCTTGACCGCCTTGCTGGCCGAATTGGGCACGTCCACCTTGACCAGCTTGCCGTCGGCGCCCTTGAGATACAGCTCGTCGTTGTAGAAGGCCAGCGTGCGACTGACGAAATCGCGCTCGAAGCCGGGCGTGTCGTCGTGCATCGCCGCGATGTACATGTCGGTCGGCTTGCCTTCGTACACCACCGCCGCGGCGCTGAGCGGGGTGCCGCGCTTCCACTGCTTGGCGATGCGCGGGTAGCCAGAGCTGGTCATGCTGCCGGCACCGAAATCGGTGAAGACATAGACCGTGTCGCGGTCGATCCAGCCCAGCCCGCCCTTGGACTCGGGACGGAAGAAGCCGTCCTTGACCCACTGCTTGCTGCCCAGGTCGAACTCGCGGGTGACATCGGCATCGGCGCCGCCGCGCGACAGCGCGATCAGGCAACGCTGGTACTCCGGGCGTAGGCAGTCGGCGCCGTGCCAGACCCAGTTCTCGCCCTCGGCCTTGTTGAGCGCGTCCAGGTCGAGCACCGTTTCCCACTTGGGCGCCGGCTTGCGGTATTCGTCCAGCGTGGTGCGCCGCCACAGGCCGCGCTCGTGCTGCCTGTCCTTCCAGAAGTTGTAGTAGTACGCGCCGATCTTCTGCACGCCCGGGATCTTGGCGTCCGAATCCAGCACCTCGCGGATGCTGGTTTCCATCTGCTTGAACGCCGGCGTCGTGGCCAGGCGCGCTTCGGTCTTGGCGTTCTGGGCCTTGACCCAGTCCAGCGGTTTGGCGCCGGTGACATCTTCCAGCCAGGCGTAGGGGTCGTTGGACACAGCGGTTTCCTCTGCAGAGACGGCGCCAGCGGTGATCAGGCCGGCAACCAGGCAGATCGAGGCGAACTTGGGCATGTATTTTTCCGGAAAAACCAATGCCGCAAAACCTAGCACAGCGCCTCGCCGGCCCTCCCCTGCCGAAGGTCAGGCCGCGCGCGCCGGAGCCGCCGCCCGCGAAGCCACCCGCCGGCGCTGCGCCTGCGGGCCGCGTCGACGCGGCGTGGCCCGCCGTGCGCCCGGGCGCGCCAGGGTGGGCAATGCAAACCGGTGCAGGCTCCACCAGGCAAGCATCGGCATGCCGACCAGCCACAGCGGCAGCCAGCCGATCCACTCGCTGTGCCCGCGCGCGGCCGGCCACACCAACACCAGCGCCAGGCCGGCCAGGGCGACCTGCCGGATCGGGCGCAACACGCGCGGGTCGGGGCGTTCGGAACGACGGGAAGAACGATGCGACATGGCGGCACTCCGTGGCAGAAGGGATCGGAACAGGCGCGCAGCATTACCTGCGTCCATCTCACCGACTGCGACCTGGATACTGGGATCGCCGGGCGCTCGGGCGGGTGCTGCGCGGGGCCTGGGCGGCGGCGGACGGCTGGGCGGCGCCGTTCGGCGGCGGCATGTGGCGATCGTGGGCGCGTTGGGTGGGCTGGCGGGGATTCGGGGTCCGGGATTGGCACTCTTGCTTGGGTCAACGCCATTCGCACCGCCTCGTCGCATTGCCGACATGCGGCAGCGCTGGCCTGTCAGCGAGAAGGTAGCCGACGGCACCGATGCGCGTTCAGTGCGTCGATCGGCCAGCCAGCACGCCTGTCCAACGTCGCACCTCGCCACCGCAACCCGATACGCGGCCCCCTTCAACGCGGCATGGGCACCATGCCGGTGTTCCAGCCATGCGCAGCAATGCCCTTGGCCGGACTGACCGGCACCCGCTGCGTACGCGTCACCCGCCGTTCGGGGTGCCAGCGGCTGCCGTTGGGCCGGTGGCGCGCGCCAGGCCCGACCGTTGACGCGAACTTGCCCCCTGCATGCGGTAGTGTGCTGCACCTACCGCCCCTTTGTGATGTTGCGATGCGCCTGACCGTTACGATCGCCCTCGCTTTCCTGCTCGTCCTCGGCCTGCCCGTGGCGCATGCCAGGGACACGTCCACCACCGAGCCGGCGATCGATCTGTCCAAGATCATGGGTACCTGGTATGTGATTGCGCGCATGCCCAACGCGGTCGAGCGCGGCCACGTGACCAGCCGCGACGAATACACCCTGGTCGAAGACGGCAAGGTGGCGGTGCGCTATCTGTATCGCGAAGGCTTCAGCGAGCCGGAAAAGGAAGTCAATGCACGCGCGTCGGTGGATGCAGAGAGCGGCAATCGCGACTGGCGGGTGTGGTTCTACAAGGTGATCCCGGCCAAGCAGCGCATCCTGGAAATCGCACCGGATGGCTCGTGGATGCTGATCTCCTACCCCGGCCGCGACCTGGCCTGGATCTTCTCGCGCAAGCCGGACATGAGCCGCGACCAGTACCGCACGCTGGTCAACAAGATGCGCGACGACTATTCCATCTACACCGACAAACTCAAGCGGGTGCCGCAGCTGCGTGAACAGGTGGGCCGCCTGGGTTTCGAAGTGCCGAACGAACGCTAAGCCGGCTGCCGTTACGCTTCGGCAGCAAGCCTGTCTCTGTGCAGCGAGTGGACTGTCCACGCGCGTTGCGTGCACGCACAGTGGCGGAGGCACCGGCTACCGGCGCCGCGCGCGGGCGCACCGTCAGCAGCGTGCCTGCGTTGAAGAGATGGCCCGTGACCCTGGATGTCGCTAGCGGGCCGCCCAACAGGTGCGCAAGACGCCTGCGCAGAGGCGGCCCCTCTGGCTCAGTCGTAGTTGCTCAATGCCAGCGACAGCAGCGCCTTGGCCTGCTCGCGCAATGAGATCGGCTCGACAATTTCTGCGTCCGAGCCGTAGTGCAGCACGTCCATCAGCAATTCGCGCGAATTGCTGTACGGCAATCTGAGCTCGTAGCGGCCATCGGGCATGAAACGGCCCTGCTGCTTGGAATGCCAGTGTTCGTCGGCCACCCAGCGCGCGGCCTTGGCGCTGAACACGATGGTCGCCCAGCCCTTGGGCGCACCCGAGAAGATGCCGTAACTGGCCGCGAGCTGCTCATCGAGCTCGCTGTCGGGCACATCGCGTGGCGCGGCATCGAGCAGGCGCGCGTGGTTGATGCGGTCCACCGCAAAGCTGCGCACGCCGTCGCGGCCGTGGTCCCAGGCATCCAGGTACCAGTTGTCGCGGTAATGGGTGATGCGCTGCGGCGACACGGTGCGCTTGGTCGACTCGTCGGTAGAGCGCGCGCGGTAATCGAAGCTCAGCTGCTTGCGCTCCAGCACGCCGGAAGCCACCGTGCGGAAGCTGGCTTCGTCCAGCTTGCGGCCGCGGTGCGGAATTACCCGCACCCGATCCACCGGCCACTGCGATACACCCGCCTGGGCGGCCAGCAGGCCTTCGATGCGCTGCTGCAACGGCGCCAGCATCGAGGACAACACCCCGCCACCGGTGCGTGCGAGCAACTGCTGCGAGGCCAGCAGCGCGTGCAGTTCTTCCGAGCTCAGCCACAGGCCAGGCAGTTCGAACCGATCGCTCTCGCCGGACAGATACCGGAAGCCCGATTCGCCATCGCCTTCCACCGGCGCCATCAGCGCATCGCGCAGAAACGCCAGGTCGCGGTACACGGTGGCACGGGAACAGCTCAGCTCATCCTGCAGCCGCGCCACCGTGACCGGGTAGCGCGCCGATTTGAGCAAGCGATGCAGGGAGTTGATGCGTTCATAGCGGTCCATGCGCCGATTATGTCCGAGTCTTCGCGCGACGGGGTGAGCGTGGCACCTATGCCGTGGTGCGGCAGGTGCCCACGGGCGCGTGGTGTGCTGGAGGCGCTGCCGGCAGACGCGCCTTCTGGCGGCTGGCGTGGGACCTTGGTGGCAGCGCAATCCATCCATGGCCCGGTGCCAGGGATCCAGGCACAGACTGCGGGCGCCGTGGTGGGTTCCAGCAGCGCTGGCGGCAACCAAACCCGGGTGCCGAGCTCAAGCGGAACGCACGGCAGCAGCATCCCAACCGCCAATGAAGCGTGGCGTTCACCCGGTTATGACGGACCGCACAGTCCGTTATCATGAAATCGCTTCCACCCTCCTGCCCTGCCCTCAAGCGAGCCGCCCATGTCCCGCCGTGCCCCGTTGTCTGCCTTGCTGCCGTTGTTGTTGATCACGCCCGCCGTCTGGGCCCAGGCAGTTGCACCAACGCCGGTGGACCCCGCCGCGGCGGTGATGCCATCGCCCTGGGGCGGCAGCAGTGGCGAGCTTGGCTACGCCGCCGCGCATGGCAACAGCACCACCGACAGCCTGAACGGCCGCATCCGCCTGCGCTATACCGACGGCGACTGGATCCACAGCCTGGATGCCACCGCGCTGCGTTCGAGCTCGGAATACACCAACACCAATGACGACGGCAGCACCACGCGCGAGCGCCAGACCACCGCCGAGCGTTACACCGGCAGCGCCGGCAGCGCATTGCAGCTGGGCGAACACCGCCAGCTCACCGCCACCGGCCGCTATGAACACGACGACTTCGCCACCTACGATCGCCTGGCCACCTTCGGTATCGGCTACGGCACACGCCTGATCAACGCCGACCGGTTCTATCTGGACGCGCAGGTGGGCCCGGGTATCCGCCGCGCGCACAACAGCGACGAGGACCGCAACGAGACCGGCCTGATCGGGCGCGGGCTGTTCGACCTGAAGTACACCGTCACCGACAACACCGACCTGATCAACACGCTGCTGGTGGAATCGGGCGAATACAACACGTATGCGCAGAACGACTTCGGCGTGCAGGTGAGCATGAACTCGCACTTCGCGCTGAAGGCGGCCTGGCAGATGCGCCACAACAGCGAGGTCAGCGATGGCGACAAGAAGACCGACACGCTGACCACGGTCAACCTGGTCTACACCTTCAAGTAAACAACCCGCAAATGTAGGAGCGGCCCTGGCCGCGCAGGGCTTTCCCGGTGAAGCCTCTCGCGGCCAAGGCCGCTCCTACGAAGAGCGGCGCCCTGCCGGATAGGCCTGGCCGAGGCGGCGGTCGATCGGTCCCACGTTCGAATCCGCAACTGCGCCCTGTAGGAGCGGACCTGGCCGCGAAGGGCTTCCCCGGTGAAGCCTCTCGCGGCCAAGGCCGCTCCTACAAAGAGCGGCGCCCTGCCGGATAGGCCTGGCCGAGGCGGCGGTCGATCGGTCCCACGTTCGAATCCGCAACTGCGCCCTGTAGGAGCGGACCTGGCCGCGAGGGGCTTTCCCGGTGAAGCCTCTCGCGGCCAGGGCCGCTCCTACGAAGAGCGGCGCCCTGCCGGATAGGCCTGCCCGAGGCGGCGGTCGATCGGTCCACGTTCGAATCCGCAACTGCGCCTGTAGGAGCGGACCTGGCCGCGAGGGCTTTCCCGGTGAAGCCTCTCGCGGCCAAGGCCGCTCCTACGAAGAGCGGCGCCCTGCCGGATAGGCCTGCCCGAGGCGGCGGTCGATCGGTCCACGTTCGAATCCGCAACTGCGCCTGTAGGAGCGGACCTGGCCGCGAGGGCTTTCCCGGTGAAGCCTCTCGCGGCCAAGGCCGCTCCTACGAAGAGCGGCGCCCTGCCGGATAGGCCTGCCCGAGGCGGCGGTCGATCGGTCCACGTTCGAATCCGCAACTGCGCCTGTAGGAGCGGACCTGGCCGCGAGGGCTTTCCCGGTGAAGCCTCTCGCGGCCAAGGCCGCTCCTACGAAGAGCGGCGCCCTGCCGGATAGGCCTGCCCGAGGCGGCGGTCGATCGGTCCACGTTCGAATCCGCAACTGCGCCTGTAGGAGCGGACCTGGCCGCGAGGGCTTTCCCGGTGAAGCCTCTCGCGGCCAAGGCCGCTCCTACGAAGAGCGGCGCCCTGCCGGATAGGCCTGCCCGAGGCGGCGGTCGATCGGTCCACGTTCGAATCCGCAACTGCGCCTGTAGGAGCGGACCTGGCCGCGAGGGCTTTCCCGGTGAAGCCTCTCGCGGCCAGGGCCGCTCCTACGAGGCAGATGTCTGTTCCGAGCCCGTGTCAGAGCTCGGCCAGCAGCTGCGCGGCACCCTTGTCGAACAGGCCCTGCGCGACGCGGCGGCCCAGGTCTTCGGTCTCTGCGGCGCTGCCATGGGCCTCGGCGTGGATCAGGCGTCCGTCGCTGGCGCTGCCGACCATGCCCTGCAGGTACAGGCCCTCGCCTTCCCAGCGCGCGAATGCTGCCACCGGGACGTGGCAGCTGCCGTGCAGCGCACGGTTCATTGCGCGCTCGGCTTCCACGCAGACGCGGGTGGCGGGCGCGTCCAGCACCGCCAGCAGACGGTGGACACGCGCATCGTCGCCACGGCACTCCACCGCCACTGCGCCCTGCGCCGGAGCCGGCAACCACTCCGGCGCGTCCAATCGCGCACTGATGCGCGCATCCAGACCCAGCCGCTGCAGGCCGGCACAGGCCAGCACGATGGCGTCGTAGCCGCCGTTATCCAGCTTGGCCAGACGCGTATTGACGTTGCCGCGCAGGTCGATCAGCTCCAGATCCGGGCGCGCGGCGCGCAGCTGCGCCTGGCGACGCAGCGACGAGGTGCCCACGCGTGCGCCCAGCGGCAAGGCCTGCAGGCTGGCGTAGAGGTTGGACACCAGCGCATCGGCGGCATCACCGCGGCCCAGGATCGCGGGCAGCACGAACGGCGCGTCCAGCTCCATCGGCACGTCCTTGAGCGAATGCACCGCGCAGTCGGCCTCGCCGCGCAGCATGGCCAGCTCCAGCTCCTTCAGGAACAGGCCCTTGCCGCCGATCGCCGCCAGCGAGCGGTCCAGCACCTCGTCGCCGCGGGTGCTCATCGGCACCAGCACGACCTCCAGGCCGGGATGGTGCTGGCGCAGCGCGGCGGCGACGTGTTCGCTCTGCCATAAGGCGAGCGGGCTCTTGCGGGTGGCGATGCGGAGCGTGGTCATCCGCCCATTATCGCGGAGCCGGCGCGTAACTCATACACACCCCGCAACAGGAAGGCTGAGGCGACGGCAGGGCCGTCAGCGCGCGGCGCCGCAGGCTGGCGCCAGCCTGCGGCACATGGGAGTGATCAGCGCTGTAAGCGGTGCAACCGATGACGTCCGAGACCGCGGAGCAAGTCCCGGGGGTGGCAGCGTCATCTTTCGGCGAAGGACTTGCTCGTCCGGCGTCAGCGGCGCGGCGGAGGCGCACACGCCGTGTCTGCGCATGCGCTCCGCTCCACCCGGCCCACGGCGATTTGCCTGCTCTGGCGCAGTCGTTCGTGCAGGCTGGCTACGCTGCGTCGCGGCACTTCCAGCGGCTGGGCCACGTTGCGCTACACCGCGTGCGCCGGCGATTACTGCTACGGCACAGCTCCATCCGCCATTGCCCGCTGCTCCGTGCTGTGCGCTCCGCTCCAGCCGGCCCACGGCGATTTGCCTGCTCTGGCGCAGTCGTTCGTGCAGGCTGGCTACGCTGCGTCGCGGCACTTCCAGCGGCTGGGCCACGTTGCGCTACACCGCGTGCGCCGGCGATTACTGCTACGGCACAGCTCCACCCGCCATTGCCCGCTGCTCCGTGCCGTGCGCCGCTCCACTCGGCCACGGCGATCCACCTGCTCTAGCGCAGTTGTTCGCGCAGGCTGGCCACGCAACGGCGGCTCACTTCCAGCGGCTGCGGCACGTTGCGCAGCACTGCGTGCACCTGGCCATCGCTGCTGCGGCGCAGTTCCACCAGTTCATCGCGGGCGACCAGGCAGTTGCGATGGATGCGCACCAGACGGTCGGCAAATTCGTCCTCCAGTGACTTGAGCGACTCTTCGATCAGGTCTTCGCCCCGGGTGTGATGGACGATGACGTACTTTTCCTCGGCCTGCAGGTAACGGATATCGCCGATGGGGATCAACCGCAGGCTGCCGCGCAGACGGGCGCACAGATGCGTGCGCAGCGGGGCCTGCGCGGCGCTGGGCGCGCGGCCGGCCAGGAAGGTGGCCACCTTTTCCAGCGCAGACGCCAGGCGTTCCGGGCGCACCGGTTTCATCAGGTAATCCAGCGCGGCTGCATCGAATGCCGACAACGCATGCTGGTCGTAGGCGGTGCAGAACACCACCGCCGGGGGCGGCTGGCGTTGCCGCAGCAGGCGGGCGGTTTCCAGCCCGTCCACCCCGGGCATGGCGATATCCAGCAGCACCAGATCCGGGTGCAGGTGTTCGCACTGCTGCAGCACCTGCGCGCCGTTTTCGGCCTCGCCGATCACCTCGACCTGCGGATGCTCGGCCAGCAGCATGCGCAGGCGCTCGCGCGCCAGTGGCTCGTCATCGGCGATCAGCACCCGCACTTGCGTGGCCGTCATGGGCTCCCCCTCGCTGCAGTGACTTTCCCCTCACGGCAGCGGCAATGTGATCTCGCAGGCATAGTAGCCTTCGGTCCAGCTGGCCGCCATCCGTGCCCCGGCCCCGAACTGGAACGCCAGCCGGTGCGAGATGCTGGCCTGGGCGTGCCCGGCACCGGCCAGCAGCGGCAACTGGGTGCCCGGTTGCGGGGCGGGGTTGACGATGCGGATCTGCAGCTGGTTGCCGCGCTGGCGCAACGACAGGTACAGCGTACCGCCCTCGGGCATGCGCGACACGCCATGCAGCACGGCGTTTTCGACCAATGGCTGCAGCACCAGGCGGGGCATCGGCAGTTCCCAGGGCAATGGCTCCTGGCGGTGCCAGCGCACCTGCAGGCGCTCGCCCAGGCGCAGCGATTCGATCGCCAGATAGCGTTCGGCCAGTTCGCATTCGGCGCGCAGGGTGGACAAGCCCTCGCCGGCCCCCAGCGCGGCGCGGAACAGATCCGACAGGTCCAGCACGGCCTGCTCGGCCACCACCGGGTCGCGCCGCAGCAGGCTGGCGATGAGATTCATGCTGTTGAACAAAAAATGCGGCCGAATGCGCGCCTGCAGCGCATCGGCCTCGGCGCGCGCGTTGGCCTGCACCTGCGCCTCCCAGCGGTCGCTGACGTAGAAATAGCGCAGCGCCAGCGCGGTGATCAGCACCACCGTGGCCGCACTGCCCAGGGTGAACCGCCAGAAGCCGACCAGGCGGCCAAGCGGGGCCTGGTCCAGCACCGCGTACAGGCCGTGCACGATCCCGGCACCGAGCATCGCCACGACCGCGGCGATCGACAGCGCGGCCAGCCCGCCCAGCCTGGGCGGCAAGCGCGACAGCCAGGGTCGCAACACGCACAGCAGCACGCTGACCGCCAGGGCCAGCCACAGCGCCAGACCACTGGCCGAGACGAAGCGCGACAGGGTGATACCGCGCGCGGCGCCGGCGTCGGGCACCAGGGTCACCACCAGCACCACCAGTTCGGCCAGGCCCAGCATCGCGCCCAGCCGTGGCAGCCGGCACAGGTCCGGCATCCAGGTGATCTGCGGCGCGCCGGTGGCCATGGGCTCAGGCGGCGGTGAAGCGCGCCTGCATCCAGTCGCGCAGGGCCTCAATCTCTTCCAGGCAGACCTGATGCCCCATCGGATAGGTCTGCCACTCCAGTGCAAAGCCCAGCGTGCGCAGGGCCTGCATACTGGCCTGGCCGGCCGCAAACGGCACCACCGGGTCGGCGGTGCCATGGGCCATGAACAGCGGTTGGCGTAGGGCCGCCGGCTGCAACTGGCTGGCGGCTGCGACCGGATCCGGCAGATAGGTGGACAGGGCGATCAGCCCGGCCAGCGGCACGCTGCGCTGCAGGCCAACGGCCAGGGTCACCGCACCGCCTTGCGAAAAGCCGGCCAGCAGGATGCGCTCAGGCGCGATGCCGCGGCTCTGCTCATGGGCTATCAGGGCGTCGACCTGGGCCACCGACTCGGCAATGCCGGCCTTGTCGGCGCGCTGGGCGAAATCCATGCCGACGATGTCGTACCAGCCGCGCATGCGCACGCCGTTGTTGATGGTGATCGCGCGGATCGGCGCATGCGGGAACACGAAGCGCAGCGCCGGCCACTGCGGGCGCACCAGCTCCGGCACCATCGGGGCGAAGTCGCTGCCATCGGCGCCCAGGCCGTGCAGCCACAGCACGCTCCATTGCGGGTTCGGTCCGGTCTCGCGTTCGATCACTTCCAGCATCATCCAGCTCCGCTTGCGGGCTGGGCATTATGCCTTGCGCACCGGATCGGCCCGATCACGCCAGGGCCGGACCGCCGCAGCGCAGGACCGGACGCGGGCACATGTGTCTGCAGCGATCGGCGCGCGCGCCAGAGCACGCGCCGGTCAGCTATGGCGGATCACCCCTGCGGGCACTCAGATCAGCGAGGGTTCCAGCGCGGCGGCGCGGCGCAGCTCGGACGCACGCACCAGCACCTTGGGCGGGTCGAGTTCTTCGGGGATGCAGAAGATGCCGGCACGGCGCAACGCCAGGCCGGAACGGCGCAGCGAGGTCAGCGCCACCACCGGGATCGACAACGCCATGCCCACGATCACCGGCGCCATCCAGGCCGCCAGCGACGGCGACACCGTGTAGGCCACCGCGCCCATGAACAGGCCGAACACGGTCAGCCCACCATAGCTGCGCAACAGCGCAGGCCACGACAGCTTGCCGTCGTCGCGCACCTGGGCGTCCCAACCGGAATCCTTGCCGGCCAGCACTTCGAACACGCCGCGCGACTGCAAGTACATCACCACCGGCGCCATCAAGGCAGCCAGCACGGTTTCCAGCAGGATGCTCACCATGGCGCGGATGGCGCCGCCACAGGCGCGCAGTTCGCGCGGGTTGAGCAGCAGCGCGATATAGCCCAGCAGCTTGGGCGCCAGCAGCACGAACATGGTGCAGACGAAGATCCAGATCGCATTGCCCTGGCTGCTGCCGTGCCAGTAGCGCGCCGGCGAGAACGGCAGGTTGCCGGCCAGATCGATGCCGCCGCCCGCCAGCGGAATGCCGATGCCGATCAGCATCAGCAGGCCCCACATCGGCGCGGTGAAATAGTGGCCGATGCCGATCAGCATGTGCATGCGGCTGATCCAGTGCAGGCCCTTGGCGCCGACCACCTTGGCATGCTGCAGGTTGCCCTGGCACCAGCGGCGGTCGCGGATCAGCAAATCGGTGAGCGTGGGCGGGCCTTCTTCATAGCTGCCCTGCAGGTACGGCACCATGTGCATGGCCCAGCCGCCACGGCGCATCAGCGCCGCTTCGACAAAGTCGTGGCTGAGCACATGCCCGCCGAACGGCTTGCGCCCGCGCAGCGAGGGCAGGCCAGCATGATCGGCGAAGGCCTGGGTGCGGATGATGGCGTTGTGGCCCCAGTAGTTGCTCTCGGCGCCATGCCACCAGGCCACGCCGAAGGCGATGATCGGCCCGTACACGCGGCCGCCGAACTGCTGCATGCGGGCGAACAGGGTCTGGCCATTGACCACGGCCGGCAGGGTCTGGATCAGGCCCACGTCCGGGTTGTTTTCCATGCCGGCAACCAGCCGCACGATGGTGTCGCCGGTCATCACGCTGTCGGCGTCCAGGATCAGCATCTGCGGGTAGCTGCCACCGAACCGGCGCACCCAGTCGGCCACGTTGCCGGCCTTGCGTGCGGCATTGTCGGCGCGGCGGCGGTAGAAGATGCGGCCGTGCCCGTCGACGCGGTCGCACAGCTCGTTGTAAACCAGTTCTTCGGCACGCCCGATGTTGTCGCGGGTGGTGTCACTGAGCACGAAGAAATCGAAGTGCTCCAGCTGGCCGGTTTCGGCCACCGATTCGTAGATGGCCTGCAGGCCGGCCAACAGGCGGCGCGGGTCTTCGTTATACGTCGGCATCAGCAGCGCGGTGCGCGAGCGCAGCGTGGGCAGCGGTTGTTCGGGGTCGATGCCGAGCTTGCGCCCGGCGCGCGCCACCACGGTGAAGAAACCGGCTACCGCGCTAGCAAACGACATCGCGATCCACGCGAACAGCAGCACGAACAGGCCGAGCAGGCAGCCTTCCAGCACGCTGATGCCGTCAGGCCACAGCACACTGAGCATCACCCACACCGCAATGGCCGTAGTGGCGAAGGTGCCGCCGATCAGATAGAAGCGGCGCACACCGATGCCCACCGGCGAGGTGCGCTGGTGGCGAACCTGCAGGCTGCCTTCGCGCAGGCTTTGCTCGGGCATCGCCAACGGCGCTTCCGGCGGCAGCGTGGGCTGGCCGGCGTCGAGGGCGGAAACGGAAGAGACTGCGGTTGGTGCGGGGGGAAGGGTCACGGTGCCGTCCATCAAGGCTGCCCGTCGCACGCTGGCGACAGTAAGGGCTGATGCGGGAGGTCCATCCCCGCAACGCGTAGCGACGTTGCCAGGTGCGCCGCATGCAGGACGTACCCGGCGGCGTGCGACCAGGTCGCGGTGTTGGCAGCTATGAAACCACTCCGATGCACAAACTCTCCTGGCGGCGACGCAACGTCGCGGCTCATCCTAAAGAATCGACCGTTAAAGGAAACGAAGGCCATTGTGCAGTCTTCGCCCCTCCCGACGAGGACCGCGCGGCAGACTACGACGTGACGACCGAACGCAACCCCAACAGATTGCAGCCTGGCACACGCGCTGTCACGGGCCGCTGGCCGGGCTGTCATCCCGCAAGATTGCAAGTGGCGTGCCATTAGGCGCAATCGGTTGCAGCGACGGGGCCTTGGCGTCGAGCCGCTGGATGCGGTCAAGCTAGACGTTATCTGTCCGTAGCGAGCAACTAGGTTGAGACGCCTGAAATGTGCGTATCGCGAGCGCTTGGCGACCTTCACGTGCGGTCGAGGGCGCGGTGCCCTCACCGCTCGCGGGACACGCCGTCAACCCGTCCATGGGGGCACGGTGGCGGCATCCATGCCGCCACACGGTCCCGCAATCGGTGAGGACACCACGCCAGACAGTTGGTTGGTGGTTTTATCGAAGAGCAAAGGCCACCGCATGGCCGCCTGCTCGTCGCTTGTCATATCCATGCGCACCGACCAACTCGACTGGTCCTTGCCCGCCCACCGTCGCGGGACCCTTGGCGGCATGGATGCCGCCAAGGAACTACATGGATGTACTTGCAGCGTGTCCTGCGATGGTGGGCGGGCAAGGGCCCTGCAACAAAGCCGCAGATCATCAGCTCTGCGCCTGATCTGTCCGGATCGAGCAATCAGATAGCGACGCCTGCATCGCGCGTATCGCGCTCGTTTGGCGATCTTCAAGCCGGTCGAGGGCGCGGTGCCCTCACCGCTCGCGGGACACGCCGTGAATCCGTCCGTGGAGGCTCGGTGGCGGCATCCATGCCGCCACACGGTCCCGCAATCGGCCAGGACACCACGCCAGACAGTTGGTTGGTGGTTTTATCGAAGAGCAAAGGCCACCGCATCGCCAGCCTGCTCGTCGCTTGTCATATCCATGCGCACCGACCACTTCGACTGGTCCTTGCCCGCCCACCGTCGCGGGACCCTTGGCGGCATGGATGCCGCCAAGGAGCTACATGGATGTACTTGCAGCGTGTCCTGCGATGGTGGGCGGGCAAGGGCCCTGCAACAAAGCCGCAGATCATCAGCTCTGCGCCTGATCTGTCCGTAGCGAGCAACCAGGTTGAGACACCTGCAATGTGCCGTATCGAGATCACTTGGCTCTTCAAGTCTGGTCAAGAGCCCCTGCAGTAAAGGCGCAGATCATCCTCTCTGCGCCTGACCTTTCCGTACCAAGCCATCAGATCGAGACGCCTGCACTGTGCGTCTCGCGAACACCTGGCTGTCTTCACGTCTGGTAGCGGGCGGTGCCCTTGCCGCCCGCAAATTGGTGAGCGGCTGCTACTTGCGCGCCGCCTCGCTGGCATCGCGGGTGGCGCGGAACTCAGAATCGCTGCTCCAGTTCGGCCATTGACGCGAATCGGCCAGCTGCTGGCCCAGCGTGTACAGCACGCCCAGATCGCGCGCGGCACCGGCGAAGGTCCAGTCCGGCTTCCACTCGTCGCCCTGCTGGTGATAGCGCTTGGCGGTGTAGTCGTCCGATGCGGCCTTGCCTGCCGCCACGCCGCCTACTTCCCAATCCTGCCCGGCCGCATACGACAGCGCCGGCACGCCGCGCTTGGCAAACGAGAAGTGGTCGGACCGGAAGAAATACCCGGCCTGCGGCTTGGGATCGGGGGTATAACGCAGCTTGGATTGCGCGGCCACGCTCTTGAGCTGGTCGAGCAGCTCGAGCTTGGCGGTGCCGTAGATGCCGAAATCGCGTGAGGGCACGAACGGGTTCATGCCGTCCATGTTGATCACCGCCACGGTGGTGTCCAGCGGGTACAGCGGCTTGGAGGCGTAGAACTCCGAACCCAGCAGCCCCTTTTCTTCGGCGGTGACGGCCAGGAACACGACCGAGCGCTCGGGCTTCGGTCCGGTGGCGAAACCGCGTGCCAGTTCCAGCAGCGCGGCAGTGCCGCTGGCGTTGTCCAAGGCACCGTTGAAGATGGTGTCGCCGCGTGCGTCCGGCTTGCCCACGCCGATGTGGTCCCAGTGCGCGCTGTAGATCAGGGTTTCGTTCGGGCGCTTGCTGCCTTCCAGGCGCGCCACCACATTGTGCGAGGTGATCACGTCGGACTTGACCTGGTAGCTGGCGCTCAGGCGCTGGCCCTTCAGCTCGACCGGCTTGAAATCGCGCGTCTGCGCCTGCTTCTTCAAGGTGTCGAAGTCCAGCCCGGCGTGCTTGAACAGGTCGGCAGCCAGATCGCGCTGGATCCAGCCTTCCAGGGTGGGATGCGCGCTGCGCGGGTTGTCGCGCACCACATCGAACATGGTGTTGGTGTTGGAACTGGCCACCGTGTCCCAGCCATAGGAGGCCGGCGCGGTTTCGTGCACCACCAGCACGCCGAGCGCGCCCTGGCGGGCGCCTTCTTCGTACTTGTAGGTCCAGCGGCCGTAGTAGGTCATGCCGGCGCCATCGAAGGCGCCCTTGCCGGTTTCGAAATCCGGGTCGTTGATCAGCACCACCGCGATCTTGCCCTTCAGGTCCACGCCCTTGAAGTCGTCCCAGTCGCGCTCCGGCGCCTTGACGCCGTAACCGACGAAGACCAGCGGTGCGTTGGCGATGTCGACCTTGGACGAACCATCGAGCGCAGCGCGGATGGCGATCTGCTGGCCCTGGGTCAGGGTCTGCGGCTTGCCGGCATTGGCCAGCGCAATGGTCGGCGCACCGACGATATCGGCGCGCCGCAGCGGCACCGCCTGGGTCCATAGGCGCTTGCCGCCGGTGAGATCGCCGCCGGGCTGCAGGCCCGCGTCGGCAAATTGCTTGCTCAGATAGGCGATGGTCTTGTCTTCGCCGGCCGTGGCCGGGCCGCGGCCTTCATAGGCATCGGAGGCCAACTCCTTGACGTCGCGCGAGATGCGCGCGCCATCGAAGGTCGGCGCCGCCGCCATCAGTGCGGTCGAGACCGCCATTGCCAAGAGTCCTACCGCAACTCGCTTCATTGCATACCCCAGATCATCAGACAGCCCTGGAGTGTAGCCAGCCGCGGGTGCAAGCGGATGCATGCGGGCACTGCACGCTGTCGTGCCGCCGCGTATTGCCGGGGCAGCAGGATTGCGCGAAGCGATGCCGCGTGGCCCGGGCGGGCGCCGCTAGAACAGATCGACGCTGCCGGTGGGTTGGATGGCGTGCTGAAGTTGGCCATTGCCCACCAGCTCGGCGTACACGGCCGCGCGGTTGCGGCCATGCTGCTTGGCCCAGTACAGCGCCTTGTCCGCTTCGTCCAGCGACTGGCTGATCAGGCGGCCCTGGGTCAATTCCACGATGCCGGTGCTGAGCGTGACCTGGCCGACCTGCGGAAACACATGCTCGGCCACGGCCAGACGAAAGCGCTCGAACAGGCCGACCGCGCATTCGCGGTCCACGCCGCGCAGCACGATCACGAACTCCTCGCCGCCAAAGCGGAACAGCAGGTCGTCCTGGCGGAACGTGCGCTGCATCAGCTGCGCGACCAGCAGCAGCACCTCGTCGCCGTACAGATGGCCAAAGGTGTCGTTGACACGCTTGAAGTGATCGATGTCCACGATACCCAGCCACACGCCCTGCTCCGTCGTGGACTGCGCCCCGGAGAACAGGCGCAGGATCACGTCGTCGAAGGTCTTGCGGTTGCGCAGGCCGGTCAGGGCATCGCGCTGTGCATCGTCGAGCAGGCTGCGGTAGTTCTGGAAGAAGCGTGCAAAGCCCTGCAGCATGGCCTGCTCGGCGGCGCCGGGCGGGCGGGCGCCGGCCACCCGCAGGCAGGTGCGGATGCCGCGTGCTTCCATCATCGGGTACACCAGCAGCGCGCGGCCGTCCTGATGCAGCTGCACGGCCTCGCCCGGGCCATGCACATCGGCCAGCTGGGAGCGCATCTGCGCATCCTTCAGCTCGGCCACCGTCAACGACAGGCGGCCGTCGTCGCGCAGCCGGGTTTCGGCCATGGTGCGGCCGTCCGGCGCGATGCGCAGCAACGACAGCTCCTCGGCCGCGCAGACCTCGCGCATGGTGCGCAGCAGGCTCAGGTCCAGCAGATCGGCATCGCGGATGGCGGTCATGTCCACCATCCGCTCCAGCAACGGCGCGTCGCTCATTGCAGCCCCCGCCGATGCGCGGACGCAGGCCGGCCGTGCCGCACGCAGCAGGCCGACCGACAACGGGAATGGCAATGCACAGGCTTCACGACAGCGACCGGCAATCTGGATGCCGGTTCATCGGCGCCCGCCAGGCAAACTTGAGACCGCTCGCCGGCCCTGCTCAGCACCGGGCCAGCCAGCCAGCACGGCACACCAGCCAGCGCATCGCACGGCGCCAAGCGGGGACTCGGCCTGTTGGCTCAGGGCAGTGCGGATTCCAGCGCGTCTTCGCCCAGTGCGTGCCGCTGCATCAGCCGCCGGCTGCCGGCATTCAGGCCTTTCACCTGCACCTCCAGGTCGTGATGGCGCAGCCGCTGCACCACCTTGTCCAGCGCCGCCACCGCCGTGATGTCCCAGAAATGCGCGCGGCCCACATCGATCACCACCGCACGGCCGGGCACCTCGCGTGCGTCGAAGGCGTCGATGAACACATCGGCGGAAGCGAAGAACACCTGCCCGCGCACGGTGTAGGTGCGCACGCCGTCCGTGCCGTCGCTGTGGGCGATCTGCAGCAGGCCGGCCACCTTGAAGGTGAAGAACACCCCGCTCAGCACCACGCCCACCGCCACCCCGGCGGCCAGGTTGTGGGTGATCAACGTCACCGCCACCGTGGCCAGCATCACCACGCTGGAGGTGCGCGGATGGGTGATCACGGTGCGCAGCGAGCGCCAGTCGAAGGTCTCCGCCGACACCATCACCATGATCGCCACCAGCGCCACCACCGGCACCTGCGACACCCACGGCTTGAGCAGCACCATCAGGATCAGCAGGAACACGCCAGCAAACAAGGTGGAGAGCCGGCCACGGCCGCCGTACTTCACGTTGCCCACGGTCTGCCCGATCATGCCGCAGCCGGCAATGCCGCCGAACAGGCTGGCCGCGGCGTTGGCGATGCCCAGCCCGGTGCATTCGCGGTTCTTGTTGCTGGGCGTATCGGTGAGTTCATCGACCACGCGCGCGGTCATCAGCGATTCGAGCAGGCCCACCATGGCAATGGCCAGCGCCGGCAGCGCGATGATGCGCAAGGTCTCCAGCGTCATCGGCACCGCCGGCCATTGCAGGAACGGCAGCGCGTTGGGCAGCTTGCCCAGATCGGCCACGGTCTTGAGCGGCAACTGCAGCGCGCTGCCGGCAATGGTGAGCAGCAGGATGCACAGCAGCGGCGAGGGAATCGCCGACAGCCCAGGCACGCGGAGCCGCGGCAGGCCGTAGATGATCGCAAGGCCCACGCCCAGCATCACCCACGTGGTCATGTTGGCGCCGAGCAGATGCGGCAGCTGCGCGGCAAAGATCAGTACCGCCAGCGCGTTGACGAAACCGGTACGCACCGAACTGCTGACAAAGCGCATCAGCACGCCCAGCCGCAGCACGCCAAACAGGACCTGCACCGCGCCGGCCAGCAAGCCGGCGGCCAGCAGATACGGCAGCCCATGCGCGGCCACCAGCGGCGCCGCGACCAGCGCCACCGAGCCGGCAGCAGCAGAAATCATCGCCGGGCGTCCGCCACAGAACGCAATCACGATGCCAATCACGAAGGAGGCGAACAGACCCACCTGCGGATCGACGCCCGCCACGAACGCGAACGCGATCACTTCGGGAATCAGCGCAAAGGTGGCGACCGCACCGGCCATGAGTTCGCGCGCAGGTGAGGCGCGCCATTGCGCCAGTTCGGCACGCAAAAGGGACATCGGGGACACTCCGGGGACAGAAAGGACAGCCTGCGGACAGCACGCAGCGGCAATAGTGTGCGGGAAAGCGACCGCGCCCGCAGCCTGCCTGTGACCCGTGCGCCAATGCGCCTTTCTGTGGCTGCGATCACGCCACGCGACGCTGCCGCAGACCAAGATGCCCCCCTCACCGGGCTCGGGTGTCGAGTCCGGTCATCTAGGAGACCACCATGTCCATCTTCAGGACTGCAAGTACGCTTGCACTCGCCACCGCGCTGGCCCTGGCCGCCGCACCGGCATTCAGCTATTCCATCAGCAACAACAAGATTGTCGACGACAGCGGCAAGGTGGTTCAGCTCAAGGGCGTCAACGTCTTCGGCTTCGAGACCGGCAACCATGTCATGCATGGCCTGTGGGCGCGCAACTGGAAGGACATGATCGTCCAGATGCAGGGCCTGGGCTTCAATGCGGTGCGTCTGCCGTTCTGCCCGGCCACGCTGCGCAGCGGCCAGATGCCCAGCAGCATCGACTACAGCCGCAATGCCGACCTGCAGGGCCTGACCTCGTTGCAGATCCTGGACAAGGTGATCAACGAGTTCAACGCACGCGGCATGTACGTGCTGCTGGACCACCACACCCCCGACTGCGCCGGCATCTCCGAGCTCTGGTACACCGGCTCCTACACCGAAGCCCAGTGGCTGGCCGACCTGCGTTTTGTGGCCAACCGCTACAAGAACGTGCCGTACGTGCTCGGCCTGGATCTGAAGAACGAACCCCACGGCGCCGCCACCTGGGGCACCGGCAACGCCGCCACCGACTGGAACAAGGCCGCCGAGCGCGGTTCGGCTGCGGTGCTGGCCGTGGCGCCGAAGTGGATCATCGCGGTGGAAGGCATTACCGACAACCCGGTGTGCTCGACCAACGGCGGCATCTTCTGGGGCGGCAACCTGCAGCCGCTGGCCTGCACCCCGCTGAACATTCCGGCCAACCGCCTGCTGCTGGCGCCGCACGTGTACGGCCCGGACGTGTATGTGCAGTCGTACTTCAACGACAGCAACTTCCCCAACAACATGCCGGCCATCTGGGACCGCCACTTCGGCCAGTTCGCCGGCAAGTACGCGCTGCTGCTGGGCGAGTTCGGCGGCAAGTACGGCGAAGGCGACGCGCGCGACAAGGTGTGGCAGGACGCGCTGGTGAAGTACCTGCGCAGCAAGGGCATCAACGAAGGCTTCTACTGGTCGTGGAACCCCAACAGCGGCGACACCGGCGGCATCCTGCGCGATGACTGGACCACCGTGCGCCAGGACAAGATGACGCTGTTGCGGACGCTGTGGGGATCGGTGAGCACCACCACGCCAACTCCGACGCCTACTCCAACGCCGACCCCCACGCCTACACCGACACCGACACCGACACCGAGCGCTGGCTTCAGCACCAAGGTGACCGTGGACAACCAGTGGAACGGTGGCTACTGCAATCGCGTGCAGGTCACCAACACCGGCACCGCCAGCGGCACCTGGGCGATCTCGCTGCCGGTCACCGGCACGGTCAATAACGCCTGGAACGTCACCTGGTCGCAGAGTGGCAGCACGCTCAAGGCCAGCGGGGTGGATTTCAACCGCACCCTGGCGGTAGGTGCGACGGCAGAATTCGGTTTCTGCGCGGCAGGTTGATCGATACGCGTTGGGCGTGCAGCTCGCGCCCAACTGCGCAGCGCAGACTGCAACAGTCTGCTGCGCGCGATGACGACATGCAGCGCATTTGATCGATGCATGTCGTTGTTGCAACCGGGCTGACTACCGCAGAGATCTGTAGAAACAAGGCAGGAGCGCCCTTGGGCGCGATGCAGCGTTGTCGATAACGCCGCATCGCGCCCAAGGGCGCTCCTACAAGGCAGTGACGCAGAATGCCTCGCCCAAGCAGGCGCTGCCGCAGATAGTGTTCAACACCTGCGTGCATCAGCCGCTATCCATGACATAGCGCTTCGGCGCGTTCTGGATGTCGTTGTCATGCCCGTTGTCTCCCTGTTGCGTCGTCACGTTGCCAATCTCCCGCTCACGCGCAAGTTCGTGCTGTTGTGCACGCTGTTGACGGTAGGTGTGATCCTGCTGGCGATGGCCGCCGCGCGCCTGCAGTACCTGGACCTGATCGAGGCACGCAAGCTCAGCGTCAGGACCGAGGTGGAGATGGGCCTCACCGTGATGCAGCACTACGCCGACAAGGTCAAAGCCGGCGAACTCAGCCTGGACCAGGCCAAGGAAGCGGCGCGCACCACCTTGGCGGACATGCGCACCAACGATGGCGTGGATTATTTCTTCATCGTCGACCCGCAGATGCGCATCCTGATGCATCCTAAGCGCGCCGTCGGCACCGACATGAGCGACTACAAGAGCGATGCCGGGCAATACGTGTATCGCGACATCAAGACCGCCATCGATAGCGGCGACGGCTTCAGCTATTACGACGCACCCAAGCCGGGCAAACAAGAACAGCTGCCGAAGATCAGTTACGCCAAGACCTTCCCGGCCTGGAACTGGGTCCTGGTGATGGGCGTCTATGCCGAAGACATTCAAGTGCAGGCCTGGGGATTCACGCGCACCTTGACCTTGATCGGTGGCGCATTGGTGGCGCTGGTGATCGGCCTGTGCTGGTTGATCGCCTCGGCCATGGCCGCGCCGCTGCGTGCCGCCTCGCGCACGGCGGAAGCGATTGCCTCGGGCCGCTTCGACAACGACATCCGGGTTGAATCGCGCGATGAAACCGGCCAGCTGATGCACAGCATGCAGCAGATGCAGAACCAGTTGCAGCGCTTCAACGGCGAGATGCAGACCATGATCCGGCTGCAGCAGGGCGAGAACATCGCGCACCGCATTCCGGAGGATTTCCCCGGCGATTACGGCACGCTGGCGCACGGCGTGAACACGGTGGTGTTCGAACATCTGGATGCCATCAACGAAGCGATGGACGTGATGAGCGAGTACGGCCGCGGCGACCTGCGCCGCGACATGCGTCGCCTACCCGGCCAGCGCGCCGCCTTGCATCAAGCGCTGGATACCGTCAAAGAGAATCTGTCGGCCATCAACAGCGACATCGCGCGCCTGGCCGATGCGGCCGCGCGCGGCGATTTCTCTGCACGCGGCGATCAATCGCGCTACCAGTTCGCGTTTGCGGAAATGGTGCAGGCCTTGAACCGGCTGATGCAGCAGGCCGACGCGGGGCTGGACGATGTGGGCCGCATCATGGCCGCCATCGCCGACGGCGATCTGTCGCAGCGCGTGGAGTCGCATTACGAGGGCGCGTTCGGGCGTCTGGCCGGTGCGGCCAACCGCACCGCCATTCAATTGACCGGCATCGTGCGGGGCATCCAGCATTCGGCCGAAATGATCAACACCGCGGCAGGCGAGATCGCCAGCGGCAATGCCGACCTGTCCACGCGCACCGAACACCAGGCTGCAAACCTGGAAGAAACCGCCGCCTCGATGGAAGAACTCACCTCCACCGTGCGCCAGAACGCCGACAACGCACGCCAGGCCAATCAGTTGGTCAAGGGCACTGGCGAGGTGGCCGAAAGCGGTGGCCGCGTGGTGCAGGAAGTGGTGAGCACCATGCAGGCGATCACGCAATCGTCGGCGCGCATTTCCGACATCATCGGGGTCATCGACGGCATCGCCTTCCAGACCAATATCCTGGCGTTGAATGCCGCCGTGGAAGCGGCGCGCGCGGGCGAACAAGGCCGCGGCTTTGCCGTGGTGGCCACCGAAGTACGCGCCCTGGCGCAGCGCTCGGCCGGTGCCGCCAAGGAGATCAAACAGCTGATTTCCGATTCGGTGGACAAAGTGGCGCAAGGCTCGCACCTGGTGCAAAAGGCAGGCAGTACCATGACCGAGGTGGTCAGCTCGGTGAAGCGCGTCACCGACATCATGGCCGAGATCACCGCCGCCAGTACCGAACAAAGCGCCGGCATCGAACAGGTCAGCACCACGGTGATGCAACTGGACGAAATGACCCAGCAAAACGCCGCGCTGGTGGAAGAAGCCACCGCGGCAGCGCGCAGCATGGAAGACCAGGCGGCGGATCTGACCCGTGCGGTGGCAGTGTTCCGGTTGGCATCGGCGCAGCCTGGGTCGACGCAGCGCCATGGTGCAGCTCAGGCAGCGTAGAACGGGCGACTGCCGTCACCACATCGGCTGACGTACCCTCATCCGCCCTTCGGGCACCTTCTCCCGAAGGGAGAAGGAACAGCGACGCACCGCGTGCCAAAGCCCCTCCCGCCGGAAGAGGGGTTGGGGTGAGGGTGCCCGGCAGCCGGGAGGCGTCAATACACGCGCCAGATGCATTACTAAACGAACGAGATGCATCGACGAACAGGGCATGCGTACCGACGGTCGATGGTCGATGGTCGATGGTCGATGGTCGATGGTCGGCGGTCTGCGGTCTGCGGTCTGCGGTCGGCGGGAATCGGGAATCGGGAATCGGGAATCGACGAGTATTTATCGCTCGTCAAAAGATGGGCGACCGCAATCACCATCGGCTGACGTACCCTCATCCGCCCTTCGGGCACCTTCTCCCGAGGGGAGAAGGAACAGCGATGCACCGCCAATGACCCGTTTCTTCAACGCGTGGCGTCTTCAACGCGTAGCGTCGCGGCCGTTCGTCGCGGTGTCTTTGCAGCGCGCATTTTTTGCCGCATACATCGCTTCGTCCGCGGCGTGCATCAGGCTTGCGGCCTCGGCCTGATCGCCGTGCTGCCAGGCCACGCCGATGCTGGGCTGGATCGGCAACCACTGCTCGCCAAACATCGCCCCTGCCGCCGCGGCCTGGCGGATGCGCTCGGCCACGGTCGCGCAGTCCATCTGCGGTGTCTGCAGATTGTCCAGCAGCACCACGAATTCATCGCCGGCCAGACGCGCCACCAGGTAGCGGCCTTCCACCGCGCGCTGCAGACACTGGCCGAACCCCACCAGCACCGCGTCGCCGGCGCGGTGGCCATAGGTATCGTTGATGCGCTTGAAGCCATCCAGATCCAGGAACATCACCGCCACCGCGCGCTGCAGCTGATGCGCCTGCAGCACCGCCGCCTGCAGCGCCTCGGTCCAGGCGTGGCGATTGGGCAGGCCGGTCAACGCATCGCGGGTGGCGCGTTCGTGCATCAGCCGGTGCAGCGTCTTGTGCGCGGTGACGTCCTGGGCCATCAGGAAGAAGCCCTGCGTGCCCGCCGACATGCCCACCGTTTCCGGCACCAGGGTGATCTCCACATCGCGGGCGCTGCCGCCCACCTGCAGCACATGCTCGAAACTGGCACGTTGGCCGTCGGCCACCTGTGCCAGTGCCGTCCGTGCCGGGCCGCTGAGCGGCGTGCCGAGCAGACGGGTGATGGGTGACCCGACCAGGCTGGACGGTTCCACGCCCAGCCAGTCGCGGTGTGCCTGGTTGGCGAACAGGCAGCGTTGCTCGGCATCGAACTGGCTGACCAACGCCGGGGTGGCATCGCTGATCGCGCGTAGCCGGGTTTCGCTTTCGGCCAGCCGCTCGGCTGCGACATGGCGCTCGGTGACGTCCTGGATCTGCGAGACGAAATGCACCGGCGCACCGCTGCCGTCGCGCACCAGCGACACCGACAGCTGTGCCCAGATCACCGCCCCGTGCTGGCTGATGTAGCGCTTGGCCAGGCTGTAGCTATCGCGCTTGCCGTCGATCAATTCCTGCACCAGCTGCAGATCCAGCTGCAGGTCGTCCGGATGGGTGATCTGCTGGAAGGTGGTGCGCAACAGCTGCTCGCGCGGATAGCCAAGAATGCTGCACAGGGAGGGATTGACGTCGCGCCACGTGCCATCCAGCGAGACGATCGCCATGCCCTGCGGCGCGGTTTCGAAGGCACCGGTGAAACGTTCGGCGGCCAGCTGCGCGGCCGCCTGTGCCTGCAGCTCGGCGGTGACGTCGATGGCCATGGCCAGGTATCCGGCCAACCCCTGCTGTGCGTCGTGGATGACGTTGAAGCATAGCCGCACGCGGCGCAATTCACCGTCCTTGCGCACCAGCGTCCAGAGTTCCTCTGCCAGCACATCGCCGGCAGCGGCCGCGGCCAGCTTCACGTACGACGCAGGCGACAACGCCAGCGTGGCCATGTGGCGGTCCAGCTCGGCCTGCAGGTGGAACTGCGCCGGGCAGCGGCCCAGCACCTCCTCGGCGGTGTAGCCCAGCAGTTGCTCGGCACCGGGGTTGAACAACTCGATCCGGCCATGCGGATCGAAGGCGATGATCGCCACGTCCTGCGAGGCATCCACCAGCGCCTGCAGCCGCGCGCGCTCGGCAGACAAGGCTGCCGACGCATCCCTGAGCTCGGTGATGTCGTGCATCACGCACACCGCGCCCAGCGCGGTGCCCTGGTCGCCGACCACCGGGTCCGCGTTGCACAGCACGGTGCGCGCCGCCTGCCCGTTGGCACGGATCACCAGCTCGGCGTTGCGCACGTGTTCGCCGCGCCAGGCGCGCACCAGCGGAATGGCCTCGGTGGGCAGCAAGCCGTTGCCGTCGGCGGTATACAGGTCGAAATGCTGCGCCCATTGCACCGGCGGCAGCACCCGCGGGTCGGTGCCATGCCATTGTCGCGCGGCATGGTTGAACTCGCGCAGCAAGCCGTCGGTGCCGCAGGCCACCACGCCGTCAGGCATGGCTTCCAGCAACATGCTCAGGGTCTGCCGCTGCGCCTGCGCGGCCAGCCGGTCGCGGCGCGCCTCCAGCTGCTTGGCGGCCTGGCGCGCCAGCCGGATCAAGGCCTGCTTCTGCTGTTCATCGAGCACGCGCGATTTGGTACTGAGTGTGCACAAGGTGCCGTAGGCGTAGCCCTCGCGGCCGATCAACGGCACGCCCACGTATGAGCGCACGCCAGGGGCCGCCGTCACCAACGGGTTCTGCGCAAAGCGCGGGTCGGCCTCTGCGTCCGGCACCTCCATCAGTTCGGTGCCCATCACCGTGTGCGAACAGAACGACACACTGCGCGGGGTGCCTTCCAGGTCGGTGCCGCAGCGTGCCTTGAACCACTGGCGGTCGGCGTCCAGCAGCGACACCAGCGCCATCGGCGCCCCGGTGACATGCGCCGCCAGCCAGGCGATGTCGTCGAATTCGGCCTCTGCCTCGGTATCCAGCACGCCCAGCCGACGCACCGCGTCCACGCGCAGGGCGTCGTCGGCGGGAATCGGCACGGGCGGCAGCAGGACGGTCATGGCGTGCTTGGCGGGTAGCGTCTGGCGAGGGTAGGTCGCCCGAAGTAACGGCGAAGCGATGGTCAACTTGAGCACGTGCGGCGGCGCCCGCTTAACCGGCGGCCAAGCGCGTGGTCCACGGCCCCGCACACCGGGCAGCCAGGTCCGCCTGCGCCGGGCACCGATCCTGGCTGCATGCCGCCTGCGTTTGCGCATCCGCAAGCGCTGCCGCCGCTCGATTTGGCAGGCATGCAGCGGTCCACCGGGGCCACGCAGGCCGGCATCGCTTGCCTGCCCCGACGGTGCTGGCGCCTTGCGGCGCGCTCCAGGCCGTCCCGCAGCGCTGGGACACGCGGGACAGGACTTGCCCCCGTGCACCGGGTCAGATCAGCGGCGCAGCCCCATCGCCGCATCACGCCCGCCGGGCGCAGCGGTCCAGGGTCCGGCCGCCCTCCCGGCAACCGCCACCGCACCCATGCCCAAGTGCATTTGCGGCGCCGCCAAGCAGCCACTACCCTCGGCCGATTGCCCTGTTCTGGAGTGTCACATGCTGCGTCCGCTGTCCCTGTTGATCGCCGGTGTGCTCGGTGTCGCCACCGGTACCGTTGCCCCCGCCGTCGCTGCCGCCCCGGCCAGCCTGGCCAAGAGCGCGGCCAGCAGCGCCATTCCCGACATCGCCTACACCCGCTTCACCCTGCCCAACGGCCTGACCGTGGTGGTGCATGAAGACCACAAGGCGCCGGTGGTGGCGGTGAGCATCTGGTACCACATCGGTTCCGGCGACGAGCCGGCCGGCAAGACCGGCTTTGCGCACCTGTTCGAGCACCTGATGTTCTCCGGCTCGGAAAACAACAAGGGCAGCTTCTTTGCGCCGCTGGAAAAGGTCGGCACCACCGACATGAACGGCACCACCTGGTTCGACCGCACCAACTATTTCGAGACCGTGCCGACCACCGCGCTGGACACCGCGCTATGGCTGGAATCGGACCGCATGGGCCACCTGCTCGGCGCCATCGGCCAGGAAGAACTCGATACCCAGCGCGGCGTGGTGCAGAACGAAAAGCGCCAGGGCGAAAACCGCCCCTACGGCCGCGTGGACCAGAACATCCTGTCCAACCTGTTCCCGGCCAACCACCCGTACCAGCACGACACCATCGGCTCGATGGAGGATCTGGACGCAGCGTCGCTGGGCGACGTCAAGCAGTGGTTCAACGACAATTACGGCGCTGCCAACACCACCCTGGTGCTGGCCGGCGACATCACCGTGGCGCAGGCGCGCGCCAAGGCCGCGCAGTATTTTGGCGATATCCCGTCCGGCAAGCCGGTGGCGCGCCAGCAGCCGTGGGTGACCCCGCTGCCCGCGCAGAAGCGCGGCGTGCAGCACGACCATGTCTCGCAGCCGCGCATCTACCGCACCTGGGCCGCGCCGCAGCTGGGCACCGACGATGTGATCCAGCTGGACCTGGCCACCACCGTGCTCGGCGGCGGCAAGACTTCGCGGCTGTACCAGCGCCTGGTCTACCAGGACAACCTGGTCGATGACGTCTCCGCCTCGGTGCAGCCGTTCGCGCTGTCCAGCCAGGTGCAGATCCAGGCCGACGTCAAGGACGGCGTGGACCCGGCCAAGGTCGAGGCGATCATCGACGAGGAACTCAAGAAGTTCATCGCGCAAGGCCCGACCACCGACGAATTGCAGCGCGCGCAGGTGGCCTACCGCGCCGGCTTCGTGCGCGGGCTGGAAAAGGTCGGCGGCTTCAGTGGCAAGGCGGTGATCCTGGCCGAGGGCCAGGTCTACCGCGGCGACCCGGGCGCCTACAAGAAAGACCTGCAACGCGGCCAGGCCGCCACCGTGGACAGCGTCAAGCAGGCCGCTGCCACCTGGTTCGGCAAGGGCGACTACCTGCTCACCGTGCTGCCGGCCGGCAAGGACTTCGACCCGGCCGCCGAGGACAAGGCAGTGGTTGCACGCGGCGAAGAAGCCGGCAAGCCGGCGCCGAAGCTGCCGGCCGCAGGCAAGTACAAGACCGTTGCCAGCACGCTCGATCGCAGCAAGGGCGTGCCGCAAACCGATCAATTCCCGGACCTGAGCTTCCCGCAGTTGCAGCGCGGCAAGTTGAAGAACGGCATCGAGGTGATCCTGGCCGAGCGCCACACCATCCCGGTCACCCAGGTGGAGCTGCTGTTCGATGCCGGCTACGCCGCAGACCAGGGCAAGAAGCTCGGCACCGCCAGCTTCAGCGCCGCGCTGATGAACGAGAGCACCGCCGCGCTGGATTCGGTCGAAGTGGCGCAGCGCCGCCAGCGGCTGGGCGCCATCACGTCGGTGGGCTGCGATCTGGACAGCTGCAGCGCCTCGCTGGATGCGCTCAACGACCAGCTGCAGCCCTCGCTGCAGCTGTTCTCCGACATCGTGCGCAACCCCGCGTTCAAGGCCGCCGACATCGAGCGCGTGCGCGGCCAGTGGCTGGCCGGCATCGCCCAGGAAAAGACCCAGCCCAACAGCCTGGGCCTGCGCGCGCTGCCGCCGCTGCTGTTCGGCAACCAGCATCCGTACGGCATCCCGCTCACCGGTAGCGGCACCGAGGCGGCGATCAAGAGCCTCAACGCGCAGGACCTGCAGCAGTTCCACAGCCAGTGGCTGCGTCCGGACAACCTGCGCATCCTGGTGGCCGGCGACACCACGCTGGCGCAGATCATCCCCCAGCTCGATGCCGCATTCGGCGACTGGAAGGCCCCGACGACGGCGTTGCCGAAGAAGAACCTGGCCAACGTCGCCGCACAGCCCAAGCCGCGCGTATACCTGATCAACCGCCCGGACGCACCGCAGTCGGTGATCCTGGCCGGCTTGCTGGCCCCCTCCACCAAGGCACCTGACAACCTGGCGATCGGTGTTGCCAATGGCGCCTTCGGCGGCACCTTCACCTCGCGTCTGAACATGAACCTGCGCGAGAACAAGCGCTGGGCCTACGGTGCGCGCACCCAGATGGTGGATGCGCAGGGCCAGCGGCCGTACCTGTTCTCGGCACCGGTGCAGACCGACAAGACCGCCGAATCGGCCAACGAGATCTTCAAGGAAGCCACCGCCATCATCGGCGACAAGCCGCTGTCCAACGACGAGATCGAGAAGATCAAGAACCAGCGCATCCGCGCCCTGCCCGGCAGCTTCGAAACCACCGGTGCGGTGCTGGGCGCGATCGAAGGCATCGTGCAGTTCGACCGCCCCGATGACTACGTGCAGACGCTCAAGCCGCGCCTGGAAGCAATCGATCAGCCGGCCGCGCAAAAGGCCATCAAGCAGATCATCAAGCCGGAGGCCATGACCTGGGTGATCGTGGGCGACCTGAAGAAGATCGAAGCCCCCGTCCGTGCGCTCAAGCTGGGTGAGGTGCAGGTGCTGGACGTGGACGGCAAGCCGGTCAAGCGCTGACGGCCCGCCTGCCCTGCCCGCTTGCGCCACGCAGGCGGGCAGGTGCACGGCGTTGGCGCGCTGTGCGGCGTGTAGGCGCGGTGGGATGATGGGCTGAGTGCCGCCGGTGCTCGGCGCCGGCCGGTCGGCGATGACGACCAAGACCGTCGATCGATCGACTGATCATCATCGGCCTGCTTGCATACGTGTTCGCAGGCGCAATCGATGGGTGGGCTCGCCGCCGGGCCGGACTGATCAGGCATCGGTCGCGCGCGCGTCCATCGTTTTATCTCCAGCGGCGGCGACGCTCACGTCGACGCCATGTTATCGGCCAGCCCGGTAAGGTTGGCCGCTCTCTTCGACAGGTGTTTGGCTGATCCGATGAAAGAAATGCCGACGGCAGATGAAGCCTCCCGCCAGCAGGTCCTCGACGGTTATCGCATCGTCGACAGCCTGCCTGAAGCTGCCTACCAGGATATCGTGCAGGTGGCCGCCGCGCTGTGCGAAACGCCGATTGCGCTGATGTCGCTGGTGGACCGCGACCGCCAGTGGTTCAAGGCCCAGCTCGGCCTGGGGCTGCAACAGACTGACCGCAGCCAGGCGGTGTGCGACCACGCCATCCGCGACCCCAGCCACCTGATGGAAGTGCCGGACCTGACCCAGGACCCGCGCTTTCGCGATATTTCCGTGGTCACGGGCGAGACCGGCGCGCGCTTCTACGCAGGCATGCCGTTGGTGACGCCCGAGGGCGTGGCGCTGGGCACCGTGTGTGTGCTCGATACCGAGCCGCGCACGCTCAATGAATTGCAACGCACCGGGCTGCAGGCATTGGCGCGCGTCACCATGAACCTGCTCGACGCACGCCAGGAAGCGCTGCAGCAGGAACGCGCCGCCATCCTGCAGCCGGCGGCTGAAGCAGCGGCGGCCGCACCCGCCGTGGATGCGGAAGGCCCGTACCGGCTGGTGATCCTGGAAGTACAGGAGCTGGCCGCCCTGGCCGAACGCCAGAGCGAGCGGCTGCTTGGCCGCACGCTGCAGCAACTCGACCAGGCATTTGCCGCACTGGTGCAGGGGCCCGGCAACAGCATCGACCGGGTCACCGACAGCGCGGAATTCATCGCCGTGCTACGCGGCCCTGATGCCGAACGCACCTTGCAACACCTGCGCGACGTGGCCCATCAGCAGCATGCCCTGGGCCTGACGGTACTGCTCGGCGAAGCCCTGGCCAGCCGCGCCGACGAACCCATCGGGCACGTCTTCCTGCGCGCGGAAATCGCGTTGAGCGCAGAGAAGGATCGTTACCGGCAGAGCCTGGCGTAGGCACTGCGTCGCACCCCGACCTCGCCCCGACTGACTGGCTCTCCAATCGCCACGGTCACCAGCGGCCGACGCGTCAACGCGCCGCCACTGCGCCACTCACCCCACCGCGCACTGCTTCAATTGCCGGTCTGCGTACCACAGCGCGCGACGTGCCAGGTCGTAGGCGCTGTCGGCCTGGCGCGGCAGCAGCTGCGCAGCCATCACCGGATCGGCGCCGTTGTTCAAGGCATGCTCGGCACGCTCCAGATCGCCCAGGTGCGTACGCACCGGCGATAACAGCGACTTGCGCCTGGAGGCGTCGCAACGCGTGCTGCGTTGTTCCAGCGCCGCCAGGGCCTCGCGGATGCGGCGGCTGGCTTCGCCCTTGAGATCCGGCGGCGTTTCATGCGCGATCGGCGCGGCCTTGTACGCATCGCCGGTCGCCTCGCTGCCCATCTCGGCCTGGTTGCCGGCCAGCGCCGGATTGAAGCGCACCTCCGGCGGCGGGCGGGCCTTGGCCACCTGCGTCTGCGGCCCGTTGAGCATGTCGTTGAACTTCTTCATGCCGCGATTCATTTCCTGCATCGCCACATCGCCCAGGGTGCCATCGCTCTTCCAGTCCTTGGCAAAGCGGGTGTCCTGGTACTGCACCGGGTTGACCCGCTCCATCACGTTGCGCGCCTTGGCCTGCGCGCGCTCGTCGGTCATGCCCGGCGGCGCCGCGCCGCCGGTCTGCGCCATCGGGTCCACCTGCGCCATGCGCAGACGCCCTTCGCGGGTATACAGCTGAGCTGCCATGGCGTCGCTGGCAGGCGCATCGGCGGCGGCCACCTGACGCTGCGGTGGCGGGGTGCGCGTGGGTGGCGGCGCAGTGCGCGCAGCCGACGCTGCCGCAGCGCGCGGTGTGCGCTCGGGTTCCTGCGGCGGTTCCTGCGGTGTGGGGGGCGCCTCTTGCGGCCGTGGCACGAAATACACCTGCAAGCTGTCGTCGTGTTGCAGGGTCTGGCGCGGCGCCGGCATGTACAGCAACAGGCAGGCCAGGAAAAACAGGATGGCGCCCGTGCATGCGGCAGCAGCAACATGCGGGACAAGCGCTTCCTTCCTGCGGGTAGTCACAATGCGGGAGACCGGTGAGTGAAAGACGGGAGCGGCACCGCTGACCCTGGTGCACAGCGGGCAAATCTAGCGGGCGCAGCGTTTGCGCGCGTTTGGAATTCGTTGTCTGGCCAGGCGTCCCCAGCCGCCATTCACATTGGGCGCCCACTTCTGACCCGCCCTGCGCCCTGGCGCCCTGGCGCCCTGGCGCCCTGCGCGGCAGGATTGGCCAGCGCTGCGCACTTGGTGATCGAGGAACACTGCCTGGCTCTACCGTACGCACCCGATCGAACGCAGAACGGGCGTCCGGACCCAGCGCCCATCGCAACGCTTCCCGCGCCGCTTGCTACGTCTGGTCGGCCCGATACAGCCGCTGGCACACCTCGCAGAAAAACGCACGTCGCCCGGCCTTGCCCAGGTGCTTGCGGTACTGCAGCGGCGCACCGTCGCGCGGGCAGCTGGCCTTGGTATGCACCTGGTAATGCTTCTTCAGCACGAAAGCTTTCTTCCAGGTGTAGAAATCAAAACTGTAGTCGCGTGCCTGGGTCACCAGCTCGCCGAGCTTGCGCGCCGGCAGTGCGCCCACTTCGCTCTCCGGATGCACGCGGATGCGGTGCAGCACCTCGTTCTTGATGATGTTGCCCACGCCGGCAAATACCGTCTGATCCAGCAAGGCATCGGCCACCAGCATGCCGGGCGCGGCGCGCAGCTTGCGACGCGCCTGCGCAGGGTCCCACAGCGGGTTCATCACATCGGCGGTCCAGTCATAGACCTCATCGAGCGGGCGGTCGATGAATTGCACCGAGCAGGCATAGAAGTTCAGGCGCTCGCCCTTGGAGAATTCCAGGCGCAGGCGCGGCACCGCATTGGGTTTTTCTTCGTTGATGCGGTAGCTGCCGAACAACAGAAAGTGGATGCGCACGCTGAACTGTGCGCATTCGATCAGAAAGTGCTTGCCCCAGGTGCGTAGCGCCAGCACTTTCTGGTGTTCCAGGCGTGCGATGTCCTGCTTGCTGTTTCCGGAAACGTGAAGGATGTTGCGGCCGACAAAGGCAGCCGTTTCTTCGCGCAGGATGACGAGTGAGGGACCTTCTGGCATGCGCCCAGTATCGAAGCCGCTCGTGAGTCGGCCGTGATCGCTGCGCACACGCTTTGCTGACGGATGCCCCTGCATAGAGTGCTGCCGCCCCTTGCCTCGTCTGCCATGCCTGCTCGTCTCCCGACTGCCGATGCTCGTGTGCGCTGTGGCTGCGCGGGCTGGTCGATTCCTGCTGCCGACCGCGCAGCGTTCGGTGAGGGTGCCAGCGTGCTGCAACGCTACGCCACGCGCTTTGCTGCGGTGGAAATCAACTCCTCTTTCTATCGCCCGCATCGCGCCAGTACCTACGCACGCTGGGCCGACAGCGTGCCGGAGGATTTCCGTTTTTCGGTCAAGCTGCCGCGCAGCATCAGTCACGATGCACGCCTGCACGCTGCCGGGCCATTGCTGGACGCATTTCTGGCACAGGCCGGCGCGTTGGGCACGCGCCTGGGTTGCCTGCTGTTGCAGCTGCCACCCAGCGCAGCGTTCGACGCGCGCGTGGCGGCGAGGTTTTTTGCGATGCTGCGGCGGCGCTGGGACGGTGCGGTGGTGTGCGAACCGCGCCACGCCAGTTGGTTCCTGCCGCAGGCACAGGCGCTGCTGGCGCGTCACCGCATCGCACGCTGCGCGGCTGACCCGGCCCCGGTGGCTGCAGCGGCGACACCGAGCACGAGCGCCGGGCCGCAGTACTGGCGGTGGCATGGCAGCCCGCGCATCTATTACAGCGCCTACGACGAGGGGGCGCTGCAGGCACTGGCCGAAGCGGTGCGTGCGGCCGGCCAGCCACAGACCGAACGCTGGATCATCTTCGACAACACCGCCGCCGGCCTGGCGGTGCCCAACGCGCTACGGCTGCAGGCACTGCTGGGCATCGACCGCGCGGTGTGATGCGCATTGGCGGTGTCGGGCCTGCTGGGGTGTAGCGCAGCCACTGCCTGCATCTGCATAAACCTCCAGCCATGGCGGCCACGGGTATACGCGCCACGTCCCGCTTGCCTGCATCCGCTGCTGCCCGCCCAACACGCCGCAGGCCGGCACGCGCGCTGTCCGCGACACCCTCGCATCCCGCACCCTGGCGCACTTCTTGCACTGACACCGGCGATCCTGCGCACGGGCGCTGCGCTCAAGCTGCCTCGATCCGCGCCGATACGCCAGGATCGGCGCACGTTGCGGCGGCGCGCCGGATCACCTTGCTGAACCCTGTTGTCACCGCGCGAAGCCTGCCGGCACTCCGGCAACCCACGCGGTCCCGCCCGCCACTTCGGTCGTTTACCATGCCCCACGTCACTGCCCGTTCTGGAGATGCCATGAGTTCTGCCGCGCCCCCGTGTTGCACGTCGCTGCTTGGCCTGTCGCTGAGCATGTTCGTCGCGCCGTGCACGCTGACCGCCGCGCCGCTGGACACTCCGGTCGTCAATGCGCCGGCGTCCACGCCGCCCACGCCCGACCTGGCCTACCCGGAACTGTTCCAGGCCGTGCAGCGCGGCGAGCTGTTCGACGACCAGAAGCATTTCGTCGACTTCCTGCCGCTGCGCGACCCGGCGTTGATCAACGCCGATTATCTGGCGCAGCACGACCACCCCGGTTTCGACCTGCGCAAGTTCGTGGACGCCAATTTCGAAGAGTCGCCGCCGGTGCAGACCGATGCGATCCGCCAGGACACCGCGCTGCGCGAGCATATCGACCTGCTGTGGCCCAAGCTGGTGCGTAGCCAGACCCACGTACCGCCGCACAGCAGCCTGCTGGCGCTGCCGCACCCCTACGTGGTGCCGGGCGGGCGCTTCCGCGAGGTGTACTACTGGGATTCCTACTTCACCATGCTGGGCCTGGTGAAGAGCGGCGAGACCACGCTCAGCCGCCAGATGCTGGACAACTTTGCCTACCTGATCGACACCTACGGGCATATTCCCAACGGCAACCGCACCTACTACCTGAGCCGCTCGCAGCCGCCGTTCTTCTCCTACATGGTGGAACTGCAGGCCGGCGTGGAAGGCGAAGCGGTCTATCAGCGCTACCTGCCGCAGCTGCAGAAGGAATACGCGTACTGGATGCAGGGCAGCGATGGACTGAAGCCGGGCGAGGCCGCGCGCCATGTGGTGCGCCTGGCCGACGGCAGTGTGCTCAACCGTTACTGGGACGAGCGCGACACCCCGCGCCCGGAAGCCTGGCTGCACGACACCCGCACCGCCGCCGAAGTGACCGACCGCCCCGCTGCCGAGGTCTACCGCGACCTGCGTGCCGGTGCGGAAAGTGGCTGGGACTACACCAGCCGCTGGCTGGCCGACGGCCAGAACCTGCGCACCATCCGCACCACCGCCATCATCCCGATCGACCTCAACAGCCTGCTCTACCACCTGGAGCGCACCCTGGCGCAGGCCTGTGCGCAACCGGGCGCAGACTGCACGCGCGACTACGCCGCACTCGCGCAGCAGCGCAAGCAGGCCATCGACGCACATCTGTGGAACAAGGCCGGCTATTACGCCGACTACGACTGGCAGGCGCGCACGCTGAGCGACCAGGTCACCGCCGCAGCGCTGTATCCGCTGTTCGCCGGCCTGGCCTCGGACGATCACGCCAAGCGCACTGCCAGCACCGTGCGCAAAACGCTGCTGCGCCCCGGCGGCCTGGCCACCACCGCAGTGAAGACCGGCCAGCAATGGGACGAACCCAATGGCTGGGCGCCGCTGCAATGGGTGGCCGTGGACGGCCTGCGTCGCTACGGCGAAGACGCGCTGGCACGCACCATCGGCGAACGCTTCCTCGCCCAGGTACAGGCGCTGTTCGCACGCGAACACAAGCTGGTCGAAAAATACGGCCTGGAAACCGATGCGGCCGGCGGCGGCGGTGGCGAATACGCCCTGCAGGACGGCTTTGGCTGGACCAACGGCGTGACCTTGATGCTGTTGAATCTGTATCCGGGCAAGGACACCAAGGCTGCACCCGCCAAGCGCGTGCGCAAGCCAGAGGCGGCCACGCGCTGACGGCTGCGCCGCCGCTGCGCGTTGCGTGGTTCAGAGCAGCCAACAAACTACTACGCAGCCGCCGGGCGGGCGAGGCCGGTGCTCGGAATCGGCATGTACCACTCGTACACTCCGGTTCCTCCGCGCCGTCCACACCACCTGACGACTGCTCGCTACGTTTTGTTAGCCGGTCTTATTGCACCCGCACGCGCAGATCGCGATTGGCCATTGCCGCATTGCCGCTGTAGTCGCGCGCGGTGATGCGTAATACGTAAGCGCCGGGTGCCAGCGCGCCGGCCTGCCACAAGCCATTTCCGATGCGGCCATCGCGCACCGTGTTGCTGACCATGTAGCGGAACCGCGTGACTGCGCTGCCGTGCACGGTGATGCCGCTATCGGGCGCGTACGCGGTCAGCACCGCGTCCGGGTCGGCCGGCATGCGGTCGAACACGAGCGTCATGCGTGGCGCTTCCTCGCCCGGCAACGCAACGCCGTGCGTATCCAGCACCTGGTAGCCCAACGCATACAGCCCCAGCCGGCGCCGCGGCAGATTGCGATCCACCTGGTCCCAGGCTTCGACCACGATCTGCACGCTTGCCGCAGCCGGCACCTGCGCTACCCCATCGGTCACCGGCAGTGGCTGACCCGCAGCGTCGAGCAGGCTCACCTTGTCGATACGCGGCGCCACATGATCTGCATAGCCGACAAATCCCAACTGCACCGCGTTGCGCTCGAAGCCATTGGCACCGGTGGTGAGATGCACGTGCGCCATGCCATTGAGCGTGCCCAGCGCATCGCCTGCGCGAAACCGCGTACCGCGCAGCACGCGCATGCGCTCGGGCTTGCCGTCCACATCCGTCATCAGGTGGAAGCGCTGCGGATCCAGCGGTTTTCCTTGCGCGGTGCGGCCCACGCGCATGTGCACGTAGCCAATTGTATCCAGTGCCATGCCCTCGCCCAGTTGCCCCAACCCCCACGTCGCGTATGGACTGGAAACCTTGGCATCAGCGATGGCGAACACGGTCTGGCCGACATCGCCGCGAATATCCAGGCCCGCGTGCAGATGGTCGCGGCTGAGACCCTGGTAGTTGCCACGCACCTCGCCGAGCGTGCCGACCACTTCGTGCCAACCGTCCTGCGGTTGCAGCGGCCACCGGCCCTGCGTGGCAGGCAATGGCTGCGCTGGCGCCGGCCCGACTACAGGCGCCGCATTCGCAAGCGCGTCGTCGAACGGCACCAGACGATGCACGCGTGCGCTGCCGGCATCGCTGACATACACCGCGCCCTGTGCGTCCAGCGCAATTCCGGCCGGGCGCGACAAACGCTGCGTGACCTCTGCGCCGCTCAGTGTCAGCACGTGCCCCGCACGCGAGACCTGCAAGACGCGCCCGCTCGCATCGCCCACGTAAAGCACGCCGTCGTGGGTGATCGCAAGGCCCATCGGGCGATGCATCAGCGGACTTATGTCGGCAGGATCGCCGCCAATCAAGGTGCTGACCGTGCCATCGGGTGCAATCCGCCGGATCGCATCGTTGCGCATGTCCGCCACCCAGACATCGCCGTGCGCATCCACTTTCAAATCGGTTGGCGTATCGAACCGCGCCTGCGTTCCGAGGCCATCGGCCATGCCCGGCAACGCGCCGCCGGCCACTGTGCGCACCTGTCCATCGGCGTCGATCACGCGGATACGATCGTTGTAGGTGTCGGCGACATACACGCGCCCGTAGGTATCCACCGCCACGCCAACCGGCCCGTTGAAGCGCGCCTGTGCCGCTGCGCCGTCGCGATCGCCAGCCACACCGTCGCCGGCAAGCGTGGTCACGTTGCCTTGCGGGGTCAGCTTGCGGATGGCGTGGTTGCCGGTATCGGCGATGTACAGATTGCCAGCCTTATCGAGGGCGATGCCCGAAGGCGTATTGAACGCCGCCGCCGCACCGATACCGTCGGCAAAGCCTTCGCGGCCGCCGGCCAGCGTGTGCACATGGCCATCCGCGCGCAGGCTGCGGATACGGTTGGTGTCGCCACCATCGGCGATGTAGAGCGTGCCCTGCACATCGACCGCCAGGCCATACGGATCGGCAAACTGCGCGTCGGCGGCGAGGCCATCCGCTGCGCCACGCACGCCACTGCCGGCAACCCATTGCAGTTGCGCTTTCCAGCCCAGCGGCGTTGCGACTGGTGCATTCTGCTGCGCTGCAGGAGCAGGCGAAGGTAGGCGTGCGGACCACCAGAACGAGAATGCTGTGGCCGCAACAAGCACAAGCAGCAAGCCGATCCATCGTGCGCGTCGTGGTGCCATACCGGTTGCGTGGACCTGTCGAGGGGACTCGCACTGTAAGCGGGTTGCATGCTCGTGGGGAGCAAGCGGGCTGTGGCGTGGCACGCGTGCCGCCTACCTACCCGTGCGACTGCTCCGCAGGCGCCCGCGTATCATGCGCATTCTTTCACTCCAGGACGGACCCATGGCCGTACGCACGCTCAACGAATTTCTCGCCCATTCCAAGGAAAAGGACGTCAGCCCCGATCCGTTCGAACTGGAAAACCCGCATCTGCTGGAAGTGCGCCTCAACGGCATGGTGTGGTCCAAGGCCGGCGCCATGGTGGCGCGCACCGGCACCGTCAAGTTCACCCGCGAGGGGCTGCTGGAACAGGGACTGGGCAACCTGCTGAAAAAAGCCGTCAGCGGCGAAGGCATGCAGCTGATGAAGGCCGAAGGCCAGGGCCGCGTGTATCTGGCCGACGTCGGCAAGCTGGTGACGCTGCTGCGCTTGAACGGCGAGGCGATCTTCGTCAACGGCAACGACGTGCTGGCGTTCGAGTCGGGCGTCGAGCACAAGATCACCATGATGCGCAAAGTGGCCGGCATGTTGTCGGGCGGGCTGTTCAACGTGCGCCTGAGCGGCCACGGCATCGTGGCGATCACCTCGCACTACGAGCCGCTGACCCTGCCGGTCACCGCCGCCAGCGGCCCGGTGTTCACCGACCCCAATGCCACCGTGGCGTGGTCGGGCACGCTGACCCCGGAGCTGGTCACCGACGTGTCGATCGGCACGCTGTTCGGCCGCGGCTCGGGCGAAAGCCTGCAGATGCGCTTCGCCGGCGAAGGCTGGGTGGTGGTGCAGCCGTACGAAGAAGCCAGTTTTCAGGCCAAGGGCTGATACAGCGCGCTCCGTCGCCATCAGCAAGGCGCATCGCCTGGTCGCACGCTAGGCAGCTAGGCAGTTTTCCAGTCACGACACGGTGCGCGGTGACAGCTGCGCGCCCAAGACCCTTGTAGGAGCGCACCTGGGCGCGAGGGACTTACCGGTAACACCACGTCGCGCCCGGGTGCGCTTCTACGGGTTTCTGATAGTCTGCCGCGCGCTGCGCAGCGACCGGGATGCACTGGCCTGGCAGTGCGCGGTCGCGAGTCGTGCGCAACAGATGATGCGTTGGCGACGCGTCGTAGGAGCGCACCTGGGCACGAGGGACTTACCGGTAACGCCACGTCGCGCCCGGGTGCGCTCCTACGGGTTTCCGATAGTCTGCCGCGCGCTGCGCAGCTACCGGGATGCACTGGCCTGGCAGTGCGCGGTCGCGAGTCGTGCGCAACAGATGATGCGTTGGCGACACGTCGTGGGAGCGCACCTAGGCGCGAGGGACTTACCGGTAACGCCACGTCGCGCCCGGGTGCGCTCCTGCGGGTTTCCGATAGTCTGCCGCGCGCTGCGCAGCTGCCGAGATGCACTGGCCTGGCAGTGCGCGGCCGCGAGTCGTGCGCAACAGATGATGCGTTGGCGACGCGTCGTAGGAGCGCACCTGGGCGCGAGGGACTTACCGGTAACGCCACGTCGCGCCCGGGTGCGCTCCTACCGGTTTATGGCTGTGATGCGTTACACCCACCCGCGCTTACGGAACCACGCCAGCGGAATCACCACGCTCAGCGCGATCACGCCCAACGCCCAGAAGTAGGCATCATGTGCTTTGAGCTCGGGCATGTAGGCGAAGTTCATGCCCCAGATGCCGACCAGCACGGTGGGCGGAATGCCGACCACCGACGCCACCGCCATCACCTTCATCACGTTGTTCTGGTCCATGTTGATCATGCCCAGCACGCTGTCGAGCAGGAACTCGATGCGGTCGTCCATGTGCTGCTGGAATTCGCTCAAGGTGGTCAGGTCCTTGTGCAGCAGGGTGATGCGTTTGGCCGCATCGGCGCCGAACCAGTCCGGCGTGGCGCCATCCAGATAGGTGACCAGACGCAGCAGGCCCTGCCCGGCGTTGTGCAGGCCGCCGAGCTGGCGGCCCATGCCGCCGACCTGGTGCAGCATGCGTTCCAGGTCCTTGGTCTTGTGCGGGTTGTCGAACACCAGCCGCGTGGTGTCGGTGACCGCCGCTTCCAGCGCTTCCAGGCGGTCTGCCAGCCGCCCGACCAATTGGTCGAACATGCGCAGCAGCAGGTCGTCCGAACTATGGCAGGGCGCGTGTTCCAGGCGCGCGGCCAAGGCCTCCAGCGAGCCGATACGCTGCTCGCGCTGGGTCACCAGCATGGTCGGCGACAGCGCAAACCCCAGCGGCGCGGTGGGGCCGTCGTCATCCTGGAAGCGCGGCACATTGAGAAACAGCACATCGCCCTGGCGGCGCACCCGGCTGCTGAATTCGATCTCGCCAATCGCCGCGCGATCGGGCAACGCAAAGCCGACCTTTTCGGCGGCTTGCACCAGCTCCTGCGGGCTCGGCTGGCACAGGTCCACCCAACAGCCCTGCGCGTGGTGAGTTCCGGCAATCGGGTGGATCGTGATCATGCGGCAGGCCGTGGCGATGGATGGCCGCGAGCATCCGGCCCTGCTCCATCGGCGTCAACGCCACCCCACACGCACACTCAGCTGCCAGTGGCCTTCATCGTGGCGACGTGCAGCCGCGGTGCGGGGCCGCTACGCCACGCAGCAACGAACCTGCGAGCCCTTTGGCAGTGCGCATGCCGGTGCGTACGCTGGCAACGCAGTGCCGCTCGGGCACTGCCGGCATGCTAGAGCGCGCCGGCAGTGTCGCGCCTCTGGCTCAGGCGCGCGCCTGCCGCCCCTTCACCGCATACCCGATCGCCAGGATCAAAAACCATACCGGGCTGGCCAGCAGCGCCTGCCGCGTGTCGGCCTGCAAGGTCAGCAGCACGATGACGAAGGCGAAGAACGCCAGGCACACGTAACACATCAACACACCGCCCGGCATCTTGAACTGCGAGGCGGCGTGCTGCTCCGGCCGCTTGCGGCGATAGGCGATGTAGGCGCACAGGATCAGCGACCACACGAACATGAAGAGCACCGCCGACAACGTGGTGACCAGCGTAAATGCAGTGACCAGGTTCGGGATCAGGTACACCAGCATCGCGCCCAGCAGCAGGCAGACGCAGGAAAACAACAGCCCACGTGCCGGCACCGCAGCGCGCGAGAGCTTGGCAAAGCCCTTCGGTGCATGCTGTTCTTCGGCCAGGCCGTAGAGCATGCGGCTGGTGGAGAAGATGCCGCTATTGGCCGACGAGGTGGCCGAGGTCAGCACCACGAAGTTGATCAGGCTGGCCGCGGCCGGCACACCGGCCAGCACGAACAGCTCCACGAACGGGCTCTTGTCGGCCACCACCTGCCGCCACGGCGTCACCGCCATGATCGCGATCAGGGCCAGCACATAAAAGATCAGGATCCGCACCGGAATCGAGTTGATCGCCTTGGGCAGATTGCGCCGCGGGTCGGCGGTTTCTGCAGCCGTGGTACCGACCAGCTCGATGCCGACAAAGGCGAACACTGCGATCTGGAAGCCGGCAAAGAAACCACCAATCCCCATCGGGAACATGCCACCGTCGTTCCACAGATTCGACAGCGAGGCCACGTTGCCCGACGGCGAACGGAAGCCCCAGGCCACCAGGCCGGCGCCGGTGATGATCAACGCGGCGATGGCGATGATCTTGATCAGCGCAAACCAGAATTCCATCTCGCCGAACAGCTTCACCGTCACCAGATTCAATGCAAGCAGCAACAGCACGCAGGCGATGGCCGGTATCCATGGCGCCAACCCGGGAAACCAGAACTGCGCATATGCAGCGATCGCGATGACATCGGCAATGGCGGTGATGATCCAGCAGAACCAGTAGGTCCACCCGCAGAAGAACCCGGCCCATGGCCCGAGCAGATCGGTGGAGAAGTCGATGAACGACTTGTACTCCAGGTTGGACAACAGCAACTCGCCCATCGCGCGCATCACGAAGAACAGCATCGCGCCGATGATGAGATAGACGAACAGGATCGACGGCCCGGCCAGACTGATCGTCTTGCCCGAGCCCATGAACAGCCCGGTGCCGATCGCCCCACCGATCGCGATCAACTGCAGGTGGCGATTGGACAGGCTGCGTTGCAGATGATCGGGCGCGGACGGATCGGACATGGGCACGGCACCGGCAAGTGAACAAGCCGTCAAAAATACGAGATCGGGCCGGCTGGCACCAGGGGTCTGACTGGAGTTGCCTGCATCGAAAACGAACCGGCCACTCACGATTGGCGGCACGCCCCATGATGGTGCGCAGCGCGGACCCGCCCGCATGCCGGCATGGACTGCATGCAGCGGCTCAACCGATCGATACCGTTCGACGTCCAGCGTTTTCGGGTAGCTGGTGCCAAGGCCAGCATCTACCTGGGCGACGCCAGCGTCACACGTCGAAGCGATCCCGACCAGCGCATCGTCGCGTCGGTCCCCGTCCATAGATCCCTGTGATTGGCCCGCGCGGCAACCGGCACTGCGGCAGCACTCCCGGGCGGCACCCACTGTGCCCGTCACGACGATGACGGTGCGGCATCTCGCACAAACAGCGATCCCCATTCCAGTGCGGCGGTCCGCTTCGTGTGGCAGGCGCACTCGCGCCCGCTTCCTTGACTGGGCGCACGGACCGCGCGGGCACTAGCTGGTTTCCTGCGCAGCCACCACCCAGGAGACTTACATGCACTCACGCGCCCACTTACTGCTCGCCCTCGCGTTGCTCGCCCCGGTCACACCGCTGGCCATGCAGGTCGACTCGCGCGGGCAGCTTGTCGATGTGCAGGGGCGGGTGTTGCAGCTCCGCGGCGTGACCTGGCCGGGATTCGATCGCAGCACGCTGGTGGCGGCCGGCTTGCACAGCCGCACACTGGCACAGCTGCTGGACCAGATGCAGGCGTCGGACATCAACGCCGTGCGCCTGCCCGTTTGCGCAGCGGCGCTGCACGGCAGGCCGGTGCTCGCTGCGGCAGTGGCCGGCGACCCGGCATTGCACGCGCTCAATTCCCTGCAACTACTCGATGCGGTGGTGCGTGCCAGCAGCGAACGCGGGATGCAGGTGCTGTTTGCCTTTGCCGATGGCGGCTGCGACGAGGAGGCGCCGCAGCTGGGCACCCATCCACAGGCGTGGACACGCGATCTGGTCACCCTCGCACGCCGCTACGGCAACCACGCCGGCGTGATGGGCGTGGACCTTGGCAGCAGCGGTTATCGCAACGCGACCTGGGCGGGAAGCGCCGCAGGGTCGGACTGGAACCGCGTAGCCTCGCGCGCCGCCACAGCGGTGCTTGCGCAGGCGCCGCGCTGGGTGGTGGGCGTGGAAGGCGTCGGCAGCAACGCCGTGTGCAGCGACACCGCACGCAAGGCCGCAGGCAGCAATCTGCAACCGCTGGCCTGCGTGCCCTTGCGTATTCCGGCGCGGCAGCTGGTACTGATGCCGAAGCTGGCCGGGCCCGATCGTGATGCGGCCGAGGCGTTTGCGGCACCCAACTTTGCGCAGCTGCTGCCCGCAATCTGGCAACGCGATTTCGGCACGTTCGCAGTGGACCACGCGGTGATCCCGGTCAGCATCGGCGGCGGCCTGGGCGATGGCGATCCGCGTGATGCTGCATGGCAGACCGCCTTGAGCAGCTATCTCTCCGGCAGTGGCATGCGCAGCGCATTTCTCGGTCGCTGGGAGGTGGGCAATGCCAACAACGGTGGTCTGCTCGGGCCGGACGGCAGCCCGCGTGCGGACAAACTGCAGGTGCTGCATCAGGCGTGGGGCATCGGCCCTGCAGCGGGGTCGGTTGCCTCGGCAAAGGCCGCCGGCACGAAGGATGCGAGCAAGGCAACCGCCTGGAACGGCACCTTCACCGGCACGGCCACGTATACCGGCTCCGGCTACTCCGGCGGCGCGCTGCTGCTGGACCCGATCCCGAGCACCGCCTTCATCACCGCGCTCAACCCGACGCAGCTGAACTTCGGCGGCGTCAAGGCTGCGCTGGCCGGCGCCTATCTAGAGGTGACCGGCCCCAAGGGCAAGACCACCGTCTATGTGACCGATCTCTATCCGGAAGGCGCCTCCGGTGGGCTGGATCTGTCGCACAACGCGTTCGCTGCGATCGGCAACATGGTGGACGGGCGCATCCCGATCAGCTGGAAGGTGGTGCGCGCACCGGTGAGCGGCAATGTGCAGTACCGCATCAAGGAAGGCAGCTCACGCTGGTGGGCCGCGATCCAGGTGCGCAACCACGCCTATCCGGTGGTCAAGTTCGAGGTCAAGCAAGGCAGCACATGGAAGAGCCTGCAGAAGATGGACTACAACCATTTCCTCGGCGAACAGCTCGGCAATCAACCCCTCTCCATCCGCATCACCGACATCCGCGGCAAGGCCATCCTCGATACCATTCCCGCGCTCTATGAAGACGGCAGCCATCCGGCGTATTTTCAGCCGGGTCAGGTGCAGTTTCCGTAGCAACTTGCGTACCGATCGATGTGTCTCGTTGTTCGTGCAGAAGCATCGGCACAGCGGTGATCCACATGGTCAAGCAACTTCTGCATGGCCGTGCGTGATGCAGGCGGACGCGACGCAGATAGTGCAAGCCAACTGATGCAGTGAGTGCAAGCCAGCGTTAGCTAGCGCAATCCAGCTCCAGCGCACTAGCGAATGGCACTCCGGCCAACCATCGCCAACACTGTGCAAAACCGCAATGCGAAAAGCCCCTCTCCCACCGGGAGAGGGGTTGGGGTGAGGGTACGGCCGCCGCACCGGTCACGCACATTACGCAGCATCAATCACGCTGGCACATCCCATCGCATTCATTCAAGGCGGTGCAACGCGCTCCAACGCAATGCAATGCAATGCAATGCACTAGAGCTGAAACCGCACATTCAACGCACGCCACACATCCGCACCGCGCGCTCTGCTTACGCACCCACCAATCCATCAACCACCAGCCAACCCACCCCCCACACGTCCCGGCAGCGCCTGGTCGTCATCCTGTTCAAGGTCGCCAACTTCATCGCGCAGGCCGCCTTTCTGCGGCGGCTGCTCTTCCAGAGGAGTCTGTTCCTCATTGGTATCCGGGTCCGGTGTGCCGTGGACCGACAGACCTGCCATGAACGAGGTCATAGGCCGCGCGGTGCGTGGATTGAGATGCATGTCTGACTCCTTGCGGTTGACGTTAGCGACAACGCTAGGCCGCACGGTGCTACCGGGCTGTGAGCCGGCTGGTCGCGTTCGTGACGCCTTGTTGACGCGTCCCGCCAAGCGCAGTGCTCCTGCAGCGCGCAACCGCACCGCATTCCCCCTTTCATCGGGCTGACTGCCGGTGCTGCAGGTCACCGCTGCACAGTGGCCCCGCGACCAAAGCTCCGCAGCACGCCAGCCTCACAGATCCTGCCACCGCTATCATGCGCACTCACCTCCGAGGCAACGCCATGCGCTACTGCGTCCTTCTCGCCGTGCTGATGACCATCGGCAGCACGCAGGCGGCCACGCCCACGTCCCGCCTGGATGCGGTACTGCAGGCCGGTGTGCTGCGCGTCTGTACCACCGGCGACTACCGGCCGTACTCGCTGCTGCGCGCCGATGGCCGCTTCGAAGGCAGCGATATTGCGCTGGCGCAGTCGCTGGCCGATAGCCTGCAGGTGCGCGTGCAATTCGTGCAGACCAGCTGGCCGACGCTCCTGCCCGACCTGCTGGCCGATCGCTGCGATATCGCGGTGGGCGGGATTTCGGTGACCTTGCAACGGCAGCGCCAGGCAAGCTTCAGCGCGGTGCTGGACGTGGACGGCAAGATCCCGCTGGTGCGGTGTACAGACCGCAAGCGCTACCGCACCATCGAGCAACTCAATCGCCCCGAGGTCCGCGTGATCGAGCCGCCCGGTGGCACCAATGAAGCCTTTGCGCGGCGCGACCTGCCCCGCGCGCAGCTGCGTCTGTTTGCCGACAACACCACCATCTTCCACGAGCTGCTGCATCAGCGCGCCGACGTGATGATCACCGATGCCTCCGAAGCGCTGTACCAGCAGGCCCGGCTGCCGGGCCTGTGCGCCATCGCCCCCGAGCAGCCCCTGCAATACAGCGAAAAGGCCTTCCTGCTACCGCGCGACGACCAAAGCTGGAAGGCCTATGTCGATCAGTGGCTGCATCTGAGCAAGGCCAGCGGCGAATATGGGCGCATCGTTGCCGCCTGGCGGGAATAGGGAATAGGGAATCGGAACAGCAGTGGATCGAACGCCTTTGGCGGTGCTCTTACGAATCCCCAATCCCGAATCCCCAATCCCCGCCCTCAAACGATCTTGGTCCGCCGCCACCACCTGGAAACCTGTTCCTCGCGCACCAGGGTGAACAGGCCGGCGCCCAGGATCAGCGCGATGCCCACGCCCATCGGCCAGTCCAGATGATCGTGAAACAGCAGGTAGCCGAAGGCGATCGCCCATAGCATCTGGCTGTATTGCGTAGGCGCAACCACGCTGACCGGTGCCAGCCGCGTGGCGTACATCATGCAGATGGCAGCCAGCCCGGCCAGCAGGCCGTAACCGGCCAGCAACCCCCACTGGTACAGCGTGGGCCACACAAAGCTCGGCAACATCATGATCCCGCCCATCACCAATGGGCCGATCACGCCGGCGCCATACAAGGTCAGGCGCTTTTCGCTATGTCCGGCCATGCGCAAGGTGATCACCGAGATGGCGCCGACCAGGCCGCACACGATCGCTGCCACATGCCCATGGGTGAGATGGCGAAAGCCCGGCCGCAGCACGATCAGCACGCCGATGAAGCCGACGATCACCGCCGACCACCGCCGCCAATGCACTTCTTCCTTGAGGAAGATCACCGACAGCACGGTGACGAAGATCGGCATCAGGAAGATCAACGCAAAGGCTTCGGCCATCGGCAAGGTGGTGAAGGCGATCACCGAGGTGAGGTTGCCGATGGCCCCGGTGAAGGCGCGCAGCAGCCACAGTGCAGGTTGTTTTGCCATCACCAGTTCGCGCAGCTGGTCGTCGGGCTTCTTCAGGAACGGCACTGCCAGCAGCATCAGCAGGGCACCGAGAAACAACACCTCGTAGACCGGCAAGGTGCCTTCGAGCAGCTTCACGAACGCATCGCTGATCGAATAGGCCGCGTAACAGGCGAACCCCAACACCACACCCTTCAGCATTGCCGATACTCCACGGTTGACGCCGATCGATGCGGGTATCGATACGGACGGCCCGCAGTATGCGGTGCGGGGTGTGTCAGCGGAACCGCGCGCAAGCACCACGCAGTGCTCGCTGCGTTCGGCCGGGTGCGGCCGGGCACGCATTGGCAGCAGCCGTGCAGCGCACTGCGCGGCAGCGGTGCACTCCCGGGCCGGCACATGCCAGCACCGCAGCGATCCCGCAGGATGCAGGCGGTGGTCTCTCTCACGCTGGCCCTCCTCGCCAACCTGCCGGGACGATGCCCGGAAGCACCAGGTCGGTTACGATGCCAGCCCTCTGCGCGCCGCCTCGCGCAGCGCCCGCCCTCCATGTCACTGCCAGCCGTGCCCCACTATTCCGGACCTTTGCTCGCCCTTTCCGATGCCCAGGCCTTGCTGGCCGCGCGTGGCGCCGGCCGCGTCGCGTGGACGGGGTCGCTGGATCTGGGCCGCAGCACCGGGACCGCGCAGCTGGATGCGCAGACCTGGCAATGGCGCGGCCGGGGCTACCCGTATCCGGGCAAGCTCAAGGACCGCACGCTCTATTTCTGGGATGGCGACGATTTCGCGCCGATCTCGCGCTTCGACAGCGCACTGATCAAGCTGGTGCCTACCCAATGGGGCGCGCCCACCTTCGAGATCGACGGCATCAAGATGCTGCCATCGGCACAACTCTCGCCGTTCGAGGATGCGCGCCGCAAGGTGGCGCTGGTCAACCCGCGCGGCAAGAGCGTGCTGGACACCTGTGGCGGCCTGGGCTACTTCGCAGCCTGCGCGCTGGAAGAAGGCGTAGCGCAGGTGCGCTCGTTCGAAAAGAACGCCGACGTGCTGTGGCTGCGCACGCTCAACCCATGGTCGCCGGATCCGGAGGCTGCCGCTGCCGGCGGGCGGCTGCAGCTGGTGCATGCCGATGTCGCGCAGCACATCGCCACGCTGGCCGACGATTCGGTCGATGCCATCCTGCATGACCCGCCCCGCTTCGGCATTGCTGGCGAGCTGTATTCGCAGGTCTTCTACGATCAGCTGGCACGCGTGCTGCGCCGAGGCGGGCGGCTGTTTCACTACACCGGCGCGCCCAACAAGCTCACCAGTGGGCGCGATGTGCCCAATGAAGTGAGCAAGCGCCTGACCAAGGCCGGGTTCAGTGCGCAGTTGGCGCTGGATGGCGTACTCGCGACGTTGCCGGCCCGGCGCTAGCCGCACCATCACCCGTGGCGTAGGGAATCTGCGCGCACCACGCTGACATGGCGGCCGTCAGGACCGCCTGCAGTAGCCATCGCCGTCCGCAACAGGCAAGTGTCGCCGCTGCATGCACGCTTCAGCCCTGCACGGTGGCACGCTGCCGCGGCGGCGAGCTGCTGCGACGCCTGTCCAAGCGGCGTGCCTGCTCATGGCCATTCGGTGTACGTGAGCGTCCAGACCCAGCGCTGACCGCAGTAGCCTGCAGGGCAGGCATCGGCCTCGACCCGTGACGCACGGCCGCCGCGCGCGTGGTGCAACGGCCGGCCTGCCTCAGAGGTTCAGCACACCGCCCATTGATCGCGCCCGGCCGTCTTGGCGGCATACAACGCCAGATCGGCCTGACCGAGCAGCACATCCAGCCCGGTGGCCGGGGCCACGCTTACCGCCCCCATGCAGAAGCGCACCGGCTGCTCTGCCGGCAGGCCGGGGATCTCGATCGCGGCCACCGCACTGCGCAAGCGTGCAAACACCGCCGGAATTTCATCCGGCCTGCAGCCCGGCAGCACCAGCAGGAATTCTTCGCCACCCAGCCTGCCCAGGCGGTCCTGCGCACGCAGTGCCAGGGTCGAGGCGCTGGCCAGGGCCTTGAGCACCGCATCGCCGATAGCGTGCCCGTGCACATCGTTGATCAGCTTGAAGTGGTCCAGGTCGATCAAGGCCAGCATGCACGGAGTGTGCGCGCGCAACGCCTGCTCGATCTGCTGTTGCGCTTCGGCGCGGATGGCGCGGCGATTGGGCAGGCCGGTGAGTTCGTCGCGCATGGCCAGCCGCGACAGCTGCCGGCGATGCCGCGCCCCGAAGGCCAGCACCACCAGCGCCCCAAGCAACAGTAGGCAGGCCGCGCACAGCGCGATCCACAGCGCGCGCTGGCCGGCTTCGCGCGCCTGCAATGCCAGCTGCGCGGTTTCGCTACGGCGGCGCAACTCGGCATTTTCCGCCTCGCGGCGCGCATCTTCATAACGTGCCTGCAGGCGCAGCATCACCGTGTCGCGCTGACGCTCCAGGCTCTGCGCGCGCAGTGCGTTGGCACGCTGCAGCTCCTGGTATGCCTCGGCGTGCCGGCCTTCGGCCGCCAGTGCCTGGGCGATGGCCTCGACCAGCTCTGCACGCCGGCTCAGGGTCAGGTTCGGGTCGTCCGCGTCCCTGGCAGCGATGATTGCGCTGCCCAGGCTGGCAGACTTCAGCGCGATCAATGCCCGCAGCAGCACCGTGTGGCACGCGGCGACCCGGCCGACATTGCCCTGGGTCTGCATCAAGGGCAGCGCCTCGCGCGCCATGCTCAGCGCCGCCGCGGCATCGCCGGTGTCGATCAATGCCTCGCTGGCGCTGGTCAGCGCCGCCGCCACGCCGGCCTGATCGCCCAGCTCGCGGCTGAGCGCCAGCGCGCGCCGGAAATGCAGCAAGGCCGCTGCCGGCTGCTGCTGCGCCAGCGAGGTGCCGTATTCGTATTCGATCAGGCTGCGCTGGAAGCGCGCCGGCTGGCCCTGCAGACGCGCCAGGGCACGCTGCAGGTAATCCTGCGCGTCGGTGTCGTCGGCAACGCGGCCGGCCACGCGGCTGGCCAACGACCCGAGCTGGGTCAGCCCGTCCATTTCCAGACCCAGCTGATGTTCGCGCGCGGCGCACTGGTAGCTGGTCTGCGCAGCGCTCCAGGCCTCGTCGCTGCTGCCGGAGGCCAGCATGCTCCACATGTCCACGGCTTCGACCTCGCACACCAGATCGCTGCGCCCCAGCGCGCGCGCCTGCTGCCGCAAGGCATTCAACCGCGCCACCATGCCGCGATTGGGATTTTCGCGTACGTCGCTGAGCGCCTGCACGATCTCCAGCCACAGCCGCGCCTGCGCGGCATTGCCGTGCAGTTGGTCCAGCAGGCCGCGTGCTTGCCCCAGCGCCGCCTGTCGCGCGTCGGTGTCTTCCAGGGAGATCAGCACCCGGGCCTGCGCCAGCTGCGCCCAGAACTGCGCATCGCTGTCGCCATCGGCGCGCGCCCGCTGCAGCGCCTGCCGGGCGATCTGCAGGGCCTGCATCGGGTCGTCGAGCGTGGCCGATTCGATGGTCTTCCACGGCTGCGGTTGCGCCCAGGCCGGTGCGTTGAACAACAGCACCATGCAGGCGGTGAGCACACCTCGCCAGGCGGTCGCGGCCCTGCTCAACCGGTGCTCACGTTCGCGGCGGACCAGACCGCATGCGCAGCGCACCCATGGCAATACACATGGCAAGACCCGTGGCCTGGCCCGGGCTGGCTGTTTGCTGCGGCATCTCGGGCACTCCCTTGGTCTGACAGCGGTGGAAGCCGGTGAGCCGCCTGCACGGCGCACTCGATGTCTTGCGGCGGCAATGATGACTGGCAGACACGGCAGGTCACGTGAGCGCGCGGCTGGGTCGAGCCCGTTATCGGCCGCATTGCGCACGTCTTGAATCGGGCTGCATGAATCGGTTGGGCGCGGCCTACGCGCGCATGATGGCCGTGGCACACCAGGTGGCCCGCTGGGCATGGCGCCCGAGGTTCACTGCGCAGATCGAGGTCACTCACCGGCTCGTCCGCGCGCAGCCGAGGGGGGTGTATCGCCGTTGTCGTTGGCGGCCGTGCGGTGCTACAGGCCGCGCGCGCAAGCGGTGCGTCCTGCCGGTCAGCCGACACGATCGACATCGGCGACACCGCCGGCCACCACGCGCTCCCCCTCGCGCGCCATGAAAACCGCCACACCCCGGCCACGTAAACTGCGCCACGGCGATTGCCGCCATCGATTCTGGAGACACCGTGACCTGCCCCCTGCCCCGCCTGCTCACGCTGCTGGCCATCGCCCTGCTGTCGGCCTGCGCCACCCAGGCGCCGCGCGCACCGCAACGCTCGCCGGAGGCGGTCAAGGCCGACATCGCACGGCGCCTGCCAGCCAACCTGCCCGACCGTGCCGGCTGGGCCAACGATGTCTACGTGGCGCTGTCGTCGCAGGCGCTGGACACCAGCGCCGAGCACATCTGCGCGGTGCTGGCGGTCACCGAGCAGGAGTCCACCTATCAGGCCAATCCCCCCGTGCCCAACCTGGGCAAGATCTCGCGCGCGGAAATCGATCGCCGCGCCGGCGCGCACCATATTCCCGCCTTCATGGTCGATGCGGCGCTACGCATCACCTCGCCGGACGGCCGCAGCTACGCCACACGTATCGCCGCCGCCCGCACCGAGCAGGAGCTGAGCCGCATCTTCGAAGACTTCACCGGCAGCGTGCCGCTGGGCGCGCGCCTGTTCGACGGCCTCAACCCCGTGCACACCGCCGGCCCGATGCAGGTGAGCATCGCCTTTGCCGAGCAGCACGCCGCGCGTTACCCGTACCCGCCCGACAGCACCGTCCGCCACGAGGTGTTCAGCCGCCGCGGCGGGCTGTGGTTCGGCACCCTGCATCTGCTTGGGTACCCGGCCACCTACGACGCGCTGTTGTACCGTTTCGCCGATTTCAACGCCGGCTGGTACGCCAGCCGCAACGCTGCCTTCCAGGCCGCGCTGAGCAAGGCCAGCGGCATTGCACTTGCGCTGGACGGCGACCTGCTCACGCCCGGCGCCAGCCTGGAGGCACCTGGCGGCACCGAACGCGCCGCACGCGCGCTCGCCAGCCAGCTGGCAATGAACGACCGCCAGATCCGTCGCGCCCTGGAGGCCGGCAACACGCTGGAGTTCGAAGACACCTCGCTGTACCGCGAGGTGTTCGCCCTTGCCGACCGCACCGCCGGCGCGCCGTTGCCACGTGCGGTGCTGCCCGGCATCACCCTGGAAAGCCCCAAGATCACCCGCACCCTCACCACGGCGTGGTTCGCCCAGCGGGTGAACGAACGCTGGAAGCGCTGCATGGGCAAGTGAGCTCGGTAAAGTGCTGGCCGGCAAGCGCGGCAGCGGCGGTCATTGCCTGCGCCTTGCCTGCGGCAGGCTGCGCCATCGTGTGATTGCAACGGCACCCACCATGCGAAGCACCGGGCGCGTCACCTCGCACGGTGCACGCGGCGCACACGCTGGCAAGCCGTACAGGCGTGTCGCATCGCCACCATCGCTGCGTGCACTACGGCGCAGCGCCGCCGACCCGGCCGGCACCCGCACGGCGACAGGCGCTGTCGATGTCTCGCCGGCCAGGCCACCCTGGCCGGCATGCATCAGCGCACTGGCCTGTGCACCGGCACGACTTCTGGCAGAGGCATGCCCCGCCCCCGGCCGATAGCATCGGTCGGTCGCGCTGACCGTGGTCGTGCGCGCCCTTGTCCCGGAGAGTCCTACATGCCCACCCCGTTGCCGATGCGGCACCTGCTCGCTACCCTCGCGCTGGCTGTGTCACCGGCCATCGCCAGCGCGCAAGCGCCCAGCGTCACCGAGGCCGACTACGCGCGCGCCGAACGCCTGATCAACCATCTCGCGCAACCACTGCTCGACCATGCCCCCACGCGCGTCACCTGGCTCGATGCCACGCATGTGGCCTATGTCGATCACGATGCCAAGGGCAACCGCGTGCTGCAGCTGGATACCGCCACCGGCAAGACCGCGCCGCTGTTCAAGACCTCCGCGCTGGTCGCCGCGCTCAATACGCTGCTCAAGACCGGCGACACGCCGCTCACGGCCGACACATTCGCACCGGCCGTCAAACTGACTGCCGACGGCCGCTACCGCCTCACCGTGCGCGACACGGCCGTGGTGTGCGATGCGCACGCACGCTGCAGCAAGCTGTATGCAAAGGATAAGTCGGAGCCCGGCGTCACATCGCCGGACAAGCGCAGCGAAGCCTTCATCCGTAACTGGAACCTGTGGGTGCGCGATCTGGCCAGCGGCCAGGAAACCCAGCTCACCCGCGACGGCGTGGAAAATTTCGGCTACGCCACCGACAACGCCGGCTGGCAGCACAGCGACAACGCCATCGTGGCGTGGTCGCCGGATTCGCGAAAGATCGCCACCTTCCAGCAGGACCAGCGCAAGACCGGCGACATGTATCTGGTCAGCACCAAGCTCGGGCATCCGGAACTGCACTCCTGGAAATACCCGCTGGCCGGCGACAAGGACGTGACCATGATCGAGCGCGTCATCATCGACGTGCCTACGCGCAGCATGGTGCGTCTGAAGCTGCCGCCGGATCAGCACCGCTCCACCTTGTGCGACGACGTCAGTTGCTCGCCGGGCCTGTGGGACGACGTGAAGTGGGCGCCGGACAGCAAGACGCTGGCGTTCGCCTCCACCTCGCGCTTCCACAAGCAGACCTGGCTGCGTATCGCCGATGCCGGCACCGGCGCCGTGCGCACCGCGTTTGAGGAAACCGCCAAGACCTATTACGAAAGCGGCCAGGTCGCCGCCAACTGGGCCTATCTGCCCGCCAGCAACGAAGCGATATGGTTTTCCGAGCGCAGCGATTGGGGCCAGTTGTATCTCTACGATCTGGCCACCGGCAAACCCAAGCGCGCCATCACCAGCGGCGAAGGCAACGTCACCGAGCTGTTGCGCGTGGACCCGGTGAGCCGCACTGCATGGTTTGTCGGCGTCGGCCGCAGCCTGGGCGTGGACCCCTACTACCAGCAGCTGTGGAAAGTGAGCCTGGACGGTGGCGAGCCGGTACTGCTCACCCCCGAAGCAGCCGATCACAGCATTGCGCTGTCACCGGATGGCGCACGTTTTGTCGACACCTATTCCACCTCGGTCACCCCGCCGGTCACGCTGCTGCGCGATGCCGGCGACGGCCGCACCGTCAGCACGATGGCCACTGCCGACATCACCCGCCTCAAGGCCGCTGGCTGGGTGCCGCCGGAACCGATCACGGTCAAGGCACGCGACGGCAAGACCACGCTGTACGGGCTGATGTTCAAGCCCAGCAACTTCGACCCGACGCGCAAATACCCGGTGATCGATTACGTCTACCCCGGCCCGCAGACCGGCTCGGTGCGCGGCCGCAGCTTCCTGGCCGGCCACGGCGACAATCAATCGCTGGCCGAACTCGGCTTCATCGTGGTCGCCATCGACGGCATGGGCACGCCGTGGCGCTCCAAGACCTTCCACGACACCTGGTACGCCAACATGGGCGACAACACCTTGCCCGACCAGGTCGCCGGCTTGAAGGAACTGGGCAAGCGTTACCCGTGGATCGATCTGGACCGCGTCGGCATCTGGGGCCACTCCGGCGGCGGCAACGCATCCACCGCGGCGATGCTGCGCTACCCGGACTTCTTCAAGGTGGCCTGGTCGGAAAGCGGCAACCACGACAACCGCGGCTACGAAGACGACTGGGCCGAGAAGTATCACGGCGAGCACATCGTCAACAAAGACGGGAGCTCCAACTACGACGACCAGGCCAACGCCAACCACGCCGGCAAACTCAAGGGCCGGCTGATGCTGGTACACGGCACCCTGGACGACAACGTGCCGCCCTACCTCACCCTGTTGGTGGCCGATGCCTTGATCAAGGCCAACAAGGACTTCGACATGCTGATGCTGCCCAACGCCAAGCACGGCTATGCCGACCTCACCCCATACGTCGCCCGCCGCCGCTGGGACTACTTCGTGCAGTACCTGCTCGGCGCCACACCGCCAGCGCAGTACCAGATGAAGCCGATGCCGAAGGAGTGACCACCCCGCAACGCGGCACCGCCATCGGTGCCGCGTTGCGCGTCTTCAAGCAATACCGAAAGCACGCTGCACGCCGCTCTTCGTAGGAGCGGCCCAGGCCGCGACGCATTACCGACAAACCCAACAACTGCGGCGCATCGTACTCGCAGGCCCGCAGAGGCGAAGGACGCGCGACAGATGCGTCAGCGCGCGGCAACCCGCCGTTGCCCCAGCAATCCGATACGCCGGAACCACATCTCCAATGGCACCGTCACCAGCGGTGGCACTGCGGCCAGCAGGCTCAGCACCCAGGCCCACCACGGCCAGCGCAGCCGCAGCGCGGCAAGCACGCTCACCGCCAGATAGAACAGGAAGGCCGCGCCGTGCAGGCGACCGAACAGCCACACCACCACCTCGGTGGTCTGTGCGCCGTACTTGAGCCACATGCCCAGCAACAAGCCGGCCCAGGTCACACCCTCAATGAACGCGGCAACCGCAAACAGCCGACCCATCGGCGACAACGCAGCAGCAGAACGCATGCAACACTCCAGTGGACACAGGGATTGCCGCGACGCGATGGCGGCGACGACGCCCGCTGGCCCACCGAGTTTACAGGTGGTGACCGCAGCGGGTGCGGGCGCACCGCTGCCGAGCGTTCGAGCCCACTCCTGCAGTGCATCTGGCTGAAGCAACGCACCAGTTGCCCGTCCAGGCAATAATGCAGGTCTTGTTGTCCTCAGGCCCGCACCATGCGTCTCGCCCTGCTGCTCTCACTCCTGCTCGCCTTGCTGCCCGTCACGGCATCAGCCCTGCGCGTCCACGAGGGCGACCTGCTGTTCGTCACCGCCGCACGCACCGGCCTCAGTGGTGCGATCGACGATGCAACCGCAAGACAGGGCGCGCCCAGTTTCGACCATGTGGCACTGGTCGCGCACGAAGGGAACACGCAGATCGTCCTGCACGCCGACGAACAGGGCTCGCGCCAGCAGTCGCTGCGCACGTTCATCGACGAGGCAACCGCCAAGCACCGGCAGATCATCGTGTATCGCCTCACGCCGGAGCATCGCCCTGCCATTGCAGACGCCGTCGCCCAGGCGCGCCGTATGCTCGGCAAACCCTACAACGACACCTATGTGCCGAACGAAGACAGCTATTACTGCTCGGACTTCATCGAGCGCGCGTTCCGGGCCCACCACGTCTTTGCGCTGCAGCCGATGAACTTCAAGAACCTGCAGGCCGGCAGGATCTCGCCATACTGGACCGATTTTTACCGCAGCCGCGGCATGCAGGTTCCGCAGGACGTACCCGGCAGCAACCCGAACGATATGGCGCGCGCACCAGCGCTCGCCGTGGTCGGGCAGTTGAACTGAGATGCGCGATGAATGCGTCGAGACGCAGCCGGTGAGCGGCGCGGCGCGCTGGTCTCAGACGCCACGCACGGCAAGAGCGCGGCGTATGTCGCGTATCTGCGTGAACAGGTGTTGCCCTTCATCGCGCAGCACTACCGCACTGACGAACAGCGGCGCCTGTATCTTGGTCATTCGTATGGCGGCCTGCTCGGAACCGAGATCCTGCTGAGCACACCGCAGATGTTTTCCGGCTACATCCTGGGCAGCCCGTCGTATTGGTACGGCGCGCATGTCATGACACAACGTGAAGCTGCCTACGCCACCGCCCACACCGATCTCCCCGCGCAGGTCTACCTGTATGTCGGCGAGTACGAACAGGTGCGTTACCACAAGAACTACGACATGGTCCCCGATGCACGGCGCATGGTGCAGACGCTGCGCACCCGCCACTATCCGTCGCTGCGGATCGACCTCGATGTGCTCAACGACGAAGACCACCTCAGCGTGGCCCCACGCGGCGCCACGCACGGGCTGAAGGCGCTGCTGGGCACCGCAACCGCACAGCGCGCGCCCCGCTGAGCTGACGACCCAAGCCCCCCCGACTTCCGGCACATGGCGCAATTACAACAGCGCTTATATATTCGTGTCATGAGCACGCCCTCACCCACCCTCGGCACCCTGGTCCGGCATCTGATCGAGTTGCTGGACGGCGACCTGGAAGCGGTCTACGCAGCCTCGGGGCTGGCGTGGCGGCCGCGCTATACGCCGGTGTTGCGCGTGCTCATGCGGCTTGGCCCCGTGTCCATCAAGGTGCTCGCGCAAGAGATCGGCATCACCCATTCCGCCGCCAGCCAGACCGTTGCGCAGATGGTCAAGCAGCGCCTGGTCGCCCTCAAGCCCGGTGCGGATGCGCGCGAGCGCATCGTGGTGCTCACCGCCAGGACCAGGCAGATGATTCCGGCATTGCAACGGCAATGGGCGGCCACCAATGCAGCCGCCGCGCAACTGGACGCGGAGCTGTCCGTTTCCTTGTCTGCGGTGCTTGCAGAGGCCATTGCCGCATTGAACCAACGCTCCTTCGCCAGCCGTATTTCCGCGGCAGCGACCGCACCTGCCCCATAGCCGCAGCATCCACAAGGAGTCGCACATGCATGCAATGACGCAATCCAATGGTCCCCTCGCGGCATCTCCAGCAACGCAGGCATCGCAGCGCATCGAACTGGGCGAGCGTGGCGTCCTGCGCCCCGGCCGGCTGCGCTGGCTGCGCGCATGCGGCTGGGCAGTGGCGCTGTTCTTCCTGGTGGCCATTCCAACCGGCGTGGTCACGCGGTTTCTCGGCAGTCTGTGGCCAAAGACCAATGAGCCGGTGCAGTTCGTGGTCAGCCTGCTCGGGGCGCTGGTCGCGTTGGGCATCTATACGCTGGCGGTCCGCCTGGCCGAAAAACGCACCCCATCGGAAATCGCGTTACGCCCCATGCTGCCGCAGTTGACCATCGGCCTGTTGGCAGGTGCCGCGATGTTTGCCACCGTGATGGGCATCATGGCGCTGTTCGGCCTGTACGACATCCAGTTCGTCGGCCCGGCATCGGCCTGGACGCCGCTTCGCAAAGCGCTGCAGGCCGGCGTGGTGGAAGAGCTGATGATGCGTGCGGCCATTCTGCGTCTGGTATGGCGTGCATTCGGCCCGTGGACGGCGTTTGCAGTGTCCTCGGCAGTGTTCGGCATCTCCCATCTGGGCAACCCCAATGCCACGGTGTTTGCCGCGCTCTGCATCGCACTGGAAGCCGGGGTCATGATGGGCGCCTTCTACGCGCTCACCGGGCGCATCTGGGTGTCGATCGGTGCGCATGCCGCCTGGAATTTCACCCAGGGTTACCTGTTTGGCGCCGCCGTCTCGGGTGTGGCGGCGGGCCCGGCCATCGCGCGCAGTACGTTCAATGCCGCGCTGCCGGAATGGCTGACCGGCGGCACGTTCGGCCCCGAAGCATCGTTGATCGGCATGCTGGTCTGCCTCGCCGTCGGCCTCTCGGTCGTGTGGCTCGCATGGCGCCGTGGTCAATTCGCCAGGCAATAAGGTAACGCCCGCATTTCGCACGCCTTATTGATCCGTTCGCTGTGGCGACAGCTGCAGAGGCTGCACGCCGCACGACCTACGCATTACCCGGTTGCCACGCGCCGCCACCCGGCGGCGCGTGGCGAACAGCAAGCACCGGCATACGGGCGCAACCGATGCGCGGCGTGCACAAGGTCTTGCCAGCGCCCACACATGCCCGACCCTAGTGTGTGGCGATCCACAACAGCGTGACGATCGCAATGCCATTGGTTTGCGCTCGTCGACCACAGGCAGAGGTGCACATGGCTTTGATTCATTCCATCCTGATGAGCGCCGTCGCCGGCATGCGCTCGATGACGCCGCTGGCAGCAGTGGCCAACGCCGCCCGCACCGGCAAGCTTCCTGCTGACAATGGCGCCCCGTCGTTGCTTGCCAACCCGGTCGCCTCGGCCGGCATGCTGGCGCTGGCCGGCGGTGAGTTGGCGGGCGACAAGATGAAGACCGCCCCCGACCGCATCGTGCTCCCCGGGATGATCGCCCGCATCGCCACCGGCGTCATCGTCGGCACTGCGTTGGCGCCGCGCGAGCAACGTGGCATTGCCGCCCTGCTCGGTGCAACCACCGCGGTCGCCGCCGCCTATCTCACCTTCAACGCCCGCATGCGCGCCATCGAACGCTACGGCCAGACCAGCACCGGCATTGTCGAAGATGCCATCTCCGTGGGCGCGGCCACCTTGATCATCCGGGACGCCGCAAAGCGCTAATTCCCGCTAACGTGCCTGCATGCAGTGCTGCACCATGGTTCGACTTCTGCATCGTGGCCGCAGCATGGTCATGCTGCAGTACCCGCCTGGCGTTAGGCGCGCTCTTCGGGCGCCTGGGCCACTGCGTTCCACCCTTGCTGCACACTCCATCGCCAATGGCGCGGCGCCTCGTCGCTGCCCTTGGGCCTGGCCAGGCAGGTAAGCGTCTGGCCAGTGTCGCCCCAGCGCAACGCGGAATGACGCGCCGACACAAGCAAGCCGCTGGGCCGGTCATCGACAATCGGCTCCAGCCATGGTGCAAACAGCGGGTCGAGCGGATCGTCGCCTGTCATCAGGCACGCAGGCAGATAAGGCGCCAGCACCAGTGACGGTGCCCCTGGTGGTGCCGTTGGAAGTTCCACCTCCTGCTGCCTGCGTATGTGCTCCTCCTGACTCTGCGGAAGTCTGAGATCAGCCATCTCCACCATCGGCTCCCGCACCGAGTGCGCAATCAGATCGTCGAGGCTGGCCGACAGCATGCGGTTGCCCTGTTCAACCCGACTTCCCCAGCCCTGGACATGCGTCTGCGTGACTGCATGAATGTCGACGAAGGTTTCGACCTTGTCACACCGGTAGATGCATTGCGCATGGCGGTCATAGATCAACAGCCCCCACCAGCCCGTCGTTGGCATTGGCGAGACGAAGTAGCGGCCATCCGGCGAAAAGCCCGTTGAGGCGCCTGCGCCAAACACCACGCTCCCGTCCGGAAACAGATAGTCGTACTGCAGGGGCGCACTGTTGCGCGGCTCGTGACAGCCAACAATGCGCAGGCGCCCGCCTTCCGGCGTCAGCGGCCCCGCATCCAGCCAGGCACTGCGGCTCGGCCTTTCGACACCCGCGACCCGCGCCAGCGTCGGGCCCGGGTCGGCGTGCGCAACGCTCAGCCGGGCGATCTTCTCCCACGCACGGCCGACCAGCAAAAGCGCGACAAACGCGCCGCCGCCCATCAACACCCCTGCGACGACCGCATCGGCTTGCCGCCCCACCGCGACACTGGCACCCACACAGGCGCCTAGCCACCAGAGCCAGGTGACGTCCACCGCACCGCGGAGGTGATGTTCTACCCACTGCGCAACCATCGCGCCCGCCAGGTAGATCCACATCAGCTCGACTGGCAGAACCAGCGGGATGACGAACGGCAACACCAGCGCCAGCGCATCGACGACAACCCGCACCAGCACCCGCACGAGGGACCGGGATGCATCTGCGTCAGGTGGCGTGTCCGGGGTCATCTGGCTGCAAGGTCAGGCTGCCACGCGCCGCGTCGGCAGCGTCGTCGAGCACATGCGACGACAGGGCGCGGGCGCCTGGCTGCAATCGAACACATGCGCTGCTTGAAACGCCCTGCACTTCAACCGCCACGCCCGTGGGGTGCATCCAGATCCAGCAGCGGCCCCATCGGCACGATTCCGGTCGGATTGATCATGCCGTGGCTTTGGTAATAGTGGCCCTTGATATGCTGGAAATTCACCGTCTCGGCGATCCCCGGCAGCTGGTACAGCTCGCGCAGGAAGCCGGACAAGTGCGGGTAATCGGCAATCCTTTTCAGATTGCATTTGAAGTGCCCCACATACACCGCATCGAACCGCACCAAGGTGGTGAACAGGCGCCAGTCTGCTTCGGTCAAGGTGTCGCCGCATAGATAGCGTTGCTGGCCAAGGCGCGCCTCAAGCCAGTCCAGTGAAGCGAACAGTGGCGTCACGGCCTCTTCGTAGGCTTGTTGGGTCGTCGCAAAGCCCGCCTTGTAAACGCCGTTGTTGACGGTGTCGTACACGCGTGCGTTGACCTCATCGATCTGCTCACGCAGGTGCGCAGGGAAGTAATCGCCAGCGCGGGCACCCACGTCATCGAAGGCGCTATTGAACATGCGGATGATGTCGGCCGATTCATTGCTCACCACCGTGCCGCGCTCACGGTCCCAGAGCACCGGCACCGTCACGCGGCCGGAATAGCGCGGATCGGCCTTCAGATACACCTCGTACAAGCGCGTGGCATGGTTGACCGGATCGGCCACCACGCCCGGACCAGGGTCGAAGGTCCAGCCCTGCTCACCCATCAGCCAGTGCACCACCGACACATCGATCAGTGGCTCGAGCCCCTTCAGCCGACGAAAGATCAGCGTGCGATGCGCCCAGGGGCAGGCCAGCGACACATACAGGTGGTAGCGGCCCGCGGCCGCCTTGAACCCGCCTTCGCCATGCGGCCCGGCCGACCCATCGCGTGTCACCCAGTTGCGAAACTGCGATTGAGAACGCTCGAATCGCCCGTCGCTCTTGTCGGTGTCGTACCACCGGTCTTGCCACTTGCCATCGACCAACAGGCCCATCGTGTTCTCCCGCCACAGCATGAGCGGCCACCCTAGCCCAGCAGCGCTGGAGGATGCGTGAGCGCTAAGCCATCCACACCGCACCGCTTGCCGCTAGGCAAAGGCAGCGGTGACGGGCCTGCACACATCCGCGGCGGGCGCGAGCAGCGCCTGGGCAGCCGCTCGGTTGCCGGTCACGCATCGTCGTAGGTAGGTAGCTGGCCACCCGGCCGGCGGCATTGGCGCCAACCTGCCCGGATCGGTGAAAATAACGCGTCATCGCCTTGGGGCCGCCCGGCGCCCACACTCGCCGCTCCCTGCGCGGCCTCCTTCACGCGTGCCTGGCACGCGACCGATGCCCAACGTCTTTCCCGGATCTGCCTTGAACACCACCACCCCGCCCCTGCCCGCCAACGACGACCTGCCCCTGACCGACCGCCTGCGCGCGGCGCTGGATCTGCTGGAGGCCATCGAGGCCGACCGCAGTGTGCTCGACACCTTGCCCGAGGCCGATCGCGTGCGCCTGCATCAGGTGGTCGCCAAGGTCTATCACCCCGAGCCCAAGGCGCGACGGCAGCTGCTCAAGCAGCGCGAACGCGAGCGGCATCAGGAAAAGGTGCGCAAGGCCGAAGCGCTGCTGGAACAACGCGGCATCCGCGCACTGCGGCGCAAACCGGTGTTCAGCACGCCGAACTACTTTCCGCCGCATGCCGCCGGCCTGCACGACGCACACAACGGCGAGAACACCGCCGAGGCACCGGAGCAGCTGCATTCGCCGGAGCTGCGGCACTGCTATGTGTGCAAGCAGAAGTTCACCCAGCTGCATCACTTCTACGACCAGATGTGCCCGGCCTGCGCCGAGCTCAATTTCTTCAAGCGTACCGAAACCGCCGACCTGCGCGGGCGCGTGGCGCTGCTCACCGGTGGGCGGGTGAAGATCGGTTATCAGGCCGGATTGAAGCTGCTGCGTGCCGGCGCGGAATTGATCGTCACCACGCGTTTTCCGCGCGATTCGGCCGCCCGTTATGCGGAAGAACCGGATTTCGCGCAGTGGGGCCACCACCTGCAGGTCTTTGGCCTGGACCTGCGCCACACGCCCAGCGTGGAGGCCTTCTGCAGCCAGTTGCTGGCCACCCGCGAGCGGCTGGATTTCATCATCAACAACGCCTGCCAGACCGTGCGCCGCCCACCGCAGTTCTATGCGCACATGATGGCCAACGAAACCGCCGCCCTGCATGACCTGCCGGAAACGGTGCAACAACTCGTCGGCCATTACGAAGGCCTGCGCACGCCCGAATTGCTGCGCGACGCATCGGCCACCGCGCTGCCGGCCGTGCATGGGCGTGGTCTCGACGATGCAGACGGCCTCACCCGCGCTGCAGAGCTGTCGCAGATCGCACTGCTGGACGACGAGCTGGTGGGTCAGGAACACCTGTTTCCCGAAGGCCGGCTGGACCAGGACCTGCAGCAGGTGGATCTGCGCGGGCGCAACTCCTGGCGCCTGCTGATGGCCGAAGTGCCCTCGGTGGAGCTGCTGGAAACGCAACTGGTCAACGCCATCGCGCCGTTCATCATCAACGCGCGCCTGAAGCCACTGATGCTGCGCACGCCCGAACGCGACAAGCACATCGTCAACGTCTCGGCGATGGAAGGGCAGTTCTATCGCAACTTCAAGACCACACGTCACCCGCATACCAACATGGCCAAGGCCGCGTTGAACATGATGACGCGCACCTCGGCGGCCGATTATCAGAACGACGGCATCCACATGAACAGCGTCGACACCGGCTGGGTCACCGACGAAGATCCGGCCGACATTGCCGCGCTTAAGGTCCAGCAGGAGCGCTTCCACCCGCCGCTGGACATCGTCGACGGCGCCGCCCGCATCGTCGACCCGATCATCCACGGCTTCAATACCGGCGAGCACGTGTGGGGCCAGTTCCTGAAGGATTACGCGCCGACGGATTGGTGATGGATCAAGCCGCACCGGCGCACCGCATCGTGATGCAATGCCAGCTCCGCACACACGCACCGGCCAGTGCGTGCGCAGCCTCACGTGGCGTTGCATTCATTCGCGGAAGCACGCGTCGGTTCGCGCTCGGCCCCGTGCCGGTTCGGCATGCATGCTGAACTGTCCTCCCGCGCATCGCCGGCCCGATGTGCAAGACACATGAGAGACATGTAACGCGTCGCGAGCCCTGGGTGCGTTTGAAGTTGCATCAACGAGGCAACGCATGAACCGGCCACCCCATCCAACCCAAGACAGTCCGGCTTGCCGGCACCTCTCAGCGTTGCATCGGACACCCACACCCGCCCGATCGACCACCCGCGGCACAGGAGTTCCTGCATGTCAGCACCGTACGGCGCACTCGCCTTTATCGGCTTCGGCGAAGCCGCATGCGCATTCCACGAGGGTTGGGCACTCGATGGCCAGCGCCGGATCACGGCCTACGACATCAAGAGCGACCACCCCGAGACGCAACCTGCCATGCATGCGCGCTACCTCGACCATGCCGTGGTGGGCTGCGAAAGCGCCGCAGCCGCAGTGGAACAGGCAGATATCGTCTTCAGCCTGGTCACTGCCGACTGTGCACAAGCGGCAGCACACGCAGCAGCGCCGGCCCTGCGCAAGGCAGCGCTCTGGCTGGACTGCAACTCGTGTGCACCCGGCACCAAACAGGCGACAGCGGCCGTGATCGAAGCGGCCGGCGGCCGCTATGTCGACGTTGCGGTCATGGCCCCAGTGCTTCCGCAACGGCACCACGTACCGCTGCTGGTGAGCGGCCCGCATGCGCCTGCCGCACTGACCGTGCTGCAGGCGCTGGGCATGCGGCCCGAGATCGCTGGCGACCTCGTCGGCCAGGCGTCGTCCATCAAGATGCTGCGCTCGGTGATGGTCAAGGGTATCGAGGCGCTGTGCGCCGAATGCTTCATCGCCGCCCGGCGTGCAGGGGTCGAAGACCAGGTCATCGCATCACTCGATGCGTCTGCACCGCAACGCACCTGGGGCGAGCAGGCCAGCTACAACATGGAACGCATGATGGTGCACGGTGTCCGCCGCGCGGCAGAGATGCACGAGGTTGCCGCCACCGTGGCCGCCCTGGGCCTGCCCGCCGAGATGGCAGCGGCGACTGCCGCGTGGCAGCAGCGGATCGGCAACACCGCGCTCGATGCCGGTCGTGAGGTACTGAGCGAGCAGTTGGATCGAGTCTCCGCGGCGCTGGGCCAGCGGTGACGCCGCGGGCGCGCATCCTCGCGGCCTGCCCCCCGCCCTCGCACATCACCCCGCACCCGCCAGGCTCAACGGCGTCGAGGCGGCGCGTCCTTGTTGGCCTGCGCACGCGCAAGCACATTGGCCGCTGCGATGACGTCATTGAGTTCCTGACGAAACTCATCCACGTGCGCGGGCGGCACCATCCCCTCAAAGCTGCCACGGTCGAACACCGGCCTGGCCTCCATGAAAAACCCGTCGCGGCCTTGCACCACGAACTGGAAGCACGCCTGCCACCGCGGGTCGGGATGGGCAGACAACTCGACGGTGATCTTGCTGCCGGCGCGCCCCGTGTCGCCGGGCGCGACAGTCACGGTTCGCGCTGTGATCTGGTTACCACTATTCATGCGCGCAATGATCGGAAATGGCGAGTCGAGACGCCGTGAGCCGGCGGGTTCGTCCCGGAATCGAGGCATAGAAATTTTCTATTGGATTGGCGCCCACCTTCACACCAACATCACGCTGTCGGACACGAGGCCATGGGCCGCTCATCTCGTGGGATGCAGAGCACATCCAGAGCCGGCACTCCAACAGCAACTGTTTGTGTGCGAGGGGAAGCATGCAGCTGATCAGAACGCATCAACGTGCCATCCATACGGCACTTGTCACCGGCTACGTCACGCTGCTGAGTGGCGCCTGCTGGGTTTTCACGCACCTGCACTAGGTCGGCGCGTCTCGGCCCATTGACGCGCTGCGATGCCGTACGGCGTCCGGGCAGTCTGATTCAGACGCTGTCGTGCCGGCTGCCCTATCCGGCGATAGAGCGACTGCGCCAGTGCACGCCTGCAAGACTGCCCGTGCCTTGGGGCATGAAACGGGCACTCATCCGTCAACGCACGCGGCTCGCGTCGCCGCGCTGCGCGCGCAGCAGATGGTTCGCAGCGAAATCGCACAACGCCAGCAGCGACGACACACCCTGGTCAATCAGCGTCCAGGCCAGCGCACCCGCGCAGGGAAGGGCGGACCGTTGCCGCTGCTCCAACTGCTTCGGCGTCGCCATGCGGCCAGGCGAGCTCAATTGTTGCAACCACGTGCACAACGGTCGTGTTCCCTTGCCACACCATTGATCAGATCGGCGCTAGCGTCGCACCACTCCTCAGAAGACGCGCAAATGACCGACAACGGCAAACCCAATCCCATCATCGACACCCTCGCAAACATCATCGGCACCCTGCGCGCCGATGACGACATGCACCAGGTCGCACTGGCGCACGATGCGCTGGAACCCAAGGCCATCGAAAAATTGACGCCACAGGAAGCACGGCAGCAGCCCACCATCGCCGATGCGGTCAACAAGGTGTTGCAGGACCAGGGCAAGACCACCGACCCGGAAGTCCTGGTGCCCGGCGTCAAACGCACGGCTCACACGCTGGAGACGCCAGCAGGCAATCTCCCGGCACTGATCTATACCCCCAACGGCGGCACGCAACTGCCGGTGATCGTCTATTTCCATGGTGGCGGCTGGGTGATTGCCAACGCGCAGGTGTATGACGGCGGCGCACGCGGGCTAGCCAAGGAAACCGGCGCCATCGTCGTCTCGGTCGATTATCGCCAAGCGCCGGAACACAAATTCCCTGCCGCCTGGGACGACGCACTCGCCGCTTACGAATGGGTGTTGGCAAACGCGGCAAGCATCGGCGGCGATCCGCGACGTGTTGCTCTCGCGGGCGAGAGTGCAGGTGGCAACCTGGCCATCGCCACGGCCGTGGCCGCGCGCGACAAGGGGCTGCAGGCACCGACGCATATCCTGGCGGTCTACCCGGTCGGGCAAACCGGCAGCCTGCACACAGAGTCCTATATCGAAAACGCGATCGCCAAACCCTTGAACAAAGCCATGATCGAATGGTTTGTCGGCCACCTGATCCGCAGCGATGCGGACAAGGCAGATACGCGCCTGGACCTGGTCAACGCCAACCTGCGCGGCCTGGCACCGGTGACGCTCATCAACGCCACCATCGACCCGCTGCGCAGCGACGGCGCCAAGCTGGAAGATGCCTTCAAGGAGGCCAACGTACCGGTCGAGCGCGAGGTCTACACCGGTGTGACGCACGAGTTCTTCGGCTGTGCAGCCGTCGTCGCCAAGGCGAAAGCCGCGCAGGAATACGCAGGCAAGCGGCTGCGTGAGTCGTTTCGCTAGGCGAGGACACCGCCTGGCATGATGGTCGTGCCTCTCGAGCAGTGACAGATAACGTACGAACACGAGGGCCGCCCTGGCAGACCAGGCGGCCCTCATGTTTTTTTGGTCTCACTTTATGCGTTATTAGAACTATTACTTTCGGGACAGGGTATCGGCTCCAAGCCTGCCTCGTGCGCGGTACGATTTGACAAGCCTGCGGCTGAAAGGACTACTGCAGCAACTCCCTACCCTGCCTTTGCATGTACGATCCAGCCAGGGGAGGAGTCGCGGTCAGACAAGGAGTCCGTCATGAGTGAAATCCACTCCAAACGTGCAGTTGCCTATGCGCACGTCAGGCGCGCACTGCAATCGGGCCGGTATCCGCCCGGTCAGCGCATCGACCCGGGAAAGCTCGCTGCCGAATTCAACACCAGTCCCACCCCGGTACGCTTTGCCTTGTATCGCCTGGTCGGCGAAGGGCTGGTGGACGACCACGCGCGCTACGGCCTGCAGGTCCCGCTGCTCACTGAAGTTGCCCTGCGCGACCTCTATGACTGGATGGAACGCTTGTTGCTGATGGCGTGCGATATCGCCAGTCTGCAGCCTTCCCGCACCCCTGCCGGCATCGTGCAGGAAGACGACCGCGCCGATCTGGTGAAGCGAACCTGGAAGCTGTTCGATGCGATCGCGCGCAGCGCTGCACACTGGTCGCTGCACCACGCAGTAAGACAGGCCAATGACCGGCTGGCCCCGATCCGTCGCGCCAAACACGGCATGCTCGATGCTGTCGACGCTGAGATAGCGGATCTCGAACAGCACTGGCAACGGCGCGACTTCATTGCGTTGCAGATCGCGCTGCGGTCGTACCACACACGACGCAAGCAGGAAGTGCCACGTATCGTCGCCGCATTGAACGAGCAAAGCCGTAACGCGCGATAGTCGTCCATCCAGCGGTTCGCGAACAGACCGAACATTGGCTGGCCAACTACAATCACCAGATCCCGCACGACAGCCTGGGCGGGCTAACGCCGCCGAGTTCCGTGATCAACATCAACCGCAGACCTCTAGCTTTCGCTGGCATTGAATCACGGGGAGACGACAACTGGATCGTACTGAGCAAGATCACCCTAATCCAGGGCGTACTGGTCTTCACGCTACTGTTTTCCTTTGCGATGTCCTGGCATCTCATTCGCCTACGTATACGCGTGCAGTCGTATGCGCAATTACTGGCTGAGGCAAACCGGCAAGATGGCGCATCCAGCACGTAAGCGGCCACCAAGAACGACATGCCAATTGTGGTGCAATAATGAGTAGCCGCGCTTTCCGACGTCGCACCCGTGCTTGTTGCCTTCGCACCGATGTAGCATAACCACCCTTGCCTATCGTCCTGTTCGATAAGCCATACCATTTGGATCTAGCAAGAAAGGAATTGAGATGTCATCGCCATTTGAATTGATAGATTTGCCAGCAGGTAGGGCCCGTTTTTCAAGCGGCATCCGGGGCGCTGACGAGCTTGGTCATGAGACCTTCGCCATTGAAATTGATGGCATAGAGTATTTTGGAGAGTTAAAGAATGATTGGCTTCCAGACCAAACCCATTATGACGTAGCGGTTGTCTCTTTCGGATTTTCGGTAGAGCTTCAAGTCGGGATGCCAATTACTGCCTGGTCAGTTCGCCCCTTTACCCATGACGAACTTGAATCCATAAAGACCATCATCATCCAGTTAATAGATGCTGGAACTAGCTTTACGAAGAAGCCGCTGATCATTAGTGAAAGTGGGGGGGCAATCTTCACGGGAAAGGTCATTTTTAATGAGAACTGGGCATTGACCAAGCGCAATGATCAGCCCGGAGTTCAGAAATGAGCGACCACGCCGCCTCGATCTCTCTGATAGAGAAAGCACGATCTCTAGATGAAATATCTGAAATTGCAAGGTCGTATTCGGCAAAATCGGTTAATCCGGGCGGTATTCTCTACAGTCGTTGGGTTGGCGACGTCTCATCCGAGGTCATGGCGGTTGAACTTTCTGAAAGGACTGGGCTTCCCGTCATCAACGATACGCCGCGTGCCAAGTTCCTCATGGAAGCCCGGACCGCCGTCGAGGAGAAGGCCTCCGAGATTTTCAGGTCGCAGGGCTTGCCACCGAAGATGGCCAGAGAGTCTGCAGCGTCGTTCTTGTTCGGCGACCCCGCAGTTCCATCGCAGAGCCCCACGTCCTTGTCGAAATGCCTCTGGGGCGAGGCCTCGCACGAATTCGCAAGCTCGCTACGCGGTGACATCAAAGTTGTGGCTTCAGCTGCCAACCTCGAACGTGTCTTCGGCCAGGTCGAGGTCCCTGCTGTACTGAGTAACCCCAACGTCACTTCGCTAGGCGGAGAACCCATTCCAAAGTTGCAGGCGCTGTACGCACAAGGTGGCGCAGGCGCTGTACTACCGGAGGTGCAAACACACTTTATCCAGGCTGCCCCAAAGGGCATCTTTGTAGCACCAGAGAGTATCGGCTCAAAGATTGACAAGGTAACGTTTTCGCGTGAGTTCGCTGGAAGTTTAGAGCTGCAGCAAACGCACTTCCGGACATCCGCAGAACTCACCGCGTCGGGCATGGTCCGTGCGCCGACCGGGCTTGATGTGCCAGCCGCAAGCATCTCGGAGACAGCGCTCAGTGCTGAAGCAGCGGCTTCACGCAAGCTAGCGTCAGGCACAGTCCGTGGGTTGGGCGTCATGGGTGCGGCGGCGGCGGTGTACGACCTCGGCACTACGGCAAGAAACACCGCGCGGCTAGATGCGCAGGGCAATAGCACTGCTGCAGATGCAGAGGTCACCCGCTACGCCACACGGAGTGTGGGCGCTGTTGGCGGGGCGGTGCTAGGCGGAAGCATGGGCGCCGTCTTGGGTGTGGAGTCTGGCCCGGGCTTGCTTGTCACTGGTGCGATTGGCGGCATTGTTGGTGCCGTGGGCGGCGACAAGCTTGCCAATGCCATCAATGACCACCGTATTTCCCATCAACAAGATGCGCAAGGCAACACATGGCGCCTCGAAAATCCTCCGTCCGGCGCGCGATGGGCGCGGGATGTCAGCACTGGCGAAGTCGATCCGGCTGCCGTGGCCTTCGGCGAGGCCGGTGTGCCGTTCCAACGGACGCGCACAGAAGTGGCGCCGCCGGAAGTCTCGGACCTATTGACGTTCAAAGCATCAAATACGTCCATCGAACTGGCCTTGGGCTCGCCGCCGCAGAACAAAGATCCCTATACCCTGCCAGCCAACGCGCACGATACCCGGAGCATGCGCGACGCGCCATGGGTGCACCACCCAGACACACACCAGTGGACGCGCCAGGTAGCCGACGGGCTGGTCGATCGGACAATGAGCACACACACCGAGACGGCGAGCCCTCAGCGTGCAGCGCAACTTGATGAGGCTTCGCAGCAAATCATCAAGCAGAACGCGATGCAGACGCCAGCAGCAATGGCCGCACACTACAAAGAGGCTTACGACCAGAACGGCTGGGAGCGTCACGGCTGCATGCCCGCCGCAGTCCATGACGCGCTGAAGCATCCGGGCCGGATCGTTGGCTCAGACGGTGACCTCTACGAACGCGGCAAAGATGGTCAATGGACCCATGACGGTATGCTGTGGGACAGCGACGCCAAGGGAAATTTAAAGCAAGAGCTTGATGGAACCTACGCAGCCCAGACCCTAGGCACACAGCGTACGGCTGCACAGCCGGCGGCCCAGGCCGCTGCCGAACCGATCAAAACGCTAGAGACGGTCCATGTCACAGCGCCGCGGGCGCAAAGCCACGATAACGCGGACACCTCTTCAAAGAAAACTCAGGAAGACACAGGTGTACGCGACCTTAGTGGGCCCGCACGACCGCAAGCGTCAGGCCCGCAAGATCCGGATCATCCCGATCACGCCATGTTGAAGCAGATCCGCGAAGGCGTCGCCAAGATCGATGAGAGCGTGGGCAAGCCGTATGACGAAATGAGCGAGCGCGTCAGCCGCTGTTTGCTGGCGGCATGCAAGGACAATCGCGAGCGCTATCCAGAAGCAGGCAACACCTCGCTGGCTGCGAACGCGCTGCAGCGCGTCGATCATGTACTGATGGGAAAGAACGGCAATCTTGTTGCGATAGAGGGGCAGATGAATGATCCAACACACAAGCGCGCCGCCGTCTCCATCGACCAGGCAATCAATATGCCCTTGGAACAGTCGGACGCAAAGCTGCAGGCTGCCAACCAAGCCATTGCTCAGGAACAGACGCAGACACGACAACAGGAGTTGGCACGAAGCCAGCAGCAAGATGCACAGCAGGCGCCGCGCATGAGTGTTTAATTCCACCATCGCCGAGTTCGATTTGCTGGAGCAGCTGTGGCAGGCACGCGAGATCACCGCGTTGAAAGCCGCATTGAGTGCCTGTCACGAACGCCGCAAGGAGCTGGTGCCGCGCATCGTGGCATCGCTTAGCGACCAGAAGGAACTGCTGCGCTGAGCCTGGCGCGAATAATCATTCCGCTACAACGCAAAAATCATTTGATAACCAAAAATCCCTGCTTCTAGGCTGCAGTTGCCATGGGACGTCCATGGCGCCAAACCAAGGAGCCTGAGATGGATACGAACGAGAACGCCCGCACCCACGTGCAGGATGAAGTGATCGAGCTCGGCGTCGCCAGCGTCGAAACCAAGGGCCAGATGGGAATCACCGAGAACTTCGGTGCGGTTCCCCTCGACGGCATCTCCGATGCCTGAGCAATCGGGCGCGCCGCAAGGCGCGCCCTCTGGCTGAGGACTCCCCGATGGCCGTTCTGCGAGTGAATGACGACCTGTCCTACTGCATGGTCGACGGCCATCTGATCTTTCTGGACATAGGGAACGACCGCTACTTCCGCCTCTCGCGCCCCCTGGAATCCTCGTTCATCCGCTACCTCCAGGACGGTGACATCCACGCTGGTGGCATCTCCAAGCTATTGGAGCAGCGGGTACTGACGGATGTGGTGCCCAGCCACCTCCCACCCATGCAGCGGGTCCCGACCAGCCCAACGCACAGTGCGCTGGAGATGACGACGGAATCCACCCGAGCGACGTCCGCGCCCGCCATCGAAGTAGCCGCGCTTGTCCTCTCCACACACATCCAACTGAGAACACGGAAGCTCAAGCGCGTACTCGACCGCATCCGCCGCCATCGCGACGGCAGCCCATCCATACCAGCGCCGTCGTCGCACGAAGCACTCCGAGCAGCATGTTGGGCAGAAGCGTTCCGAAGCGCCCGCGCGCTCGTCCCCATCGATACCCGCTGCCTGCCCGACTCGATCGCCCTCACTAGGTTCCTGGAAAGGCGTCGGCTTTGCGTCGACCTGGTGTTCGGCGTCACCAGTGCCCCCTTCTCGGCGCATTGCTGGGTGCAGTACCAGGGCATCGTCCTCAACGACACGCTGGACCACGTCCGCGCGCATACAACGATTCTGGTGATCTGATGCCCGGCGACTACCTTCTCCTGCTTGGCAATGTGTCCGGGTCACGCGATGCCTCTCTCAACCACCTTCCCAATTTCGGCCTACCGGTACGTTACGCGACGGCGCACGCCACGCTGCTATGTGAAGACTCGCTCCCCACGCTGTCGCTACCGGATGGCAGCGTGCTCATCGGCCATCTGTTCAACCACGACGGTACATCCTTCGACACCGACACCTCGCTAGGCTTGATGCGCGATCCGGCTTCGGTCCAACAGCACATCGTGTCACGCTGCTGGGGCAGCTATCTGCTCGTCCAGCCCGGTATGGGGCAGAAGCCAGCACTTCAACTGATCCGCTCCGCGTCTGCGGCGGGAAACCTGCCATGCGTGTACTCGATCGCCGACGGTTCCGGCTTCGTGACGTCCGACATCGCCCTGGTGGAGCGGGCTGGGTTGTACCGCAGGCGGATTGACTGGACCTTCATCGCGCATCGCCTGCGCTACCCGGACATCAAGACGCAGCGTACCGGGCTGGAAGGTGTCAACGAGCTACTGCCCGGCTGCAGCCTGGCCATCGACGGTGAAAGGACGTCGGTCGATACCGCGTGGTCGCCATGGACCTTCGTGGCGCCAGAACAGCGGTTCCATGACCGCCACGAAGCCGCCGCGGCAATCCGCGCCGCAGTGACGGCATCCGTCCGTGCCTGGGCCAGCATCGACACGTCGATCCTGCTGGAACTGTCTGGCGGGCTGGATTCGTCCATTGTCGCGGCGTGCCTGTGCGACAGCGAGGCAGACATCACCTGCTACAACCTGGTCACGCCGGTACCGGGCGTCGACGAGCGGCACTATGCCGCGTTGATGGCCGGCCAGTTGGCTGTGCCGCTGCATACCGAGCATCTGGAGCTCGATGGGGCCCGGTTCGATTTTGACGTCGCCGCATCGGCGTTCACACCCGGCGTTGGCCTGCTGCAGTTCGCCATCGACCAGATCATGGAGCGTGCGGCCAACCGCCACGGTACTGCCACTTACTACTCCGGCGGCGGCGGCGATTCGGTGTTCTGCTACCTTCGGACCGCGGCCCCGGCCGCCGATGCATTCAGGGCAGCCAGAGCAACACGTGGGTTCAAGGCCATTGGGGATCTGGCACAACTGCACCAGTGCACCTTCTGGAAAGCCGCCAGTCTGACGCTCGCCAAGCTGAGCCGGCCACCGCGATCGGCCTGCCACGAGGTGACGTCCTTCCTTTCCGCATCCGGCCCGCGCCCTACCCCGGAACCACATCCCTGGTTCAATGCGCCCGCCAACGCGCTGCCGGGCGATCGCGAGCGTATCTTCGACCTGGCGGGCAACCAGCTCTTCCAGGGACAGGCACCACGCGGCGGCGCCCGCCCCATGCGCTTCCCACTGCTGGCCCAGCCGGTCATGGAAGCGTGCCTGCGCGCGCCCAGCTGGATGTGGATCACTGACGGCCGCAATCGCGCGCTCGCGCGGGATGCGTTCGCCGATTGCCTGCCCGCGGAGGTCCTCAACCGAAGAAGCAAGGCCACCTACATGAGCTACCTAGGCGCGATCTACGCACGCAACAGGCACCAGATCGGCGAGTTCCTGTTGTCCGGACGCCTCCACGCGCATGGGTTGCTCGACGGCCCCGCCATCACCGCATTCCTGTCGATGCCGCTGGCACCACGTGACCAGACCTTCCTGCGCATGTTCGACCTGTGCATGGTCGAGAACTGGGTAGGGCAGCAGACTTGAACCCGCTTGGCAGGGCAACTCTACGAAGGACTGGCCGGCTCAATCAGTCGGCTTCGGGCGCACTGCCAACCACGAAACGGCGGGAAAACCTCGCCCGGCACGGCAAGAGCAAAGACGTGCCGCCCTCCGAGCCACGCCGTTGTCGGGGGCTCGAGATTATGTCGACGGCATCCGATAGCGATGGCTCAAGACCAAGCCGGACAAGCTTTCCAACGATGGACCAGCCGACTGAGAAGGCGCAGGTTGGTCGCGTTCTGGGCACGCTACTCCTGCTGCCCGGGAATCACTCTGGTTCTTTACTGTTCTGTTCCAGGAAGAACGGCTCCAGATTCGCTTCCTTCGTAGCCGGATATCGCCTGCGCGGCCCGGTAGCACTTCGTGCGTCACGAAGGACCGCTCCTGATCGTTTCAGGTCACGCTCCGCCGCCCACGCCAATTGCCCTGGCACGCGGTCACTCGCAACCACATCCGCATCAGTTGGCGGGATTCGTCTGGCTCTTGGCCGCCCGCATCTCCCGCCAGCGCTGGTACTGCTCGGCCTTGCGCGGGTCGGCATCCTCGTAGCCCTGCAGCCAGAACCGGAACCAGTCCAGGTTGCGTTGGTACACCGCGAGTTTGTGGCGTGGCTGGAACTTGTTGTGTGGCTCGTCGGGAAAGATGTAGAGGTCGGCGCGGTGTGCCTGCATCAGCGGGATGGCGTAGTCGAGGCCGTGCATGTATTCCTGCTCGGCAAACTGCATCAGGAGCGGGGCGTGGATCTTCTGCAGGTTGCCGGTTGGCGAGATCGCCTGCCATTGCGCTGGGGTCTCGTCCGGTGCGCCAAGCTGCCAGTTGCTGCGCAACAGCGACAGGAAGGGATCGCCGATATTGCTGCCGAGCAGCCGGTACAGCGGCGAAGTGGTGGGCGATGCCAGCGATGCGGCGGAAAGCAGCCTGGAGTGCAGCAGCGTCCACATCGTCACCTCGCTGCCGAAGCTGATGCCGCCCATGCCCACGCGGTGGCGGTCGATGCGGCCGCGTGATGCCAACAGGTCCACCGCGCTGGTGACGGCCGACAGGCCGAGCCCATAGCGCTCCGACGCATCCGCCGGGAACGCAGGGGCGTTGATGCACAGCGTGGCGATGCCCTGCTCCGCCATCGCCGCCAGCGGCCATTCGTCGCCGGAGCCGCCACGCAGAAATCCCATGCAGCGGTAATAGGTGACGAACAATGGCGATGGCGCGCCGCCCGTATGACGGGCTCGATGGAACTGCCCGGTGAACCACTGCCCCTGCGCGTCCTGCCAGCGCAGCAGCTCCACCGGCAGGTCCGCAAGATCCTGCGCCAATGCAGCATTGGGATCGAAAAGGATCGTGCGCGCCCCGGTCTGCAGGTCCACCCGTTCCAACCGCGGCGGGCGGCCTGCATCGGCGGTCACACAGGCCAGCGCCGCCGTCGACACGCCACAGCGACCCGCGCCCCAGCGATCCTCGCCTGCGAACATGCCGGACGATGAAGCGACCGGCTGCACCTCGCCAGTCACCACGTTCCAGCGGTGCAGTGATTGCGCGAAGCCGTCGTCGTACGCGGTGACGGTGAAGACCACCTCGTCCGTGCCCGGCCGCCACTGCGCAGCGCTGATCGCAGTGCCACTGCATGCCTGCGCGGTACACGGGCTCCATCTGCGAGTCTTCGCGTCCTGCAGCAGCCCCATCACCACGCGCGGCGCATCCGTTGCCGCCGCGCTGCGCGTCAGCACCGCGATGCGTCCGGTCGCAGGGTCGCGTTCCAGCTTCCACGCATCAGGCACATCGACGGCAAGATCGGCCGGCGCCAGCGGCGCAGATGGCCGGTCCTGTGCGGCACCGTCGCGCACAACGCCGGTGGCAAGCTGCACGCGGTGCCAACGGTCCGGTAACGCGTCGGCAAGGCATACCCGGTTGAACATCACGCCCAGCCGCTGGGTGGCCGGGCGCCCCTCGGTATAGCCGGAGCGGAACAAGCCCTGGCCAAGTGGCGTGGTGCGATCCACGCGGATGCCTGCGTCGTATTCGCGCAGCTCCATCGCGGCCACCTCGGTACGCGTTGGCCCGGTGCTGTAGGACAGCGTGTCGCCATCGGCACTCAGCCAGAATTCCCGCACGTCGGCATCACCCTCGCTCACGCGCTCCGCCGCCGCGCCATCGACCGATGCACGCCACACGTCGATGCCACCCTCGAGCATGGCGCGGTAGTAGATCCAGCGCCCATCCGGTGACCATACCGGCACGGCAGGCTGCGGGACACCTGCTGAATCACGCAGCGGCACCCCACCATCACCCACGCGGCGTGCCGGCGCCGTGCCATTCATGCGCTGCACATACCAGTCCGCAGCGTCACTGTTGCGTTCCACCGAGGCCCGCATCACCCGGAACGCCACCAGCGTGCCGTCCGGTGACACCACCGGGCTTGCGAAGTCCGTGATTTCCACCAGCTGCCGGGGCGCCGTGGCACGCACGGGCGCCGCAGCAAGAAACACCGCCAATCCATTCACCACGCCGCAGCACAGCCACAGCGCCCTGCCTGAGCCGGATGTCATGCGCCACACTCCTTGTCAGCCACCTGCGGCCCGCGCGCCGTGGTGCCGCCACGAACCCGGCACACGACCACGCGCTGGCGCAGGCCAGCCTGTTGTTGCTCGAGATGCCCCGGCGCGTGCACATACACCGCCCCAGGGCGACTTGGATGGAAGACGGCGAGTCCCCGCACCGCCCTCCTGCCTCACCAGTGCTTGGACACCGCGAGGCTCACGTACCGGCCGATCGCCGAATAGTTGGTGGAGTCGTACGGCGCATACGTGCGGGTGGTGGTGGCGTACAGCGGTGGCGCACGGTTGAAGGCGTTCTGCAGCGCAAGCTCGAACGCCAGGCCGGACCAGATGTCCGCGCGTTCGCCACTGTCGTAGCGCAGCGTGGCATCGAAGGTGGTGAACGATGCGCCTTCACTGCCATCCGCCGCGTTGGTCACGCCATCCTTGTAGTTGCCGAACAGCGCGGCACTGAAGCCACCCTGCTGCCACACCGTGCCGGCCCGGCCGCTGCGCCTGGGTGGCTGGAACAAGGTGCCGGCCAGATCGTAGGTGGGCAGCCCGGCGGCCACCTGCCGGGTGCTGTCCAGCCAGGTGAGCGCGCCACGGAAGGTCAGCGCGCCCTGCCCCAGGTCCACCCGCCAACTGCCGGACAGGTCCACGCCCCTGGCCCGCTGCCGCGCGGCATTCACGTACTGGTTGCTGGCGATCGCCACCACCTGGGCAGGCACATAGGGCGCACCAGTGCCGTTGACGAAGCGGAAACCCTGTAGCGCCGCTGCCAGCTCCGCCTGTGTTGGCGAGGTGGTGATGAACGGCGCAAACGCGGGATTGCTGAGCGCCTGCGCCGGCACCAGCGGCTGCACCACGCGGTCTTCGTAATCGATATCGAACCAGCTCAATTCCGCCTCAAGCCCTGCCCAGGCCCGCGGATGCACCGCCAGCGATGCACTCCAGGTGCGCGCGCGCTCCGGGCTCAACGCCTTACTGCCACCACCGACCAGCAGGGCCGTCGCGCCCGGCGCATAGCCGGTGCCACCCAGCACCGCCGCCGGGAACAGGATGGCATCGCCCGCCAGGTACTGCTGCGACAACGTGGGCACCTTGAACGACTTGCCCCACGACAGCTTGAAGGTCATGTCGTCGCTGGGGCCATAGATCACCCCGAACTTGGGCGTGGTCACGCCACCGAAGCTGTCGTAATCCTCGCCACGCACCGCGCCGGTGACGGTCAGCCGCTGCACGCCCGGCACGCCCTGCTGCGGCGCCACCAGCGGCACGTTCAACTCGGCATAGCCAAAGCGGCTGCCCACCTCGCCATCCACCTGCGTGTAACCGCTGACCATATTGCGGCTCAGGAATGAATTTTCGCGATAGCCCACGCCCACCGCCAGGCGGGCATCACCGGCGGGCAATGCGAGCAGTGGCCCTTCCGCGCCCAGCTCATACGCACGGCTGCGGTTGCGATACGCCGTGCGCGACAGCGCGGCGCCGCCGGAGGCCGGGGTGAACACCGTGTAGTCCACGTCGGTGGCCTCACGCCCCCAGGTGCCACCGAGCGACATGGACCAGTCGCCCGGCAGGTAGACCTCCAGCCCCGGAGCGACCAGGGTCGTGGTGGTCTCGGGCGCGTTGTGCTCGTAGGTGCTGGCGTAGGCCATGTCGGTGGTGATGCTGCGCTCGGTGCGGAACGCATCGAGGGTCAGCTCGACCAGCTCTCCCACGCCCTGATGTGCGCTAAGCAGGCCGCTGCGCAGCGCGCCGCCCTGGTACAGCGTGGACGGTGCATACATGTCCTGCGCATAGTCGCGCTGGTTGGCGCGGACCGGGTCATTGTCGCTGCGCTTCCAGGTGGCGATCAGCCCACCGCTCTGCCACACGGCACCGCCGGTGGCGGTGTACTCATGCGTGGTCAGCCCGCCATCGGCGGCCGTGCCATAGCGGCTACCGACCTCGATGCCGTCGAAATCGCGACGCAGGATGATGTTGCCCACACCGCCCACCGCATCGGAGCCATAGATGGCAGAGGCCCCATCGGCGACGATGTCGATGCGCTCCACCGCCTCCACCGGGATGGCGCTGATATCCACCATCTGCACGAAGCCGCCATAGGACATGCGGCGCCCGTTGAGCAGGGTGAGCGTTGCATCCTGGCCCAGGCCGCGCAGGTTCAGGCCGGAGCCGCCGGTGATGTTCTGGTTGCCCTGCCCGCCCCCGGTCGCACCCGCGGCAATACCGGGATTCTGCCCACCGGAAAAGTTCTGCGGCAGGCTGCGCACTACCTCCCCCAGGTCGGCGAAGCCTTCCTCGCGAATGCGCTCACTGCCGATGGTGACCACCGGCGATGGTGTCGTACCGCCGCGGATGCGGGTGCCGGTGACCTCGATGCGATCCAGCGACGTTGCTGTGCCATCACCGCGCTGCGCATCGGCTTGTACTGCGCCTGCATGCTCGCGTTGCAAGAGGGGGCGCTCCTGCGCCGCAAGGTTGTGCAGCGACAGCAGCGAGACAACCGCCACTGCCAACCTGCTGCGTGCATGATCAGAACCGACACCGCTCCCCGCTACTGCCCGTCGTGCTTGCATGTGCATCCTTCGCGTCCTGGGCGCGGCACCATCGCCATTGCGTCCCCCGACAACAAGTGATGTTGCGCAAGCGCAATGCCCTACCAGCAACGTTTGCAATATGCAGGCATGCGCTGCATACAGAGCGCACATTCGGCGGTCTATGCAACACGCCGCGCAGAGTGCGGAGTGCGGAGTGCGTGCTACTGAATCAGCAGGTGACGCAACGCGTAGCCGATCGCGGCAATCAACATCGCTGCCAGCAACACCCAAGGCCAGCGACGCCTCTGCTTGGAGGGCGGCGTCAGCAACTCCAGATCGCGTGCAGTGGCGGCCTGCAACTCGGCATCACCCAGTACCGCCGATGCATGCGCGTCCACGTCGAGCAACTGCTGGTAGGCCGCACGGTGGCGCGGGTCGGCAGCCAGCCAGGCCTCACGCACGGCGCGCTCGGCAGCGCTCTCGCCGCTGCTTCGAACAAGATAGGCGGCCGCCTGCGCCTGGATACGCTCGGACTCTGCACGCATGGCTGGTGACTCCCGGCGGGCCGTTTCCCTGCGCCCTTGCGCACGATGCTACCAGCATCCTTTGGCGGCACCAGGCGCCAGCCTTGCAGGCTGGTCACTGCGACACTTCCCCCACGGCCGCACGACAGGCCAGCAGCGCACGGCTAATGTGCTTCTCCACCATCTTGGTGGAGATCCCCATTTTTGCGGCAATCTGCGGATAGGTGAGCCCGTCGAAGCGACTGAGCTTGAACGCGAGCCGGCACTTGGGCGGGAGTTCGAGCAAGGTGCGCTTGAGCAGCACATCAAGTGTCTGGCGGGCATCGGCAATCTCGTCTACGCCAGCCTCGTCGGCCCTGATCGGCGCCACCTGATCCAGCGACACATGCTGCGTCGCCAGCCGCCGGTGACGCGAGCGCCGCAGCTCGATCACCAGATTGTGCGCGATGCGGTACATCAGCAGCCGCCGGTCGCCGATGTTTGGCGCATCGCGGTACACCATCATCCGCGAGAATGTCTCCTGCGCCAGGTCGGCCGCCGTCTCGGCATCGCGCGTACGGCGGCGCAGGTACACCAGCAGCTCGGCCTGCAGCGCAGCCAGTGCCCGGTCGAACTCCGCACGCAGACGATCTCTTTCCTCAAGAGACAACTGGCCGCGCGCCGCAGGCGGCCCGTCACGCGAGCTCATCGTGATCGCCGCGCCTTCGGCCGAGTGCCGCTGCCCACCAACTCCCCCACGCATCTTGCGACACGACACACCAACGCAACGCGCGCGCAAGGGTCGTGCAAGTGGATCTGAACATGAGCGATTGCAGCCAAAGATGGACAGTGGTTATTAAGACCCGCAGCCCTGACCGCAGCCGCACCTATCTAACCATGATGGCAAGCAACGCTAACCCCCTACGTGCCGCGCGTTGGTCAGCCTTGGTCGAGATCACTCGCCACTCAACGCTTGCTCGCTGCAAGTGCAGTGGTGCCCATAGCGTTGCATCATTGACCCGCATTCTCGTGGGCTCCATGCAAACAGCAAGACCGTGCGCTGTTGCAGTTGCAGTTGCAGTTGCAGTTGCAGACAACAGAAACGCTGCTTGCTACCAAGTGGGTGCTTTGCCATTGCGCGTGGCCGAAGGCGAATGCATTCGCGCAGCGCCGTCAATGCACACATCCGCCCTGCGCACGTGATACGAACAGAGCAGACTATCAACTGCGGTTTTTCCAATCGATCAGGCAACGCTCCTCCAGATTCAAAGACTGCATAGACCGATGCAACCAACGCACTCACGCTCACAAGCCCACTGGAAACCGAACGCAATGGACTACGTCATGTGTGTTACCTGGACAATTACCGTGTTGGCCGGCAACCTTCTTGCCGCCGCACCAGCTTCCGCACAGGCGCCCACCGACAAGCCTGGCACGACCTCGATAATGGCGGCTCTCGACGCGCCCGTGGTTGCGGAGCCCGCGGAGGCCAAGACGCTTGAGCCAGGTCAATACATCACAGAGGCGGGGTGGGGCCAATTGCTTTTGACAAAAGAAGATGGAGTGCTCCGATTCTCCCTGGAAAGCACCACGGGTCAATCCATGTGCTTACTCGAGGGCACCATCCGCGGCACCCAAGGCAGCGCAGAGGTTGAGACTGGCACTACAGGCTGCAAGGTCCAGTTTTCCAAAACCGCTGAAGGCGTCGACGTGACAACGCCCACCCCGGCGGAGTGCAAAGCCATGTGCGGCTATAACGGCAGTTTCGAAGCACCTTACCTTCGTGCCAAGAGCGGCTGCGACCGCGCCGCCATTGCACGTACGCGCGCGGCGTTTCAGCATCGCTACGACCGCAAGAACTATGAAGAAGCGCTCTTTGTATTGTCTCCCGTCCTGACGCAGTGCGGGCAGACACTGGAATGGGGCGAAAAGGGAGATATGCGCAATGATCTGGCACTCACCCAGTACAAGACTGCCCGGTACGCGCAATGCCTGAAAACGTTGCAGGACTACGCTGAGGATGCAGCGCTACCAGACGATGCGGTGACGGACCGCTGGCCGCCGGTCCTTGCCGATCCCTATCTGGCGATCGTCCGCGCAGCTAGAACCAATATTGGGTTGTGCAAAAAAGGGCTTGCCAGGCAAAAGAAGGACTAGTCGTGGCCGACAGGCTCGAACACGAAAGACATCGGATAGCACAAGAAAATCTACAGCCGTCCACTAGGCTCCCGCGGGCGGGCTAACGCCCAGGCGCAGGCGCATGTTGTGCAGCCTGTGACTGCCCTTGGTCGTAGGCGTGGACGGCATTCTGTTGGTTGGCCATGTAGAGGCTCTGGCGCATATCTGGCGCCGGCGTCGTTGCGTCCACCTGCACACGAAATCCTGGCGTCTTCCCAGCCACAAAGATGTGGTCATCACGCAGGACGGCACCGGCGAGCTGGTCAACCCGTTCCACACCGGCCTGCTTTGCGGCAATCATCACCTCGGCGACTTTGGTATCGGAAACTGATGCCGGCAGCTGCCCACGCAGGGTGTTGAAATACGCACGATCCGGATGCGTGTCCGGGAATCTGTCATGCGCCTGTTCCTGCAAGCGCGACACATCCTTGTTGATCCGGTCAACATCGCTGCTGGTCACAAGGTCCCGTTCTGGATCTCCCTGGGGGCGCGCCAGGCGTGGATCGTCAGGAAACAACTGCCTGAGGCGTGGATCGTTCAAACCCGTCGCCAGATCACCGTGACGCAGCGCGTCGTATGCCTGACGCGCAAGCGCATCCTGCCCGGAGGTCTGATCACCGAGCCGGCGACCGGCTTCGTTGTTCCACAAGTCCATGCGGTGTTCGTAGGGGTCGTTTGGATGCGCCGGCCCAATTTCGGCATCATCCCCGAACTTACGTGCAATCCACTGCTGCCCTAGCGCGAGCTGGGTGACGCGGCCACTGGTATACGCATGCCGGAAGGCGTCGAGCTGATCATTGTGTCCCTGCGACTGGAACGTGCCATCGGGACGCTTTGCCAAGGTGATGCCGCTCAGCTGTTCGTAGTGCCGATACGCTTCCTGCTCGATCTCACGCTTGGCGCCCTTCGGATCGGTGATATCGACCATGGCTCAGCCTCCCTGCGCTGCCTTTTGAAACTCGATAGGCCCTTGGTAGCCCGGATACTTCTTCTTGATCAGGATGCGATCGGATGGCGTCACACAGCTATCCTCGAGGGAATTGGCCACATGTGCCTCATCCACGAAGAACTCTTCATAAGGCAGCGGCAGCAGGGACGTTTCTCCGTCGCGGTCGAACTTCAGCAACAGGCTGTCATCGCGCTCGAAGCACAACGTCTTCCAGGCGAAATCAGTCAGCGTCCCGGCTTCAACCACAGCCGAGTCCTTGCCGGCCAGCAGCGTCACAACATGCTCGGAGAACTGTTTCTTTGAAATCGGTGGCTCGGTCATGGCGCATCCTGCAAAGGCGGCAACGACCACTGTGGCCACTGCCGAAACGTGGGGGCGGAAGATAGCGAATGGCATGTGACGCGGCTCCTTCCTGCGGTAGATGAGTGTTTACCAGAAGGGCGCAGTGTACGCATCTTTGCAAAAGTGGCGATTCCTTCTCCGCCAAATGTCCAAGCCCCGAGCTGCTGAGAAGCCCGTTGACGTTGCGACGGCCGATTACATCAGATTTGAGTAGTCGCCGATCTGATTGCATATCTCCACAGGTGGGTCATCCACCTTGACGACTCTTCGCAGGCCTCTTTCAGACTCCCCCTTCGGGGCAACGACACGGTAGACGAGATAAAACTCTCGGTCACGCTCCCAAAGACTGAACGTCGAAACTTCGGAAAATCCAAAACCTCTGCCGTTCGAAGACGCAACCTCAAAGTTGCACTCAGCATAGGCACCGAATCCGCAACTGGCATCCAAGTAGCGCAACCGGTCTCTCCTACCAAGATCAAAGTGATATGAGCGCCCGTTTTCATCTTCGATGATCTGCGGTGTGATTTTCAACGCCCGGTTTACACCTGCGCTCTCCCAGTCCCGGGACTCTGCACAGAGTGAGAGATCGTGCAGCTCATGGGCACTAGTCTCGGCAACTATCAAAGTGCAACCTGTTGTAGCCAGGAGCAAAACCAGTACGCAGTTAAGTAACCTTACGCTCACGGGCAAACCCCAGCCTTCGTCGCTCTGAGTGCCAGCGCACCAGCGATATAGAACATCTCAGCGCGTCATCGACGGGCCAGCCTGGGTAACGGCTTGCTGCGATTGCTCCAGCGCCTGCTGCTGTTCGCGCGCCTGGGCCTGAGTCTGATTGATTGCCTGCAGGCGATCGAACGACTGGGTCTCTGGTGTCTGCACGGCGTCCATGGTCGACATATGGGCACGCTGGTGAGCCGGGTCGTTGAGGGCGCCCTGAACGACGAAGACCTTCTCGCCGCCCGCCAGCTGAGCCGTTGGGTTGTTGAGCACTACATGATCCACCCGCGACAACCCTTCCTCTTTTGCCAGCGCAAGCAGGCTGGCGGTCATGCGCTGGCTTGATGCATCCCACTCCCTGCCATGCTGGGCATCGAGCTTTTGCACCCCATCTCTGATCTGTTGGTAGAGCGAGTGATCTGCATGGCCTGGGTCTGACGGAAGAAGTTGAGTCGGTGGCCCAGGCGATTGCGGATCGCGCTCTCGCAACTCCTGTTCTAGCTCGCGCGCAGTGATCGGCGAGACGTGCAGGTGCGTCGTCTTGCTGTGCTGGAACAGGCCGGGCGTCGGCGGCTGCGTGCTGCTGTCGAGGTAAGGCATGGGGCGGGTGTTGCTACCCAGGTCGATACCGTTGCGCTCCAGTATTTCTTCTTTCAATCCCAGGCGCTGCATGTCCAGGATCATGGGCTGTTCTGGCTCGCCCTGCTTTGGCTTGTTGTAGTGGCGCTCGTAGATGGCAGCTGTTTCAACCACCCACGGGCCGTAGTGGTTGGCGTAGTCGGACTGACCGGTATGGCCGATACGGGTGCTCTTGGCATCCTTGTCGAAGAAGTTCGCACCCATTGCCTCAACGTTGGCAGGAGTGACGGGCATCGTCATATCTGCGTTCAGGGTAAGGTTGGACTTGAGCACGTAATTGAACTGCGGCATTCCGCCAGTTCGATCAATGAAGTCGTGCATGCGGCCGGGGGCTTCCCGATAAATATCTTCCAGGGAGGCATGCGGATTTGACTGCTTTACCCTGCTGATGGTTGCATTCCAGCCTGCAATTTCTGCACTTGCTTCATCTACACGGTTACTTGCTAGAACCTTCTGCGCCGCGTCCGAATAGTCGTGCGTGGTCTTGGCTATTTGCGCCGCAGCGGTTTCGAACGTCTTACGGGAAACAGCTGCGGTTGGGCTGTACATGGCGTGCTGTAGTTCATGCCCAAGCACAAACGTCATGTCACCCGAATCAAGCAATGTTCCACCAGGCCCATTGGAAAGTTTGGACAGCGGCAGCCGGATGGAATTCTCATTAGGCGTGAACGTCCCACCTGCATTCGGATCAGTCAGAGGCTTTAGACTGAGTACGCGCTGCTTGGCAACCGCATCATTGAATTGATCAACCAGAACGGGCGAAGCGGCAAGAACGCCCTGCAAATTGGCGACATGTTCGGCAGTGACACCTGGCTGGCGGCCGAAGTCATCAACAATGGCTTGCGCCTGTGGACTCAAAGGCATGACCGTTCCTTGGATTAACGAATGTAGATCCATTCAACGCAGTGGTGCTCCACCCGCTGCTGCGGTGCATCAGCCTCACCTCGTGGAAACACCTCCACGCGTATGCCTGGCCGGCTGAAGAAGTCACTCATCCATCGCCCGTCTTCCACCATGTTGCGCTGACGCACGAACCCGATACTTTCCAGCTTCTTCGTGAACGTATCGAAATCGATCTTGCAGATCTCCGTCATGGGCGGAGAAGCACCCGCTTGCGTTGGGATAAAGGTGAACTCGAACCAACGCCCTGCGGTAGCAGTCTGGTCCATGCCAAAGCTATACCCCCACTCACTGGTAAGCGGAGCACTGCCGCCGTAACGCCTGGGATCTGACGCGGCATGCGTCACCGGGACACCCATCTTGGATTGCAGGTAGTCGGGTGTCAGATCGTCAAGCCCTTGGATTTCTTCAATCAAGGCAAGCATGCGGGTGAGTGCATCTTCTGCCGTTCGTATCGGTCCGCTGGGTTCGCTGCCAGGGGGAGTGACTGCGGAATCGGATGAGGAACGCATGGCAGATGTCTCCGTGACGGTTGCCGGGGCTGGGGTGGCCGCCGTGTGGGCGCATGCGCCCAGGGCGAAGGTGGCGAGCAAGGCGTAGAGGGGGCGCGCGATCATGAAGCGTCCGTTGTGCGCTGGTGTGGCTGTGACGCTAGTGGCATCGGGCGCCGAGGTCAATTGCAAGGCTTCTGGCAGTTGGTCGATGTGACACTTGGTAACTCCAGGCTCATTGCCGAAATCATTCAAAACTTTCAAAGCATCAGGACTAAGTGACATGTCCGCTCCTTGGACTTAACGGATGTAGACCCATTCGACGCACTTGTGTGCCACCAACGCTTGCGGTTCCGCAGCCTCACCTCGCGGAAAGACCTCTACTCGCAGTCCTGGGCGCGTAAAGAAATCACTCATCCAGCGCCCGTCTTCGACGATGTTGCGCTCACGCGCAAATCCCATCTGCTCAAGCTGCTGGGTAAAACGATCAAAGTCCAGGCGACAAATTTCGGTCATCGCAGGCGATGCACCGGCCACATTGCGATCGAAGCGGAATTCGAACCACCTGCCATCAAGCTTGGTTTCATCGACTCCAAATCCATAACTCCAATCCTTAGTGAGCGGGCCGAAGGCCCGATATCGGCGTTCGTCGCCTTTCACGAACTGAACCGCCTGCCCCATCGTGGAATTCAGACGCTCGGGAGTGAAGTCGGAGATGTCCTGGCTGCCCTTGATCAACACAAGCAGCTGACCAAGCAAGCCTTCCGCAGTGGGCTTGTTAGGCGGCACAGTCGTAGGACTGGATGAATTCATGGCAGATGTCTCCGTGACGGTTGCCGGGGCTGGGGTGGCCGACGTGTGGGCGCATGCGCCCAGAGCGAGGGTGGCGAGCAAGGCGTAGAGGGGGCGCGCGATCATGAAGCGTCCGTTGTGCGCTGGTGTGGCTGCGACGCTAGTGGCATGCGGCACCGAGGTCAATCGCAAGGGGTCTGGCAGCCGCACCATCATCGCCGCACGCTACGCGCCTTGGCCGGCACTTCCACCGGCGGCAACACCTCCATCAGCAGCTGCCCTTCGCTGGCGGTGATGCGCAGCTTGGTGCCGATGGCAAAGCCCAGTTGCTCCAGCCATAGGCCGCTGAGGCGGACGTGGGGCACGTGCTGGTCGCCGGCGTGGTCGTGGGCTCCGGGGTAATGGGTGTAGCTGACGGTGCATTGGCGCGGGCGGCGGGCGCGGCGGGGTGCGCGTAGCGTGCCGGGGCCTTGCGGGGAGGCGTCCGGGTCGGGCGGCAGCATCGGTGGCAGCTTGGTGCGGTCGGGCTCCACAACAACCCACTGCACCCGCTTGGGCGGCGCGGGGCGCGTACGTGTGCGGGTGGGCCGTGCGCTGGCAGATGCCGTGGGTGGGCGGCGGCGTGTCATGGCACCTCCTGGTGGTGGCGGGTGATGGTTGCAGTGACGCACTGCTGCAACCCCACGGCACTAGGTGCGGACCGGTAACCCGAGGTGTGCGGCAATACAGCGAGCTGGAGCCTCAGCAGATGCGCGAGATGCTCGCTCGCCTGCTCAACAGCTGCGCGTGCGACGATCCCGCGCAGCACCTCGCCCACATCCCAGAGCACGCGGCGAGCGGAGGCTGGCAACAGATCAACCGGCACAGATGCCGGCGTGGATGGTGCGGTAGACATGGCAACGCCCTCCTGGAACAACCCAAGAACCGCCGCCAACGGCGACGGGATGTCGGGAGGTTCGAAACCGCTAGTAGCCGGCGGGTGTATTCCCCTTGCGGGTGTTGTATTAGCCGCCCTCCCGACACAGGCATTGCGTCGGCTTGTACCTGCAAGATGCAGGCACAAAAAACCCACCGGTTTGACGGAGGTGGGTACCGCTACTAGAGGAGTTTCGACGCTCCTTGGGCCTAGATTGCGAGTGCAGCGTGTGCGTGTCAATAGCAACTGAGGAGGATGTTTGACGCGTCTGTGTAGCGTGCTGGCGCACCACCGGCAGCTGAGGAATACTGACGATCACAGCCATTCGTTGGCTGCGCGATCCCCGAGGGAAGCCAGGTGAGTTCAATGGATGAAGTAGCAACGGAACACAGCGCCGACATTGATGGAGAAGCGATCAAGCTCACAGACCCGAGCTTTCCATCGCTCTCTTCAGCAATGGCCCATTACGCACAGGTGACCGAGCAGAGCCGCGCCGGCCCAGTCGAGCGCTGGAGCTTGACGATTGGCCTGATCGGTGCCGGCGTCGGAATCTTGTCCGGTGCTCTGTTGGACGGCAAAACTGGCATCTATTTAGCTGTCTTCGGACTTGTGACTGAGCTGACAGGCTTCCTGATTTCGGCAGCGCTAACCGTCAAGCGCGAATGGCCGGGGTTCCGTCGCCCCTATGCGGATCACGCAGAGCTGATGGAGCGGGAGTTCCATCAGTATCAATCGATGGTCGCGGCGCTTCGCAGGTTTCCGCTGGAACAACGGCGTCGACGCGAGGCATTCATGCGTGATCGTCGCACCAACATGCACGACCGCCTGGGGCTATTCACCGGTGGCATGGAGAAGCTTGGCTTCATGCCTGTCCTGCTTGCCCTCTATCTGCAGTTGAAAGACTGGCGTCTGGGCGACTGGACGGTACTGGTAATCCCCCCACAGGTTAGCTGACGCCAGAAGTGGAATTTTCTCGTACCCTTTTCCGAGGAGGTTCCATG
>NZ_PRDN01000003.1:0-457234 GCF_003600855.1 Xanthomonas sp. CFBP 7698
CGACCTGCTGAAGGAGGCGATGGCAAAAAAATGGTGAGGCCATCTCAACGCCGGGAGATGGCCCGATGGGCCGTGGCGAACAAAACAATGAGCATCCGGCACGCCTGCCAGGCGTTTGATATCAGCCAAACTTGCTACCGCTATCAAGCCAAGGCCAGCGAGGAGAACGTCCAGATTGCCGATTGGCTTGTCCGGTTGACCACGACCTATCGTGACTGGGGGTTCGGCCTATGTTTTCTGCACCTGCGCAACGTGAAGGGCTTCGGCTGGAACCGCAAGCGGGTGTACCGCATCTACCGGGAGCTGGAGTTGAACCTGCGGATCAAGCCGAAGAAACGGCTGGTACGTGAGCGGCCAGAGCCGTTGTCGGTACCGGAGACGATCAACTAGGTCTGGTCGATGGATTTCATGAACGACCAGTTGGCCGATGGTCGCAGCTTCCGGTTATTTAACGTGCTCGACGACTTCAATCGCGAGGGTCTGGGCATCGAGGTCGACCTATCGCTGCCATCGGCCCGTGTGATCCGCGCGTTGGATCAGATCATCGACTGGCGCGGCAAGCCAAACGCCATTCGCTGCGACAACGGCCCGGAGTACATCAGCGGCGCGCTGCTAGCTTGGGCACAGCAGCGCGGCATCCGGATCGAGCACATCCAGCCAGGCAAGCCGCAGCAAAATGCCTACGTCGAACGTTACAACCGCACCGTCCGCTACGCTTGGCTGGCCACAACGTTGTTCGACACCATCGAGCAGGTTCAGGACAAAGCCACGCGCTGGCTATGGACGTACAACCATGAGCGCCCCAACATGGCGCTCGGCGGCATCACCCCAGCAATGAAATTGGCGATGGCCGCGTAGCTCCACTTTTGGCGAACGCTAAAACGGGGGGATTACCGCAGGACGAGCAGCCCGGAGCACATCAGAACGTGACAAAGAGGAAGACCCTTCCGATCTATAGCCAGCGCCTGCGTGAGGCGCGGGAGGCGCGCGGACTATCGCAACGGGCGCTCGGAATTGAGGCTGGCCTTGATGAGTTCGTCGCGAGTACGCGCGTCAACCGGTACGAAACGGGCGTACACCAGCCCGACCTGCAGACCCAGCAACGCATAGCAGCTGTACTCGGCTACCCCCTGGCCTATTTCTACGCCGAGGACGACGAACTCGCCCAGATGATCTTTGAGTTCAAGAGCCGGGCGAAGCGTAACGCCTGACAGATCGAAGACCCTTCAAGGCGTCCTCGTTGTCGGCGGAAAACAAGGCTCCCCGCTGCAAGCTCAGATCGCTTTCCCATCGCGGGCATTGTTCGTTCTGGCGACATGGCCGCAGTGACGATTCGCGGCCTTGCACATCCTCACTTGATCTCGGGAATCAACGCGTTGATGCTGGTCAGCTCAAGTTGCTGTAGCTTCTTCCAGCACTCTTCCTTCTTTGACCATTCGCTGATCATCCTGCCATCGGCTGTAGAGTGGAGGCCTGCATTCACCTCCTTTGCCCACACCCTCACTTGGTCCTTGAAGGCTGCGGAGATGCCTTGCTGCTCCCAGATCCGCATCAGATCTATCGCACTACCATGCTGCTTTGCCAACAGCGAGACAAGGTAGATCGCCACATTGCCTTGGAATGCTGGAAACATTGGCCTGACAAGTGAATGCACTTGCTTGAACAGGATCACCTTACCGATCATCTCCTTGAAGCCACCGGCACTGGGCATCACGGGCTCGCCACGCTCCTCCCTCTCACGCACGTCGTCCATGAAACGTGCGAAGTTCTTCTGACCGCCCAGACTCGCCAAGTGCGGAAGTCCGCCCCAAGCATTCAAGAACTTCGCAAGATCTGTCTTGGTGAGCCGACGAGCAGGTGGAACTACATTCGACTTCAAGTTCCTGTACTTCGCCGGCGTACTTCCCTCACGCGCCAACATGGTCGTGTAGCTTCCCGCTGCACGCTCATAGAACCAGCGACCTACGCCGTCCGGCAGATACACGGAATTCGACAGCTTCTCCAGCTCTACGTGGAAAGGAGAGTTGGCGGAGAGGTCGGATTGCTTCACAGTATTCTGGCTGTTGGCAAACCTAGATATGTCGCTTATCAGCGATTCTTCTGCGACTGCGTTATCCGCCTTCAGTACGACAACCTTGGCAGGAACGCGAACCTTCGCCAAGTCGGTGTCGGGATATTTCTTCTTGGTGAAGTAAATGGATGCAGTTGTCTGCCCACCATTCACTATCTGCATTCCCTTCAACCAAGCGATCCCAGGCCCACCCTGCGAGGTCCTGCCAAGACTCGCTTCGTCAGCGACGACCACAATGCCATTGTTGTACGCCACAAACTTCTCTGGTTCCGAACGGAGCGAAGCTTGGATGCCCTTATTCACTTTTCCAGTTGCGCTCAGGAATGAGCGTACATTGGCCTCGAGTAGACGAGCTCCATACTTGTCATACAGGTGGCGAAGCACATCACCAGGGAATACCGTCATCGCATAGTCATAGGACTCAGCTTCGCCAGGAATGTAGACGCACGGCAAGGGTCCACCTGCCAACTCCTCAAAATTGACGACCAGCTCATCGCGTGGCCTCCCCTCTGAAAGGTGACGATGCAACCTCTCGATGTCCATCACTTCAAGACGGATGGTCTTTGCAGCGATTTCCTGCGACTTGAAATTCTTGGTCTTGACTTGGCCATCCGTCAGAACGTAGATCCGGATCTCCTCGAGGTCCCCGTACGCTCTTTGGATGTGGACGGCGAGCTCATGCGCGTCATGAGAAGGATCCAAGTTCTTTGCCATCGATCCTTCGGCCGACAGCCTGAGGAAACGCGCACAGTACTCCGCTGCCTGCTTGGTTTCGGAATCCGGAATCGAACTAGGCTCGTCCAAGTTCAAGTAGTGTGTCACGAAAAGATCAAGACGGTCTCCATCCTCCGAGATCGAATAGCCGCTGAGCCTGATACTCGCACCGCCTCGTCCGACTTTGCTGTCGACGTGACACACTTGGGGCTCATAGGTCATCCCTACTTCCTCCATGTGCTTCATGACGATCTCCGAGAAGACAAGCTCCGGATAAGGGTAGGCCGCGCCCGATGCAGTCATTCTTTCTGAAATCTCATCTTGGACCTCAGCTCTTATCTGTCCGAGGAATTCAATCAGTTCCATCTTCCTACGCTCCAAGTTTTCCAGAAATCTCCGCGAAGCTCCTCGCGACCACCGGGAAAGCATCCAGATCCAGCGTATACATCACTTCGCTGACCGCCGCCGGTACCGTAGCCCTTGTCAAACGAGGGCTCTCGTCTTCAACCAGGCGATACATCAGCTCCCTTGTCAGAAAGCGCCTGCTGTAATGGTCACGCATGGCCTCAAGATAGCCTGCTGCGAAAAGCCTCCCTGAGAACAACAAGGCTGCTGCGTCATCCTGAATAGCTCGCGCCAGATCATCGACATACTCAGGAAGGGTCTTCCCTCCATCGCTCTGGGATACACGAACACAGGCGATATAGAGCGGCCGATGAAGACTGTTGTCGAGCTGGTCCAAGTTGCCGATCCTGGCCGTGAATCCAGCAGGCAATGTGGTGGTCTTGACCTCAACCCCGCCAGTTCCGATGGAGAAGTCATGCAATCCATCCATGGGGCCGACCCAGGACTCCATAGCATCGGCCGCCAACATGCCGTCGGCAATCATATTCCGTAAGACAACGAGTTCACCAAGCAGTCCAACCTCCTCTTCAGTCGAAAGAACAGCGGGCTGTTCCCTCTTCATGAAGTCCTGCCATGCTCGAATTCTAGCCAACAGCGAACCGAGGACCTTCTCTCCTCTATCGTCATGGGCACGCTCCAAAAGCGACACGAGATCTGCCGCCATGAGCGTAAACAACGCAAGTGGCCCGCCTTGCTGACGAACGAGTGCAAACCAGGCGCGCCCGCCGCCATGCGGCATCTCAGTTTGGTGGAACGCGAAACCCTGCCCACGTGGCAGCCTGGAATCATTTGGAGGTACCACATCGGCGATCCCCACCAGCAAACTCTCCTCGTTTCCACTCCCCCGTCTTCCAGCCAGGACCAGACTGGTCACGGTCTTCGAAAGTTCGATGACCTTCCAGCCCGCGCCATCGGCCAGCCCGCTCAACGCCCTCCATGCCGAAGCTAGCTGTTCCTCCTTATTCCGATGCGCCATAGTCCAGTTCCCAACCTACATTGTTGATCTTGTACTCGACGCGGACATCCGCCTTGCTTCCCGGAAAGCTCATGGCAAAGGCGACGACGTCGGAGACATCGGCCAGCGCGCCTTGCTCACCCTTCGGATCCAGCACGTAGATGATGAGGAGACCACTCTCAGGTTTGGCTTGGACACCGTCCGCACCAAGTCCTCTAACTGTACGCATGGCTGGACCACTCGGCACCTCTGGAGCCGTGGCCGACTTCTTTTCCTGTCGGCGCTCCCAAGTCTCTACGGACATTCTCAAAGCAGCATCCCACTGACTTTGGTCTAGGCAGATCATCTCGTCCTTTGGATCGGACAGGACCCCTATGGCGAACCTATCTCCCTCGACTACATCGGCACTTCGGCCAACCTTGTTGACCCTGATCCCATCAGCCACTTCAACGGGAACTCCCGACTTGTTCCCGATCAGCGCGACATCCCAGTTCGTCAGCTCCCCTAGGCTAGCCATCTTCCGCACGAATTCCGCCAGCACCGCGCTGTTTACCCGATGCGCAGTGCTGTTCGTCCTGTAGTCCAGAAGGAAATCGACAACGGTCTGGTAATTGACACCTTTCCAGAGGTGGCCGTGCCAGGCTTGACGGGTATCTCCAAAGGTCCTTGCAATCTCGCCGTATTCGTCCTGACGGCCCAGATTTCCGACAAGCATTCGAGCAGCCTGCAGATTCCTCCCGACATCTCCCTTCGAGAATGAGACCGTCTGCATCAGCTGACCGCTGTACGAGAGCAGCAATGTCCTGGCACTCCGCATCTTGATCTGGGAAGTGACCATCAGCTCAGGATGCGACTGCACCTTCAGTCCGAACTCCTTCGGCGTGGCTCCGAAGTTTGCCATCAGATCGAACTCCTCCCTCAGCTCACCTGCCGCATCGGAGATGTGGCGGAACCATTCAACCAGATCGGAGGACGTGTACAGGCGGCACAGGTCCAGATAGCCCCGGCGATATCCGAACCAGCGGCCCATCTGCATCAGAGTGTCGTACATCTTGGAGGCACGGAGGAAGTAGCTTGTACAAAGGCCTTCCAACGTCAGTCCACGCGCCAACTTGTCGCCACCGATGGCGATGACCTTCAACCCCCTTCCCTTGTTGTACTCATAGTCCAAGGCGTCCTTGGCAGTGCCATTGACAAGCCTTACATCAATGTCCTCCAACACGCCGGGAATCGCATCAAGAAGCTCCGGCCAGGAAATTTCCAATTCCGGGACGTCGCCGATGCCTGCGTCCACGAGGACACGTGTGGCGGGGACAAAGTCTTCTTCCCACATCCGGCGGAGGCGCACGACGACATCCTCCTCCCCGATGCCTCTCGTGACCCGCTGACGCATAGACCTCACGTAGTCCTCAACGTCAGCCTTTACCAGCTTTTGAACCTGGTTGAAGCGAGTGACGTGGATCAGCATTGAGCTGTGCATCGCCCCTTGCCTACGCATGGAGCGGACCGCACAAGCAAGTACAAAGGAATCGATTGCAGTTCGTAGACTTGGAGGAAGCGGTTCATCACTGCTCCAAGCCGGCATGTGGGTGATCTTGTGCTTCGCAGGCATCCATCCCGTCTGCTTGTCCGCGGACTGGAAATCGCTGATCTCCTTGACCAATGGCAGCTGTCCTTGCCGCCCTTCGGGTGACGGATAGCCAAACACCGTGGATGGCCCCACATAATTGCTTGGTGCAGCGAGGCTCTGAATAAAAGCGGATGGGAAGAGGTCCAGTCCCTCCCTTTTCGTCTCCCCCTTCTCATGAATGAAGATATTGGCGAAGGGAGTGGCCGTATAGCCGACGTAGGCGGACCTCGAGAACGAATGCAGTATCCGTCGAATCAGTTTGTTGATGGTTGTCGGCTGGTGTTCGTCGTCCGGCTTGCCGTCTTCATCCAGCACGGTCTCGCCTGTGTCCACCGAACCGTTGTCGGCTTCATCGTCAATGATGAGAAGTGGAAGCTTGGTGACGCGCTTCTTCACCAACGGCAACTTGTTTTCGTCGGAGCTCGTCCCTTCCTCCGCATCCCGCAAGGTGAGGTCGGCCACATGGTTCTGGATCCATTTCAGAAGACGCACGAGGACCGACTTGTTCTTCTTGACGACGAAGAGCCAAGGGCGCTCCTCGGGGGATATGGAGAGTTGCGTAGCAGCACGACCGCCGAAGTCACCATTTTCCGCACGGGTAGTCGCGCAGTTCGGCTTGATGGACATGTCGGTATCGATCAAGCCGACACCGACCCGGCGGAGGACGTCGCTCTCTCCGTTTGCTTCGTACCCGAGGAAGCCCTCCTCCAAGCGGATCTGTGTCTGCGACCTCAAGTTGTTGTGGAGCCCTGCAAGGACGATGATCACCTTGTACTGGGCGTCCGCGGCCTTGCACACCAAACCGGTATAGCTGGCAGTCTTGCCAGATTGGACATGACCCACAACGAGCCCGCGCCTGCTCCAGCTCCCCTTCCGGACCGGATCCTCGAGCATTCCAAGAATCTTGTCGGTCGACTTGTCCAACTTGTCGGCTATGTCCCAGGAAAGGTCCTTCTCCAGAAGTTCGCGATAGCGCTGCCAGTATCGCCAGTCCTTCTTTCGCGTTGCATCCAGCCACGGCTCATGTCCAGCCTCGTCCCTCAGGGATGTGTCATCTCCGACCCAGATGCTGAACCTTCGGATCAACTCGTCGGTGACCGCATCCTTGTCGAGATCCACGGTCCACTTCGGATTCAACATCATGGCGATCCCGATTTTTTCGGCAATCAACGCGGGGGTGATTCCTCCTTTGTCCTCTTCCTCGAGAAGAAGCATCTGTACGAGGCGGATGGTCTTGCTTTCATTGGAATCGCTCATACAGCTCCACGCTCACTGTTCTCATTGATATCGGAGGGCAAGCCTTTGACCAGATCGGGATGCAGATCGAAGGGCTCTGTCTTGAGCAACCTAGATTTCGCCTCGTCCGAGGACAAACCCGACCTCACCATAAGTGTTCTGTAAAGGCTCAAGAGGACTTTTCTTACCGACTCATCTGGCTCTTCTGTGAAGCCACCTTTGGCGTGCTCTCCTGTCTCGGCAGCTTCCAGCCAGATTCTTTGAACCGGAATGGTCTCTTCGAGCACACGGAGCATCGTCTCCACGCGCTCCTTGATTTCCCCGCCCTCATCCAGCAACGGCTTGATGGCCGGATGACTGCGGTCTACCCGATAGCGGCGGCCTGATTTGATCTCATGCGACATCCAGACCGCTGCTAGGTCCTCGGGACGGTTGGATGAAGCGTTGGACTGGGCCCTGTGCAGGAACACCTTCCTGGCCCTGTCGCGCACATCGTCTGCCAAGCGGGTCAACTGGTCCCGCAGCCTCACCGGTGGCTGCGCGGACGACTTCCGGACATCGATCTTCCAGTCCGCATCAGTGTTGTTGGCAATATCCAGACGGATCCGTGCCAACCTGTGCGCCTCGTCCTTGGACCATGATCGACCACGCCCGAGACCCAGCCAGCTTCCGGCAACCAAAAGTCTACGGCCACGGTACACATAGAAGCCCTGCTGTGAAGCCCAGCCTTCTGGCCCGCCCGCATCCAAGAACGCTTTGTCGCTGAGACGGTCCTTGTGTGGCAGCACGAACGCCTGTGCCGATACCTGCCAATCACCCGAACCGATGTTGGCTTCCGGAGATCGCCACGTCGCCGAGTTCGTGGTCAGGAATGGGTCCCAGGGCTTCAGTTCCTTCCCATTGATGCGCAGTCGGATCCAAGGACCGCTTCGGTCGAGGAAGCGGTGGAACACCATGCAGAGGTGGGCCTCAACCCTGTCCATCAGGTCCAGGAAGTCCCGCTCCTTGTAGGACTTGGATACGATGCGATCCAGGCTTTCCCAAAGTACGACCGTGCCTCGGCCGCCACCCGCAGGCAGATTCAACCTGCTCTCAGACCCCACGAAGGAGCCTTCCAGAAGATTCCAGTTTCCGTGCGGGTCATTGGCCAGTACATCGAGATCCCAGCGCAAACAGCTGGTTTGACCATCCTTGCTGCTGGCGACTGTCAGGCGCCTAGCCTGCGAGAACGAGGCGGTCTTCAGGCCAAGGCCGAATCTTCCGAGGTCGGTTGAGCTACGTTGATGGAGAGGATTCCTGTCACCCAGCCTCATCGCACTCTCGAGCTCGGCATCTGTCATCCCTCCCCCGTCGTCACTGATTGCTATCCAGCTGTCGTGCATTGACCAGTGGAAGCCAACGTCGATAGCTCGGGCGCCTGCAGAAATACTGTTGTCTATCAGGTCGGCCAAGGCTGTCTCGGTCGTGTAGCCAAGGCCGCGCAGTGCCTCGACCATGGCGCTGGCCTTGGGTGGCGCATTGCGGATTCCCGACAAGCTGGAATGACCACTATTCATCGAATAGCTCTCCAACGTATCCCTCCAAAGCAGCCAATGTCCTCTGCGGATGACGCAGAGCCTTCAGTGCCTTGGATTCGATCTGGCGTATGCGCTCCCTCGTCACTCCGTGCATCTGCCCAACTTCTTCGAGCGTTCTCTCGACGCCATCGACCAGACCGAACCTGTGCCGAATTACATCAGCCTGCTTTTCCGAGATCTCTTTGATGCTGAGGTGGACGAGCCTTGCCATCTCCATGTGCTCGGCGAAGTCTGCCGGATCCGCCAACTCATCGGCGACGGACATGACAGCATCTTGATCGGCAGGCGAGTCCTCCCATAAGGAAGCATCCTCGACAACCGACAAGGTTCTCCTCACCTCCGCTTCCGAGTACCCGGTCAGGTTCGCGATCTCGGAGAGCGGTATTCCCATGGGAGACTCGAAGCCGGTCATTCGGGCCGCTTTCGCAACCTTGCTCAACCTCTCCATCATGTGCACCGGCACACGAATAAGCCTGCTCTTGTCCGCAATAGCTCGAGTGACAGCCTGCTTCAGCCACCAGGTCGCATAGGTCGAGAATTTGTATCCCCGCCGGAAGTCGAACTTCTCGATCGCCTTCAACAGTCCGATGAAGGACTCTTGTATGCGGTCCATCCGCGGGATATTGGACCAGGCATATTTCTCTGCCACCGAGATAGCAAGCCTGATGTTGGCGGCGAACATTTCCCGCTCCACCCTCGTACCACGCGCAAGGATCTCCGCAAGATGCGGATTTGCATGCCCCGCCGCCGACATCGATTGATGAACCGTCCTGACGCCGTACATCGTCAGTTCGAGCCGTTCAACAAGAACGGAAATATTCTTGCTGGGGACGGTATCCCTGTTTGCCCAAGCTGAAGATACGAGCGCCAGAACCCCCTTCAACTTTTCGGATATCTTGGAACTTCCTTCTTCATCGCCATCCGCTTCGATGCGACTTATTCTTCCGGCCGCATAAGGGTCATCGGCAATGACCATTTCCAAATTGATGAGGGCTTCCATGGCATGCTCATCATTTGAGATGGTGCGGATCGCGTCGTTGATTACCAAGGATGCCAAGAGGCCCAGGCGCTCCTCGCCATCACGGTCGAGCAGTACCGAGCGCTCCACCTCCTTCGTCAGCTGGAAGTGCGGATCATTTCGTGTAGCCGACAGGTCCCTCAGATACTGCAGATACGCTTCCGGATCCTCCTCAAGGTCCAGACGCTCGTCGATCAGAGGCCCGACCAGCCATTCATCCCGTTCGTCGTCGGGGATCGCGCCGATATCACCCAGCAGTTGCCGCAGGTGCTGACCGAAGTCCACATCTGCCCCCAGTTCCGAGTCGCTAACAAGCAGATCGATCTGGCGTTGTCTGTATAGGCCGTAGTCCGAGGCTCGCCCGATGAGGGTTGCAAACAGCGCCTGCTGGTCGTCTTCTTGCAGCCCGATGGCAGCATCCATTCCGTCGGGGTCCGGCAACTCAAAGACAAAGTTTCCCCAACCGGCATCCTGCGGAATAGGCCGCTGGCCTTCGAGTAACGACTGGGCTTCGATGATGCCGGTTCGGACAACCTCGTCGTCGGCGGGAATAGTAGCGACGTCTTCCGGCTCCCATGTCCCGAAGATGTCGGCCTCCGTATCGGTCTCGGCGGGATCGCCAAGGTCCATTACATCCGGATCTCCATGTGGCGCGAGAAGCTCGACCACAGCGATCCAACCAGCAGCCTTGGCCACGTCGCTTGCCGACATGCCTGATCCGTCCAATGCGGCCTTGTCTGCTCCATGTTCCAGAAGCAGCTTACATAGCTGCACATTCCCTGCCTGGGCCGCAAACATCAAAGGAGTGCGACCGCGCTGATCGGCGGAGTCGACACTTCTGCCTTCTGCGATGTGTCGTGCGACACGCTCAATGTCGCCTTGCTGTAGGGCCGCACGAAAAAGTGGAGGCAGGGACTGCTTGGAAAGCTGCGCATCACTCAAAGCTGTCCTCCCGCCTATTCCTTGATGATGTCCGAAACGACCCTGGCGATCTGACGGGCAATCATCGGCGGGACGGCGTTGCCCACCTGCACGAATTGCTGTGTCCGGTTGCCCATGAAGAGGTAGTCGTCCGGGAAAGTCTGCAACCTCGCAGCCTCACGAACCGTGAGGCTCCTGCACTGTCCCGGGTCATGATGAATGAAGGCATGCCCATCCTTCGACAGATGACTGGTCACGGTATTGGATGGCCGGTTCCTGACTTGAACACGAAACCGGTCCGAAAAAGCACCCGTGGTCCAGCTTGCGTGATAGGGGGCAAGCGCCAAAGGAAATTCAGCACCTCTTGGCGAGCGCTTGTGTACTTGGGCGAAGGCGGCACAGAAGAGGTAACGCCCCATGTCCGAAGGCATGTGCGAGCGCGCCTCGTGATTGAGGACTGCCGGCTGCCCCCCTTTTCGCACCTTGTCCTCGAAACCCGTGATAACGCTTGTGGTATAGCTGACCGAGGATCGCGGCAATCGGGACTTGGGCTCGATCGTCCTCAGCTCCGCCTTCAGCTTCGGATCATCCACGCACTGGACAAGCAGACGCCGCTGAATTTCGAACGCTTCCTTCCAGTCCTTGGCGTTGTCCTGCTGCCGGCTGATTCCACTTCGCAGCCCTGGCAACCCTCTCAACGCATCTGCGACAGATGTCTGCTTGTCCGGACACTCCAGACCAGGAATCCGCTCGATGCGACCACTGAACCGGTCCTCGCGCACCCCCATGATGATGATCCGGTGCCGCGCCTGCGGCACTCCGTGGTCCTCGCATCGGATCAGGAAGCCTGCGGGATCTTCGGCAACGCTTTCGTGGGTCCTGAGCGAATCGCCGTCGACATGGATCGGCAACAGCACGTACCGTTCGCCGGTGCCGCCGCGCCCCTTGCCCAGCGCGGCCTTCGGATCCGCCAGATCGCGCTGGATCGCCTCGAACATTGCCTGGTCACCCACCTTGGAAGTGAGGATCCCCTTGACGTTCTCCATGATGAAGACGTCGGGCGTGAAGTTGGCCAGGATTCCCAAGTACTGCTTGTAAAGGAAGTGGCGGTGGTCACCCTTCGCCTTGAACTCGCTGATCCTGGATTGCCTGGCACGGCCGACGACAGAATAAGCCTGGCATGGAGGCCCGCCGATCAATACGAGCTGGTCGTAGTACTCGCGTACCGCTTCGATGCGCTGATGGAGCCGCTCGTTGTCGGCATCCACACCCATTGTGAGATTGAGGGCTTCCTCCTCGGCCTCACGCCAGAGGCTCGCCCACTTCCCCTCGCGGAACCGGGCACCCGGAAGCGCCGCATTGCCGTATGCGAACTCCTGGAGGTAGTTCCGATATACCGTGGGCAGCTCTCCCTCAGCCCTTTGCAGGAGCCGCACGAAGGCCCGCAACTGCAGCGTCGCATGGGCAGACTTCTCCATCTCCGCCGAGACAGCCAGTTGGAAGGGGTGAAGTGTCGAGTTCTTCGGACTGAAGCTACTGAAGCCTTCGCCCAAGCCACCCGGACCGGCAAAGATGTCGATGACACCGACTGAACCACTTTTGCGCTTTGATGCCGCGGACAAGATCAGAGGACTCTGGCAATGGTTGATGTGATGACCGCAGAGAAGCGTTCGGCGCTGATGTCGCGGATCAGAAGCAAGGATACCGCCCCCGAGCTCATTCTCAGACAGTTGCTATGGCAGAAAGGGCTAAGGTACCGGCTCCATGACCGCAAACTACCAGGAAGACCGGATCTTGTCTTCGCTGGACGCAAGGTGGCCGTCTTCGTCCACGGCTGCTTCTGGCATCGCCATGAGGGCTGCTCGTACTTCCGGCTTCCCAAGACACGTCCAGAGTTCTGGGATGCGAAGTTGCAGAGAAACAGGGAGCGTGACCTGGCCGCCATCCGGGCGATCATCGATCTTGGCTGGCGTGCAGGAGTCGTATGGGAATGCTCGATACGGCGCTCAGCGGAGTCGGCCTCCGACGCATTGGCGCATTGGATAGGAATGGGCAATGGCAACATTTCCATCGGAGCATGCGGCACGTCCATCTCGTCCATTGAGACCCCACAGTTCACCTCGCCCTACTAAGCCTACAGCCCCGAGACCAGCGCAGCCAAAGTCAGGGCAGACTTTGGGTGCTCTGACGATCATCTGCGTGATATCCACCGAGCAGATGCTGCGAGATGCACCGAGCTTCGCGAATCACTTGCGGCTATGCAGCTCGAATGAAGCGAAAGATCAACACAGGCCCCAATTTTGCCACCCGTTTCTCCGCGCCTCAATAAATTTGGTAGCCTGCCGATAGGAAGATCTCGCGGTGCGCTTCAGTGGCGTCGGCCTGTTCTGTTGTCGCATTCGCTGAGATCGTGCTCGGCAAGCATGGCGCGCCATCAACGGGGAAGTAGGCATGCAATACAAGGAAGGCGCCGGTTTCTATCAGCAGGACGAACGGCAGGTGGTGGAGGCCGAGCAGGTCGACCTGTTGTTGGCCAGCGCGATCGACCGGGCGAGCGTTCTGTACGGGCTGCAGGAACGCGAGCCGTTGCCTTTGTCAGCGAGCCCATCGCTGCACGCGCTGCGCCAGCAGCGCTTCCAAGAGCTACTGGAAAGCAGTCGCGAGCAGGTGCTGCAGCAGATCATCGGGCCATTCGGCCTGGCCACATTGATGTTCGACGACAAGCAGGGTGGCAACGTCACCACCCAGTTCAATGCGGAGAAGGACATCTACTCGCGCCAGTGCGAGCAGTACCGCCGCAAGGAATACAAATACGAGGCCGCCCGCAAGAAAAAAATGCGCGAGGCGGTGCGCGGTGGCCAGATGAACTCCAATGAGTTCACGGACACCTACACAGGCGAGAAGGCTGCCACCAAGCGCGAAGATCGCAACGGCATGCTGGTTATGAACGCCGAGCTGGACCATACCATCCCGCTCAAGCAGGCGCATCGGGAAGGGGGCTGGATGCTGGACAAGGCCGAGCGCACCGCGCTCAGCTCTGATCCGGCCAACCTCAACTACACGACGATGGAGAACAACCGCGAGAAGGGCCACAAGTCCGCGGAGTCGTCGTTGTCCAGCGAGAAAGGCTACGACGAAAGCCTGACCAAGCCGGTCATCGAGAAGGCGCGCTCGGCGATCGACGACCACCTGCCGACCATGGGCGAGCGGGTACAGCACCACACGGGACGGCTGCTGGTGACCGGCGCCGAGCAGGCGGGGCGCAATGCGCTGCGCAAGGCCATGGGTGTGGTGATGCACGAATTCGTCAATGGCTCGTTCGTGGAGGTGGTGCGGATCGTGCGCGAGCCCGAGTCTAAGGTGAGCCTCGTCGACCAGATTCTCGCGGCATTGAAGCGCGTGATGGCGCGCGTACAGGCCAAGCTGCGCGCGGCGCTGAAGGCGCTGTTAGTGGGCGGCATCGAGGGCTTCGTGTCGAACCTGATGACCTTCGTCATCAATACCTTCGTGACGACCTCGGCGAAAGTGGTCACGGTGATCCGGGAAGGCGCCGGCAGCCTGTTCCAGGCGATCAAGATGCTGGTGGCGCCTGCCGAGGGCCGCTCGTCGATGGACATCGCGCGCGATGTGACCAAGGTACTGACTGGCGTGGTCACCACGAGCCTGGGGCTGCTGCTGGAGCAGTCGGTCAACGGGTTCCTGCTCGGCATTCCGCTGCTGGCACCGCTGGCGGGGATTCTTTCGCCGGTGATCACTGCGATCCTGACCGGCCTGATGGCCGCGCTGGTCGTGTATGGCATCGATCGTCTGTTCGATGCGCTGACCTCCCCGGGGACCGAACACCTGCAAGCCCAACTGGAGGGGCTGGAGGCCGACGCGCGTCTTGCCCAGACCCTGGCCGAGCTGGTGGCCAGCCAAGCGCAAATGGTGGCCTCCAACTTGGAACTGGCGCAGATGAATGCCGCGCTGGCGGAGACGTTTGCCACGAACGCACAGGCGCTGGATCAGGCGCACGAAGGCGCCGCGCGGACCCAGGATGCCTATCTGCGCACGGGTGCCGCGTTGGAAGTCGCGGGTGCCTCGATGTTGGCGCTGGAGGAAGAGATGGCGGCGTTTTTCATTGACATGGAACTGGACGAAACGGAATGAGCGACATCATCGAAAAAATGGCCTTGGTGCAGGTGCCGGAAGATTTCCTGCATCGCATCGATGTCGATGCCGTCGTCGCGCGGATGCACGGGAATTTCTGCAAGCTGGATTCGCTGAAGAAGTTCCGTAACGAACACGATCAGCGCAATGCATTCATGCGCTGGTGGGACAACGACAAGCTGGAAGGCGCGCAGCTGGATGCGCAGGAACTGCAGGCGGAGTTCTCCAAGTCGCTGTCCCAGCTGATGATGATCGTGCTGCTGCACTCGCAGCGCATTGCCTCACAGCAGCGCCAGATCGGCGTGCAGCAGACGGCGCTTGCGGGGCAGGCGGAGGAGTTGGCGGAACAGACCCAAGCTCTGGTGGCGCAGCAAGTGGCGCTGAAGGAGCAGTCCGAGGCGCTGGAGACGCTGGTGGTGGACTATGTGGCGCTGCGTGGGCTCACGGAGGACGGTGCGCGTAAGCTGATGCGGGTGGCGACAGAAGTAAAGAGCGCGCGGGAGGGCCTGCAGCAGCGGTTCGACACTGCGCTGGCGCAAGTGGAAGCGAGCATGGCAGACATGGGAGTGCGCCATTTGGCGCTGGAGCACGCGCAGGTGCGGCTGGATGAGATACAGGTGGAGATAGGCGCCGGTATCGACGAGGGGCGCTTGGCGCTGCGCAAGTTGCAGCAGCAGATACGGGTGATGAAGTGGGCGCTGGGTGGGTTGGCGATGGTGGTGGGCCTGATGGGGTGGCAGATTTTTTTCTAATCAGGAGGGACCTTGCCCAAAGCGATTACCCTCTGCTGTGAGTGCTCGGCGCAAGACCCTAGGACAACCTCAAAATTGCATTTATAGCCACTGCCCGGAGTCTCTGCGTCACGCCTCGAATCCCTTGAGCCGCATCAAGCTGCTCAATTTCCAGGTCACGCAACCGGAAGTACTCCACCGTTTTCTGTCCCTTCGCAGACTTGCGAAGAACTTTGTATCGGTGAAATGAGACACCGGTAACTCTGACAGAGAGCACTGCAATATGAGCAGAATAGCAATCCAAGTTCGGATGAATTATTTCGTACTGGCTCGCACGAAAAATTCCTTTCACAACTTGGGCAGGCGAAGCGCCATGTACAAAAGAGTAGTCGCACCCCTTAATGCCCATGTTACACCTTTTGCAGGCAACACTTAGATTGACGGGCTCAAGAACCTGATCGGGAAAGGACGATTGCGGGAGAATGTGCTCAACATCAACCGCCAGATCATGATCTTGGTGGAATTGCTTACGACAATAGCAACACATATCCCCTTGAATTAGGCGGTGCAAATTGCGGACTTTCTTTCTTATCGGGCGAATGCCTTTACAGGACCAATCGAGCGCCCCTCCCACACTATGGACCGCAATCAGAGCGGTCTCGGCTGTATCGAACTTAAGGTCAAGGTAGGTCGGCATAGTCATGACCCCAATTCATCGGCCATCTTTTCCACCAACGCAACCGCAGCCTCTTGTGTGCTGTCGAGCCCCATCTTCGAGAGCTCCGCTACCGCTCCGTGTAATTGACGTCGCGAAATATCGCCACTCTCCAGGCGATCCAGCAGTTCAACCAGATAGCCACTAAGAAAGTGATTTTTGGGAGTAATTATATGAAAAACTTCAGCCATTATCGCCTCTATCCCCTGATCAGCCAGATCAGCTAGATCAACATCTTCGAATGAACTGAGTGTTGGCGACATTACGTAGACAGATGCATCCGCATCGAGAGCCTCGCAGCCCATAACGATCATAGGAGAATGGGTTGCTATCACGATGGTGACAGTCTCGTAGCCAAGCACCCCACTGAGGGTGGATAGATACTCTCGCTGCCACGTGGGATGCAGACTATTCTCCGGCTCATCGATCAGCAGCAGGGAGCCTTTTTGCCGCGTCAACGCCAAAAACACCATTGAAATTATGAGTGACACTTCGCCGGAACTGGCAGCAGAAAGTGAAACCACCCCCGCATGCGAACGAAGAAATAACGAGATCCCGGAAATAATTCCAAGCGCCTTAAGCTCCTTCTCCCAGAAAAGCACTCTCGGAATATTTATGCGGACAAAGTCATTGACGCTATAGCCATCAAAATCCATCCACAATGTTTCTCGATCAATGCTAGATGTGATCAAATAGATGATAGATATCAAGTCATCTCGATCGCGCTCTTTGCGAGCTGATAGCTCCTCGATTCTCTCTCTGATGTCCTGAGTCGGTTGATTCGAAGATATCGAGATCTTGAAGCCAACCTCCGGCTGGTACCCGCAGTACCGTAGTATTCGTGAGATCGAGCGCAGCTGCAGCTCATCTCTTTCGTAAGAATTGGATATTGCACGTTTGAGTACGCGCTCAGGACTGCTACCTCGACCATAGGCCAGAACATGCGCCTGCCTTCGAAGGCGAGCAAAGCGATTGAAGGGCGAACTCGACATCACAATGACTTCGCGATCTCGGCATGCTGACATTGCAAGAGAGCGAAGGGCGCGCGTCTTCCCGGCCCCATTCTCGCCAACAAGCAACGTAACCCCACCATGGATCGGTTGTACGCTCTCTTCAGTGATCTCGTGAAGCGAGACCTTTTTTATTTGGATCATCCCTTACCCCCCACAAAAAAAGGGGCGACTCACGTCGCCCCCTCATGTATTGACTCAAACCCCAACAGGATTCGCCTTCTCAGGATCAATCTTGTACTGCTTGATCGCCCTGGCCACATCCTTGCCCGTCATCTTGCCATCCTTCGCCAGCGCGGCAATCGCCGCATGCGCGATGTAGTAGCGGTCCACCTCGAAGAAGCGACGCAGGTTGGCACGCGTATCCGAGCGACCGAACCCATCCGTACCGAGCACGGTGTAGGTCATCGGGACGAAGGCGCGGATCTGGTCGGCGAAGGCGCGCACGTAGTCGGTTGCGGCGATGGCCGGGCCCTGGCGGCCTTCCAGCAGCTGGGTGACGTAGGGCTTGCGCTGTTCGGCTTCCGGGTGCAGGCGGTTCCAGCGTTCTACGGCGTAACCGTCGCGGCGCACTTCGTTGAGGCTGGGGCAGGACCAGATGTCGGCGGTGACGCCGAAGTCCTTGTCCAACAGCTCGGCCGCGGCAATGGCCTCGCGCAGGATGGTGCCGCTGCCCAGCAGCTGCACGCGCAGCTCGCCCTTCTTGGGCTTGCCGGCGTCCTTGAGCAGGTACATGCCCTTGATGATGCCCTCGGCTGCGCCTTCCGGCATGCCGGGGTGGGCGTAGTTCTCGTTCATCAGGGTGATGTAGTAGTACTCGTCGATCTGGTCTTCCATCATCGCCTTCATGCCGTGCTGCATGATGACGGTGACCTCGAAGCCGAAGGTCGGGTCGTAGCTACGCACATTCGGGATGGAGCCGGCGATGACCTGGCTGAAGCCGTCTTCGTGCTGCAGGCCTTCGCCGTTGAGCGTGGTGCGGCCGGCGGTGCCGCCGAGCAGGAAGCCACGCGTGCGCATGTCCGCTGCCTGCCAGGCGATGTCGCCCACGCGCTGGAAGCCGAACATGGAGTAGTAGATGTAGAACGGCAGCATCGGCACATCCGACACCGAGTAGCTGGTACCTGCGGCCATCCACGAGGCGATGGCGCCCGGCTCGCTGATGCCCTGCTGCAGCACCTGGCCGGTCTGGTCTTCGCGGTAGTACATCAGCTGGTCGGCATCGACCGGCTTATACTTCTGGCCGAACGGGGCATAGATGCCGATCTGGCGGAACATGCCTTCCATACCGAAGGTACGCGCTTCATCGGCCACGATCGGCACGATGCGCGGGCCCAGCTCCTTGTCGCGCAGGGCGATGTTGAGGCTCTGCACGAAGGACATGGTGGTGGAATAGCTGCGCTCGCCGCTGTCCTTGAGCAGGCGCTCGAACTTGTCGAGCGTGGGCGCGACAAACGACTTGCTGGCCTTGGGACGGCGCGAGGGCAGGAAGCCGCCCAGCGCGCTGCGGCGCTCCTTGAGGTACTGCACTTCCGGGGAATCTTCGCCGGGGTGATAGAACGGCACCTGGCCGTCTTCCAGCTGGGCGTCGGTCACCGGAATGTTGAAGCGGTCGCGGAAGTGCTTGACCGCCGCGTCGTCCAGCTTTTTGGTCTGGTGGGTGGGGTTAAGCGCCTCACCGGCCGAGCCCATGCCGTAGCCCTTGACCGTCTTGGCCAGGATCACGGTGGGCATGCCGGTGGTGTTCACGGCCTGGTGGTAGGCGGCGTACACCTTGTGCGGGTCGTGGCCGCCACGGTTCAGGCGCCAGATGTCGTCGTCGGACAGGCCGGCGACCATGGCCGCGGTCTCCGGGTACTTGCCGAAGAAATTCTCGCGGGTGTAGGCGCCGCCGAAGGCCTTGCAGTTCTGGTATTCGCCGTCGACGGTTTCCATCATCAGCTTGCGCAGCACGCCGTCGGTGTCCTTGGCCAGCAGCGCGTCCCAGTAACCGCCCCAGAGCAGCTTGATGACGTTCCAGCCGCCGCCACGGAACACGCCTTCCAGTTCCTGGATGATCTTGCCGTTGCCGCGCACCGGGCCGTCCAGGCGCTGCAGGTTGCAGTTGACCACGAAGATCAGGTTGTCCAGGCCTTCACGGCCGGCCAGCGCGATGGCGCCGAGGGTTTCTGGCTCATCAGACTCGCCGTCGCCGATGAAGCACCACACCTTGCGGTCGGACTTCTCGATGAGGCCGCGGTTTTCCAGGTAGCGCATGAACTGCGCCTGGTAGATGGCGGCCAGCGGGCCCAGGCCCATCGACACGGTGGGGGTCTGCCAGAACTCGGGCATCAGCCACGGGTGCGGGTAGGAGGAGATGCCCTGGCCGTCCACTTCCATGCGGAAGTTGTCCAGCTGGGCTTCGCTGATGCGGCCTTCCAGGAAAGCGCGGGCGTAGATGCCCGGGGCGCTGTGGCCCTGGATGAACAGCAGATCGCCCGGGTGCTGGTCGCTGGGCGCGCGCCAGAAGTGGTTGAAGCCCACGTCGTACAGGGTGGCGCTGGAAGCGAACGAGGCAATGTGGCCGCCCAGGTCGCCCGGCTTGCGGTTGGCCCGCACGACGGTGGCCATGGCGTTCCAGCGGATGATCGAGCGGATCTTCCACTCCAGCGCGGAGTCGCCGGGGTTCTTGGCCTCGTTGGCCGGTGCGATGGTGTTGACGTACTCGGTGGTGGGCGAGAACGGCAGGTAAGCGCCGGCGCGGCGGGTCTGTTCGACCATGCCTTCCAGCAGCTGATGGGCGCGCTCCGGGCCTTCGACGTCGATGACGGCCTTGATCGATTCGAGCCACTCCTGCGTCTCGAGCGGGTTCGGATCGTTGTGCAGCACTTCGTTCAACCAGTTCATTAGCGCTCCCGGGGGGACACACCCCGCGGGTGTGTCGACATCGTGAATTCGTGAACCCCCAAGTGTACCGCACGCACCTGTTGCCATTCCTCGCTACGGTGGCGTATGGAATGGGATAGTGTTGTGCGCTGAGTGGGGCATCGGCACCGGCTGGAACGACGCTTTGGCACAGCGGGCGCTGCCGGGGTACGACCAAAGGATGAGAGCCAGCGGCAGGCGATGGCCGGCCGATACCGTACCGGGTGGGCCGATATGCATGCCCCCGTAGGAGCACACCTGGGCGCGAGGGGCTTTCTCGGTGAAGCCTGTCGCGCCCGGGTGCGCTCCTACGCGATGGCGTGTCTGTGGGTGCGCGCCAGGAAATCCCGCAGCGGGCGCCGCCCCGTAGGAGCGTGCTGGTCAGAACGCCTGCAGCGCTTCGGTCAATTGGCCGTTGTTGTTGACTGCGCCCATGGTGTAGCCCTGCCAGCCGGGGTAGGCGTTGGGCTCCCAATAGAACACGCCGAGCACCTGCTTGCTGTGGCTGCTGTTGATGGCGTTGCTGCGGCTGAGCAGGTTGGTGAGCATGGCGCGGGTGGTAGCCGCTTGTTGCCAGTCCATGCCGACCTCGGCCACCACCACGTCGCTGCCGTAGCGGGTGATCATGTCGCGCAGGTTGGTGTCCAGGCGGTTGTTGTAGTCCTGCCAGCTGCCGACAGGCGGGTAATGCGACATGCCGATGACGTCCCACTTGCCGCCGGCCGAGCGCAGGTTGTCGAAGAACCAGCGGAAGTTGGCGTTGTCGTAGCCGTTGGCCAGGTGCACGATGACCTTGGCGTTGGGATACACCGCCTTGGTGGCGTTGTAGCCGCTGTTGATGAACTGGCCCAGGTTGGCGAAGTTGGGCGTCTTGCCTTCGTTCCACAACATGCCGCTGTTGATCTCGTTGCCCACCTGCACCCAGGTGACGGTGATGCCGTTGTCCTTGAGGTATTTGAGGATGCCTTGCGTGTGGCTGTACACATCGGTGTTGAGTTGGGCGACGCTGTGCCCGGCCCAGGCGGCCGGCTTGGTCTGCTTGCCCGGGTCGGCCCAGCTGTCGCTGTAATGGAAGTCGATCATGATGCGCATGCCCTGGGCGGCGGCGCGCTTGGCTTTATCCAGGGTGTCGCGGCCATCGTTCCAGCCGCCGGACGGGTTGACCCACACGCGCAGGCGAATCGCGTTGCCGCCCACGTCCTTGAACAGCTTGATGAAGTCGGTGGTGTTGCCGGCCGCATCGCGAAATACCTGCGGCGGATTGTTGGCAGCTTGCTGGTTGAGCCAGCTGACATCGGCGCCCTTGGCAATGCCCTGGGCGCTGACGCCGGCGCTGCACAGGCACAGCGCCAGCACGAGCAGCACGCGGTGGTAGTGGATGCGAAAAATAGCCATGAAACGTTCCTCGATCGATGGATGTCGCGCCGGGCGGCGCCTTGCGTGATCCCCTGCGTTGCGGTGTGCATGCGGCCACGGTGCGCGCGAGCGTTGCTGCTTCACCGTGTGTCGCTGCACAGCGGTTGCGATTCAAGCACGGTGGTACAGCGCGGTTGAGGCCGCTATAGGTGCAAGGGTATTGCGGCATATCTCGAGGCAGGAAAACGTTGAGTCCACGCGGGTTGTGCAGGCGCGTGGTTGTGCGGGTGCAGCAGCACCCCTGCGCATTACTGCGCGATTGAACGCGAAAACGCCGGGCAAGGCCGGCGTTTCGGTAAGCCACGTGATGCGAGTGGTGAGCAGGTTGGGCGCCGCCGCAACGCGCGCCGGGGTGATGCACACCCGCGCACTCATCCGCCGCGGCAGCATGCCACGCGCACCCATCAGCCCATGGCGCGCGCACCTTGCTGCTGTTGCTGGGTCTGCGCCTGCTGCTGCTCCAATGCCACTGACTGACGCGCGGCGTTGTCGGCCACGCGCTGGCTGCTCTGCTCCAGCGGGGTGTTCATGGCGGTCATCGTCTCCACGCTGACGCGCAGTTGCGCGGGGTCGTCCACGCGCCCCTGCACCGCAAAGGTCCGTGCGGCATCCGGGGTCATCATCACCGCGTCGATGCGCTGGCCACCGGCGGCGTGCATCTCCGAGGCGAGCGCGCCCGATAGCTGCGCGCTCTGCTGGTCGGGCGTGCGGCCGGCGCGTGCATCCTGCGCATGCACGCCACGCTGGGCATCCTGGAACAAGGAGTTACCCACGTGCCCCGGCTGATCGATGCGCAGCGAGGTGTGGCCGTTGCCATGCTCGCGCGCGTCGCGCTTGGCCGGCTCGCCCGGAGCGAGCGGGCCACGGATGGCGTCGATGGCGTCCTGGCCGAGGCCCTTCGGGCCACGACTCAACAAGGTGATGCCGGCGCGGATCTCGTCCAGATCGGATCGATACTCGTTGATCATTCTCTTGTTCTGATCTGCAAGCTGACGTGCTTGCGGGTCATTGAGCGGGGAACGCTCATCCAGGAAATTTTTGATGGTGTGCGACCCCAACGAATTGACGGCAGAGGCCACCGGAGAATCGGGAATCAGAAAGTTCACCTTGCTGTTGCTGTAGCCCATGGCGCTCAGCGCCGCGATCTCGCTGGGTCTGGCGTAAACGCGCACTTCTCCGTAATGCGGAGACGCTGCACTCACCGGATCGGCAGCCATCACATGATTGACCACGCTGTGGCCACCTTCTGGAATGCGATACGCCAAGCTCGCCGCGCCATACGCGTTGAAGGTCTCACCTTTCAAATCGAAGTGGTGCGCGCTGACCTGCGCAAGCGCTCCGCCTAGCGAGTGGCCGGTGACGGTGACCTCGGGCGCGTGCCCGGTGCGCTGCTCCTGCTTGGCCGCATAGCCAAGCGCACTTTTTGTCAGGGCTATCGCATCTTCGGCTTGGGGATTAACGCGCTGAAAAACCATCGAGCCATCTGCCTGCAGCGCGTCGCGATAGATTTCCTCCGTCCCCCGGTGAGCGACGACAATGTCTCCGCCGCCAACGCGTTGGTAAATCGTTCCCTGGTAGCCCGTCTTTCGATTATTGACGTGCTCCAGAATTTCGTAACTCACGCCACCAACGTCCACTCGCTCACGATCGCCAGGGCCGCGCTTGCCGACCTTGTGGTCGACGTAGCCCTCATTGGACAGAATGGCGTATTGCTGCGAGGTCGGCTTCACGGTGAAACCTCTTTGGCGACCAGGGTGACCGAGAACAACTGATCACGCAGCTCCGGCTTGAAGTCTGAAGCCGAGGGCAAACCATTGTCGGCGTAGTCTTCGATATCTTCCTTGGGATAACCGCCCTTCCAGAAATACAGCGTGACCGGCTTGCCTGCCACGACGTCCTTGGTTTCAATAAACGGCAGAAACTCGGTCTCCTCTTTTTTCCCACTGGCCTTCAGGGAAACACGTGCGCCGGTCATTTCCCAATGACACGTCCCGCGCCCGTAGTAGTCCTCATCTAGCATCAGATCGAGGTAGACGATTCCTTGATATTCCTGCTCTGAGACTTTTTTCAGCACGACCGGCTCATTGCTGGTGATGCGCTGCCCAACGCCGGTCTGGGGATGAATCTGGCCACACTCGCTGTCATTGCTGACGTCGTACTGCGCATACCCATTGACAGCTCCGAACGCTCCCGGTGCTTTGTCGATCTTGACGGTGACCTCATACGCCTTGCGCGGGCTCGGATTCAACTTGGCAAGGCCGCGGCCGCCGGCCTCGACGTCGGCTTCTGCGGTGGCCTCGGTGGCGGGGGAAAGGGTCTGGGTCATGCTGGTCTCCGGGGCGTTACAGGCCGTAAGCAGTAGGGCCAGCAGGCTTGGGGTCAGAATCTGGCGCAAGGCCGGCCTCCGTGGCAGTTGGGCCGCCAATCTAGTCCGCTTGAGTTCGGGTGGTCAATTGGACGCTTGTGAGGATGAGGCCGCTCGCCGCGCTTGTGGATGAGTGCAAAGCTGCCATGATCGGGCGCAGCCGCCGCCAAGGAGCGCGCTTCATCGCCACCGTTGCCCGCCCGCCCGCACGGCCATCGCCGGTCACCCCGCGTGTGCACTGGCGCAACAGCCTGCGCATGCGGGTGATGCTGGCGGCAACTGCCGTGTTGCTGGTGTTGCTGGTAGTGCTGGGGACGGTGTTCTACGTCGGGGCGCGCACCGAGTTGGTGGAAGCGGCGCGCACCGAAGTGGACGGGCTGACCGAGCAGACCGCGCGCAGCCTGGCGGCGATGCTGGATTCGGTGCAGGTGAGCGGGCGCACCTTGGCCGCGAGCAGCAGTGCGGTGGGGCTGCAGCCGTTCAATCTGCGTGCCTTGCTGGTGGCCACGCTCAGTGGCGACCCGGATATCGGAGCGGCGCGCCTGATCATCGAGCCGCGCACGCAGAAGGCCGGCGATACCGGGTTTGTCTGGTACGTGCGCCGCGATGGCACCCAACTGGTGGAGAAATCGGCGCTGGAGCTGGGCTACGACTACCGCACGATGCCGTGGTATGTGCGCACCCAGCGCGAGGGCCGTGCGTGGTGGTCAGAGCCCTACCTCAACAGCAATGGTGGCAATGCCCTGTACACCAGCTACAACCTGCCGCTGCGGCGCCCCGGTGACGCGCCGGATGCGGCGCCGGTGGGGATGGTGAGCGTGGATCTGCCGCTGCAACACCTGCGCGAGATCATCGACCAGCTGCCGCGCGACATCGGGATCCAGCCGATGCTGTTGTCGCCGGAAGGCATGCTGGTGTTCAGCCCCGACCCGGCGCTGAATCTGCACCACAGCCTGGACAGCTATGTGGCGCGCTCGCGGCCGGACCTGCGGCCGTTGCAGCGCGCACTGGCAGCCGGCCAGCCGATTTCGTTTGCGCATACCGCGCCGGATGGCGAGCGGTTCCTGACCCACAGCGCGGCGGTGGGCCGCAGTGGCTGGACCTTCGTGCTGTCCGCCTCCGAACGCTACGTGCTGTCCGGCCTGAACTGGCTGGTAGCGTGGGTGGCGATGGCGGCGTTGCTGGGCGCGGGCGTCTGGTGGTGGTTGATGGGGCGGATCACGCGCAAGTTGACGCGGCCGATCGAGGAACTGACCGACACCGCCGAGCACTTCCGGCGCGGCGAATTCGAGTACCCGTTGCGGCATATCGAACGCGACGACGAGGTGGGCGTGATGGCGCGCGCGTTCGACACGGCGCGCGATGCGATCCGTCACCACATCGGCGAGATCGGCGAGATGACCGCCGCGCGCGAGCGCATGCACAGCGAGCTGCAGATTGCGCGCGAGATCCAGCAGGCCATGCTGCCCTCCGGGCGCACCTTCGACCGCGCCAGTTCGCATCTGGAAACCTGCGCGTGGCTGGAGCCGGCCAAGGCGGTGGGCGGCGACTTCTATCATTTCTTCGAGACCGAACCGGGGCTGCTGTGGTTCGTGGTGGGCGATGTGTCCGACAAGGGCGTGCCGGCGGCCTTGTTCATGGCGCGCGCGGTGAGCGTGCTGGAGATCGCTGCGCGCCGCTATACACGTCCGGACGGGATCCTGATTACCGCGTCCACGCGGCTGGCCGAGAACAACGACACCTGCATGTTCGCCACCGTGTTGTGCGGATTGATCAATGTGGTGAGCGGCGACTACTGGCTGGCCAGCGCCGGGCACGAGCCGCCCTTGCTGATCGATATCGATGGCAAGGCACGCGTCCTGCCGCTGGAGACCGGCGCCCCGTTGGGGATCGAGCCGCAGGTTTCGTTTCCGGTGCTGCACGGGCGCATGACCGCCGGCCAGACCCTGCTGGGCTATACCGACGGCGTGACCGAGGCAATGGACGAACACGGCGCCAGCTACGGGCTGGAGCGGCTGCTGGCCACGCTGCACCCGCGCCGCAGCGCTGCCGCGCAGTGCAAGGCGGTGGTGGCCAATATCGCCCGTTTCACTGGCCAGGCCGACCCTTATGACGACATCACGCTGCTGGCGATCCGGCTGCGCCAGGAGCATGCTGGACGGGTCGCAGAGACCGGCCGGGGCGTTCCCGGAGAGGTGACGGCTCCATGAAGCTCGATCTGGCCATTGCCCCGTCGCTGGCCCAGCTGGCCGGCGCCAACGACGCGCTGGAAGACTCGCTGACGCGCGAAGGCCTGCACGCCGAACGCATCGGCCAGGTGCGGCTGATCGTGGAAGAGCTCGGCTGCAACGCGCTCACCCATGGGCAGTGCGCCGAGCAGCCGCTGCGCCTGCAACTGCAGCTGGACCCACAGGCGCTGGTGCTGGAAATGCACGATGCCGGCATCGCGTTCGACCCCTGCGCAGCGCACATGCCCGATGTCGCCAGCGAGCTCGACGACCGCCAGATCGGCGGGCTGGGGTTGTTTTTGGTGCATCAGTTCGCCGATCACATCGACTACCGCCGCGATGGTGCATACAACATCGTGCGCGTCACCCTGCTCCACCCGTACGCCCCTGTCCCCGAGGCCCTGTCATGACCACGCTCGCCATCCAGATCGACCCGCCGCAAGACACCCGTCAACGCGTCATCCTGACCGGGCGGCTGGACACTCACACCTATCAGGACCTGGACGCGGCGCTGTCGCCGTTGCTGGGCACCCGCATCACCACCCTGGTGCTGGACCTGAGCGCGCTGGAATACATTTCCAGCGCCGGCATCCGCTGCATCTTCAAGGCGCGCAAGGCGCTGGCCACGCGCCAGGGCAAGGTGCTGGTGAGCAACCCGCAGCCACAGATCCGCAAGGTCTTCGACATGGTCAAGGCCGTGCCGTTGAGCGATGTATTCGCCTCCACCGAAGAGCTGGATGCCTACCTGGCCGCGATGCAGCGCAAGGTGATCGAGCAGAGCGCGCAAAGCGATACGCCGATCTTGCCGCATTTCGCCGAAGCGTAATCGGCATCGCGTGCGCGTACACGTGGGGACGTGTGCGCGTGCGCCAGCTGCACGCGTCTGGTTAGGCTATGGCGCCCCGCTGCGTGCGTTGCCATGGCTGCACTGATCATTTTCGATTTCGACGGCACGCTGGCCGATTCGTTCGGCTTCTTCCTGAGCACACAGCGCGACCTGGCTGCGCGGCACGGGTTCCGCGCGGCCGAAACGCATGAAGTGGACGCCGCGCGCAGGTTGAGCACGCGCGCGCTGATCAAGCAGTCCGGATTGCCCGCCTGGAAGGTTCCACTGGTGGCGTCTGACTTCATCCGCCTTATGCGCGCCGCGCCGCCGGCGGCGTTGTTTCCAGGCATTGCGCAGACAGTGAGCGCGTTGCACGCCGGGGGGACGCGGCTGGCGGTGGTGTCGTCCAACTCGGCAGAGAACGTGCAACGCGTACTGGGCGAAGAGCTGAGTACGAAGTTCGCCCTCATCGAAGGCGGCGCGCATCTGCTGGGCAAACAGCGCGCCCTGCGACGCGTGCTGCGCGCCACATCACACACCCCAGCACAGGCGATCTATGTGGGTGACCAGGTCGCCGATTGGGAAGCGGCCCAGGTGCTGGGCCTGCCATTCGCCGCGGTAGCCTGGGGCTACGCGCATCCGGAGGTATTTGCCGGATTGGCCGGAACGCAGCTGATCGAGCGCGTGGAAGACTTGCTTGCGCTGGGCGTGCGCTAGCACCAGGCGCAGCCCTCATCCGCCCTTCGGGCACCTTCTCCCACAGGTGGGAGAAGGACGTGGCGACAGCTGCTGGGGCTGGACGTGCCAGCGGTGTGGTGTGTCGGGCAGCGGTCTAGCCGTTCCGTCTTTCGCCGCAAGCATCCGGTTGGTCGCTCGCCAAGCGAACGCCCGTTTCGACATCACGTCCGCGCGCATGGCTTCCTTGCGCGTCCCTTGCATGGTCGTGGTGCTCTCGATCAGCTACGCGGGCACCCAGCTGCCGCACGTGATACCGGGCGCAGCACGCCGCCCCGTTCAAGCAGACGACTACACCCCGCCCGAGCGCGGCAACGGCGCCGGTACATTCAGCATTCCGCCGGCCGCCACATAGGCTGCCAGCGCCTGGCCCTGGCTCAGCAGATGCCCGTGCATGGTGCGCTCCGCACCTTCCGCATCGCCGCGGCGCACGCAGTCCATCAGTTCGCGATGCTCTGCCAGCGATTGCGCCATGCGCCCGGGGGTCAGCAATTGCCGCCCGCGGTGCATCTTCAAGATGCGGTGCAGATCGTGCGTCACCCGGATCAACCAAGGATTGCCGGCATACTGCTGCACGGTTTCGTGGATCAGATAATTGTTGCGGTAGTACTCGGCCAGATCGCCCGCCGCCGATGCGGCTTCCATTGCCGCATGCAGGTCTTCCAGCCGTTGCACGCCGGCCGCATCCAGGCGCTTGACCGCATCGTGCGCGCAGCGCCCTTCCAGCATCGCCATCACCGGGAACAGCTGGTTGAGGTCTTCCAGCGTCAGCCGCGTGACCCGGCTGCCGCGGCCGGCATCCAGCTGCACCAGGCCTTCGGCGGCAAGCAACTTCAGGCTCTCGCGCAGCGGGGTGCGGCTGATGCCCAGTTCCTCGGCCAGGGCCGGTTCGTCGATCCATTCGCCCGGCGGCAGCGCGTAGTCGTAGATCTTCTGGCGCAGGCGCTCGGCCACTTCCTCGTACAGCGGTACGCGCTTTTTGGACACGCGCGAATCAGGGGCGAGGGTCATGGCAGGCAGGTCGTCGGCATCGGGTCTGGGGCGCCCATTCTAGCGGGGCGCCCCTTGCACCTGCCCGACGCCGCCACCCTCACAGCCAGCCCGGCACCACGAACAGCAGCCACGCTGCCAGCGGCCCCAGCAACACCACCAGCCCGCTGTAGACCAGGAAGCGGCGGAACAGGCCGTCGCGCTCTTCCTTGGCGGCCGAGGCCACCACCAGCGCGCCATTGGTGGAAAACGGGCTGACATCGACGATGGTGGACGACACGGCGAGCGCGCAGATCACCCCGGCGGCGCCCAACTGGCCCTGCATCAGGAACGGCACCGCCAGCGGGATGGTGGCGCCCAGCACCGCCGCAGACGACGCGAACGCAGACACGATGCCGCCCACATAGCAGACCAGCAAGGCGCCCAGCAGCGGCATGCCGATGTGCGACACGCCGGTGCCGATGTAGTCCACCGCACCGGCTTTTTCCAGCACTGCGACATAGGTGACCACGCCGCTGATCAACAGCACCGTGGACCAGCTGATGCCGTCTACCGCACCCTTCTGCGCGTTGGGCGAGATCAGCGCCAATGCCACCGCAACGGTGATCGACACCAGCCCGACGTTGAGGTTGTAGACCAGCGCCGCAACGCCCAGGCCCAGCAGGCCGACCAGGGTGATGACGCGGTCGCGCGTGATGGAGACCGCTTCCAGTGCCAGCGGGTCGGTGGACAAGGTGCCGCCACCCGGTGCCACCAGCGCGCCATGCCCTTCGATGGCGAAGCGGCGTTGCGAGGCCTGATCGCCGCTGACCGGCACGTACTGCGCATCGGCCAGCGAGACCTCTTGCCGGCGCATCAGCTTGAGCCCGCCGAAGGCGCAGAAGCAGATGATGGCCATCATCAGGTTGAAGCCCAGGCTGGTGAGGAACACCGCCATCTCCGTGACATCCAGCCCGGCCTTTTCCACCACCTTGTTGGTGATGCCGCCATACACGCTGATCGGCGAGAAGCCGCCGCCCTGCGCACCATGGATCACCAGCAGGCCCATCATCAACGGATTGATGCGGTACTGCTTGGCAAAGCGCAACGCCACCGGGCCGATGATGGCCACCGCGGCCGGGCCCAGCGCACCGAAGGCAGTGAGCAGGCCGGTGATCACGAACATCACCCACGGAATGGCGACGATGCGCCCACGCACCGCGCGTACCGCCCAGTGCACCAGCAGATCGATGGTGCCGTTTTTCTGCGCGATGGCGAACAGATAGGTGATGCCGACCAGGGTGAGGAACAGATCGCCCGGAAAGCCGGCCAGCACCTCCTTGCCATCCAGCCCCACCCACACGCCGCCAACGATGAACGCCAGCGCGAAGGCCACCGCTCCCATGTTGATGGGCAATGCGGTGGCGACGATGAACATGATCACCAAGCCAAGAATCGTTGCAATTTGCGGGGTCATGCGCCCTCCCAGACACCTGATACGCGTACAGCACGGATGGCCACCCGCCACCCCAGGGTCACACCGTGTGCAGCACCTGCCTGATCGTCATGCCGCACGCTCGCACGCGGCGTTGACCCACTCCACAACACCGTCGGTGCTGTGGAAGTCGTCCACCGAGCGCGCCTCGCACGCCGGCAAGATCTCACGCGCCATGCGCGCCAAGGCGCTGCCGGGCCCGAGTTCGAGAAAGACGCGCGCGCCGCGCTCGGCGGCCTGCACCAGTACGTCGTACCAGCGCACGGTCTGCGCGATCTGCGCGGCCAGGCTGTCGACAACCTGCGCCTTGGTGCCGACCGCACGTGCATCGATGCCGGCGAGCACGCGCACCTTCGGGGCACCGATGCGGGCGGTGTTCAATGCGATGGCGAATGCAGCGGCGGCGCTACGCAGCCACGGGGTGTGCGCCGGCACGCTCACCGGCAGCAGCGTGACGCGTGCGCCACGCGCCTGCGCTGCGTCGCCCAGCGCCTGCAGCGCAAGACGTGGACCGCCAAGCACCGCATGGTCATCGCCATTGACGATGGCCAGCGCTGCGCCGTGCGCGGTGCACAGGGCAGTGAGCGTGGGCAGTGGCAGGCCGATGACGGCCATCAGCCCGGCGTTGTCGGGGCTGGCGGCATCCATCAGGCGGGCGCGGGTGGCTGCAAGCTGCAGGCAGGTGTCGATGTCGACGCTGCCGGCCACTGCATGCGCCGCCAGCTCGCCCACGCTGTAGCCGAGCACCAGCAACGGCACGGGGAGCTGCTGGCGCAACACCTGCCACTGCGCCAGGGTGCCCGCGCACACCAGCGGCTGCGCAATGGCGTTGGCATAGCGGCCCGGGTCTGCGGCAAGGATGTGCGGCGCGGCGCCAAGCACCTGACCCGCTGCAGCGAGTACGTCGGCCGCGGCAGGCGCATCGGCGACACGCGCAAACATCGCGGCGTGCTGACCGCCCTGGCCGGGACAGAGCACGGCCAGGCTCATGGCGTGGCCTGCGTGCAGGTCACGCCGTGCGCCATGCGCGCATGGCCCGCATCCGCGCTGAGGGCCTGTTCTTCCGCGCGCCGGAGCAGGACGCCGTTTCCTGGGGCAGTGGGATGGGCGCCATTGCCGCTCGTGTGCACGTACAGCGTCTTCGCCGCTGCCGGTGGCTGCTGCGTGCTCATGCGGTCTCCTGACAGTGCAGGAACCAGGCGCAGGCCAGCAGATCGGCGCTGCCACCCGGGCTCAGACGACGCGCGACGAATTGCCTGCCGATGGCGTTCAAGCGATCGCGCCACTGCGCTTGTGCGACACCACCCGCGGCGAGAAATGCACGTGCTTGCGCCCTTGCGTAGGCCAGCCCAGCCTGCCCGCCGCGATGCAACAGGTTGAGATCGTCGACCTCGGCAATCAAGTGCATCAAGGTCTGCGCCAATGCGGCCTCGCGCGTGGCGCCGCTGCGCAGTGCGCTGCGCAGCGACGGCAATGCGATCTCGCGCAGCAATGGATAACCGGCTGCGGCCTGCTCGCGCACACCACCGATCTGCAACGCTGCACGCACGCGCTGGCCATTGCTGTGGTGATCCAGCGGTGCGGTGCGCAAGGGGTCGCGCCAGACCTGCACCGCGGTGCAGACGGCTTCGCCGACGGGGCGGCTCCCGTGTGCGACACGCAAGCGCGCGGCCTGCGCCGTGAGCAGGCCCAGGCTGAAGATCGCGCCGCGATGGGTGTTGATGCCGCCGGTGGCACGCAGCATCGCCGCTTCGGCCGCGATGCCGAGCTGGCGCAATTGCTCGAACGGCGCGTTGTCGATACCGGCCTGTGCAATCGCGACGAAGTAGCTGCGCAAGGCGAACAGGCTGCGCAGAAACGTCGACGCGTCCATATCGGTATGGCTACCGCAGTCGAACGGCGTGACCAGGCCGGGCTTGGGTGCGCAGCTCAGTTCTGCATGCAAGGCGGCGACCGCGAGCCGGCCCAGCCGATGCGCCAGTGCGCTGTCGGTGCCGGCAACCGCATGCGATGTGCCTTGCAGCACTGCGTTGTATTGCAGATCGCCACGCACAGCCGCAGTACGCATGAGGCCCCTGCCGCCGTCTGCGGGAGCCAGGCCCGGGCCTGGCTGCGACGGCGAGTCCTGCGGTGCTGCAGGTGCCGGTACCGGTGCCAACGGGTGCCCCGCACGTGCCAGGCCTGTCGACGGGCGAGCCGCACAAGCCAGGTGTGGTGCAACACGGCTGTCTGTTGACGGTGGTGCGGGTGGCTGCCGCCCGGCCGCATTGCACTGCGTCGCCGAGGGCCTGGCATCGGTGGTGCGTTCGACCAGCGTCCTCATGCCGCGCACCCCACCGGAAACAGCGCGCTGCGCGGCAGCAAGCGGCAGCCGTCGCTGGATTTCACCAAGACCTGCTGTGCGCTGCCGGCGTATTCGCGCCAGTTCACCGCGGTGTCGTCGGGCAGCAGCAGCTCGCCGTCTGCGCGCAGCCCGTGGTCCCGTTCCCAGCGCTGCAGCAACGTCACCACCCTGTGCGCCTGTTCGGGTGTGGCGACGGACCACAGCAGATCCAGATCCGATTGCGCATGCACATACGCAAGCCCGGTGAGGGCCTGCCAGGCAACGCTGCCGAACACGCGCGGCTGCAGGCCGCTGACATTGGCCTGCGTCAGCAAGGCCCGCAGTGCAGGCTGCACCGACATGGGGGCGGTAGCGATCACGGCATCCAGCGCCATCGGGGCGGTGCTGCGTGCGATGTCGTCCAGCCCGGCGATTAATGCCAGGCGCTGTTTACCCTCGTCCGGCGGCAACGGCACGCCGAGCCGTATGCGACCGGGTGCCTGGCTGCCATCCCCACGCGCCACCACCGCTGGCAGGCCCTCAGCAAACCACTGCTGCAGCCGTGGCTGCGCACCCGGCGTCAGCGCTTGCCAGCGCGCGCCGGGACGCAACCACACCAGTGCGTGGCGGCCGAGCATGCTCAGACCTCGCCTGCGGCCACGGCAGCGGCGACATCGCGCGCCAGGGTGCGCCCGCCGCGCTGCGCGCCGAGTGCGCGGCGCTGGTCGCCATCGGTGGGCGCGGCCAATGCATCGAGTAATGCTTTTGCCAGATCGCCGTCCCACAGCGATTCCACCGCACCCATGCGCACGTAGTTTTCAACGCCCGGCGCGAATACTGGCGAGCTCTTGCTCAGCGCCTGCAAGGTGTCTACCGATTGCTTGGTCACACGCGCCATCGCACGTAGATCCATCACCCGCACCTGCGCGTCCGGCAGCGCGTGGATGTGGTCGGCCATCAACCCGAACGACAGAAACCCGCCGCTGACCGCTTCGCCATAGACCAGGGTCAGCAGCCGCGCGCCGCGCCTGCGCGCCAGATCCAGCGCGCGTGCAAGATGTGCAAAATAGCCATTGATGCCGAGCAGTTCGTCGCGGCGTGCGAGCCGTTGCCCGGCCGTGTCGGCCAGCATCACGATGGGGCGCTGCGGATGCGCGCGCGTGCTGGCAAGTACGCTGGCCGCCAATGCCAGCGCATGGTCCACGCCGACTTCCAGCTTGTTGGCGGTGCCGATCACGGTGACCTCGCCGGTCGCGGTGGTGGCGCTGCCGGTGAGCACGTCGGCGTTGCGGGCGATGGTGTGGCCGAGCGGGAACAGCTGGTCCAGCAGTTGGCTCAGTTCCATGGCGTGCTCCGGTCGGCGGTGGCGGCAAGGAAGGCGTCGGTGTCCAGCAGCGGCAGGCGCTGCGCGTCGACGATACCCTGGCGCTGCCAGATCTCCAGGCCATCGCGGCAGTCGCCGTAGCTATCGATGCGCGCGGCCAGCTGTTGATGCGCGTGCTCCAGGGCCTGCAAGGCGGCATCGCCGTCGTCGGATTCTGCGAGTGTGTCGAGTGTGGTGAGCGCCGCATCGGCAAACGCCGCGATGCGGTCGGCCACCAGGGTCTGCGCGTCGCCCAGCAGGTAACGGTGCTTGCCACCGGTCACGCGCCACACCAGGGCACGGTCGCGCGCGTCGAACTCTTCCACCCCGCGCACGGTTTCGATCACATCCGGGCCGGACAACGACAGCCGGCCCTCTTCGGACATGATCACCGCGCTGCAGCAGCGCGCCACGATGCCCATGCCGCCGAAGGCGCCGTTGCCGCTGCCGATCAAGGCCAGCACCGGCACGCCGGCCGCGCGCGCGTTCAAGGTGGCCCGCATGATTTCGGAAATGGCGATCAGGCCGGCGTTGGCTTCATGCAAGCGCACGCCGCCGGTGTCGAGCAGCAGCAATACCGCAGCCGGTTGCGTGGCTGCAGCGCGTTCGAGCAGGCCGGTGAGCTTGGCACCGTGCACCTCGCCGACGCCGCCGCCCATGAAGGCGCCCTGTTGTGCGGCGACCAGTACGGTGCGGTCACGCAGCGTGCCTTCGCCGACGACGATGCCGTCGTCGAAGGCGCCGGGCGTGTCGAGCTGGGCCAGATGCGGGCTGATCAAGCGGCGACGTGGACCGACCAATTCGCGGAAGCTGCCGGCATCCAGCAACCCGTCGATCCGCTCGCGCGCATCGGCTTCGTAGTAGCTGCGTTCGGCGATGGGAATGGTGGTGCTCATACGCGTCTCCCGACGACATGCGTAGGAGCGCATCTGGGCGCGACCGGGGCGTAACCGGCAATGCTCGTCGCGCCCGGGTACGCTCCTACGGGATGGACTGGGTGTGCGGGCTCGTTGTGGCTGCGCTCGGCCGCGGTGACGCTGGCGCTGGCGACAACGTGCGTAGAAGCGCACCTGGGCGCGATCGCGGCATTACCGGGAACGCCCGTCGCGCCCGGGTGCGCTCCTACGAGATGGCCTGGGTGTGCGGGTTCGTTGTGGCTGCGCTCGGCCGCGGTGACGCTGGCGCTGGCGACAACGTGCGTAGGAGCGCACCTGGGCGTGATTGCGGCATTACCGGCAATGCCCGTCGCGCCCGGGTGCGCTCCTGCGGTGAGGTGGATGGGGTGGCTCATGCGTCGGCTCCTTGCAGCACGTCGATGGCCTGTTCCAGGCGCAGGCTCACCACTGCGGGCGTGGCGCCCACATCGTTGATGCTGATGCGCACATCACGCAGTGGATGGCGCGCGGCGAAATCGTCCAGCACCGCCTGCCAGATCGCGCCGAAGCCGCGTGCGGCGGTGAGAATCTCGATCTCCATCGCGCCGTCGAGCGGCACGCGCTCGACCAGCACTTCCAGGTTGCCGGAGGCGACCACGCCGACCAGTGCGTGATCCACGCCAACACGTGCACCGTGCTGGCCGTCAAAGCGATATCGCAGGGTTTCCATGCTGAGCCCTTACCAATTGCGAAAACGTTTCGGCGGGTCGTACAACCCACCGGACCAGCGCACCAGGTCCTTGACCGTGCGCGCGGCGAGCAGGTCGCGCGTGGCATCGCGCGGACGAATGCCCAGGTCTTCCGGCCGCTTGATGACGCCGCGATCGCGCAGGTTTTCCACCATGCGCTTGTCGCGCCCCAGGCCCACGGCGGTGTAGCCGGACACACCCCGGATCGCCTGCTCGCGTTCTTCCGGCGTGCGGCATAACAACAGATTGGCGATGCCTTCTTCGGTCAACACATGGCTGACGTCATCGCCGTAGATCATCACCGGCGGCAGCGGCATGTTGGCGCGCTCGGCCAGTTCCCACGCATCGAGCCTGTCGACAAAGGCCGGCGCCATGTGCTCGCGGAAGGTTTCCACCATCTGCACCACCAGCTTGCGCCCGCGCGGCATCTCACCCGGTTTTGCCGCTTCGCGCCCGGCCTTGAGCCAGGCAGCGCTGGCATGCCGGCGGCCGCGCGCATCCGAGCCCATGTTGGGCGCACCGCCGAAGCCGGCAATGCGATCGCGCGTAGCGGTGGAGCTGTTGCCCTGCAGATCGATCTGCAAGGTGGAGCCGATGAACATGTCGCAGGCGTACATGCCTGCGGTCTGCGACAACGCGCGGTTGGAGCGCATGCTGCCGTCGGCACCGGTAAAAAACACATCCGGGCGTGCGGCGATATAGTTTTCCATGCCCAGTTCGGAACCGAACGAATGCACCGAGTGCACGAAGCCCGATTCGATCGCCGGGATCAACGCCGGGTGCGGATTGAGCGCCCAATGCCGGCAGATCTTGCCCTTCAGCCCCAGCGATTCGGCGTAGGTGGGCAGCAGCAACTCGATGGCGGCAGTATCGAAACCGATGCCGTGATTGAGCCGGTCCACGCCGTATTCGGCGTAGATGCCCTTGATGGCCATCATCGCCATCAACACCTGGATCTCGGAGATCTGCGCCGGGTCGCGGGTGAACAGCGGCTCGATGTAATTGGGCTTGGGAGCCTGGGTGACGAAGTCCACCCAATCGGCCGGGATGTCCACGCGCGGCAAGGTGTCGAGAATCTCGTTGACCTGCGCAATGACGATGCCGCCCTTGAACGCAGTGGCTTCCACGATCACCGGCGTGTCTTCGGTATTGGGCCCGGTGTAGAGATTGCCGTGGCGGTCGGCGGCCTGCGCGGTGACCAGTGCGATACGCGGCGTCAGGTCGATGAAATAGCGGCCGAACAATTCCAGATAGGTGTGGATGGCGCCGATCTCGATGCGGCCTTCGCTGACCAGCCCGGCCAGGCGCGCGGCCTGCGGGCCGGAAAACGAAAAATCCAGGCGCTTGGCGATGCCACGCTCGAAGACATCCAGGTGTGCCGCCAGCGAGAGCACCGACTGCACCATGTGCAGGTCGTGCACACGCGCAGGGTCTACCTCGGTCAGGCAGCGCGCCAGGAAATCGGCCTGCTTCTGGTTGTTGCCTTCCAGGCATACGCGGTCGCCGGGCTCGATGACCGCCTCCAGCAACGCCACCACATCGTTGGCGGCCACCACGCGCCCCTGAGGCGCCAGTGCAGCGGCGCGCTGCAGGCGCTGACGCCGGCTCTCGGCCTGGGTGTCCCACTGTCGACTCATGCTGCTGCCTCACCGGGCCGAGCCCGTCATGCCGAAGTAATTACATCGTAATTATGGAGACAGCCACTGTCCAGCCGCGTTGCAGCATCTGTGCTTGCGGCCGATGGCCGGTCATCGACGCGACGGCGAAGCACTTGCCGGCAGGCAAGCTTCGATATATCGTTTCGGCATGCTTCGATATATCGAATGAGACCGCGCTTGCGCCAGTCCAGCCCTCCAGATCTCGATCCGTCTCCGCTCGCCGCACGTGGCCGCGCGGCGAGCGGGCGGGCGCGGCCGCTGGAGCACGGCGATCTGCGCCTGCTGTTGCTGGCGCTGATCGACGAGCGCCCGCGCCATGGCTACGAGTTGATGCGGCAGATCGCCGCGCTGTTCAAAGGGCTGTACACCCCAAGTGCCGGCGCGATCTATCCCGCGCTGGCGCAGCTGGAAACCGATGGCTGGGTGCAGACCTCGCTGGATGACGGCCGCAAGCGCTATCAGGTCACCGATGCCGGCCGCGCGCATGTCGCGCAGCAACGCGATGCACTCGACGCAGCGCTGGCACGCACGCATCGGCGCGCACGCGAATTGATCAAGGCGCAGACGCCGGCGCCGATTCGCGATGCGATTCACCGCATCAAGCACGGCCTGTTTGCACGGCACGGGCAGTGGAGCGACGCAGAAACTGCCCGCATTGCGGCGTTACTCAACGCCGCCGCCGACGGCATGGAGCGCGATGACGGCTGAGCGGGTGTGCTTGGCGACTACAAACCTGTCATTGCGGCTGCGTCACTACGACAGGTTGCATTACTGATGCGAGTGGCGTGCAGGAGTGGCGGTGGATGCGCCGTTTGCGAGTTTCATCACTCTGCAAATTGCCACGGCGATCGTGTCTCTTCGCGGCGGCTTGAAGCCCCTCTCCCTTCGGGAGAGGGGTTGGGGTGAGGGTACGGACGAAGCCACGCGTTATTGCAACTGCGCAGGGCTTCGCTCGTACCCTCATCCGCCCCTCCGGGGCACCTTCTCCCCCATAAAGGCGGACAGTGTCCCGGTGGGAGAAGGAATCGCCAACAGCCGCTGTCCGTCAGTGGCTACTTACCTGTTTGTTAGCTCGTCAGTTTTGCTCCTGACCTCCCACCTCCACCACCACGCAACTGCAAAGTACCTCCAGGAACTGCACCCCATGGCACCGCATACCAGCACCCAAATCCGTCGCGACCCGCGCCTGCGCTCCGTACAGGTGGTGCGCTGCGAGTCGATCACGCCACAGATGCGCCGCATTTTCTTTGGTGGCAGCGAGCTTGCCGGCTTCCAGAGCGACGCACCGGACGATCACGTCAAACTGTTTTTCCCCAATGCCGACGGCGCGTTCGTGCTACCGACCATGACACCGGAAGGACCGCGTTACGCCGACGGCGCCCTGCCCTCGCCCGGCCGCGACTACACGCCGCGCCTGTTCGACCCGCAAACCGGCGAGCTCAGCATCGATTTCGTGTTGCACGGTGACGGGGTGGCCTCCGGTTGGGCCGCCCAGGCGCAGCCAGGCGACGAACTGCGCATTGGCGGCCCACGCGGCTCGTTCCTGGTGGCCGACGACTTCGATCGTTACGTATTGATCGGCGATGAAACCGCATTGCCGGCAATCGGCCGCTGGCTGGAGGCGATGCCGGCCGACCTGCAGGCAGAGGTGTTCATCGAAGTGGCCGATGCCGCCGAGCGGCAGGCGTTGCTGAGTGCGGCCGATGTCGATGTGTACTGGCTGGAGCGCAACGGCTTCGATGCAGCCAGCAGCACCTTGCTGGAAGATAGCCTGCGCGACTACGAGCCGCACGACGGCGACACGTTCTACTGGATCGGCACCGAGTCCATGCGCGCCCGTGCAATGCGCAAGTTCATCGAAGAACACCTGGGCGTGGACAAGGAATGGATTCGCGCGAAGGGCTACTGGAAGGCACATTCCGCAGAGGGATGATGTGACACGCGCTTCTTGTTGGGACGCGCTGGCGCGGGAGGGAGTTTTATCGAGATTGCGTGCCTTGTGCCGGGTTCGTCGGTAACGCGGTCGCGGCCAGGTCCGCTCCTACATAGGGCTGGCGTGCTCGCTGTCACGGATGGCGCAGCATCCTCGCGTAGGAGCGCACCCGGGCGCGACGGGCTTGCCCGAGATGGTCGCGCGTTGTCGGAGAGTGCGTCGGTAACGCGGTCGCGGCCAGGTCCGCTCCTACGCAAGCGCGCCCGGAGTGGCAACGCGTTTGCGCACACAAGCAAAAGCCCGCCGATTGGCGGGCTTTTGGGTTGCGGCATCGGGCGGCTGCGCGCACCGATACCGCGATCTGCGCGGGTCTTGGAGCGGCTAACAACACGTAGCGAGCGGTCGTCAGGTGGGTGCGGGCGGCGCGGAGGAACCGCAGTGTACGAGTGGTACATGAGGATTCCGAGCACCGACCGCGCCCGCCTGGCGGCCGCGCAGCAGTTTTGCTAGCTGCTCTTACTTCGCGGCAGCGGCGTCGCCGGCCTTGGCCTGCAGCGCTTCGGTGGTGATGCGGATCTTTACTTCGTCGCTGACGTTCGGGGCGTACTGGCCCACGCCGAAGTCGCTGCGCTTGATGGTGGTGGTGGCATCGAAACCAGCTGCCGGCACCTTCTTCATCGGGTGCTCGCCGGCACCGTTGAGGGTGACGTCCAGCACGACCGGCTTGGTCTGGTCCTTGATGGTCAGATCGCCAGTAACGGTCAGCTTGTTGGTGCCGGCCGCTTCGACCTTGGTGCTCTTGAAGGTGGCGGTCGGGAACTTGGCCGCGTCGAAGAAGTCACCGCTCTTCAGGTGCTCGTCGAACTTGGCGGTGAAGCTGTTCAAGCCCGACAGCGGCAGGGTGACCTGCACGGTGGACTTTGTCACGTCGGCTGCGTCGTACACCAGGGTGCCGTCGACATTGCCGAAATGCGCGCTCGGGTTGGAGAAGCCGAAGTGGCTCCACTGCGCAATCACGTCGGTGTGGCTCGGGTCCAGGGTGTAGGTGCCGGAGGCAACCTGCACGGCCGGAGCGGTCGAAGCGGCCGCGTCGGCGGCCGGGGCCGGGGCAGCAGCGGCATCCGCCGGTGCAGTGGTCGCGGCCGGGGCATCGGCCGCCGGTGCGGCGGTGTTGTCGGCCGGCTTGGAGCAGGCGGCGATGGCCACGGTGAGGGCGAGCGGCAGCAACAGCTTGTGGGTGATCTTCATTGGAACTCCATGTGATGAGAGACGCGTTGGAACAACGCGGATGGGGCAAAACGCAGACGGACGAGGACTGCAGGAAACTGGGCGACACACACTTCTTGCATGCGGTGATCAGCGCGGATGCGCGGCAGGCTCGGTAGCGAGCTGACCGCACGACCTGACCGCCTGCGGGCACCGACTGCGCTCACGCGGACACGAGCGCACGTGCTGATCACAACATTCCACACGCAGGCAAAACAACGCAGCACTCACGCTTCAAAAGCACACACCCCGTGGGTGCGATCACCCGCACCCCGCGTGCAGCGCCGATGTTGCATCACAGGCCGCACTGCGCGCTGCCACGCTCACTCGAAGCGCGCGGCTTCGTCGAAGCTCAGACGCGGCAAACGCGGGAACAGCCCGGCCGGATCGCCGTAGCCGAGATTGACCAGGAAATTGGACTTGATCGGCGTGCCGGCAAAGAACGCCGCATCGACCTTGGCATTGTCGAAGCCGGACATCGGGCCGGCATCCAGCCCCAGCGCGCGCGCGGCCAGGATCAGATACGCACCCTGCAGCGAGCTGTTGCGGAATGCGGACTCGGCGCGGCCCTCACGCGGGCCGTCGAACCAGCTCTTGGCATCGGCATGCGGAAACAGGTACGGCAGCTTCTCGTGGAAATCCTCATCGTGCGCCACGATCACCGTCACCGGTGCGGCCAGGGTCTTGGCCGCGTTGCCCTCGGACAGGGCCGGCTTGAGCTTGGCCTTGCCTTCGGCGCTGGTCACGAACACGAACCGCGCCGGCGAGCTGTTGGCGGCAGTCGGGCCCCACTTCACCAGCTCATAGAGCTCGCGCAGCACGTCCTGGCTGACCGGCGTGTCGGCAAACGCGTTTTGCGTGCGGGCGGTACGGAACAGCTGGTCCAGTGCGGCGGCGTTGAGCGAGTCGGACATGAGCACTCCAGAAGAGGGGAAAGGCGCCAGGCCGGGCGGCATCGGCGTCAGTGTGAAGACCCGCAGTGTAGAGTGGTGCGATTGCCGTCACACGCGTTCAATCTGAAACAAATCTATGTCGGATCTGAAACGATGAGGCTGACCTGGGCGCTGAGCGACGGCCGCGCCGGCAACGCGCGCCAGGCCGAAGCGCTGGCGCGGGCACTGCAGCCTGGCGCCTTCCAGCCGATGCATCTGCACGCACAGGCGCCCTGGCGCTGGGCGGCGCCGCGCCGGTTACCCGGTGCACGGGCCGCCTTCGGCGCTGCATTTGCGCAGCAGCTGCAGCACCCACCGGCCCTGGCGATCGGCTGCGGGCGCCAGGCCGCGCTGGCCACGCGGTTGCTGCGTGCACGCGGCAGCCGCAGCGTGCAGATCCTGGACCCGCGCCTGGACCCGCGCCACTGGGACCTGCTGATCGTGCCCGAGCACGATGGGTTGCGCGGCGCCAACGTGCTGACCCTGCTGGGCAGCCTGCACCCGGTGGACGATGCCTGGCTGGCCGCCGGGCGGGCCACCTTCCCGGAGCTGGGCGCCCTGCCCGGCCCGCGTCTGGCGCTGCTGATCGGCGGCCCGACCGCCCAGGTGCCCTGGACCGTACAGGACCTGGCGGCGCTGTGCGCGCCGCTGCGCGACCAGCTGCATGCGGCCGGCGGCAGCCTGCTGGTCACCGTTTCCCGGCGTACCCCGCCCGCGGCCATCGCCCCGCTGCGTGCGGCCTGCGCCGGCCTGCCGCACCTGCTGTGGTGCGACGCGCGCGACGGGCCCAACCCGTATGCTGGCCTGCTGGGCTGGGCCGATGCGCTGATCGCCACCGCCGACTCGGTCAACCTGCTCTCCGAAGCCTGTGCCACACGCGCGCCGGTGGCCGCCGCATTCGGCGAGCGCGCGAGCGGGCGCGTAGGCAGCTACCTGCAGGCCTTGCGGCAACGCCAGCGCTTGCAGGCAGCCGATGAAGTTCTCGCGCCCGCTGTCGATATCACTCCAGTGCGCGAAACCGAGCGCATCGCCCTGCAGGTGCGCGCACGCCTCCTGCCATGACCCAAGGCCCGGCGGCGGGTAGACGGCACAAGGATGATCTGCATGACAGGGAGCATCGGCGGCGTTGCCACGACGCGACGCCTCCAACCGCGCCGCGTTTACGGATTGCTGGGAGAACGCGGAATGCCTGCCGGCGCCGCGTCCAGCGCGCCGATCATCAGCCGCACGATCGGGGTTCCCAAGCCGGTGGTGTAGTTGTATTTGCCGGCGATCGGCACGTCGTTGCTGACGACCCCGTTATTGCCGGGGATGCCGCGGTGGTAGGCCTCCGGGCCGTTGGCGGCCAGGCGATACAGGTAATCGTTGAGATTGCCCTGCCGGCCCTGCTTCTGCACCAGCAACGCGGCCACACTGGCGAACTCCGGCGCCGCCACGCTGGTGCCGATCAACTTGGTGATGGCACCGCCCACGTAGATGGACACCGAGCTGGTGCCCTGCTGACAGGGATGCACGGCGATTCCCGGGCAACCACCGACCAGCATGCCGACATCGGGCAATGCGCGCATCGAGGTACGCGTGCCGCCCAACGCGCGCAGCTGATACGCCGGACGCTGGAACAGCGTGCTGACGCCGCCACCGGCACCCCAGTAGCCACCGCTGAGCAGCGCGCCCACGCCATACGGGTCCTCGGCCTGCAACGGGTCGGCAAACGCGCTTTCGCTGAGGTAGCTCGCATCCAGGCTGCCCTTCTTGTAGGCAGTGAGCAGGTTGCCACCACCGACCGCGGTCACATACGCATCGGCGGCAGGCCAATGCACGCTGGGGACGTATCGGCCGTTCTTGCCCTCCACCAGGTATTGCGTGTCCGGGCAATCCAGGCCGGCATTGTCGCCGCTGGAGGCCACGAAGCTGATGCCCTGTGCGTTGCCCTGCTTGAAGACCGAATCGAACAGGCCAAGGATGGAGGTGGCGTCCTTGCCGTTATAGGCCGCGGTGAAAACCTGTTCGCAGAACCCGAACGAGGAGCTGACCACGTCCGCCTCATTGTCCTGCACGATCTGTCGGTAGCCGGCCAGGATGGAATCGATGGAGAGATCGGGAGTCACGTACAGCAGCACGTGCGCGCCCGGCGCGCCGCCAAGCGCCATGTCCACATTGAGCGTTGCCTCGCGCGCCGCAGCGCGATTGCCATCCTGCACCCCGGGCTTGGCACCGGCCACATAGCGGCGCGCATACAGCGTCGGATTGGCATGGTTGCCGGCATACCGGCTGAAGCGTTCGTGGTCGAACATCGCGGCGATGTCCGTGTCCAGCACGTCGCTGCCGATCAACACGGCGATCGTGCTGCCGCTACCGTCGAGCCGCTGCTGCTTCCCCGGCGCACCAATCATCGTCTGGTAGGACGGATAGCCGTAGGCCTGCTTGAGGTCGTTGTACCAATAGCTGGTGGTGCCATCACCGGAGCGGTTGCCGGGGTCGGCGGGCAACATGCGCGAGTCCATGTGCGCCACCGGCAGCCCGCGGCTCAGGCCGGTGACGGTGACACCGTTGGCACGCAGCGCAGCCGGCAGCTGCAGGGGAGCGGCGGCCGCCAGGCGCACCTGCTGGCCGGCCTTCAGATCGGCGACCAACGGCGCGGCAAACAGCCGCTCCACGCTGTCTGCATTCGCGCTGACATGCAGGGTTGGCCCCTGCTGCACCACGGTCATGTGTGCGGCCTGCAGGGCGGCGCGCACCTGCGCGAGCTGTGCAGGCGCCGGACCAAAACGCCGCTGGAATTCGGCCGCCGACAGCCACTTGTGGTAGCGCGGCGACAGCGGGTCCTGGATGTCGGCCAGCAGCGCATTCAGCGCCGCCTGGTCGCGTGATGGCAGATGCACGTCGAAGGACATGGGGGCTGCGCGCAAGCTGGCCGTCATGGCGTCAAGCCCAGCATCGGGGACAGTTGTGGCAGCGCTGGCGCTGCCGAAGGCGAACAGCGAAGCGGACAACACGGCAGCCAGCAGCGGCCGACAGCGGGTGCGAGTAAGCATGGATCTCTCCGGGGGCAAAACAGTGAGCGAGGCCAAACGGCACCGCAGGGGCGTGCACCAGCGCTCGCGGACCAACGGCGCGAACATGTCGACACGAAAACAGGAAGCAGGTGCCGGCTGCGATCGATGGCCGCGGCGGCCGCAATACGCACGCCTGGCCGCTGCCGCAGGCGGCAGCGAGGCCAAAGCTGCCAGTGCATCATCGCGACACTGCGCATTCGGCGGCTATCTCCATCGGCATCGGCAGGTCGCGGGGCGTGCAAGGGCCGCCATCCATCAGACGACGGGGCCAGGAGCCGGGACGATACGTGCGATGTCTATGGCTGAACTGCCAGCGGGCGAGATTGTGTCGCCACCAGCGAGGTGCGCGTGTCTGCGGCTGCAGGTGCCGCGGCATGCCAGCTCACCGCGCGTGGATGTCTCAAGCTGCGCGCCGTTGCATCAAGCACCTGCAAGCGCCCAGTGCGCGCACATGCGCCCGCTCACGCCACCCATTTCCTACGTCGAGGCCTGCCGCGCGCTTTGCGATCACCCCGTGCTCGCGATGCGGTCGGTCAGGCGTCATGTGCACACGTACCCGATGACGCGCCGATAGCGTGGTGCAGGCGTGCCCCCTGTGCATATCGCGTGCCGACACTGCCGTCGAGCGTATGCGCCGCCACGAAGGCAGGCCCACGCACCTTTCGATTGCGACCGCGATGTGCGCACGCGTCTGGTCGGTCGCCGCCGGCGATACAGGCATGGCCCGCCGGCAGGCGCTCGCGCAATCCGGGATGCGGATCGTCGCGTACCGAGGCCATGGCCGGCGAGCGCATCGCTGCGCGGTGTAATGCTGGAAACTAGCGGCACGGCGTTCGCCACTGTGGCCGCGTCGGTTTGGTTGTCTATTGTGGCAAACCGATGCACAAACCCATGAATTGCGCTGGTCCAGCCCTGCCGTCGAAGCGATAATTGCGCACCCCATCAACACCGTGTCGCCATGCGTCTTGCCTCGCCACCCGTCTTCGCCCCGCTCACCGCCCGTGCCTTGACCTGGGCGGTGCTGGCAATGGGTGCGGTGGTGCTGTTGTCCAACGTCCTGGTGCAGTACCCGATCAACGATTGGCTGACCTGGGGCGCGTTTTCGTATCCATTGGCGTTTCTGGTCAGCAACCTGATCAACCGTCGCTTCGGGCCGCGTGCGGCACGCACGGTGGCGTGGTGCGGCTTTGCATTGGCGGTGGTGCTGTCGGTGTGGCTGGCGACGCCGCGCATTGCGGCGGCCTCGTGCACCGCCTTCATCGCCGCCCAGCTGCTCGACATCACCGTGTTCGACCGCCTGCGCAATGGCAGCTGGTGGCGCGCACCGATCGTGGCCACCACCTGCAGCGCCACGCTGGATACGGCGATCTTCTGGAGCATCGCCTTCGCCGGTGCGGCGCTGCCGTGGGTGAGCTGGGCGGCCGGCGATCTGGCGGTAAAGCTGGGCATGGGCGTGTTTCTGCTCGGGCCGTTTCGCGCGTTGCTGTGGCGGAGCGCACCACGCCGCCCTGTCTGAAGCGCGGTGCGCTGTAGCTACCGAGCGCGCCAGGCAACAGCACAACACCCCTGCCCGCCTCCGGCAGACCGATGCGCAACCCGGACGCGCCGAGTACAACGCCTGACCTGCGCCGTTGCTCGCCTGCACGCACCGGTGGCATCGGCCTGGCATGCACGACCGGCGACTGCGGACAGCCGGCTCCCGCCGCCCCGCTAGAGCGTGGCCGCGTCCTTGCCGGCCGGAAATGCCAGCCCCTGCGCACGCGCTGCGTTGAAGATGACGCTGCGCGCCTGCTGGATGGCCGGTGTCGGTGCGATCAAGCGTGGACGCCGGTCCAGCGTGCACGCCAGCCCGGCCTCCACCAGCGCGGCATGCGCCTCATGCAGCGGCTGCGCCATCTCGACGGGCAACCACTGCGCCTGCACCAGCGCATCGATCACGCCAGGCGTATCGCAACATGCCAGCAGCCGCGCATGCTGCGCGGCCTGCCCCAGCACGCCAGCCTGCAGCACGAATTCCAGGTCCACCAGGCCGCCGGCACCTTGCTTGAGATCCAGCCGGCCGGCATCGCTGCGATCGAGTTCGGCGCGCATGCGCGTGCGCATCTTGCGCACGTCGTCGTGCAGCAGCGCGGGGTCGCGTGCGCGGGTCAGCGTGTCGTGGCGCACCTGCGCAAAGGCCTCGCACAGCGTGGCATCGCCGGCGACCGCGCGCGCACGCACCAGCGCCTGATGCTCCCAGGTCCAGGCGCGCTCGCGCTGGTACTCACGGTAGCTGGCCAGCGACGACACCAGCGCGCCCTGGCCACCGTCCGGACGCAGCCGCACATCGATGTCGTAGAGGCGGCCGGCACCGGTTTCGGCGCCGAGCAAGGCCATCACCTTTTGCGCCAGACGGGCGAACCAGCGCGCCGCATCCAGTGGCCGCTTGCCGTCGGAGCTGTCCACCGTGCGCGGGTGGTCGTAAAGAAACACCAGATCCAGATCCGACCCGAACCCCAGCTCCAGCCCGCCCAGGCTGCCGTAGCCGATGATGGCGAACAGGCCGCCCGGCACCTGTCCGTGCGCGGCAACCAGCTCGCTGCGTGCCAGGTGCAGCACCACCTGCACCACGGCCTCGGCCAGCCAGGCCAGTTGCCGGGTGCTCTGCACCGCGTGCTGGCGGCCGTCGAGCGTGGCCAGGGCGATCCGGAAACTCAGCGCGAGCCGGCGCTCGTTGAGCTCGCGCAAGGCCGCCTCGGTGTCTGCGATCTGCAAGGTCTCCACGCAGGCAGCCTGCAGCGCCGCGCGATCCGGCAACGGGCCGCCGATGCGCGTATCCAGCAACTCGTCCAGCAACAACGGGTGCGCCGCCAGCCGCTCGGCGAGCAAGGCACTGCGCGAGAGCACATCGACCAGGCGGGCCAGCGCGCTGGGCTGCTCGTCCAGCAAGGCCAGATAGCTGGTGCGGCGCAAGGTGGCCTGCAACAGGCCCAGCATGCGGCGCACGGCGGCATCGGGTTGGCTGGCCCGCGTGGCGGCGAGCAGCAGTGCCGGCACCACGCGATCTAGCCGCGCCCGCGCCGTGTCCGACAGCGCGTGCACACCGGCCGACTGCGCAAAATCGCCCAGCACCTGATGCGCGGTACCCGGGTCGTGCAGACCAATGCCCAGCAGCGGCGTTGCATCGCCATCGGGCAGCGCGCGCCAGTAGTCGGCCAGCGCGTCCGGCGCGGTGGCCCGCACGCGTGGCGCCAGCAACTCGGCAAATTCGGCGGCCACACGCCGGCGGTGCGGGGCCAGCGCGTCCAGCAGGGCGGGCCAGTCGGCATACCCCAGGCCCAGCGCGATGCGTTCGCGATCCATCTCCGCCTGCGGCAAGGCGTGGGTCTGTGCATCGCGCAGCATCTGCAGGCGGTTTTCCAGCCGGCGCAAGAAGCGGTAGGCCGCGGTGAGCGCGGCGCCGTTGTCGGCCTCGACCTGGCCGGCGGCGACCAGCGCCTGCAGCGCGGGCAACAAGCGCCGCTCGCGCAGGGCCGGCTCGCGGCCGGCGCGGATCAGCTGCAGCGATTGGGCGAGGAACTCGATCTCGCGGATGCCCCCGGGCCCGCGCTTGATGTCGTCCAGCCGGTCGTGCCGTGCCACCTCGGCGGTGATGACCGCCTTCATCTCGCGCAGGCCATCCAGCGCGGTGAAATCCAGATAGCGCCGGTAGACGAACGGCCGCAGCGTTTCCAGCCAGGCTTCGCCGGCATCGATATCGCCGGCTACCGCGCGCGCCTTGAGCCAGGCGTAGCGCTCCCAATCGCGGCCTTCGCGCTGGAAATACTGGTCCATGCCGGTAAACGACAACGCCACGCGGCCGGCAGTGCCGAACGGACGCAGGCGCAGATCCACCCGATGGCTGAAACCATCGGCCGTGGTTTCGTCGAGCAACTTGGCCAGCTGCTGACCCAACCGCGCGAAGTATTCTTCTGCCGCCAATGGGCGCGCGCCATCGGATTGGCCGCCCTGCGGATAGGCGTACACCAGGTCCACGTCCGAGGAAAAATTCAGCTCGCCACCGCCCAGCTTGCCCAGCCCGAACACCACCAGCCGCTGCACGCTGCCGTCCGCGGCAATGACCTGGCCATGGCGGGCGTCGAATTGCTGCTGCAACGCCCGCAGGCCGCATTGCAGGCAGTTTTCGGCCAGCCGGGTCGCGCCGGCCAGCGTGGCATCCACGCTGTCCAGGCCCAGCACATCGCGCCACACCAGGCGCGTGGATTCGGCGCTGCGGTAGCGCCGCAGTTGGGCAGGCCACAGCTGCGGCTGCGCTGGATCCAGCTGCGGCACTGGCAACGGTGGTGGGTCGGGCTGCGCCAGGTGCTGCAGCAATGCCGGTTGCCGCGCCAATGTATCGAGCGCGAAATCGCTGACGAGCGCGACCTGGGCAAGCTGCCGATCGAAATCGCCCCCCGGCCACGCCTGCTCGACAGGCAGCGATTGACGGACGCGCGCCACCGCCCGCTCGATCAGAGCGGTGAGCGCAGGAGACACCGAGGCAGTAGGCAGCGACATGCGCCGATTCTGGCATCCCTGCACGATGGCGGCATGTGCACGCGGCGCTATCTCGCCCGGCAGCTGCGTCCCTCGTGCTGTCGATCATGGCCTTTCCCCACTGTTGCCCAGGCCGTCGCATCGGCAACCACACCTGCAGCGGGGGTCACCACATCGGCATCGCACGCCAGCCGAGCAGCAGGCAGGCCAGGCACCCGACCAGCAGCGCAAGCCATGCACTCTGCCGCGGCGCGTACGCCATGCCTGACGCGACCCAGAATGCGCCCACGCTCAGCAAGCCCAGCCAGAGCAGCGTGCCGACGCTGCCACCCCACCCCTGCACGCACACCGCGAGTGCGGTGGTCAGCAGGCCGGCGCCGATCATGCGCAACTGCCAGCGTCGCGCGGATGGCGCCGTGCGTTGGCCGGTGAGTTGCTCATGATGACGATGCATCGCCAGGCACAGTGCCATCAGCCCGGCGTGGCACAGCGCAGCACCTGCAAGTGCGGTCATCAGCCCGTCCATGACGCGCTCCGCAGCAACCAGTCTGCGCCCGCCAACATTGCCAGCCACGCGCCCGACCATCGCCACATGTGCACTGCATCGCGCGCGCGAAACATCCACAGCGCCACCACGGTGTAGACGACAAAACTGAGCAGCGTCGCACTAAGGACCGCCACCGCGGGTGCGACGCCCGCGCCATGCACCAGCAGCTGCGCCATCACGCTGCAGCCAGTGGATGTCAACGCGTAGCCGCCGACGCTGGCGGCCAGCACACGGCCTGCCACCGACCAGCGATAGCGTGCAACCGCTGCGAGCGCCGGAGAACGTCTCATGCGGTGTCCACGGGGCTAGCCGCGCCACGCCTGGCAGGCGTCGGTGCCGGCCGCGCCGCATTGCGGTGTACCCGCCACGCGGCATAGGCGAAGGCCAGGCCAAGCGCAAGCGCCGTCAGCTCGACCGCTGCAGGCTGCAAAGCGCCCGCCGCCAGATAGACACCAAGATGCTGGCCGGTGGTGATCGCATTGAGCAGCGGCAGGCCAAGGCATAGCAGTGCGGTGGCGCTCAACTGTTCGACCCATGCGCGCGCAGGCGCACGCGCTACTGCATGCGCCAGGCTTGCGGCCCAGACCCACAGAAACGCGCGGATTTCGAGCTGTGCGCGGCCATCCAATGCCGGTGGTAGCAAGCGGTTTGCATAGAAGTACGCACTGCTGGCCAGTGCGGTGCCAGCCAATGCAGCCACGTTGAACGCTTCCACCACTCGGTAGATGCCGGCCGTGGCGGCACCGAATTCCTGCTCGCTGCGCCGACGCCGTTTGATCGAAAACAACAGCGTGCCGGTGGCCATCATCAAGGTACCGGCGATCCCGCTGATGAAGTACAGCCACTTGGCGGTCCAGCCACCGAAGCCGGCCACGTGCAAGGTCTTGATGGCTTCTTCCACATCCCGGGCTTCCACCGTGGCACGTGACCCATCCGCGTGCTGTTCGAGTAGCGCGCCGGCGGATGCGTCGAACACCACGCTGTGGGAGGGATTGAGCAGGCGCCGCGACCTGTCGGTGTCGGCAGCGCGCGCAATGACGCGTAGCGTGCTGCCGGGTTGATCGGGTCGCTCAACTACCACTGTCTGCGCCGGCGCGCCATTGAGCAAGGCGGCACGCTGCACCAGGTCCGGCAGATAGGCGGGCAGCGCGTTTGCCGGCGGTGCGTTTGTGCGGGCTGCCACCGTCGGCGCAAGGTCCGCACCGTAGCGCGCGTACGCATCATCGTCGCTGCCGTACACCGCCTGCAGCGGCGCGGGCATATAGCTGGTGGAGAAATAGGCCAGGCCGGTGTAGACGATCATCAGTAGGAACGGCAGCGTCAGTACCGCGGTGGCGTTATGCGCATCCAGCCACGAGCGCTGGCCCTTGCCGGGGCGAAATGTGAAAAAGTCCAGAAAGATGCGCTTGTGCACGATCACACCGGACACCAGCGCGATCAGCCCGCACATCGACACCCAGCCCACCAGCCAATAGCCGGGAATGCCGCCGTGCAAGGTGTAATGGAAACTCATGAAATGCCGGCCACCCTCGGTCTGCCGGCCCCACGGCGCCGGCAACAGCTCGCCGCTGCCGGGATCCAACGCGGCCTGACCCTGCCCGTCCAGCGTCCGCCAGAACAGCGTGAGCGCATCGCCACGCTCGACAGGCAATGCGATCCGCCACACGCGTGCCTGTGGCGCCAGCTGGCGCAACTGTGCCAATGCATGCGGCACCAGACTGTCTTCGTGCAGGGCCGCGTGGCTGGCCGCACTGGGTAACGCAGGTGTGCCCTGCATCCACTGCGTGATCGGGTCGCGAAATACGCTGAGCGTGCCGGTCAAAAAGATTGCGCACAGCAACCAGCCGCAGCTGAGACCGCACCAGGTGTGCAACCACGCCATGCTTTGGCGAAAACCCTCCTTCATGCGCTAACCGCCCCACCCCGCCCCATCCAGACGCGGCCCATCACAGTGCGCCGCGCAGGGTCACCATCACGTTGCGCGGTTCGCCGTAATAGCGGCCATTCACGAAGCTGGACAAGGTGGTGTAGTAGCGCTTGTCGAAGACGTTGTTGAGGTTGACCGCCAACGACCATTGCCGATTGAGCTGGTAGCGCGCCAACGCATTCCACACCGCACGGCCGCTGATGTCGGCAGTGGCGGTGCCGATCTGCCGGTACGCCAGGCTTTGCGCGCTCACGCCCCCGCCCACGGTGAAGTCATGCAGCGCTCCGGGCAGCTGGTAGGTTGTCCACACCCGCAGCAGATGCTTGGGCGTGTAGCTGTTGAAACTCTGGCCCTGGCTGCTGACATCCTGCAGATAGGTGGTGCGGTTGAAGGTATAGCCGGCGAACACATTCCAGTCGCGCAGCACCTCGCCGCTCACTTCGGCATCGAGTCCACGGCTGCGCACCTTGCCGCTGTCGGTGTAGCAGAAATCGTTGTTGCGGCAGGTGGGGCTGGTGCTCAGGTCGGCCTGGGCGCGATTCTTCTGCTCGATCTGGAACAGCGCAAAAGCGGTGTTGATGCGCCCATCCAGCCACTCGCCTTTCGCCCCCAGCTCGTAGTTGGTGCCGGTCATGGGCTTGAGCATCTCGCCGGCTTCGGTCTGTGCGTTTTGCGGTTGAAAGATGTCCGCGTAACTCGCATACGCCGACCAGTGTGGGTTCAACGCATACAGCACGCCGGCATACGGCGTGACCTGCCCGGTCTCGCGGGTGTGTTCGATCGATTGCGAGGGCGAGATGCCGGTCGTGGTGGTGTTCCATTGCGTGTCGTGCCAGCTCACGCGCGTGCCGACGATGGCTCTCAACGGGTCGCTCAACTGCCAACGCAAGGCGCCGTACACGCCGAATTCGCGCGCCGTGCCGCGTCGCGCCTCACGCGCATTGGCGAAAATTTCGGCATCGCTGATCGGCCGTACGCTGCGCTGCAGATCGAACACATTGAAGGTCTGGAAATTGTTCTTGTTGCCGTACACGGTATCCACGGTGGTTTCGGCGAAATTGCTGCCCAGCACCAGCTCGTGACGGCGCCCCAATGCGGCGAAGTGGCCGATCAGGTTGGCATCGAAGCCGAACGCATCCGCATCGGAAATCGTGCGTGCCGCCAGCAGCGCGCCAGTGCCGTTTGCGGGTTTGATTGCGCGGCTGGAGCTGGCGAACTTCAGGTCGTGCTGCTCGCGCACCTGCACCGCACTGAGCTTGAACGCCCAATCGGCATTGAAGCGATGATCGACATCGAGGTACAGACCGCGGTTGGATGACGACTGCCGGTTCCACCGCGCGCCCAGATTGGTGTGGCGCGGCAGCCCGATATCGCGACCATCGGTGAAACTGGGCAAACCGCCGAAGAACGGCCGGCCGTCGACCTGTTCGTAGCTCACGCCCAGACTGAGCTGCGTCTGCGCTGAGACCGCGTAATCGAGGGTGCCGTAATACGTCGGCGTGCGCCGCTCGACGCCGTCCACGAATGAGCGCTGATCCTGGTAATCGATCACGCCGCGCGCGCGCAGCGCGCCATCGTCGGTGAGCGTGGCGCTGCCATCGATCAACGCACCGTAGCGGTCCCAGCTGCCGCCTTGCACCATCACGCTCACGCCCGGCACATCCAGCGGACGCTTGCGCACCAGGTTGACCGCGCCACCCGGATTGCCTGCGCCCTGCAGCAAACCCGCTGCACCGCGCAGCACTTCGGCGCGATCGTAGATACCCATGTTGGCGCTGTAGTTGCTGGCCCGCCCGTACATGCCGCGATTGAGCGGCACACCGTCGTACTGCACCGTGGTGATGTCGAACCCGCGCGAATAGATGTACTTGCCGCCTTGCGGGCTCTGCACGATGGTGATGCCGGCGGTGCTGGCCAGCGCGTCGTACACCGAGGTGATGTTCTGCTCGTCCATCAACTGCCGGGTCACCACGCTGATCGACTGCGGAATGTCCTTGAGCGATTGCTCGCCACGCCCGATGCTCACGGCACGCGCGGTATAGCTGCCGGTGCCGCTGGTGGCCGCACTGCGATCGGCCTGCGCGGTTACGGTGATCGTGGGCAGCAACGACGCATCCGCCTGGCTGCGGCCGGCCGGCCGGGCCGGTGCCGGGCGCAGCACATAGCCGCCGGTCTCCAGAGGTACTGCCTGCAGGCCACTTCCGGCCAGCAGCGCACTCAGTGCGGCCGGTGCGGTGTAAGTGCCATCGAGCCCGGCAGTGGTTTTGCCCTCGGTCTGCGCGGCGGTGAAACTCAACAACAGGTTGGCCGAGCCGGCCAGCGTGCGCAGCGCCGGCGCCAATGGACCGGCAGGAATTCGGTGGCGTTGTCGCGCATCCTGCGCGGCGGCGGCGTCTTGCGCCATGGCGGCAGGCATTGCCGTACACAGGGCCAACCCGCACAGCGCGACTGCAACCGCAGCACTGATCGGCCGCCGTGCGGACTGAAACAACGAAGAAAGGGCGCCGCGGCGGCGGGCAATGATCGACATGCTGTTCCCACAAGGTTTGGTGTCGCACTGACACCGTCACCAAGGAGGTGCCGCAACTGCGGCGATCGGGCAGACCGAATCACGCTTTTTTTGATCGGCCACTTGTCATCGGCCTCGCACGGCTGGTTTCCTCAAGCCATCCGCGGCCGACACCGCCATGCACGCGGCCATTTGAGGTGGCCGATTGCCACCCGCGCCATCGCTTCGATCAGCGCGCTGACCTCTAACCGGCAGCCTGCACCGTCACCCAGTAACGGCTGCGCCGGCTCACGCGCACCGGCAGCACGCTGGGCAGCATGGCCAGGATGCGGTCGGTATCGTCCAGCGGAAATACTCCGGAAACCCGCAGCGCACCCACCGCCTTGTCGCAGCGCAACAGGCCGGGGCGATACCGGCTCAACTCGGCGACAAAGACATCCAGGCGCAGTTCGTCGGCAATCAATTGTCCCTGCACCCATGCAGAAGCCTGTGCATCGGCGCTGGTGATCGCGCCAAGCGCGACGGCGGTGAAGCGGCATTGCTGGCCCGCTTGCACACGCCCGGCGTGCTGCGTGGCTGCAAGCGGACGCACGTCCACCGCGCTTTCCAGCACGCCCACCTGGGTGTCGGCCACATCCTGGCGCACGCTAAAGCGGGTGCCCAGCGCACGGATGTCACCTTGCTGCGTACGAACCACAAATGGCCTTGCATCTTGCGCGGCACCCAGCGCATGCGCGGTGGCCACCATGATTTCGCCTTCCAGCAAGCGCACCAGCCGCAGGTGCGCATCGAAACGCACGTCGATGGCGGTATGGGTGTTGAGCGTGATGCGGCTGCCATCAGGCAGCCGCAGCGCGCGGCGTTCGCCGGTGGCGGTGGCGTAATCGGCAGTGGCATGCTGCCAACGCTCGGTGCGCGTGGCCAGCACGCCGGTGGCGCCAGCTACCCCACCCCACAGCAGCACATTCAGCGCCTTGCGCCGCCCCGGCGATGCCTCGCCGTGCTGGCCCGCATACGGCGACAGACTGCGGTACGCCGCCTGTGGCGCCAGCGTCCTCATCCGCCCGGTCACCGATTCGATATGCGCCCACGCGCGCGCGTGGTCCGGATGCGCATCGTGCCAGTGCTGCCACTGGTGCCGCTGCGCATCGCTGACATTGCCGGACATCAGCACCGTCAGCCAGTCGGCGGCCTGGTCGGCGACCTCGGCACTGATCGGCTGGCCACCGGCCAACAGCGGTCGCTGGCCGTCGAGGGGCGGCGCAGCGTCGGAGCCGGTATCAGCCATGCACGACGCTCACGCCGACAACGCGAACAGGCACTGCCGGTTGGCACGTGTGAGGTATTGCTTGACCGAGCTGCTGGACACCCCCAGCCGTTGCGCGATCTGCGCGTAGCTCAGTTCCTGCAGATGCGCCAGCAGGAAGGCTTCCTTCACTTTAGGCGGCAGGCCATCCAATGCCTGATCCAGCTGCTGCATGGCCTCCAGCGCCAGGCAATGCGACTCCGGCGATGGCGCCAGTTCTTCCGGCAGGGCCGCCAGCAGCTCCAGATAGCTGGTTTCCAGCACCTTGCGCCGGTGCCGATGCGCCATCAGCCGGCGCGCGATGGTGGCCAGGAACGGCCGCGGCTCGCGGATCTGGTCGGCCGCACCTGCACTGATCACGCTGATGAAGGTGTCCTGCGCCAGATCGGCCGCGACGAACCCGTCGCCCAACTTGCGCCGCAGCCAGCCCTGCAGCCAGCCATGGTGGTCGGCATACAGGCGCTCCACCTGCTGCTGCAGCGCCGTTTGCGTGACCGACACGGAGACCTCCTGGACGACTGAGCCCGGCGACACGGCGCCTGACGGGAATGAGAATTGCTCTCATTCTATCGAAAGCGGGCAGCAGCTGCAGGTATCCGCTACGACCCGGCTATCCGGCGGGGCGTGCGCATGTTCGATGGATTGAACATTCCGCTGACGAAGCCCTGACGATCGCCATGCTGCACTGCGGTTTTTGCAGGAGGCCCCGTCATGTCCCCCACGCTGCTGCCAGCCGCATTGCTGCCCTCGCAGATCCCGCTCGACGCCGACGGCAACGATCCTGCACTGCCGCCCAGTTTGCCGTTCCTGCATCTGTGGACCGGTCCGGATGGCAACAGCCGCCTCAATCCCTCGCAGTTGCCCGGCTTCGGCAGCAAGAGCGTGGGTGGCGGGGCGGCACCACAGTGGCTGCGGCCGTTCCCGGGCGAAGTGCTCGGCATCCAGTTTGCGGTGCTGCCGGTGGGCTGGGTGGGCGACTGGCACGAGAGCCCGCACCCGCAATGGGTGATCCCGCTGCGCGGCCGCTGGTTTATCGAAACCGGCGACGGCACACGGGTGGAAATGGGGCCTGGCGACATCCACTTCGGCCAAGATCAGGGCACCACCGATCAGCGTGGCCACCGCTCCGGCCAACTGGGCGATGAGCCTTGCCTGCAGATGATGGTGCAATTTGCGCAATCGCCTGGGGCCGCCACTGCGCATCCGTTCGGGCATCCGGCGCCACGTTGATGGATAGCTACTGCCGCGTTCGCGCACCCGGCGCTGCCCAGCCAGCCGATTGCCCGCCACCCACCACACAGCACGCAGCCCTAGCTGCGCGGCTGGGTGACTCGCGCCTGCAGACCCTCTACGACCAGGCCACCTGGAGCGAGGGGCCGGCCTGGTGGCAGGCGCAGCGCACCCTGGTGTGGAGCGATGTGGTGGGCCGCCGTGTGCTGGGCTGGCGCGAGGACGGCGCGGTGGATGTGCTGCTGGATGCGACCGCGTTCACCAACGGCAATGCCGTGGATGCGCAGCAACGGCTGGTGCATTGCGAACACGGGCGCCGCGCCATCACCCGCAGCGACGGCGACGGCCAGGCGCACGTGCTGGTGAGCCGCTTCGAGGGCAAACGGCTCAATTCGCCGAACGATCTGATCGTGGCGCGCGATGGCGCGATCTGGTTCACCGACCCGCCCTTCGGCCTGCTCAAGCCCAGCCAGGGCTGCCCGGCCCCGCAGGAACTGGACCATCACGGCGTCTACCGGCTGCCGCCCAATGGCGGCGCATTGCAATGCATGACCACGCTGGACCACCCCAACGGGCTGGCGTTCTCGCCCGACGAACGCGTGCTGTACGTCTCGCAGACGCCCGAAGGCGGCCCGGGCGAGCCGGAGATCACCGCCTTCGACTGGCACGATGGCGCACTGCACAACCAGCGTCGGTTCGCGGTGGTGCCAGACGGCCTGGCGGATGGCTTCTGCGTGGACCGCCACGGTTGGTTATGGAGCAGCTCCGGCGCCGGCGTGTGCGTCTTCGACCGCGATGGGCAATGGCTCGGCCTGGTGCCGACGCCGGCAACGGCCTCCAATTGCACGTTCGACATGGAGCAGCGGCGGCTGTTCATTACTGGCGGCAGCGCGCTGTGGCTGCTGGAGCTGCCGCAATAAGCCTTGCGAGTCTGGCGATTGCACTGCGCGCGGGCCTCGCCCGTTGTGGCGTGGCGAGAGCTTGCCGGGTTGGCTACCCGCGGGTCAGCGCTTGACCCGGCAACGTTCAGGCAATAAAAAAGCCCGCTTGCAGCGAACTGCCAGCGGGCTTTGCTCCCTCCCCCACGTCGGGATGCAGGATCATAGTGCGCGCCCCGAATCCGACTTGCACGCTGCACTGCAAAACAACACCAGACAGTACAGAACTGGCCGGAGTTTCTTCACGCGGTGATGGCGCTGCGGCGGTCACCGCAGCAGATCGGGCTGAGCCTGATACCACTGCGGGGCGTGCAGCAGATGCCATTCCGGCGTGTCGTTGCGCAGCCCCACTGCCGCACTCAACACACCCCAGCGCGCGAGCAGGCTGCCGCTGCGCTGGCTGCCCTGCAGGCGCAAACGCGCATCCACCTGGAAGCGATCGTTGCGTGCCTGCAAGCGATCGATCACCACGGTCTCGCCTTGCCACTGCGCACGGGCAGTCACTTGTGCCTGCCCTGCATCCACCAGGCGCAACATCCAGTTCGGGATCGAGCGATCGCGTGCGTACAGCGCCATCAAAAACGCCAGATCGCGCACCTGGATGCGCACGCGTCCATCCACCCCGATCGGCTGCCGCCATTGCATGCGCGTGTTCTCCAGCGCGATGCGCGCCCACCAGCCATCGCGCCGTTGTCCATCGGGCCCGGTGAATCCGACATTGCGCAACTGGATGGTGCTGGCATCGAGACTGAATTGCTCCGCACGCAGATCGCCGCGTTGCAGGCGCAGATCGGCATCCACATCCCCGCGCAACGCCAGCCCGGCAAACTGCAGGCGCGCCGCACGCGCGCCGATGCGCAGGCCGCCCTTGCCGATGCGGCCGCCCGGCTCGATCTGCAGATCGCCGCTGAGCACGCCGTTGCCACCGTCGAAACGCAATTGCTGCTGCGGCAGATAGCGGTTGTAGGCACGCAGGTCCGGCACGCGTGCATTGGCAAAGGTCAGGTGCGCACGCGTGGCATCGCGCAGGGTGGTCAGGTTGCGGGCGTCGGCGCGCGTCTGCAGGTCCAGGCGCAGATCGCGGCCTTGCACGAACGGGCGCGCTGGTGACTCGCCATGAGCGATTGAAAACTGCTGCATCTGCAACGCGAGTGCAGGCAGCAGTTGACCGTCTGCATCGGCGTCCACGCGCAGATCGGCACTGGCTTGCCCGTCGATCGCATGCCCCATCACCCCGACATGCGCGCGCACATGCGGCACCTGCAGGCGGCTGCCGGCACCAAGCTGGCCACGCGCGATGCGCAAATCCGCATCCACCAGACCATCGCCTTCCAGCGTGAGCCAGTCCACATCGGGAAACAGCGCGGGGATCCAGCTGAGCGAGGCCAGCTGCCAATGCAGCCGCGCATGCCCGGAGGTGCGCGGCAGCAGGCTACGCATGGATTGCAAGGGCAATTGGCGGCCCTGCACGCGCAGGTCCGCATCCAGCGTGAGCCCGGCATCGGCCGCTTCCGGCATCCGGATGCTCAGACGCATGTTGTCGTCCACCTGCAGCTGCGCAGCCAGCTCGCCCAGCACTGCTGCCGGAGTGCGCGTGCTGTCGTGCAATGGCGCCCGCCAATGCAGCTGGCTACCCGGCTGCAATGCGCCGCGTGTCCAGCGCAGTTCGCCATCGGCACGTCCCTTGCCGGGGCGCGTGGCAACCGTGTGGCGGCCCTGTGCCGTGCGCGTGACATCCAGCGCCGCAGTGTCGCCATGCACGGCCACCAATGCGTCTGTCAGTTGCAACAGCGCAAGCCCGCGCGCCTGATCGGCCGCATGCCGCGCAACGCTGGCTTCGAGCCGCAGCTGACCATTGCGCAGCACTTCGGTCTCGGCCCAGCGCACCCGCGCCTTGTCGAACGCAGCGCGCGACGGAAACACTTCCAGCGGCCCGCCGCGCAATTGCTTGAACAGGCCAAGCTGCAACTGGCCATCGCCCTCGATCTGCAATTGCCGCAGCGACAGCGCGTGCACCTGCTGCGCCTCGATGCGGTCGAATTGCAGGGTCCAGGCAGGCCTGGCGCCTTGGGTGACGGCTGGCGAACTGCTGGCTGAGGTGGTGGGTGTTGCAGTGGCTGATGCAGTTGCTGCTGGCGCCTTGGCCGATGCCGATGTCGCGACCGGCGTCGCGCTTGCTGATGGCGCTGCAGCGTGCGGCGGGCTCGCAATCGCGTGCGACGAAGTGGTTGTTGCGGTTGCGGCCAGGGCGCCAGGGTCAGCGGTGCCCGCCACGGCCGGGCCCGATGTGGGGTCTGGCATCCTGCCTGCCCGCTGCGCCCGCGACGGCGCGGCCGGCCGCGTGGCACTGGCTGCATCCGGAACGCCCGTTGCCGCCTCCAGGCCGGCCCGCACACCTTGCACCTGCAGGTGTGGCACCAGCAATTGCCGTCTCAGCAACGGCAGCAGACGGACCTGCCCACTCATGCGTCGGGCGCTGACATCCCAGCGGTTGCGCGTGGACTGGCCGTGCAGCGTCACGTCCCAGAGCACGAGCCGCCCCGGCCACCAGGTGACTGCGGGCCCCCACTGCATCGCGAACTTGTCCGGCGTGCGATTGAGCGCTGCCGGGCCGAGCGGCGTGTTGAGCAGCAGATTGCCGAGCACCAGGTAGCTGGCATACAACGCGATGGCCACCAGGATCGGCCAACGCAGTGCGGCGGGCGCTGCGCGCCAACGGGCGCGGACGGGCATCGTCATGACGGCAGGCTCCTGAAGACCGCGCACGCGGCGCCGCGCAGTGTGCCAAGCCGGCCGTGAGCACGGCGCGCAACCGCCCCATGTGCCTTATGCGCCTTATGCGCGTGGTGCGCCTCATGCGCGTGATGCGCGTGATGCGCGTGATGTGCTGGGTGTGCTCGATGTTCGGTGTGCTCGGTACTCTGTACTCCATGCGCTGGATGTACCAGCAGTACGACTGTCAGCGAGTACGCCTTGCAGCGGCGCGCAGAACGTCCGGATCGATCGTCGGCCAACCAGCGCCCGCAGCGTGCCGGGCACCCTCCCCCGATCCAGCACCACATCTCCGCGCACCCTGCTGCATCGCTGCAGCGTGCTTACCCGACGGCGCTCACCGCGCTTGTCAGCGCGTGCTCGACGTGCTCTTGGACACCGGTGGCAACAAGCCCGGCTGTTTGTCGTACCACTCGCGTGCGCCGGCTAGATGCCATTGCCGCTGCTTGCCATCGAGCTCGATACCGGCACCCAGCACGCCCCAGCGCAGATACAGATCGCCGCGGCGCTGGTCATCGTCCAGCGCCAGCCGTGCCCGCAAGGACAGACGCGCGTTTTCCGCATGAAGGTCGTCCACCGTCAGTTGCTGCTTGCGCCAGCGCACGCGCCCGGTGGCATCCAGTTCGCCGGAATCCAGCAAGCCCAGCACCCAGCGCGGGTAGTCTGCGCGCTGCGCGAACACCGAGAGCAACGGCGCGATATCGCGCATGCGAATGGCCGCATCGGCATCCACCTGGAACGGTGCGTCGGCCTGGATGGTACCGGCGCCGACCTGCAGTTCGCCCCACCAGTTGGCATCGCTACCATCGTCGCCCACGCGCATATTGCGCAGGCGTACCCGCGTACCGCTGAGGTCGAAGAACTTGTTCTTGAAATCGGCGCGTTGCAGCCTGGCCTGCAACTGCGCATCGCCACGCATCTGCACGCCAGCCACTGCCAGATGCGCGCCCTGCCCCCGCAGATTCGCATGCCCGTTGCCAACGTCGCCAGATGCATTGAGCGCCACATCGCCGGTCAGGCTGCCGCTGCCACCGAGCAGGCGCACGTTGTTGCCGGGCAGGTAGCGGTTGTAGACGGTCAGGTCGGGCACACGCGCATCGCTGAAACGCAGCTGCGCCTTGAGCGTCTCACTCAAGCGGGCCAGTTCGGCATCGCCATGCATCGCCAGCTGCAGATCGCGGCCATCCAGCAAGATCTGTTTCGGCGCGTCGCGCGGCGCCGCCTTGAACGTGGGAATGCTGACGTCCAGATGCGCCTGCGGCGTGGCGGCATCATCGATGCGCCCGTGCGCCTTGGCGATGCCTGCCAGGCGCGTGTCGAATACCTGCGCCACGGCCTCGACACGCGGGATATCCAGGGTGCTGCCACTGGTCAGCCTCCCCTGCGCAAGACGCAGATCCGCTTCGACCAGACCGCCGCCTTCCAGCTGAAACCACGGCTTGCGCACGAACAGCTCGGCGATCCAGTTCAAGGATTCGAACTTCCAGCGCCCGCGCACCTGACCCGACAGACGCGGCAACACCTGCGCCGGTTGCTCGAACGGAATGCTGCGCCCGGCGATCCGTAGATCGGCCTGCAGTTCGCTACCGGTCGTGTCGTCGCGCGGCAGGCGTGCCTGCACGCGGATGTCGCGCGCCACATCCAGCTGCAATGCCAGCATGCCGCGGTCGGTGGCACCGACGCCGGCCAGCAACGGCAGCCGCCACACCGCGTGGCTGCCCGGCTGCAGGGCACCGCGGTCCAGGGTGATGTCGGCCTCCACGCGCGCAGCAGACGGCCCGCTGCGGATATCCACGTGCGGCGCACCGGTATCGATCTTCAGCGCCACCGTCGCGGCCTTCAACTGCAGGCGCGCGTGGGTGATCCCGAGCTTGCGCAGGCCCGGCGCCTGGTCGCGGTAGTGGCGCGGAAACTGGAACTGCGCGTCCACCTCGGCACCGTTGAACACCTGCACACCGTCGTAGCTGACCACCGCGTCGCTGAAGCCCGCTTCGGACGGAAACAGCTCCGACGGCCCGCCCTTGAGTTGCTTCAGGAAGCCGACCGTGCCGTGGCCATTGCCGGCGATCAGTAGCTTGCCCAGTCGCGCACTGCGGATGCTGTTGCTGGTGATCGCATCGAAGCGCAGCGTCCAGCCGGTATCGCCGCGCGGCGGCGGCGGGATGGGCGTGTCGGCGGTCTCCACCTCGGCGCTCAGGCCGGTGGCGTGCAGCCACGGCAGACGCACCTCGCGCCGGAACAGCGGCAGCAGCGCCACCCGCGCATGTGCGCGGTCGGCATGGAAGACGTACACGGTGCGATTGGCCTGCCCGCGCATGCGCACGTTCCAGGCCATCACCTGGCCCGGAAACAGCGTCAGCGCCGGGCCGGTCTGCATGGTGAACTTGTGCGGCTGCCGGTTGGTGGTGGCATCGAACAACGGCGTGTTGAGAAACACGTTACCGGCAAGCAGATACAGCGCATAAAGCACCAGCAACACGCACACTGCAACACGCCACGGCCGGGGCCAGCGCTGGAAGCGATCGCGAACAGAGGGCATGGGCGCAGGCAGGCAGGAATCTGTCACCACTATCGCGGTTGGGCCGGCGGCGACGCGTGAACACTGGACGCGACGCGTGCCGGCAGGTCAGTGGTGCAGCGGGTAGATGCTCCACAGCGAGCGGTGCAAAGCGCGGGCAGCGGTCGCGCTCGCCGGCACTTCCCCTCCGGAAGCGATCGCGAGGACTGCGCCGTGCGCTTGGCCATTGCACCAAGGTCGCACCCCGGCCGCTGCCTGCAGCGGCGATAATCGCGCTCCCCCTGTTGCCGCCGTGCCTGCCCTATGTCCGACGAACGCATCCTGTACGCGCCGCTGCGCGACCGACTGGTGTCTGCCGACGCGGCCGCCGCGCTGATCCAGCCTGGCGAAACCGTGGCCATGAGCGGTTTCACCGGCTCCGGCTATCCCAAGGCCGTGCCGATGGCGCTGGCGCAGCGCATCGAGGCGGCGCACCTGCAGGGCCAACCGTTCCAGATCAAGTTGATGACCGGCGCCTCCACCGCGCCCGAGCTCGACGGTGCGTTGGCCAAGGCCGACGGCATCGCCATGCGCATGCCGTTCCAGTCCGACCCGGACGCCCGCCAGCGCATCAACGCCGGCACGCTGGATTACATCGACATCCATCTCAGCCACGTGGCCCAGCACGTGTGGTTCGGTTTTTACGGACAGATCGACACCGCGGTGGTGGAAGTGTCGGGCATCCGCGCCGATGGCAGCCTGGTGCCGTCCACCTCGATCGGCAACAACAAGACCTGGCTGGACCTGGCCAGCAAGGTCATCGTCGAGGTCAACGATTGGCAGCCGGCCGGCCTGGACGGCATGCACGACATCTACTACGGCACCGCCCTGCCGCCGCAGCGCAAACCGATCCCGCTGCTGCATGGCGACGACCGCATCGGCGAGCCGAGCCTGCGCTGCGACCCGGCCAAGATCGTGGCGGTGGTGCGCACGCATGGGCCTGACCGTAACAGCCCGTTTGCTGCTGCCGACGACAATAGCGAACGCATTGCCGAGCACCTGATCGAGTTTCTGCGCCATGAAGTGCGCAAGGGCCGGCTGCCGGCCAACCTGCTGCCGCTGCAGTCGGGCGTGGGCAATATCCCCAACGCGGTGCTGGCGGGGCTTGCACGCAGCGGCTTCCGCGATCTGGAAGCGTTCACCGAGGTGATCCAGGACGGCATGCTCGCGCTGCTGCGCGATGGCGTGCTGCGGTATGCCTCCTGCACCGGCTTTGCGCTCAGCCCGGAAGGCAACGAAGAGTTCAAGCGCAATATCGCGTTCTACCGGCAGCGCATCGTCATGCGCACGCAGGAGATTTCCAACCACCCGGAGCTGGTGCGCCGGCTCGGCTGCATCGGCATGAACGGCATGATCGAGGCCGACCTGTACGGCAACGTCAATTCCACCCACGTGATGGGCAGCCGCATCATGAACGGCATTGGCGGTTCTGGCGATTTTGCGCGCAATGGATTTCTGTCGATCTTCCTGAGCCCCAGCATCGCCAAGGCCGGCAGCATTTCATCGATCGTGCCGATGGTCAGCCATGTCGATCACACCGAGCACGATGTCTCGGTGATCGTCACCGAGCAGGGCCTGGCCGATCTGCGCGGCCTGACCCCCAAGCAACGCGCGCGCCAGCTGCTCGATCACTGCGTGCACCCGCGCTATCGCGATGCATTGGAAGACTATGTGGCACGCGCCAACCGCGACAGCTACGGCAAGCACACCCCGCACCTGTTGCCCGAGGCATTGGCGTGGCACCAGCGCTGGCTGGACAGCGGCGACATGCTGGGCTGAGAGGTTGCACGTCGATAGACGAGGTAACGCGCAGTGCCGTGGGGCTAGAGCCTGTTCGCCACGGAGATCGATGCGGCCGACTCGACGTGCGCTGCAGTCGTTGATCTGGCAGCGAAAAGCGCCACGGCCGCGGCCCGCGCGGCGAATGCGGGCGGCGGTCTAACGCCTTGCTGGGCGCCATTGCCTGCGGCGGTGTCGTTGCGGTCGGTCAGCGCTTTCGACACTTCATGTCTGCCTGCGCTACGCAGCGACATTCGCAGGCCACGCGCGTGGGCGATAACGGCTGCACCCGCTCGCTGGCGGTGCAGAACGGTGCTCTGGCTCCTGGCTGCCGCAGCGACGGGTCACCAGTGGGTGGTGTTGTTCACCACGCCGGGCCGGCTCCCTGCGCCGGCCCGGCGTTTTTTTTGTCTGGTCTGGTCGCACGGGATTGGATGGGTGACCCCGCCACGTCGTTCGGCGGCAGCGCATTCCCTCAGCATCGGCCCGTTCGCCGGCACCCGGCTCACGCAGCCTCGGCAATCCGCCTTGCGCGGCGTGCGCGCACTGCCGTTGCCAGGCGTTCGAGCACCTGCACCGATGCGTCCCAGCCCAGGCAGCCGTCGGTGATGCTCTGGCCGTAGGTCAGTGCGCAGCCGGGGACCAGTTCCTGGCGGCCGCCAACCAGGTGGCTCTCCACCATCACCCCGACGATGCGCGTCTCGCCACCTTCCAGCTGCAGCGCGATGTCGTCGACCACCTTGGGTTGGTTGTCCGGATTCTTGCCGCTGTTGGCGTGGCTGGCATCGATCATCAGCCGCGCCGGCAGGCCCGACTTGTTGAGCACCTGGCTGGCCGCATCCACGCTTGCCGCATCGAAGTTGGGCACCTTGCCGCCACGCAGGATCACATGGCAGTCCGGATTACCGGCCGTTGCCGCCACCGCGGTGTGGCCGTCCTTGGTCACGGCCAGGAAATGATGCGGATGCGAGGCCGCGCCCACGGCGTCCACCGCAATCTTGACGTCGCCGCCGGTGCCGTTCTTGAAGCCCACCGGGCACGAGAGCCCGGAGGCCATTTCGCGATGCACCTGGCTCTCGGTGGTGCGTGCGCCGATCGCGCCCCAGGCCACCAGGTCGGCGATGTATTGCGGCGAAATGATGTCCAGAAATTCCACACCCGCCGGCAGGCCGAGGTTGTTGATATCGCGCAGCAATCCGCGCGCCACCCGTAGCCCCTTGTTGATCTGGAAGCTGCCGTCCATCTCCGGGTCGTTGATCAGCCCTTTCCAGCCGATGGTGGTACGTGGCTTCTCGAAATACACCCGCATCACGATCTCCAGCGCATCGCCGAACTGGTCGCGTAACGGGCGCAGGCGTTGCGCGTACTCCATGGCCGCCACCGGGTCGTGGATCGAGCATGGCCCGATCACCACCGCCAGGCGGTCGTCGCGCCCGTGCAGGATCTCGTGCAGCGCGGCACGCGAGTTGGTCACGGTGTCGGAGGCGCGCTCATCGCATGGCAGCAGCGACAGCAGCTGCGAAGGCGGTGCAAGGGCTTCGATCTTGCGGATACGCAGGTCATCGGTCACAGGCGGCATAACAGTGTCTCGTTGGGCGGTGTTGCATCAGGGAGCCAGGCGTTGCGGCAACAAAAAAGCCGCCAGTGTGCGCTGGCGGCTTTTCGGGAATGCTGCTGAAGTGTCCTTCAGGGTGAGCGCACTCCTTCCTCCGCCAGCGGCATCGGAAAACCGTAGTACCAAAAATAAAACTGGCTGCGGGGTGCGTTCATGGGGTGCATTGATACCACGCACTTTTGCGCGTTGCCACTGTTTCATCGGCAACGGACGGGCGCGCCGACGCAATCGACAGCTGGCGCAGCAGAGCGGCGGACGCATGGCGCTAACGTACTGGTCAGGGCCGCGTGGTACAAACCGATCGAGGGTGCGGCGGTCGTGCCTTCCGCAGAGCAGCCGTGTCATGCGCTGTTGTGCCGCGTGCCCGGCGCAATGCGATCGTTGCGCGGCATGGAGGTCCACCTGCTCTGAAACCGGACGCGATGAGGGCAGGCTGCGCCAACGCACGGCAGACCCCGCGACGTTCCAGATCAGCTCCCTGCGGCAAGCGGAGACGCACACCGATCTCGCAGCTTCCATCGCTGCATGCGAGTGGCTCGCCTGGCGTTTCTGGCGCTGTCCAGCGCCGTGCAGGCGTTGCGGCTTAGCCCCGAGGCCAGCTCAGGAGCACCGAACGTATCGTTTCATTTTTTATGCACCATCTTCCCCTAAATTTCAAATTATCGATATAAGTCAGTTATTTGCAGCGCCATCCGTCCTAATGTATCGTTTCAGCAATCGTTTCATCGCTGATCCGCATGCCGCAGCCCGATGCCATAGAACGCCTGGTCACCACGTTGCGCATCGACGGCCCGCTGCGCGGCGCCGAACTCGCGGCGCGGTTGGGGGTGAGCAAGGCAACCCTTTCGCGTCTGGTTGCCGCTGCAGGAACGGCGGTGCGGCGCTACGGCAGCGCACGCGCCACCAGTTACATCGCCACGGGCGCGGTGCGCGGTGAGCGCGCCTGGCCGCTCTACCGCATCGACAGCCATGCCCGCGTCGTGGCGCTGGGCCAGCTGCATGCGCTCCATCGCGACCACTTCTTCGTGGAGCTGCTGCAGGACAACCCCGTGCTCCTGCATCCGCCGCTGCATCTGGGCGAGTTCGCGTCGCTGCCCTGGTTTCTGGATGACCAACGCCCGCAGGGATTTCTCGGGCGCAACCTGGCACATCGCATCTCCGGGCCGTTGCGGCTGCCCGAAAATCTCACGCTGTGGTCGCCCAGTGACGCGCTCATCGCACTGCTGTCCGATGGTCACGACCAGCTCGGCGACCTGCTCGTGGGCGAGCAGGCGCTGGCGCGCGCGCTGTCGTCGATCGACCAGCCTGATGACATCGACATCAACGCGCGCCCGCAGGCCTATCTCGCGCAGGCCGATGCCGCACTGCGCGGTGAAGACGTCGGCTCGTCCGCTGCAGGCGAGCAGCCGAAGTTCACCGCGGTGCTGCGCGAAAATGGCGTGTACCGCCCGGTCATCGTGAAGTTTTCCGACCGCATCGATCACCCTGCCGGGCGCCGCTGGGCGGACCTGCTGCAGATGGAGCACCTGGCCAGCCAAGTGTTGCTTGCCGGTGGCATTGCTGCGGCAACGACGCAGCGGCTGCAGGCAGGCGAGCGCGTCTTTCTCGAATCCACACGCTTCGATCGCACACCGACGTTGGGCCGACGCGGTTTTGTTTCGTTGATGGCGATCTACGCCGCGTTCTATGGGCAGTCGGAGCTGGGCACCTGGCGTGCGCTTGCGCCCCTGCTCAAGCGCGACGGTTGGCTGAGGTCGGAAGATGCCGAGCACCTGGAGGTGATCAGCTGGTTCGGCGCGCTCATCGGCAACACCGACATGCATCTGGGCAACGCAGCGCTGATCCTTGCCGACACGCTGCCGTTGCGGCTTGCACCGGTGTACGACATGTTGCCGATGGCGCTGCGGCCGGCATCCAGTGGCGAAATCGTGCCCAGGGACATCGAGATTCCGGCGCCCACGGTCGGGCAGTTTGCGCAGTGGCGGCGCGCCGCAGAGATGGCCGAACAGTTCTGGCAGCGCTGCATCGACGACGACGCCTTGAGCGATCAGATGCATAACATCGCCGCGCGCGCGTTGGCGAGCCTGCGCCGCACCGCGGCGCGTCTTGCCTGATGATGCGTTTGCGCCAAGCGTGCCGCAGCAACGCGCCGCTGCACGCCACGGCAACGAGGCCGTGGCGTGCCACGCGGCAAACCTTACTCAAAACGTAAACACGTACTCCGCCGCCACTTCACGGCCGATGGGGTTGAACAAGGTGGTGTTGTAGAAGCCGTAGCCGTAGAAGCGCTCCTTGTTTTCGTAGCCCACTTCGTTGAACACATTGTTGACGTAGAAATTGACCTTGGCATGGTCGGTGATCTTGTAGCCGGTGCTCAGGTTCCAGTAGATCGCCGGGCCCACGCGGCCGAAGTAACGTTTGCTGGTTTCGCCCAGATGCACGTTGGCGGTATCGGTCACCAGGCACTCGTCGGAGGCGCTGGGTTGATAGCCGTCGTCGAAGCGGGCGCAGGTGCCCCAGTTGACGGCGCGCATCGAGCCAAGCCGGCGGAAGTACACCGTCCAGTCCCAGGCGCCGCCGTTGTCCCAATGCACGCTGCCGCGCACACGGCTGCGCACGCGTTCGTCGCGGCGGTTTTCGTCGCTGTCGGTGCGGTAGATCTGCTCGCGGTAGGCAATCAGGTTGTTGTAGTCCAGCGACAGCTGGAAGTTGCCCCAGCCTGCAGTGGCCAGGCGGTATTTCAGCGCGGCATCGATGCCGGAGGTTTCCATCTGCGCCAGGTTGATCGGGCCGCGCTCGATGCTGGCCAGGGTGCCGTCGGCATTGCGCGTCACCCGCGAGGTGATGGTGTCGCAATAGCCCGCGCCGCCCGGATTATTCCAGGCGCCACCACTGATGGTGGTGCCGGTGCGGCAGCCGGCTTCGGCCGACAGGATCTCGTCGCGGTCCAGGTCCTTGATCATTTCCTCCAGCTGGATGCGGTAGTAATCCACGCTCAACGACAGCCCTTGTGCGATGTCCCACACCACGCCACCGGTGAACGAGCGGCCGGTTTCCGAGCGCAGATCCGGCGTGCCGCGACGGTTCACATCCACGGTGTAGAAGATGTTGTTGTTCTCGTCGTTGCAGCCGCCGGTGAGGTAGGCGCCGGAGGAAATGCAGCGGTACTGGTCAATCACGGTTTGGTTGGTGGAACTGGGTTCGCCGAGCACGTAGTGCATGTCCGGTGCGCGGAAGCTGGTGGCCACGGTACTGCGCACCAGCAGGCTTTCCACCGGCCGCCATTCCAGGCCCGCGCTCCAGGTGGTGTCGCTTTGCGTGCCGACATCGGTCGGAATCGCGGCAGACGAGCGGTAGTTGCCGTAGCGGTCGTAACGGCCGGCCACATTCGCGCTCAATGTGGAGAGCAACGGAATCTGGAATTCCAGCCCGGCCGAACTGCGCATGCGTTCACCGCCGCCGCTGTCCACCACATCCACCGGGTAGCATTCGTTGGCGCATGGGTCCGGCGAGAGTTGATAACCCTGCTTGGCGACTTCGGCCACGGTGGCAAAGCGGATCGGCCCGGCCCAGCCCTGCACCACATCGCCGCTCAAGCTGAAACTGGCTTGATTGACCCACGAATACGCCGAGTTGTGCGACTTGGCCACCAGGTCGTCGTACTGGTTCGACGACAGCGGCGAGTACAGCCGCGCTTCGTTGATCGCATAGATCGGCGCGCCATCGGCGGCCGTGCCGACGGGGCTGCCGAGGAAATAGTCAGTGGCACGTGCGGTATCCACGGTGCGTACGTATTCGTCCACCGTGTAGCGCGAGCGGCCCACGCTCAGCTCCCAATCGAAGCGGTCGGCCCACACGCCGCGCAAACCGGCGCTCAGATCCCAGGACTGCTCCTTGTTGTAGTTGGCCAGCCGGTCCCAGCCGCCGGCTTCGCGCCGGGTGAGCTGACGGATCAGGTTCAATGAGCGACCAGTGGCCGCATCCTGGAACGGGCCCAGATAGGCATACGGCGGGTCGTAGGTCCAACGGCCGATGCTGCGGTTGGCCGAGAGCGTGGCCCAGGCTTCGGTGGCCTCGCCGAATTTCCAGGTGCCGTAGAGATAGGCCGAATAATCCTCGCTGCCGGTCACCAGGCCCCAGTCGCCGTAGTCGCGCGCCACGCCGCAATAATCGCCGGCATTGGTGAGCGCGCCGGTGTTCTGGTTGTAGCTCAGCCGCTGCGCGTCGATGAACTCGCCGCCGAAGCGCGCGCAGGTGCCCGCAGGTGGTGCCAGGCGCTCGTTGGTGTTGGCATCGACCAGGCTCAGGCCGGTGAACGGGTTGAAGCCGTACAGGCGATTCTGGCCGGTCCAGTTGGAATAGGACATGTCGTCCGAATCGTCCATCTTCGGGCGATCGCGCCCGCTCAACGGGTCGCGCCTGGTGGCCTGCAGCGCGTAGGTCAGGCTCCAGTTCTCGCCGGTGCGCCCGCCTGCCCAGGAGACGTCGAAACTGTCGCGCCCCCCTTCGGTGGCGGTGCCGCCGCGCAGGCGCACCTGGTCACCCTGGTAGTCGCGCTTGAGGATCACGTTGATCACGCCGGCCACCGCGTCGGAGCCGTAAATGGCCGATGCGCCACCGGTGAGGATATCGATGCGCTCCACCGCTGCAGAGGGAATATTGCTGTAGTTGGAGAAGTTGCTTTCGCCGCCGTACGGCAGCGGGTAATCGGCCACGCGGTGGCCATTGACCAGCAGCAGGGTGCGGCCCGGGCCGAGGTCGCGCAGATTGATCGGCGAGGCGTTGGGCGTGTGCGAGCCCCACTGCGTATCGGCTTCCACCGAGCCTTGCTGATTCATGCTGTTGAGCACGTCGTAGACGGTGGCAAACCCTTCCTGCTGGATCTGCTGCGCCGAGATGGTGACCACCGGTTGGGCGCCCTCGACCTGCGCGCGCTTGATGCGCGAACCGGTGACGCTGACCGCATCCAGGGTGGAAGTGGCGCGCGGTGTATCCGGCTCGGTTTGCTGGGCCATGAGCGGTGGCGCGACGGCAGCCGTCAGCGCTAAGGACACGGAAATCGACAAGGCAAGACGATGACTGCGGCAGTTCATAAGATCCCCGGGAGAAGCCGGACGTGGCCGGCGTGGCAGTGCACTGCAACGACGTCCGCCAGCGATGCATGCACCGCTGCCCCTTGTCCGATGGCCCCCCGACCGCTCGGCGCAAACGCCTGCGCGAACGACGCTAGAACTGCGATGACATCGGTGTCAACAGATTGTCATGCAAGTGTGATGGGTGTCGCCATCTGCGGGGTTTTGCGATGGTGAACACGGTTGGGGCCGCGAGCTGGCTGCGCGGCCGCATCGACCTTGCGTAGGAGCGCACCAGGGCGCGACTGGGGCGTTATCGGTGAAGCCGTTCGCGCCCAGGTGCGCTCCTACCGGGCATGCGGTTTGCATGACCAGTGGAATGCGTGCGTCGGCCACCTGCTTCGGGCCGATCATCCCAGCGACCGCGTGCTGCCATCCAGCTCGTCGGACACAAAAAACCCCGCCTTGCGGCGGGGTCCTTTTGTACTGCAACAGCCGAAGTGGCGTGGATCAGAAATCCATGCCGCCCATGCCGCCCATGCCACCGCCGGCCGGCATCGCCGGCTCGTCCTTTTTCGGTGCATCGGCCACCATGGCTTCGGTGGTGATCATCAGGCCGGCGATCGAGGCTGCGTTCTGCAGCGCCGAACGGGTGACCTTGGTCGGGTCCAGGATGCCGAACTGCACCATGTCGCCGAACTCGCCGTTGGCGGCGTTGTAGCCGTAGTTACCGGTGCCTTCCTTGACCTTGTTCAGGATCACGGACGGCTCTTCGCCGGCATTGGCCACGATTTCGCGCAGCGGGGCTTCCATGGCGCGCAGGGCGATCTGGATGCCGTGGGTCTGGTCTTCGTTGGCACCGGTCAGGTTGCCGACGGCCACCAGCGCACGCACCAGGGCCACACCGCCGCCCGGGACCACGCCTTCTTCGACGGCTGCACGGGTGGCGTGCAGGGCGTCTTCGACGCGGGCCTTCTTTTCCTTCATTTCGATTTCGGTCGACGCGCCGACCTTGATCACTGCAACGCCACCGGCCAGCTTGGCCACGCGCTCCTGCAGCTTCTCACGGTCGTAATCGGACGAGGTGTCTTCGATCTGGGTCTTGATCTGGCCGACGCGCGACTCGATCGCGGCCGAATCGCCGGCGCCATCGATGATCGTGGTGTTTTCCTTGGAGACCTGCACCTTCTTGGCGCGGCCCAGATCCTTGATGGTCGCCTTCTCCAGCGCCAGGCCCACTTCCTCGGAGATCACGGTGCCGCCGGTCAGCACGGCCATGTCTTCCAGCATCGCCTTGCGACGGTCGCCGAAGCCCGGTGCCTTGACGGCCACGACCTTGACGATGCCGCGGATGGTGTTGACCACCAGGGTCGCCAGCGCTTCGCCTTCGACTTCTTCAGCCACGATCAGCAGCGGCTTGCCGGCCTTGGCCACGCCTTCCAGCACGGGCAGCAGGTCACGCACGTTGGAGATCTTCTTGTCGTGCAGCAGGATGAACGGGTCGTCCAGATCGGCCGACTGGCTCTGCTGGTTGTTGATGAAGTACGGGGAGAGGTAGCCGCGATCGAACTGCATGCCCTCGACCACGTCCAGCTCGTTTTCCAGGCCCGAGCCTTCTTCAACGGTGATCACGCCTTCCTTGCCGACCTTCTGCATCGCTTCGGCAATGATGTTGCCGATCGACTCGTCCGAGTTGGCCGAGATGGTGCCGACCTGGGCGATCGCCTTGTCGTCGGTGGTGGGCTTGGAGATGTTCTTCAGCTCGGCGACGGCGGCCTTGACGGCCTGGTCGATACCGCGCTTGAGGTCCATCGGGTTCATGCCGGCGGCCACGGCCTTGGCGCCTTCGCGGATCAGGGCCTGGGCCAGCACGGTGGCGGTGGTGGTGCCGTCGCCGGCGTTGTCGTTGGTCTTGGAAGCGACTTCCTTGACCATCTGCGCGCCCATGTTCTCGAACTTGTCAGCCAGTTCGATTTCCTTGGCGACGGAGACGCCGTCCTTGGTGATGGTCGGCGCGCCGAAGCTCTTCTCGAGCACGACGTTGCGGCCCTTCGGGCCGAGGGTTGCCTTCACGGCATTGGCAAGCACGTTGACGCCACGGACCATGCGGGTACGTGCGTCTTCACCGAAACGAATGTCTTTAGCAGCCATTGTCTGAAACTCCGAAATTGGGAATGGGAAATGGGGAATCGGTCAATCAAGGGCGGATATCGGGGCTGGGCGGGATGGCGACGGCGTTGGCCGCTCTACCGATTCCCGATTACCTACTCCCGATTCCCGGCGCATAGCGCCTGATCAGCCGATGACGGCCAGAATGTCGTCTTCGCGCAGCACCTTGTACTCGACGCCTTCGGACTTGTAGCTGCTGCCGGCGTACTGGCCGTAGATGACCTTGTCGCCAACTTTGACCACCGGCGCGCGCAGGCTGCCGTTGTCCAGGGGCTTGCCGGCGCCGATGGCGACGACTTCACCCTTGGTGGACTTTTCCTTGGCGGAGTCCGGGATCACGATGCCGCCGGCGGAAACTTCGTCGGCTTCGATCGGCTTGACTACAACGCGGTCGTGAAGCGGCTTGATGCTCATAGAGAAAGACCCTCTTAAGTGATTGATTGGTCTGGAAATTATCGGCGATGTTAGCACTCGCACATGACGACTGCCAGCACAGCGCGCGGAAAAAACCCGACAGAGCGGGTGCGGGCCAGAGATTGTGCTGCGCGGGCAGCTTTCAAGGGCTGGGGGTAAAAAATTTTTCGGCCGCGCGGTCTCATCCAGGGGCCAGGACGACTGCGGCGCACGGCCTGCGCGGCATCCGGGCAGTGCGCGTTGGCAGCGGCTACAGGGCCAACAATGCCGGCGGCCCGTGCCCAGGCGCGCCGCGCGAGCAGCAGCGCCGCTGATTCCCCGCAACCACCTCATGCCGCTCATTACCAGGCGCGCATCCAGCCACACTCTAGAAATGGAACCAGGTTCCACCGTTTGTCATGCGCACGCTCTACAGTCGGGATCGCATTCCCCGATCACAAGGAGCTGTCGATGAGGTTGCCGTCCCGTGTTGTGTCCCTGCGTTGCACCCTGCCCCTGGCCTGCGCGTTCGCGCTGAGCGCCACCGCCGCCAATGCGGCGGTCTTCATCAACGAACTGCACTACGACGACGCAGGCGCCTCCGGCGACAGCGGCGAAGGCGTGGAAGTGGTGGCCACCGCCGGCGAATCGCTGAGCGGCTACCGCATCTATCTGTACAACGGCAGTGTCCCGAGCGCGGCGACGGTCTACGCCAACACCGCGGTGCCGGCCGGCAGCCTGGTCAGCTGCGGCAGCCAGGTCCGCCTGGCCACCGTGAGCTACGCCAGCAACGGCGTGCAGAACGGGCCCAACGACGGCGTGGCGCTGGTCGACCCCAACGGGCAACTGGTGCAGTTCCTCAGCTACGAAGGCGCCATCACCGGCAGCGGCGGCCCGGCGGCGGGGGTCACCAGCCAGAACCTGCCGGTCAGCGAGAGCAACAGCAGCGCGGTCGGCAGCTCGCTGCAACTCACCGGCACCGGCAGCGCGGCGGCCAACTTCACCTGGGCCGGCTCGGCGGCGCAGACCTTCGGCGGCTGCAACCGCAGCCAGACCTTCAACGGCAGCGGCGGCGGCGGCACCACCGGTGCGCCGACGATCACCAGCACCACGCCGAGCCAGGGCGCCACCGGCTTCCCGGCGGCCGGCGACCTGGCGGTGGGCTTCAGCGAGGCGGTGACGTTGAGCGGCGGCGCGTTCGCGCTGAGCTGCGCCAGTTCCGGCAACGTGGCACTGAGCTACGCAACGACGGGCACCCGTTTCACCCTGTCCACCAACACCGCCCTGGTCGGCGGCGAGCGCTGCACGCTGGCCATCACCGCCAGCGCCATCCGCGATGCCAGCGGCCTGAGCCCGGCGGCCAACCAGTCCATCGCCTTCACCGTGGCCACCGCCAGCGGCGGCGCCACCGGCTACTACTCGCGGGTGAACACCACCAGCCCCAGCCAGCTGCGCTGCTCGCTCAACGCCACCATCCGCGGCCACACGGTCTACCCGTACAGCGGCACCGGCACCAATACCTGGACCATCCTGGAGATGGCCGACGAAGACCCCAACAACAGCGGCCGCATCCTGGACGCCTACCGCAACCGCAGCTACGCCAAGGTTAGCGACCGGGCCGGGACCGGCAGCGGGCTGACCTACAACCGCGAGCACACCTGGCCCAACTCGCTGGGCTTCGGCAGCGCCACCGGCGACCGCGGCCTGCCGTACGCGCCCTACACCGACACCCACATGCTGTACCTGACCGACACCACCTTCAACGCCGACCGCGGCAACAAGCCCTATGCCACCTGCACCAGCAGCTGCGGCGAGCGGGTGACCGAGGTCAACGACGGCAGCGGCGGCGGCAGCGGGCGTTACCCGGGCAATTCCAACTGGGTGCGCACGCCCGACGGCAACGGCGGCACCTTCGAAGTGTGGGGCCGGCGCAAGGGCGACATGGCGCGTGCGGTGATGTACATGGCCATTCGCTACGAAGGCGGCACCGATACAGCCACCGGGCAGTCCGAGCCGGACCTGGAGCTCACCGACGACCGCAGCCGGATCGTGCAGACCTCGTCTTCGCCCGCGTATATGGGCCTGCTGTCCACGCTGCTGGCCTGGCACCAGGCCGACCCGCCGGACGATGCCGAACGTGCCCGCAACCAGGTGATCTTCAGCTTCCAGGGCAACCGCAACCCGTTCGTGGATCATCCCGAATGGGCCACTGCCGGCCTGTTCACTTCGGCCAAGCCGGCCAGCTGCCAGCTGGCCAACTGAGCTGCACCGGCCCGACGCGTGATGCGTCGGGCCGGTGGGGTGGGGTCACGCGGAAAAACGTACGGCACCTGATGGCGGCCAGGCGCCAGTGCCGACGGCGTGGGTCGCAGCAGGCGAAACGCCCTCGATCGGATCCGACGCCGCTGCTGAATACCGCGGGCGTGGCAATGCGTCGCCTCCGCACCGACATGCAGGCTTCCAAGATCGCCTTGCCAAGGATCCCGGCCTCCTCGCGCTGGGCGAAGTGACCGCCGGGTCACCGGCGCAATGCATCTCCCAACCGTTGTCGGCCGGTCTTGGCATCCGGCGCCGCGCTCCGCGCCACGGCAAGGTCGGCGCAGTGTGGCAGGTGCTCTACCGACCTCCCTGCGCAGCTGCACCGAGGCATGGGCACCCTGCCTACCGGCATTGCGAAGGCAGCGAAGTTGACGCCCTGTTCCGGAATCGGCGGTCGATCCCCCGCAGGCGGGGCATTACACTGCGCAGCTGCAATGAGCGCCTCTTCCCTCCATCTGTTGTTCAGCACCTGCCCGGATGCCGACAGCGCCGACCGCATCGCGCACGCCTTGCTGGACGAGCGCCTGGCCGCCTGCGTCACCCAGTTGCCCGGCGCGCAATCGCTGTACCGCTGGAACGGCGCCATCGAGCGCAGCACGGAAGTTCAGTTGCTGATCAAGACCTGGGAAGACCGCCTGCCCGACGCCATCGCGCGGCTGCAGGCGCTGCATCCGTATGAACTGCCGGAGGCGGTTGCTGTCCAAGCCAGCGCCGGGCTGCCGGCCTACCTCGATTGGGTCCGGGCCGACACCCGCAAGGAATCCTGACGTCCATGAAGTCTCTGTCCCGCTGGATCGCCCGCTGCGCGCTGCTGGCCGCGCCCTTGTTCGCCGCGCCGCTGGCGCTGGTGGCGCCACCCGCGCAGGCGGTCAGCGAGGCCGACCTGCTGCCGGTGGACCAGGCCTTCGCGCTGACCGCCCAGGCCGACAGCCGCGACAGCATCGGTCTGAACTGGAAGATCGCGCCGGGCTACTACCTGTATCGCCATCGCATCAGCGTCAAATCCGGGCAGGGCTTTTCCGTTGGCGAACTGGCGCTGCCGGAGGGCGAGAGCAAGCACGACGAGTTCTTTGGCCAGGTACAGACCTACCGCAAGCAGTTGCAGGCCACCCTGGCCGGCAGGGCCGAGCCGGCCCTGAAAACGGCGGTCCTGCAGGTGCAATACCAGGGCTGCGCCGATGCCGGGGTGTGCTACCCGCCGCAGCGGCGCGAGATCCGCGTCGCGCTGCCCGAGGCAGCGGCCGCCGGCGCGCCCACCGCCGCACCGCAACGCGAAAACCTGGGCGCACTGGTGCCGCGCGACGCGTCGAGTCCGCGCCTGTTCGGCGCCACCGGCCAGGCCGCCGGTGTGGACGCGCTGCCGCTGCCGGCCGAGCAAGCCTTCACCTTCGAGGCCATCGTCGGCGACGGCAACAGCCTGCTGCTGCGCTTTACCCCGGCACCGGGCTATTACCTCTACCGCGACCGCACCTCGCTGGCCGTGGAAGGCAGCACCGGCGTGCACACGGGGCTGCCGCGCTGGCCGCAGGGCAAGACCCACCGCGACGAACATTTCGGCGACGTGGTGGTGTATTTCGACCAGGCCGAAGTCACCCTGCCGCTGCTGCGCGAGCGCGCCGAGCCGGCGCACGTGACCCTGGTGGCCACCTTCCAGGGCTGCCAGACCGACGGCATCTGCTACCCGCCGATGACCCGCCGCGTGGCGCTCGACCTGCCTGCCGGCACGGTCTCGCCGCAAAACCAGGCGCAGGCCGCGCCGCTGATGATTTCGCCGCTGGCCGCCGGGCAGGCACCTGCCGACCCCGCGCCCGCCCAAGCCAGCGCCTCCGCGGCGCCGCCGGCTGCCAGTGCCGCGGCCGACAATCCGCAGCGCACCCAGCCGCCGCATACCGACAAGGGCCTGCTGGCGATGCTGGCGCTGGCCCTGCTCGGCGGGCTGGTGCTGAACCTCATGCCCTGCGTGCTGCCGATCCTGTCGCTGAAGGTGCTGGGGCTGGCGCATAGCGGCGAGAGCCGCAGCCATGCGCGCAGCCATGCCATCTGGTATTCGCTGGGCGTGCTGGTGTCGTTCGCCGCCATCGGCGGGCTGGTGATCGGCCTGCGCGCGGCCGGCCAGGCGGCCGGCTGGGGCTTCCAGCTGCAGCAGCCGTGGTTCGTGGCGGCGCTGGCGTATCTGATGTTCGCGGTGGGCCTGAGCCTGTCGGGGGTGTTCACGCTGGGCAGCAACCTGGGTGGCATCGGCCAGTCGCTGGCCGCGCGCAACGGGCCGCTGGGCGACTTCTTCACCGGCGTGCTGGCCTGCGTGGTCGCCAGCCCCTGCATCGCTCCATTCATGGGCACCGCGCTGGCCTATGCGTTCACCGCGCCGGCGCTGCTGGCGATGCTGGTATTCCTGGCACTGGGCCTGGGCCTGGCGCTGCCGTTCCTGCTGATCGGCTTCGTCCCCTCGCTGGCGCGGCGCCTGCCCACGCCCGGCGCATGGATGGAGACGCTCAAGCAGGTGCTGGCGTTCCCGATGTATCTCACCGCGATCTGGCTGCTGTGGGTGCTGGGCAAGCAGCGCGGCGTGGATGCGCTGGCGTTGATGCTGGTCGGTGCCACCCTGCTGGCGCTGGGCCTGTGGTGCTTCGAGCGCAGCCGCTGGAACAGCCATCGCACCGGCATGCGCCTGGCGACGGTGATGCTGGTGCTGGCCATCGTACCGGTGGTCGGCGTCACCCGCCTACGGCTACCGGCGGCCACCGCCGCCAGCGAAGGCGCAGTGGCGTTCTCGCCGCAATTGCTGGACCGCCTGCGCGCCGACAACCGCGTGGTGTTCGTCAACATGACCGCCGACTGGTGCGTGACCTGCAAGGCCAACGAAAAGAACGTGCTGAGCAGTGCCGAATTCCGCGATGCCCTGCGCCGCGTCGATGCGGTCTACATGAAAGGCGACTGGACCAACGTCGACCCGGCCATCAGCACCTTCCTGGACCAGCACCAGGCCGTGGGCGTGCCGCTTTACGTGGTGTACGGCCCCGGTGCCCCACCGGCGATCCTGCCCACGGTGTTGACCGGCGCGATCACCGAGGACGCGTTGCTGCGCGCAGCGCGCTGAGGCAGCGGCTTCGACGCCCCAATGCGTCTGGAGGGGGGCTGCGCCGGCATACCTTGTGCCTTCGAGGCGATCCCAGGAACGTGTGCGCCTTGCTGTCACCGGCAGCCTGCCCGCTTGCCGGCGCCCCGCCTGACGCCGGACATGCCCACGACCATCATTTCGTCGCGTCCGAGCCCGCAGGCGATTAACTCGATTGCATCCAGCAATTGCTTTTTTTAGAAGGTCACCGCAGCGTGAAGCGCTTGCTCTCAGAGCGCATTTCTCAACATTTCTCACCGCGCGGTCACAGCACGATATTCGACTTTATGCTGTCGCCCCCTATCGGCGATGGCGACATAATGACCCCCACGTCCACCCGCACCCTTTTCGGCGCAGCATTGCTTCTTGCCGGCATTGCAGGCGCCGATGCAGCACCTGCGACGCCCGGCATTGCGATTGCTGCGGCCGGCACGGCCAACACAGACCCGTATCTCTGGCTGGAAGATGTCACCGACACAAAGGCGCTCGACTGGGTGAAGCATCAAGATGCACGCACCGAGCAGCAGCTGGCCGGCACTGCCGAATTCCAGCAACTGGAAACACGTATCCGTGAAGTCATGGATTCGGATGCGAAGATTCCCGACGTGCAGAAGATCGGCGACAGCTATTACAACTTCTGGCAGGACAGACAACACAAGCGCGGCATCTGGCGACGGACCACACCGGCCGAATACCGCAAGCCGTCACCGAAGTGGGAAACCGTGTTGGATCTGGATGCCCTCAACCAGAGCGAGGGCAAGGACTGGGCATGGCAGCACGAGGACATCAACTGTCTGCGTCCGGCCTATCGCCGCTGCCTGATCACACTGTCGCGCGGCGGTGCCGATGCCGATGTCACGCGCGAGTTCGATCTGATCGACAAACAGTGGGTGCAGGATGGCTTCGTCCGGCCCGAAGCCAAGGGTGAGCTCTCCTGGATAGACCATGACACCGTCTATGTCAGTACCGATTTCGGCGCTGGCACCACGACCGATTCGGGCTACGCGCGCGTGGTCAAACAATGGAAACGCGGCACCGCCCTGGACACCGCCACGACCGTCTACGAGGGCAGCCCGCAGGATATGCGCGTGAGGGCCTTCCATGACGACACCCCGGGCTTCGAACGGGATATCGTGATTCGCGAGCTGGGCATCCGAAACAAGCGCTGGTATCTGCGCGACCGCAACGGACGTTTGGCCCAGATCGAGGTGCCGGACTCGGCGACCAAGCAGTTGCATCGCCAATGGCTCACGCTGGAGTTGCGCGAGCCGTGGAGCGTCGGTGGCAAGACCTATGCAGCCGGCACGCTACTGGCCACCCGGTTCGACGATTTCATGGCAGGCAAGCGCGCGTTCGAGGTGGTCTTCCAGCCCACCGACACCGCCTCGCTCAGCAGTGCCGTCTGGACCCGTTCGCACCTGGTGCTCAACATCTTGGATGACGTCAAAACACGGCTGAGCGTGCTGACCCCCGGTGTGCACGGCTGGAAGCGCAGCGCGTTTGTCGGTGCCCCCACTTTCGGCGCTGCAGAGATAAAGGCGCTGGACGACGTCGACAGCGACGCGGTCTGGCTCACCGTCGCGGACGACCTCACTCCGCCCACGCTGTCGCTGGCGCAGATCGGCAAGCAACCGCAGCGCCTCAAAGCGCTGCCGGCGTTCTTCGATGCCAGCCGGTTCCTCATCGAGCAACACTTCGTCACCAGCAAGGATGGCACCCGCGTCCCGTATTTCCTGGTCCGCCCGAAGGCGCTGGCATTCGATGGCAGCGCCCCGACCCAGCTCTATGGCTACGGCGGTTTCGAGATCCCGATGCTGCCGTACTACTCAGGTGTCATGGGACGAGCGTGGCTGGAGAAGGGTGGGGTCTTCGCACTGTCCAACATGCGTGGCGGCGGCGAGTATGGCCCGCGCTGGCACCAAGCTGCACTCAAGCAGAACCGGCACAAGGCCTACGAGGACATGGCCGCCATCGCGCAGGACCTGATCGCACGCAAGGTCACCTCGGCCAAGCATCTGGCCGTGCGCGGCGGCAGCAACGGCGGATTGATGGCCGGCAACATGCTGACCCAGTATCCGCAGCTGTTCGGGGCGGTAGTGATCGAAGCCCCGCTGCTGGACATGCACCGCTATAACCACCTGTTGGCCGGCGCGTCATGGATGGACGAGTACGGCAACCCGGACACTGCGGACTGGTCGTTCATCCAGACCTTTTCCCCGTATCACCTGTTCGATCCGAACAAGACCTATCCGCCCACGATCTTCCTGACCTCCACCCGCGACGATCGCGTTCACCCCGGGCACGCACGCAAGATGGCCGCCAAGATGCTGGATGCGGGCAAGGACGCGGTGTTCTACGAAAGCATGGAGGGCGGCCACGCCAACCCTGGCGACAATGCCCAGGCTGCGCATCGTGCTGCGCTGATGTACGCCTTCCTGTGGCGGCACCTCGGGCGCGACACCGCGGCAACCGAAAGCCGTTAGGGTCCGTCCGTACTGCCATCGGGCCGGCATCTGCGTCCATCGTGCACGGTGGGCACGAGCGGGCTGCGTGGGTGCCGCCTGCGGCAGGCCGGCCGGGCAATCGCGGCCTAACCCAGGGCGCCTTGCGCCCGTTGGCCGGGACGGCCGAACTTGCTGCCGCGGACACAGAATCCCGACGCGGAGGCAGTGGCAGATGCGCCAGGACTAGCGCCGCAAACCGCCGATGTCGGCGCCCGCTGCGCACTGGAGGCACGCATCCAAAAAAAGGCGCCCCGGCAGCGGCGGGGCGCGGACCCGGCACTGCGGAACGCCACGGCATGCCGCTGCATCGGCACCCGCCAATGCCCGCCGCCACTGGCGCGGCACGCGTACGCCGCAGAAATTCAATCGTCCGTTTAAAACAGCTATAACTTCTGCTATCTGGACAGCATCGCCAGCATCGCGCAGACTTCCGGCCTTTCCGCCGCGCTGGATGTCATGGCCCACCTGCTGCTGTTGCACGGCCCCAACCTCAACCTGCTCGGTACCCGCGAGCCGGAGGTCTATGGGCGCACCACGCTGGCGCAGATCGATGCGGCCCTGGTGGACCGTGCGCAGGCCGCCGGGCATGCGCTGACCTGCCTGCAATCCAACGCCGAGCACGTGCTGGTGGAGCACATCCACGCCGCGCGCGAGGACGGCACCGCCTACATCCTGATCAACCCGGCCGCCTTCACCCACACCTCGGTGGCGCTGCGCGACGCGCTGCTGGGCGTGGGCCTGCCGTTCGTGGAAATCCATCTGTCCAATCCGCATGCGCGCGAGCCGTTCCGTCACCACAGCTATCTCAGCGACAAGGCCGACGGCGTCATCTGCGGCTTTGGCGCAGACAGCTACCGGCTGGCGCTGGAAGCGGTGATCGCGCGGCTGGAGCGCGCGCCATGACCCTTGCCGTCCCGGGCTCGGCGACCACGCCGACAGCCTGACCCCATTCCGCCGGCATCCGCCGGCACTCTCCACCGATTCACCTCAAGAGGCCCTTATGGATCTCCGCAAAATCAAGAAACTGATCGACCTGCTCGAAGAATCCAATCTCGCCGAAATCGAGATCAAGGAAGGCGAAGAAAGCGTGCGCCTGGCGCGCGTGCCCAAGGGCACCCAGGTGATGAGCGCACCGGTGCAGCAGTACGCACCCGCCCCGGCCGCCGCACCGCCGGCGGCCAGCATGCCGATGCAGTCGCCCACCGAGGCCTCCACCGGCGGCGCCAAGCAGGCGGCCGCGCTGCCCGAGGGCCACGTGCTGCGCGCGCCGATGGTCGGCACGTTCTACACCTCGCCCTCGCCGGACAAGCCGGCGTTCGTCACCGTGGGCCAGGCGGTCAAGGCCGGCGACACCCTGGCGATCATCGAAGCGATGAAGATGTTCAACCCGATCGAAGCCGACGTCTCCGGCACCGTCGTCGCCATCCTCGGCGAAACCGGCCAGCCGGTGGAGTTCGATCAGCCGTTGTTCGTGATTGGCTGAAGCGCCGGGAATCGGGAGTGGAGAATCGGGAATCGGCAAAGCGGCCCCATGAACGCCTGGAGGCGTGGCGCGATTCCATGGAACTCGTGGAAATGATCTACCGATTTACCGAGATCTTTCCTGAGCAGGAACGCTACGGCCTGACGGCGCAACTGCGCCGTGCGGCCGTCAGCGTCCCGTCGAACATCGCAGAAGGTGCGGCGCGGCGCTCAACTCCCGATTACGCGCGGTTTCTCTCGATTGCGCGCGGCTCGCTCTCCGAACTGGATACACAGGTCCAGATCGCCGTACGACTGGGCTATAGCAACACCGAAGACGAAGACATCGTCAGCCAGCAGGTTGACCAGGTCTTCGCCAAGCTCACCGCATTGATGAATGCCCTACGCAGACGTGGAGCCGCACCATGATGCCCGCGCCTACCCATTCCCCATTCCCGAATCCCGAATCCCATGCTCGATAAAGTCGTCATTGCCAACCGAGGTGAAATCGCGCTGCGCATCCTGCGCGCGTGCCACACGCTCGGCATCCGCACGGTCGCGGTGCATTCCACGGTCGACCGCAACCTCAAGCACGTCGCCATGGCCGATGAGTCGGTGTGTATCGGCCCGGCCGCGTCCAGCGACAGTTACCTCAACATTCCGGCGTTGATCGCCGCGGCCGAGGTGACCGATGCGCAGGCCATCCATCCCGGGTACGGCTTTTTGTCGGAAAACGCCGACTTTGCCGAGCGCGTGGAAGAATCCGGCTTCATCTTCATCGGGCCCAAGGCCGACACCATCCGCCTGATGGGCGACAAGGTCGAAGCGATCCGCGCGATGAAGGCCGCCGGCGTGCCATGCGTGCCCGGTTCGGGCGGCCCGCTCGGCGATGACATCGTCGCCAATACCAAGATCGCGCGCGAGATCGGCTACCCGGTGATCATCAAGGCCGCCGGCGGCGGCGGCGGGCGCGGCATGCGCGTGGTGCATTCGGAGGCGGCGCTCAAGGCCGCGATCGAAACCACCAAGTCCGAAGCCAAGGCCGCTTTCAGCAACGATCAGGTCTACATGGAGAAGTTCCTGGAAAATCCACGCCACGTGGAAATCCAGGTACTGGCCGACGGCCAGGGCGGTGCGATCCATCTGGGCGAACGCGATTGCTCGATGCAGCGCCGCCACCAGAAAGTGGTGGAAGAAGCGCCGGCCCCGGGCATCACCGAAGAACTGCGCAACGAGATCGGCAAGGTCTGCGTGGATGCGTGCATCCGCATCGGCTACCGCGGCGCGGGCACCTTCGAATTCCTGTTCGAAGGCGGGCGCTTCTATTTCATCGAAATGAACACCCGTATCCAGGTGGAGCACCCGGTGACCGAGCGCATCACCGGTATCGACCTGGTCTGCGAGCAGCTGCGCATCGCCGCCGGCCACAAGCTCAGCATCAAGCAGAGCGACATCGTGCTGCGCGGGCATGCGATCGAGTGCCGCATCAACGCCGAGGATCCGGAAACCTTCATGCCCAACCCGGGCCTGATCACCGCCTTCCATCCGCCCGGTGGCCCGGGTGTGCGCGTGGATACGCACATCTACGCCGGCTACAAGGTGCCGCCGAACTACGATTCGATGATCGGCAAGCTGATCGTGCATGGCCCCGATCGCGAAACCGCGATCGCACGCATGCGCGTGGCGCTGAGCGAGATGGTGGTGGACGGCATCAAGACCAACATCCCGCTGCAGCAGCGCATCATGCGCGACAAGGGCTTCCAGGCCGGCGGGCAGAACATCCACTACCTGGAAAAGCGCCTGGCCGAGCGCAAGAACAAGTCGATCGCGTTGACCTGATCGCAAGCGCCATGGCAACGAAACAGCCCGGGAAGCCGGGCTTTTTCGTTGCACCCTGGTGCATCGCGCCGCGACTGCCTCGCACCGCCAGCCCTGCAAGCCAGCCGGTCCATGCGTAGGAGCGCACCCGGGCGCGAGCAGGCTTTACCGGCAGATCCGGTCGCGCCCGGGTGCGCTCCTACGCAATCCGCGGGTGCGAGGCCTGGAGGCCGAAAGCCATTGCCGGATCCGATGTGCTTTTGCGTTGCGGTGCATCGCGCCGGCAGTGCCTCACGCAGGCTATGCACGCGGCTGGACGACACCCCACACCGGCAAACCATGCCACCAGTCGACCTGTACGTAGGAGCGCACCCGGGCGCGACCGCGCTTTATCGGCGGAACCTCGTCGCGCCCCGGTGCGCTCCTACGGGATCCTGGGTGCTAACGGATCCGCTGCGCATCTTCAGGCGTCCGCGCGGATACGCAGCGTTCAACGCCGCGGCGCAGGCGCCTGCTGGCTGCCGGGTACCGGCACGATGCCGCTGGCCGACGACGGGTCGACCACGGTCATGGTTTCGGTGGAACCGTCCGGCCAGACCACCTGAAAGGTCGAGCCGGCCGGCAAGGTGGAAAACGGCATGGCGCTGCTGGCGCGGTACAGCGCGGCGACCTGGCTTGCGCCGTGCCGTCGCTGCTGTTCGTCGGCGGTGACGCTGGTGGACTTCACCGACAGCGGCTGGTAGCGGTGATCGGCGGTATCGATCATCACGATGCCCACCGCCGCGGCCGAATACGCCACGAACAGGGCCACCCAGAACCAGAACTTGGCGCCATGCGCCAACCGACGGTAATTCATGACTGTGCTCCCGGATCGGACACCAATGTATCGACCATCTCATCCACCCTGTCTGCTCCCTGCCGCGGCACCGCGGCGTCGAATACGAACGACACGAAATCCTGCGCGCCGGCGCGCGAGCAGATGCCCGCGTTGGCGCAATAACTGGTGACCAGCGTGCTGTCGGCACTGCAGTCCAGGCCCAGCCGACACGCCGCCACCTGCCAGGCCAGTTCGGCGAACTGATCGCCGGCCACATAACCGTCCAGGCTGTCATCGCCGCTGGCGCGCGCGCCCATCGCCGGTGCCAGGGCCAGATAGGCCTCCGGGTCGCGCGAGGCGAGCACGCGCCGTACCAGCGTGCGCTTGTAGGCCGGGGTGGCCTGCAGGGGTTCGCCCAGCGCGAGCAGGGCGGCCTCGGCGGCGAGGCTGCCGGCGCGCGCCGCGCGCAGGCGTTGCTGCGCCACCAGCCGCGGGCTCAGCCCGTCGCTGGGCGCGAAACCGGCGCAGCGCTGCGCCACCCGATCGCGCGCGGCATGCATGGCCGCCACGCCCGGCGTGGTATGCGCGGCGATCCACGCGCTGTCGGCGGCATAGCCGGCCGGGCTGGCGGCATACGGTGCGCAGTAATCGTAGACCCGGCTCAAGCGCCAGCCGGCCTGCGCATCGCCGGCCTGCACGCGTTGTTGCAGGTGCTGCGCGTAGCGATACAGATCCGGCTGTGCATCCACCGCATCGCGATCACGCAACTGCAGTGCCGTGCCACGTTCGAAGGCCGCATGCCCCGGCCGCGTGGCGACGGCCGGCTGCGTGGCGGCAGTGGCCGCCGCGGTGGTCGTGGTGGCTGGCGTGGCCGGATGCGCACGCACATGCCACCAGCCCGCCGCCGCAAGCGCGACGGGAGCGAGCAACAGCCAGAGATGGCGGGCACGAGCAAGCGGCATGACAGCGGCAACCAGCGGCGGAGACGCCCGCAGCGACGGCGCGGAGTCTAGCACCCGGTTGCACGGGCCATGGCGGCCAGGCGAACGCTGCCATGGCTGCTCGCGCGGCGACGAACAGCGCCAGACGCAGATGGGTGGGTCGCATGCAGTGGGCACGCAGTGCCGGGGGCAGATGCAACGCAGACGGCAGCGGTACACGCGGCCAGATCGCCGCAACCGCCGCGCTGGGCCGACGCTGGCAGTGGCGGCGCATGACCAACTGCACGGCAGCCGGCCTGCGCGAATGGTCTACGATGCACGCCTTCATTGTTACCGACTGCCACGATGCCGTTTCTTCAACTGACCCTGCCCTGCACCGATGCCGATCAGCCCCGTTTCCAGACCGCCATGGAGGAAGTCGGCGCGCTGGCGGTGACCTCGCTCGACGGCAACGACGATGGCAGCAATAGCCACGCCATCCTGGAACCGGGCGTCGGCGAAACCCCGTTGTGGAAGGAGCTGGAGTTGACCGCGCTGTTCGACAGCGAGAGCGACCCGCTGCAGGTCCTGGCCGCGCTGGATGCGTTCGACCCGGAACTGGACTGGAGCCAGGTGTCGTTTCGCATGGTCGAAGACAGCGACTGGATCCGCGCGTGGATGGACCTGTTCAAGCCGATGCAGTTCGGCACGCGCACCTTCATCGTGCCCTGGGATCAGGCGTTGCCCGAGGCGGCCAGCACGCCGGAAGCGGCCGTGGTGCGGCTGGACCCGGGCCTGGCCTACGGCTCGGGCGCCAGCCCGACCACTGCGCTGTGTCTGCGCTGGCTCGACAGCCTGGGCAGCAGTGGCGTGCTGCACGGTGCGCGCGTGCTCGATTTCGGCTGCGGCTCGGGCATCCTGGCGCTGGCCGCGCTCAAGCTGGGCGCGGCCAGCGCGGTGGGCGTGGACAACGACCCGCAGGCGCTGCTGGCCACCGCCGAGAATGCCGAGCGCAATGGCCTCCAGGCGCAACTGACCGCCTGCATGCCGGAGGATGAGCCGGTGCAGACCTATTCGGTGGTGGTGGCCAACATCCTGGCGACGTCGCTGGACGCGCTGGCCGAGCTGCTGGCCGCACGCGTGGCGCCGGGTGGACGCTTTGCGATGTCCGGCATCCTGCAGGGGCAGGAAGACGAACTGCTGGAGCGCTATGCGCCGTGGTTCGAGCAGTTGCGCTGCGAACGCGAAGAAGACTGGATCCGCATCGACGGCGTCCGCCGCCACTGATCGGGCGGGGCGGGTTCACCGCTGCGCCCGGCCGGCGCGGATCTGCGCGGTGGTCAGCGCATCGTTCACGCTGATCGCGCGCAGGCGGCTCACCGCCTGCCAGCCGCTGCGCTGCAATGCCTGATTGCGCCAGCGCCCGGCCTGCAGCCCGGCGACCACACGCAGCGCGAGCTCGGCCACCAGCAGCGCGGCCCAGCCGCCTGCCACCCACGGCGGCGCGCCAGCGAGCGCCACTCCCACGGCGATGGTGGCCAGCAGCATCCCGCCTGTCAGCAACGGCCAATGCCGGTAACGCAGCGCCCAGCCCCGTGGCGCCAGCGCCGCTGACCACTGCACGCCCTCGGCGACGGCGGTCCAGTCCTGCCCGCGCCGCCAGACCTGGTAGACGGCCGCCCCGCGGAAGCGTTCGACCGACGGATCCAGCGGCGAGTCGGCAGGCCAGCGCGTGCTGGCAGGTGGGCGTTGATCGCCGGTGGGCCGGGATTTTGGGGTGACAGGCTCGACCATGAACTTCCTCCTTGAGTTCGCTGTGATCTCTTCATCGACACCTCACCGACAGTATCGCAAACATATGCCTATATGAAAGTTATACGAACTATCCCTGAGGGCTGCTAGGGCTATATCTCCCGGCCCCGTCTGCCTTCCATCGGTGCCGTGTGAGCAAGCTGTACGAACGAGTACGCGAAGCCCGCAGCTTCACCAAGCTGACCCAGGAAGCCCTGGCCGGCGAGCTGGGCGTCACCCGCAGCGCGGTGGCCCAGTGGGAAATGGCCGAAGGCACCGCGCCGTCGGTGGAGAACCTGATCGGCCTGGCCAGGCGCAGCGGCATGGCCTTCGAATACCTGGCCACCGGCCGCGGCGAGCGTGTGTTCGGCCCGCCGGTCCCGGCCATCGCCGAAGAACCTGCCCAGTACCGCCGCCTGGATGACCAGCAACGCGTGCTGCTGGCCCGCTTCGACACCCTGGCACCGCGCCAGCGCAGCGGGCTGCTGGATCTGTTGCTGGCCGAGGGCAAGACGCGGCGGCGGCGCTGAGTTTCGGGAATCGGGAATCGGGAATCGGGAATCGGGAATCGGGAGTCGGGAGTCGGGAATCGGGAGTCGGGAATCGGAGTCCGGAGTCCGGAGTCCGGAGTCCGGAGTCCGGAGTCGGCGGGAGCGTGGTTGTCGCACTGCTTGTTGTGCCAGGGAGCGGATGCGGTAGCCGGGATCGCTGCAGCAGCGACTGCGCACGCCGCCACCTGCACCGTGGCGTTGCCCGGGCTGATGCATCCAGGTTCGCCGGCCGCTGCGCGCGTGGTTGAATAGCGCTCTTCCCGCTGCACGCCTGCCGATGTCCCAGACCCCGCCACCGCGCCGCCCGCTGGCCACCTTCCTGCGGGCAACCCCGCCCGCCGCGCCGACCTTGATCCCGACGCCAACGGTGCCCGCCGCCGAGCCGCCGGAGCAGGTGTTGCCGGTGCCAGCGCCCGCGCTGCCGCCCGCACCCGCACAGCCGGTGGTGCCGCCACCGCCGGCACCGGTCATCTCCGCACCGGCTGCGCCGGTGACCGGCCTGCCGGCCAACCAGCCCAGCCGCGCGCCGGCAGCGCCGCACGAACCCAGCCCTGCACATGCAGACGCCGAACCGGACCATGTCGCAGGCACGCCAGGCATGCACGGCGCTGCGGATGCCGCGGTCAGTACCGCAGACCGGCCCGACGCGCGCGCGCCCGATGCCGATCTCCCGCGCGCTCCGGCTGCCGAGGCCGACCCCACCGCACAGGCCGCCATCGCCACCAGCGACGCAGGCGATCCGGCCTCCCCTGCATCGCCGTTCCACCCACTGCCCGCTGTCGCGGCTCCCACGTTTGCACGCCGGGGGTTCGCCCGCCCGCGCCTGCGCGCCAGCGGCCGGCAGTGGGCGGTGTTGATCGGCCTGGTGGCGCTGCTGGGGCTGCAGATCGTCGTTGCCGACCGCGCCCAGCTGGCCGGCAACGCGCGCTGGCGCCCGCTGGTCAGCGCGGCCTGCACGCTGGCGCGCTGCACATTGCCGGCCTGGCGCGAGCCGGCCGCGCTGACCTTGCTCACCCGCGATGTGCGCCCGCTGCCCGGCGCGGCCGGGGTGCTGCAGATCCAGGCCAGTTTCCGCAACGATGCACGCTGGGCACAGGCCTGGCCGTGGCTGCAGCTGTCGTTGTCCGATGCCGACGGGCGGGTGATCGGCACCCGCGTGCTGACACCACAGGAGTATCTGGGCAAGGCGCCGGCCGCGCAGGACACGCTTGCGCCGGGCCAGGCGGTGCAGGTGGCGTTTGCGGTGCGCGAACCGGCCGCGAGCACGGCCGCCTTCAGTTTCGACTTCCGCTAAGCGGACGCGACCCGCACTCGCCGCGCACATGGGCGTGGCGAGCGGTGAGGTCACGCGCTAGACTCACTCCCCCTCGCCGGCCACGCGTCCCGGCTTCGTGACACTGGGAACTTCCTTTGAACGCAGCCTCCTCCCGTCCTGACACCAGTCGTGGCGCCCCCAAGTCGCCCCTGCGCGAACACGTGGCGCAGTCCGTGCGCCGTTATCTGCGCGACCTGGATGGCAGCGACGCGGACGATGTGTACGAGATCGTGCTGCGCGAAATGGAAATCCCGTTGTTCGTCGAAGTGCTCAACCACTGCGAAGGCAACCAGAGCCGCGCCGCGGCGATGCTGGGCATTCACCGGGCCACGTTGCGCAAGAAGCTGAAAGAGTACGGGCTGACCTAAGCCGCGAATCGGGATTGCGGAATCGGGAATCGGGAATCGTAAGCGCGGCGCTGCATCGCTGATGGGCGACGTACGCGATGGTGGGCTGCGGCCTCACGCCCACCCGTAGCGGATCAGATGGAAGAACACCGGCGCGGCGAAGCACACCGAGTCCAGGCGATCGAGCACGCCGCCATGGCCTTCGATCATGTGGCCCCAGTCCTTGATGCCGCGATCGCGCTTGATCGCCGACATCACCAGCCCGCCGAAAAAGCCCATCAGGTTGGCCACCAGCGCCAGCCCGAACGCGTGCCACGGCGCAAACGGGGTGATCCACCACAGCGCCATGCCGAGCAGGCTGGCCGACAGCACGCCGCCGATGAAGCCTTCCACCGTCTTGGACGGCGACAGCTTCGGCGCGATCAGATGGCGGCCGGCCAGCTTGCCCCAGACGTACTGCAGCACGTCCGACGACTGCACCACGATGACCAGGAACGCGATCAGCAACAGATTGCGCCCGGCGTACCCGGGAATGTCCAGGTTCAACAACGCCGGCACGTGCGAGATGCAGAACACGCAGATCATCAGCCCCCACTGCACCTTGGCAGTGCGTTCCAGATAGCCGGTGGTATCGCCACCGATGGTGGCCAGGATCGGTAGCACCAGGAACGCGTACACCGGGATCAGCAACGTGTACATGCCGTACCAGCCGGTCCACACCAGCCCGTATTGCCACGGCAGCACGATGTAGAACGCGGCCAGCAGCGCGTAGTAATCGCCGCGCCGCGTAGGGGTCAGGGTGATGAACTCGCGCAGCGCAAACAACGACACCAGCGCGAACAGCCCGATGACGCCGGCGCGGCCGAACACGAACGCAATGCCGACCACCGCCGCCATCACCCACCACGCGCGGATGCGTGCGACCAGGTTGTCCAGCACCGCACTCGGGCGTTCGCGCGCACGCCAGCGCAGCGTCTCGGAAATCAGCGTGGCAATCACCAGTACCAGCGCAATGCCGCTGAACAACCACAGCGTCTGCTGATGCATCGAGGACTGCTGCAGCTGCCCGCTGAACACATAAGGATTCATGCGCGCGCCTCCAGTTGCTCCGGCGACAACGCCAGCAGCGCCACGCGTGCGCGTGCCAGAAACGCATCCTTGTCCTCATCGGCACCCAACCGCAACGGCGCCCCGAAGGTGGTGGTGCACAACAGCGGCAACGGCAGCCACTTGCCCTTGGGCATCACGCGCTTGAGGTTGTCGATCCACACCGGCACGAACTCCAGTTCCGGGCGTTGCCGCGCCAGGTGATACAGCCCGCTCTTGAACGGCAGTACGCCTTCGTCCGGGTTGCGGGTGCCTTCGGGAAACAGGATCAACGAATCGCCGGCGTCCACTGCATCGCACAGGCATTGGATCGGGTCGCGGGTGCGCTGCGCGGCATCGCGCTCGATCAACACACCGTTGAACACCGCATGGATCAGGTAGCGACGCAGTGCAGTGCGCTGCCAGTAATCGGCAGCGGCTACCGGACGCACGGTATGCCGCAGGCTGGCCGGCAGCGACGACCAGATCAGCACGAAATCGCCGTGGCTTGCGTGATTGCCGTAATACACGCGGCGCTCGTTGGAGGGTGCACACCCACGCCACAGCGCACGCGCGCCGGTCAGGGTACGAATGGCGCCGCTGCAGCCACGCGCGATCAAACGGGCAATCATGTCCACTCCAATGCGCGCACGGGTGTGCGCAGCGCTAACTTCACGATCGGTGCTGCAGCGGCGGGCGAGATCGCCGGCGTCGATGCCGAGGCACCCGGCGCATGCCACGCTGCGCGCAGGGCATGGCCCCATCCGCGCAATGCGCTGGCTTGAGCGGTGGCCGGTAGCAACCGTTGCAAACGTGCCAGCGGCGCGGTGAGAGCCTGTGCCGCGTGCGCCCCGCTCACAGCAGCGCCTTGCCGATCAGTGCGGCGCACAGGGCCAGCCCCTGCACCACCACGCTACCCACTTGCCTCAACAGCAGACGGCGCATGCCGGCCCAGCGCGCCAGCCAGTCGCGTGGCACCGGCACCGTGCGCAGCAGGGCGATCGTCTGCAACGCCTGATCGAGCTGTTGCGCGGCGCGATGCTCGTCGCTGTTGTCGATGGCGATTTGCTGCAGCACGGCCTCCAGCAGGTCCGCATCCAGGCCGACCCGGAACGCCCACACGCGCTGCAAGAAGCCGGCAGCCACACTGAGCGCGTAGCACAGCTGGATCGAGGCGGGTGCATCGGTGATGCCAAGCAGCACGATCACGGCGGCCAACAGCAGCAGCGAACACCGGTCCAGTGCAGCGCCCTGGCGCAACACCGCACGCATGCTGGCAAGGGTCATGGTCGCGCTCATGCGGGCACCTGCCCGGTGACTGCATCGCGGCTGTCCACCGCGCAGGCTGCCGCAATGGCCGCACGGTGATGCGCACGCAGCACGATCGCCGGCCGCGCCGCCCGAAGTTGCGCAATGGCAGCGTCCACGCCGGCAGCCCGCCCACTGTGGATCAGCCAGGTTGCGATGCTGGCCGCACTGCGCGAATACCCCAGGGCGCAACACACCAGCACCGGCCCGTGCGCACGCGCCTGTTCGATCGCCTGCGCCGCCGCGCGCAACTGCGTTGGCGACGGTGCGACCAGATCCAGCATCGGTACCACCTGGTCCTGCGCGCATGCGGCGTACAACGACAGTTCTGCAGACACGTCCACGACTGCGGCAATGTTGCCGCGTTGCCCGGGCAACGGAATCCGCCCCAGCCACACGTCATCGGCCACCAGGCGCGGCACTGGATCGCGCCGTGTCCATAGCCGCGAATTGCACCATGCCGCCAACAGATACGGCGCATACAACCAGCGCGCGGCAAGACACAAGCGCCCATCGCTGCGTTTCTGGAATCCGAGCGGGCCGAGCAGCGCGTAATTCAAGGCCACCAGCGACAAGGCCAGGGTGATCCACAGCAGCCACAGCCCGGCGCCACCGCTCCACAGCGCAAGCGCGCCACTGACCAACGCGCCGGCCAGATACGCAGCGGCCAATCGCCAACGGCGCGCGTCGCCTGTCAGCCGTGCCTGCGCAAACGGCGCAGCGATACGCTCCGGCCACAGCCACACGCACAGCCAACCCGCCGCAAGGCCGGCGGGGATATCCAGGAAGTGATGTTGATAGGTGGTCAGCACCGACACGCCGATCAGCGCAAACCAGCCATGCAACAGCCAGCGCCACACACCGGAAAGATGCTGCGCATAGCGCACCCACAACACCACCAGCAGCACGATGTGCAGCGATGGCGCTTGATTGAAGGGCTTGTCGAAACCCAGCAGCACCGCAAACAACCAACCGAACACGCCATCGGTATCGGGCCGGACGAAGCTGTAGCGCAACGGCCATAGTAAAAAACACGCCACGCACAGCAGCTGCGCGCTGAGCAGGCGCAACGCGTGCGTGTCCAGCTCGCGCCGCGTGCGGCAGACAAAGAACGACACCGCGTAGAACAGGTCGATCGACCAATACGGCACGATGGTCCATGGCCAGAACGGCATGCCATGTTCCCAGCCGAACACCACCGACGGCACCTGCGTGGCCCGCCCGGCCAGCGTGTTGGCCAAGCCATAGCTGAGGAAGAAGAACGGCCCCAGCAACGCCAGCCACAGCGCGGCGCGAGCGGTGGGGCGCGCGCCGTGCGTCATGCCTGGATCCGCTGCGCCATCGACACGGTGAAGATGCCGAACGCATCGATGCGCTGCGCCACCTTGCGAAAGCCCGCCGCTTCCACCAGGCCATCCATTTCCTGCTGGCTACGCCGACGCATCACCCAGGCCACGCCATCGCGGTGGCTGGTGAGCGCGCGCGCAATGAATTCCAGCTGCGGATGCCAGGGCTGGCCGGTGTAGAGCAGGTAACCGCCCGGCTGCACTGCGGCGGCAAGACCTTCCAGCGAGCGCGCCACCTGGTCGTTGTCGGCAAACAGCTCGTACAGGCCCGACACCACCGCCAACGTCGGCGCCGGTTGCACTGTTGCCAACGCCGCCGGGTCGAAGGCATCGCCTTGCTCGAACCGGGCGATCTCGCCAGCGCCCAGCGCCTGGATCAGCGCGGTGCCCTGGGTCACGTTGAGCGGGCTGAAATCGCGCAGCACGATCGCATCGGCACGCTGCGCGCCGCTGCCCAAGGCGTCGAGCACATAACGCCCGTGCCCTGCGGCAACGTCCAGCACGCGCACCGGCATGCCGGCACCACGCAACCGTGTTGCGGCATCACGCAGCAATTCACCCAGATGCGCGCCGCGGATGCGGATGCCGCGTCAACCGATCGCGTTGAGATAATTGCGATCGATCATGCGGCCCAGCGGCCCACGACCACGCGCCTGGTTGCGGTAGATGTAGTCCAGCGTGCTGCCGGAGTCGAAACCGGTCTGCAGGCCGAGTGCGATGCCCTCGGAGAGCGTGCCGCCCAGCCGCAGGCCGGCACGCACGCCGCGCCAGCGCAGGTCCTGCAGGCTGTTGCGCGGCGGTGGCCAGGCCAGCCGCTCGGCCTCTTCGAAACTGGGGCCGCTGCGATGCGCGTCGCGCAACTGCACGCGCACCGGCGGCGCTGCGAAACGCGCCTGGATGAACGCGCGCATCGGCGCAAGCGCAAGCGCGCGATCGCGCTCGCCCAGGGTGTCGTGGAAGAAGCCCGGCAACCAATGCCGCTGCTTGATCGGCGAACGCAGGTTTTCGTAGAAGCGGTCCTGCGGGCCGCGATGCACCACGAAATCCGAGCCGGAGACCAGCAGCTGGGTCGGCACGGTGATCGCCTGCGCATCGTCCACCACGCGCGCGGCCGCCGCATACAGGCCCAGCAACACGCGCACCGAAATCGGGCGGGTGATCAGCGGATCAGTGCGATAGCTCTCCACGCGCTGCGCATCGTGGGTGAGCCACTGCGGCTTGACGTAGCTGTTGACGAAGAAGTTGCCGCGCAGCGCATACATCAGCGCCAGCCCGGCGCGTGCGAACGGCACGTACAACTTTACCTTGAACGCCGGCGAGGCCAGCACCAGCGCGCGCAGCGGAGGGGCATAGTCGTGCACCCAGGTGGCGGCCACCACCGCGCCCACGCTTTGGGCCACCACCGCAATGTCCTGCACCGCGATGCCGTGGGTGATGCCAATGTGCGCGATGAAGCTGTCCAGATCGCGCACCAGCGCCTCGAAGCCCGGCGCATCGCCACGCACGCCGGGCGAGCGGCCATTGCCGCGCGCATCCCAGGCAAAAAACTGCGCATCGGGCAGGTCCAGCTCCTCGGCCAGATGCATCACACGGCCGGAGTGCTCATGCCCGCGATGCAGCAGCACCACCGCCTTGGGCGCGCCACCTGCCACCGGGGCCGGCCAGTGCCGATAGAACAACTGCACACCATCGAAAGTGGCGAACTCGCGCTCGACGACATCACGCATCGGATCATCCTGAAAAGAAGAAAGTGAAAGAGCGCAGCGGACACCGCATGCGCACTGCCGCGCGCAGGCAGCGCGCTTAGCCGGCCGGCGCCTCCGCCAGCCCGGCGCGCACCCGTCGCCACACCGTGGCGATGCAGGCCAGACTCAGCGCGATGGCCACCCAGCCGACGCCGCGCCCACCCAGCAGCCCGCACGCCAGCCCAACGCCGACCACGCCGATGACGAAGGCGCGGTCGCTCTTGCCCATCGGCCCGTCGTAGCGGCGGCTGGCACCGACCATCAGGCCGAGCACGCCGGCGTATTCGGTCAGCGCGGCCAACAGCGCGAAGATCCACAGCCAGTGCGCACCCACCCCGGGCACGCCAAGCAGGCTCAAGTACAACGCTGCGTCGGCGACCACGTCGCACAGTTCGTTGAGGTAGGCACCCAGGCGCGACTGCTGGCCGAACTCGCGCGCCAGCATGCCGTCGATGGCGTTGAGCCCCATGCGCAGCAGCATCCACACCGGCAGCAACAGATACAGCAGCGGCCAGCCGGCGCCGGCGCGGTAGACCACCGCTGCCACCAGCAACGACACCGCCGCCGCGCCCAGCGTCACCTGGTTGGCGGTGATCCCGCCGCGGTACAGCGCGCCCACCATCGGCCGCAGCAACGCCTGGAAGCGTCCTTTCAAAGCATAGATCGAGGCCATACGGGGTGTTGAGTCCATTCGAGCGCTGGCGCAGCCTACAATATCGGCTGCTCCGCAACGACATCCCCCACCGATGGCCACTGATTTGCTGCCCGTGCGCCGGGCCCTGCTCTCCGTTTCCGACAAGACCGGCCTGATCGATCTGGCCCGCGCGCTGGCAGCGCGCAACGTCGCGCTGCTGTCCACCGGCGGCACCGCCAAGGCGATCCGCGAGGCAGGCCTGCCGGTCACCGACGTGGCCGATCTCACCGGGTTCCCGGAAATGATGGACGGCCGGGTCAAGACCCTGCACCCGCTGGTGCACGGCGGCCTGCTCGGGCGCGCCGGCGTCGATGAGGCGGTGATGGCCGAACACGGCATCGTGCCGATCGACCTGCTGGTGCTGAACCTGTATCCGTTCGAGTCGGTCACCGCCAAGGCCGACTGCACGCTGGCCGACGCGGTGGAGAACATCGACATCGGCGGCCCGGCGATGCTGCGCAGCGCGGCCAAGAACTTCGCGCGCGTGGCGGTGGCCACCGACCCGGCGCAGTACGCCGACCTGCTGGCCGAGCTGGAGGCCAACGATGGCCAGCTCTCGGCGGCCAAGCGCTTCGCGCTGTCGGTGGCCGCGTTCAACCGCGTGGCGCAGTACGACGCGGCGATCAGCAACTATCTGTCGGCGGTGGCCGACAGCGCAGAGAGCGTGCCAACGCGCAGCCCGTTCCCGGCGCAGATCAATTCCAACTTCGTCAAGGTGATGGACCTGCGCTACGGCGAAAACCCGCACCAGTCCGGCGCGTTCTACCGCGACCTGTATCCGGTGCCGGGCACGCTGGCCACTTTCCAGCAGCTGCAGGGCAAGGAGCTCAGCTACAACAACCTGGCCGATGCCGATGCGGCGTGGGAATGCGTGCGGCAGTTCGATGCGCCGGCCTGCGTGATCGTCAAGCACGCCAACCCCTGCGGCGTGGCGGTGGGCGCGGCCTGCGGCGATGCCTACGAACTGGCCTACGCCACCGACCCCACCAGCGCGTTCGGCGGCATCCTGGCCTTCAACAAGACCCTGGATGCCGCGACGGCGAAGGCCATTCTGGATCGCCAGTTCGTCGAGGTGCTGATCGCGCCCGACTACGAGGCCGGCGCGCTGGAATACGCCACCAAGAAAGCCAATGTGCGCGTGCTCAAGATTCCGCATGGCAACGGCTTGAACAATTACGACACCAAGCGGATCGGCTCGGGCCTGCTGATGCAGTCGGCCGACAACCGCGGCATGTCGCTGGGCGAATTGAGCGTGGTCACCCAGCGTGCGCCCAGCGAGGCGGAACTGGGCGATCTGCTGTTCGCCTGGCGCGTGGCCAAGTACGTCAAATCCAACGCGATCGTGTATGCCAAGGACAGCCGCACCATCGGTGTCGGCGCCGGGCAGATGAGCCGCGTGGTCAGTGCCAAGATCGCCGCGCTCAAGGCCGAAGAAGCCAAGCTCACCGTGGCCGGCTCGGTGATGGCCTCGGACGCGTTCTTCCCATTCCGTGACGGCATCGATGCCGCCGCTGCCGCGGGCATCAAGGCAGTGATCCAGCCCGGCGGATCAATGCGCGATGGCGAAGTGATCGCCGCCGCCGACGAACACGGCATCGCGATGGTGTTCACCGGCGTGCGCCACTTCCGGCACTGACGTGCCGGGAATGGGGAGTAGGGAATCGGGAATCGTAAGAGCGGTTCCCTATGCCACTCCACATCGTACGGCCCGCAGAACCAGGGACTTTGCTGTTCCCATTCCCTAATCCCCATTCCCCATTCCCGGTACCTCCATGAAAATCCTCGTCATCGGCTCCGGCGGCCGTGAACATGCCCTGGCCTGGAAGATCGCGCAGTCCGCGCGCGTGAGCGAGGTGCTGGTGGCACCCGGCAATGCCGGCACTGCCACGGAAGCCAAATGCCGCAATGTCGCGATCAAGGTCGACGACCTGGACGGCTTGCTCGCCTTGGCGCAACGCGAAGATGTCGCGCTCACGGTGGTCGGGCCGGAAGTGCCGCTGGTGCTGGGCGTGGTGGACCGCTTCCACGCCGCCGGGTTGCGCATCTTCGGGCCCACCGCCAAGGCCGCGCAGCTGGAAGGCAGCAAGGCCTTCGCCAAGGATTTTCTTGCGCGTCATGGCATTCCCACCGCGTATTACGCCGTGCACACCGACGTGGACGCTGCACTGGCCTACGTGCGCGAAAAAGGCGCACCGATCGTGGTCAAGGCCGACGGCCTGGCGGCCGGCAAGGGCGTGATCGTGGCGATGACCTTGGCCGAAGCCGAAGACGCGGTGCGCGACATGCTCTCGGGAAATGCGTTCGGCGATGCCGGCGCGCGCGTGGTGATCGAGGAATTTCTCGATGGCGAAGAAGCCAGCTTCATCTCCATGGTCGATGGCACACACGCCTTGCCGATGGCCACCAGCCAGGACCACAAGCGTGTCGGCGACGGCGACACCGGCCCCAACACCGGTGGCATGGGCGCCTACTCGCCCGCCCCGGTGGTCACACCCGAGGTGCATGCGCGGGTCATGCGCGAGGTGGTCGAGCCGACCGTGCAGGGCATGATTGCCGACGGCGTGCCGTTCACCGGCTTTCTGTATGCCGGGCTGATGATCGATGCGCACGGCGCGCCCAAGGTGATCGAGTTCAACGTGCGCTTCGGCGACCCGGAAACCCAGCCGGTGATGCTGCGCCTGCAGTCGGACCTGGTCGATCTGCTCGACGCGGCCATCGACGGCACGCTCGACAGCGCGCAGGCGCAGTGGGACCCGCGCCCGTCGCTGGGTGTGGTCATCGCTGCCAGGCCGTACCCCGAAACCCCGCTCACCGGCGACGTCATCACCGGTCTGGACGCGGTGCCGGCCACCGCCAAGGTCTTCCATGCCGGCACCACGTTGAACGCCAATGGCCAGGTGATCAGCGCCGGTGGCCGCGTGCTGTGCGTTGCGGCGCTGGGCGACAGCGTGCTGGAAGCGCAGCGCAACGCCTACGCCGGCCTGCAGCCGATCCACTGGCCCAATGCCTTCCAGCGTAGCGACATCGGCTGGCGCGCGATCGCCCGCGAGCGCGACGCGCAGGGCTGAGCAGCGTCCTTCCCACGCCGGCGGGGGAAGGTGCACGAAGGGCGGATGGGGGCAAGCACAGACATCCGCTGGTTGTCGGCCGAATAGAGCAACAGCTCGCTTGTGGTCGTCGAGAAGGCAGTGTTCAACAGGTTACAAGGACACCAAGCGCGGTAAGCGGTCGTGCAGCGGGGCTGCGGTGCAATCGCGCATGTCGCTCCAGTCCGCACCCATGCCGGCTACTGACAAAGGACTAGCGCCTGTCCACACCGGCAGCGTGCGCGTGCGGCAATAATGCCGGTCACGCCTGCCCTTGCCGAGACCGTGGCCGCCACTACCTTCGAAACCCGCCTCAGCCGCCTGTGGGCCCATGAAAAGGCCAGCTACGGCCTGCGCGTGTTCATCGCGCTGGCGGTGGCGATGGGCGTGTGCTGGCACTGGCATCAACTCACCGCGGTGCCGGCGCTGTTCCTGGGCGCCATCGCCAGCGCCATCGCCGAGACCGACGACAATTGGCTGGGCCGCATCAAATCGGTGCTGCTGTCATTGCTGTGTTTTGCAGCCGCCGCGGCTGCAGTGACGCTGCTGTTCCCGTATCCGCTGGCGTTCGTGATCGGCATGGCCCTGGCGACCTTTTCGCTCACCCTGCTGGGCGCGCTGGGCGAGCGCTACGCGTCCATCGCGCAGGCCACGGTGGCCTTGTCGATCTACGCCATGATCGGCATGGACCAGCATGGCAGCCACGATCCGCGTATTGCCTGGCATGGCGCAGCGCTGCTGATGATCGGCGCCACCTGGTACGGCGTGCTGTCGATCCTGTGGACCATCCTGTTTGCCAATCGCCCGGTGCGCGAGCGGCTGTCGCGGCTGTTCTTCGAACTGGGCCGCTACCTCAGGCTCAAGGCCGATCTGTTCGAACCGGTGCGCCAGAGCGACCTGCACGCGCGCCGGCTGGCGCTGGCCGAACAGAATGCCAGGGTGGTGGGCGCACTCAACGCCGCCAAGACCGCGATCATGAGCCGCTTCGGCCGCTCGGGGCGGCCGGGCGTGCAATCGGGCCTGTATTTCCGGCTGTATTACATGGCGCAGGAATTCCACGAGCGCGCCAGCTCCTCGCATTACCCGTATGAAGCGCTGACCGACGCGTTCTTCCACAGCGATGTGCTGTACCGCTGCCAGCGCCTGCTCGCGCTGCAGGGCAAGGCCTGCGCCGCGCTGGGCGAGGCGATCCGGCTGCGCCAACCGTTCGACTACGGCGACAACAGCCGCCTGGCCACCGAAGACCTGCGCCAGTCGCTGGATTACCTGCATGCGCGCGCCGACCCGGCGCTGGCGCGCCTGCTCGGCGCGCTGGAACTGCTGGTCACCAATCTGCAGACCATCGAGCGCAAGTTGTCCGAAGCGGCGCAATTCGATTCCACCAGCGACAACCTCGACACCCGCCTGCGCGATTCCTCGCCGCATACCCTGCGCGAGATGGCCGCCCGGCTCGGCCAACAGCTCACGCCCGGCTCGGTGCTGTTCCGCCACGGCCTGCGCATGGCCATCGCGCTGGTGGTGGGCTACGCGGTGATGCAGTCCATCCATGCCGACAACGGCTACTGGATCCTGCTCACCACCGCGTTCGTGTGCCGCCCCAACTACGGCGCCACCCGCCTGCGGCTGGTGCAACGCATCGCCGGCACCCTGATCGGCCTGGTCGCCACCTGGGCGCTGATGCAGCTGTTCCCGGGCACCGAAGTGCAGTTGCTGCTGGCCCTGGCCGCTGCGCTGATCTTCTTCATCACCCGCACCGATCGCTACATGCTCGCCACCGCCGGCATCACGGTGATGGCGCTGTTCTGCTTCAACCTGCTCGGCGATGGTTTCGTGCTGATCTGGCCGCGCCTGATCGACACCCTGATCGGCTGCGCGATTGCCGCGGCGGCCTCGTTCCTGATCCTGCCGGACTGGCAGGGCCGCCGCCTCAACCAGGTGATGGCCGCGGTGCTGGCCAGTTGCGCGCGCTATCTCACCCAGGTGCTGGAGCAATACGCCAGCGGCATGCGCGACGATCTGCCCTACCGCATCGCACGCCGCGACATGCACAACGCCGATGCCGCGTTGTCGGTCGCGCTGTCCAACATGCTGCGCGAACCGGGCCGCTACCGGCGCAATCTGGACGCGGGTTTCCGCTTCCTGGCGTTGTCCAACACCTTGCTCGGGTATCTCTCCGCACTGGGCGCGCACCGCGCCGCGCTGGAGGGCGAACACGATCCTGCCATCGCGCAGGCCGGCGAATATCTGCAGCGCGCGTTGGGCGAAATCGCCACCGCCTTGCGCGAACGCCATCCGCTGCCGACACACGACGAAAGCGAAGAACTCGCCACCGCCGACGCATTGGAACACCACGCCGTGCAATTGCCACCCAAACAGCGCCTGGTGCGCGACCAGCTGGCGTTGACGCTGCGCTTATTGCCCAAACTGCGCGCTGCGGCGCTGGCGGTGACCACCGCACCGGCAGAGAACACGGCGCGCCTGGCGATCAACAAGGCTTAGCGGCGTGTTGCCCACAGGTGCGTGGCCGTGCAGCCAACGCAGCTTCCCTGTGCAAGGCGACACCGAGCCATGCAATGCCGCGCAACTGCCACATTCGTGCAATTGCCACGTCGTCGCCTCATCAGCCACGCCTACTTCCACTGCCTGCGCGCCACGCTCAGCCCCACCCAACCCAGCGCCGCTGCAGCAAGCACCGCGCCACCGATCACCACCCCCATCCAGCCGGCCTGCGCATACGCCGCAGTGCCCAACGTCGAGCCCACCGCACCGCCGATGAAATAGCAGGTGATGTAGGCCGAGGTGATGCGATTACGCGCGGTGGGGTTGCGCTGATAAATCACGCTCTGGTTGGCGATATGCACGCCCTGCACCGCGATATCCAGCAGCAGCACGCCCACGATGAGCAGCACGATCGACTGCGGCGCAAACACCAGCAAGCCCCACGACAGCAGCAACATCACCAGCCCGCCCCAGCTCACGCGGTCGCCATGGCCGTGATCGGACCAATGACCGGAGCGATTGGCGGCCAGCGCACCGGCCGCACCGATCAGGCCGAACAACCCGATCACCGCGGTGCCATAGCCATAGCTCGGCCCGGACAACAGAAACGCCAGCGTGGTCCAGAACATGCTGAAGCCGGCAAAGATCAACCCGCCCAGCACCGAACGCGAGCGCAGCACCGCATCGTCGCGCAGCAGCGTCAGCACCGAGCCCACCAGCTGCGGATAGGACAATTGCGCATTGCCGGGATGCCGCGGCAGCCCACGCCACAGCAGCCATGCGGTGACCAGCAGCAACCCGGACGCGATCCAGTAAACCGTATGCCAGCCGCCCACACCGGCCAGCACGCCGGCCGCGGTACGCGCCAGCAGGATGCCCAGCAGCAGCCCGCTCATCACCGTGCCGATCACCCGGCCGCGCTCGTGCGGTGCGGCCAGGGTGGCAGCAAACGGCACCAGGATCTGCGCCGCCACCGAGCTGGCGCCGGTCACGATCGTGCCCACCAGCAACATCGCAAAACTGTGCGAACTGGCGCTCACCAGCAGGCCCAGCGCGCTCAATACGAACAGGCCCACGATCAGGCTGCGCCGCTCCAGCCGGTCGCCCAGCGGCACCAGCAACAGCAAGCCGGCCGCGTAGGCCAGCTGCGCGGCGGTCACCACCGCACCGGCGCTGCGCACCTGGATTCCGAACGCCTGCGCCAGTGTTTCCAGCAAGGGCTGGGCGTAGTAGTTGCTCGCCACCGCCAGCCCGGTGGCGGCGGCCATCAGTAGCACCAGGCGGCGCGGCAAGGGCGGGTGGGAGGTCGGCTCGGGGGTCATGGCGTGTGCCTGGCGAAAGGATGGGCGCAGTGTGGGCAGCGGCGATGCATCTTTCCAATGTATTGTTTTCACCGTGTCCATCGCGTTTCGAGATTGCATGCTGACCTTGCGCCAACTGGAATTTGCCGTGGCCGTGGCCGAAGAAGGCGGCTTCACCGCGGCCGCGCGCCGCTGCAACACCGTGCAATCGGCGCTCAGCCACCAGGTCGCCAAGATCGAAGAGACCTTCGGCGCACGCCTGTTCGAACGCGGCACCCGCCATGTGCGGCCCACCGCCGCCGGCGAGGTCTTTCTGCACAACGCCCGCGAAACCCTGCGCGCGGCCGAGCGCCTGCACGAGGAAATGGCCCAGGCGCTGGGCACGGTGCGCGGGCGGCTCACGCTGGGGCAGATTTCCTCGCTCACCACCGTGCAGCTGCCGGCGTTGCTGCATCAGTTCCGCAGTGCGCACGCGCGGGTGGACGTGCACCTGCGCACCGCCATGAGCGAGGCCTTGCTGCTCGATCTGGGTGAAGGCCGCCTGGATGTGGCCCTGGTCGGCGTTGGCCCGCAGGTCGCGGTGCCGGCGCAGCGCCTGCTGCTGCATGAAGAGGCGCTGGCCTTGATCGTGGCACCCGGCCACCGCTTTGCCGCGCGCAAACGGGTGGCGCTGGCCGAGCTCGACGACGAACCGATGGCCGGGCTGATTCCCGGTGCCGGCGTGCGCGGCATCATCGATGCCGCCTTCGCGCAGGCCGGCCTGCGCCAGCGCCAGCAGTACGAGGTCACCCATGCCGATCTGGTGCGCGAACTGGTCGCCGCCAACCTGGGTGTGGGCATCGTGCCGCACACCATGGCCGGCGCCATGCGCGGTGTGGTCACGGTCGCACTCAAGGAGCGTTTCCGCTTTCTCACCTACGCCGTGTGGCGGCCCGACCCCACCCCGGCCGCGCGCGCCTTCGTCGCCTTGCTGCGCGCCCAACGCGCGCCCCGCACGCCAGCAGCACGTGCAGCGCGCTGAGCGAGGCGGCATCCACCAGCGCGCCGTGGAAGCCTGCTAGGCTGCGCGCGTTCGCAAAGGAAACTGCATGTCCGGTCACAGTCAGTTCGCCCTGCTCAGGCAGCGCCGCTTCTTGCCGTTCTTCGCTGTCCAGGCGCTGGGCGCGTTCAACGACAACGTCTACCGGCAGTCCATCATCGGCCTGTTGTTCTATCTCGGCATCGATGCCGCGCAGCGCACGCTCTACACCAATCTGGCGCCGGCACTGTTCATCCTGCCGTACTTCCTGTTCTCCGCGCTGGCCGGCCAGATCGCCGAAAAACTGGAAAAACAGAAGCTCATCGTGATCACCACCACGATGGAGATCGCCATCATGTCGCTGGCCGCGGTGGGCTTCATCACCGAGAACATGGTAATCCTGCTGATTGCGCTGTTCTGCACCGGCCTGCAGTCCACCCTGTTCGGGCCGGTGAAATATTCGATCCTGCCCTCGGTGCTCAAGCCGGAGGAACTCACCGGCGGCAATGGCCTGGTCGAGATGGGCACCTCCATCTCGATCCTGTGCGGCATGATCTTCGGCGGGCTGATCTTCCAGATTGCCGGCAGCCATGGCCCGGAGGCGGCGGCCACCGCGGTGATCGCAATCGCGGTGACCGGCAACCTGGTGGCTCGGCTGGTGCCCAAGGTCGATGCCGGCGCGCCCCAGCTGACCATCAACTGGAACCCCATCCCCGAGTCGCGCGCCATCATGCGCCTGACCCGGCGCACGCCGGCGGTGCGCAACTCGGTGCTGGGCGTGTCGTGGTTCTGGTTCGTCGGCACCGTGCTCACCGCGCAGTTGCCCACCTACGCGCAGCTCAATCTCGGCGGCCAGCAAGACCTGTACGTGTTTGCGCTGGCGTTGTTTTCGATCGGCACCGGCGTCGGTTCGCTGCTGTGCGAACGGCTGTCCGGGCGCACCGTGGAGATCGGTCTGGTGCCGCTGGGCGCGTTCGGCATCAGCGCCTTCCTGCTGGATCTGTATTTCGCCCGTCCCGGTGCAGCGCCGGTCATCGGGCTGTCGATCGGCCAGTTCGTGCAGCAGCCCGGCAGCGTGCGGCTGATCGTCGATCTGGTCGGCATCGGCCTGTTCACCGGCCTGTTCGTGGTGCCGCTGTTTGCGCTGATCCAGAGCCGCACGCCCAAGGCCGAGCTGTCGCGCGTGATCGCCGGGCTCAACATCCAGAACTCGCTGTTCATCGTGGCCGCGGCTGTCATCGGTATCGCATTGCAGCTGCCGCAGGTGGTGCTGTTCGGCGTGCGTATTCCGTTGCCCGGCCTGAGCATTCCGCAGGTGTTCCTGGCGCTGGCCATCGCCAATACGCTGGTGGCGCTGTGGATCTTCACCCTGGTGCCTGAGTTCCTGATGCGCTTCCTCAGCTGGGTGCTGGTGAGCGTGTTGTACCGCCTGCGTGCGCGCGACATCGAAGCGCACGTTCCCGACGACGGCGCCGCGTTGCTGGTGTGCAACCACGTCAGCTACATGGACGCGCTGATCCTCTCGGCGGTGATCCCCCGCCCGGTGCGCTTTGTCATGTACTACAAGATCTTCCGCATCCCGGTGATGCGCTGGATCTTCCGCACCGCCAAGGCCATCCCGATCGCCGGCGCGCGCGAAGACCCCGCGTTGATGCAGCAGGCCTTCGACCGCATCGATGCGGCATTGGCCGATGGCGAACTGGTGTGCATCTTCCCGGAAGGCGCCTTGACCAAGGACGGCGAGATCGCCCCGTTCAAATCCGGTGTCGAAAAAATCCTGGCGCGCCGCAGCGTGCCGGTGATTGCGCTGGCGCTGCGCGGCATGTGGTCGAGCATGTGGAGCCGCCGCGACACCCGCCTGGGCCGCATGCGCGTGCCGCGCCGGATGCGCGCCCGGATCGACGTGGTGGCCGGCCCCGCCGTGGCCGGCGATCAGGCCAGCGCCGCATCGCTCGAACAGCAGGTGCGCGCATTGCGTGAGGACCGCGCCTGAGTCCGGCGGGCGCGGGCTTTGCGTCCGTCGCGCACCGCGAGTAGCCTGTGCGCCACTGCACGCTTTGCCGCCGCGTTCGCCAAGCGAGCGCGACAGGCCGCACCGGGGGAAGTCGTTGTGCTCAACATCATCGCGCCTGAGGCGTCTGCCGTGATCGGCGGGCGTCGCTCATTCCAGCGGCTGGCTGTCGTGCCGGCGGCGGTGGGCATGCCGATGCACTCGTCACCGGATAAGTCACCCCACTCACCCATCAGTTCGCTGTTGTTTACCACCCAAGGAGCTTCACCATGAGTGCCATCCCACCGCCGATCCATCCCTCGTCCAGCGCCGCACCCGGCCCGGTGCCCAATCACCTGATCTGGGCGATCGTGTCCACCGTGCTCGGCTTCTGCCTGTGCTGCCCGGCCCTGATCTCCGGCATCGTGGCGATCGTGTTTTCCAGCAAGGTCAACGGCCTGCTCAACCAGGGCGACATCGACGGCGCGCGTCGCGCTTCCAACACCGCCAAGACCTGGTGCATCGTGACCAGCGTGCTGGCTGCGATCGGCTTGCTGATCAACATCGGCATGGTCGCCACCGGCGGCATGCAGGGCTACATGGATTACATGCAGCAGTTGCAGCACATGCAGTAATGCAGCTGCGTCCACGCCATTGGCTTGGACTGGGGGCGGCCACCAGCGTGGCCGCCTTTGGCGTGTCGCTGCTGTATCGCTTCGACCCGAACGCGAGCAACAGCCCGTTCCCGCCCTGCGTGTTCCGCGCCGTCACCGGCTGCTACTGCCCCGGTTGCGGCATGACCCGCGCACTCCATGCGCTGGTGCATTTCGATCTCCCCGGCGCCTTCGCAATGAATCCGGCCGCCGTGCTCGGCCTGTTCACCCTGCCCGGCCTGATCGCCTGGAAAGCCGGCTGGCGCGCGCGCTGGTTCGCCCCGGTGGTGGCCGTGATGTCCGAACCGAAGTTCTGGTTATGGGCGTTGCCGATCTATTGGGTCGCAAGAAATCTGCCGTGGTACCCGTTTACGCTGCTGGCGCCGGGTTAGGTCGTCAGAATCAGCTCCGCGGTCCCGGGGCAAGAATCCAGGCACGCTATCGAACGATTAGCCGGGAAGACTGCCAGAGGTCACCACCTGGCAAAGTCGTCATCGGGTTCGACGATGGAAGCCGGCTCTTGGCGGACGTCGATGGCGATGGCAATGCCATTGCCGCAGCTGGTTGACCGCCTCTCGTCGGGCACGGAGTTACCGCACCCACCCCGCAATCACCAGCAACGCCAGCACCACCATCCATAGCAGCAGCACACGCCACACCAGGCTCATCGCATCGCGCACTTCCGGCAGGCGGCGCCATACCGGTACCAGGCCCGAGTCGGTGTAGTCGTGCGCTTCCTCGCGTAGCTCGGCGCTCACGCTGGCACGCGCCACCGCACCCAGAAAATGCGGCTCCAACGTCCAGCGATTGCCATGTGCCTCGCGCCATGCGCGAAACACGGTGTCGAAGTTGCCCACCAATGCCATCGACACGGTGATCAACTGCGCCACCGGCCATTCCAGCGCCGCCAGCAGCCAGCGCGCGCCAGCCAGATTGCGTGGCGGCAGCAACACCGACAGCGGGCTTTCCACCGCCAGTGCGGTCAGCCGGTACAGCACCGCGCCGAATGGCCCCAGCAGCAGAAACCACAGCAGAACCGCAAACCAGCGACGCAGTCCGTTGATCACCACCGCCTCCACCAGCGACGGCGCGTCTTCGTGCACGCTGCCACCGGCCGCCTGCAGGTGCGAAATGGCCTCGCGTCGCGCGCCGGGCTCGTCGGCATCGATCACCGCTTCCACATCGCGATCCAGATCGCGCGGACCCCACGTCCAGGCCAGCACCGCCACACCGAACACCAGCGACAGAAAGCCGTGCCATACATCGTCCAGCAGCCATTGCAGCAGCAGGACCACACACAACGCAGGCAGCAGCGCCAGCAGCACGCCATAGCGGCCCTGCCAGGCGCCGCGGCCGGCGGCATGGCTGTCCAGCCGGCGTAGCCAATGGCCGAACCAGTCGAACCGTCGCAACCTGGCGACCTGCGCCGGCACCAGATGGCCCAGCGTGAGTGCAACGACAACGGCAACCAAGGTCGTGAACATGGGTGTCCCTCCTCAGCCGAGTCTAGCCGAGCGGGCGCAACCGCCGCGCAATGGGCAGGGCGGCCACGTACCGCCCACTTGTGCCAGGCACCCATGGGCTGCGCTGCCCACCCGACGCGTGCGCGCGCCGCCGATGCGCTCAGCCATGGGTGCGATACCAGTGCTCGATCAGCGCACGGGCGATCGAGATGGCCGGCGGCAGGCCGATGCCCTCCTCGCCGCCCTGCCCGGCCAGCGCGGCACCGATCTCGGCATGGCCGACCCAGCGTGCATCTTCCAGTTCGCCGGTCACCTGCGGCACTTCGCTGGCGTCGGCATGGGCGCTGAAGCCCAGCATCAGCGCGCCGGGAAACGGCCAGGGCTGCGCACCCTGGTAACTGCAGTGCCGGATCCGCACGCGGGTTTCTTCATGCACCTCGCGCGCCACGGTCTGCTCCAGCGATTCGCCCGGCTCGACGAAGCCGGCGATCACCGAATAACGGCGCGGCGCCCAGCTGGCCTGGCGGCCCAGCAGCAGGCGCGCACCGTCGCTGACCGCCACGATGATCGCCGGGTCCACGCGTGGATAGTGCTCGGTCTGGCACTGCGTGCAGTGTGCGATGAAGCCGGCGCGGCGGAACACGATCGCCCCGCCGCACACACCGCAAAAACGCGTGCGCGACTGCCAATGCAGCATCGCCCGCGCATACGCCACTGCGGTGGCGATCTCCGCCGGCCACTCGGCCGCCGCCTGGCGCAGATCCACCCGCTGCGGCGCCTTCAGGTCGAGCGGATCGGCCGACAGGCAGAACCAGCCCTCCTCCCCGCGCAGGCCCAGGAAGATCGCCGCCTCCGGACCATCGGCAAGCGCCGCGCCCTGCAGCACCAGCGGCTGCCCCTGTGCATCGGCCAGGGCAGTGCCCTTGGCATCGATCAATAGCACGCGGCCCTGCGGCCACAGCTGCGCCAGTGCGGCAGGATCGTCACGCAGCGCATCGCCGCGGTCGAGCGGCGCGTGGCTGAAGGCAAAACCGGACAACGGAAAAGTGGACTCTGACATCGGCGCAAGCCTGCCGATAATCGGCGACACCCGCAACCATGCAGCGCACGGTCGCCGGCCATCTCGCGGCGCGCGTTCAGATGGTGACCACCGAACCAGGCCGCGGGTCCGCGCGGCAGGTGCGCGGCCTCATCGCCTTGACGTGTGCGCTACAGCCGAAGCGTGAGCCATCGGCAGATCGACGGATGGTTTATGCCAGCGACACAGACGAACCCGCGTGGCGCATCTGGCCACTCCGGCGCCGCAGGTCCACGACGGTGCCCCGACGTATCGTGCACCGTCCTTGCAGCGGACGTTTCCGGCCAGCCGGCGTCAGACGCTGAAGCTGCTACCGCACCCGCAGGTGGTCTTGGCATTCGGGTTGCGGATCACGAACTGCGCGCCGGTCAGGCTTTCGGTGTAGTCGACCTCGGCGCCCATCAGGTACTGCAGGCTCAGCGGATCGACCAGCAGCGTCACGCCATCGGTGGCCACGGCCAGATCGTCTTCGGCACGGTTCTCGTCGAACTCGAACCCGTACTGGAAGCCGGAACATCCGCCGCCTTCGATGTACACGCGCAAGGCCAGGTCGGCATTGCCTTCTTCCTGGATCAGCTCGCGCACCTTGGCGGCGGCGGCTCCGGAAAAGTTCAGCGGCCGGTCGATGGACTGGTAGTCCGGCGCCGGGGCGGCGGTGGGAAGCGAAACGAGCGTACTCATGGCCCCAGCATGGGGGTCGGGCGGCCTTACTTCAAGCCGCTCCCGACAGCCAGCGCGCCGCGCTTCAGCCGCCCACCGGCTCAGGCCTCGGCGGTTTCGGCCTGCAAGGTCTTGGCCGGCTCGGCGCGGCTCGGGTCCGGGGCCGGCAATGCGGCGGTCACGCCCGCGGCGGCGGCCGCATGGATCAGGCGCCCGGTGAGCTGCGCACCGGCGCTCATTTCCACCACCTGGTAATGCACATTGCCCTGCACGCGCGCATTGGCAGCCAGTTCGACCCGCTCGGCCGCATGCACATCGCCGGTCAGCTGGCCGTTGATGATCACCACCGGTGCGCGCACCTCGCCCTCGATGCTGCCCTGATCGGCCACCGTCAGGGTGGCGCTGGCGCCGTCCTCGGCGATCACCTTGCCCAGGATGCGGCCCTCCACGTACAGGCCACCGCTGAACAGCACATCGCCGCGAATCACCACCTGCGGGCCGATCAAGGTGTCGACCACGGTCTGCGCACCACGGTTGGATTTGTTTCCGAACATGAGCTACTCCCCCGCGCCATTGCCGGCGACTTTCCAGTCGAATGTCTGAGTGACCGGCGCCCCATCGCCGCTCAGGGAGATTTTGACACGTTGCGGGGTGAAATCCTTCGGCAGGATGACGCTGCCATCGAGCTGCTGAAAATAGCGGAACGAGTAAGGCTGGCCGGCGGCATCAGGCGTCTGGTGCAATTCGTTCCAGCTCACCGTCACCAGCTTGCCGGCGCGCACGCCTTCCACCGCAAAGCGCAGCTGGCCCTGGCTGATCGCGCCGCGGTTGAGGTTCTGGGTCAGCACCACGCTGTAATTCCAGGTACCGCCGGCTTCGGCGGTGAACTGCACCGAATGCGCGTTGAGCCCCTTGCGCTGCGCCGTGGAGCCCACCAGCCGCTCGTAGAACGCCACATCGGCGCGCAGCGCGGCAATCTGCTCGTCGCGCTCGGCCAGCGAGGCCTGCACCTCGGTATTGGCGGCCCGGCTGATCTTGTCCGACATCGCCAGGTTGACCTGGCGCTGCTGCAATTGCTCGATGGTGCGCCGCTGCTGGGCCTGGCTGCGCTGGGCCTGCTGCAGTGCCGCCTCGGCCTGGACCAGGCGCGGTGCCGCGGTGCGTGTGGCCATCCACCACACCCCAGCCAACGACGCCAGCCAGACCAGAGCCAGCACGATCCACAGCCAGCGGCCGGTCGCACGGCCACCGCCCGACTCCCGGTGGACGATCTGAACGCGTGCGGCTGGTCTCATGGGCATCGGGTCCGGACGGGCCGGCGCTGTGGTCGGCGGCGTAGTGTGCCAGAGCCTTGTCGACCGTCGCTCTGGCGCTGGAACGGCCGTTATCCGATAGTTCCGCATTGTCCGCAGGAAGCAACGCCATGAGCGAAGCCCATCTGTTCGTGATCGGCATCCTGCTGGCCTGGCTGGCCGGCATCCGCGTCTACCTCACCGTGTTCGGCGTCGGCCTGGCCGGGCTGCTCGGCTGGATCGAGTTGCCGCCTGCCCTGCATCCGGCGCAGTCGTGGTGGGTACTGGGCACCTCCGGCGCCTTGGCGGTAGCCGAATTCTTCGCCGACAAGATCCCGGGCGTGGACTCGGGCTGGGATCTGCTGCAGACCCTGGCGCGCGTGCCGGCCGGTGCATTCCTGGCCGCCGCCACGCTGTCGCCGGACGGCGATCTGGGCGCCGGCGCCCTGGCGGCCGGTGCCGGCGTGGCGCTGACCAGCCACACGCTCAAGGCCGGCACCCGCGCCCTGCTCAATACCTCGCCCGAACCGGCCAGCAACTGGGTCGCCTCACTGGCCGAAGACACCATCGCCACCGCCGCCCTGGCGCTGGCCCTGGCGCACCCGTGGCTGGCACTGAGTGTTGCGGTGGGCTCCAGCGTGGTAGCCGCGCTGGTGGTGTGGTGGGTGTGGCGGCTGTTGTGGCGTGGCATGCGCCGGCTGGTGGCGCCGGTGCGCGCTGCCAGCACGCCGGCTCCACGCCGCTCCCCGCTATCGTGAAGTTCATCGCATAATCATCGCGACTGCAGGGAGTATCGATGGCCGCCCGAGATCCGGTTCCTTTCACCACCCGTGACGACACCGCCACGCGTAATCGCCCGCTGCGCGCCGAGACACCGCCGGCCGACTACTGGCGCCGCTGGGCCGACGAGGCCGCCGGCGCGTCCGACGTTGCCGCGCCGGTGAGCGCCGCCATCATTCCCGCACCCATCCTCGCTGCCGCGCCCGGGCCTACGCCGGTGGCGGCGCCAGCGCGGGCGGTGAGCCAGGCCGGTCACTCGCCCATTGCAGCGGCGTCGCCCCCCACCGCGGCGATGGCTGGCGCCAGCCTCGACGGCGGCGACACCATTGCTGCCGACGCACCGTATCGGGTGCTGATCGTCGAAGACGACCGTTCGCAGGCCCTGTTCGCGCAGAGCGTGCTGCATGGCGCGGGCATGCATGCGCAGGTGGAAATGACCGCTGCCAGCGTGCCGCAGGCGATCCAGGACTATCACCCGGATCTGATCCTGATGGATCTGCACATGCCCGAGCTGGACGGCATCCGCCTGACCACCCTGATCCGCCAGCAACCCGGCCAGCACCTGCTGCCGATCGTCTTTCTCACCGGTGACCCGGATCCGGAGCGTCAGTTCGAAGTGCTCGACAGCGGTGCCGACGACTTCCTGACCAAGCCGATCCGCCCGCGCCACCTGATCGCCGCGGTGTCCAACCGCATCCGTCGCGCACGCCAACAGGCGCTGCAGCAGGCCGGCGAACAGGTCAGCGTGCGCAGCAACCCGGAAACCGGTTTGCCCACGCGTGGCCACGTGATGCAGTTGCTTGCCGATGCGCTGGAGCGCAAGCAGTCCGGCGGGCTGTTCTTCATCGAGATCGCCAGTGCGCTCGGCCTGCGCGAGCGTTATGGCTATGCCGCCTACGAGCGCCTGATGACCCAGGCCGGCCATCGTCTGGCCACCGCCGCCCAGCCGTACCCGCTGGCGCGTCTGAACGACAACAGCTTCCTGTTGCTGGCCGTGGACATGGACGAAGCCGGCCTGGTGCAGCGCGCGCTGGAGATCCGCGAGCGCCTTTCCGCCAACGCCTTCCCGGTGCGCGAAGAAGAATCCGTGCACGTGCGCTGCGCCATCGGCGCGGCAGCGTTGAGCCTGGGCTTCGACGATACCGGCAGCGCGCTGGAAGCAGTGGAACGCACCGCCCTGCAGGCGCGCCTGCGCAGCGACGGCGTGCAGACCTATCTGGCCCCCAGCCAGGCCGAACAGCAGGAGCAACTGCGTCTGGTCGAAGGCCAGCTCGAGCTGGCCTATCAGCCGATCGTGGCCGTGGCCGGCGGCGACACCGCGCAGTATCAGGTGCTGCTGCGGCTGCGCCAAGCCGATGGCACCCTGCTGTCGGCTGGCCAGGTCATTCCTGCCGCAGAAGCGGCCGGGCGCATTGCCGATCTTGACCAGCAGGTCATGGACCACGCGCTGGGCCTGCTCCACCTGTACCAGCACGCCAGCCCGCCGCTGCGCCTGTTCGTGTCGCAATCCCCGCGCACGCTGGCGCGCGATGCGTTTGCAGACTGGTTGCTCAAGGCGCTGGTGGAACGTGGCGTGGCCGGGCAATCGTTGATCGTGGACCTGCGCCTGGACGATGCCTTGATCCACGCCGTCACCGTGCAGCAGTTCTGCGCCAGGTTGATGCCGGCCGGCGTGCAGTTCTGCCTGAGCCAGTTCGAGCCCGGCGACGAAGCCAATGCGCTGCTGAGCCAGTTACCGCTGAGCTTCGTGCGCATGGCCAATCGCTTTGCCGATGCGCATGGCAATGCCGCGGTGCGTGACCAGTTGCGCGGCGTCATCGACATCGCCCACCAACGCGGCCTGCTGATCATCGGCCAACGCATCGAAGACCCGCAGGCAGCGGCCGCCATGTGGATGAGCGGCGTGGATTTCATCCAGGGCAACCTGGTGCAGACCGTCGGCAAGGAACTGGACTTCGACTTCACGAACGCGGTGCTCTGAGTGACGGCACAGGCAGGACGCCTTCGCGGCTGGAGCATCCTGGTTGCAGTCGCCGCACTCGCCGCAGCACTGGGCGCAGGCCTGCAATGGAGTGCCGTCCCGGGCCCGTGGCGCGCGCTGACCGCCGCCGCTGCCGCGCTGGCCGTGGTGTTTGCCGGTTGCGCGGCCGTGGCGGCCTATCGCAGCGTCCGCCTGCAGCAACTGCTGGCGCAGCGCCTGGAAGAAGCCGACCTCGCGCGCGAGCGGCTGCAGCAGGAACTGCAACGCCACGGCGAACTCGAACAGGAACTGCTCCGCGCCAAGCAGGCAGCCGAAGCCGCTGCGCTGGCCAAGGGCGAGTTCCTGGCCACCATGAGCCACGAAATCCGCACCCCGCTCAACGGCATCATTCCGATGCTGGAGCTCATCTCCAGCGGCCAGCTCAGCCTGGACCAGCGCGACATGCTGCAGACCGCCACCGGCAGCTCGCTGCAGCTGCTGCGCATCGTCGACGACATCCTCGATTACTCCAAGCTCGAAGCCAACAAACTCGAACTGGAAATCACCACCTTCAACCTGCGCGAGCTGCTCGACGGCGTCGTGCAGCTGCTGCAACGCACCGCCGAAAGCCGCCAGCTGCGCCTGGGGCTGGACATCGAGCCATCGGTGCGCCTGCTGGTACGCGGCGACCCGATCCGCCTGCGCCAGGTGCTGGGCAACCTGATCGGCAATGCGATCAAGTTCACCGAGCGTGGCAGCATCGATATCCAGCTGCGCCGCCTGGGCGAAACCCGTGCCCAGCATCTGTTGCGCTTCCAGGTGCGCGACACCGGCATCGGCATCGCCCCGGACCAGCAGGCGCGCCTGTTCCGCTCCTTCGCCCAGGCCGACGCCTCCACCACCCGCCTGTACGGCGGCACCGGGCTGGGGCTGGCCATCTGCAAGCGCATCATCGACCTGATGGGCGGCCGCATCGGCGTGGAATCCGAGCCCGGGCGCGGCGCCACGTTCTGGTTCGAGATTCCCTTGCTCAAGGTCATCGGCGACCTGCAGCAGGCCACCGGCGCCGATGCCGCGCGGGTCATGGTGATCAGCTCCGATGCGCGCCTGACGCAGCGGCTCAAGCGCCTGCTCGACAGCTGGGGCGTGTCGCATGTGCTGATGGAAACCACCCAGGACGCGCTCGAACGCGTGCGCCGCCACAGCGACGGCGAAGGCTTCCGCTGCGTCATTGCCGACCACGACACCCTGCGCTACAGCGCGCGCGCCGTGCATCGCGCGCTGGCCCGCGCAGAGGACAGCAGCGGCTCGCAGCTGATCTGGCTCTACGGCGACGAGCCGGTGCCCGCCGAACTGCAGGACAACGCCACCCTGGTCCCGCGGCAGAGCCCGGACGAGCTGCTGCGCACGCTGGTGCTGCCACCGGAGCCCAAGCCCGTGCACGCACCGGCACTGACGTCGGCGATGATTCCCGAGCCGCTGGCGCCGCCCATGGCCAATGCGCGCGAGGTGCGCATCCTGCTGGTCGAGGACAACCCGGTGAACCTGCTGGTGGCGCAGAAGCTGCTGGCGGTTCTTGGCTTCGAGGCCGACACCGCCACCGACGGCGAAGCGGCACTGAGCCGCATGGAATCGACCCGTTACGACATGGTGTTCATGGACTGCCAGATGCCGGTACTGGACGGCTATGCCGCCACCCGCCGCTGGCGTGCAATGGAAACCGAAAGCGGCGGCCGCCCGATCCCGATCGTGGCGATGACCGCCAACGCCATGGCCGGCGACCGCGAACGCTGCCTAGCTGCCGGCATGGACGACTACCTCTCCAAGCCGGTCGCCCGCGAACAGCTCGATGCCTGCCTGCAGCGCTGGCTGCCCCGTCAGCCGTTGCTCCCGGGCCCCACCAGCGGTGCAGCGCCGGCCGATCCCGAGAGCGCCAGCGCCGGCGCCCAGGCCCGCGCGCTGCCGATCCTGGACAGCGGCGTCATCGACGAGCTGTACGAAGTGGCAGGCGCCGACACCATCACCATCCTGCAGCTGTTCCTGGACGACGCCCCGGGCATCATCGAACAGCTGGAAGCCGCGGCCGCCAACCGCGACAGCATGCAGCTGCGCGACCTGGCCCACACCCTCAAGTCGTCCAGCGCCAACGTCGGCGCCCTGACCGTGTCCAATGCCGCACGCCGCATCGAACTGGCCGCGCGTACCGGCACCATCGAACGGCCCTCGGTCATGGTCGCCCTGGTCATCGCCGAATACGCCCGCGCCCGCCTCGCCCTGCTGGGCCAGGTCGCCCGCCTGCAGGCCGCAACCCGCGCAGCCGGCTGACGATCGCCATCGTTACAGGATTCGGGACGTCTGACGTCTGACGTCTGACGTCTGACGTCAGTCAGATGTTGCCAGACGCTGACAGCATGACTAAGCCCCTCTCCCGCCGGGAGAGGGGTTGGGGTGAGGGTACGGGCAAAGCCACCCGCAATTAACACCCATCGCTATGCACGCAACGAGCTCCGCACCAACCCGCAACGCGAACCACTGCCAACAGTGCATCAAGTGACAAACACTCCGTCGCCCACGCACATTCCCGCCTGCGTAACCATCGCGACAACGCTCCGAACAACAAAGAACGCGCCACACGATAGGGGTGCACCAAGTCCATTCCCACCGGAAGATGCATGAGGTGGAGCCACGCGCGAAGCATGCAATTCAGGCGCAAAGCCAGACGCCCGAAGCGAAACAACTACCAGCAGCCAACCGCTCTTACCCGGCCCAACTGCCCATCACCAACTCAGCGTCCTGCGCCCACCGGGCGCTCAGCGCGCTCAGTCATCCAGCTTGGTCAGCAGGTAGTTCGGCTCGCCGATGCGCGCCACCAGATCAAGCTGGGTTTCCAGCCAATCGATGTGCTCTTCTTCGGACTCCAGGATATCCACCAGCAGCTGGCGGCTCACGTAATCACCGACGGTCTCCGCATACGCCACGGCTTCGCGCAGCACGACCACCGCCTCGCGCTCCAGCGTCAGGTCGCAGCGAAACATCTCGGTCGGGTTTTCGCCGATGCGCAGCTTGCCCAACGCCTGGAAATTCGGCAGTCCCTCGAGAAACAGGATGCGGTCGGACAGCTTGTCCGCATGCTTCATTTCATCGATGGATTCCTTGTACTCATGCTCGGCCAGTTCCTTCAGGCCCCAGTTCTTCAGCATCTTGGCGTGCAGAAAGTACTGGTTGATCGCAGTGAGTTCGTTGTAGAGCACCTTGTTGAGGTACTCGATGACCTTGGTATCGCCCTTCATGCGATGTCTCCGAGACAGTGAGCCGGCCGCACTTTAACGCGTTGGCGCAAGGCATGAAGGAACGCGAATCGTGATCAGTTGCGTGATGCCCGCCGAGACCAACGAGGCCATCTCTGGGGGGCGAGCAGGCTGCCCGCGGCAGTCATCGCAACGACCGCAGCGAAGCACCTGCCAATGCGCGAGCCGCGATCAACGCAAGCGCAATAAGCGCGACAGCACCACACTGGAGTCAGAGACACAGACCAACGATGGAGCCCAGAGACCTCGTCTCTGGCCTGGCCAGAAGTCCGAACGTAGCCACCCGATAGCGCGGCTATGCAGTGGGGCGATCCACGGCAGGCCAGGAGGCGCCTCCACGACCGACCGCCGCGCAGCAGGCTCCCTAGGCAGCGCTTGCCAGGCCCACCAGCGGTAGCGGCAACGCACGTGTTGCGTGCGCCTGGTGCAGCAGGTCGGCTGCCATGTCCAGGCAAGAACCGCAGTTGGAGCCGCAGCCGGTTCGCATAGTTAGCTCGGCCAGGCTGGCGCAGCCGTTGTCGGCCGCTTCGCGGATCTGGTGGTCGGTGACCCCATTACAGATGCAGACGTACACGGTATCGGTCGGGTGCTTGCGATCCGGAGAGGACCGACACCGATTGCACCGCAAACGAGAATAGGTGTCAATTCCAAACGTTAATCATTATTAATCCGCACTTGGCGAGGCCCGCCCCGCTTGCGTGGGCGTTTGCGCGGACTGTCGTGACCGGCCGCGCTGCTGCCCGGCAACCATGCCTCCAGCGCACGCTCCGGCATGACCCCGACCGCAGCCGGCCCCGCCAGATTCTGCGCGAGCGGCGCCAGGTGGCGCAGCGCGCGCGCATAGACCCCGCGCTTGAACATCACCACGTGCTCGACCGGGTACCAGAAATCCACCCAGCGCCAGTGGTCGAACTCCGGCGTGTCGGTATGGTCGAGCTTGAGATGGGATTCGTCGCCGGTGAACTGCAGCAGGAACCACACCTGCTTCTGCCCGATGCAGACCTGTCGCTCATTGCGGCGCACCGCCCGGCTCGGCAGGCGATAGCGTAGCCAGCCGGGCGTGGCGCCGAGCAGTTCCACATGCTCAGGCAACAACCCGGTTTCTTCGCGCAACTCGCGGTACATGGCTTCGACGGGCGTCTCGTCGGTATTCATGCCGCCTTGCGGGAACTGCCAGCCGTCCCTGCGCACACGTCGTGCCCAGAACACCTGACCGTCCTTGCGCATCAGCACAATACCGACGTTTGGCCGGAAGCCGTCCGGATCGATCACGATGCGGACTCCTGAAAATCTACTGTCACCGACTCTGCCACGGCGACGCCCGGCTCACAAGCTGAAAACGAAATGCTTGACAACACGCGGATGCTTCGTGAGAATTGCCGGCTCCCTAGGCTATGTAGCTCAGCCGGTTAGAGCACAGCACTCATAATGCTGGGGTCGGTGGTTCGAGTCCACCCATAGCCACCAAGGTATCCAGGCCTGCCCAGGCATGCGATACTCTGGGACAACACGTTTTTATTGCCCCGTCGCCAAGCGGTAAGGCACCTGACTCTGACTCAGGCATTCGGTGGTTCGAATCCATCCGGGGCAGCCAGACACAGAAGGTCCGATCGAAAGATCGGGCCTTTTTTGTTGCCGCCATGACCGGGCCGGCCGTTCGCAGAGTAACGCGCCAACAGCGTAGCCACCTCCACCCAACCGATACCGGGACAGGCACTGCGACGTCGCTCAAGCTGATCGCGCCCGTACGGGACGATCGTCAGGCAACCGAAACCGCCATCGGCGCATTGACACACGAAGCAGCGCCGCGCCGCCGCCTGGCGCTCCGGATGCACGGCCGCACCGACCGACACATGCCGCCATGCCGCCTCGCCTCCTCCTGCCGCGACTACTGCCGTGCCACGCCAATCGATCGGGCAGACCCCCGCCTTGCCATTGCCCTAGGTGGGCGCGCGCATAGGGATCGCCCAAAACGACAAAAGCCCGGCAATGCCGGGCTTTTGAAGCAGCGGCCCCGGCGAACCGGGGCGCAGCAAACGCGATGGATCAGCGCTTGGAGAACTGGGTCGCGCGACGTGCCTTGTGCAGACCGACCTTCTTACGCTCGACTTCACGGGCGTCGCGGGTCATGAAGCCAGCCTTGCGCAGCTCGGACTTCAGAGTTTCGTCGTACTCGACCAGCGCACGGGCGATGCCCAGACGGATCGCACCGGCCTGGCCGGTGGTGCCGCCGCCGGAAGCGGTGACCAGGATGTCGAAGCTCTCGGTGTTCTTGGTGAGCTCGAGCGGCTGACGCACGATCATGCGCGCCGTCTCACGGCCGAAGAACTCGTCCAGCGGACGGTCGTTGACGGTGATCTTGCCGGTGCCCTTGCGCAGGAACACGCGAGCGGTGGAGGACTTGCGGCGGCCAGTGCCGTAGTTTTGCGTGATAGCCATGATTAGATATCCAGAACTTGCGGCTGCTGGGCGGCGTGCGGATGCTCGGCACCCGAATAGACCTTGAGCTTGCGGTACATGGTGCGGCCCAGGGGGCCCTTCGGCAGCATGCCCTTGACGGCGATTTCGATCACGCGCTCCGGGTGGCGCTGCAGCGCCTGCTCCAGGCTCTCGGTCTTCAGGTTACCGATGTAGCCGGTGAAGCGGTGATACTTCTTGTCTTTCAGCTTGTTGCCCGTGACGACGATCTTCTCGGCGTTGATCACCACGAGGTAATCGCCGGTATCGACGTGAGGGGTATAAACCGGCTTGTGCTTGCCGCGCAGGCGGCGGGCCAGTTCGGTGGAGAGACGGCCGAGCGTCTTGCCGGCGGCGTCAACGAGATACCAGTCGCGCTGGACGGTCTCGGACTTGGCGGTGAACGTAGTCATGAGAAAACTCTTGAGTGGTCGGGCGGATTGCAGCGGCCGAAGACCACTGGAACTTTGCCACGCGTTGTGAAGGCGAAACAGAAGAGGCGGGATTGTACGCGCCAGCCCACCGCGGCGCAAGCCGCCCCCACCGCGAGTGGCGGGCGGTTGGCAGCGGGTCGGCCGGGGGCCAGAATCCCTGCATGACCCAGACCTCCCCTACCCGACTGCAAAGTCCGCTCGACCGGCTGCTGGTCGAAGCCCAGCGCGCGCTGGAGACCGTCTTCGGCAACCCGCCTGCCGAGCGCCCCAATCCCGCCGCCGACACCCCGGATACCGCCTTGTCACCCGACCAGCGCCGCCATGCCGCCGGCCTGATGCGCATCAACCACGTCGGCGAAGTCTGCGCCCAAGGCCTGTATTTCGGGCAGGCCGCGGTCGCCCGCGACGCACACACCCAGCACCATCTGCTGGAAGCCGCGCAGGAAGAAACCGACCACCTGTCCTGGTGTGCCGATCGCCTGCACGAGCTGGACAGCCGCCCCAGCCTGTTCAACCCGCTCTGGTATGCCGGCAGCTATGCACTCGGCGCGCTGGCCGGGCTGCGCGGGGACGACTGGAGCCTGGGCTTCGTGGTCGAGACCGAACGCCAGGTGGAAGCCCACCTGGACGAACACCTGGAAACCCTGCCCGCAACCGACCAGCGCAGCCGCGCGATCCTGCGCGTGATGAAGATCGACGAAGCCCGCCATGCCGATCAGGCCGAGCAGGCCGGCGCACGCCTGCTGCCGCCTCCCATCCCCACCGCCATGGCGCTGGCGTCCAAGCTGATGAAGACGGTGGCCTACCGGCTCTAGCCGGGATTCGGGATTCGGGATTCGGGATTGGCGAACGTGGGGCGCCGGCCCGCGCAGCGGGCTGACTAACTGACCAACTTCAATCCGATCACGCCGGCGACGATCAGCCCGATGCAGGCCAGCCGTGACCATGAAGCGCTGTCGCCGAACAGTGCGATGCCGGCGATGGTCACGCCCAGCGCGCCGATGCCGGTCCAGATCGCGTAGCCGGTGCCTACCGGAATGGTCTTCAGGGCCTGGGTCAGCAACCACAGGCTGATGCCGGCCAGGCCGATGGTCAGCACGGTTGGCCACAGTCGGGTGAAGCCATCGCTGTACTTGAGCCCCATGGCGAAGCCGATTTCGAACACGCCGGCCAGAACGAGATAGATCCAAGGCATTGCAGTACTCCTCACAGAAAAAACGGACAAAAAAAAAGCGACCCAGTGTGTGCACACTGGGCCGCCGTCGGCTGTGGAACGCGAGGTCATCGCGTGGCGGGCCGTCCCGCCTTGATTCGGTTGCGCACCTGCGAACAGGCGCACATCGGTCGTTCGCTGCGCTTACTCGCTCAGGTTACGCCCGTGGAACAGCTCTTCGATCTCGCGCTTGAGCAGCGTTTCGATCTTCATGCGCTCCTTGAACGAAAGGTTCTTGGCACGCTCTTCGAACAGGTACTGATCCAGATCGAAGTCTTTCAGGTGCATCTTGGTGTGGAAGATGTTTTCCTGATAGACGTTCACGTCGAACATCTCGTAACGCGACTTCACGTTCTTGGCCAGGAAGTGCTGGATCGAGTTGATCTTGTGATCGATGTAGTGCTTTTTGCCCTTCACGTCGCGCGTGAAGCCGCGGACGCGGTAGTCCATGATCACGATGTCCGATTCCAGACTCTCGATCAGGTAGTTCAGCGCCTTCAACGGCGAGATGACCCCGCACGTGGCGACGTCGATGTCGGCGCGGAAGGTGGCAATGCCTTCCTGCGGATGCGTTTCCGGATATGTATGGACAGTGATATGGCTCTTGTCCATATGAGCAACCACGGCATCGGAGATCAACTCCTTGCCGGCCTGCTTCTTGTCGATCACCGGCTCTTCGGAGATCAGGATCGTCACCGATGCGCCCTGCGGATCGTAGTCCTGGCGTGCGATATTGAGGATGTTGGCACCGATGATCTCGGCCACATCGGTCAGGATCTGCGTCAGGCGATCGGCGTCGTACTGCTCATCGATATACTCGATGTAGCGCTGACGCTCTTCTTCGGTACGCGCATAACAGACGTCGTAGATGTTGAAGCTCAGCGCCTTGGTGAGGTTGTTGAACCCCTGTAGCCTCAGGCGAGGCAACGGCTTGACCACGTCGGTCTGTCCTTATGGAAAGCGGGAAAGGAGTCAATTATGAGCCAAAGATCCCAGCAACGAAATGCCGATGTTGAGAATGGTTTACCTTGCATGACTCATGCCGTTAAGCTTCGGGAATTACACGCGGAACTACCATGAGCCCAGGAAACACGACGGTTGTGACTACGACGGTACGTAACGCTACCCCTTCCCTGGCGCTGGACGCGGGCACCATCGAGCGTTTTCTGGCGCACAGCCACCGCAGGCGCTATCCGACCCGGACCGATGTGTTCCGGCCAGGGGACCCGGCCGGCACCCTCTACTACGTCATCAGCGGCTCGGTGAGCATCATTGCCGAGGAAGATGACGATCGTGAGTTGGTGCTGGGCTACTTCGGGAGCGGCGAGTTCGTCGGCGAGATGGGGTTGTTCATCGAATCCGATACCCGCGAAGTGATCCTGCGTACCCGCACCCAGTGCGAGTTGGCGGAGATCAGCTACGAGCGCTTGCAGCAGCTGTTCCAGACCAGCCTGTCGCCGGATGCACCGCGCATCCTGTACGCACTGGGTGTTCAGCTTTCAAAACGGCTGCTCGACACCACAAGGAAAGCCAGCCGCCTGGCCTTCCTGGACGTGACCGACCGCATCGTGCGCACCCTGCACGATCTGTCCAAGGAGCCCGAGGCAATGAGCCACCCGCAGGGCACTCAGCTGCGGGTGTCGCGGCAGGAGCTGGCACGCCTGGTCGGGTGCTCGCGCGAAATGGCCGGCCGTGTGCTCAAGAAGCTGCAGGCCGACGGCCTGTTGCATGCACGCGGCAAGACCGTCGTGCTGTACGGCACGCGCTAAGAAACCGCCAGCGATCCACGGTCGGTGCGGAGGTCGCACCGACCGTTTGTTCCAGAAAGGCAAGCCGGGCTGATGCAATCCATGCCGTAGCGGGCTGATGCTTGCGGCCCTCCAGGCCGCTGCGCGGAGCTCGTGTCGAGCTGGTGCGCAATGCGTATGTTGCGCGCCGTGAGTGGTGCAGGTCCCATGCAGTCTGTGCAGCGCCGTGTGCTTGTGCTGGTGGCTACGCCTTCGCGAGCCGCAGCGGTGGCGCTGACTGTCGCCGCCGCGACACGCTGGTTTCATTGCTTGCGTCTGCTCAGTGCTTGCGCCTGTGCCTGACGCCGTGCTGCACGGCTTGGGCTTGCGGGCCCTCGGATGTGCATCGCGTCCCGCTGTATAGAAACAAGCGGGCCTTAGAGCGCCTTGCCGCCGCGGTCGCGGCAACCCCAGTTGAGGATCGGCGTGCCTGCAGGCAGCACCTGGCGGAACAACGCTTCGCGATTGGCCTTGGGATTGACCACCACCGGCGCGCGGGCCGCCTTCAACAGCGGCAGGTCTGCGGTGCTGTCGGAATAGGCGATGGCAATGTCGGCGTAGCCGCGCTCGCGCAACATGCGCATCTTCTCTTCGTTGTGGCAGTGCCGCCGCGCGGTGACGGCACCCAGGCGCGGGCCGACCAGGCTGCCGATCACCGGTACATCCTGATGGGCGACAAAGCCGAGAATGGCGCGCGCAAGCTCGGGCGGGGCACCCGTGGCGACCACCACGCGATCGCCGGCAGCGCGGTGGTCGGTGAACACCTTCAAGGCGTGGGGCAGCAGGCGCTGCCGGATCTGCGCTTCATGCTTGAGCACGTAGGCGTCGATGAACCGGTTGAACTCGCGCGCGCGGTGCAGGCCGAACGTGGCAATCCAGACATAGCCGGACACGCCGCGCCGGCGGGTGGGCAACATCGCCACCATCGGCCCAAGAATGGGCGATGCCAGCAGCGCCACCAGCAGGCGCAACGGGTTGCGCTTGATCAGCCAGGCGAACAGATGGCTGCCGGAATCGCCGTCGTACAACGTGTGGTCGAAGTCGAAGACCACCAGCGGTGCATCGTCGCGCGGTGCGGGAAACGACTCAGTCATGCGCGAAGAATAGCTGACGCAGCGACTCGCCGGGTTCGGGCGCGCGCATGAAGGTCTCGCCGACCAGAAACGCGTTCACGCCGTGGCTGCGCATCAGTTGCACGTCGGCATGGGTGACGATGCCGCTCTCGGTGACCAGGACGCGGTCGCGTGGTACCGCGGCGCGCATGTCCAGGGTGGTCTGCAGCGAAACCTCGAAGGTGCGCAGGTTGCGGTTGTTGATGCCGATTAGCGGCACCGGCACCTGCACCGCGCGCTCGAGCTCGTCGATGTCGTGCACTTCCACCAGCACGTCCAGCCCCAGTTGCATGGCCAGACCGGACAGGTCGGCCAGCTGCGCATCCTCCAGTGCCGAGACGATCAGCAGGATGCAGTCGGCCCCCAGCACGCGCGCCTCGTAGACCTGGTACGGGTCGACGGTGAAATCCTTGCGCAACACCGGCAGCGTGCAGGCCTCGCGCGCCTGGCGCAGGTAGGCATCGGCGCCCTGGAAGAAATCCACGTCGGTCAGCACCGACAGGCAGCTGGCGCCACCGAATTCGTAGCTGACCGCGATGTCGGCCGGGTGGAAGTCCGGGCGGATCACGCCCTTGGACGGGCTGGCCTTTTTCACCTCGGCGATCACCGCCGGGTCGCCAGCGGCGATGCTGGCCTGCATGGCGGCGGCAAAACCGCGCGTGGACGGCAGATCCGCGCTGCGCGCGACCAGTTCTGCCAATGGCACGCGCGCGCTGCGCTCGGCCACTTCGTCGGCCTTGCGGGCAAGGATGGTGTTGAGGATGTCGCTCATCGTATCGGGTCCTGGCGGGCGGGCATTATCGGTCAAGACGGCGACACCGCACCGTCGCTGCGCGCCCACCTGCGCAGCATGCCAGCGCACTGGTGAGGATGCCGCGGTGTGATGGCCGGCGCAGTGCTGGCAGGTGCATGGTCAGGCCGATGTGGCGATCTGGCGGGTGAAGGCGACATAGCCGTCCAGCCGCGCGCGTGCCGAGCCATCGGCCAGCACGGCGCGGGCGCGCACGACGCCGTCTGCGATGCTCTCGGCCACGCCGGCCACGTACAGCGCAGCGCCGGCGTTGAGCGCGACGATGTCCAGGGCCGGGCCGGGCACGTTGTCCAGCACCTGCAGCAGCATCGTGCGCGATTGCGCGGCATCGGCCACCTTGAGGTTGCGGCTGGCCGACATGGCGATGCCGAAGTCTTCCGGGTGCACTTCGTACTCGCGTACCTGGCCATCGCGCAGTTCGCCCACCAAGGTGCCGGCGCCGAGCGAAAGCTCGTCCATGCCATCGCGCCCCCACACCACCAGTGCGCGCTCGGCGCCCAGTTCCTGCAGCACACGCGCCTGGATGCCGACCAGATCCGGGTGGAACACGCCCATCAGGATGTTGGGCGAACCGGCGGGGTTGGTCAGCGGGCCGAGGATGTTGAAGATGGTGCGCACGCCCATTTCGCGACGCACCGGCGCCACCACCTTCATGGCCGGGTGATGCACCGGCGCATACATGAAGCCGATACCGGTGTGCGCCAGCGAGGCCGCCACCTGCTCGGGTTGGAGCTCGATCACCGCGCCCAGCGCTTCCAGCGCATCGGCACTGCCGGACTTGGACGACACGCTGCGGTTGCCATGCTTGGCGACCTTCGCGCCACCGGCCGCAGCCACGAACATCGCGCAAGTGGAAATATTGAAGGTGTGCGAGCCATCGCCGCCGGTACCGACGATATCGACCATGTGCTGGCGATCGCTCACCTCTACGCGGCGCGAGAACTCGCGCATCACGGTAGCGGCGCCGGCGATCTCGCCGATGGTTTCCTTCTTGACCCGCAGCCCGGTGAGGATGGCGGCGACCATCATGTCCGACACCTCGCCACGCATGATCTGCCGCATCAGCTCGACCATTTCGTCGTGGAAGATTTCGCGGTGTTCGATGGTGCGCTGCAGGGCTTCTTGCGGTGTGATGGGCATGGGAACAACCGTGGCAGAACGTGATGGGTGGCTACGCAGGCGACGTGCGCCGCGCTCGATCAGTGTGGGAACGCGCGCAAGCTAGCAGATGTACCAGGGCGAAGCAGCTGCACCTGTGGCGATCATTGGCCTGGACGCTTCATGCGAAAGCGCGCTTGCGGCTGCACTTCGTAGTAATCGGCCGGCCCGCCTGCGCGCAGAATCGTCTGCACCGCGGCCGGGTCGTAGATGCCCTCGTGCAGTGCCGACGCAGCCAGATGCACGCCGACGACCTCGCCCAGCACCAACCAGGTCTCGATGGCGCGGCCGGTGGCGGTCTGCAGCGGCAGCAGCTGGCTGAGCCGGCATTCGAAGCTCACCGGGCTGGCGGCAACCCGTGGCGCAGCGATCAGGCGTGATGGCGCCATCTGCAGTCCGGCAAGGTCGAATTCGTCGACATCGGAGGGCACCATCGCCGCGCTGGCGTTCATTGCTTCGGCCAGCGGGCGGGTCGCCAGATTCCAGGTGAATTCGCCAGTGGCCTCGATATTGCGCAGGCTGTCCTTGCGACCGATGCTGGCAAAGCCGACGATCGGCGGCGTGTAGTTGAAGGCATTGAAAAAACTGTACGGCGCCAGATTGGCAATGCCCCCGGTGCTGCGCGAGCCGATCCAGCCGATCGGGCGCGGGCCGACGATGGCATTGAACGGATCGTGTGGCAGACCGTGGCCCTGGGTAGGCTCATAGAAATGGACGTTGTCGTCGGGCTGGTTCATCGTGAAGCGATCTCTGGTGACTGCGACGCGCACAAGCATTACTGGGTGAGGAAAACGCTGGTTGCATGCGCCGGCGAGGCCGTCCGCGAACGGCGGCGTAGCGTCTCGTAGACAGCCGCGCTCCCCGCTGGTGCGTGGATGCCGATGCAAGCTGCGCCAACGACGGCCATGTGCGCGAGGGCCATCGCGATCAACGCTGCAGAAAGTTTTTCAGCAGCGCATGACCGTGCTGGGTCAGGATCGACTCGGGGTGGAACTGCACGCCTTCCACCGGAAACTGGCGATGGCGCAGGCCCATGATCTCTTCCACCGAGCCATCCGGATTTTCGGTCCAGGCGGTGACTTCCAGCGCGTCCGGCAGAGTGGTCTTGTCCACCACCAGCGAGTGATAGCGCGTGGCCTCGTAGCTGTCCGGCAGGCCGGCGAACACGCCCTTGCCTTCGTGGCGAATCGGCGATGTCTTGCCGTGCATGATGTTGCCCGCACGGATCACATCGCCGCCATACACCTGACCGATGCTCTGGTGGCCCAGACACACGCCCAGGATCGGCGTGGTCTGCCCCAGCTGTTCGATTAGCTGCAGCGAAATGCCGGCCTCATTCGGAGTGCACGGACCGGGCGAGATCACGATGCGCTCGGGCCTCAGCGCGGCGATCTGGTCGACGCTCATCGCATCGTTGCGCACCACCGTGACCTCGGCGCCCAGCGCCTGCAGGTACTGCACGAGGTTGTAGGTGAAGCTGTCGTAGTTATCGAGCATCAGCAGCATGGCAAAGGACTCATTGCGCGATCAGGAAGACCGCATAGATGTTTTCGGTGAGGGTGATGCTGCCGGCTTCGAGTGACTCGACCACTGCACCTCGATCAACAACAGGCGCTGGCGGCGCCGGCGATCCGGAGACATGGACGACCTGTATCGGCCAACTGCCCGCCTGAATGCCGTAGGCGAAGTTCGGAGCGACATCGGAAATCGTGTAAAGCCCCTGAATCCTGACGTCATACGCCTTGGCAAGTTCAGCGGCCGATTTGCGCGATTGGTCAGCGGCTTCGCGCTTGAGTTGCGCGCGTATCTCAGCCTCCTTGCTGTAGGACGTCTTGATGCCCGATAGCTGAATCTCGTTACTCGTTTTCATTTCACCGAGAAACTGCCGTGCATCTTCCAGCGACTGGAATGCCGCACCGATTCCTCGCTTGACTTCAGTGCCTTCGAACTTTTGCGTGCCGCCCGGCAGATAGGAATAGAACGGTTCAATCTGCAGCGACGAAGCTTCGATACTGCCCTTGAGGGCGTGATGCGCCTTCAAGGCGGTGAGGATCTGTTCGGCAGCCGTCTGGATGCGCTTGCGTGCAATTTCTGGCTGCATGTCCACTGCGCGAAAGTTGATCGTTACGAAAAAGCGGTCGGGCATGACCGTTCTTTCCGCCTGCCCCTTCACCAGCAAATGCGGCTGCGATGGCAGGCTGTTGACCTGCGCCACAGCGATCAGCGGCAATGCGCATAACACCACAAGCATCCAACGCGTCAGTTGCTTCATGTGTCCTTTCCTTGGGTGAATGGCGTGCATGCTTATTGCACGCTGCGATGCAGTGCTGCAACATCCGCACATAGGCGATCCACCGCTTCGGGCATGGTGGCCCACGACGTCACGAAGCGGATCACATGACTGCCGTCGGCGCGCACTTCCCAGCGCTCGAAGTCGTAGCGTTGTGCCAGCTGCACAGCGTGTTGCGCGCTGACGGCGATGAACTGCTGGTTGGTCGGCGAATCGCTGGTGAACTGCGCGCCAGCGGCCAGCAATCCCGCGCGCAGGCGTTGCGCCATGGCGTTGGCGTGCGCGGCCAGTTCGAAGAACAAGCCGTCTTCGAACAACGCTGCGAATTGCGAACCGAGCACCATACCCTTGGCCAGCAATGCGCCACGCTGTTTGATCAGGTAACGCAGATCGGCCTGCAATGTGGAGTTGACGATGACCAAGGCTTCGCCGAGCAGCGCGCCATTCTTGGTGCCGCCGATGTAGAACGCATCGGTCAGTGCGGCAATGGTGGGCAGATCCAGATCGTTGCCGTCGGCAGTCAGCGCGGCACCCAGGCGCGCGCCGTCCAGGTACAGCAGCAGATCGTTTGCGCGGCAGAACCGCGACAGCGCGTCGAGTTCGGCATGCGTGTAGATGGTGCCGCTTTCGGTGCTGTCGGAAATATAGACCAGGCGCGGCTGCACCATGTGCTCGTTGCTGTGCACCTCCAGCACCGGCGCGATCAATGCAGGCGTCAGCTTGTCGTGCAGCGCAGGCACGGTGAGTACCTTGTGGCCGGTGGCTTCAATGGCGCCGGTTTCATGCGTGGCGATGTGCCCGGCCTCCACTGCAATCACCGCCTGGTGCGGGCGCAGGAACGCGCTGATTGCAATCAGATTGGTCTGCGTGCCACCGACCAGCAGATGCACATCCGCTTGCGGTTGCGCGACGGCGGTGCGTATCAACTCTGCAGCACGTGCGCTCAGCCGATCGGTGCCGTAACCGGCGTGCTGCTCGGCGCTGGCCTGCGCCAATGCCTGCAGCAGACGCGGATGCGCACCTTCGCTGTAGTCGTTGCGAAAACTGATGCGCGCTCCACTACCCTGCCCGTCCATCACAGGCCCTTGGCCGCCTGGGCGACTGCGCGGAATAGCGCGCGGCCCTTGTTCATCGTCTCCTGCCATTCCAGGTCCGGGTCGGAGTCGTAGACCACCCCGCCGCCGGCCTGCACATACAGATAGCCGTCCTGGATCACCGCGGTGCGGATGGCGATGGCGGTGTCTGCATCGCCGTGCCAGCCGATGTAACCGACCGCGCCGGAGTACACGTTGCGCTTGACCGGCTCCAGCTCGCGGATGATTTCCAGCGCGCGAATTTTGGGCGCGCCGCTGACGGTGCCGGCCGGGAACGTGGCGCGCAGCACGTCGCTGTAATTCAGGCCGGCCTTGAGCGTGCCGGTGACCTCGCTGACGATATGCATGACGTGGCTATAGCGTTCGATCACGAACTGCTCGCCGACCTTCACTGTGCCGGGTTCGGCGACGCGGCCCACATCGTTGCGGCCCAGATCGATCAGCATCACGTGCTCGGCGCGCTCTTTCGGATCGGCCAGCAGTTCGGCTTCCAGTGCCTTGTCCAGCTCCGGCGTAGCACCGCGCGGGCGAGTACCGGCGATCGGACGCACGGTCACCACGCCATCGCGCAGGCGCGCCAGGATTTCCGGCGAGGAGCCGACCACCTGGGTGCCACCGACGTCGAGAAAATACATGTACGGCGAGGGATTCAACGCACGCAGCGCGCGATACACATCCACCGGGCGCGCGCGGAACGGTACGCGCAGCCGCTGCGACGGCACCACCTGGAAGATGTCCCCGGCGCGGACGTATTCCTGCGCCTTGCGCACCACGGCGTGGTACTCCTCGCGGGTAAACGAGGAATGGAAATCCGATTCGTCGATGGCATCGGAAATCTGCGCCTGCGGATAGCCGGCGCCGCCCTGACGCAGGCGATGTGCCAGTTCGTCCAGACGCCGGTTGGCGCGCACATAGGCCTGCGGCTGGCGCGGGTCGGCGTGCACGATCAGGTACAGCCGGTCCTTGAGGTTGTCGAACACCGCCAGCTCTTCGGAGAGCATCAGCAGGATGTCGGGCGTACCGAGTTCGTCGGGTTTGTCGCCGCTGCCCAAGCGCGGCTCGATGTACTGGATGCACTCGAAGCCGAACCAGCCCACCAGCCCGCCGGTGAAACCGGGCAGGCCATCGAGTTGCGGTACCGAATGCTCGGCGCGCAAGGCATCGACTTCGGCCAGCGGGTCGGCGACCTCACGGGTCTCGATGACTTCGCCGTGCTCGCTGACTTCCAGCGTGTGGCCGCGGAAGCTGTACACGCGCCGCGCCGGCAGGCCGATGATGGAGTAGCGCCCGAAGCGCTCACCGCCTTCGACCGATTCGAACAGGTAGGTGTAGGCGCCGTCGGCGAGTTTGAGATAGACCGAGAGCGGCGTGTCCAGGTCGGACAGCACTTCGCGGACAACGGGGATACGGGTGTGACCTTCAGCGGCCTGGCGCTGGAACTGCTCTGCAGTGATCAAGACGACTTTCCTTCCGGGACTCTGTGGCGGGGCGGACGACGGCAACGGGCCACCATCGCCACCAGCGGCGAGCGGAAGAGAAGGAGCGTGGGGTCGTCAGGCGGGACACGCGGGTACTGTAGCGCAAGTGTCGGCCCAGGGCAGCAGGTGCGGGGCCAAAGCGGTGCGAATTGCGAAGGCGGGCCGGGGTTGGTTGGGCTTGCGCATTGGTTGACGTCAGACGCGGGCAGCGTGCGTCGGGGTGTGGGTGTGGTGCGCTGTAGGAGCGGTTTGCTTTGGAGCGTGGGTCGTGGCGGCGGCGCCAATGTCGGCGCAGGGACCCTCACCCCAACCCCTCTCCCGGCGGGAGAGGGGCTTAGGGCCGCGTGCTGGTCGTTGCTGCGCTTGTGATCTAGCCACTTCGCATTCGCCGCCGTTGCTCAGCTTGGGACGCAGCTATTCGCTTCTACCGGCGTTGATTGATTTGAATGCGACTGCCCGCAGCCAGCTGGCCTTGATCGTGGAGATGGCATGGCGCTACCCGTTCGCGCGCATGCATCGACCGGGCGACCGCACATCAGCGCAGGCCGATCACGCTCTTCCGATTCCCGATTCCCGATTCCCGATTCCCGATTCCCCATTCCCCATTCCCCATTCCCCGGACTCAACCCCCGACCAACGGACAGTCGGCAGGCAAATGCATCCGCAACCGCGCCGGGACGCAGGCGATGCGGAAATGCAGCGAAGTTTCCGGTTCGCCGTCCAGGTTCAGGGTCAGCGGTTGGTGGGACGCGATCTCCAGCCACGGCACGCGGGCGCGCACGGCAACCCGTTCCAGGGCCGCCTGCTTGCCGCCGGTGACCAGGGTGCCGAGGGTGGCGGCCACTTCGCCGTTGAGGGCTGGGACGATGGTGACATCCAGCAGGCCGTCGTCGATCAGGGCCTCCGGGCACAGCGCCTGGCCGCCGCCGGCCTGGCGCCCGTTGCCCAGGCCCAGCGCGATGAATTCGCCGTCCCACTCAAAGTCCGGGCCGCTGAAGCGGGCGCTGATCGGGTCGATCCGGCCCAGTCGCGACATGCCGGTGATCAGATAGGCCAGCCCGCCGAGCATCTTCTTCAGGCCTTCGTCGGTTTCCACGGTGACCTGGGTGCCGAAGCCGCCGCTGGCGACGTTGGCGCACCAGTGCGGACCGTGCGCGGTGTCCAGGCGCAGCAGGTCGATCGCCTGCGCCGGGCGCTCGGCGATCAGGCTGAGCGCCTCGAAAGGTTCGATGGGAATCATGGCCGCCGTGGCGAAGTCGTTGGCGGTGCCCAGGGGCACCAGGCCCAGCGATGGCAGGGTGGCCGCGTCGGCGTCGTGATGCGCCAGGGCGGCAGCCACTTCGCTGAGCGTGCCGTCGCCACCGGCGGCGATCACCGTCTGCACGCCGTCGGCCACCGCCTCGGCGACGTAGCGCTCGGCATCACCGTCTTCCCAGGTGACCCGGACCTCGAGCTGCAGACCGCGCTTGCGCAGCGTTCCCACCGCCTCACGCAGGTCCAGATTGTCGGTGGACTTGCCGTTGAGGATCAGACGCCAGTGGAACGGGGCCATGCGCGCTGCCGATGCTGTAAGGGTGATTGGCGCAGGCTAGCAGCGCGCCACTCGGGGGATCGTGAATACGTGCTGTCGCCCGGCTGTCATTGCCATGTCATGGCTGACCCGGAGGATGGAAGTCCATAGCAGGGACGACGGGCGGAGGCAGGATCAGCCTCCAATTTTCTTGAAGGCCGCTCCGATGGGGCGGCCTTCCTTTTGTCAGGCAGGTTGCCCAGCGCCGGTGGCGCAGCGCAGCGCCCGCTCAGGTGCCGGCGGCAAACGCGGCCAGGCGTTCGCCATCGAGCCGGTAGACGGTCCAACCGTCCATCGGGCGGGCGCCGACCGCCTGGTAGAAGTCGATGGCCGGCTGGTTCCAGTCGAGCACCGACCACTCGAAACGCCCGCAGCCGCGCTGCACGGCCAGTTGCGCCAGATGCCGCAACAGCGCAAGGCCGGCACCCCGCCCGCGCGCCTGCGGGCGCACGAACAGGTCTTCCAGATACAGACCGTTGCGGCCCAGCCAGGTCGAGTAATTGAAGAAATACACCGCAAAACCCAGCGCCTGGCCGTCCTGCTCGCAGATCAGTGCGTGCGCGGTGGCGCCGTCGCTGAACAGGCTGGCGTGCAGATCGTCCTGAGTGGCCGTCACCGCATCCGGCTCGCGTTCGTAGACCGCCAGTGCGGTGATCAACTCGTGCAACAGGGGCACATCCGCGGGCGTGGCACTGCGGATCTGCGGCGCGGGCTGGCTCATCGCGCCGCGTCCACGGCCGCGCGCATCTGTGCGATCACCTGGGCATAGTCGGGCGCGTTGAAGATCGCCGAGCCGGCCACGAAGGTGTCGGCACCGGCCGCGGCAATCGCGCCGATGTTGTCGGCCTTGACCCCGCCGTCGATTTCGAGCCGGATCGGCTTGCCGGTAGCGTCGATCTTGCTCCGGATGGCACGCAGCTTGTCCAGCGCCGACGGGATGAAGGCCTGCCCGCCGAAGCCCGGGTTGACCGACATCACCAGCACCAGATCCAGCTCCGGCAGCACCCAGTCCAGGATATCCACCGGCGTGGCCGGGTTGAGCACCAGCCCGGCCTGGCAGCCGTGCGACTTGATCAGCTGGATGGTGCGGTGCACGTGGCGGCTGGCTTCGGGGTGGAAGCTGATGGTGGCGGCACCGGCCTCGGCGAAGTCCGGCACGATGCGGTCCACCGGCTCGACCATCAGGTGCACATCGATCGGGGCGGTAATGCCGTGCTTGCGCAGCGCCTGGCAGACCATCGGGCCGATGGTGAGATTGGGCACGTAGTGGTTGTCCATCACATCGAAGTGCACCCAGTCGGCGCCGGCCTTCAGGACGTTGTTCACCTCCTCGCCAAGGCGGGCGAAATCAGCGGACAGGATGGACGGGGCGATCGCCGTCGATTGCATGGGCAGCTCGTAGGAAGACGGAAACCGCATTGTCGCAACCCGGCCCCGGCGAGGAAAGGCGTGCATCCGTGGCGGGCTCTGCTGCGTATGCCCTTGACCGGCGCGCCGCGCCCGACTTGAGGAGACTTCATGAAAACCACCCCGCTCGCCTCCGCTGCCATCTTCCTGCTGGCCCTGACACCATCGGCCTGGGCGCAATCCGGCCCGGCCGACTGGTCCGGCTTTTCCATCGGCGCCAATGTCGGCGGTGCCGATCCGGCCGGCGTCTCCGGCGGCCGCTTCGGCTTCGACACCAACCTGGATGGCCGTGACGGCGATCAGGTCAGCACCGCCACCGGTGCCGATGCGTTTTCTCCGGGCTTCTGCGGCGGGGCGGCCGCCGGCCGCACGCCGGCCAGCGGCTGCAGCAAGGACAAGGGCGGTGCCGAGTACGGTGCGCGGCTGGGCTACGACTGGCAGGTCGGCAACTGGGTCTACGGCGTTGTGGCCGAGTACACCCGCAACGACATCCGCGACAGCGTCAGCGCCTTCAGCACGACGCCTGCGCTGTACACCTTCACCCGCCAGCTCAACCGCACCGCCGCGCTGCGCGGCCGGATCGGCTATGCGTTCGGCGAGCAGGGCGACTACCTGGCGTATTTCACCGCCGGCGCGGCCCGCGGCGAGTTCGACCACAGTTTCGTCAGCAGCAACACCGCCAACAGCTTCACCGGCAGCGGCGGCGACAGCGCCAATGGCTACCAGGCCGGTGTTGGCCTGCAGCGTCGCTTGAGCGACAACGTGTCGGTGGGCGTGGAATACCTGTTTACGCGGCTGCAGGACGAAGACACCCGGGTGCGCGTCGGGCCGGGCACCGCGCCGGCGACCAACCCGTTCCTGCGTGTCAATCCGGCCGGCACCGATCTGCGTCGCACCGATACGGACTTTTCCACCAACGCGGTGCGGCTGACGGCGACGTACAAGTTCTGAGATTGCTGATTCGCAGTGCTGTTTTCCGGCCAGCGTTAGCTGCGCCGTGCAACACGGCTTGATGTCCTGGCCAGACCTGCGACTCACGCATCACTTCTGCATGTCACGCCAGGCCCCGTTCCGCCGGGGGTGAGCAGGCACACGCGCCACTGGCGCGTGTGCCTTGGAGCGCAACTGGGGTTGAGAGTACGGCCCCCACCCATTGGCGACTCGACGCCCCCACTCACGCCGCACACCGTTTTGGCGGTACCCACACACAACCACGCGCCATGCGATCAGCGCTTGCGCATCCGCTGGATACGATCGTAGGCGGCATTGATCTGGCTGGCCTTTTTCTCCGCCTGGCGGCGCGCTTCCGGCTCGGCGTTGGCCACCTTGTCCGGGTGATAGCGCGACATCAGCCGCCGATAGGCCAGGTCGATCTCCGCCGTGGTCGCGTCCGGCTCCAGCCCGAGGGCCTCATACGGGTTTTCCGCACGCCGCTTGAACCAGCCGGCATCCACCGCGTGGCCGATGGCCAGGCCGATCATCAGCCCCACGAACGGCGCGCCGCGGAACAGCAAGGCGCCGGCCAGTCCGCCGAGCAGTTTTCCGTACCAGGACATGGGCGATCGGGCGTGGGGAAGGCGGGTTGGCGATCTTACCCGAACGCCCGTCCGGCCTGGCTGACGGGCCCTCTACAGCCGGTAGGCAGAGCCGTCCGACAAATCCCAGCAGGGCGCCACGAAGCGCCGTACACTACGCGGCCCGCTGCCCACCCGCGGGCCCGCCGGGTCCCGGGGACAGCGTCATAGCGACGTCCTTAGGAGTGCCTGTGTCGACCACGCTGTTGCAATCCGATCTGCCCGGCCTGCCGTTGCGTCACCGTGGCAAGGTCCGCGATGTCTTCGATATTCCGCGCGACCGCCTGCCCGCCGACGCCCCCCCGGGCGACTACCTGTTGATGGTGGCCACCGACCGCCTGTCCGCCTTCGATGTGGTGCTGCCGGATCCGATTCCGGGCAAGGGCGAGATGCTGTGCCAGGTGTCCAACTTCTGGTTCCACAAGACCGACCACCTGATGCCCAACCACCTGGTCGACATCCGCGTGGAGCAGGTGCTGCCCGACGGTGTGGACCCGGCCCTGTACGCCAAGCGTGCCGTGGTGACGCGCAAGCTCAAGCCGGTGCCGGTGGAAGCGATCGCGCGCGGCTATCTGATCGGCAGCGGCTGGAAGGACTACCAGCGCACCGGCAAGATCAGCGGCATCGAATTGCCCGACGGCCTGCGCCAGGCCGAAAAACTGCCCGAACCGATCTTCACCCCATCGACCAAGGCAGCGGTCGGCGACCATGACGAGAACATCGACTTCGATGCGATGGTCAAGACGGTGGGCGCCGAACTGGCCGAACGCGTACGCGATGCCACCTTGCGCATCTACCGTTTTGCGGCCGATTTTGCCGCCGAACGCGGCATCCTGCTGGCCGACACCAAGTTCGAGTTCGGCACCGATGCCGATGGCCGCCTGTACATCATGGACGAGATGCTGACCCCGGACTCGTCGCGCTACTGGCCGGCCGACCAGTACGAAGTGGGCACCAGCCCGCCGAGCTACGACAAGCAGTTCGTGCGCGACTATCTGGAAACCCTGGACTGGGGCAAGACCGCACCCGGCCCCAGCCTGCCGGCTGACGTGATCGATCGTACCCGTTCGAAATATGCCGAAGCACTGCAGCGGCTGGCGGGGATTTCGGTCGATTGATGCTGTAAGCCCCGGGGACGGGGCTTTGGTCGGGCGGTCGCAGGGGGCGGATGTGCACTGGCACATCCGAGCGCAGCGAACGACAGTGGACGCGTAACCGATCACACGGCAATGCCGTGCCATCGGATGCGGCGCGAGCTTCTTCATCGCCCACCGACTGGCCGCCGCAACCGGACCACACACTGCAGGTGGAGTTGGACAATGTCGTTTCCTTTATCCAGCGCTCGTGCACTGCTGCAGCGTGCCTCGATTGCTGCGTTGCTGTTCACAGCCGCGGCATGCACTGCCGGGGAGCCGGCCGCGGCCGTGGCTGCGCGGTCCGCATCCCGCCCGCTGCCAAGCGCCGTTGCACCGCCCCCCGCTGCAGGCAGTCACCGGTTTGCCGCGGTGATCAGGGCAAGTGGCGTGACATGTGCCGATGCGACATCCGCCACCGGCTGCACGGCGGGTAACCTCGATGCAGGCGATTTCTACGATGTGGACGTGTTGCCCGAGTGCGGTGACGATGGATTCTTCGCAGGCGTCTCGCGCGCATCCGGAGCCGAGGCACTCGATGCGGTGCCGGCCACCGGCAGCGCTGCAACCGCCACTGCCCACCTGGCGCAGGGGCAACTCGTCTGCATCCAGGCCATCGCCCGTGGCGGGCAGAACCCGCGCTATTACTACGTGGTCACCATTCCGGCCAGCCGTGTTGCGGCATGCAAAGACAGTGCACTTTGTGAAACATATGGCGACAGGGCGATCAGGCGTCTGAAGCCGGCTGATGGCACGCTGTGTCGTGCCGCTGCCCAGGGCCGGCACGTTGGCGACTGCGCACAGGGATGGATCGATGCACAGGCGCTGGACGTCTTTTCAAACGGCATGTGAGTGCGATGGGCAGGTCGGACGATGCCGTCCTGCCTTGCATGGCGAAGCGATGCGCGATCCACCCGATGCCTGCAAGCCCACCGTTGGACCGATGAACATCCGCACGGCGTGACCGCCCCACCCGCACCTGATCGGGAAGCCCATGGCCTGCGGGGTCGCTAGCTCTTCCTCAATGCGGGCCGGCGGTGGAGGCCTGTGCATTCACACGACGCAACCGGGCCGCCGATAGACTTTCGCCCGCGCACATGCCGCCCCGATACGATCAGGAGGATCCATTGGCTAGTTTCCGTACGTCCCTGCCCGCTCTGGCATTGAGCCTTGCGCTTGCAGCCTGCTCTGCACAGGCGCCGCCGGCAGCCTCCACCGCCCCGGAATCGCCGGCCACTGCCTCGGCGACGGCACCTGCCGCAGCCGCAAGTACGGCCCCAGCGCCCGCAACCTCAGCCAGCTGTCCCGATGCCGACTTCCCTGCCTTCCTGAAGCGCTTCAGCGCAGAGATCGCAGTCCAGGAAAAGGCGACGGCCGACCCGTTGACCATGATCCAGATCGACCCCGAGGCGCAGCCCGAGCCGGCACCCGTGACGCGCGAGGTGCCATTGGCGCAAGTCAAATGGCCCGTCATTCCTGACCTGGCAGCGGTGCGCAGCAGCGGGCGCGAAGTGGTCGTCTCCCAGCAAGGCGACGGTCAGCAGGTGTTGATCCGCACCCCCGACACCGGCGACCAGCAGGTCTACCACTTCGCCCAGCGCCCCTGCTGGACATTGGTCAAGGTGGACGATCAGGCCCTGTAACCGGCGCGCTTGCCGCCACCGCAACCACCTACGTTTCAGGAGACCACCTTGCATCCATTTCGACTGACTTGCCCGGTGCTGGCCACTGCGCTGGCCATTGCGCTGGCCGCCTGCAACGGTCCGCAGGCTGCGGCAGGTGCGCCGGAGACGCCGGCGGCCACTGCAGCCGCTGCGACGTCGCAGCCGTCCCCCCCCGCTTCACCACCTTCCGCCACATCGACACAAGGGACTGTACCCATGGGCACGATCGATTCCTTCGTTCCTGCTGGATCGAAGGCTCTGGAAACCATCCGCGGCGATCTGACCGGCGCGGGACGCTCCGATGCGTTGCTGGTGGTGTCACCGCCATCCACCGGTACCGAGAAACTCGGGGAGGGAACGCCGCGCACGGTGATATTGCTGACCCAACAAGCCGATGGCGCGTTCCAGAAAGCGGCTGAAAACAGCAAGATCGTGCCATGTGCCCGTTGCGGCGGCCTGGCCGGCGATCCGTATGCGTTTTCACGCATTCAACCCGGTCAATTCACCATCTCCATCTCCGGCGGTTCGCGCGAGCGCTGGGCCGATGACTTCACGTTCAAGTATTCGGCAGACAAGCGCACCTGGTTGCTGGACAAGGTGGTACGTGATCTGTCCGATACCGAGACCGAACAACACAACACGCTGGAACTCACCACGAACGATTTCGGCATGGTGGCGTTCCAGGAGTTTGATCCCGCCACGCTGAAGAAGGCAGCGGCCCTGGACGAGGCCGCGGGCGAGAAAACGAATTAAAGGGACGTAATGGTTGGCGCGGACAAGGAAGGAGTCCGTTATTTCATGTTGCTGAGAAATGAGGAGTTACACCATGGCAACCGATCGCGAAACAGGGCTGCTGCAGTCGGCCTATGCAGCAGGCATTACCCAGCCCAAAGAGCTGGCGAACTTCATGGCCCAGGTCGGCCATGAATCGATGGGCCTCAACCGGCTTGAAGAAGGGTTCCGCTATACGCGCGGGCCGTCGCAAGTCAGCTCGAAAGTGCGGTCAGCACTGCGCGAAGGGCCGGAGGCGTTGGAAGAAGCACGTCTGGAAGCGCTGCGTGGCCAGCCGGAAAAACTGGCCGAACTGATGTACGGCGGACGCATGGGCAATACCGAACCCGGCGATGGTTACCTCTACCGTGGCCGGGGCTACATCCAGCTCACCGGCAAGGACCAGTATCGCGCCGCAGGCGAAGCCCTGGATCTGGATCTGGTGGCACATCCCGAACTGGCCGCGCAGCCAGAAAATGCCTCGCGAATCGCTACCTGGTACTGGCAGAACAACGTTCCCCAGGCCGCCAGGCAGGACGCACATGCCGCCGGAGTGGCGATCAATGGCGGCGACCCGCCGAACGGGCTGGCCGATCGCGAAAACCGCTTTGCGCGCTGGCAGCGCGACATCACGCCGGAGCTGATGGGCAAGCTCGAACACGGCCAGCTCGGCCAAACGGTGGAGCCCGCGCAGCATGCGGCGCATGCACCGGTGCAAGCGGCAGGGTCGGGATCGTTCCAGACCACCATGGAGCGCATGCTGCCTCCGCAGAACGGCGTTGCGCCGCATATCACCGGTCACTACGGCGAGCACCGTAGCGCACGCGATCATGGCGGAACCGACTTCAATTACCAAGGCGGCCAGACCGGCCGTAATCTGCAGCATCCGACAGTGCATTCGCCCGTGGCAGGCACGGTCACGTTCGCGGGTGGCAATTACGGGACCGTCAAGATTCGCGATGCACAGGGTAACTCGCACGAAATCCTGCACCTGGATGGACTCAAGGTGAAGGAAGGCCAGACGCTGGCGGCGGGCGATGCGATCGGCACGATGGGTGGGCGCGGGCCGAACGGTAACAGCCAGTACGCACAGCATGTGCATTACCAGTTGCGCGATGCCAACGGCAAGTTGACCAGTCCGGAGACGTTCTGGAATCAGGGCCACCAGCAGGAGTCGGGTGCACGCCACGCCCAGCCGGCGACAGCGGCCGGCAGCGGCACGCTGCGTCATGGCGAGCAAGGCAGCGAGGTCGGCAAGCTGCAGCAGGACCTCAACCGCCTTGGCGTGCGCGATGCGCAGGGCAATCGGCTTGCCGAGGATGGGCGCTTTGGCGACAACACGCGCGAGGCGGTGATGGCGTTCCAGAAGCAGCATGGGCTGCAGCAGGACGGGATCGTTGGCCGCAACACGCAGGCGGCGTTGTCGGCTGTGCCGGCACACACGCAGGCGCCTACACGCGAGGCCCCGGTTGCAGCGCCGACCGGGCCCTCGCTCACCGATGCGTCGCATCCGGACCATGCATTGCACAACGCAATCCGCAGCAGGCTGCCGAGCATGATCTCCAACGATGCGGCCGCCCACGTCACGCTGCAGGCCAAGCAGAACGGCATCGACAGCGCAGACAAGCTGCAGAGCGTGACGGTGCAAGATGGCAAGGCGTTCGTCATGGGCACCACGCCGGGTTTCCGTGCGGCGGTGGATCTGAACCAGCCTGCGCCGCCGCTGGAGCAGACCAGCGCGCAGCTGCTGGCCGGCCAGGCGCAGCAGCACCAGGTCCGCGAGGAGCAGCAGAAGGTGGCAATGGGTGCGCGCTGAGGTGTGACGGGTGCAACCAAAAAGCCGGCCAGTGGATGGCCGGCTTTTTCATGCCCCGCTGCACGCGTCGGCGCGATTGCATCCTGCCTGGCAGCGGCCGACACGGTGCGCGTTGTGATCACCGCGACCATGGCGCGCCGCATGGACTGTAAGCGGTGAGCGATCTGCAACGCCCGACGCATTCCCATTCATCGGTCGTAGCGCACATGCAGTTGCCAAGCCACGTTCAAGCAGGACAGATCGGTACGGCGACCGGTCATCCATCGCAGTGCGATACGTTGCCCAACGCGATGTGGCCCGACGCACAGAACGCACTACGCCGGTAATTTTTACTATTGCAATGTCCGGGACTGTGCAAAGTTGTCTGCCGGCACCTGCTGCCGATCGCGACCGGCCGTGCGTCATCTCGCCGGTTTTTGCATTGCACGTTCTGGGAGAGAGTCGTCATGCAATTCCATGTACTGGGCGCAGCCATCTGCTGCGCGCTATCGTTTTCTGCTGCCGCTGGTGCGGCCGATCTTTCTGCAAATGCGGCGGTAACGCGTGCGCAGACACTACTGGGGAATACCGCGTCGGCCATGGCCAATCGTGCGCCGGCCGATGTCTTTATCGCGCGTGACAGCATCGTCGATGCCGATGGCAGCGAGCATGTGCGCTTCGATCGCACCTACCGGGGGCTGCCGGTGATCGGCGGCGACGTGGTGGTGCATTCACGCCGTGGGGTGATGCGCCAATTGAGTCAGACCCTGGACACGCCGGTGCGTCCGGACCTTGCGCCCGGCATCGACGCCACCACCGCGCTGCGTGTGGCCGGAGCGCAGTTCGATGTGCCGCAGGATGCCGCGCCACGTGCAAGCCTGGCACTGTACGCGCGCCAGGGGGCACCACGGCTGGCGTACGAGGTGATCTACAGCGGCATCAAGCCGGATCAGACGCCGACCGAAATGCATTACATCGTCGATGCGGTGGATCAACGCATCCTCGACTCCTGGGACACGGTACATACCGCCTGCGCGGGTGGCACCAGTGCCGCCGGCACCGGGCGTTCGTTGTACGCGGGCAGCGTGGGCCTGGCGACCACGCGATGCAGCAGCGGCTTCGAGATGACCGATCTGGGCCGCGGTGGCGGCGCCACCTACAACATGCGCAACAGCACCTCGGGCAACGGCACGCTGCTGACCGATGCCGATAATGCCTGGGGCAGCGGCGCCAACAGCGACACCACCACGGTGGCGGTGGATGCGCACTACGGGGTGTCGCTGACCTGGGATTACTTCAAGACCACCCACGCGCGCAGCGGCATCGCCAACGATGGCAAGGGCGCACGCAGCCGCGTGCATTACGGCAGCCGCTACAACAATGCCTTCTGGTCGGACAGCTGTTTCTGCATGACCTTCGGCGATGGCGACGGCAGCACGTTTACACCGCTGGTGTCGGTGGACGTAGCCGGGCACGAGATGACGCACGGGGTGACCAGTCGCTCGGCACGGTTGGTGTACTCGGGTGAGTCCGGCGGCCTGAACGAGGCCACCTCCGACATCATGGGCGCGATGGTGGAATTCTCCGCCAACAACAGCGCGCAGCCGGGCAATTATCTGATCGGCGAGAAACTCATCGCCGGCAACAGCAGCGGCACGCTGGCCTTGCGCTACATGTTCAAGCCAAGCCTGGACGGCGATTCGCCCGATTGCTATCGCAGCAATCTGGGCTCCATCGATGTGCACTACAGCTCCGGCGTGGCGAATCATTTCTACTATCTGCTGGCCGAAGGGGCGGTGGTGCCGAGCGGTTTCGGCGCGGGCACCAGTTACAACCTGACCCCGGCCGGGCTGGTCTGCAACGGCAATACCGCGCTGACGGCCATCGGCCGCGCCGCTGCCAGCCGCATCTGGTACCGCGCGCTCACCGTCTACATGACCTCCTCCACCAACTACGCAGCCGCGCGTCGGGCCACCCTGAGCGCGGCCACCGATCTGTATGGCGGCACGTCCACCCAGTACCGGGCAGTGGCTGCCGCCTGGAGTGCGGTGTCGGTCAACTGACCTGCACCGGTCCCTGCCATGCGATTGCGGCGTGGCAGGGACCGGTCCTTCGCGTAGTGCCACCACGGCCGTTCGCACGCGTATGCTTGGGTCATTCCTGGGAGGGAACATGACCGAACGCACCACGACCGCGCGACCGATCGACCGCTATTTCGCCAGCTATTCCGACGACCACCGCAACGACACCAATCAACTGATCCACGTGGTGGCGGTGCCGGCCATCCTGTGGTCGTTGGTGGGGCTGCTGTGGTGCATCCCGGTGGGCGGCACCTGGTTCAGTAGCGGGGTCTGGGCGGCGCTGGCGATGTTTGCGGCGTGGTCGTACTACAACCGGCTGTCGCGCCCGCTCGGGCTGGGCATGCTGGGGATCTTCTTTTTCTTCGGCTGCCTGTGCCGGCTTATCGAAGGCCGGGTCGGTCTGGGCGGCGTGTTCACCAGCGCGTTGTCGGTCTTCGTGCTGGCGTGGATCGCCCAGTTCGTGGGGCACAAGATCGAAGGCCGCAAGCCGAGCTTTCTGACCGACCTGACCTATCTGCTGATCGGGCCGATCTGGGTGTTGGCCAAGGTGTACCGGCAGCTGGGGTGGCGTTACTGAGACGGGCGGTGGCGCGGGGCTCGCCCGCTGTCGGCCGGCGTCATGCGCGGCGTTGCCTGCGGGTCATCGCCTCGTTGCGCAGCACGCCACGCGGCGACTGGCGCTTCAAGGCCTGCAGGCGCATCTGATCCGGGCATTGCCGGCCAGGTCTGCGCGTCATTCGCCGATGCCGAGCTCTTCCGGCAATGGCCGGAACGCGCGCGGCGCATAACCGAAATCGCGACGTGCCGGCTCCAGGTCGAACACCAGATCGTCGCGCATGCGCTGCAACGCGGCCGCATTCATGCCACGCAGCCGCCCCAGGCGTTGCGCCGTGGTCAGCGCGAACCCGAACAGGCCCGGTGGCACCTGATACAGCCGCGCCGGTCGCGGCAATGCCGCCAGCACGCGCTCCACCATCTGCGTGTAGGCCAGCACTTCACCGCCGCCCACGGCATAGCTGCGTTGCTGGGTGCCGGGTTGGCCAATCACCGCCAGCGCGGCGCTGGCCAGGTCATCCACGTGCACCGGTTGGCGCAGGCCGGTGGCGTTGGCGGGCAGGACGAACGCACCGGTGCGCTGCGCCAGCCCGGCGATCTGCGTCAGCGTCTTGTCGCGTCCGGCACCGTACACCAGGGTCGGACGCAGCACGGTGGCGGTGGCGCCGCGCGCCTGCGCTGCGGAGAACAGCGCCTGTTCGGCATGGGCCAGTCGCTGCGCCACGTCGCGCTCGGCGGCATCGATGGAATGTTCCTTGACCTCCACACTGGTGGAGCCAAACGCCACGATGCGCGGTGCAACCACGGGGTTTTCTGCATACCAGCGGGCGAAATGGTCCAACGGCCCGCAGCTGAAGATCACCTCGAACGCCTCGCCCGCGGCGGCCGGCATCGCCAGATCCCCTTGTCTCCAGATCAATCCAGCGCGCGCGGCGCGCGGCTGACGCGACCAGGCGGTGACCTGCCAGCCGCGACTCAGCAGACGGGTCAGCAGGCGCTCGCCAATCTGCCCGCTGCCGCCGAACACCAGGGCGCGCGGCGCAGAAACGGCAGTGGTCGGAGCGGGATGGGTAGCGGTCACGGGGCAACGGCGCAGGCGGGAATGACGGCAGCATACCCAGTACACCGCGCAGTTGCGTAGCCATTTGGCGGCCCATCCGCGCGTGATGCAGCACCGGCGTTGACACGGACGTCAGTCAACGGTTTGTTAAGCTCTCTGGCCTGCTCGCGAATCTTGTGTTCCCTGCATGCCTTTTTCGTTGGAAATTCTGCTTGCGCTGCCATTCCTGATGGCGGCCGCCGCTGCGCTGTTCCGGCGCGCGCCCCGTTCGATCACCGCGTGGTTGGCTGCGGCCGCGCCGTTGGCGGGGTTGCTGGTGCTTGCCACACTCACGCCGGCAGTGCTGCGCGGTGAGGTGATTGCCAGCGAGCATGCATGGTTGCCGCAGATCGGCTTGCTGTTTTCGCTGCGGCTGGATGGCCTGGCCTGGATGTTTGCGTTGCTGGTGCTCGGCATCGGCGCCCTGGTGGTGCTGTATGCGCATTACTACCTGAGTGCACGCGACAGCGCATCGCGCTTTTTTGCGTATCTGCTGCTGTTCATGGGCGCGATGCTCGGCATGGTGCTGTCGGGCAATCTGCTGCTGTTGATGGTGTTCTGGGAACTCACCAGCATCAGCTCCTTCCTGCTGATCGGGTTCTGGTCGCATCGCAAGGATGCGCGCGAAGGCGCACGCATGGCGTTCGTGTTGACCGCCGGTGGCGGGCTTGCCCTGCTGGGCGGGGTCTTGATGATCGGCCGTATCGTCGGCAGTTTTCAGCTGGACGCGGTGCTGGCCGCCGGCGATGTGATCCGCGCCAGCCCGCTGTATCCATACGCGTTGGGCTTGGTGCTGCTGGGCATTTTTACCAAGAGCGCGCAGTTTCCGTTCCATTTCTGGTTACCGCATGCGATGGCCGCGCCCACGCCGGTGTCGGCGTATCTGCACTCGGCCACGATGGTCAAGGCCGGTGTGTTTTTGCTGGCGCGGCTGCACCCTGCGCTGGCCGGTAGCGACCTGTTTTTCTATACGGTCACCAGCATCGGAGCGATCACGTTGTTGCTGGGAGCGTGGTACGCGATCTTCCAGCACGATCTCAAGGGCGTGCTGGCGTACTCGACCATTTCACACCTTGGCCTGATCACGATGTTGTTCGGCCTGTCCACGCCGATGGCGGTGGTGGCTGGCGTGTTCCACATCCTCAACCACGCGGTGTTCAAGGCCTCGTTGTTCATGGCTGCGGGCATCATCGACCACGAAACCGGCACGCGCGACATGCGCAAGCTGGGCAATCTGCGCCGATTGATGCCCGTTACCAGTGCGCTGGCGATCATCGCATCGCTGGCCATGGCCGGCATTCCCTTGCTCAACGGATTCTTGTCGAAGGAAATGTTCTTCGCGGTGGCGCTGGAAACCGAAGCGCCGCAGCTGATGCGCATCCTGGCAAGCATCGCCGCCTTGCTGGCCGGCGTGCTTGGCGTGGCCTACAGCCTGCGCTTCGTGCACGACACGTTCTTTGGCGATGGCCCGCTCGATCTGGACACCACGCCGCACGAGCCGCCGCGCTGGATGCGCATCCCGGTGGATGTGCTGGTGCTGATCTGCCTGGCGGTAGGCATCGTGCCGGCCTGGACCGTGGCGCCGGTGCTGCGCGCCGGTGCCAGTGCCATTCTCGGCGATGCACTGCCCGAGTACAGCCTGGCGCTGTGGCATGGCGTCAACTGGCCGCTGGCGATGAGCATCGCCGGCATGATCGGCGGGGCGCTGCTGTACGTTGCGATCCGTCGCATGCTGGATCTGTACGCGGTGCAGAACCGCTCGCCCGGCAAGGCCCTGTTCCACTGGAACCTGCGCACCTTGTTCAGCGCCACCGCCCGCATGACCGATGCGGTGACCAACGGCAACCTGCAGCGCATGCTGATGCTGCTGGTACTGAGCGCGGTGGTGGTGGCACTGGTGCCGTTCCTGCAAGGGGGCGCGCTGCCGGAGTGGCCCGCGCCCACGCCCATGCCGCTGCTGGGCTGGACGGTATGGCTGCTGTTGATCGCGTGCGCGTTGGGCAGCCTGTTCCTGTACAAGCAGCGCCTGCTGGCGGTGCTGGTGCTTGGTGGCACCGGCCTGGCAGTCAGTCTGACCTTCGTGTTCCTGTCCGCACCGGATCTTGCATTGACCCAGCTGCTGGTGGAGATGGTCACGCTGGTGCTGATGCTGCTGGCGATGAACTACCTGCCGGAGCGCTCGTTGCCGGAGCGCGCGCGGCTGCGCAAGTGTCGCGATGTCGCCATCGCAATCATTGGCGGCACCGGCCTGGCCGCGCTGGCGTATACCCTGATGACGCAACCCACCCACACCGTGGCCGGCGAGTTGCTGCAACGCGCGTTGCCTGAGGCGTATGGGCGCAACGTGGTCAACGTGATCCTGGTGGATTTCCGCGGCTTCGATACCTTCGGCGAGATCACCGTGTTCGCGATTGCCGGGCTGGTGGTGCATGCGCTGCTGCGACGCTCGCGGATGGCACCGGAGCGCACCATGCCGGGGCCGGCGATACGGCTGCCAGTACCGGCGGATCTGGCGCAGATCATGTTCCCGCTGACGCTCACCGTGTCGCTGTTCCTGTTCTTGCGCGGCCACAACGCGCCTGGCGGTGGCTTCATTGCCGGCCTGGTGCTGGCGGTGCCGTTGTTGATGCAGTACGTGATCCAGGGCACCGCGTCGGTGGAGTCGCGTTTCGGCTTCGACTACATCCGCTTGATCGGTATTGGCCTGTTGTGCGCATTGCTGAGCGGTGCCGGTTCGCTGCTGTTCGGGCTGCCGTTCCTGAGCAGCGGCCATGTCGATCTGCCGCTGCCGCTGCTGGGCGAGCTGGAGCTGGCCAGCGCATTGGGCTTCGACGTGGGGGTGTACCTGGTGGTGTTCGGTGCGGCGATGCTGATGCTGTCGATGATGGGCACGATCAAACCGTCGCGCACGCGTAGTTCGCAACGCGGCGAAATCGATCCCACCCAACGTTCGACACGCACCGCGGAGCAGCATTGATGGAATTGGCATTGGCAAGCGCGATCGGTGTCCTCACCGCCCTGGCGATCTATCTGCTGCTGCGTGCGCGCAGCTTCGATGTGATCCTGGGGATGACCTTCCTGTCGTACGCGACCAACCTGCTGATCTTCGCCGGCGGACGGCTGCGCGCCGGTCAGCCGCCGGTCTTGCGCGATGGCGTGCCGGTGGATCTGGAGCACTACACCGACCCGCTGCCGCAGGCGCTGGTGCTGACCGCGATCGTGATCGCCTTTGCGATGACCGCGGTGAGCCTGGTGCTGGCGATCCGCAGCCGCAGCGACAATGGCAGCGACCACGTGGATGCGCATGAAGATGCCGCCACCGGTGTCGATACGCGGCAGGCGCGGCGATGAACCATCTGCTGATCCTGCCGATCCTGATCCCGATGCTGGGGGCGTCGGCGTCGCTGTTCGTCGAGCACCGCCGCTACGGGCCGCGCGTGCAGCGCAGCGTGGCCTGGGTGAGCATGGCCTTGCTGGCCGCCGCGGTGCTGGCGCTGTTTGCCCGCGCTGCCGAGGGCAACGTGCTGGTGTACCTGCTGGGCGATTGGCCGGCGCGGTTCGGCATCGTGCTGATGGGCGACCGGCTGTCTGCGTGGATGCTGTTGACCACACTGGTCCTGGGCGCGGCCTGCCTGCTGCATGCCTGCGCCGGCTGGGACCGCCGCGCGCCGCATTTCCATGCGCTGTTCCAGTTCCAGCTGATGGGCTTGAACGGTGCGTTCCTGACCGGCGATATCTTCAATCTGTTCGTGTTCTTCGAAGTGATGCTGATCGCCTCCTATGGGCTGTTGCTCAGCGGCGGACGTGGCCTGCAGATGCGTGTGGGCCTGCATTACGTGGTGTTCAATGTGTGCGCCTCGACCTTGTTCCTGATCGGGCTGGGGCTGCTATTCGGCGTGTTCGGCACGCTCAACATGGCCGAGCTGTCGCAGCGCATCGCCGAGCTGCCGGCGCAGGATGTGCCGATGGCCAAAGCCACGCTCGGACTGTTGCTGCTGGTGTTCTGCAGCAAGGCCGCCTTGTTGCCGCTGTACCTGTGGCTGCCGGAGACCTACTCGCGTGCACCGGCGGCGGTGGCGGCGCTGTTTGCGATCATGACCAAGGTAGGCCTGTACGCGGTCTTGCGCGTGTCGAGCCTGTGGTTTGGCGCCGGTGCCGGGGCCTTGCACGGCTTCGGCCGGCACGCGTTGCTGTGGCTGGGCATCGGCACGCTGCTGATGGCCGCATTCGGGGTGATGGCCGCCTCGCGGCTGCGGGTGATGGTGTCGTATCTGGTGGTGTTTTCCGCGGCGACCCTGTTCATCGCCTTCTCGCTCGACGACGCAGGCGCGCTCGGCGCGGGCCTGTATTACCTGCCGCACAGCAGCTTCGTGGCCGCGGCGCTGTTCATGGTCTCGGACCTGATCCGGCGGCGGCGTGGCAGCGCCGGCGACCGCAAGGAAGTGGTGGCACCGCTACCGGGCCGTGCCATTCCGGGCACCATGTTCATGATCGCTGCCGTGGCGGTCGCCGGGCTGCCGCCGTTGTCCGGCTTCCTGGCCAAGGCCGCGCTGCTGCAGCACGTGCCCGCAGGCCTGGTGGCGCCGGTCTGGGGCGCGATCCTTGGCAGCAGCCTGCTGGTGGTGATCGGCCTGACCCGCGCCGGCGTGCGCCTGTTCTGGCGCGTGCCGGCGGCGGTGGAAGACACGCCCGAGCTGCAACCGCAGCGCCGTGGCCGCATGCGCCCGGTGGAAACGGCCGCCACGCTGCTGCTGCTGAGCGGGCTGGTGGCAATGACGGTCTGCGCCGGGCCGCTGATGCGCTACACCGACGATGCCGCAGCACAGCTGCGCGACCCCGGCCGCTATGTGGAACAGGTACGCGCGACCACCCCGCAACGGAGGCAGCCATGAGCGCACGCGTGCCGTGGCGGCGACGGCTTTTTCCATCCGCGCCGTTGAGCGTGATGGTCTTCGTGTTCTGGCTGCTGCTCAGCGACAGCTTCGGCCCGCAGCAGTGGGTGCTGGGCGCGCTGCTAGGCGTGGTGGTACCGATCTTCGCCGCACGGCTGGACCGCGAATTCGCCCGCATCGGCTCGCTGCGCTCGGTGCCGCGCATGCTGCTGGTGGCCGCAGGCGACATCGTGCGCTCCAATATCAAGGTCGCGGTGCAGGTGCTCGGGCCGGAGTCGCGTATCCATCCCGGTTTCATCTGGGTGCCGCTGGATATCGCCAACATCCATGGTATTGCCGCACTGACCAGCATGATCACGCTCACGCCCGGCACGGTGTCGGCTGCGCTGTCGGACGACCGCAAGTACCTGCTGGTGCATGTGCTGCATCTGGACGATCCGGACGCATTGATCGCCGAGATCAAGGCCCGCTACGAAAAGCCCCTGATGGAGATCTTTCCATGACCGGTCACATGTTCATCGAATCGACCATCGTCATCTGCATGCATGCGGTGGGCCTGGCCATCCTCATGGCACTGTGGCGACTGCTGCGCGGGCCGACGGTACCCGACCGCATCCTGGCGCTGGACACACTGTCCATTACCGCCATCGCCGAGTTGATGCTGCTGGGCATGTACCTGGATTCGCCGATCTACTTCGAGGCCGCGCTGGTGATTGCGATGCTGGGCTTCGGCAGCACCGTGGTGTTGAGCAAGTACGTGCTGCGCCGGGACATCGTCGAATGATCGCGCTCACCGAATATCTGCTGAGCGCGCTGCTGCTGGTCGGCACCTTCTTCATCCTGATCGGCGCCTTCGGGTTGGTGAAGCTGTCGGACTTTTTCAAGCGCCTGCATGCGCCGACCAAGGCCAGCACCCTGGGCGTGGGCTGCGTGCTGCTGGGTTCGGTGGGCTATCACCTGTTCCTGGGCGTGGACCCGCAGCCGCGCGAGTTGCTGATCACCGTCTTCCTGTTCATCACCGCACCGATCAGCGCCCACATGATGGCCAAGGCCGCGCTGTCGCTGATGATGGAAGATCGCCCGGAAGTGCCCAATCACGGCGAAATGGAAAACGAAGGCCTGCCCACGCCGGCCAGCGACGGCGATATCGGCGAGAACGAAGAAACCGCCAGGCAGCACGAGCGGCCGTCGTCCGAGCCGCGCTAAGCGTGCGGCTGCAGCTGCAGCTGCGGCAGCGCTGGCTAGGGCTAGGGCGCAGTGTTCTTGCTGCGCGTGGCATGCCGGAGCGCGCACTGCGACTGAGTCGGATCGCACCCGCACCCGCATCGTTGGAGGCCCGTCGCCGCCACGTTGCGTGTCTGGCACGCGTTGTTGTGATCGAGGCAACGCCCGGCAGGTCGCGTGCCACGCGTCTGACCGATGGCGTCGCACCCTGCTTGCACGCAGGCGGCTAACCACAGCCCTCGACGTAGTCCACCTGGGGCGGCTGCCCGACTCGCCAGCTGCTCACCCTGCCCTCGGCATCGGTCTCGAATACCAGCGCCGACGAGGTGGCGGCATCGGCATGCCGCAGCGTCTGCGCGCCCGGCAGGTATTTGTGCGGCTGCGCGTCAAGCCCCTGCGGATACAACGCGCGCAGCTGCGCCAGCGTCATGCCGACCTTGCCGCCCCCTGGCGCAACTTCCTTGGGCTCAGTGGTCTGGTAACGGACCAGGTGATCGCCTTCGAACATGAAACCGAATTCCCGCGCATCCTGGGCCCATTGCGGACGCAGCAGGTAGCAGCCGCCATCGCTGGCTGCGCTGCCGCGCAGCTCGCCACCCCACGCCGTACGCGCCTGCGTGGCATCCATGCCCAGGCGCAGGTCGCCGTAGCCATCCATCCGCGCAAGCGTGGTGGGCTGCGGCCGCACCTGCGGTGGAAACGTGCCTACCGGCGCCGTGGCCGGCGGTACCGCGTCCGCAGGCTGGTCGTTGGCGGACGCCACCGGCGTGTGGGCCGTCTCGGCCGGCGCTGCTGCAGCCGGCGTGTCGTCCGCGCGATGACAGCCGGCAACGACCAGCACCATTCCCAGCAAGCCAGACAATCTGGATGTCATCGATATGCTCCTGTGCGTTGGCCAAGCGTACACAGCGCGCAGGGTGGCGGTGTGGAGGTGAGGTCATTGCCACCGATGCTGGCACTGGCACGTACGGTGCAAGGTGTCGCGCCAATGTCATCGGCGTTTCATTGGCAACGCTCACCCTGCCGGCTTCGCAGGACCGCCGCCATGACCCCACGCAAGACCGCACTCGCCCTGACTGCGCTGCAGTCGCATCGCAGCCCGCTGACCCTGCTGCAGCGCCGTGCGTTGATCCTGGCCGATGGCCAACGTGACTTGACCGCACTTGCGAAGTTGCTCGGCGACAACGGCACCGCGCTGGTGCAGACGCTGTGTGCAATGGGCTATCTGACGCCTGCCGACGGCAGCGCGGAGGCCGCCGTGCCCGAGACCGCTGCACGTACCGCAGGCTCCACGATTGCAACGGCGCCCACGGTGGCCCAGACCCTGCAAGCGCTGCCCACCGCCGACGACCTGCACCGCCAGCGCCGGCGCGCGGCCACCAACGCCCGGCTGTATCTGCTGGACATCCTGCAATTGCAACGCAACCCGGCCGCCGCAGTGCTGCATCGCCAGCTGCAGGCGGCGCGTGCGGACGACGCGATCGGCATCGCCATCGGCGTGGCATTGCAGGAGCTGCCGCAGTTCACCTCTGCCTCGTACGCCGAACGCGTGCGGGCGCGTATCGGCGAACTGCTTCCAGAGGCATTGCAGGCCGCCTGATTGCAGCCCGCTTGTCGATGCGTGGCGGTTGACGCAAGGACAGGGTCACAGGCGATCACGTGCTTGATCGCCTGTGACCCTCTGTGCCAGTTGGCGCGACCCGCATTCCCTGCGGCGCTGCTCAGTCCGTGGACGGATTGGTGAATGCAGCACGCAGGCCGGACCAGCACTGCTGATAGTCGCCCTGCCGATGACTGGCCTGCAGCGCCTGTTGAGTTGGGCGCAGCACCGCACGGGTTTCGAACATGAAAGCCATGGTGTCGGCAATGACGTCCGGACGCGTCAGGTCCGCCTGCGAAGCCTTTTCGAACGTGGCCGCATCCGGGCCGTGCCCGCTCATGCAGTTGTGCAGCGATGCACCGCCGGGTGCGAACCCCTCGGCCTTGGCGTCGTAGACGCCCTGCACCAGGCCCATGAATTCGCTGGCCACATTGCGGTGGAACCATGGCGGGCGGAAGGTGTGCTGCGCCACCAGCCAGCGCGGCGGGAAGATCGCAAAGTCCATGTTTGCGGTGCCGTGCGTGTCGCTGGGCGAGGTCAGTACAGTAAAGATGCTGGGATCGGGGTGATCGAAACTGATCGAACCGATGGTGTTGAAGCGGCGCAGGTCGTAGCGATACGGCGCGTAATTGCCGTGCCAGGCAACCACATCCAGCGGCGAGTGGCCAATGGCGGCACGCCACAGATGACCCTGGAATTTGGCGACCAGTTCGAACGCGCCTTCGCGTTGTTCGAAGGCCGCATGCGGGGTTTCGAAATCGCGCGGGTTGGCCAGCCCGTTGGAGCCGATCGGCCCCAGGTCGGGCAAGCGCAGCAGTCCGCCGAAGTTTTCGCACACGTAGCCGCGTGCGGTGCCATCCAGCAATTCAACGCGAAACCGCACGCCGCGTGGAATTACGCCGATCTGCTGCGGCTCCAGTTCGAGCACACCCAGCTCGGTGCACACGCGCAGCCGGCCCAGCTGCGGCACCAGCAACAACTCGCCATCGGCGTTATAGAAGAAGCGCTCGTGCATGGAGGCATTGGCGGCATACAGATGCACGGCCACGCCCGTCATCGCTTCGGGGCCGCCATTGCCTGCCATGGTGTACAGGCCATCGACAAAATCGGTGGGTACGGATGGCAGCGGCAACGGGTTCCAGCGCAGCTGATCCGGCGGCACCGGGCCGCTGCCGAAGGCGTTGTGCACGTGCGACTGCTCGATCAACGAAAAACTGCCATGCACGGCGGCCGGACGAATGCGATACAGCCAGCTGCGCCGGTTCTCGCCGCGCGGCGCGGTGAACGCGGTGCCGGACAACTGCTCGGCATACAGCCCATGCGCCACGCGCTGCGGCGAGTTCTGCCCAACCGGTAGAGCACCGGCAACGGCTTCGGTGGCGAACTCGTTGCCGAAGCCGGTCATGTAGCGCTGTGGGTTGTGCATGGCATGCGTCCGAATGAGCCCCCAAGGAGGCTGGGATTTAAGCCCCTCTCCCACCGGGAGAGGGGTTGGGGTGAGGGTACGGGGTAGCGACTATTATGAAGATCGCCTCAACCACCGCAGAAGGCTGGGCTTGGGGTGGATCAAGCCCCTCTCCCGTCGGGAGAGGGGTGGGGGTGAGGGTACGGTATAGCGACTGTTTTGAAGATCGCTTCAACCACCGCGTCCAGCGAAAGCAGTACATCGTTGTTCCAAAAGCGCAGCACTGTCCAACCCCTCGATTGCAGCCATTGCGTTCTTGCTTGATCACTGACTTCCTGATGTTGCGATCCGTCCAACTCAACAATCAACATTGCGTCGACACAACAGAAATCTGCGATGTACGGCGGAATCGGATGCTGCCGTCGGAACTTGAAGCCTCGGAGCTGATTTGCACGCAGACAGCGCCAGAGCGCGCGTTCTGCGTCGGTCATTGCTGTTCGTAACGCGCGCGCATTGGTGAGTCCAACGGTGGGTAATGGCGGTTTGATTCGCATCGCTCCACCGTACCCTCACCCCAACCCCTCTCCCGTGGGGAGAGGGGCTTTAAGCACGTGCGGTTTCATTGGCCTATGTTGTCAGGCAACCGCGTTACGGAGTGCGGGGGCTCCACTACGTGCCAATGTGCAGCTGACCCGAATCCCGAATCACCACTCCCGAATCCCAGCCCTCAAAGCACCCCACGCTTGATCTGGTCGCGCTCGATGCTTTCGAACAACGCCTGAAAATTGCCTTCGCCGAAGCCTTCATTGCCCTTGCGCTGGATGATCTCGAAGAAGATCGGGCCGATGCAGTTGGTGGTGAAGATCTGCAGCAGCTTGCGCTGCTTGGTATCCGGGTCGGCGTCGATCAGGATCTTGTTGCGGCGCAGGCGTTCGACATCTTCGCCGTGTTCGGGAATGCGCAGGTCCACCACGTCGAAATAGGTGTCCGGCGTATCCAGGAAGCTCACGCCGGCCGCGCGCATCTTCTCCACGCTGGTGTAGATGTCGTCGGTGAAGCAGGCGATGTGCTGGATACCTTCGCCCTGATAGGCGTCCAGATACTCGTTGATCTGGCTCTTGGGGTCGGACGATTCATTGAGCGGGATGCGCACGATGCCGTCCGGGGCGGTCATCGCCTTGGACACCAGGCCGGTCTTGGCGCCCTTGATGTCGAAGTAGCGGATCTCGCGGAAGTTGAACAAGCGCTCGTAGTAATCCGACCAGCGCTGCATGTTGCCGAAATACAGGTTGTGGGTGAGGTGGTCGATGAAGGTCAGCCCGAAGCCAGCCGGGTGCTGGTCGGCGCCTTCGATCGGTTCGAAGTCGGCATCGTAGATGCTGCCCGCATCGCCGTAGCGGTCCACCAGGTACAGCATGCAGTCGCCGATGCCCTTGACCACCGGTGCCGGCACCGCGCGGGTGTCGGGCTTGTTCTGCACCGCTTCGCCGCCGTTGCCCAGCACCGTCTGCAGCACCGTGTCGGCCGGCGTGCGGAAGCGGATGGCAAAGCCGCAGGCGCAGGGGCCGTGCGCGGCGGCGAAATCGGCCGCGAACGAATCGGGGTCTTCGTTGAGCAGGAAGTTGACCCCGCCCTGGCGATAGACGGTAATGGGGCGGCTGCGGTGACGCAGCACGGCGCTGAAGCCCATCGCGCGGAAATAGTCGTGCAGCTGCGCCGCCTGGCCGGCCGGTGCGGCGAACTCGACGAATTCGAACCCGTCGATGCCCATCGGATTGTCGAAAGTGGTGACCTGCATCCCCGGATCCGGGCGGGCTACAGTGGTGTTCGGTTGTGCGCTCATCGTCGTTTCTCCACGCTGGGGCGTCGCAGGGCTATGCGGACTAGCAGAAGACCCGCGAGAATGCGCAGGCCACCCTCCGTTTGTAGTTGCAAATGAAACCAAAATCAAGACACAGTGCAACATGAGCGATCACGACGCCCCCCATCCGCCGCAACACCCCGTGCTGCTCAACCTGGAGCAGTTCCTGCCGTATCGGCTGAGCGTGCTGTCCAACCGCATCAGCAGCAATATCGCCAAGGTATACGGCGATCGTTACGGAATGGCCATTCCGGAGTGGCGGGTGATCACCATCCTGGCGCTGTATCCGGGCTCTTCGGCCAGCGAGGTCTCCGACCGCACGGCGATGGACAAGGTGGCAGTGAGCCGCGCAGTGGCCCGGCTGCTGGAGCGCGGCTTCATCCGCCGCGAAACCCATGGCGACGACCGCCGCCGTTCGATGCTGGCACTGTCGCCGGCCGGGCGCCAGGTCTATGAGACCGTCGCGCCACTGGTCAACGAGATGGAACAACGGCTGATGTCGGTGTTCAGCGACGAGGAACAGCAGCTGCTGGAACGGCTGATCGACCGGCTGGCCAAGGACGGGCTGCCACGCATGGCCGGCAAGGACTGACGGCAGGCTTCGCTCGCCCCATCCGCCCTGCGGGCACCTTCCCCCGCAAGCGGGAGAAGGAAGCGCTCCTGATTGTTCGGCTGACCAGGGACCGGCTGCCACGCATGGCCGGCAAGACTGACGGCACGCGCTTCGCTCGCCCCCCATCCGCCCTGCGGGCACCTTCCCCCGCAAGCGGGAGAAGGAAGCGCTCCGACCAATGCGCATCCAGCCACGCTCCTTTTTCCCGCTTGCGGGAGAAGGTGCGCTCCGGCCAACGCGCAACCAACCACACTCCCTTTTCCCGCGCGCGGGAGACGGCGCCAGGTTTACGAGACCGTCGCTGCGTTGGTCAGCGAGATGGACCAGTGGCTGATGTCGATCTTCAGCACCGACGGGGGCAGCCGTTGCTGAAGCACCTGATTGTTCGGCTGACCAGGGACCGGCTGCCACCCATGGCAGGCAAGGACTGACGGCACGCGCTTCGCTCGCCCCCCATCCGCCCTGCGGGCACCTTCCCCCGCAAGCGGGAGAAGGAAGCGCTCCGGCCAATGCGCGTCCAACGACACTCTCTTCCCCAGCTCGCGGGAGACGGTGGCGCTCCGGCCAACGCACAACTGACCAAACTTCCTTCTCCCGCTCGCAGGAGAAGGTGGCGCTCCGGCCACCGCGTAACCAACCGCACTCCCTTCTCCCGCTTGCGGGAGAAGGTGGCGCAACGCGCCGGATGAGGGCCGCTCCTCGGCGAATCCTCGCAGACACTGGCCGGCTGCACACTTACACGCACGCAGGCCGCACCGTGAAGCGCGCTCAGGCTTCCGGCGGTGCCCACTGCTTGAGGAAATCGAACAACTTCTTGCGATCGAAACCCTCGCCCTTGCGCAGCTCCGGGCCGGCCTGGGTGGTCAGCAGCTTGCCGTCGTTGTCCAGCACCAGCAGCGACGGGTAGTCGTTGAGCTGGGCGAACTGCGACAGGAACGCGGCGTTTTCATTGGCCGCATCGCGATTGACCTTGACCACCACGAAGTGCGCATCGCGGAAGCTGCGCAGCTCGGCGTCGCCGCCCATCAGCTCGTCCAATGCCTTGCACGGCTCGCAGGCGGCGTTGCCGACATTGAGCACGATGCGCTTGCCGCCGCGCTTGGCCTCGACCTTGGCGGTTTCCAGATCCGCCGCCGGATCGCGCGAGGGGTCGTACTGCGCGTTGAGTGCGGCCGCCGCGGCGATATCGGCCGCGGTCGGCGTGTTGCCCGAGGACACCGGCTGGCTGGGGTCGGCGCTGGGGGGTTTCTGCATCGACGTATCCAGCGGCCGTGGCGCCTCCTGTTGCTCGGTGGGCTGCCCGCAGGCGCTCAACAGGCCCGTCAGCAGCAGGCCACAGACCAGGGGTTTGATCGGCATCGCTTTTCTCCTCACTTCACACCATGCATCAGTTTGTTGATCAGCGGCGCGATCAGGAACAGCAGCGCGCCGGCGCCCACCAGCGCCCAGAACCCGAAGGTATATCCGCCCAGCGCCGACGCCACGCTCATGCCTTCGCTTCCACTGACATGCCCGGCAAAGATACCCGACAGGTTGTTGCCGATGCCGGTGGACAAAAACCAGCCACCCATGCCGAAACCGACCAGCCGCACCGGCGCCAGCTTGGTCACCATCGACAGGCCGATCGGCGACAGGCACAGCTCGCCCACCGACTGGATGACGTACACCATGAACAAGGTCCAGAACGGGATCTTGCCGGCATCGCTCACCAGGCTGGACAGCGCGAACATCAGCAGCAGGAAGGCCAGGCCGTTGAAGATCAGACCCAGGCCGAACTTGCGCGGAATCGACGGATTGAAGCGGCCGGACTTGACCCAGATCCAGGCAATGACTGGTGCCAGCGCGATGATGGCGATGGAGTTGACCGACTGGAACCACGCGGTCGGGAAGGTCCAGCTGCCGAAGTTGCGGTTGACGATGTTGTCTGCCAGGAAGGTGAACGAGCTGCCGGCCTGCTCGAAGAACATCCAGAACAGCACGTTGAAGGCGAAGATGATCAGCATCGCGATCACCTTGTCGCGCTGCACCTTGCCCTCGCGAATGCCTTCCACCAGCAGCATCACCGACAGCCCGATGAACAGCGCCGTCAGCACGATCTGCAATACGTCCGCACCCACGGCGAGCAGGAAGTACACACCCGGGATTGCCAGCAGGCAGCCCACCAGCACCATCAGCACGCGGCCGAGGCCCTGCGCGTGCGGTGCCGGCGCGCCGATGCCCTTGAGCTGGGCGCGGCCGATCCAGAACCACACCAGGCTCACCAGCATGCCCACGCCGGAGGCCATGAACACCATCTTGTACGCCGGCATCGCCTCGGTGCCGAAGACCTTTTCGGCCAGCAGCTGGGTCAGCACCGGCGAGATCATCGCGCCCAGGTTGATCCCCATGTAGAAGATGGTGAAGCCGCTGTCGCGGCGCGGATCGGCCACCGAATACAGCTTGCCGACCATGGTGGAGATGTTCGGCTTGAACAGGCCGTTGCCCACCACCACGGTGGCCAGGCCGATCTCGAACATGGTGTGGTCGGGAATGGCGATCAGGAACAGGCCGGTGGCCATCACCGCCGCGCCCACCAGGATCGAGCGTTGGTAGCCGAGCACGCGGTCGGCCACGTAGCCGCCGAAGATCGCCGCCGCATACACCAGCGCCAGATACGCGCCGTAGGTGCGCCCTGCGGGCGCCTGGCCGGTGGCATCGCCGCCGAAGAACTGCGCCACGATGTACAGCACCAGCGCCCAGCGAATGCCGTAGAACGCAAAGCGTTCCCAGAATTCGGTCATGAACAGCATCCACAGCGGCCGGGGGTGGCCGAGCAACGTGGGGAACTCGGGAGGCGCCGGCGGCTGCGGCGGAGTGGAAGCGGATGTCGGCGCAGTTGCGTCAACGCTCATGTGGAGTCCCTTGCGTATTCAGTAATGGCTGGGTGCACCAGGGCCGAACCCTGGGCGACGCGCGAGGATCACTTAGACGTCATGTACGCGTCAAATTCGCCGGAGTCGGCGGCTTGATGACAGTGGTTGGATTGGGTGCGATTTGGCAGGTGTGATGGGTATCCCACCTGCGTGTGCGAGACCATGCCTGGGCCCGGGCAGGTGCCGAGGCGTCTGCGTCGGCAGTACCCCCCTTATCCCCTACCGTCGCCACGCCGTCCCTTCACCCATTGGGAGAAGGTGCCCGTAGGGCGGATGAGGGTGCGGCGCCGCTGGATGCTGCCGGTCGCGGGCCTCGCCTCGGCTCTGGCTGATCCATAGGGATGAAGCCCGTACCCTCACCCCAACCCCCGCTCCGCGCCCCGGCCCGCGCTCGCGGCGCGGGCGCTCCAAGGCAAGCGCGCCCGTGCGCGCAAGCAATGCCTTATCGCCTGCCGGGAGAGGGGCTTCAAACATGGCGGCCATGCCCGCATTCCCTTCTCCCGCCGGGAGAAGGTGCCCGTAGGGCGGATGAGGGTGCGGTGCCGCTGGATGGTGCCGATTGCGGGACTCGCCTTGGCTCTGGCTGATCCATAGGGGTGAAGCCCGTACCCTCACCCCAACCCTTCTCCCGCCGGGAGAGGGGCTTCCGCGCGCTCTAACGTACCGCACTGCCCTGCGGTGGGCGGCTGTCCACGCCCACCGACGTGCGCACGTCGAACAGTTCCGGGAAAAATGTCAGTGCCAGCGCCTGCTGCAAAAATCCCACGCCGCTGGAACCGCCGGTGCCGCGCTTGAAGCCGATCACCCGCATCACCGTGCGCATGTGGCGGAAGCGCCATAGCTGGAATTGCGTCTCCACATCCACCAGGTCTTCGCACAGCGAATACTCGCGCCAGTAGCGGTCGGTGTTTTCGTAGATGCGCTCGAACACCGGGCGCAGGCTGTCGTCGGCCACGTGCGCGGCGGTCCAGTCGCGCGCTTGATACTGCGGCGGAATCGCATGCCCGAAGCGCGCCAGATAGCGCAGGAATTCCTCGTACAGACTCGGCGCTTCCAGCACTTCGCGCAGCCGCGTCTGGCCCTGCGGGTCGTAGGCGAACACCTGCAGCATCTGCGGGTTCTTGTTGCCGAGCAGGAACTCGATGTAGCGGTATTGCAGCGATTGGAAGCCAGATGAGGGGCCGAGCACATCGCGAAAGCCCATGTACTCGCTGGGCGTAAGCGTCTCCAGCACCGACCACTGTTCGGTGAGCTGGCGCAGCACCTGCTTGCTGCGCGCCAGCACCTTGCGGCATTGCCAGACCTCATCGCGCTGCAAGTGCACGATGGCCGCGCGCAGTTCGTGCGCCAGCAGCTTCAGCCACAGCTCGGAGGTCTGGTGCTGGATGATGAACAGCATTTCGTCGTGATGCGCCGGCTCGGACAGCGGCTGCTGCGCGGACAACAGCTGGTCCAGCCGCAGATAGCCGCCATAGGTCAGCCGCCCCTCCAGATCGGTGTGGATGCCGGGTTCCAGGTCACGCAGGTTCTTGTCGACGGGCATGGCGCAGCGCTGAAGATCGGGCCACGCAGGGTAGCGCAGCAGCGGCGGGGAATCGGGAATCGGGAATCGGGAATGGCGGATGGCGAGAAGTATTCGGCCACGGCCATGCCGGCCTTGGCTGGCTGCTTGCAGCCCCGGCGGGATTCCCCGAGGGAGTCGGGGCCAGCGCAGGTTCCTCGCAGAAAGCCCATACGCACGATTCGTACGCCCAGGCCCTCAGCGTCGAGCCCGCTTCTTTCACCTCTGAACCACTCAGCACGGGTCCGGCGCAGTCGCAGCCACTGCGCCGCTGTCACCCTATCGTCAACCTAGGTCTGCAAATTCATGCAGAATCGAACGGCGCTGCCGGCCAGGGACGTGGCCGGACCAGGGGAGCGTTTCACGTCTCAAGGATCCAGGGGACTCTCATCTCATGCCAGTGTTGCAGTGTCGTGCAGCCTTACTTTTGTGTGGGCTGGCGCTAGCCGGCCATGCCAATGCCCAGGTCGTCATCAGCCAGGTTTACGGCGGTGGCGGCAATAGCGGCGCCACCCTCCGCAGCGATTTCATCGAGCTGCACAACATCGGCAGCAGCACGGTCAGCCTGGACGGCTGGTCGGTGCAGTACGCCTCGGCCGCCGGCAGCAGCTGGCAGGTCACCCCGTTGGCAGGCAGCGTGCCGGCCGGCGGCTATTACCTGGTCAAGCAGGCCGATGGCAGCGGCGGCAGCGTGGCGCTGCCCACGCCCGATGCCACCGGCACGCTGGCCATGAGCGGCACCGCCGGCAAGGTGGCGCTGAGCAATGCGACGGCGGCGCTGAGCGGCACCTGCCCCACCGGTTACGCCGATCTGGTCGGCTACGGCAGCAATGCCAGCTGCGCCGAAGGCAACGCACCCACGGCAGCGCCCAGCAATACGCTGGCGGTGCTGCGCGGCAATGAAGGCTGCACCGACACCGACAACAACGCAGCCGATTTCGCCACCGGCGCGCCGGCACCGCGCAATAGCGCCAGCGGTGCGCGCCTGTGCAGCGGCGGCGGCCAGCCGATCGCCACGCTGGCCGATGTCAGCCAGGCCGAGGGCAATACCGGCACCCGCAGCGTCGTGTTCACGCTGAGCCTGAGCCAGCCAGCCGGCGCGGGCGGGGTGAGCTTCACCGCTGCCACCGTCGATGGCACCGCCACCGCCGGCAGCGATTACGTCGCCCTGCCCGCCACTGCCCTGCGCATCGCCGCTGGCGAACGCACTGCCAGCATTGCGGTGGACGTGGTAGGCGACACCATCGCCGAGCCTGATGAAAGCTTCCGCCTGCAGATCAGCGGGGTTACCGGCGCGCTGCCGGCCACGCTCAGTGCCACCGGCACCATCCTCAACGACGACTTCAGCCTGCTGCCGATCCACGCCATCCAGGGCAAGGGCGCCCGCTCGCCGCTGGACGGCCAGGTCGTCGCCACCTCGGGCATCGTCACCGCACGCCGCAGCGCCGGGTTCTTCCTGCAGGCGCCGGATACCGAAGCCGATGGCGACCCGGCCACCTCCGAAGGCGTGTACGTCTACACCGGCAGCGCACCGCCGGAAGCGGCCGCCATCGGCAACCGCGTGCGCGTGCAGGGCACGGTGATCGAATACGTGCCCACCGCCGACCCCACCCAGCCACCGCTGACCGAAATCGGCGGCAGCGTCACCGTGCTGGCCGATTCCACCGGCAACCCGTTGCCGTCGCCGATAATCCTGCGCCCCGACTTCCCCAACCCCAACGGCGCCTATGACCAGCTCGAAGCGCTGGAAGGCATGCGCGTGGCCGCCGCCAGCCTCACCGTCAATGCGCCCACCGGCGGCAGCGTCAACGAGACCAATGCCACGGCCACCAGCAATGGCGTGTTCCATGCGGTGGTCACCGGCGTGCCGCGCGCCTTCCGCGAGCCGGGCGTGCAGTTGCCCGACCCGCTGCCGGCCGGTTCGCCAGCCGGGGTGCCGCGCTGGAATACCAATCCGGAAGTGATCGCGGTCGGAAGTGCCGGCGTGGGTGGCGAGCGGCTGGATCTGGCCTCCGGCTGCATGGTGTTCAATGTGGTCGGCCCGCTGGATTACAGCTTCCGCCGCTACACGCTATACCCGGAACGTACCCCGCAGGTGGTCTGCAACGATGCGGATAAACCGCGTCCGGCACCGCTGCCGCAGGCCGACGATGTGGCCGTGGCGACCTACAACATGGAACGCTTCTTCGACGACCAGAACGACCCGGCGATCGGCGAACCGGTACTCACGCCGGTCGCGTTCCAGGCCCGCCTCAACAAGGCCTCGCTGGCGATCCGCCGTTATCTGCATCTGCCCGATATCCTGGGCACGGTAGAGGTGGAAAGCCTGAGCGTATTGCAGGCGTTGGCGGCGCGCATCAATGCCGACGCAGTGGCCGGCGGGCAGTCCAATCCGCAATACGTGGCCTACCTGCAGGAAGGTAACGACGTCGGCGGCATCGACGTCGGCTTCCTGGTCAAGACCGCCTGGGTCGCCGGCGGCGTGCCGCGGGTGGAAGTGCTCTCCATCGCGCAGGAAGGCAAGACCGCCACCTGGACCGAACCGGCCGGCGGCGTGAGCCTGCTCAACGACCGCCCGCCGCTGGTGCTCAGCGCCAACGTGCATCAGGCCGATGGCCGCACGCTGCCGCTGACCGCCATCGTGGTGCATCAGCGCTCGCTCAACGGCGCCGACACCGACGACGCGGCCGGCACCCGCATCCGCGCCAAACGCCAGGCCCAGGCCGAGTATCTGGCGCGCCTGCTGCAGACGCGTCAGCAACTGAACCCTGACGAGAAAGTGCTGGTGATGGGCGACTTCAACGCCTTCGAATTCAACGACGGCTATGTGGATGCGATGGGCACGGTCACCGGTAAACCGGCGCCGGATGCGCAGACGGTGGTGGGCGGCGATGGCGCCGATCTGGTCAACCCGGATTACACCGACCTGACCTGGTTCAACACGCCCGACCAGAGCTACTCGTACGCCTTCGACGGCAACGTGCAGTCGCTGGATCACATCCTGGCCAACGACGCACTGATGCGCACGCCGCAGATCGCCTCGCTCTCGGTCGGCCACGCCCGCATCAATGCCGACTTCCCCGGCACTGCGCGCAACGATGCCAATACGCCAACGCGCCTGTCCGATCACGATCCCACCGTGGTGCTGTTGCGGATGACCAAGCAGGTCAATGCGGACCTGGGCGTGGCAGTCACGGCCGCACGTGCGCAGGTCACCGAAGGCGAGCGCATCGACTACACGGTAGATGTGGAAAACCGTGGGCCGGATCGGGCACCGTTCACAGCACTGGCGCTGGTGTTCGACCTGCCGGTGCGGGCACGTATCACGGCTCCGACGGGTTGGATCTGCCAGAACCAGACCAATGCCACGCAGACCACGTTCACCTGCAATCTGCCCGCGTTGAACCCCGGCGCCATGCAGAGCTTTGCGGTGCAACTCGATACTGGCTCGGAACTGGCAGGCCGCACCGTGATGCTGGCCGGGTCGGTCGCCTCGCAGTCTCCCGACCCGCAGCCGGACAACAACACCGACACCGCGACGGTCTCGGTGCAGGCACGGCCGCAACCCCGCAGCGACCTGGCAGTGCGTTTCGACGGCCCCACCAGTCTGCCGACCACCGCCTTCAATGCCAGCTACCGCGTGCTGTTGAGCAACATCGGCGCCGCACCGGCGCAACGCCCCAGCCTGGTGATCGAAGGCAACACGGTGTCGGCGTTGTCGCAGCTGCTGCCGCCGCAGGGCTGGCGCTGCGACAAGCAGGTGCAATCGCTGCGCAGCGCCCGCTTCGTCTGCAGCACTGCGGCGGTGGTATTGCCCGGCGCGCAGGCCGCCTTCCAGCTGACCGTGGCAACCAAGCCACTCCCGGCCGAAGGCGCGGTGCGGGTGCAGGCCACGGCCAGCTCCAGCTCGCCCGATGCCAATCCGGCCGACAACACGGCGCTGATCGTCACCCCGATCGGCGGGGGCAACAGCCGCCGCTGATCGCACTGCAACACGTCGCAGTGCGTTACTGCGACAAAGGGCGCGGCCTGGTCCGCGCCCTTTTTTTTGTGCATCCCAGCATCATTGTGTGCTGCGGTGCAGGACAGCGTTTTGCTCCGCCGTCCTTAACATGGCAACTCATATCATTTGAAACTTCTTGATGAAGGTGTCGCCGCAATGAGCGTAGCCGCGCAGTTCCAGATCGACTATCTGCAATACATGGATGCGGACGGCAACCTCGTCCGCGACGACCTGCCGGCCGACGCCGCCAATCCGCAGACCCTGCTCGCCCTGTTCAAGCGCATGCTGTTCGTGCGCACCTTCGACACCAAGTCGGTGGCCCTGCAGCGCACCGGCAAGCTCGGCACCTACGCTGCCAGCCTTGGCCACGAAGCCACCCACGTGGGCATCGGTGCATCGATGCGCAGCGGCGATGTGTTCGCGCCCAGCTATCGCGAGTACGGCACCATGTTCGAGCGCGGTGTGCGCCCGCGCGACGTGCTGCTGTACTGGGGTGGCGACGAGCGCGGCAGCGACTATGCGCGCGACGCCGATGCGGCCATCGACTTCCCGATCTGCGTGCCCATCTCCACCCAGTGCCTGCATGCAGCCGGCTCGGCGCTGTCGTTCAAGCTGCAGAACAAGCCGCAGGTGGCGGTCGCTTGCTGCGGCGACGGCGGCAGCTCCAAGACCGACTTCTATGCCGCACTGAATTCGGCCGGTGCCTACAAGCTGCCGCTGATCCTGTGCGTGATCAACAACGGCTGGGCGATCTCGGTGCCGCGTTCGGCGCAGACCGGCGCGCAGACCCTGGCGCAGAAAGGCCTGGCTGGCGGCCTGCATTGCCTGCAGGTGGACGGCAACGACCTGATTGCGGTGCTCGAAGCCATGCGCCAGGCGCGCGTGCGTGCGCTGGCCGGCGACGGCGGCACGGTGATCGAGTTCATGACCTACCGCCTCACCGATCACACCACGGCCGACGACGCGCGCCGCTATCGTGGCGAAGACGAAGTCAAACAGGCCTGGACCCGCGAGCCGCTGCTGCGCCTGCGCCGCTATCTCACCGCGCAGGGCCTGTGGGACCAGGCGCAGGAAGACGCGTGGAAAGCCGAATGCGGCGCGCGCATTGACGAAGAGGTCAATGCGTACCTCAACACGCCGGTGCAACCGGTGGAGGCGATGTTCGATTACCTCTATGGCGACCCGCCGGCCGCGTTGCTGGCACAGCGCGCCGAGGTGATGGCCCTGGAGACGCGTCATGGATGAGCTCAAGCATGTGCCCGCCGACACGTCGCAGCACGCCAGTGCCCCTTACAACGCCGCTGCAACGCGCGGAGAGATTGCCATGAGTTCGCCCATCACCCTGATCGAAGCCATCACCCAGGCGCTGGCCTGGGAGCTGGAACACGACCCCGCGGTGCTGGTGCTGGGCGAGGATGTCGGCGTCAACGGCGGCGTGTTCCGCGCCACTGCCGGCCTGCAGCAGCGCTTCGGCAGCGAACGCGTGCTGGACACGCCGCTGGACGAAACCACCATCGCCGGCCTGAGCGTGGGCCTGGCCGCGCAGGGCATGAAGCCGGTGGCGGAAGCGCAGTTCGATGGCTTCGTGTATCCCATGGTCGATCACCTGATCTGCCACGCCGCGCGCCTGCGCAACCGCACCCGTGGCCGTCTGCATTGCCCGATGGTGTTGCGCGTGCCGTGGGGCGGCGGCATCCGCGCACCGGAGCACCACAGCGAAGCCAACGAGGCCATCTTCACCAACGTGCCCGGTTTGCGCGTGGTGTTGCCATCCTCGCCGCAGCGTGCCTACGGCCTGTTGCTGGCCGCCATCCATGACCCGGACCCGGTGATCTACATGGAGCCCAAGCGCATCTACCGCCAGTACAAGGAAGTGGTGGCCAACGACGGCGAGGCGTTGCCGCTGGATGTGTGCTTCGTGCTGCGCGACGGCACCGATGTCACCCTGGTCACCTGGGGCGCGCAGGTCAAGGAAGCGCTGGAAGCGGCCGACGCACTCGCCGGCGAAGGCATCAGTGCCGAAGTGATCGACGTGGCCACGCTGCGCCCGCTGGACTTCGACACCATCGCCGAATCGGTGGCAAAGACCGGCCGCTGCGTGATCGTGCAGGAAGCTCCGCGCACCGCCGGCTTCGGTGCGGAAATCGCCGCGCAGCTGGCGGAAAAATCCATGTACGACCTGCGCGCGCCGGTCGAACGCGTCACCGGCTACGACACGCATATCCCGCTGTTCCGGCTGGAAATGAAGTACCTGCCCAGCGTGGAGCGCATCGTCACTGCCGCACGGCGCGCCGTGGCTGCCGGCTGACATGCGCGCCCGTCTGCTCTGCACGCACCGCGCCGCCTACGCCAACCCGGTCCGCTTCCAGGCCGGCCAGCGGGTCAGCGTGGGTGTACGCGATGAAGAATGGCCGGCGTTCGCCTGGGTCACCACCGGCGACGGCCGTGCCGGCTGGGCGCCGCTGGCCTGGCTGCGCCCGTTGGGCGACGGCATGGCCGAAGCGCTGCGCGATTACGACGCACGCGAACTCATTGCCGACACCGGCGAGGACGTGTTGCTGCACCACGAACATGGTGGCTGGTGGTGGTCCGAGCGTGCCGATGGCGCGCAGGGCTGGCTGCCGGCGGCCGACCTGGAACTCCTCGACGACACCACGCCGCACGTGCCTGCGGCGCAAGAGAATCTGCCATGAGCGAAAGCAAGACGTTTCATCTGCCGGACCTGGGCGAAGGCCTGCCGGATGCCACCATCGTCGAGTGGTTCGTCAAGGAGGGCGACAGCGTGCGCCTGGACGATCCACTGGTGTCGATGGAAACCGCCAAGGCGGTGGTCGACGTGCCCTCGCCGTTCTCCGGCACCGTGGTCAAGCTGGCCGGCGCGGCCGGCGATGTGATCGTGACCGGTTCCATGCTGGCGCAGTTTGCGCTGGATGCCTCGCAGCCGCAGCGTGCCGATGGCCAGGACACCGGCCACGGGCATGGTCACGCCGCCGCCCAGGCCACGACACCGAGCACCGGCCAGAGCGCGGCCGGCTCCACCGAGCGCGTGGTGGCCTCCGATGACGGCGGCGAAATTGCCGATGCCGATGCCGGCACCGGGCAGCGCGACGACGCCGGTACCGTGGTGGGCGCGATGCAAAGCTCCGACACCGTGCAGAGCGAGCAGGCCATCGCCGTCGGCGGCGTGCGCGCGATGCCGGTGGTGCGGGCGCTGGCGCGCAAGCTGCGCGTGGATCTGGCGCAGGTGCGCGCCACCGGACCGGACGGCACGGTCACGCTGGCAGATGTGAAGCAGGCAGCCGCCGCCGGCGCCGCGCAGCCCTCACCCGGCGCGCATGGCGCGCCGACCTCTCCCGCAAGCGGGAGAGGTGGTGCAATCGGTGACGGTGGGAGGGGTGGTCCGATCGGTGGCGTTGGGAGATATGGTTCGATCGGTGACGACGAGAGAGATGGTCCGATCGGTGACGGTGGCAGAGGCGGTTCGATGGGTGACGGTGGGAGAGCCGCTGCGATCGCTGCCGACAGCAGAACGGCGACCCTTCTCCCGCCTGCGGGAGAAGGTGCCCGCAGGGCGGATGAGGGCAGCTCTACCCGCTCGCCGCTCTCAGCCAGCGGCAAGCCGATGCGCACCCAATCACCCGGCATCAGCGCCAAGGGCCAGCCCGAACAGCTCAAGGGCGTGCGCCGCAACATGGCACGCGTGATGGCCGATGCGCACAGCAAGGTGGTGCCGACCACGCTCAACGACGACGCCGACCTGCATGCCTGGCAGCCCGGTAACGACGTCACCGTGCGCCTGGTGCGCGCCATCGTGCGCGCGTGCCAGGCAGTGCCCGCGCTCAACGCCTGGTTCGATGGCGATGCACTCAGCCGCACCCTGCACCATCAGGTCGATGTCGGCATCGCGGTGGACACCGAGGAAGGCCTGTTCGTGCCCGCGCTGCGCAACGCCGACATGCTGGATGCGCACGGCATCCGCGAGGGCGTCAACCGCCTGCGCCAGCAGGTGGAAAGCCGCAGCATCTCTGCCTCCGAACTGAGCGGTTACACCATCTCGCTGTCCAACTTCGGCATGTTCGCCGGCCGCTACGCCACACCGGTGGTGGTGCCGCCGTGCGTGGCGATCGTGGCTGCCGGCCGTGCGCGCTATCAGCTCACCCCGGTCATGGGCGGGGTGGAAACCCACAAGGTCATGCCGCTGTCACTGACCTTCGATCACCGCGCCGCCACCGGCGGCGAAGCGGCGCGCTTCCTGCGGGCGATGCTGGACGATCTGGCGCTGGCCAGCTGAGGCGCAGCGGGCAACTGGCCTCGCCCATCGCTGGATGGGCGCGGCCGGCCTGGCGGCTGCCCTCCGCACGCCAACGCTTCGGCGGTTGCGCGCCTGGATTGTCGCGCGGCAGGGTTGTGGAGCCGCTGATCTGCGGCCTGGCGGCAAGGCCGCTGCCGACCGACGCAGTGTCGCCGGAAACCCCGATTGAGGTGCGACCGAGCGATTGCAGTGCAATGCCTGGATAATCGGCGCATGTCATTTTCCAATCTCTCGCTGTCGCCGCAGCTGCAGCCGTTCTTCGATACCGCGCTGGCCAAGGCCGGCGTGCGCACACCCACACCGATCCAGCAACAGGCCATCGGACCGATGCTGGCCGGACGCGATCTGATTGCGATGGCGCAGACCGGTTCGGGCAAGACCCTGGCCTATGCGTTGCCGCTGCTGCAGCAACGCGTGCTGGCACCGGAGACCGCGCCACGCGTGCTCGGCGCGCTGGTGCTGGTGCCCACCCGCGAGCTCGCCGCGCAGGTGGACGACACGCTGCGCCAGCTGGCTGCGCATCTGCCGCGGCGCCTGAAGACGGTGCTCGCCACCGGCGGCAGTTCGATCAATCCGCAGTTGCTGGCGTTGCGCGGTGGCGCCGACATCGTGGTGGCCACGCCCGGCCGGCTGCTGGATCTGGTCGATCACAACGCGCTGCACCTGAGCGAGGTGGCCACGCTGGTGCTGGACGAAGCCGACCGCCTGCTGGAGCTGGGCTTCGGCGCCGAGCTCGATCGCATCCTGGCGTTGCTGCCGGCGCAGCGGCAGAGCGTGCTGTTTTCGGCCACCTATCCGCCGGCCATCGCCGCGCTGGCAAAACGCCGCCTGCGCGACCCGCTGCGCATCACCATCGAGGCCACGCCGGAGCAGGCACCGGCAATCGCACAGCGCGCGATCGCGGTGGATGCCGGCCAACGCACGCAGCTGCTACGGCAACTGCTGCTCGACGCGGGCTGGCCGCAGCTGCTGGTGTTCGTCGCCAGCCGCCACACCGCCGAGAAGGTTGCCGAAAAACTGGGCAAGGCCGGCATCACGGCCCAGCCGCTGCATGGCGACCTGAGCCAGGGCCGCCGCGAGCGCACGCTGCGCGCGTTCAAGCAGCACGAGGTGCAAGTGCTGGTGGCCACCGATCTGGCCGGGCGCGGCATCGACATCGACGCGCTGCCGGCGGTGCTCAATTACGACCTGCCCCGCTCCACCGTCGACTACACCCACCGCATCGGGCGCACCGCACGCGCCGGCGCCAGCGGCGTGGCAATCAGCTTCGTCACCGCCGACAACGCCCAGCAATGGCGGCTGATCGAAAAACGCCAGGCGCTGCGTGTCGCCCCCGAGATCGTCCCCGGCTTCGAACCGACGCCCGGCGACGCGCCCGCTGCGGGCTCGCCCATCCGCGCAGCCGACGACAACGGCGGCATCAAGGGCAAGCGGCCCAGCAAGAAGGACAAGCTGCGCGCGGCTGCGCAGGCTGCGAGCAAACCGGACTGACGCGCCAGCAGCCCGGTACATCGCGTTGCGCAGGCGCTTCGGTCCGCGGGCGACGCGCGGTAGCAAGACCCCGTTGTCGCAGTACAGCCGCGCAGGTCCGGTTCGCCGCTAACCCCATGGCGACAAATGCCGCCTTGTGCGGAGCGCGACGCAGCTGGCGTACAACCTGGCGAGCCGCATCCGTCTGCTACGGACGCCGCAGCGCAACCTCAGCGCCTGCAGAGTGCAGCCGTTTCCCGGCCTGCAGCATCGCCTGCCCGGCCGCTGCGCAACCGCGATGAAAGCCGCGCTTCAAGCGCCTGACAGCAGCCGACAGCGTAGGTGTGGACGGTGCAAGGGCACTGCGGTGCACGCGTGCTGGATGCCGGTCCAGTGCACCGGCCGCGCCGTCATGGCGGCGGCGCAGTCGTCATGAGCGGCGCTCAGTCCTGCTCGAAATCCAGCTCGCCGCCGGCCAGCGCATCGCCGTCGGTGCGCGGGGTGCGCTTGGCGGGCTTGCGCAGGATTTCCACGAAGAACTGGTCGCCACCTTCGCTGGTGAGCGTGTTGATCGCGCGGATCAGCTCTGCCGGCGGCAGCGGCTGCGCACTGGCTTCGTCCACGCCAAAGCGCATGTCGAAGTCCCAGTAGTCCGCACCTTCCGGCAACTCCTTGCGGCGCTCGCGACGGATGTACTTGCGGATATCGTGCTTGCTGGACTCCAGCAGACGATCGCGGTTCTTGCCTTCAAGGTTGAGCTGGTAGGTCTTGCGCATGGCGACATCGGTTGGGAACTGGCCGCCTATTGTGAGGCCACGTGGCCGGTCTGGGTGAATCGGGGCGCGGCGGTGCCGGCGCGCCCTCACCACCGCCAACCTGGCCGGCACCCTGCGATCGCCGATAGATGGGGCTCAGCCCGGCACCGGACCATTGCGGTACGGCAGGCCGAGATGGTCACGCAAGGTCTGCCCGGTATAGCGCTGACGAAACAGGCCACGCGCCTGCAGGATCGGCACTACCTGCTCCACGAAATCGGTCAGGGCACCCAGGCCCGCGTCCGGGAGAATGGTGAACCCGCCGCCGATGTCGGCGCGAAACCAGGCTTCCAGGAAGTCGGCAACCTGCTCGGGCGTGCCGATGGCGACGGGGTGATGGCCGAGTACGCCATGCGCAAGGATGTCGTGCAGCGACCACCCCTGCAGGGCCAGCGCGTAGGCGCGTTGCGCACGCGGATCGGCGCTGGCGGGAACCGGCTGCGGCAGCCTCTGCACGGGGATCGGCCGGTCGGGGTCGAGCTGCCCGGCCTCCACCCCGAGCATCGCCGCGAGCTGGCGCAGGCGTGCCTGCGGGTTGCCCAACGCGTCCAGTGCAGCGCGACGGTCGAGCGCCTCACGCTCGCTGGACGCCAGCGAGGTGACCACGGAGGAGAATACGGTCACCTCGTCCGGCGCACGCGACTGGCGCCGCAGCGCCTCGGACAGCGTGCGCCAGTAGCGGCGTGCCGCGGCCAGATCCAGCGGTTGGTTGTAGACCGCCTCCGCGCCGGCGCTGCACTCGGCGGGCGTCACGATGCATGCAGTGGCTGGCACAACGCGGCCGCCACGCGTCAGCGCAGACCCAGCTGCTTGCGCAGGCTGCCATCCACCGCACCGGCGGGCATGAAGCGGCGCAGCTTGCGCAGCAGCGATGCCTGCCCGGGGGGCGTGCGACGCATGCGCCATGCACCCAGCGCGGCGTCCACCACGGTGCTGGCCACGTCCTGCGGTTCCGGTGCGTTGTCGATATGGCCGGTGACCGCACGGCTGACCACGCCACGTTCGCGGTCGTACTCGGCAATCGGGGTCTGCGCCACTGGCGAATTGCTGCCCAGGCTCGTCTTGGTATACGCCGGCTCCACCAATGTCACCCGGATACCGAACTGGCGCAGCTCATGGTCCAGCGATTCGGACAGCCCTTCCACCGCGTGCTTGGAGGCGGCGTACACGCCCATGTACGGCGCCGGCAGAAACCCCAGTACCGAGCTGACATTGACGATGCGTCCCGCGCGTTGTGCACGCATGTGCGGCAGCACCGCCTGGAGGGTGCGCAAGATGCCCAGCACATTGGTGTCCAGCAGTGCGGCGGCCTCTTCGACACTGGTTTCCTCCACCGCGCCGACCAGGTTGGCGCCGGCATTGTTGACCAGCACATCGATGCGGCCGCTGTGCCCGACGATGCCATCGACGACCCGTTTGATGGACGCTGCATCGCGGATATCCATCTCGACCAGCTCCACGTTCGGCAGCGGTGTTGCGCCAGCGCGATTGCGCACCGTGCCGTAGACGATGCAGCTACGCGCGGCGAAACGCGCGGCGGCCACGCGCCCGATCCCGGACGAGACGCCGGTGATCAGCACCACAGTCTGTTGTTGCATTGCAGGTTCCTCGAATGAAAAGGAGAGCAGCGTGCGCTTACGCAGCAAGGCCGACGCGGGCGCCGCGGTTCGAAAGAGATGCAAGGACCACACACCTGGGCGACGGCAGCACCGCTGCCGCCGCCCGGCGCCTTACGCGTGCTGTGCCACCGCAGGCTTACTCCCGGTGGTGTCGGGCCGGATCTTGAACCAGATCGAATACATCGCCGGCAGGAACACCAGGGTCAGGATGGTGCCGGCCAGGGTGCCGCCGATCAGCGTGTACGCCAACGTGCCCCAGAACACCGAATGGGTGAGCGGGATGAACGCCAGGATCGCGGCCAGCGCGGTCAGGATCACCGGCCGCGCACGCTGCACGGTGGCTTCCACCAAGGCATGGAACGGGTCCAGTCCTTCGGCTTCGTTGTGATGGATCTGCCCGATCAGGATCAGCGTGTTGCGCATCAGGATGCCCGACAGCGCAATCAACCCGACCAGTGCGTTGATGCCGAACGGCTGCTGGAACAGGATCAAGGTCGGCACCACGCCGATCAGGCCGAGCGGGCTGGTCAGGAACACCATCACCATCGCCGAGATCGAGCGCACCTGCAGGATGATGATGAGCAAGGTGGCCGCCAGCATGATCGGGAACAACGGCAGCATGGCGGTGGTTGCCTTGCCGGATTCCTCGATGGAGCCAGCCTCCTTGATCTGATATCCACCGGGTAGCTTGTCGATGATCGGCTGCAGCTGCTTGGTGATCGCTGCCGAGACATCCGGCGGCTGCAACTGGTCGTCGACATCGCCACCCACGGTGATCGTTGGCACCCGATCACGGCGACGCATGACCGGCTCTTCCATGCGCACATCCACCTTGCCCACCTGCGACAGCGGCACGCGTTGGCCATTGCCACCGGCCAGGGTGAAGTCGGCGATGCGGGCCGGATCGAAGCGCGTGTCGCCGGCCGAACGCGCCACCACCTGCACGCTGCGGATATCCTCGCGCACCAGCGTGATCGGCACGCCGGTCAGCAGGAACTGCAACTGCTGGGCAACCGCGGTCGAGGTCAAGCCCACTGCCTGCAGGCGGTCCTGGTCCAGGCTGAAATGCAGCGTCGGTGTGCGCACGCCCCAGTCGGTATTGACGGTGCGCAGCATTGGGCTGTCCTGCATGACCTGCTTGACCTGTGCAGCGATGCCACGCAGCACCTGCGGGTCGGGACCGCTCACCCGGTAGGCCACCGGAAACTGCGAGTACGGGCCGAAGGTCAGTTGCGTCACGCGCACGCGCGCTTCCGGTGCCAGGCCTTGCGCGATCGCCTCACGCAAGCGCAGCTTCAGCGCATCGCGCTCGTGCTGGTCGTCGGTACGCACCACGATCTTGGCGAACGAGGGGTCCGGCAGTTCCGGGCCCATCGCCAGGAAGAAGCGCGGCGCACCCTGACCGATGTACGCGGTCACGATCTTCGCTTCCTTCTGCCTGGACAGCCAGGCTTCCACCTTGGCGGCCGCCGCACTGGTCTGGGTGATCGAGGTGCCGTACGGCAGCTGCACTTCCACCAGCACTTCGGGGCGGTCGGAGATCGGGAAGAACTGCTTCTTGACGATGCCCATGCCGACGATCGCCAGCACGAACAGTCCCACCACTGAACCGGCCACCAGCCACTTGCGCGCAATCACGCGGCCCAGCGCATCGCGAAAGCGGTTGTAGCGCGGCGTGTCGTACATCGCCGCGTGGCCGCCTTCGACCTTTTTCAGGTCGGGCAGCATCTTCACCCCCAGATAGGGCGTGAACACCACCGCCACCACCCACGACACGATCAACGCGATACCCACGATCCAGAACATGTTGCTGGTGTATTCGCCGGCCGTGGAGGCAGCAAACCCGTTCGGCATGAAGCCGACTGCCGTGACCAGGGTGCCGGACAACATCGGCGCAGCGGTGTGGCTCCACGCGTACGCCGATGCGGCGACGCGGCCATAGCCTTCTTCCATCTTCACCACCATCATCTCGATCGCGATGATGGCGTCGTCCACCAGCAAGCCCAGCGCCAGGATCAGCGAGCCCAGCGTGATGCGGTCGAAATTCTTGCCGGTGGCCAGCATCACCACGAACACCGCTGCCAGCGTCAGCGGCACGGCTGCCGCCACCACGATGCCCACGCGCCAGCCCATGCTGACGAAGCACACCAGCATCACCACCAGCAGCGCGACGAAGAACTTGGTCATGAACTCGCCGACCGACGCGTCGATGTTGACCGCCTGGTCGGTGACCTTGCTCAGACTCATGCCCAGCGGCAGCTCGGCATTGATTGCGCTGACTTCGCTGTCCAGCGATTTGCCCAGATCCAGGCCGTTCCAGCCATCGCGCATGATGATGCCCAGCAGCAACGCCGGTTCGCCGCCACTGCGGATCATGAAGGTCGACGGATCTTCGTAGCCGCGTTTGACGGTGGCGATATCGGACAGTTTCAGCGTGCGGCCCTGCACCACCAACGGGGTGTCGCGGATCTTCTGCAGGCTGTCGAGCGCGCCATCCAGGCGAATGAACACCTGCGGCCCGCGCGTTTCCACCGACCCGGCGGCATTCAAGGCGTTCTGTGCGTTGAGTGCGGCAAATACGTCCTGCGGACTGACGCCCAGCGTGGCCAGGCGCTCATGCGAGAACTCGACAAAAATGCGCTCGGGCTGCTCGCCGATGATGTTGACCTTCTTGACGCCCGGCACGTGCAGGATGCGCTGGCGCAGGGTCTCGGCATCGCGTGCCAGCAACCGCTGCGGCTCACCCTTGGCCTTGAGCGCGAACAGCGCAAAGGTGACGTCGGCATATTCGTCGTTGATCAGCGGCCCGATCACCCCGGCCGGCAGGTTGGCCACTTCATCGCCGGCTTTCTTGCGCGCCTGGTAGAACTGCTCCTGCACCTCACCGGGCGGGGTGCTGTCCATCAAGGTCAGCGTCGTGAACGCAAGACCGGGGCGCGTGTAGGTTTCGGTACGGTCGTACCAGCGCAATTCCTGCATGCGCTTTTCGAGTTTTTCGGCCACCTGGTCCTGCATTTCCTGCGGCGTGGCGCCCGGCCAGGCGGTCACGATCGTCATCACCTTGATGGTGAATGCCGGGTCTTCGGCGCGCCCGAGCTTGAGAAACGCCACCAAACCGGCCAGCGAAATCAGGAAGATCAGAAACAGCGTGATGGAGCGCTCGCGCACGGCGAGCGCCGAGAGATTGAACCGGCCCTCGCTCACGGCTGTGCTCCTGCCGCCTTGGCGGTGTTGCCAGCGGTGGCGGCAGTGCTGCCGGCAGCGCTGGCACCGGCGATGCGTACCTGCGCACCGTCGCGCAGCAGGTGTGCACCCAACGCCACGATGCGCTCGCCGCGCGCCAGCGTGCCGGCGACATTGGCATGGTCATCGTCCAGCCCCAGCACCGTCACCGGCCGCCAGCTCACCTTGGTCGGGTTGCCGGCAATCACCCACACGCCCGGCCCCTTGCCGGCATCGAACAGCGCGGCCAGCGGCACCTGCAGGCCAGACTGGGTGCCGGCCGTGGTGGTGCCGGGAACGCGCACGCTGACCGTGGTGCCAAGCGGCGCCTGCGCCAGCGCGCCGTCGAGCACGTAGCGTGCCTCGAAGGTGCGCGTGAGCCGGTCGGCACTCTCGGACAGCTGGCGCAAGGTGGCCGGCACACTGACGGCGGCATTGCCGAACAGCGTGGCCTGGGCCACCGAGCCGACCTGCGGGCGCAGGGTTTCCGGCAGCTGGATCACCGCCTCGCGCGGGCCGGCATGCGCCAGTCGCACCACCGGCTGCCCGGCCGCGACCACCTGGCCCGGCTCGACCAGGGTCTCCATCACCACGCCATCGGCATCGGCAAGCAGGTCGGAGTAACGGTTGGCGTTGCGCGCCACGTCGGCCTGGGCCTGGGCGGCGCTCAGCTGCGCCTTGGCCGCATCGGCAGCGGCCTTGATCTGGTCGTAGGCCGAGGCCGAGATGGCACCGGTGCCGCGCAGGTCGCGGTAGCGGGCCTCGTCGTCGATGGCCTGCTGGGCGCGGGCACGCGCGGCGGCGACCGCGTCCTGCTGCGCACGGGCAGCCAGCTGCAGATCCACCGGGTCGATGCGCATCAACGGCTGCCCGCGCTTGACGCTCTGGCCGGCATCGACCAGCCGTTCGGACACCTTGCCCGCTACCCGGAAGCCCAGGTCGCTCTGGACCCGCGCCGCGACGGTGCCGGAAAAGCTGCGCGCCGCACTGCTGGCGTCGCCCACCGTGGCCACCCGGACCAGCGGCGTGGCAGTACGTGGATCAGGCTGTGCCTTTCCGCCGCAGGCACTCAGTGCCAGCGGCAGGACACACAGGACGGTGGAGGTAACGAGGCGGCGCCGAAGCATGGGAATCCCGAAGCGATCTGATGAAGGCTCGCATCCTGGGACTTGTGACCAAATCAGTCAATAGTCACAGCGCAATTTATGGCGACAGGCTGCGCAGCACCAGACCCGACAGCAGCATCGGCATCTCTTCGACCTCTCCCATCCTGTATTGCAGGAGAGCAGGGTTCATGTAAGGGCGCAGCACCGCGTAAATGGCTCGGGTAGCTTCGTCCAAAGGAGTCTTCCTCTCAAAATCGCCGCTTTGCCGGCCCCGCTCCAAGACTTCACGTACCAAATTTTGTATACGAACTTCGTAAGCAATCACCGATTTCCAGCGCTCGGTTGCCGCCGATGCAGCAATTTCATAGAGCTTACGGTCATCGCTGCATAGCCTAAGACTCGCTGCGGTAATTACCTTGAAAAGACGACGAATTTGTTCGGCTGGCTGTTCGGTATCGTGTATCGCTGCGCAGACTTCAGACTCGATCTCACGCAGACAATTGGAGCAGATCGACTCGCCGATGGCCTGCTTGGACTCGAAGAACTTGTAGATGTAGGCCTTGGAGAACCCGATCGCCTTGGCCAGGTCCGAGACAGAGGTCTTTTCATAGCCATAGCGGCTGAAATGGTCGGTGGCGGCGACGACGATCTGGTCGCGCACGTCGTGATCGACCGGGCCACGGCCGGAAACTGGGTAACTGGATGCTTTGTTCATTTCGACAGCTTAGCGCTGTCGCCCCCGACTTACAAAAGTGACCATTTCGTATTACAGTCACTCACCGTCCCGTCACTCTGGTCCCGTCATGCCGTCACTCCGCACCCTTGCAGCGCTTATCGCCGCCAGCCTCGCCGCAGGCTGTGCGGTGGGCCCCAACTACGCTCGTCCGGATGCTCCCCTGCCCGAGCACTATCTCGGTCAGGCCGCCGTGGCTGAACGCCAGGCCAGCGCACAGGCCGATCTGGACAGCTGGTGGGTCGGCTTCAACGACCCGGACCTGAGCCGCTACGTCACCGCCGCACTGGCGCAGAACCTGGACCTGGCGCAGGCCACCGCGCGGGTGACCCAGGCCCGTGCCGGGCTGACCGCCGCCACCGCGGCGCTGCTGCCTTCCGGCAACATCAACGGCAGCGCGACGCGCGCCTACCAGTCGCTGGAGACGCCGCAGGGCCAGGTGCTGAACAGCCTTCCCAACTTCGATCGCTACGCGAGTATCTACGAGGCCAATCTGGGCGCCAGCTGGGAGCTGGATCTGTTCGGCGGCCTGCGCCGCGGGCGCCAGGCCGCGCTGGCCGACTACCAGGCCACCGACGCCGGCGCGGCAGCCACGCGCCTGGCGGTCGCCGCGCAGACCGCCGACATCTACATCAGCATCCGCGGCCTGCAGGCGCGGCTGGACGTGGCCCAACGCCAGGTCGCCACCCAGCAGGGCCTGGTGTCGATGGTGACACTGCTGCACGGCAAGGGCCTGGCGGCCGAACTGCAACTGCAGCAGGCCCAGGGTGCACTGGCCCAGGCCCAGGCCACGGTGCCCGGGCTGGAGGCCGGGCTGGTGGCGGCCATGAACGCGCTGGATGTGATGCTGGGCGTGGCGCCCGGCACCCACCGCGCGGAGCTGGCGGCCAGCAAGCCCATCCCGGCTGCGCCGCAGATCGCCGACAGCGGCACGCCGGCCGATCTGCTGCGCCGCCGTCCCGACCTGATCGTGGCCGAGCGCCGGCTGGCCGCGGCCAATGCGCGCATCGGCGTGGCGATGGCCGAGTACTACCCCAAGTTCTCGCTGAGCGGCCTGCTCGGCAGCGCCACCGCCATCTCCGGCGGCAATCTGTTCACCGGCGATGCCGCGCAGTCGTCCGGCGTGCTGGGGCTGCGTTGGCGGCTGTTCGATTTCGGCCGCATCAACGCGCAGATCGCGCAGGCCAAGGGCCAGGAAGCCGAGCAACTGGCTGCGTACCGCCTGGCTGTCCTGCGCGCCACCGAAGATGTGGAAAACGCCTTCACCGCGCTGGTCAAACGCGAGCAGCAGGCCAACGTGCTGACGCAGGGCGTGGAGGCGTTGGGCAAGGCGCGTGGCGCCTCGGCGCTGGCCTACGAAAAAGGCACCGTCAGCCTGATCGAAGTGCTCAACGCCGACGACAGCCTGCTGCGCGCGTCCGATGCGCAGGTGCAGGCACGCACCGAAGCTGCGCGCAGTGCGGTGGCGACGTTCAGGGCATTGGGTGGTGGCTGGCAGACCGGAGGCAATGAGGCGGTTGCGGTGCAGCGGCAGGAGCAATAGCGGCAGAGCGCGTGTGGCTTCGCCCCGTACCCTCACCACAACCCCTCTCCCGCAGGAGAGGGGCTACGGCCGCGCGCACTGCGCCGCACAGTGAAAAGACATCCATTCTCCCGCCGGGACATTGTCCTCCTTCATGGAGGAGAAGGCGCCCCGCAGGGGCGGATGAGGGTACGTGCGAAGCCTGGATTGCTTGCGCACCTTTTCATTACCCCACGAGACGTCGCCATGCCACGTCTCGCTAAACCATCGCAAATCCGAACGTACAACATCGAAGCGCGCAACTGCGATGCACAACTCCGAGCGTCCAACGCACGTAGCGCGTTACGCGTTGACCGCAATCAATCGGCATGAAACCGAATGCCCTCATTGATTGCGCATTGATACGCCAGCATCGGCCCGCGCTGCTGCAATGCCGGCAGGTCGTACATGTAGGTGGTGAAACGCACGCTGCCATCCGGGCGCAGCTGGTAACGCATGAACTGCTGGATCGGCTTGCCATCGTTGGCCACGGTGAAATGCGACCCCGAAAATGCCGCGGTGCCATCGTCGGTGATGCGATAGGCATCGATATGGCGGCCACCGCGGGTCTTGCTGATCGGCGTGCCTTGCTCGGGTGTGCAGCGACCGAGATCGGTGGTCAGGCTGACGTCGTAACCGGATTCCAATGCGGCAATGACGTCGGCTCGCGTCTTCAACGATTCGCTGGCCAATGCAGGCAATGCACTGGCGCACAGTACAGCGGCAACCACAGCGGGGATAAGGCGGGACATGGCGAACTCCAGGCAGAGGAGGGAATCAAGCGCCCTGAACGTTGGTCAGCCCAGGGCGGACACCATGCGCCAGGCGCGCCCGCCGCCGCCCGCCGCGCTACGCATTGCGCGGCATGTTTGCGCTGCGCGACAACGCGCGGGCACGGCGCACAGTTTGGTTATGCCTTCCTGCGCAGAGGCTGTTCTGACTTCTCCCCACGCGAGCATGCCGCGGCGCGGCGTCACTGACGGCGTTGTGCCCCGGCGGATCGGCAAGAACAGGCCGGGCAAGCGGGTGATCACCGCTGCATCCCCGGATCGACACGGGCCGCGGACACAGCCCACGCAAGACTTGCGGGAGCGCTGCTGCCAGGCGCAGCGCTGCCGGGCGTCGGCGCGCCGTCCGCACCACCCGGCCAGCACTCGCCATGGTCTGTCATGGCTGCTGAGCCAAGGAAAGAAGGCCCGGCACGCCCCTACAACCGCGCATTGACCTCGCGCGGCACCTGTTCCGGTTCCGGCTGTAACGCCGGTGTTGCCCCCAGCAACAAGCGCTCGGCGAGCGCGCGCGTGGCCACACGCAATTCGGGGACGGCGGTGATTTCCCAGTAACGCCCACGCAGCAGCGGACCCACGCAATACAGCCCCGGCACGATCTGCCCGGCGCCATCGCGCGCGCGCAGCTGCGCATCGGTGTCCACCCCAAGACCCAACGGATCGGCACGTAACAGACCGGCTTCGCGCATGCCGGCGATCAACGGGTCGCTGGTGCGGTCGATATCGGTATCCAGACCCGTGGCGCGAATCACCGCGTCGTAATGGCCCGTCTGTGCATCGGCAGCGCCGCGCGGGCGGATCACCGCTTCCACCCCGTCCGGCACCCAACGTGCGCGCAGCAGCCGCGCTGCCACTACCTGCAGCTGTCCGGATGCCTGCAGCTGCGCCAACTGTTCGGCCGCACCCGGTGCCACCCGATGCCGCGCCACTTCCCAATACGGGCGCAGATGCCGCAGAAAGCGCGCACGCTGGGCAAGGTCCAGCCGCTGCCACAGCGGTTGCAGATGCGGGCGCAAGGCATCCACCACGCGACGCCAGTCGTCGACCACCGCACTCAGCTGGCGCACCCCGCGCAGCAGGCCACGCAGGTCGGCATCCTTGAGCGCACGTTGCAGATGCGGCGGCAACTCCAGCGCTGCGCCGGGCTGGCGCAGATGCGCCTGCGGTGCCAGCCCACGCCGCGAAATCGCCAGCATGCGCCCGCGGTGTCCGCGCGTATGCAGGGTCAGGGCCACATCCACCATGGTCAGCCCGGTACCCACGATCAGCACGTCGTCGTCGGGCGCCAGCCGCGACAACGCATCGCCCTGCCACGGCCAGCCGATGTAGCGCGGGTGCACGCTCAGGCGCGGGCCGATGCCCGCCAGCGCCTGCGGCTGCAACGCGCCCACCGCCAGCACCACGCGGTCGCTCTGGAACGCATCGCCATTGGCAAGGAAGACGCGAAAGCCCTTGCGCACGCGCTCCACCGCCACCGCCTCCTGCGACAGCCGCATGACCGAGGCCTGCGCGCCGCTCACCGCCGCATCCAGCTCGCTGCGCAGGTAGTCGCCGTAGGCAAGACGCGGCAGGAACTCCAGCCGCCCGCTCTCGCCCAGATGCAAGGTGTCGGCAAAGGCGCCGGGCGCCTGTGCATCGATGCCCAGATCCTTGGCGCGCACGTTGAGCAGGTGCTCCGGCCGCGCCGCGCCATAGGCAATGCCGCTGCCGAAGGTCTCGGCCACGCCCACCAGGGTGATGCGTACCTGCGCATCGGCCGTCTGCGCCAGTGCACGGACCAGCGCGGTGCCGCAGAAGCCGGCCCCGATGACGGTGATATGGGTTTCCATGTGCAACTCCCACTGAATGACCCGCACGTTGTGCCCGCAGCGCGGCGCCAGTGTGTAAACGTTTGGTTAGCGGCGGGCGGCCGAAACGGCATGAGCACATCGCCAGCGGTGATGAGGCTTGTGGTGCAGGCAACGGCTATCGCACATGGCAGCGATATGACAGCGGCCGCCACTGCACGCGGTGGTGTCGGCAGCGGCTGCATGCGGCTGTTTGCTGCGGCGCTGCGCAACGGCAGCCGCGTCTGTCGTAGCGAACTTGCTGGTGCAGTTCAAGGACGGATGGGCGTCGTTGGGCGTGGCTGGCTGACCGTGCATGAGGCGACCGTGTCGCCCGGCTGTCTGATAATGCAGCTTTCCGATCCGAGCGCTCGTCATGTCCACTCCCGCTGTTCGCCCGCAACGTGTGCTGATCGCTGGCGGCAGCCGTGGCATCGGCCTGGCGATCGCCGAGGCGTTCGTGCGTCACGGCGCGCAGGTCTCGATCTGCGCACGCAATGCCGCCGGCCTTGCACAGGCTGCGAGCGCACTGGCGGCGCATGGCGCGCCGGTGCACACACTGCCCTGCGACCTGGCCGACGCCACCCAGATCGATGCCTATGTGCATGCCGCCGCGCAGGCGCTGGGCGGCCTGGACGTGGTGATCAACAACGCCTCCGGCTACGGGCATGGCAACGACGATGCGAGTTGGCAGGCCGGACTGGATGTCGACCTGATGGCCGCGGTGCGCTGCAATCGCGCCGCGTTGCCGTATTTGCGCAGCAGCGATGCAGCAGTGATCCTCAACATCAGCTCGATCAACGCACAACGCCCTACCCCACGTGCCATCGCCTATTCCACCGCCAAGGCCGCGCTCAATTACTACACCACCACGCTGGCCGCAGAGCTGGCGCGCGAGCGCATCCGCGTCAACGCCATCGCACCGGGCTCGATCGAATTTCCGGATGGCCTATGGGACAAGCGCAGTCGCGAGGAACCGGAGCTCTATGCGCGCATCCGCGACAGCATCCCGTTCGGTGGATTCGGGCAGGTACAGCACATTGCCGACGCCGCACTGTTCCTTGCCTCGCCGCAGGCGCGCTGGATCACCGGCCAAGTGCTGGCAGTGGATGGCGGGCAGTCGTTGGGGGTGTGAGCGGGTAGCGCGATAGGTCTGTAGGAGCGCGCTTGCGCGCGATGAAGCGTTCCCGATGACGCCCCATCGCGCGCAAGCGCGCTCCTGCACAAGTCAGGCAATCAACGCAGCTGCTACACCAACTCCGCCGCCTCAACACGATGCTCGCCGCGTGCTGGCGATAACGCGGCAGCTACCATCGCGGCAGCAATCCGCTCGGCCGGGTTGATGCGGAAGCGGCGTGGCAGGAGCGGGCCGAGTGCACCCAGCACGAGGCCGCCAAGGTGTTCGCCGGTGCGGCGTTCTTCGCGCTCGCCGCCGATCAGTCCCGGGCGGACGAAGGTCAGCGACGGGAAGCCAATCGTCCGCAGATCGCGTTCCAGTTCGCCCTTGACGCGGTTGTAGAAGATGCGCGAGTGCGCATCCGCACCGGCCGCCGAATTCAGCACGAACACCGAGGTGCCCTGCGCGCACGCCGCGCGTGCCAGCGCCATCGGGTAATCGTGATCGATGCGGTAGAACGCCTCGCGCGAGCCGGCCTGTTTCATGGTGCTGCCCAGCGCGCAGATCGCCGCTTCCATGCGCGGGGCGGTCCAGTGCTCCAGGCGTTCGAAGTCGATCACCTGGTTGCGCAGCTTGGGATGGATCTGCGTCAGCGGCCGCCGCGTCAGCGCCACCACGCCAGTGCAGCGCGTATCGGCGAGCAATTGCTGCAGGACCTGCTTGCCGACCAGGCCGGTTGCCCCCGCCAATAACACATCCATCAGCGTGCACCCTCGGAAACGATGCGTGCACTGCTGACCACGCGATCGCGCTCCACCGCCAGCAGGGTGAGCGAATGGGCGGGCGCCTTCCATTCGCTGCCACCCGCGACCACGCGGCCGCCGTGACGCGCGGTGTCGACCAGCACGCGCCAGTGTTCGTCGTGCATGGCCGGCAGGGTGAACGACACGCTGGTGGAGGCGGCATTGATCAGCATCAGCAAGGTGACGTTGGCGGCGATCTCGCGCAGGCCGGTGGTCGGCGAGCGGCCGTCCAGGCGCAGCATCAGGGCGCGTGCCTCGGGATCGTGCCAGGCGGCTTCGTCCATCTCGGTACCGTTGGGCGCCAGCCAGGTGAGATCCTTCAGACCCAGCGCTTCGTCGAATTTGCCGTCGAAAAAGCGTGCGCGATGCAGCAGCGGGTAACGCTGACGGATGCGGATCAGGCGGCGCACGAAGGCGGCCTGATCGGCCGCTGCGGCCTTGGTGGCGGCGGTCCAGTCGATCCAGGTCAACTCGTTGTCCTGGCAATACGCATTGTTGTTGCCGTTCTGGCTGTGCCCGAACTCATCGCCGGCCAGCAGCATCGGCGTGCCTTGCGACAGCAGCAAGGTGGCCAGCAGGTTGCGCATCTGCTGCCGGCGCAGCTGCTTGATCGCCGGGTCGTTGGTGTCGCCTTCCACGCCGTAGTTGGCGGAGATGTTGTGGTCGCTGCCGTCACGGCCGTCCTCGCCGTTGGCCATGTTGTGCTTGCCTTCGTAGCTCACCAGATCCCGCAGGGTGAAGCCGTCGTGCGCGGTGACGAAGTTGACCGAGGCGGTCGGGCGGCGGCCGCTGTGGTTGAACAGGTCTGCAGAGCCGGTGAGGCGCGTGGCCAGCTCGGCCAGCTGGCCGCCGTCGCCGCGCCAGAACGCACGCACGTTGTCGCGGAATTTGTCGTTCCATTCCACCCAGCCGGGCGGAAAATTGCCAACCTGATACCCGCCCGGGCCGATATCCCACGGCTCGGCGATCAACTTGGTCTGGCTCAGCACCGGGTCCTGGCGCACCGCGTCCAGGAAGCTGCCCGAAGGATCAAAGCCATAGCGTTCGCGGCCGAGGATGCTGGCCAGGTCGAAGCGGAAGCCGTCCACGTGCATTTCCTGCACCCAGTACCGCAGCGAATCCATCACCATGCGCAGCGCGCCGACATTGGTCAGGTCGAAGGTGTTACCGGTGCCAGTGTCGTTGATGTAGAAGCGGCGATCGTCGGCCAGGCGGTAATAGCTGGCGTTGTCGATGCCCTTGAACGAGAGCGTGGGCCCGAGCTCGTTGCCCTCGGCGGTGTGGTTGTAGACCACGTCCAGCAGCACCTCCAGTCCGGCGTGATGCAGGCGTGCCACCATCTGCTTGAACTCGGCCACGGTGCGCGTGGACATGTAACGCGCCTGCGGCGCGAAGAAGCCCAGCGTGTTGTAGCCCCAGTAGTTGCGCAGGCCTTTTTCCAGCAGGTATTGATCGTCGACGAAGGCGTGCACCGGCAGCAGTTCCACCGCGGTCACACCGAGTGAGCTGATGTGGTCGATGAGCTCGTCGGTCTTCAAGGCCGAAAAGGTACCGCGTTCGTCCAGCGGCACCGCGGGATGCAGCATGCTCAGGCCGCGCACGTGCGCTTCATAGATTACCGTGCGGTTCCAGGGCGTCTGCGGCGGGCGGTCCTGGCCCCAGGTGAACGCCGGGTCGATCACCGCGGATTTGGGCATGAATGCCGCGCTGTCACGGCGATCGAAGCTCAGGTCCTTGTCGCGGTGGCCGATGGTGTAACCGAACAGATGCGGCGCCCATTTGAGTTCGCCGACAATCTGCTTGGCGTAGGGGTCCAGCAGCAATTTGTTGTGGTTGAAGCGATGCCCCGCGTCGGGGGCATAAGGGCCGTGCACACGGTAGCCATACAACTGCCCGGGGCGGGCGTCGGGCAGGTAGCCGTGCCAGACCTCGTCGGTGTATTCGGGCAGTGCGATGCGCTCCTGCTCGCGGCCACGCTCGTCGAACAGGCACAGCTCCACGCGGGTGGCATTGCGCGAATACAGCGCGAAATTGACACCCAGGCCATCCCAGGTGGCGCCGAGCGGGTTGGGACGGCCTTCGCGGATGCGCGAGCGCTGGGTGAACTTGCGAGTGGCCATCGGTGACTCCTTAGAACGGTGAACTCAAGACGGTGTGCGATTGCGGGTACTGGCGGGTCCACCCGCACGGCGCGCCATACGGCGCCCGTGCAAGGTGCCCGGGACCACGTTACTGGCGTGCAGCGATGGGCGTGGCCGCAGACTCGGCGGCCTGCTCGGCGGCGCGTTCTTCGGCATCCACCAGCCGCTCGGCCATGGCCCAGTGGCGGTCCGCATGCCCATCGGGACGGCCTTCGGCCTCCCAGATCTCCTGTGCCAACTGGCGAAGCCGCGCCTGCCGTTCCATGTCGTTCATTGCGTACGTTTCTCTCGATGTCGATTACTGGGGGTCAACAACACTGCCACTGGCGAGCGTGCAAACAGCGTGGACAGTGCCACGCGGCCGCGTTGCGGCTGCAGCGTGCTGCCATCGAGCACATTACGGTATGTGCCCTCGGCCAATGCCAACGACGCCTGACCCCAGGTAGCCGGCGGCACCAGCAACGGCAGATCGCCCTCGTGTTGATCACCGGCGCCCAACCGGGTCACCGCGACCACCAGCGCCTGCCCACGGTACTGACGACGGAATGCCAGCACCTGCGCATCGCCACTGACCGCCACGTTCAACGGCTGATAGTCGCCCTTCGCAAACAGCGCCGGATGTTCGCCACGCAGCTGCAACAGCAGCGCGGTGAGCCGCGCCTTGACCGCGCCATCGCGCCAGCCGCGCAGCAGGCTGTTGAAGTCGCGCGCCTGCTCCAGCCACTGCTGGCGCTGGGAGTAATCGACCGGGCGGCGGTTGTCCGGGTCCACCAGCGACAGATCCCAGCCTTCGGTGCCCTGGTACAGATCGGGCACGCCAGGCACGGTCAGACGCAGCGTGGTTTGCACCAGCGCATTGCGCGCGCCGGCCGCGGCGATGTGGTTGCTGGCGCGCAACAAGGCGCGGCGCAGCGGCAACCCGGCGCGGCTGGTCAGCACCTGCTCCACGGTGGCCTGCACGGCCTGTTCGTAGGCGGCCGAACCGTCGGTCCAGCTGGTATGCAGCTTGGCTTCGCGCACCGCCTTGAGCAGCCACTGCGCCACGCGCTCGGCATACTCGGCCAGCGGCTCGGCCTGGTCGGCGCCCAACCCGATCGGCCATGCGGCCACCAGGGTCTGCCACAGCATCTGCTGGTCGCCGCCGGCCAGCGCGGGCGATTCCAGCGCTTCGGCCAGGGCATCGAACTGGGCGCTCTGCTCGACCCACCACCGCGGCTGTTCGGACAGCACCGCCAGCCGCATGCGCAGGTCTTCGCCGCGCTTGTGATCGTGCGTGGCGGTGGCCAACAGCGCGCGCGGGTAATGCTTGGCACGCTCGGCATTCTGCGCGTGGAACTCGGCGGCGTCGTTGGCGAAATGGGTCGGATGGCTGCCCACCTCGTTACGCGAGAGCAGCACGCCATGCCGGTAGAACGCGGTGTCTTCCACCGCCTTGGCATTGAGCGGCGCAGACAGCTGCTCCACGCGCCGGCGCAGGATGCGTCGCAGCGCGATCTGCGCACGGTCGGCACCGCTATCGTCGAGCAGCCAGCGCTCGATCGCATCCACGGCCGCCACGATCGATTCGGGCATGCCCTCGCGCGCCTGCGCAGCGGTGGCGTGCAGCCGCTCTGCCTCGCTGCCGACGATGCCCTTGGCACCGGCGTAGGTGCGGTACACCGGGAACCAGCGCAGCAGCACGCATAAACCGCGCGCCAGCATCTGCGGGCTGAACTCGCGCGTGGGCGGGTCCAGCCGCGCCAGGGCCGACAGCGCACCGACCGCGCGATTGAATTCTGTCTGCAGCGGGCCGCGCAGCATCTCGTCGCGTGCAGCGCGCTCTTCCTGCGCAAAATCGCCGCTGCGTCCGCTCACCCGCTGCCAGGCACGCGCCAGCGGCTTGAAGCCGGCTGCGTCGTGCAGCACGCCGCCGACCTGGTCCATGAAGTCGTAGCCGGTGGTGCCATCGCAGGGCCAGTCGGTCGGTAGGTGCTCGCCAGGGGCGAGGATCTTTTCCAGATACAGCCCCAGCGTGCCGGGCTTGAGCCCGCGCGTACGCCCGGCCGCATCCAGCCGGCTGCGCAGCTTGCGCACATACCCGGTGGGATCGGTGAGCCCGTCCACGTGATCGATGCGCAGACCATCCAGATGGCCTTCGGCCACCAGCCGCAGCGGCAACGCATGCACTGCGTCGAACACGGCCGGCAATTCCACCCGCAACGCCACCAGCGAGGTGATGTCGAAGAAGCGGCGGTAGTTGAGCATGTCGTTGCCCACGCGCCACCAGTTCAGGCGATACGGTTGGCGTTCGATCAACTTGTGCAGGCGGCCATCGCCGCGCTTGGCGCCATCGTTGTAGTCGCGCAGCCACTGCGCGCGTGCCGCTTTGTCCGGCACCTCCAGCGTCTGCGCCCGGATCGGATAGCGCTGGTCGTAATGCGCCAGCGCGGGGCTGCCATCGTCTTCGATCACCAGGGTGATCAGACCTTCGGCCAGCGCGGTGGCATACGGGCGGTCCAGCACCGCCAGCCACAACTTGCCGTCACGGCCCGGAGCGCGCCAGTCGATGTCGAACCAGTCGGCATGCTTGGCGCTGCGGCCGTTGCGCAACACATCCCACCACCAGGCGTTTTGCGCGTGGGTGGCCATGTGGTTGGGCACGATGTCGGCGATCAGGCCCATACCGTGGTCGCGCGCGGCCTGCGACAGGGCGACCAGTGCCGCTTCGCCGCCGAGCTCGGGGTTGACCACGGTCGGGTCGATGTTGTCGTAGCCATGCGTGGAGCCCGGCACCGCGGTGCCGATCGGCGACAGATACAGATGGCTGATGCCAAGGCCGGCGTAGTACGGCACCTGCGCGAGCGCGTCGTGCAAAGTGAAACCGGCATGCAGCTGCAGGCGGGCGGTGGCGCGAAGGTCGATCATGGGTGCGGTTCCGTAACGGCCGCGACGCGACGCGCCTCGGCAAAGCCCTGCAGCGCCGTGCTCAGGCGCGCATGCGGCAGAGGATCGGGCAGGCGTCGACGCCAGTTGGGATGGACCTCGACAGTGCCCGGCAGATTGGGTTGTTCTTCCAGCTCCAGCGCGTCTTCCACCGGCAGCAAGGCCAGGGGCGACACACTGGTGGCGGTGAAGCGGAGCGCGCCCAGCAGCGGGTCGCCCGCAGCGGCCAAGCCGGCGTGTTCGACCGCCGCATCCAGCCGCGCAACATCCTTGCTGCGGTCTTTGGTGTCGCCATCTGTCTGCGCAGGCGCGATCAACTCCAGCTTGCGCCGCCACGCGATGTCGCGGCCCGCACGCCAGCCGGTGAGCGTGGGCAGATCGTGCGTAGTGGTGGTGGCGATGGCATCGGGCCGCCACAACGCCGGCGCGACAAACGCGCCGTCTTCGTCGCGGGTGAACATCAATACATCGATACCCATGACGCCGCGGCGCGAGAGTTCCTCGCGGATGCCCGGCGGCACCACGCCCAGGTCTTCGCCGATGACAATCGCGCGATGCCGCCACGATTCCAGCGCGAGCAGATTGAGCAGATCGTGCAGCGGGTAGGCCAGATACGCACCTTCGTTGGAGCCGGCGCCATCGGGCACCACCCACAGCCGCATCAGGCCAAGAATATGATCGATGCGGATCCCGCCGCGGTCGCGCAGCACCGCACGCAACAGTGCGATGTAGGGCGCAAAGCCGCTGCGCCGCAGTGCGGTGGGCGAATACGCACCGATGCCCCAATGCTGGCCATCGGCATTGAAGGCATCCGGCGGCGCGCCCAGCACCAGGCCACGCAACACGGTGTCTGCAGCGGCCGCGGCTTCGGCGCCGTTGGGGTCGAAGCCCACGGCCAGATCGGCGATCAGGCCGATCTTCATGCCGCGCTCGTGCGCTTCGCGTTGCGCATCGGACCAACTGCGCGCGGCCAGCCACTGGGTGAACACATGCAGCTGCGGGTCGTTGTCGCCAAAGTCCTGCGCGGCGAAGCGTGCGAAGCCCTCCAGTGCCTGCCCGCCCGCGTTGCGGAACGCGAGCAGATCGGGGTGGTCCGGCGCCACCCGCGTATGCAGGTGGCGCAGCAGTTCCCACTTGGCCTGGGCCGAGGCCGGCCAGTCGATCAAGCCATTGGCGTGCAGCGTATCGAAACGCTGGCGCAAGCCGTCGACCTCGTCGATCGCCTGCAGCGCCAGTTCGCCTAGCACGCGTACCGGCGCGGCATGCAGCGGGTCGAAAAAGCGCCGGTCGCTGGGCGAATACGGGCTGTAGCCGCCGGTGACCGGGCGCGAGGCATGCACCGGACTCAGCGCCAGCGCATCGGCGCCAGCCAGTGCGGCATGCCGCAACCATTCCACGGTGCCGGCAGCATCGCCGATCCCGCCGTCATCGAGACTGCAGGCCGAGTAGACCTGCAACGCCATGCCCCAGGCACGCGGCGCGGGCTGGCCGCAGGCATCGGCCACGCTGAAGCAGCGTTGCGGGGCGACGGCCACCTGCTGGGTCAACCCGCCGATCTGCAGCGTCCAGTAACCGAAGCGCTGCGGTGCGCGCAGCTGCCCTTGTGCGTCGGCACGCGCGTCTTCGCTGGCACCCGCCTCATCGGTCCAGCGGCCGCTGGCGTTGGCGGGCACCCGCAACCCCAGCGGTTCGCCCATCTGCACGGTGATCAGCGGCACCACTTCGTCGGCCTGCGCCTTGCAGCGGCGCAGGCTGTCTTCGCGCTGACTGGCGGTGGCGGCAGGCAGGTCCAGCGCGGTGAGCACCGCCTGTACCGATGCCTCGGACACCTGCCGCGGCTGGTCGCTGGCATCCACCCAATCCACCATCACTCCGGCCGCGGCGGCCAGGGTGTGCAAGGGGTTCGTGCTCATGTGCGGTCCTCGTGCCAGGCGATGAAGCCGTCGACCGGCAACTGCTGCGCATCGGCATCGACATTCTCGGCATACGCCACGCGCCCGCGCAGTGGCGGCAACGGCACTGCGGCGGCACCGACGTTGAAGGCGATATGCCACAGCCCATCCGGCAACTCCCAGGTCGCGGTCAGCGCGCCCTCGGCCAGCACGCTGGCGCGCAGCGCGCGCGCTTCGGCCAGTCCCGGTACCAGCCACTGACGCCGCACGCCCAGCAACGCGGTGAACCACGCCGTCCAGCGCGCGCCATCGCCGTGCGCGGCATCTGCGATCGGCGATCGCGACGCTTCGAAGGTGGCATGGCTGTTGGGGTCGGGAATGGTGGCGCGCTGCGCCTCGTCGGCAAACGCGGCAAAGTGCGCAAACTCCTTGCGGCGGCCTTCGCGCACCGCATCGTCCAGCGGCGGGCCGAAGTCGGTGAAGAACAGGAACGGCTGCGTAGCGCCCCACGGCTCGCCCATGAAGAACAGCGGAATCATCGGCGTCAACGCGGTCAGCGCCAATGCGGCACGCAAGCGTTTGGGCGCCACCAGCACGCTCAGCCGTTCGCCGCGGGCACGGTTGCCGATCTGGTCGTGGTTCTGCGCAAACACCACAAATTTATGCGGCGGCAGCGCACCGCTGGGCTCGCCGCGCACATGCCCACGCGGGTCGGGCTCGCCCTGGTAGGCAAAGCCTTCGCCCAGCACACGCGCCAGATGCTCGGTCGGCTTGTCGGCGAATGCGGCGTAATAGCCTTCCTCTTCGTCGGTCAGCAGCACATGCAGGGCGTTGTGGAAGTCGTCGTCCCACTGCGCGGTGTAGCCGCGTTGCAGCTGCGAGGCCTGGTTGGCCTCGTTTTCCAGCACCAGGTGCACGTGACGCCCGGCCGGCAGGCTGGTCTCCACGGTCTCGCGCAAGGTGTCCAGGAACGCATTCGGGGTGATCGCATGCACCGCATCCAGGCGTAGCCCGTCGAAGCGGTATTCGTGCAGCCACATCAGTGCGTTGTCGAGGAAGTAGCGCTGCACCGGCGGCTTGCGGAAGTCGATCGCGGCGCCCCACGGGGTGGGCTTGTCTTCGTTGAAGAACGGGCCGGCATAACTGTGCAGGTAATTGCCATCCGGGCCAAAGTGGTTGTAGACCACATCCAGCAACACCATCAGGCCGTGTCCGTGCGCGGCATCGATCAGCGCCTTGAGCGCGTCCGGGGTGCCGTAGGCGTCGGCCGGCGCATACGGCAGCACGCCGTCGTAGCCCCAGTTATGCGCACCTGGAAACGCGCTCAATGGCATCAGCTCGATGGCGGTGATGCCCATCGCCGCAAGTTGCGGCAACTGCGCCTGCACTCCGGCATAACCACCGCAGGTACCCACGTGCAGTTCGTAGATCACTGCCTCGTCCCATGGCCGTCCCTGCCACTGGGTGTTCTGCCAGGCGTAGCCGTCGGTGGGCTGGACCGCGCTGGGGCCGTGCACGCCTTCGGGCTGCCAGCGCGAGGCCGGGTCCGGCACCGGCTCGCCGCCGTCCACGCTGTAGCGATACCGCGCATCCGCCGCGCAGGCGAACGTGGCGGTAAAAAAGCCGTCCGCTCCGGCCTGCAGCGCGTGGCGGGTGCCATCGTCGAAGACCACCTCCACGCGCGTGGCGTCCGGTGCCCAGAGCGCGAAGCGCACCTGTCCCTCACCCGCTGGCCATGCGCCCCAGGCCGGGGTGGTGTCGTTGCGCTGGTTCATCGTTATTTCTCCGCTTGCAGATAGAGCGTGGCCAGCGGCGGCAGGGTCAGGCGCAGGGATTGCGCATGCCCATGCATGCCCATCGGCTCGGTCGCCAGACGACCGCTGTTGCCGAGGTTGCTGCCGCCGTAATGGGCACTGTCGGTGTTGAGGATCTCGCGCCAGAGGCCGGCACGCGGCACCCCCACGCGATAGTCGTGAAGCGGCTGCGGGGTGAGGTTGCTCACTGCCAGCAGGGGCGGCGCACCGCCGTCGGGGTCGTGACGGATGAAGGCGAGCACGCTGTTGCGTGCGTCATCGGCCACGCTCCAGTCGAAGCCGTCGGTGCGGTGGGTGCCGCGGTACAGCGCAGGCACCCGGCGCAAGGTGGCGTTGAGGTCGCCCACCAGTCGCTGCACGCCGCGATGTGGCGCACCGTCGAGCAGATGCCAGTCCAGCGACTGATCGTGGTTCCAGTCCGCCCACTGGCCGAATTCGGCGCCCATGAACACCAGTTTGTCGCCGGGGTGCGCCCACATCAGCGCCAGGTAGGCGCGCAGGTTGGCGAAGCGGCGCCAGTCGTCGCCGGGCATCTGCCCGAGCAGGCCGCCGCTGCCATGCACCACTTCGTCGTGCGACAACGGCAGGACGAAGCGTTCGTCGAAGGCGTACACCAGGCCGAAGGTGAGCTGGCTGTGGTGCTGCGCACGGTCGGCCGGATCGCGCTGCATGTAGCTCAGCGTGTCGTGCATCCAGCCCATGTTCCACTTGTGGGTGAACCCCAGCCCGCCGTCGCTGGTCGGCGCGGTCACACCGGGCCAGGCGGTGGATTCTTCGGCGATGGTCAGCACGCCGGGATGGCGCGCGGCGATCTCGCGGTTGAGCTGGCGCAGGAACGTCACCGCCTCCAGGTTCTCGCGGCCGCCATGGGCGTTGGGCACCCATTCGCCTTCGGCACGGCCGTAGTCGCGATACAGCATCGAGGCCACCGCATCCACGCGCAGGCCGTCCAGATGGTAGTGGTCGACCCACTCCAGCGCGCTGCCCAGCAAATAGGCGGTCACTTCGGGCCGGCCGTAGTTGTAGATCAGCGTGTTCCAGTCGCGGTGCACGCCTTCGCGCGGGTCGGCATGCTCGTACAGCGCGGCGCCATCGAACTGCACCAGGCCGTGGGCGTCATCGGGAAAGTGCGCGCTGACCCAGTCCAGGATCACGCCGATGCCGGCGCGGTGGCAGGCATCGACGAACTGCGCAAAGCCGTCCGGGCTGCCGTGACGCGCAGTGGGTGCATACAGCCCCAGCGGCTGATAGCCCCAGGAGCCCCCGAACGGGTGTTCGGTGATCGGCAGCAGCTCGATATGGGTGAAGCCCAGCTCCTGCACGTACGGGATAAGCTGCGAGGCCAGGGTGGGCCAGTCCAGCGGCTGGTTGTGCCCATCGCGGCGCCACGACGCAGCGTGCACCTCGTAGATGGACAGCGGCGCCGGCAGCGCCTGCGCATGGCGCTTGCCCATCCAGTCGGCATCGGTCCACGCAAACGCGGCGGTACCCGGCACCACCGAGGCGGTGGCCGGCGGCAGCTCGCTCTGGCGCGCGACCGGATCGGCCTTGAGCAGGACACGGCCATCGGCAGCGGTAATCGCGTATTTGTAGCGGGCACCGGCTTCCACGCGCGGCAGGAACACTTCCCAGAAGCCGCCGATCCGCTGCCGCATGGGATGCCGCCGCGCGTCCCAGCCGTTGAAGTCGCCCACCACGGCCACGCGCTGTGCATGCGGCGCCCATACCGCAAAGCGCACTCCGGGCACATCGCCGCACTGCAGGTGCCGGGCGCCCAATGCGCCGCGCAGCGCCTGCCCGTCGCCGGCGGCGATCTGCAGCAGCATCGATTCGTCCAGGGTCGGGCCAAACGCGTACGGGTCTTCGATCTCCTGCACCGCCTCCGGCCAGACGATGCGCAGCCGGTACGGCCCCTCGACTGCCAGCTCGCCTTCGAACACGCCGTCGAACGCGCCCGGCTGCATGCGTGCGAGCAATTTGCCACGCGGATCGATCAGGCCCATCGCCTCGGCGCCCGGTGCCAGCACACGGACCCGGCGGCGGCCATCGGCCTGCACGTGCGGGCCCAGCACGGCAAACGCATCGGCCGGCGCGCCGTCGGCCAGGGCCTGCAAGGCGTGCATGACGTCAGACATCCCTTCCGTGGTCACACCGTCTTCCGTCTGTTGCCCCTGCACGCCCTGCCGTTCGCTCATGACACCGTCGCAAGCGCAGGCGCGGTTGCAGCGGTGTGTTCGTAGAGGGAGAGATATTTCTTGCCGGCCACATCCCAGCCGCTGGGCCGCAGCATCGCCGCGCGGCGCATCGCCGACAGCAGGCTGGGCAGGCGGAAGGTGCGGAACGCGCGCTCCAGGCAGCGGCGCAGGGCCTCCACGCTGGCGTGCTGGAACAGGAAGCCGGTCACGCCATCGTCCACGGTGTCGATCAGCCCGCCGGTGGCATGGGCGATCGGCAGGCAGCCGAAGCGCTGCGCGTACATCTGGCTCAGGCCGCACGGCTCGAAGCGCGACGGCATCAGCAGGAAGTCGGCACCGGCAAACATGCGCCGCGCCAAGCCTTCTTCAAAACCGATGAAGGCACCGACCTGGCCGGGATACCGGCGGGTCAGCTCGGCCACCTGGTGTTCGATCTCCGGCTCGCCACCACCGATCACCGCGATCTGGCCGCCGGCCGCCACGATCTGCGGGGCCACCTCGCAGATCAGGTCCAGGCCCTTCTGGTGCACCAGCCGCGAGACCACCGCAAACAGCGGGCCGGTGCTCTCGCGCAGGCCAAACGCCTTGCGCACCTGGGCCGCATTGGCCTGGCGGCCCTGCCACTGGTTCACGCTGAAATGCGAATCCAGGTGAGCGTCGGTCCGCGGGTCCCAGCTGGCGTCGATGCCGTTGACGATGCCGGTCAGTGCGCCCTTGGCAGCGCGGCCGGCCAGCAGCCGGTCCAGCCCGCAGCCCTGGGCCGGGCCGGTGATCTGCTTGGCGTAGCTGACGCTGACCGTATTGACGTGGTCGGCATTGACGATGCCCCCGCGCAGGAACGACATCTGCCCATAGAACTCCAGCTCAGCCACACGCTCGGCCGGGATGCCCAGCGCGGCAGCCATCGAATACGGCACCAGCCCCTGGTAGGCCAGGTTATGGATGGTCAGCAGGCAGGGCGTGGTGCCGCCGGACCAGCGCACATAACCGGCCGCCAGCGCACACGGCCAGTCGTTCAGATGCAGCAGGCGCGGCTTCCAGCCCAGGCCGGCATGGCCGGCAGCGATCTGCGCGGCGGCATGCGACAGGGTGGCGAAGCGGATGGCGTTGTCTTCGAACTCCGAGCCGCTGGTGCTCACATACGGCGAGCCATCGCGTTCGAACAGTTCCTTGGACAGCAGGATGTAGATGGGCAGCCCGTCGGACTGCACGATGCGGCCGATGTCGCAGGCCGGCAGCGCGGCATGCGCCAGCACGCGGCCGACGATCTCGACCTTGCCGGCGCGCTCGAGCACCGCGCGGTAACCGGGGATCAGCACGCGCACGTCGTAGCGGTGACGCAGCGCGCGCGGCAGCGCGGCCGCCACGTCGCCCAAGCCACCGGCCTTGATGAAGTCCGCCATCTCCGACACCACGAACAGCGCACCACGGGTATCGGCCAGGGACACCGGCAGACGCTCGTGATGACGGATGAAACGCCCGCGCGCATCACGCGGCCGCCCGCTCTTCTTCAGCGTGGGGAGCAACGTGCTGCGATCCAAGCGTGCAGTAGTGGCGTGAAGCGGCATCATGGCAACCATCTAAACGTCCGTCGTAAAGTGGGTGGAGACGGAAAACGGCGAAGCGAAAACCATCGTCTGCCGATCCGGCCAGACGACCTGCTGCGAATGAGGAGCGGGGCCGACGCGCGTACTCCACGTCGTCCTTGCTGACGAATCTACACCCCGTCCAAATAAAATATGCGTGAACATGTGCTGACTTTTCTGCGACAGCCCACATTCCGTTACGCACGGTTGCGCATGTCTGCCGGCATAAGCGATGCATTGCAGGGCGATGACATCCCCGCATCGGTGCATCTGCACTGCAACGCACCGAATGCGGGAGCGCATGGCCGCGTTCGCCGTCATCCGCGTAACCGGTTCATGCGCGCCAACCCATGCGCAGCCAAAGCCGTGATGCGCTCGCGATTCCTGACCGAACGGGTGATCAATCGAGCCGCGACGGGGCCTGAGCCCGCTCAAGCGACCCGCGCGCGGGCCGATAACCCGCCATAGCACGTCGACCTTCGAGACCTGGCATGGCTGACCAGCCTGAACTTCCAAGCCGCCCGCGTGGCGGGCTGCGCCGTCTGTTGCCGTGGGGCGGCACGGACAGCGCGCGCGCGGCCGCCGCGCTTCCCAGCGTGCGCGGCAGCACGCATGGCGGGCATGGGCTGGCAGCCCATCAGTTGGTGCCGGCCAAGGCCAAGTCGGGCTCGCCCGACCCGGCGGCCGCCACCGCCATGCTGATCCGGCTGTTCTCACATGCCGCGCATCCCGAGGCCCTGCTGCTGGCGTTTGCCGAAGGCATTGCCAGCCTGCACGGCGAGCTCGGCGACATGGGCGTGCGCCTGAGTGCGGCCTATGCGGCCGGCGACTGGCTGGGCTACGGCCGCACGCTGCGGCAGTTGATCGACAAGTACATCCGTACCATCGACATCGGCGATTCGCTGGCCGAAGGCCGCACCGAAGCCGAACAGCTGCGCGACCTGCTCCGGCACGCATTGGGCAATGCCCTGGCCACCCTGCTGCAACGCAGCCCGGAGCTGGCCGAGGAAGCGCAGACGCTGGCCTCGGCGCTACGCCATTGGCGCCCCGGACACGAGCTGATCACGCTGGAGCAGCGCCTGCGCGAGCTCAGCCACCAGATCGGCCTGCGCGCCGAGGATGCCAGCGAACAACAGAACCTGTTGCTCGGGTTATTCGACCTCTTGCTGGAGAACGTCGGCGAACTCCTGGACGATCGCAGCTGGTTGCAGGACCAGATCTCGGTGGTACGGCAGCTGCTGGCCGGCCCGCTGGACGGGGAGTCGATCGAGCAGGCGCGCGGCACCCTGCGCGAGGTGATCTACAAGCAGGGCCTGCTCAAGCAGGGCATAGCCGATTCCAAGACCGCCATGCGCGAGATGATGGTGTCCTTCGTCGACCGGCTCGACGGCATGGCCACCAGCACCGGCGAATATCACGACCGCGTTGCCGGCTATTCGCAGGCGATCGGCGACGCTCGCAGCATTCCGGACCTCAATCGCCTGTTGCAGGACGTGCTGCAGGACACCGCCGGCGTCCAGGCGCAGGCGCTGGCCGCACGCGACGAACTGCTGTCGGCACGCCGCCAGGTGGAAGACGCCGAACAACGCATCGCCTCGCTCGAACAGGAGCTCAATGCCGTCGCCGGGCTGGTGCGCGAGGACCAACTCACCGGGGCGCTCAACCGGCGCGGTTTCGAAGAACTGTTCCAGCGCGAGGCCGCCCGCACCCAACGTGGCGGGCAGCCGCTGTGCGTTGCGCTGCTGGACCTGGACGACTTCCGCCGGCTCAACGAGGCCCACGGCCACGCCGGCGGCGATGCCGCGCTACGCCACACCGTGGACGTGGCCAAGGCGGTGCTGCGCACGACCGACGCCATCGCCCGGTTCGGGGGCGAGGAATTTGTGCTGCTGTTACCGGACTCCACCATCTTCGAAGCCAGCGCGGCGGTCATCCGCCTGCAGCGCGCCCTGGCCCAACGCTCGCTGCTGCACGAGGACGTGCGGATCTTTGTCAGCTTCAGCGCCGGCGTGGCGCTGCGGCACACCGACGAAACCCAGGACGACCTGGTCCGCCGCGCCGACCGCGCCATGTACGACGCCAAGGCCGCGGGCAAGAACCGGGTGATCAGCGCCGACTGATGCTCAGCGCCCGGCGTGTGCATCGCTAGCGAGGCAGGCCGGGCGCGTTCAAGTGCGAATCCCCGGCGCGGTGACCAGGCCGGCCCGGGCAATACGGCATTGGTCAGGACGCCGCTGCGGCGCCCGACCGACGCCGGCGCCAGGCATCAATGGGCCGCCTTGGTCCCGCGCAGCTTCTGGAACCCGGTGACCGCCGCCAGCACCACCGCGCCGGCGACCACGCCGACCAGCATGTTGCCCAGCGCTTCGACCAGCCAGCCCAGGCCACCGGCCGACGTGGCCAGGTCCACGACCAGGTGATGCAGCACCGGGATGTTGTGCACCAGGATGCCGCCGCCGACCAGGAACATCGCCAGCGTGCCGGCCACCGACAGGAACTTCATCAGCCACGGTGCGGCCACCAGGATGCCGCGACCGAACGCCGCCAGTGCGGCGCCCTTGCCGGTCAGGTACAGGCCGAGGTCGTCCAGCTTCACGATCGCCGCCACCAGGCCGTACACACCGATGGTCATCGCCAGCGCGATCGCCACCAGCACCGCTACCTGCTGCCCGAACGACACGCCCGCCACCACCCCCAGCGACAGCACGATGATCTCGGCCGACAGGATGAAGTCGGTGCGGATCGCGCCCTTGACCTTGTCCTTTTCCAGCGCCACCACATCGACCTGCTCATCGGCCAGGGCGCGGGTGCGCTCGGCATGCCGCTGCGCTTCTTCCTCTTCGTCATGCAGGAACTTGTGCGCCAGCTTCTCCACGCCTTCGAAGCACAGATAGGCACCGCCGATCATCATCAGCGGCATCACCAGCGGAATGTTGTAGCCGCGCCCGCGCAGCCAGGCCTCCAGCGCGCTGATCGCCAGCGCCGCCGGCACCAGGATCACCTTGTTGACCAGCGAGCCCTTGGCCACCGCCCACACCACCGGCAGCTCGCGGTCGGCGGTGACTCCGGTCACCTGCTGCGCGTTGAGCGCCAGATCGTCGCCCAGCACGCCGGCGGTCTTCTTGGCCGCGACCTTGGTCAGGATGGAAACGTCGTCCAGCAACGTGGCGATGTCGTCGAGCAGGGTGAACAGGCTGGCACCGGCCATGCGGAGGTCCTTGGGGGTGGTCGTGCGTGGGTGGGCGTGAATTCTCGCCGATCCCGCCCGCGCGTGGGGTGATGGCAGACCATTGCGCGATCGTTGCGCGCCGTTGCGCGGCCGATGCCGGCATCGGTCTGCATCGCAGGCGCATCCTGCGGCTGCCGCCGGCAGCGCTCGCACCACGGCTGCGGGCGGGCCCGGATTCACCACCTGACGACCCGGCGCTGGCCACACTCGCCGCTTGCATGACGCACCGGAGATGGCCTTGAGTCCCAACGACCCGCACCGCACACCGGCCTCTGCCGCGACCCCGGCCGAACACGCCGTGGTGGGCGGCATGAGCCGGCGCACGCAGATCCTGCGTCTGTTGCTGCGCTATCGCGGGTCGGGTGTGTTTGCCGGCATGAACCTGGACCCGGGTGCCATCAACGAGTACGAAGTGCCTGCCGAAGGCACCCCGGACCAGTTCGTCTCGGACCTGGAATCGCTCGGCCCCACCTTCGTCAAACTGGGCCAGATGCTGTCCACGCGCCCGGACATCGTGCCACCGGAGTTCGCCACCGCGCTGGAACGCATGCAGGAGAACACCAGCTCGGTGCCGGTGGAGCGCATCCGCCAGATCATCGAGGAAGAACTCGGCGTGTCGGTCAACAAGGCCTTCTCGCACTTCGACCCGGTGCCGCTGGGCTGCGCGTCGCTGGCACAGGTGCACCGCGCCGCGTTGCGCGACGGCACGCCGGTGGCGGTCAAGGTGCAGAAGCCTGAAGTGGCCGCGCAGGTGCGCTCGGACCTGGACGTGCTCAAGAGCTTTGCCACCGCCGCCGACCGCCTGACCGGCATCGGCCGGCGCGTGCGCTTTGCCGACTGGCTGGGCGAATTCGGCAAGACCCTGCGCGCCGAGCTCAATTACGAGGACGAAGCCGAGACCCTGGTGCGCTTTGGCAAGCACCTGGAGCCGTTCCCGTTGTTGTGGGTGCCGCGGCCGATCTGGGACCTGAGCAGCCGCAAGGTGCTGACCATGCAGCTGGCCGAAGGCGTGCGCGTGGACAAGATCTCCGGCCTGCGCCGCACCGAGCAGCCGATGGACAACCTGGCCGCCGAGCTGGTGAAGGGATATCTGGACCAGATGTTCGTGCATGGCGAAATCCATGCCGACCCGCACCCGGGCAACCTGCGCGTGCTGCAGGACGGGCGCCTGGCCATCTTCGACCTGGGCATGGTGGCGCACGTGCCGCCACGCCTGCGCGAGCGCCTGCTCAAGCTGTTGTTTGCCGCCGTCGACGGGCGGGGCGAAGAAGTCGCCGAAGAGACCATTGCGCTGAGCACGCGCCTGGAGGACTACGACGAAGACCGTTACCAGCGCGAAACCGGGCAGATGATCGCGCGCTACGCTGCGCACGACACCACCTCCGAGGGCCGCGTGGTGCTGGATCTGGTGCGGATCGCCACCTCCACCGGCCTGCGTACGCCGCCGGAGCTGAGCCTGCTCGGCAAGACCTTGTTGAACCTGGAAGGCGTGTGCCGCGCGCTGTCGCCCACGCTGGACACCCGCCGCATCGTCGAGCGCCACCTGCAGCACGTGATGCGCGCGCGCCTGAAGAAATCCTTGTCGGCGGCCAACCTGGCCAGCGAGGCAATGGAATTGCAGCATCTGGTGCGCGAAGGGCCGCGCCGCATGTCCGAGATCCTGTCGCTGGCCGCGGAGAATCGGCTGCAGATGCGCGTGACCGGGCTGGAAGAATCGCATCTGATGGAAAGCCTGCAGAAGATCGCCAACCGCGTGGCGGCCGGCATCGTCACCGCCGCGCTGATCATGGCCTCGGCCCAGATGATGCGCATCGAGACCGGCTTCAAGCTGTGGGGCTATCCGGCCATTGCGATGGTGCTGTTCCTGCTCGGCGTGGTGCTGGGCCTTGGCATCGTGCTCAGTGCACTGCTGTTCGACCGCCGCGTGCGTGCACGCGAAGAGCGCGGGCACCGCTAGCGCCACACGCAAACTACACCCCCGCGTAGGAGCGCACCTGGGGGCGACAGGGTTTCACCCCGCTTCGCCTGCCAAGACCGCCGCGTAACGTGGGCCGGGCGATGTGGCGGCATGCATATGTCGCTTAGGCGCGGGAAGCACGCCGGGTGCGGAATACAGAGACTGCCACCTACCAGCGAGCGCGACGCCGACCACGGGATCGTCGGCGCGCGCGCTGTGCCGCGTTGCGGCAGACGCTTGGCTCCAGCAAACATTTCAGTCAGCTTCAGCGCGGCATAGTCCGTCATCCAGGTGTCACATTGCAGATGACACCGGACATGGCGAGCAAGGCGTCCGGTACGCGCTCGCATCATTCCCCCACGGACGCTGCGCATGCACTGGATGTTGTTGTTCTCGTTGTTGCTGTTGCTGTGGTTGTTGGTCGCCTCGCCGCGCCTGGCGTGGCTCAAGGCTGGCCTGCTATCGCTGTTTCTGCTGCTGCTCAGCGCCTGGGGACTGATCGACCGGCTCAGCGGCGACGGCATCAACGCCGCAACGCTCTATCACTTGCGTGCAGACATGGACGGCGCCGGCGTCAGCGATTTTTCCGGCTATATCGCCGTCTTCGTCGGCATGCTGCTGCTCTCGCTCAGCCCACTGCTGCTGGTCAGGGTGCGCCGCTTCCGGCGCCCCCGCGGTGGCGCGGCGGTATTCGGCGGATTCGTGGCGATGCTGCTGGTCAGCATCGCGGTCAGCCCGTTGTATCGCGACGGCAAGCGCCTGTACTACAAGTGGCGTCCGGTCGATTACGCCACCGTGGTGCCGGAATACCAGGTCCCGCAGCAACCGCTGCAAAAGCGCAAGAACATCGTCTGGATCTATGGCGAAAGTCTGGAGCGCACCTACTTCGACGAATCGGTGTTTCCGGGCCTGACGCCCAACCTGCGCGCGCTCGCCAGCGAGGCGGTGGATGTGCGCAACCTCACCTCCACCGAAGGCAGCGGCTGGACCATCGCCGGCATGGTGGCCTCGATGTGCGGGGTGCCACTCACCACCGCGCCCGGCGATGAAAACAGCATGGACCGCATGGGCCTGTTCCTGCCCGAAGCACGCTGCCTGGGCGACTATCTCAAGGACCAGGGCTACCGCAACCATTACGTGGGCGGTGCCGATGCCAGCTTCGCCGGCAAGGGCAGTTTTCTGTCCAGCCATGGCTTCGATGTAGTGCACGACGTTCACCATTTCCGCGACAAGGGCGTGGCGCCCCAGCACTTTTCGGCCTGGGGCGTGCACGACGACGTGCTGCTGGACGATGCCTGGGAAAGCTTTCAGACCCTGTCGCGCGCAGGCCAGCCATTCATGCTGACCACCCTGACCATGGACACCCATCACCCGGCCGGCCACCTGCCGCTGGCCTGCAAGGGCCAGCACTACGACAGCGCGCTGGGCGACATCGGCCTGCTGCACGCCATCAAATGCAGCGACCGCCTGATCGGCGAGCTGGTCGCGCGCATCCGTAACAGCCGCTATGCCAACAACACCATCATCGTGATCGCCTCCGATCACCTGGCCATGCCGAACGATCTCAGCGACGTACTTGCACACCAGAAGCGCGAGAACCTGCTGTTGTTCCTCGGCAAGGGCATCGCGCCGCAGCAGGTGGTCACGCGTGCGGGCAGCACGCTTGATTCGGGTGCCACGCTGCTGCAGTTGCTGGAACCGGGCATGCGCACGCTGGGGTTCGGCCGCTCGCTGCTCGCCAGCGATGCGCCGCCCAGCGCCAGCGTGGCCGCCAGTCGCGACAGCGGCAAGGAGTATCCCCGTTATCTTGCCTACGCCCGCACGCTCTGGACGGGGCGCAGCACGCGCATGCTGCGCGTCAACGGCAATGGCGATGTGGTGGTGGGCGTGCAGCAGGTGCGCCCGCCGGTGCTGCTGGAATACGACCAGGACACCGAGCTGAAAACGGTGTATCTGGAAAATACCTCGCGCCAGTTCGACCGCAGCCACTCCGATGGCACGCTGGCCTACGTGGACCGCTGCACTGCGTTCGAAGACGGCTCGGCCGACGGCGACTGGTGCGCGCTGGTGGTCGATCGCCAGCAGAACATGAAGTTGTACCGCGACCCTGACCTGACCCGCGGCATTGCCGTCGATGCGCCGCTGGAGGCAACGCAGCAAGGCCCGCGCCCCCGTGTGCGTCAGCCCATCATGCTCACCCAGGCCGCACGCAAGACCGATGCCGGCAGCTACATGCTGGAGCTCTATGCCAAGCGTCGCCCTACCCGCGCGTTCTGGGTCGAAGCGGTGTCGTCCGAACGCAAGGTGGTGCTGGCCCAGCAGTGGGTGGTACCCGACGCCGCCGGGCGCATCCGCATGCCGGTCGGTCTGGAACATGCGGTGGAAGACCTGGAAATTCGCGCCTGGCTGGACTACACCGAAGACGTCAGCGTGGACGATCTGGCCTTGGTCAAGGACAGCCCGGTGGCGGACCGCTCCTGAGGCGAGCCGCCGCACGTCTTCGACTTGAGCGTGGATTCAGCAGCGGCGAAGGCCAGGTATGGCCGCCTCGGCACAGCGTTGCAGCAACGAGTGACTGCAACGTGGCCACGCGGGGCGCACGGCTCAGTCTTCCGAGACAGGCGTGCCATCCCCTGCATCACGCGCCGCCGCTGCACCTGCGCGACTGAAGCGGATTTCCTGCGGCGACTGCAGTGCGATACCCACCGCCTCCATCCGCTGCAACAGGGCGAAGAACAACTCGCTGCGCACCCCATACGAGTCGCGCGGACTACTGACGTAGGCGAACGAATTGAAGTTGACGTGACCGCCCGCCAGCGAATCGATGAACACCGATGGCGCCGGCTCGGCCAGCACCTTGGCATGCTCGCCGAACAGCGCCAGCAACATGTCGCGCACCTTCGCCACGTCGGTTTCCAACGGCACCGAGAACTGCAGCTGCACCCGTCCCATCGGGTTGGACAACGTCATGTTGCGCACACTCTTGGTGATCAGCTCCGAGTTGGGCACGATCAACGTGGAGCGGTCGCCCACCTGGATCTCGGTCGCACGCACGCTGATCCGTCGCACGTCGCCTTCCTGATCGCCGATGCGCACCCAGTCGCCGATCTTGACCGGCCGCTCGGCGAGCAGGATCAGGCCCGACACGAAGTTCTGCGTGATCGCCTGCAGACCGAAACCGATACCCACCGACAACGCGCTCAACACCAGCGCCAGCCGCTTCAGATCCAGGCCCAACGCGGTCAGGCCCCACACCACGACCACCAGCCAACCCAGATAGCGCGCCACGGTGCTGATCGAATTGCGTGCACCGGCATCCAGTTCGGTCTTGGGCAGGTAGGTGTTGAGCAACCACTGTTGCACCACATGCACCACGCCCAGCCCCAGCACGAACACCAGCAGCGCGCGCACCACTGCCGCCGGCGTGATGGTGAGTTCCTTGCCGATCTGGATACCATGCGACACGTTCTCGGCCCAGCCGGTCACGGCAGAGAGATTGGCACCGTACGGCGTCACCAGTGCGGCGATGCCCAGCAGGATCAGCACTACGCGCACCAGGGCCGACAGCAGCAGGCCCAGTTGCACCAGCCGCCCGCTGCCGACGCCGGAGGCATGCGACAGCGCACGATTGAAGCGCCCGTCCGGCTTGAAGACCCAGCTCAACAGGTCGTCGGCAAAGACCACCAGCAACCCCAGCAAGCTGCAGATCAAGGTGATCCAGATGATCTGTCGCGCGATGAACAAGCCGAGGTTGAGATAGCCGAACAGCGCTGACAGCAGGGCCACGATGACCGCCACATGCCCGAGGAGACGGATCAGCACGATGACCCCGCCCCCCCGCGAGACCACCGGTGGTGGCTCGGTGCTGTCGGCACTGGCCGCCCCGGCGCTGGCCGCACGCGCGCGCAGCGACAGGCTCAGCCCGGCCAGCGCAGACAGGATCAGCCCGGCGTACACCAATGCCGCCACCGCGTCGGTGGCGGTGGTGGCCGCGCTGCTGGTTTGCACCACCTCGTTGAGCTTGATCGCCATGCCGCTGAACCAGATCACCGCAGCGGTGGCCAGGCAATGCACGCGCAGGCGATCGACGGTGGCGTCATCCAGCGGGAACAGCCGCCAGGTCGGCTGATGTTTCATCAACAAGCTGGCGCTGAGCGAACCCACGAAGGCCGCAACGAAGCTGATGATGACGAATGCACCGAGCAGCTCGTCCAGGTCGGCCGGCACCTGGGCCATCGCACGCACGGTTTCGGCCAGCACCCATGCCGCCGTGCCCAGGCTCAGAATGCCGACCAACAGAAACCACAACGCCAGCCCGGAGCGCCGCAAGCGACCGCCGGGCGCGCGCGAGGCTGCATAGCGCCGCCCCAGGTGTCGCAGAAACATCCGCAGCGGAAACGCCAGCAGCAGTGCAATCAGTCCACCGGTCACCAGGCCGCCGACGCCGTTGGCGGCGATCCCGGTACGCAGCAGCTGGGCGGCCTCGTCGTAGAGGCGCTGCAGGCGTGTGCGGTCGTCCGGCCAGTGTTGCGCAATGTCGTTCCAGAGCGCCGGCGACAAGGGCGAGGCAACGCGGGTCGTCATCTGCACGCTGAACAGTTGAGCGCGCTTCTGCTCGAGGCGATCAGCGAGGTCGCGGGCTTTGGACTCCAGCAGATTGGCCCGCTTGAATTCCGCATCCAGCGCGCTCTGTTGTTTCTTCAATGATGCGCGCTGTTTCGTGAGATCGGTTGCCTCGCCGTTCTGCGCCTCACCCAGCCCCGCAAGCTGAGAGCTCACCTGTTTGAGCGGCGGATCCAGCTGACGTGCCAGATCCTGTACCTGCCGTTGCGCCGCCGTCACCTGGTCGATCAGCGTGCGCAGCTGTTCGTCGTCTGCCTTTTCCAATCCGACATCCGCTTGATCCAGCACCTTCTGCGTGCCGTCCAACTGTTTCTGTGCCGTCTCCAGCAGGGCGTCTTCGTCCTGCGCGAGCACCGCGCCGGCGCAGAACAGCCACATCACACAGCACACCAACACATGCCGCAACACGCGCGAACGGGCACTCAGGGCGGATCGAAGCTCGGACACAGGCAGGTATCGGACAGGCGCAGCACCGCGCGGTGCGGGCATCTTAAGCCACCACCCCGGTGGCGCCGAGCGTCACCGCGGGGACGATTCATGCAACGCACCGCCCGGCTGCCGACTACATAACGACCCAGACGCGAGTGCTTCAACACAGGGCTGCTTGCTGCTTCGCAACAGTGGCTCACCTGCCAGCGGGTCGTGCGCGTGCACCAGGCCATCCCTCCGAATCTCATGCGCTGCACCAGCCGGCCTCAGCCGCAAGCCAGAGCCAACCCGTGCATGAACATGCGGCGGTTTGTCACCTTGCGGCAACACCGCGCTGCCGCAGAATCAAGCTACCGCTACGGCAGACGCAGCGGATGACCGCGAAGGAGACATCTATGCAGATTCAGATCCAGACCGACAAGCACGTGCCGCATGACCCCTCTGTCGTGCAGCATGTCGAGAAGACCTGCACCGCCCAGCTGGCGCATTTTGCCAACGACATCACCCGCGTCGACGTGCATTTGCGCGACGAAAACGGCCAGCGCGGCGGCGCAGCGGATCGAACCTGCAGTATCGAAGCCCACGTCGCCGGCCTGCCGCCGATTGCGGCCACCAACAGCGCCGAGACCACGGCTTCGGCCGTGACCGGCGCTGCCCGCAAGCTGCGCACGGCGATCGAGCATGCACGCGGCAAGCAGCACGCCAAGGCCACCGCACCGGCGCCGGATAGCCTCTAAGAGCGGCTAACAAAACTACTGCGCAGCCGCCAGGCGGGCGCGGCCGGTGCTCGGAATCCTCATGTACCCCTCGTACACTCCGGTTTCTGTGCGCCGTCCACGTCCACCTGACGACCGCTCGCTACGTTTTGTTAGCCACTCTAAGTCGCTGTAACGGCGGGCGCTTCCACCGCGCACCGCCTTGGTCATGGCCTGGCCGCCCCGGCGCCTACGTTGAATGCATGGCGTCGGGGCGCTTCACGAATGCATGAGCAACTCGGAATGCGTGAGCCACTCGGTAGGAGTGCCCACGCACGTCGATTACATGAAGTGGCTGCGTCTGGTCGTCGTCGCAATGTCGAGCCGGCAAGAGCGCTTTTCGGCAACAGCCCGCTGTAGCAGCTGGAGCACTGTACTGGCGTCGCGCATCTGAATTGAGCAAGCAACCCCTAGCGGCTCGTGGCCCGCAGCTGCGTTGTGATGCCAAGCAATGCGCAACGCACGCCCGGAAGCCACGTGGCCCGCTCCGAAACCGATGCCGTCGCACCAGCCGGGCAATGTGGCCGGTGCCCGGCAGGATCGAATCTGGAACCGGATGATCATGCGTCAACGCCACACAACTGGCCCGCTCCTGCGCGCTCTGGTACCCGTCATGCTCTGGGCCGTCTCGCTTGCCGGGTGTGCAGCGACGGGCGCCCCCGCCGATGCGCCGATCGAAGGCCCCGTGCGTCTGGGCGACATTGCGGCGGTCGATGGACCCAAGGTACGTCCCGACCGGGTGATCGAAGACAGCCGCTGCCCGGCCGATGTTCAGTGCATTCATGCCGGGCGGCTGATCGTCAGGGCTACGGTGATGGGCGGCGGCTGGTCGAAGCAGCTTGATCTCACACTGGGCATCCCGGTCCCCGTGGCCGATGGCATGCTGACCCTGGTGAATGCCACGCCTGCGCCCATCGTTGGAGAGTCTGCATCGACGGCCCGCTTCAGCTTTCGATTTCAGGGTGGACGCTAGTCGCTCGCACAACGCCGCTACCTGCGTCAGGAATCCTGCTATCGATGCGCTTGCGAGTGGACGAGACGCAAACCTGGTCACACCGTAGGGACGGCCACCGCGTGCGCTTCCACTGGCGGGCACGCCTCCAGCTGTTTCAGGAAGTCCGAAAACCCACCGGTCGCACGCGCCTGCCGACGCGCGCTGGTGATGACCGCAGCACGCGGGGACCAGCGGATTGGGGCACCGATGCGCTGCAGCGCGCGCACCAGTGCCACGTCCTCACTGCAGGCCAGCGAGGGGAAGCCACCACAGCGTCGATACAGCTCGGCGCTGACGCCCAGATTGGCGCCATGGATCCGTCCGTGGCCTTCGCCCCTGGGCTGGGTCTGTTCGAAGGCGCTGCGGACCTCGTCCGCATAGCCCGACCAGTCCGCCACTTCCACGATCCCGCAGAAGACCCCGGCACCTATACGTCGCTGTTCGATCAGCCAGTCAGCGGGAACGCGCGAGTCGGCATCGGTCATGGCGAGCCAATCGGCACCAAGGTCGATCGCCGCAGCAGCGGCCGCGGCGCGCGCCACGCCCACGCCCCACGGGCTGCCCACATCGACCACCCTGGCGCCCATCAGCGATGCGATCTTCGCGGTCGCATCGGTGCATCGGTCCACCGCCACGATGACATCCACAGGTTCGCGCAGATCCGGATGCGAAGCGGCGACAAAGACCGCGGTCAGGCATCCAACGATATCGTCGGCCTCGTTATGGGCGGGAATGAGCACGGCGATCATCGCAGGCCTTCCTGCTGGGCAACCGATACCGGCTGCACCGTCCAGGCTTCGAGCAGGAAGTCGCTGTCCTCGTAGCGGTAGGCCAGCGGGAGCGTGAGCAGACGTGCGATGCAGGCATGCACCGACACACCATCCTGGCGGGCCTGATCGAATGGATGCTTCCAGTGGCAGGCAACGAACAGCCCTTCCGCAGTCAGCGAGCGTTGGGCCCGTGTGATCAGGTCATCGAGTTCCTGTGGCTCCAGGTAGTAGCCGATTTCGCTCAGCACGATCAGATCGAAACTGCCCACAGGCCACTGCTGCGGGTGGCATGCCTGCAGGATCTCCACGTTGCTGCGTTCGCCCACGCGCTGCCTGGCTTGCGCCACCGCGCCCGCAGACATGTCCGTTGCCAGCAGGCTGTCGCAGCGCGCCGCAAGCCCGCGCGTGGCCTCGCCATTGGAGCAGCCCAGCTCCCAGCCGCGTGCGAACTGCGCCCTTGGCAGGGTGGACAGCAGGATGTCGCGCTTTCGCGATTCGTACCAGCGCGTGCCGTAGCCGAATGGGTCCGGGCGTTGGTAGATGCGGTCGAAGTAATCCGCGTTGGTCTGGGCGTTCATGCGATATAGACCTCGAAATCTCGCCGGAAGCGGGCCAACGCCCACTCCGGGAGGATGGGATCGGCTAACCGGGGAACGACCTCGCCGGTCTGTGTCTTGAACGCGGCAAGCGCCCGTGCCTTGGCTGCACGCACGGTATCGGTCAGTGCAAGGCGCGCGGCCGATGCCAGCATGGTGCTGTTCTCCGGGTCGTCCCAGTGCCATGCCCACACCGGGTATTGAACGAGCCGTGCGCCACACGCGGCTGCCACGCTGATCGCCGCGTCGGCGCAGGCTTCATGATCCGGATGCCCATCGCCTGCATAGGTCACAAAGACCGCATCCGTTGGCCGGATCAACGCAGCGAGTCGGGCAGCCAGCACGTCGCCATGCGCCCACACCTGTCCATCACCAACCTCGATGCGCACCACGTTTGCCGGATCGATGCCGAGACAGGCCAGCGCCTCATGCAGCTCCTCGCGCCGTGCCGCTGCGAGCCGTGGCGGCGGCCACGCCGCCTCGCCAGGATAGGCCGCCTCCCCGTCGGTCACCGAAACGATCACGATGTCCATCCCGTCGGCTGCGGCCATGGCCAGCAGCCCGCCGCATCCCAGCACCTCGTCATCAGGATGCGGGGAAACCACGACCAGCCTTGCAGCGCTGCCAATGAGTTGGTCCAGACGGATGCGCGGCAATGTCGCCAGTGTGCGCGAGGCAAGCCAGCGTGCTTCGCTGATGCCCTGCCCTTCAATGTGCCCGCCCCTCAGAGAGCCCATGGGGTGTGCTCGCAGGCATGCAGCTGTTCTCCCAGCCATTGCTCGTCCTTCTCTGCGTGACACTGGCGGATAAACGCGGCCAGGTCTGCGCAGCGTTGTGCATGCTCGGCGTCGCAGCACAGCGACACCGGGCCAAGCGCCAGGGCCGCGCGTTCCAGCACATCGCGGCACACGCGGTCCATCAGGCAGCGCAGGCGCGTCACCGCGTAACGATGGTCGGTGCCCGGCGCATCGTCGATCTGCGCGGCCAGCTCGCACAGCGCAAGCCTGGCGACATGGAGCTGCTCATCGATGACCGCCACATGCACTGCAGCAAACGGATTGCCCACGATCCGGGAAGAACGCCGCACCTGCTCGGCGATGGCCGTCGCCGCGCCATACCAGCAAGCCGCGATGCCGGCACCGCCGTGCCAGAACCCGGGCCGCTGCAGATAGAAGTCGGCATCGGCCACCAGGCGGGCAGGCGCACTGGCGAAATGGCCGATCCCGGTAGGAATACCCACCATGCCCGGGCCGTGCCACTGGCCGGCATCCAGCTCGAAACTGCCCGCACCCAAATCCACGGCGGCAAGGGGGCGCTTATCGCCATCCGTGACGGTCACCAGGGCGTGAGTCACCACATCGTCCGCACTGCACCACGGCTTGGTGCCGGACAACGCACCCAAACGGTGGTCGTAGGTCACGGTATCGTCCGGGCCGCCCGCTGCCCACACCGCCCAAAGGGTGCCGGCCGGTGGCGCCGGCTCGCCCGCCTCGGACAGGATGGCAAGCGCGTCGTAATGCGCTTCCAGCACTTTTGCCAATGGCAGGCTCTCGGCTCCCAGTGCGCTCAATGCGCGCCAGCGCGCACGGGTCTGCCCAGCGCCCGGCCAGGGCAGATCGGGAACCGCGCGCACATGGTCCAGCACACGCGACGAAAGACTGCCGCGGTGCTGCCTTCGGCTCTCATGACGTGCGTGATCAAGCGCGGTGACTGAAGGAAGCATCGGCCGAATCTAGAAGCTCATCAGTCAACCGTGTGTGAGCCTGCATGCACATTGGTCTGCTTCCAGCGCCGGCTATCGGATCGATCCACATGCACCGCAACGTGACGCAGGCATGCATTGGTGAGACATCCGTCCGTTGCGATCACGCAGGCAGTGCGTGATGCCCCACGTCCACCCAACTGCACGCACCACCGCGCTGCCGGTCACCTCACCCGGCAATCGTGAAGACCGAACCCGAATCCACGCGTACGCCGGCGCCGTTGATGAAACTGGCGCGCTCCGAACACAGGAACGCAACCACCGATGCCACTTCTTCGGGGCGGCCGCGGCGCTTGAGCACCATTCCGGGCCGCTCTTCGTCCAGGAACGATGCAACCGCCTGCTCGAACGTGGTGCCGTTCTCGCGCGCGCGTTTTTCCATCATCTTGTCGGTCATCGGCGTTGCGATGAAGGCCGGCGACACCGTATTGACCAGCACATTGTCGCCGCCATAGGCCTTGGACAGCCCCTTGGACAGGCTGAGAATGGCCGCCTTCGAGGCGCAGTACGGCAGCTCGTCCACATAGGGCTGCACGGCGTCCTCGGATGCGAACAACACGATCCGGCCCCACTGCTTGCGCCGCATGGCGGGGATGGCCTGGCGACACATGCGCACCGCGCCCATCAGGTTGATGTCCAGCGTCTCGATCCAGCCCGCATCGTCGACCTCCAGGAAGTCGCCGGTTGCACCGGTGACACCGGCCGCGTTGACGTAGATGTCCGGGTCGCCCAGTTGTTCCCGCACCTGTGCCCAGAGCGCGGTGACGTCGTGCTCGCGGGTGACGTCTCCCTCGATGGCGATGATCTGCCCCAGGTCCGACAGCTCCGCCTTCGCCTGCGCCAGCGTGCCGCCCGGGAGATCGGTGATGGCCACGCGTGCGCCGGCGGCAAGGAGCTGGCGTGCAGTCTCCTTGCCCATTCCCGAATCGCCGCCACTGACGAGGGCGACGCGACCGTCTATTCCGAGATCCATGGTGAGCTCCTGGTAGTTGAAAGAGGGTGTGGTGTACGCGTCACTAGCGCGCAAGAAACCGTTCGGCCGTGCGCAGGCCCAGTGCCATCTGGGTCAGGGCCGGGTTGGCCGCCAAGGCGCTGGGAAACACCGAGTTGTCACAGAGGTAGAGATTGGGGATGTCGAACGAGCGGCCGTCCGGGTCGACCACGGCCGTTTGCGGGTCACGGCCCATCCTGCAGGTGCCCAGGGTGTGCGCGGAGCGGGCAGCGGCGAAGATGCTGCGGGCTCCTACAGCCTCCCACACCGCCTGCAGGAAGCGCCGCGCATGCGCATCCAGTGCCTGCTCGTTGGGGCCATAGCTGAAGTCGATCCGCGCCTTGCGATGGCCGAAAGCATCGCGCTCGTCGGACAAGGTCAGCCGGTTGCGGTCGTACGGCAGGCACTCGCCGTTGATGCCGATGCCGGCAAGGTGGTTGTAGCGCTGCAGGGTGGTCATCAAGGTGTTGCCCCACATTCCTGCGCCGCGCGCCAGCGTGTTGGCCAGCGTCACCGGCTGGACGCCCAGGCTCTGCACCAGGTAGCCGCCGATGAAATCGGCACCGGGCGGACGCAGCATGTCTTCGGTGATCAGCGACGACGGGTAGCCGCGGTTCATGCGCATCTGCGCATCGAACTCCCCCCACACCTGCGTGGCCACGTGCGCCATGAAATTGCGCCCGACCTGCCCGCTGGAGTTGGCCAGCTCCAGATTCAGCAGCAGGCGGGGCGTCTCCACGCCGCCGGCGCACAGGAACACGGCACGGCAGCGTTGGCGCAGGCTCCGCCCATGTTGCTGATAGACCACCCCACTGATCGTTCCACGCGCATCGCGCTCGATGTCGATCACCCGACTGTCGGCACGCAGCTGGGCGCCATGGGCTGCGGCCAACGGGAGCCAGGTGGTATCGACGCTCACCTTGGCGCCGTTGCTGCACCCCTGGTGACACGCGCCGCAGTTGTTGCAGGCCGCTCGCCGGCCCCAGTGCGGCTGATGATGTGGCGTGGTCACCAACGCCGCAGGCGCATCGGTCGCCGTCACACCCAGCGCGCGGCAGCCGCGCTCCATCGCCTCGGCCGACGCATTGCGTTGTGCCGGCTGATAGCGATAGCTCCGGTCCGGGTCCCACGGATAATGCGCGGGCCCGGAAACGCCGATGAACTCCTCGACCCGGCGGACATACGACAGCAGCTCCGGAGACGCGATCGGCCAATCGGCGCCCTCACCGGTCTGCGTGCGCAGCGCGAGATCGCGTGCGTCCGGCCGCGGACAGAACGCGCCCCAGTGCAGCGTCGAGCCGCCCAGGCCGGACCCGGAGTTGTTCGGCCCGAACGCGGTGGGGGTCTGCCCGCCGCTCAACCGCTCGTCCATCCAGTAGATGCCGGTGGTGAGCTCGTCGGGAAGATGCGCGTCAGGGGTGAACGCGGCGCCCGCCTCCAGCACCACCACCGAAACCCCGGCCTGCGCCAGCCTTGCCGCCACCGGGCCGCCACCGGCACCGCTGCCGATCACCACCGCATCGACGATGTCGGTGCTGCACTCGGGCCTCACCGGGCACCCGGTGCGCAAAGCTGCCACTGCTCGTGCCGGTTGGCGGTGGTGAGTTCATAGCCCGGGCTGTCCAGGCCCGCACCACCCACGGCAAATCCATCGTAGCCCAGCAGCGCCAGCGTGGCGGGGAGGCTGGTCCAGGTGCGGATCGCCTCGGCACGCACGTCCTCGAACCAGTGGGCGAGCTGGGTGGCATCCAGGCCATAGGCCGACGTGTCGCCCGCTGCGCAAGCGGCAATGCTGTGCAGCCAGCGGTCCTGGTCCTCGGCGGCCAACGCGACAAAGCCGTGCGCCAGGGCATCGAGCGTCTCCAGACCCAGTGGCAGCGCCGCGGCATCGGCCGGCAGGTCGGCGTGCCGCCACCCGTCGCCTGCGCCCTGGGCAAGCTGCACATCGATGCGCCGTGCGATCTGCGGTGCGTCGCGCGCGCCATCCAGCACGCGCGCGACCACCGCGGTCAGGATCTCCAGCTGATGCGGGCGCAGGACGCCTGTGGCCGCCGCCGGCGGGCCCGCATGGCGCGCGAGCAGCACCTTGCGCATCCGCGGCGCCACCCGGCTGGCATTGAGCAAGGCCACAAACTCTTCAGGCAGGCACTGCTGCACGCAGTGCTCCACATGGGCAGCGATGTGCTGCGCCAGCTCCTGCGGACGCTCATACGGGATCTGATGGGCTGCGCCGTCGACAACCACACAACGGGCATGCGCGTAGTGCGGCAGGTTCAGCCGTCTTTGCGCGGGTTCGCCGAGATCGCCGTCTTCACCACCGGCCACGATCAACGCCGGAACGTCGATGCAACCGGCCGGCTCACGGCAGTCTTCCCGGCTGCCATGGGTCAGCCAGGCCAACCAGGCCTTGGCGCTGGTTCGCAGCACGTCGTCGACCGCGCATTGTCTGAGTGCTGGCGGAAGCGGCAGCGCGCAGTTGTCATCGACGAACTGCTCCGCCTCGGCCTGCGTAGGGAGCCCGTTCTCGAACCAGCCAAGCATGGTCTGTCGCCGCACTTCATCCATCGGCTCCGGCGCGGGAGGCGATGCGGCGACGAGCACGACACCGGCGAGTCCGGCAAGACCGGCAACGCCGTCGCGCGCCTGCGCCGCGGCCAGCGTGGCGATCTTCCCGCCCATGCTGTGCCCGATGACACACCAGCGCGTGGGCTGGCGCTCGACGACCTGGTCGACGAACCAGGCCACCTGTGCGCCCACACCTGCATCGTCCAGCGGCTCCGCATCGCCGAAGCCGGGGATGTCCAATGCCACGCACTCGAAACGCTCCCCCAGCTGCTGGATGACAGCATTCCATTCCTGGCGGCTGCCGCCGAGGGCGTGCAGAAAAAACAGCGTCGGCTTTGCCATGCACCACCTCGGTCACAAGAACTCCATGGTGACGAGGCGCTCGTCCACGCGCCGTGCAGATGAGTTCGCAAGGTGCACCGCGCGGGTCTGCGCAACTGCATCCCGGATGTCAGCGGCCCGACGCGGGTTCTTGCGGGTCGACAAGGCTCAAGCCACAACGTCGCGACGTGTGCCGAGCGATGACCGAGCGGCGTCGCGCGGTGATGCGCCGCGGACGCGGTGCAGTGTGGACTGCCTGCGGCGCATAACCCGTGACAGCGCGGTCACAGGTGGTGCTTCAGCTATCTGGCACGTTCTTTTGAAGAGATGGATCTCCGGGCACCGGCAGCGCGTGGAATGGCAGAGGCCATGGTTGAAGATGGCGATCGCTGCGTGGGCGCCGGCCGGCATGGCCATAACGTTTGCAAACCTGCCTGGTTGCGATGGTGGGCGCGCAGTGATGACGCACCCACGCATCCCGACGACGCACGGTGCGACAGTCGGCGACGACTGCGCATGGCGATATGCGCCCGGTCAACCACGCGCATTGCGCCACGGCGCCGGGTGGGCGCCACGCGGGCGGGCGAGTCTCAGAACTCCTGCCAACTGGTCTCGTTGCTGACCGCAGCCAGTGCCGGCCGCGGCGTCGCAGGGGTACTACGGCCAACGACGGCTGGCTTCGGCTTTGCCGTCTTTGCAACCGAAAGGCTGGACAGCAGCGCGGTGACGGCCGCACCACCGGCGGCATCGGTCTTGAATACCGCGACAGCGTCGGTGAGATGGACGGCCTGCTCTTCCAGCGAGCGCGCCGCTGCCGTTGCCTCCTCCACCAACGCGGCGTTCTGCTGCGTGGTCTCGTCCATCTGGGTGACCGTCTGATTGACCTGCTCGATCCCTGCCGACTGTTCCTGCGACGCAGCGGAGATCTCGCCCATGATGTCGGTGACGCGCTGCACGCTGGCAACCACTTCGGTCATCGTCGTGCCGGCGCTATGCACCAGCGCCGAACCCTCGGCGACACGCTGCACCGAGTCATCGATCAAACTCTTGATTTCCTTGGCAGCGCCGGAGGAGCGCTGCGCGAGCGTGCGCACCTCGCTTGCCACCACCGCAAAACCGCGCCCCTGGTCGCCTGCACGTGCGGCTTCCACTGCCGCGTTCAAGGCCAGGATATTGGTCTGGAACGCGATGCCATCGATGACGGAAATGATGTCGGCGATCTTCTTGGACGAAGCCTCGATTCCTGCCATGGTCTCGACCACCTTGCTCACCACCTGCCCACCCTGTGCGGCAACGCTGGCCGCGCCGATGGCGAGCTGATTGGCCTGACGCGCGCCCTCGGCATTCTGCCTGACCGTCGAGGTGAGCTCTTCCATCGAGGCGGCGGTTTCTTCCAAATTGGCCGCCTGCTGCTCGGTGCGCTGCGACAGATCCTGGTTGCCCGCAGCGATCTCGCTGGCCGCGCCCTTGATCGAAATGGCAGAGGTCTTGATGCCGGTGACAATCTCGGCAAGCTGCGTGGCAGTGGCGTTGGCATCGTCGCGCATCTGTGCGAAGACGCCACGGAACTCGCCCCTCATGCGCGCGGTGAGGTCGCCTGCGGCAATGGACTGCAACAGACCGGACAGCGACTGCAGGTTGCCGTCGGCGGTGGACATCAAGGTGTTGAGGCTCTCCACCATGACGCGGAAGTCATATTGAAAACGGTCCGCATCGCCGCGGGCAGTGAAATCTCCATCGGCAGCGGCCAGCGCGAGATGCTTGATCTCGGTATTCATCGCGCCAAGGTTCTGCTTGACCTGCACCATGGTATCGGTGAGCACGGCCTTCTCGCCGGGCAGCTTGTCCATGTCCTGGCTGAGGTCGCCGATCGCATAGCGCCCCATGATCTGCGCAAGCTTCGCCGTGACCGCAATGTGCGAGGCCACCAGGTCATTGGTGTCGTGCGCCATACGCCCGTAATTGCCCGGAAACGCCGATGCATCGATGCGGAAACTGGTCTGCCCGTCGTCGTGACGTTTTGCCATGTCGGCCTGCGCAGCGAGCAGGTTCTGCAGCTGCAGTTGCATCTTGCTCATCGCGTTGAGCAGGCGCCCGCTTTCATCCCTGGCCTGCGTGTCCACATCGTTATCCAGATTGCCGCCTGCAATTGCCTCGGCGGCACGCGTGGCCCGGCCCAGGGGCAGCGTCAAGCTGCGGGTGATGGTGAAGGCGAGCAGGCTGCTGATGAGCACCACGGCCACGCCACCGATGATCAGCAGGGTCTTGCCCCGGTTCATCGCGGCAACCGCATCGTCGTAGGATTGCGCAGTCTGCTTTTCCTGCAGCTTGACGTTCTCGGCGATCTTGGCCTGCCAGACGAGCATCGCCGGGCGCGCCTTCTCGCTCAGAAACAGCTGCGCCTCATCGTTCTTGTTCGCCGACGCGAGCACGATGACCTGATCATTCAAAACACGCGAAACCTCGCGAGCGGCATCGATTTCGGCGCGGAGCTTGAGGCCGGCATCGGTCGCAGGATATGTCTCCAACGCCTTTCGCTCGTCTGCGTAGCGCTGACGTTGTTCCTTGACGGTTTGAGCAGCCTGCTCATTCAACTCGTCAGACGTCACCATCGCCAGCGTTCCAAGCGCAATGAAGATATTGGAGTTGGCATCGCGCATGGCGTTGCTGAGCTGCATCTTGGCGACGTTGACCTTGACGATGGTGTCCATCTCGGTACGGGCGCTGGCCATGGTGCTCAGGCCCGTGGCCACCAGCAAACCCGACAACAGAATGAGAATACCGAAGGCCATCCCCAGTCGGCGGCCAACGTTGTAGCGCTGCAAGAACGTGTTCATCAGTAGGTTCGACCAGAAATATGGAAAGAGGCAGGCATGCACCGCGTGTGCAATGCCTGTGCTCCGTCTATATCGACTCGCTATTGAGCGGCTGAATACCTTGCCTGGTAAAAAGGCATAGCTCCGCTGCGGCGACCCGAAACCGATTCAGTATTCGATGCTCAAGCAATTCGCGGGCAGACGTGCGGGCCGTGTCTGGTGGTGCTCCCATCAATCGAACCGAGAGATAACACCTATTGCGACGGCAGCGCGCTCCGCAGGCGCAGCGTGAAGATGTGAACGCGTGGCGACGCCAGACAATCGTTACTCATGTGCCAATTGATCGTTTCAGGCTCAGTCGCTCTGTCATGCGTCAGCGTGCCTGGATAACAAGCGAAGGACATGTCCCACGTGGCTGTGCAATAGCGTGAGCAGTTCGCGGCCAGTTCAAGCTGATTGATCCGGCCGGGTCGACACCTTCTTGATCAGACCCGATAAAGACATCGTGCTGACGCGTGCTCGCCAATGTGCAGCTGCTGTGCGTCGCGCCGCTGCTGTACTGACGCGTTGAGCACGACAGACTGGTCTGGCCAGATCAGCGAATCAAGGTAGTTGCTGGTGCATGTTCTCTCCATCGGATTGCACGCTGATCAACACGCCCAGCTCAGGCGAAGACATCACGATGAGACCGGAATCACTGGAACCGGAACATTGGCGGCATGCTTGCTCGCAAGCTAATCCCACAGGAAGTCAGATCCGTTGGCCACGTTACGCGGCATCTGTGGCGCGCGAGAGCTCGCCAGGCCGTCGAGGCTAGGCCGGTAGACAACAGCAGGGGATATGGAGGGCTGTTGACACCACGAATCTGCCAAGGAGCCGAGATCCACTCGCTGACATGGGCGCGGCACGCCTCGTCATGAAGGCTCGATAGCAACGAGCGCGATGGAAGCGCGATGTTCCTTTTCGCCTCCGGGTACACGCGCGACTTCGATGCCAAGGAAATCTCGCGAAGCGGCGCAGCCATGCCGTTCATCCGCAGCAACCATGAACGCGCGGTTCGCTTGAGCATCGACGGATCTGACGCGGCGGCTCAAGGGCCGGCCTACTCTGACCGCATCAGACCCCGATCAGGGCGACGACGCCACGCCAACGCAAGCGCCCGCCCGCACCGCTAGGCAGGCCCGGACCGCACGGCATCTTTACGCAGCAGGGCCGACGCTCCTCCGTGCCCGATAGGCTGGAGGTCAGCGATCAGGGTGGCCGGGTGGGCCCGGTGGACGTGCAGGAAACAAAAACCCCCGATTTCTCAGGGGTTTTGGACTTTCTGGGATGTCCCCGGAGGGTTCATCTGGTGCGCCCGGAGGGATTCGAACCCCCGACCAATGGCTTCGGAAGCCACTACTCTATCCGGCTGAGCTACGAGCGCCTGGCCCGGCATTATGCCAGACCGGCGCCAGCCGCGCGATGTCCGCAGTTCCCGGCAAGGCGCTTGGGTGACCTGCCGCCGGCGGCCGCGTGAACCGGCCTCGGCAGCGGAAGCAGAAGCAGCTCGCTCCAGGCCAGCCACGCGATGGCCTCCACCCGCCAGCGCTGGGCGCCCGCATGCCCCACTGCCATTTGTCGTGCTTGTCCGAGGTCATGCACACCCAACCCAAGCCCGTCCGGTTCCCTGCTCCTCCTGTTTCCCTGCTCCTGCTGCTCCTGCTGCTCCTGCTGCTCCTGCTGTTCCCCAATTTCCCCTGTCCCCCTACGCACCTGCCCCCCTGATGCCCGCTGCCATGCGCAATGCGCGGCGCGCCAATCTCCGCATGGCCGGGGCCGGGGCGCGCTGCTACCCTTTGCGACATGAGCGAGCATGGGTTTGAACAGGCAGCGGCAGCGCCCGCGCTGACGTGGTCCGAACGGTTGGGGCAGTACTGGAAGCTGGTGCGTGGCGACCGCCCGATCGGCAGCCTGCTGCTGCTGTGGCCCACCTGGTGGGCACTCTGGCTGGCCGCGGACGGCCTGCCGCCGTTGTGGACGTTGTTCGTGTTCACCGCCGGGGTCTGGCTGACCCGCTCGGCCGGCTGCGTCATCAACGACTACGCCGACCGTTGGCTGGACCCGCATGTCGAGCGCACCAAGACCCGCCCACTGGCCACCGGTGCGGTGTCCGGACGTGAGGCGTTGTGGGTGTTCGTGGCGCTGATGCTGGTGGCGTTCGCACTGGTGCTCAGCCTCAACTGGCTGACCGTGGCGCTGAGCGTGCCGGGCGTGTTTCTGGCTGCGAGCTATCCCTATCTCAAACGCCATACCCACCTGCCGCAGGTCTACCTGGGCATGGCGTTCGGCTGGGGCATTCCGATGGGCTTTGCGGCCGTCCAGGGCAGCGTGCCGTTGCTGGGCTGGCTGCTCTATGCGGCCAATATCCTGTGGGCCACCGCCTACGACACGTGGTACGCCATGGTCGACCGCGACGACGACATCCGCATGGGCAGCAAGTCCACCGCCATCCTGTTCGGCAAATACGATCTGCTGGCGCAAGGCGTGCTGTATGCGCTGATGTTCGCCACCCTGGCGGCGGTTGGCCTGCGTGCCGCGCTCGGCGTTGCCTTCTGGGCCGGCCTGGGCGTGGCGGCGCTGCTGGTGATCTACGAATTCCGCATTGCCCGCCACCGCGAACGCGGCCCGTGCTTCCGCGCCTTCCTGCACAACAACTGGGTGGGCCTGGCGATCTTCCTCGGAATCGCGATCGCGGTGGCAGCACGTTAGCAGCGGGAATCGGGAATCGGGAATTGGGGTCCGTGGATCTGGAATCTGGAATCTGGAATCTGGAATTGGCAGGCGGCAGCGTTCGACAGACAAGGGCCCGTTGAATGACGTGCTTCGCTCAAGACAAGCGTTGGCCGATCCAACGTGAAGCCTGCGCCGCAGAGCACCACGCCGCAGGTAGCAAGCCCCCCTCCTGCGGGAGAGGGGTTGGGGTGAGGGTACGGGACCACGCAACGCCTGCAGCACCCCACTGACGTGTCTTTGCGCCTTCCAAAGCCACGTCAAACGGAAACCGCCTCCACACCGATCACGGCACCCGCGCGCACACCCATGCATCCACCCGCTGCACGCCCGCGCGCCGCAAGGCCCTGGCCGCCGCATGCAGCGTGGCGCCGGTGGTCATCACGTCGTCCACCAGCGCCACATGCGCCGGTAACGCGCCACGCGCCACGAATGCGTCGCGCACATTGCGCTGCCGCTCGATTGCGTCCAGCTCGGATTGCGGCGCAGTTGCACGCACCCGCCGCAGCAACGGCAGACACGGCAGGCGCAGCGCGCGGCCCAGCGGCCTGGCCAACTCAAGCGCCTGGTCGTAACCGCGTTGACGCAAGCGCTGGCGGTGCAGGCTCACCGGCACCAACGCCTGCGGCCGCGGCAGGCCGGCGCAGCGCCTGGCCATCAGCTCACTGAGCAGACGCCCCGCCGCCAGGTCCTGGTGAAACTTGAAGCGCCGCAGCAGGCCATCCACCGGCCAGCGGTAGGTAAAGCAGGCATGCACGCGCTGCAGCGGCGGGGGTTGCTGCAGGCACTGCCCGCACAAGGCCACACCATCGGACGCGAACAGCGGGCTGGCGCAGCACAGGCAGGCGTGGCCGTGCTCCGGCAGCGCGGCGCGGCAAGACGGGCATAGATCGCAGTCGGCCACGCCCGCCTCGGCACAGACCAGGCACAGGCTTGGCAGCAGAAACCGCAATACCCGCTGCGGCCACCTGTAAACCGATCCCACCCCATTGAAGTTGACAGCCTCTTCCATGCTCACCAGACTGCCTGGCTTCCAAGCCGCTGACTGTCAGGAAACTCCGATGTCTGTTGTCGTCCGCCATGACTGGGATCGCAAAGAGCTGCAGGCGCTGTTCGATCTGCCGTTCCCCGAGTTGCTGCATCACGCAGCCAGCGTCCACCGCGCGCATTTCGATCCGGCGCAGGTGCAGGTCTCCACGCTGTTGTCGGTCAAGACCGGCGGCTGCCCGGAAGATTGCGCGTACTGCCCGCAGGCGCAGCGCTACGACACCGGCGTGACCGCGCAGAAGCTAATGGAGACCGAAGAGGTCGTGGCCAAGGCGCGCCAGGCCAAGGCGGCCGGCGCCTCGCGCTTCTGCATGGGCGCTGCCTGGCGCTCGCCCAAGGAGCGCGACATCCCCAAGGTGGCCGCGATGATCCGCGAGGTCAAGGCCATGGGCCTGGAGACCTGCGCCACGCTGGGCATGCTCGACGCCGGCCAGGCGCGCGCGCTGAAAGACGCCGGGCTGGACTACTACAACCACAATCTGGACACCGCGCCGGATTACTACGACTCGATCATCCACACCCGCCAATACCAGGACCGGCTCAACACCCTGGAGCATGTGCGCGACGTGGGCCTGAAGACCTGCTGCGGCGGCATCGTCGGCATGGGCGAAACCCGCGACCAGCGCATCGGCCTGCTGCTGGCACTGGCCACGCTGCCGGCGCACCCGGATTCGGTGCCGATCAACCAGCTGGTGCAGGTCGCCGGCACGCCGCTGCATGGCACCCAGCAACTGGATCCGTTCGAGTTCGTGCGGATGATCGCCGTGGCCCGCATCACCATGCCCAAATCGATGGTGCGCCTGTCCGCCGGCCGCGAAGCGATGAGCGACGAGCTGCAGGCGCTGTGTTTCCTGGCCGGCGCCAACTCGATCTTCTACGGCGAAAAACTGCTCACCACCGGCAACCCGGACACCGAACGTGACCAGGCCCTGTTCCAGCGCCTGGGCCTGCGCCCGATGCAGATCACTGTCGATGCCGCCGACCACGACCACCCCGGCACCGTGCATGCGGACATCACCTGCGGCCAGGCCTGCGAACGCGCGGCATGACCGCGCAGCGCCGCATCGTGGGATAAGCCCGCACCGCGCCTGAGCCGTCCTGCGGCGATCGGCGGGGCCTGCGGCAGGCGTTGCGTTGGAGACAGCGCCTACCTGCAGCCGATCCTGCGGCAGCGCCTGATCGGCCCATCGCCATCCCGCACTGACGCCGGACGCAGGACCGGCCCTCAAACCAGCGGATGCGTGGAGCCGGGTACAAGCACCATCACCCGATCATCCGCACCGTGGCAAAAGCGCGCCGCGGACAGCGCGACGCAATCGATCACCCCATCGCACTGCGCCCCGCCGGTTCGCCGTTGCCGCTGTCGTGGACCTTGAGCGGTCACAGACCGCCTTGATGCGCGAGGCCTCCGGCAACCGCCGCCGGGCTTGCACGCGCTTTCCAGCACCCCGACGCCACGGGCCATCACACTGCACCGGCTGTCGGTGTCGGCTGGGCGAGGTGACCGCGGCACGCTACGCTAGCGGACCTTTTTCGATGTCGACTCCCCATGGCTCGCCCCGATCTGCACGAACGGATTTCGTCGCTGCGCAAGTTACGCCTCGCCCAGGAACGGGTACGGGTACGCCGCCAGGTCGGTCGCCGCGATGGCGTGCGCCTGGAGATCGATGGTCGCTGGCTGACCGGGTTCTGCTCCAACGACTATCTGGGCCTGGCGCAGCAGTTCGAAGTGGTGGCCGCCTTGCAGGACGCGGCCGCGCGCGATGGTGCCGGCGCCACCGCCTCGCATCTGATCTGCGGCCACCACACCGCACACGAGACGCTGGAGCGCGAAATCGCGCAGTGGCTGGGGTATCCGTCAGCGCTGCTGTTCGGCAGCGGCTTCATCGCCAACCTGGCCGTGCAGCAGGCCTTGCTCAGCGAAGAAGACGATGTCTGCGTGCAGGACCGGCTCAATCACGCCAGCCTGCTCGATGCCACGCGCCTGGCCGGCTGCCGGCTGCGGCGCTATCCGCATCTGGATGTGGAAGGCGCGATGCGCCAGCTCAAGGGTGCCCCCGAGGGCGCGGCGATGCTGGCCAGCGACGGCGTCTTCAGCATGGATGGCGATGTGGCGCCGCTGCGCGCGTTGAGCCTGGTGGCACGCATGCAGGAGGCCGTGTTCTACGTCGACGATGCGCACGGAGTTGGCGTGCTGGGCCCGCAGGGGCGCGGCTGCGTGGCCGATGCCGGGCTGGGCGTGGCCGAAGTGCCGCTGCAGCTGGTGACGCTGGGCAAGGCGCTGGGCGGCTATGGCGCGGTGGTGGTCGGCGATGAGGCACTCATCCGTCACCTGGCCGAAACCGCGCGCCCCTACATCTACACCACGGCCCTGCCGCCGGCGCAGGTCGCCGCAACCCTGGCCGCAGTGCGCCTGGCGCGTCGCGACGACTGGCGGCGTGCGCGCCTGGTCGAACTGATCGGCAGCTTCCGCGATGGCGCGCGCCGGCATGGGTTCGAACTGATGGCCTCCGATACCCCGATCCAGCCACTGCTGTGCGGCGAAGAAGCCACGGTGATGGCGATGTCGGCCGCCCTTGAGCAGGCGGGGTTCATGGTCGGCGCAATCCGCCCACCCACGGTGCCCGAGGGCAAGGCACGCCTGCGGGTGACCCTGTCGGCCCTGCATACCCCGCAGCAGGTGCAGGCGCTGATCGAGGCGATCGTGCAGGCGCGCGACGTGGTCAGCCGGCAACCGCTGCGTGCCTCTGCCTGAGGCGAGCCGCAGTTCCTGCATGGCCTGCGCTGGAAGCAGCAGCGGTTACCCGACCAATGCATCGCCTGCACCAGGCGCGCGCGGCGGGCGGCAAGCGCGCGCCGATTCTCCGTTGCAACCGGCCCAGCATGCATCGCACCGGTGATGCAGCGTTTGCGTGTTCGCCATCGATGGCCTCTTTTCACTGACATGCCGCCGGCGACACCACACACAGCCTCGGCGGCGCAGCGCCGCGTATGGGAAGCCTTGTCGCTGCTGTATCTGGATACCGACAGTCGCGACGACGATGGCATCGCGTACGTGCTGGCCGCCTCGCCGTTCACCCTGATGCAGTTGCGCACGATGTTGTTGCACGAGGTGCACCCGGTGCTGATCGGCAATCTGCGCAGCGTGGCCGGCGTGTGGGACGGATTCGATCCCGAGTGGTTGGCCGCGGCGATCCAGGCGCGGCGTGTACGGCGCTGGCGCTGGCCGGCGCGTTGGCGCTGGCGCGGCTACGCGCGCACGCAGTGGGCGTTGCTGGCCCCGAAGATCGGCGCGCTGCGTGCAGCCGTCTCGCACTGACGCCGACGCGCAGCAGCAGCGCCGCCCCTGAATACCCAAGCGCCGATCGGCACACTGCAATCGGCGACAAGACCACCACCATCCAGTATTTCTGAGCCCTGTCGCAGCACCAACCCGCCGCGATCAACGCGTATCGGCACGCAACAATCGGCGACAATGCGCCCATGCATATCGATGTCATCGGCCATGGGCCTGCGCTGGTTCTCCTGCACGGTTGGGCACTGCACGGCGGGGTGTTCGCGCCGCTGGTCGAGCGCCTGTCACCGCACTATCAACTGCATCTGGTCGACCTGCCCGGGCACGGATTCAGTCGCGACGACAGCACGCCACTGGCCTTGCCGTATGTGGTCGCGGCCATTGCCGCCGCCACCCCGCCTGCGGTGTGGCTGGGCTGGTCGCTGGGCGGGCTGTTTGCGCTGCATGCCGCCGCCACCCAACCGCAGGTGCGCGGGCTGGCGATGATCGCGGCCACGCCGCGTTTCGTGCGGGGCAGCGACTGGCCGGACGCAGTCGAGCGCGACGTGTTCGTGCAATTCGGCAAAGAGTTGACGCGCGATTACCGCGGCACATTGGAGCGGTTTCTGGCGCTGGACACGCTCGGCTCGGCGCATGCACGCAGCGAACTGCGCAGCCTGCGCGACACGCTCACCGCACGCGGCGAACCGGCGCCCGAGGCCTTGCAGCAGGGGCTCACCCTGCTCGAACGCACCGACCTGCGCCGCGCCTTGCCGCAGCTTGCACGTCCCAGCCTGTGGATTGCCGGCCAGCGCGATCGCCTGGTGCCTGCCGCCGGCATGCATGCCGCCGCTGCGCTCACCCCGCATGCGCAGGCGCTCACCATTGCCGGCGGTGGCCACGCCCCCTTTCTCGGTCACGCCGATCAAGTGAGCGAGGCACTGCAACGCTTCGTTGCGTCCGTGCCGTGAGCGGATCGCCGATCATGCAACATCGCTGATCAAGGACATACCGCATGGATCTTGGAATCGCCGGCCGCTGGGCCCTGGTCTGCGCCGCCAGCAAGGGACTGGGGCTGGGTTGTGCACGCGCCCTGGCCGGCGAAGGCGTCAACGTGGTCATCGTCGCGCGCGGCCGCGACGCGCTGGAGCATGCGGCCGAGGCAGTGCGCGCAGTTCCTGGCGCTGGCGAGGTGCGCAGCGTGGTCGCCGATATCGCAACGCCGCAGGGACGCAGCGCCGCGCTCGCCGCCTGCCCGCAGGTGGACATCCTGATCAACAACGCCGGCGGCCCGCCGCCGGGCGATTTCCGCCACTGGGAACGCGAAGATTGGCTACGCGCGCTGGACGCCAACATGCTCGCCCCGATCGAACTGATCCGCGCCACTGTCGATGGCATGCGTGCGCGCCGCTTCGGCCGCATCGTCAACATCACCTCCAGTGCGGTGAAGGCGCCGATCGACATCCTGGGCCTGTCCAACGGCGCACGTGCCGGCCTCACCGGCTTCGTTGCCGGGCTGGCGCGCAGCACCGTGGCCGACAACGTCACCATCAACAACCTGCTGCCCGGCCAGTTCGCCACCGACCGCCTGCGGGGCAACTTCGCCACTATCGCGCAGCAGCAGGGCAGCACGCTCGAAGAAGTCGCCGAGCGCAAGCGTGCGGGTATCCCGGCGGCGCGTTTTGGCGAGCCGGACGAATTTGGCGCGGTCTGCGCATTCCTGTGCGCCGCGCAGGCCGGCTACATCACCGGGCAGAACCTGCTCATCGATGGCGGCAGTTATCCGGGCACGTTCTAGCGCCGCGCCCAGCCCCATCCAGCGATTCCCTCCGCCTCGCCCAGAGGCGACAATAGCGCCGCATGAACAGCACTTTCGACCCCCGCCACGTCCGGCGCGCGTTTGCGCGTGCCGCCAGCAGTTATGCCGCCGCCGCCGCGCTGCAACGCGAAGTGGAAACGCGCCTGCTCGAATCGCTCGATTACCTGGGCGAACAGGTACCCAAGGTGGTGCTGGATGTCGGCGCCGGCCCCGGCCATGCCAGCGCTGCGATCAAGAAACGCTGGCCCAAGGCGCAGGTGATCGCGCTCGACCAGGCCATGCCGATGCTGCGCCAGGCGCGCAAGGCAGCCGGGTGGTGGAAGCCGTTTGCGCAGGTCTGCGCCGATGCGCGCGCACTCCCCGTCGCCGATGGCAGCGTGGATGTAATCTTCAGCAATCTGTGCCTGCAATGGGTGGAAGACCTGCCGGCGGTGTTCGCCGGCTTCCGCCGCGCCCTGCGGCCGGGCGGCCTGCTGCTGTGCTCGACCTTCGGCCCGGAGACCCTGATCGAGCTGCGCGATGCCTTCGCCCAGGCCGACCCCGCCCCGCACGTCAGCCGCTTCCCGCCGATCGCGCAGTTCGGCGATGCCCTGCTGATGTCCGGCTTCCGCGACCCGGTGCTGGACCGCGACCTGTTCACGCTCACCTACAACGACCTGCCCGCCCTGATGCGCGAGCTGCGGGCGATGGGTGCCACCAACGCGCTCAGCAATCGCCGCGCCACGCTGACCGGACGCGGCCGCTTTGCCGCCGCCAGTGCCGCCTACGAACCGCTGCGCCGGCCCGACGGCACCCTGCCCAGCTCCTGGGAAGTGATCTATGCACACGCCTGGGCTCCGGCGCCGGGCGCGCCCATCCGCGAACAGGGGCATGACGTCGCCAGCGTGCCGCTGGCCTCGATTCCGATCCGCCGCCGCCGCGATTGAGGCAGTGCACAGTGGCCGCGCCCGTGCGCCGGTTCCGGTGACACACAGTATTGCGCCGACGCCGCTGTGCAGTGGCCGGGCGCAGCCGCCACACCCGGTAGAATTCATCCGCTAAAGGCTTCCCCTGCCCGGCGTTGCCCGCCGGCGGCCTTCCCCTCTGTTGCGGCCCCCCGCCCCCATTGGCGTTCCCCATGTTGAAGTGGCTCCTCATCGCGCTGTTCATCGCATCGGCGCTGTACATCCATTACCGCGGTCGCGTGCGGCACCGGCTCAGCCGGCAGCTGCTGGACCATTCCACCTTCATGGCGCCGATCAACACGCTGATGTATCTGTGTTCGCGCGTGCCGACCACGCCGTTCATCGACCCGGGCAAGGAGTTTCCCGAGCTGGCGCCGCTGCGCGCCCACTGGCCGGTGATCCGCGACGAAGCGGTGGCGCTGCAGCAGATGCAGAAGATCCGCGCCGCCGACGGCTATACCGACATCGGCTTCAATTCGTTTTTCCGCCGCGGCTGGAAGCGCTTCTATCTGAAGTGGTATGGCACTGCGCACCCGTCGGCAGCCGAGCTGTGCCCGCAGACCACCGCGTTGCTCAAATCCATCCCCACGGTCAAGGCGGCGATGTTCGCCGAGCTGCCGCCGGGCAGCGAACTGCGCCCGCACCGCGACCCGTTCGCCGGTTCCATGCGGTTGCACCTTGGCCTGGCCACGCCCAACGACGACCGCTGCTTCATCGACGTCGACGGCCAGCGCCACAGCTGGCGCGATGGCGAGTGGACCATGTTCGACGAGACCTATATCCACTACGCGCGCAACGACACAGACCAGGACCGCATCATCCTGTTCTGCGACATCGAGCGCCCGATGCGCTGGCGCTGGGCGGCGGCAGTGAACCGCTTCGTCGGCCGCAGCCTGCTCTCGGCCGGTGCCTCACCCAATCAGGAAGGCGACAAGACCGGCGGCATCAACCGCGTGTTCCGGTATTTCTACGCCGCGCGGCTGAAGGCCAAGGCGCTCAAGGAACGCAACAACCCTCTTTACCAGGTGCTCAAGTGGAGCATCTTCATCCTGGTGGTGGTCGGGATCGTGTTGCTGTAATACCGGACCAACCGCGTAGGAGCGCGCTTGCGCGCGATGAGGCGTTACCGGGAATGCCGCATCGCGCGCAAGCGCGCTCCTACGCAGCGCTAGTCGGCATTCAGCGCGACACCTGCGCGATCCACTCCTGCAGGTTGTAGTAGTTGGTGACGCGGGTGATCTTGCCCTCGCGCACCTCGAAAAAGGCCCCGCCCGGCAGTACGTAGGTCTGCCCGTTGGCTTCCGGCAGGCCTTCGTCGGTGGTGTGGTAGACCCCGTGCACCACGTATTCGGCCCCCACGCGCGTGCCGTCGTCGCTGGCGGTGATCACGACATCGCGCAACTGCTCGCGGTAACTGTCGTTCATGCGCTGCAGGAAGGCGGCAAAGTCCGCACGTCCGATCTCGCGTGGCCCCTGGTTGAGGTCATGCGCAACATCGTCGGCCAAAAACGCCAACATGCCGTCCCAATCGCCACGGTTGAATGCTTCGTAATAGGCCTGGACCAGGCCGGTGGCGCGTTGTCGATTGCTCTCGCTCATGCTCGAACCTGCCGCTGGGAAAGCCGCATCATAGGCCCGCGGTCACGGACCTTGCACCACCAGGTCGCGGTGGAAGTAATAGACCTCCTGCAGCAAAAATCGCCAGCTGGTGTGGAAGCTGCGAAAGCGTGTGCTGGGCGTGGACGAGGCCAGCGCGTCCACGCCCAGTTCCTGACTGAGCCGCAGCGCGCGTGCCATGTGCAGCGGGTCGCTGACGATGATCGCCCGGTGCATGCCATGGCGGGCCATCAGCACGCGGGCCTGTTCCAGGTTCTGCCGGGTGGTGCGCGAGACCGTCTCGATCACGATCGCGTCCGGCGGCACGCCGTGACGCAGCGCGTAACGGCGTGCCACCTGCGACTCGGCAAAGCGCGCGCCGTTGCCGAAGCCGCCGGTAAACAACAGGCGCGGTGCATACCCTTGGGCGTACAGGTCCAGCGCATGCCGGATGCGTTCTTCGAACACCGGTGAGGGACGTGCGTCGTAGGCGGCTGCACCCAGCACGATGATCACATCGGCCGGTGCGGCCTGGTCGCGGTCGCCCACCCACACGATCCACCCGGCCACCGCCACCAGCCAGATCACCGCCAGCATGCATAACCGCCAGCCCCAGCCCCACAGGCCGAGCCCGCGCCGACGCCTGCTCACGCGGCGGCCCAGGGCACTGCGTCCAGGTCGACGTTGCCGCCGGACAGGATCACCCCCACCCGCTTGCCGGCAAACCGCGCCGGGTCGGCCAGCAGCGCCGCCAGCGTGATCGCCGACGACGGCTCCACTACCTGCTTGAGCACCTGCCAGATCAGCCGCATCGCCTGCACCACGGCGGCATCGTCCACGGTGATCACCTGCGCGCCAGCGGCCTGCAGCAGCGCGAAATTCGGCGTGCCCAGGGTGCCGCGCAGACCATCGCAGACGGTGTCGGGGATGAAGTCGACCAGGCGCTGCCCGGCCGCCAGCGAGCGTGCGGTGTCGGCCGCCCCGCTGGGCTCGGCCAGCACCAGCGCGCATCCGGGGGCGGCCTGCAGCGCCAGGGCTGCCCCGGCAGCCAGCCCGCCACCACCGACCGGCGCCAGCATCACGTCCAGCCCACCGCTCTGGTGCAGCAACTCCAGCGTGGCCGTGCCCTGCCCGGCGATCACCGCCGGATCGGTGTACGGATGCACGAGGGTCGCCCCGACACTGGCCTGCACCTGGGCACACAGCTGCTCGCGCGCGGCGATGGTCGGCGCACAGCGCCACAGCGTGGCGCCGTGCCGGGAAATATTGGCCAATTTGGCGGCCACCGCGCCCTCGGGCACCACCACATGGCAGCCGATGCCGCGGGTACGCGCCGCCAGGGCCAGCGCCGCGCCGTGGTTGCCGGACGAATGGGTCACCACGCCACGCGGGGCCAGCGCGTCCGGCAGCGACCACACCGCGTTGCAGGCCCCACGAAACTTGAAGGCGCCGCCACGCTGCAGATGCTCGGCCTTGAAGAACAGCTGCGCGCCACAGAGCGCATCCAGGCTGTGCGAGGTCAGCAACGGTGTCGGCGCGCAGTGCGGGGCAATGCGCGCGGCGGCCTGCAGGACATCGGAATGGACGAGAGGAACCGTGTCGATCATGCCTGCAAGATTAACGTATCGCCCTGCTCTTCACGGCTCGCACGCACACCGCCCGCGCATGCTGGATCGATGACAAAGCGCCACATTGCGGCACAGTTAAGGACCGATTCAATGCATCGGCTCGAAAGTGCCATCATGGTTGCAGGAGGGCACCATCCATGAAATTCCGTCTGATCTTCGCCGCCGGGCTCCTAGCCCTGGGCGGCTGTGCGACCTACGACTACACCGGAGGCGGGTCAGGCGGCTACTACCGTGGCGCGCCCGCCGTGCAGTATCGCTATCCGCCGGGATACTCGCCCTACTACGGCGGTCCTTATGGCGGCCCATACGGCGTGCCGTATGGCGCGGGCGGTATCGGGCTGTACGACTACCCGGTCTACCCGGTCTATCGTAGCGGCGGGTATTACTACCGCCCCAATGATCGTCGCCCGCAGTACCGTCCGCCGCGTCCCAATGGCTCGTTCAACAACGGTCCCCGTCCGAACGGGCCGCGCCCGCAGCAACCCAATCGCCCGCCGGCAACCGGCGCCCCGTCGTCACGGCCCCCGGCCCGCATTGGCGCACCGCCGCGCGTGATCCGCGAAATCCAGCGGCAAACCGCGCCACGCAACACGCGCGAGCAGATTCCGTGACAAGCTGACTGCGACAGGCCCCACAAATGGCAATATTGGGGGCTTGCGTTCAGCCGGCACTTGGTCGCAAGCTAGGTGCTCTGTGTGACCCGCCACGTCATCTTCTGACCCGGCCCGGCCCACTGACCGACTTATGTCGATGTCCGACAGGGAAATCTGGATCCCCCCTGTTCCGGCCCTGTCGGATATCGGCGCCTCCAATGCATAAAGCCCCGGCATGCCGGGGCTTTATGTTTTTGGCATTGGCTTGGCGGCTCGAGATGACGCTGCATGCCTGGATCCTCTGTCAGCACCCACCGACGCAGAAAAAATAAGGGTCGGCAGTCCCCCGACTACCGACCCTTACGCTACCCCGTCGCACGCGCGGCTGGCCCCTGTTCCAATTCCAGCCTTTGCGCCCATGTCGCAATGCCGCGACGGGTGCAGTAGGGATATCCGCACGAAACATGCCAACTTGAGGGTCAGTATTTTAAAATGTGGCTTACGTCACACTTTTACCCGTCGAGTGACCTCGCTCGCCCTTCAGCCGATACTTTCGCGGCCGCCAACTTCCTTCTGCTCCTGGTTCCCACGCCCATGTCCGACTCTTTCTATCGCTACGACGTCATCGTGATCGGCGGCGGCCATGCCGGCACCGAGGCCGCGCTGGCCTCCGCGCGTACCGGTGCGCGCACCTTGCTGCTGACCCACAACATCGAAACCGTGGGCGCGATGAGCTGCAACCCGGCCATCGGCGGGATCGGCAAGGGCCATCTGGTCAAGGAGATCGATGCACTGGGCGGGGCCATGGCGCACGCGGCCGATCTGGCCGGCATCCAGTGGCGCACGCTCAATGCCTCCAAGGGGCCGGCGGTGCGCGCCACCCGCTGCCAGGCCGACCGCAACCTGTATCGCAACGCGATCCGCCGCATGGTCGAAGCGCAGTCCAACCTGACCGTGTTCCAGGCGGCGGTAGATGATCTGATCATCCACAACGGCGCGACCGAAGCCGACAGCGTGCGCGGGGTCATCACCCAGACCGGACTGCGCTTCGAGGCGCCGTCGGTGGTGCTGACCGCCGGCACGTTCTTGGCCGGCAAGATCCATGTCGGCGAAACCCAATACGCGGCGGGGCGCATGGGCGACCCGCCGGCCACCACGCTGGCCGCACGGCTGCGCGAGCGCCCGTTCGCGATCGACCGCCTCAAGACCGGGACCCCGCCACGCATCGATGGGCGCACGCTCGACTACGGTGTGATGACCGAACAACCCGGCGACGACCCGCTACCGGTGATGTCGTTCATGGGCCAGCGCAGCGACCATCCGCGTCAGGTCAGCTGCTGGATCACCCAGACCACCGAGCAGACCCACGACATCATCCGCAGCGCACTGCATCGCTCGCCGCTGTACTCGGGCCAGATCGAAGGCATCGGCCCGCGCTACTGCCCGTCGATCGAAGACAAGGTGGTGCGCTTCGCCGAGAAGACCAGCCACCAGATCTTCGTCGAGCCCGAAGGCCTGGAGGTGACCGAGATCTATCCCAACGGTATTTCCACCTCGCTGCCATTCGATGTGCAGCTGGCGCTGGTGCGCTCGATCCACGGTTTTGCGAACGCGCACATCACCCGCCCCGGCTACGCCATCGAGTACGACTTCTTCGACCCGCGCGGGCTCAAGGCCTCGCTGGAAACCAAGGCGGTGGGCGGGCTGTTCTTCGCCGGGCAGATCAACGGCACCACCGGCTACGAAGAGGCGGCCGCGCAAGGCCTGCTGGCTGGGCTCAATGCCGCACGCCACGTGCATGGCCTGCCGGCGTGGTCGCCGCGCCGCGACGAGGCTTACCTGGGTGTGCTGGTGGACGATCTGATCACCCACGGCACCACCGAGCCGTATCGCATGTTCACCAGCCGCGCCGAATACCGGTTGCAGCTGCGCGAAGACAATGCCGATGCGCGCCTGACCGGCGTTGGCCGCAGCATGGGCCTGGTCGATGACGCGCGCTGGGCGCGCTTTTCGGCCAAGCAGGATGCCGTGCAGCGCGAGAGCGCGCGGCTGTCCGCGCTGTGGGCCACCCCGGGCAATGCCCTGGGGCGCGAGGTGACGCAGACGCTGGGTGTGTCGCTGAGCCGCGAAACCAATGTGCTGGATCTGATCAAGCGCCCGGAACTCAACTACGCCAGTCTGATGCGCGTGCCTGCACTGGGGCCGGGCGTGAACGATGCGCAGGTCGCCGAACAGGTGGAAATCAGCGTCAAGTACGCCGGCTACCTGGACCGCCAGCGCGACGACATCGCGCGCCAGCAACGCCAGGAGAACACGCCCATTCCGGAAGGTTTCGACTATGCCGGCGTACGCGGGCTGTCGATCGAAGTGCAGCAGAAACTCGAGCGCGTGCGCCCGCAACACATTGGCCAGGCGCAGCGCATCCCGGGCATGACGCCGGCGGCCATCTCGCTGCTGCTGGTGCATCTGGAGCGTGCGCGGCGCAGCCAGGTGGCGTGATCGGCCCGGGCGACCGCGGTGATGGTGGCAGCGATTGCTGGACTTCCCAGGCAAACGTGCGGGGCGCTGAGCGGCAGTGAAGATCCGCCCACGAGCGGAGGGCGTGATGCCTGGCGGACGGATGGTGGGCCGCCCCCCTGCGTAACCTGTGCGGCAGGCGAGCAAATGCTGCGTCTGCCGTGCTTCTTCCGCACCTGATGGGTGTGGAGCCGGCTGCCGGGTGTCGCACCCGCGCGCATGCGCATCACCCAGTCCGCGGCAGCCATCCGCGCAGCAATCACCCACGCCTCGGCATGCCTGAGCAACGGGCTTCCGCATCAGCGTGCGGTCGTCGCGGGGACGTTGGTGGGACGCCTGACGCGTCACCTCGCAACGCGATTGGTTTATCTACTGCAATGTGTTGCACGACCGCCGTCATCTACGGATTGGCGGCCGTCATGCAGTATCGAACACGGATCGAGGAATGAAACGACCCTTGTCTCCGCGCGCCGACGGCAGCCCACAGACCGGCATACCGGTGTCATATCTGGCAATGCGATGAACTATCCCGAATAACGAAGAAGCAGGCGAAAAACGGGGGTATCTGCCGACCAGATGGTCCATGGGAACAGAAAAGATATTGCTATGATTTGCCAACGACGACACATTTTAACTAAATGAACGCATTTAGCACGTTAATCACCGCGACGTTTCGCATCGCCTGCCCTGTGCTACTGGTGATGCTGGCCACGGTAAGTTCGGCCCACGCCAATACGGAAGAAGACGGCCGGTATTGGCTGAGTATCTACGCGCAGGGCAAGTTACCGGTTGAAAACCTGTACTGGAGCATGGATGTCCATCCGCGCTGGCGCGAGGAAGGCGAGCAGTTCGACCAGTTGATCCTGCGCCCGGCCGTGTTTTATCGGCTCAATCCCAAGGCCAGCGTCTGGATGGGGTACGACACCATCATCAGCCACCCGGCAGGCCAGCCGTCCAATCGCGAAAATCGTTGGTGGGGGCAATTTCAATACCAGTTCGACCCGATTGCCGACATCACCATTACCAGCCGCACCCGTCTGGAACAGCGCCATCGCGAAGACTTCAGCGATGAGGGCTACCGCGTGCGGCAGATGATCCGCGCCACGCGCCCGAGCGGTTTCAGTCCGCAGCTGTCCTGGGTGCTGTTCAACGAGTTGTTCGTCAACCTCGATCAGACGCAATGGGGTGCACGGCGCGGCATCGACCAGAACCGTGTATTCGTTGGCATCAACTGGAAATTCAACGCCATCGCCAACGTGGACGTGGGCTATCTGAACCAGTTCGTCAACACATCGGCGGTGGACCGCGAGAACCACGTGCTGATGACGACCTTCCGTTTCAACTTCTGACGCATCGTGGACGATGCAGCAGCGCGCCGCGACGCGCGCGCTGCGCATGCCGGCAAGCGCAGGTGTTTCATCAGCCGCGCTTACTCCGGCAACAGCTGTCTGCGCAGCGTCTGGGCACAGAGCTCCACGGTGGTCTCGGCCGCCTGGATGACGCCACCCATGGTGATGAAGCCGTGGATCATGCCGGGGAAGCGATGCACCGTAACCTCCACGCCGGCCGCACGCAGGCGGTCGGCATAGCGCGCGCCCTCGTCATGCAGGATGTCCAGCTCGGCCAGCACAATCAGCGCCGGTGCAACGCCTGCCACCTCAGGTGCCAGCAATGGCGAAATCCGCCAGTCGTGCATGACTGCCGGATCCTTGAAGAGGTGCTGGTTGAAGAATCGCACCGCCTCGCGAGTCAATGGCGGAATGTCGGCATTGGTCGAGCGTGAGGCATGTTCTGCGCTGCCTTCGCGCGCATCGGTCAGCGGGTAAAGCAGCAACTGGCAGCGCAGGGCAATGCCGGCATCGCGTGCGACCAGTGCCACGACGGCGGCCATGGCGCCGCCCATGCTGTCGCCGGCCACCGCCAGCCGCCGCAGATCCGCACCCACCTGCTGCGGATGCGCCGCCAACCAGTGCAAGGTGGCGATGACATCTTCCACGCCCGCCGGAGCCGGGTGTTCCGGGGCGAGGCGGTAATCCACTGCCAGCACCTGGCAACCGGCACGCGCCGCCAACTGCCGGCACACATCGTCGTGCGACTCCAGATCGCCCACCACCCCGGCACCACCGTGCACGAACAGACAGGTCGGCGCCGGATCGTCGCTCAGGCCGGGCGGCCGGTACAGGCGCAGCGGCACGTCGCCGGCGGCAGTGGCGGCGCGCAGGTCGCGTACCTGCATCGGCAGCACCGGAAAGCCGAGCTGCGCGCTCATGCCACGCATCATTGCGCGCGCCTCCGGCAACGGCAGCGCCTCCATCGGCGGCGCGCCGCTCTGCTGCAACTGTGCAAACAGGCGGACGACATCTGGATCGAAGGACATGGCGACTCCATTACGCGCGGGCGATGTGCAGAGCTTGCCAGATTGTTATGAGCCATCACCATTCATTTGCATAACCAAGCATGCGAAACAGTCCAGGCACCCGCCAACGCCACTGTTTACGAGGGCTCTCACCGCGGCCTGGCCAGTCGCATGACGGTGTTTGCTGCATCGCATCGCGCCCCTGCGCGATGCACGCGACGTCTGCGAATCCGCGGCCGGACAGCATCTGTTCGGCATGGCGGCCATGCGCCCAACACCGATGCGTGGCCGTCACTGCTACAGCGGCAGTGACGGCAACGGTGCGCTGCGGGTGAGGTCTGCAATGATGCGCCAAACGCCCGCTTCGGCGGTACCTGCAGATCCACCGGAGTGGCCCAGCACGCCGCGGTGCGGGTGCGACGCGTACATACAGAGACAGCTGCAGTTGGGCACCACCCTTGCCCGATCCGGCAAGCCGCCTACTGCCCAAGATGCAGGATGCTCAGACGCCTGAGCAGTGTGCTCAGTCGTCTTCGGCAGCGGCTTCGCGGCCTTGCTGGCGGATCAGGTTTTCCTGGCGTGCGTCTTCGATCGAGGCGCGGATGGCGCGCACGTCGGCGCGCTTGGTGTCGAACTTGAAGCGGCCGGTGAGCACGCTGTCCGGGCGCAACTCGCCCTTCTCGAACAGCGCCCACATCTCTTCGCCGTAGTGGGTGTCCAGCAACTCCGGCGCAAAGCGGCCCAGGCAATCGCGCAGGTTGTGCACGTCGCGCAGCAGCATGTCGCGCGCGGCGTTGTTGCCCGCGGCACTGACCACCTGCGGGAAATCGATCACCACCGGGCCATCGGGCGAGACCAGCACGTTGTATTCGGACAGATCGCCATGCACCAGGCCCAGCGACAGCATCTTGACCACATCGCCGATCAGGCTGGCATGGAAGGCGCGTGCCTGTTCCGGCTCCAGCTCCACTTCGCCCAGGCGTGGTGCGCTGTGGCCGGCGGCGTCGGTGACCAGGTCCATCAGCAGCACGCCGTGGAAGTAACCGCGCGGCTTGGGCACGTGCACGCCGGCATCCACCAGCTGGTAGAGCGCATCGGCTTCGGTGTTCTTCCAGGCCGTCTCGGCTTCCTTGCGGCCGAACTTGGTGGCCTTGCCCATCGCGCGTGCCTGACGGCTGCCGCGCACCTTGCGGCCCTCCTGGTATTGCACGCGCGCCTGGAAGCTGCGCTGGGCCATGTCCTTGTAGACCTTGGCGCACAGGATGTCGTCGCCGGCGCTGACCACGTAGACGGATGCTTCCTTGCCGCTCTTCAGTGGCCGCAACACTTCGTCGATGACACCGTCGTCGATCAGCGGCTGCAGGCCCGTGGGGGTTTTCATGGACGAAGGGGACCGATCCGAAACAAGTCAGCACCGATTATGCGGCAAGCAGGGTGAAGCGCTTACATGCCGGAGCGCACACTGCGACCGAGGGCATGCATTGGCGCAAGCGCTTACCATGCACAAGACCTGTCACGTACGCGACCCAATGCCCGAGCCTGCCACCAGCCGCCGCAAACGCCCCGCCGCCGTGGCCGCGGCCGGTAGCGAGCGCGGTCTGCCGCACGAGTTGATGCAGCAGATCGCCGCTGCCCAGGGCGACCCGGACTTCATGACCTCGCTGGGGCGCGGGCTGGTGGTGCTGAGCGTGTTCGCCCAGCACGCGCGCGAAGTGACCATGTCGCAGATCAGCCTGGAGACCGGCATCTCGCGCGCGGCGGTGCGGCGTGTGCTGCACACGCTGGCCAGGCTGGGCTATGTCGGCGAGCAGGGCCGTGGCTACGTCCTGTTGCCGCGCGTGCTGGGAATCGGCGGTGCGTATGCCGCGTCGTCGTCGATGACCGCCGCAGCGCAGCCGGTGCTGGACGCGCTGCGCGATCAGTTGCACGAATCCTGCTCGCTGGGCGTGCTGGATGGCGACGATCTGCTGTACGTAGCACGCGCGGAAACGGTGCGCATCATGTCGATCGGGCTGCGCCCGGGCACCCGGTTGCCGGCGTATTGCACCTCGATGGGGCGGGTGCTGCTGGCGGCCCTGCCCGGCGACACCATGCAGGCCTACCTGGAACGCACCACGCTGCGCCCGCGCACCGATCGCACGGTGACCCAGGCCTCGGCCCTGCTCGAGGTGCTGGCGCGCGCGCGCCGCGAAGGCATGTGCCTGACCGACCAGGAGCTGGAGATCGGGCTGCGCTCGATCGCGGTGCCGGTGCGCAATCTGCGCGGCGAGGTGATCGCCGCGCTCAACATCGGCGCCCAGGCCGGGCGCGTCAGCCTGCAGACCATGCAGACGCAATGGCTGGACCCTCTGAAACAGGCCGCGCAGCGGTTGGGTGCGTTGCTGAGCTGAAGACAGCCGGTGGTGTGCCGGCGCAGGCGCTGCAAGCCGGTGACGTTGCGCATGGCCGGTGCGCACGCAGGACCGCTGCCCCGCACGCACGCCACGCAGGCTCACCGCGGCCTGCGCAGGAAGCCCACCACCGCATCCACCCAGGCCGCGTGGCTGTCTTCGACATGCGCCACATGATCGGCATGCGGCAAGGTGACCCAGCTGCGATCTGCGCTGCGCAGGCGCGCGTAGACATGGGCATTGTCGGCCTGCGTGGCGATGGGGTCGTCGACGCCACGCAGCAACAACACCGGCAAGCTGCTCACCTGCTCGGGCCGGAACGCAAACTGCTCCATCGCCCGCCAATCGGTACGGACCGGGTCGGCGGCCAGCGCTTGCGCAACGTAGGCGTCCCGCACGCGGGCCGGCGCGGCGCCGGCGGTAATGAAATCTTCGCCGGCTGCGGCAGCGGTGGTGGGTTCCCGCAGCGGCCGGGCCGGCGACGGCGTGGCGGCCGCTGGCGCATCGACATCGTCCGGGAAGCCATACAGCACCAGCGCCGACACCGCCTGCGGTTGCTGCTGGCCAAGCAGCAGCGCCACCCGCGCGCCGTTGGAATACCCGATCAGCGCCGGCGGCGGCAGCCCCGGATGCTGCCGGGCGATCCAGGCCAGGATCTGCTGCACGTCGTCCACCGCGCGCGTGGGCGTGTTCCAGCCGCTGCGGTCGCGCGCACTGCCGCCATAGCCACGCAGATCCACCGCATAGGCCGCGAACCCCGCCTGCGCCAGCGCGGCAAGCACCGAGCGCGCATCGGGCGCTTCGCCCGGCACCTGCAGGTCGAAATTGGGCAGCGCACTCCAGGTGCGGCCATGCACCAGCAGCACCGTGCCACGCGGCTGCGCGGGCACGCGCGACCACACGGCCAGTGACTGTCCATCGTCGGCGCGCACCTGGGTCAGCCGGGTACCCGGTCCGGGCTGCGGTTGGGCAGGCGCGGCCAGCGAGACCAGCAGGAGCAGGAACAGGCAGGCGGGTCGGAACGTCATGCTATGTCTCGTGATGGGCGCACTGACATCGGCAGGCAGCGCGGGGTGTGTACAAGGCGATGCCGCACCTCAGCGCTCGGCAGCCTGTTCCTGCAGGATCGGCGTTGCCAGCGCAAAGGCGTGGTTGGCCGCCGGCACGCCGCAGTAGATGGCCGCCTGCAGCAGCACTTCCTTGATCTGCTCGGGCGTGACGCCATTGTTGCGCGCCGCGCGCACGTGCAGCTTGAATTCTTCGTCGTGGCCCAGTGCGACCATCATCGACAGGGTGATCAGCGAGCGGGTATGCGCAGGCAGGCCGTCGCGGGTCCAGATGGTGCCCCAGGCGTAGCGGGTGATCAGGTCCTGGAATTCGCTGGTCAGCTCGGTGCGTGCGGCCAGCGAGCGGTCGACATGGGCATCGCCCAGGACGCGTCGGCGTTCGCGCAAGCCGGCCTGGTAACGCTCGTCTTCGTGCATGAGGGACCTCGTTGGGGGAAGGATCAATCGGCCTGGAGAAAGCCCAGCACCGCGTCATTGAACGCAGCCGGCGATTCCAGGTTGCAGATGTGTCGCCCGGGCACCTGGGCGTAATGACCATCGGGCGCGGCGTAGGCGATCTCGCGCAGATTCGGCGGCGGGCAAACCGGGTCGTCGTCGCCGGCCAGGGCCAGCAGCGGCAGGGTGAGCCCGTCCAGCGCGCCGCGAAAATCCGCCTCGGCCACCGCCTGGCAACAGGCGATGTAGCCCGCCGGCGAGGTGGACACGAACGCGGCCGCGATCATGTCCAAACGCTGCGCATGGCTGAGGGCGAAGGCCGGCGTGAACCAGCGCTGCAAGGTGGCATCGATCAGCATCGGCAGGCCCTCGCTGCGCACCTGCTCGATGCGGGTTTCCCAGGTGGCGGTACTGCCGATCTTCTGCGCGGTGGCGCAGAGCACCAGCCGCCGCAGCCGCTGCGCCGCGTGCAGGCCCAGCCACTGCCCTGTGAGGCCACCGATGGACAGGCCGCAGAAGTCGCTGCGCTCTATCCCCAGCGCGTCCCACAGCGCCAGCACGTCCTGGCCCAGGTCGGCCACGCTGTACGGGCCGGCGGGCGTGTCCGAATACCCGTGGCCGCGGCGGTCGTAGCGCAGGATGCGGTAGTGCGGGGCGAAGGCGTCGATCTGCACGTCCCACATGTGCAGGTCGGTGCCGAGCGAATTGCAGAAGGTGAGCCAGGGGCGTCCTTCGGTACCGTCCAGGCGGTAGTGCAGGCGATGGGTGGGCAACTGGAGATAAGCCATCGGAGCACCGTCAGCGGGAAGAAGAACCGGCCAGCACGCGATCGATCCAGACCGAGGACATGCCGCGCCAGCTGTCGGTATCGAACACCGCCTGCAGTTGCGCGTGCGTGAGCACCGCGCTCACCTGTGCGTCCTCGCCCAGCACCTCGCGCAGATGCCGCTGCTGCGCCTGCGCGCGCGCCACCGCCTGTTCGACCAGCGCGTGGGCCTGCGGCTTGCCCAGCTGCGGGGCCAGCGCGAACACCGCCGCCTCGGCGTAGAGCACGCCGCCATGGCTGTCCAGATGCGCCCGCATGCGCACGCGGTCCAGCTCCAGGTCGCGCAGGCAGGCCTGCATCTGCGCCAGGCTGCCGGCGGTGAGGCAGACGATCTGCGGCACGGTGTCCCATTCGGCATGCCATTGCCCGGCCGCGCGCTCGTGCGGCTGCGCCATCGCGCTGAACAAGGTGGCCACCAGCCCAGGCACGCGCGTGGCGGCGGCCACCGCTGCCACGCTGGAGACCGGGTTGCGCTTGTGCGGCATCGCCGACGAGCCCCCCTTGCCGGCAGCAGACGGCTCGAAGGCTTCGCCGACTTCCGACTGCATCAGCAGCACCACATCGCCACCGATCTTGCCCAGCGTGCCGGCCAGCAGGGCGAACGCGCAGCCGACCTCGACGATGCGGTCGCGCGCGGTGTGCCATGGCAAGGCCGGCAGCGGCAGCGCCAGCGTGGCGGCCAGCGCCTGCGCCACGTCCAGCCCGCGCTGCTGCAGCGAGGCCAGGGTGCCGGCGGCGCCGCCGAACTGCAGCACCAGCGCATCGTCCTGCAATGCCTGCAGGCGTTGCTGCGCGCGCTGCAGCGCATCCAGCCAGCCGGCCACCTTGAGCCCGAAGGTCACCGGCACCGCCTGCTGCAACAAGGTGCGCCCGGGCAGGCCGGTGTCGCGCTCACGGGCAGCCAGTGCAGCCAGGTCGCCACACAGGCCGTGCAGGCGCGGCAGCAGCAGATCGAGCGCGGCGCGCAGTTGCAACACCATGCCGGTATCGATGACGTCCTGGCTGGTGGCGCCCCAGTGCACCCAGCGCGCGGCGGCGGCATCCTGCGTGGCGACGCGCGCGGTCAACGCCTTGACCAATGGAATGGCGGGGTTGCCCGCCAGCGCGGTGGCCTGCGCCAGGGTGGCGATGTCGTAGTGCTGCACATCGCAGGCGGCTGCGATGGACGCGGCAGCGTCGGCAGGAATCACACCGCACTGCGCCTGCGCGCGCGCAAGCGCGGACTCGAAGTGGAGCATGGCCTGCACGCGCGCCGCATCATTGAACAAGGCATCGCACGCCGGCTCGCCAAACAAGGATCCCAACAGCAACGACGTCGCGCTCATGCATTGCCTCTCTTGGCGTGACGGCAGCATGGCACCGAAGCAGGGGGGTGCCAACTAGACGTTAGGGCAATGCGAGCCGCGCCGCAGCCGGTAGCGACACCGGTGATGCAGCGCGCCGCTGTGTTGATGCGCGCGCCGCCGGGCGCTTCTGCGCGTGCTGGCGAAGGCGGTGCACGCAAGTGACGACGTACATGCCGTTCACGCAGGCACCGTGCTGGGCAAGCACCACCCGGCGAACCGCCGGCATCCCGCCATCGCACCGACGACATCGCGCAGGCAGCGGGCGCGTCAGTAATGGAAGAACACGGTTTCCGCATCGCCCTGCATGTGGATGTCCCAGGCGTAGGCACCGCCGCCGCGCGGCTGGGCCAGCAGGCTGGCACGCCGTTGCGCCGGCACCAGGGCCAGGATGGGATCAGTGCCCAGCTGCGGGTCGTCGGCGAAGTACAACCGTGTCGAGGCGCCACGCAGCAAGCCGCGCATGAACACCAGTACAGTCAGGTGCGCGGCCTGCTGGCGGCCATCCGGCCCGGCCACGGCGCCCGGCTTGATGGTGGTGAATGCAAAACGCCCCTGCGCATCGGTGGGCACGCGGCCCCAGCCGTCGAAGCCGGGGGCGTGCGCCGCATGACGGGCATCGGCGGCATGCGCGTAGATGCCGGCGGCATCGGCTTGCCACAGCTCCAGCACCGCGTCGGCGACTGGAACGCCGGCGCCATCGAAGACGCTACCGCTGATCTGCACGGGCGTGCCGGCGACGTGCCCGGGTGCGAGCTGGTCGCGATACAGCGGCTCCAGCCCGAGCCGGTAGTACGGGCCCACGGTTTGCGACGGGGTGGCGTGCAGGCTCATCGGCTTACTCCCAGACCGTTTGTTTGCGACCGCGCAACACGATGTCGAAACGGTAGGCCAGCGCGTATTCGCTGATGGCGTTTTCCCAGTCGAAACGGGACACCATGCGCTCGCGTGCCTGCGCATCGTCGACGCAGTTGTAGATGGGGTCGTGCGCCAGCAGCGGGTCGCCGGGAAAATACATCTGGGTGATCAGGCGCTGCCCGATGCCGTCGCCATGCAACGAAAAATGGATGTGCGCCGGCCGCCAGGCGTTGTAGTGGTTGCGCCACGGATACGCGCCCGGCTTGATGGTCTTGAACGCATAGCGGCCGTGATCGTCGGTCAGCACCTGGCCGGTGCCGCGGAAGTTGGAGTCCAGCGGCGCGTCGTGGCGATCGCCTTCGTGCTGGTAGCGGCCGGCGGCATTGCATTGCCAGACTTCCACCACGCTGTTGCGCACCGGCTTGCCGTTTTCGTCCAGGACGCGGCCGGACACGATGATGCGCTCGCCCAGCGGCTGGCCATCGAATCCTGCGGTGAGATCGGCGGCATGCTCTCCCAGGGTGAGGCGGTCCATGCGCGGGCCGGTGACTTCGGACAGCGTGGCCGGAATCTCGATCGGTGCCTGCAGCGGTCCACGCAGGGCCGTGGAGGCATAGGCCGGATGCAGGTAGGCCGGCTGGGTGCCCGGACGGGTGCGGCGGTAGCCGAGCAGCGGATCGGCGGGTGGCGTCTCAAGGGTGGCATCGCGCATCGTGAGATCTCCGTCGGCCGCGGTGCGGCGCGTTCAAGCGGTGTGGGTGTGCGGTGGTGGCGCGGTCGGTTGCCATCGATGGCCTAGAGACGCTCGATGGCCAGGGCAACACCCTGCCCCACCCCGATGCACATGCTGGCCAGGCCGAGCCGCCCGTTGCTGGCCTCCAGCTGCCGCAGCAGGGTAAGCGCCAGCCGCGCACCGCTCATGCCGAGCGGATGGCCCAGGGCGATGGCGCCGCCATTGGCGTTGACCCGGGCCGCATCGTCGTCCAGCCCGAATGCCCGCGTGCAGGCCAGTGCCTGCGCAGCGAAGGCTTCGTTGAACTCGATCGCATCGAAGTGGTCGATCTGCAGGTTCAGGCGGGCGAGCAGGCGTTGGGTGGCCGGCACCGGGCCGATGCCCATGTACGCCGGCTCCACGCCTGCCGACGCAAAGCCCAGCACGCGGGCGCGCGGCGTCAGCCGATGGGTCTGCACGGCCTGTGCGGAGGCCAGCAGCAAGGCCGCCGCACCATCGTTGATGCCCGAGGCATTGCCGGCAGTCACGCTGCCGGGCTGGCGGAACACCGGCTTGAGCTTGGCCAGCATCTCGGCGGTGGTGTTCGGCCGCGGCGCTTCGTCGTATTCGACGGTGCTGGCCTCGCCGCCCTTGCGCGCAGCCACCGGCACCGAGGTGATCTCGCCATCGAAGAACCCGGCCGCCTGCGCCGCCGCCGCGCGTTGCTGGCTGCGCAGGGCGAAGGCGTCCTGGTCCGCGCGTGCGATGGCATATCGCTGCGCCACGTTTTCGGCGGTTTCGCCCATCAGCTCGGTGCCGTAGGCCGCCTGCAGGCGCGGGTTGATGAAGCGCCAGCCCATGGTGGTGTCTTCCAGTTGCTGGGTGCGCGCAAACGCGCTTTCGGCCTTGCCCATGACCCAGGGCGCACGCGACATCGATTCGACCCCGCCGGCAATGGCCAGCCCCAGCTCCTGCGCGCGGATGCCGCGTGCCGCGGTGCCGACCGCCTCCAGCCCCGAGCCGCACAGCCGATTGAGGGTGCAGCCCGGCACCGAACTCGGCAGCCCCGCCAGCAACAGGCTCATGCGCGCGACGTTGCGGTTGTCTTCGCCGGCCTGGTTGGCGCAGCCCAGGTAGACATCGTCGATGGCGGCCGGGTCCAGCTGCGGCTGGCGCGCCAGCAACGCGGCGATCGGCACCGCGCCCAGGTCGTCGGCACGCACGCTGGACAGCGCGCCGCCGTAGCGGCCGATCGGCGTGCGGATGCCATCGATCAGATAGACCTCGCTCATGCGTCGGCTCCAGCCGATTGGGTGCCATGCGCGGCGTCAGTGCGTGCCTGCAGCGCGCGCAATGCCTGCAGTTCGTCTGCGCTGGGCAGGCTGGTCTGCACCAGATCGGCGGCAAAGCGGATCGGCCAGCCGGTGGCGGCGCTGACCTGCTCGGGCGCGATGCCAGGGTGCAACGAGGTGACGGTGAGCTCGCGGGTCACCGGATCGGGCTCCATCACGCACAGGTCGGTGACGACCACGGTGGGGCCTGCGCCGGGCAGGCCGGCACGGGCGCGTGCATCGCCACCGTCCAGATGCCCGACCGTGGTGATGAAATCCAGCGCCGCCACGAAGCTGCGCCTGGATTGCCGCATGATGATGAACACCTGCCTGGCACTGGCCGCGATCTCCGGCGCACCGCCGGCGCCAGGCAGGCGCGTCCTGGGGGCGGCGTAATCGCCGATCACCGTGGTGTTGAGGTTGGCGTGGCGGTCGATCTGCGCCGCGCCCAGAAAGCCCACGTCCACGCGGCCGCCCTGCAACCAGTAGCGAAAGATCTCCGGCGTGGACACCACGGTGTCGGCGGTCTCGGCCAGCTCGCCGTCGCCGATCGACAGCGGCAGCACATCCGGGCGGGCGCCGATGGGGCCGGATTCGTAGATCAGGGTGACATCCGGCGCATGCGTGAGCCGGGCCAGATTGGCCGCGGTGGACGGCAGGCCGATGCCGACGAAACACACCGCCCCATCCGGCAGGCGGCGCGCAGCCGCCACGGTCATCATCTCGTTGGTGCTGTAGTCGCTCATGCGGCCACCTGTTGCTGCGCGTGCGCATACACACGCTGGAAGGCGGTGAAGTCCTCGGTATCGAGAATGTGGGTCTGGATCCAGGCCTGGAAGCGGGCACGGTCGCGTGCGATCGCGTCCCAGCCCAGATAGAACCGGTTGTCGCGCGCGTAATAGCCGTGCGCGTAGGACGGCGCCGCGCCGCCGGGCACGTGGCAGACCGCGTCCACCACCCAGCGCGGCAGGATGCAGGCATTGGGCGGCGCCTCCAGGGTGTCGACGATCTCTTCCACCGTCACGATCACCTTGCGCGCGGCCAGCGCGGCTTCCTTCTGCACGCCCAGGATGCCCCACAGCAGCACGTTGCCGCGGCGGTCGGCCTGCTGGGCATGGATCACGGTGACATCCGGGTTCACTGCCGGCGTCGCGGCCAGCGTTTCGCCCGTATACGGGCATTGCAGGAATTTGATGCTGTCGTTGACGCGCGGCAGGTCCGAGCCCACGTACCCGCGCAGCACCGCAAACGGCAGCCCCGAGGCGCCGGCAACGTACGCGTTGGCCATGTCGGCGTGGCTGTGCTCGCGCAGGTGCAACGGCTGCGGCCAGGCATGCTCCACCGCATCGCGCAGCCGGTGCAGCGAGCCCACGCCTGGATTGCCACCCCAGGAAAACCGCAACGCCGATGCGCAGCCTGCGCCGATCAGCTGGTCGTAGATCAGGTCCGGCGTCATACGCACCAAACGCAGGTCGCGCTTGCGCTGGCGGATCACCTCGTGCCCGGCCGCGTGCGGGATCAGGTGGGTGAAGCCTTCCATCGCCACGCAGTCGCCATCGGCGATCAGCTGCGACACCGCATGGTTCAGCGAAACGATTTCGACCATGGCACGACCCCGGGGCTGCGAAGGTGCTGCCACGGTAGAGCCGGCCAGCGGGCGGGGTCAATGCGATTATCGACGGATTGATTCGATAATCGCACGTTTTCGATGGGCCTGTAACGCGCCCACATTGTCTCCGGTGTATACATAACTTCGCTCGCAAGCGGACGCCAGCGTCGCAATGGGCGTCCACTGGTTGCCGGCCGGCGCGTCGGCGCCGATTCGCATCCCAGGTTGTATACAAACCCCAGGAGTCACGGTCATGTCCCAGTCCAAGCCGCTGTTTCCCCTCAACGCGTGGTACGCCGTCGCCTGGGACCACGAAATCAAGCACGCCCTGAGCCCGCGCAAGGTCTGCAACCTGGAGGTGGTGCTCTATCGCAGCACCGCCGGGGCGGTGATCGCGCTCGAAGATGCGTGCTGGCATCGCCTGGTGCCGCTGTCAATGGGCAAGCTGCGCGGCGATGACGTGGTGTGCGGGTATCACGGCCTGGTCTACAACACCCAGGGCCGCTGCGTGCACATGCCGTCGCAGGAAACCATCAACCCGTCGGCCTGCGTCCGCAGTTTTCCGGTGGCCGAGAAGCACCGCTACGTGTGGATCTGGCCGGGCGACCCGGCCAAGGCCGACACCGCGTTGATTCCCGACCTGCACTGGGCGCATGACCCGGCCTGGGCCGGCGATGGCCGCACCATCTACGCCAAGTGCGATTACCGGCTGGTGCTGGACAACCTGATGGACCTGACCCACGAGACCTTCGTGCATGGCTCCAGCATCGGCCAGGACGAAATCGCTGAAGCGCCGTTCGATGTGGTGCACGGCGACCGCTCGGTGGTGGTGTCGCGCTGGATGCACAACATCGACCCGCCACCGTTCTGGGCCAGCCAGATCGCCCGTCACCTGGATTACCACGGCAAGGTCGATCGCTGGCAGATCATCCGTTTCGAAGCACCCGGCACCATCGCCATCGATGTCGGCGTGGCCATCGCCGGCACCGGCGCACCGGAAGGCGACCGCAGTCAGGGCGTCAACGGCTACGTGCTCAACACCATCACCCCCGAGACCGACACCACCTGCCACTACTTCTGGGCGTTCATGCGCAACTACGCGCTGCACGATCAGTCGTTGACCACGCTGACCCGCGCCGGTGTCACCGGTGTGTTCGGCGAAGACGAGGCGGTGCTGGAAGCGCAGCAACGCGCGATCGACGCGCACCCGGATCACACCTTCTACAACCTCAACGTGGATGCCGGCGGCATGTGGGCGCGGCGGGTGATCGACCGCCTGATCGCACAGGAGCAGCGCGCGCAGGATTTGTCGCTGCGCATGGTGGGCTGAGCGCATTGCGCAGGAGACCACCATGCCACCGACCACGCCCTTCCATAGCAGTGCCGCGCAGACCACGCGCGCGCTGCTGTCGCTGCGCGAACTGATACTCGACGGTACCCTGCCGGCGGGGACGCGGCTGTCCGAGCTGGCCGTGGTGCAACGGCTGGGCATGTCGCGTACTCCGGTGCGCGCGGCCTTGCAGCGCCTGTGCGAAGAAGGCCTGGCCAACGCCCTGCCGGGCGGCGGCTATGCGGTACAGGCCTTCAGCGAGCGCGACGTGCACGACGCCATCGAACTGCGCGGCACGCTCGAAGGCCTGGCCGCGCGGATCGCCGCCGAGCGCGGCGTGCCCGCGACGCAACTGGCCCAGGCGCGCACCCTGCTGACGCAGATCGACGCCATCATCGGCGCGCCGCTGGAGACCGTCGACTTCAGCGCGTATGTGGAGGCCAATGCGCAGTTCCACGCGCTGTTGATCGCCATGGCCGGCAGCGACGTGCTCGAACGCGCCCTGACCCGCGTGGTGCAGCTGCCGTTCGCCTCGCCCAACGGGCTGGTCATGGCGCAGACCAGCGATGCCGATGCACGCCTCATCCTCACCCTGGCGCAGGACCAGCATCGCGAAGTGATTGCCGCCATCGAGCACCGCCAGGGCGGCCGCGCCGAGGCGCTGATGCGCGAGCACGCACGCCTGGCGCACCGCAATCTGCGCCACATCCTGCAAACCCCTGCCGCGGTCAGCCAGGTGCGCGGTAGCGCCCTGATCGGCCGTGCCCATGCCTCCAACGCCGGCACCGGCCGGCCTGGCCTTCTGCCCGGAGTACCCCATGCGTAAAGACACCCAGTGGCACCGCGCCCACGTCGTCAGCATTGCCGATGCCTGCGAGGGCGTGCGCGAAATCGTGCTCGACCCAGGCCCGGCCGCGCGCAGCTTCGAGGTGGGCAGTCATGTGGATTTCCGCGTGCATCTGCAGGGGCGCAGCGATGTGCGCTCGTATTCGCTGGTGGGCGAGCCGCGCAAGGATGGGTACTACCGCATCGCGGTGCGGCAGATGCCTGACAGCCGCGGCGGCTCGCGCCACATGTGGACGCTGCAGCCCGGCGATGTGGTGGAGATGTCGCCCCCCAGCAACAACTTCGCGCTGGACGAATTGGGCGAGGAAATCCTGTTGATCGCCGGCGGGATCGGCATCACGCCCATCCTGGGCATGGCGCAGCGGCTGGCGCAGCGGCACCAGGCGTTCCGCCTGCTTTACGTCGGCCGCTCGCGCCGCGCCATGGCATATGTGGACGAGCTGGAAACACAGCTTGGTCAGCGCCTGCAGCTGCACTGCGACGACAGCGCCGGTCCGCCCGATCTTGCCGCCGAGCTGGCGCGGCTGTCGCCCAATGCCGAGGTCTATGTGTGCGGGCCGCTGGGCATGCTGGAGGCGGTACGCCAGCACTGGCACGCCGCCGGCCGGCCACGCGCGCGGCTGCACTTCGAGACCTTCGGCAACAGCGGCCGGGTGCCGGCACAGGCGTTCGTGGTCAAGCTGCCCGGGCTGGGACTGGAAGTGCCGGTGGCCGAAAACGAATCCATGCTCGATGCCCTGGCGGATGCCGGCGTGGAGCTCATTGCCGAATGCCGCCGCGGCGAATGCGGCCTGTGTGCGGTGGACGTGCTCGACAGCGCGGCCGACATCGACCACCGCGACGTGTTCTTCAGCGACGAACAACGCCGCGAAAACCGCAAGCTCTGCGCCTGCGTGTCGCGCGCGGTGGGCGGCAGCATCAGCATCGATACCGGCTACCGCGGCGAGCTGGGCTGAGCACGCCTGTCAGCGTGCACCGCGCCGGCTGGCATGCGGGCGCGGTGTGGCGGTGGCATGCGCGCGTCCGTGCGGGACCAGACAGGCCCGCACGGCTGCATGACTGTCCGCGCCGCGCTGCGCACCGCCGCGCAGCCGTCGTGCTTGCATCCTCACGCGCATGCGCGATCATCTGCGCATGGAGTCGACTCACTACAGGACTGTCCCGGCGCCGGCCTTGAACCCGCGCCAGGAGCAATTAGTGGCATTGGTACGGCAGCAGGGCTTTGCCGACGTCGAGGGGCTGGCAACGCGCTTTGAAGTCACGCCGCAGACCATCCGCCGCGATCTGACCTTGCTGTGCGATGCCGGCGTGCTGCGCCGGTATCACGGTGGCGTCAGCATGCCTTCGAGCGTGGAGAACCTGGCCTACACCGCGCGCAAGGCGCTGCAGGCGCGCGAAAAGCAGCACATCGCCGCGCAGGTGGCGCGCTTCATTCCCGACGATGCCTCGCTGTTCATCAACCTCGGCACCACCAACGAGGAAGTGGCGCGCGCGTTGCTGCAGCATCGCGGCCTGCGCGTGATCACCAACAACCTCAACGTGGCGGTGATGCTCAGCGCCAATCCCAGCTTCGAGGTGATCGTGGCCGGCGGCGTGGTGCGCGGACGCGACCAGGGCGTGACCGGCGAGGCCACGGTGGAGCTGATCCGCCAGTTCAAGGTGGATTTCGGGGTGATCGGCATTTCCGGTATCGACCTGGACGGCACCCTGCTGGATTTCGATTACCAGGAAGTGCGCGTGGCCCAGGCCATCATCGAGCACTCGCGGCAGGTATTGCTGGCGGCCGACCACAGCAAGTTCGGCCGCAATGCGATGGTGCGGCTGGGCGCGATCGCCCAGGTGCACGACTGGTTCACCGACCGACCGCCGCCGCAGGAGCTGGCTGCAGTGCTGGCCGAGGCCGGCACCCGCGTGCATCTGGCGGACGCGCCAGAGTCCGGCTGAGCCGGATGTTCGTTTGTGTACATTCTTGAACTTCCGACCTGGGTGTAGGTCGCTGGCGATAGCCGCGAGTAATCGCAAACATGGCTTTCGATAGTTTATTAGCGCAGTTACCCATCACCTGCGGCCTTTCGGCTCTTCACACTCCCGCAAGGTGCGATGTTCGAATATGTTCGAACATGACAACTTGGGTTCGCTCAGTGGCGAATCCGGACGGAGGCACCGATGGGCGAGACGTACGATCTTCTGGTGGTAGGCGGTGGCATCAATGGGGTCGGCATTGCCCGTGATGCGGCCGGCCGCGGCCTGTCGGTGTGCCTGTGCGAGCAGGACGATCTGGCCGCGCACACCAGCAGCGCCAGCACCAAGCTCATCCACGGCGGCCTGCGCTATCTGGAACAGTACGAGTTCGCGCTGGTCGGCAAGGCGCTGGCCGAGCGCGAGGTGCTGCTGCGGCTGGCCCCGCACATCATCTGGCCGCTGCGCTTCCTGTTGCCGCACCAACCGCATCTGCGCCCGGCCTGGATGATCCGTGCCGGCCTGTTCCTGTACGACCACCTGGGCGGCAGCAAGCGCAGCCTGCCGCGCTCGCGCCGGCTCTCTTTGCGCACGCATCCGGTTGGCGCGCCGCTGCAGGAATCCTTGCGCACCGGCTTCGTGTATTCCGATGCCTGGGTGCAGGACGCACGACTGGTGGTGCTCAACGCGATGGATGCCGCCAGGCGCGGTGCCAGGATCCATACCCGCACCCGCTGTGTCGGTGCCTGGCGCGATGCCGGGTTCTGGTACGCCGAACTCGAAGACCGCCAGGGCCGCCGCCGCACCGTGCAGGCGCGCGCGCTGGCCAATGCCGCCGGCCCGTGGGCGGTGTCGTTCCTGGACAAGGTGGCCGCGGTGCCGCACCAGCACGCGCTGCGTCTGGTCAAGGGCAGCCACATCGTGGTGCCCAAGTTGTTCGATCACGACCACGCGTACATCTTCCAGCAACCGGACCGGCGCATCGTGTTCGCCATTCCGTACGAACACGACTTCACCCTGATCGGCACCACCGATGTCGATTACGAGGCAGATCCGGCCGCGCCGAAGATCGATGCGGCCGAAGTGCAGTATCTGTGCGATGCGGTGAACCTGTACTTCCAGCAGCAGATCAGCCCCGCGGATGTGGTGTGGAACTACAGCGGCGTGCGCCCGCTGCTGGACGACGCCGAAGACAACGCCGCCGAAGTGACCCGCGACTATCAACTCGAAGTGGTCAACGACGGTGCACCGTTGCTCAACGTGTTCGGCGGCAAGCTCACCACCTACCGCAAGCTCGCCGAAGAAGCGGTCGACCGGCTCACCCATGCGCTGGGCGCGCGCAAGCCGGCATGGACTGCACGCGGCGAAGCCTTGCCCGGCGGTGAGCAGCGCGACATCGCCAGCCTGCTGGAGCGCATGCGCAACGCGCGGCCCTGGTTGCCGGCGGCCACCGCGCAGCGGCTGGTGCGCAACTACGGCACCTGTGCAGACCAGCTGTTGGGCGATGCGCAGGACCTGGCCGGTCTGGGCACGCACTTCGGCGCGGACCTGTACCAGGCCGAGGTGGATTACCTGCAGCAGCACGAATGGGCACTGACCGCCGACGATATCCTGTGGCGGCGCAGCAAACTCGGCCTGCGCATCGATGCGGCCGGCCGCCAGCGGCTGGAAGACTATCTGCAGACGCACGCACTGCAGCAACGCGACGTCGCAACCGTCTGAACACACGCGTTGCCGGCGAGGACGGGTCGTCCGGCAACGTATCCTGGCGCATTGCCGGCATCACCCCGAGCCACGTGGAGGGCACCCCTGATGAGCACCACCCGATTCCCCGGCGCGCCAGCGCGCGCGTCGCAGCACCCTGCCCGCAGCCGTGACCAGCATCCGGGACTGCCCGCATGAACCGTCAGCTCGTGGGTGAGTTGATCTCCGAAGCGGTGGCGATGTTCATCATCATCGCGCTGGGCGATTCGGTCGCGGCGATGTATGTGCTCTACGACCCCAGCCCGTATCAGAACGCCTATTGGGGCGTATGCATCGCCTGGGGTTTGGCGGTCACGCTGGCCATCTATGTCACCGGTTCGGTGTCCGGCACCCACGCCAACCCGGCGGTGACGCTGGCGCTGGCGTTGTTCCGCGATTTCTCCTGGAAGAAGGTCGTGCCGTACTGGATCGCCCAGGTCATCGGTGCGTTCCTGGGTGCGGCCATCGTCTACCAGTTGTACGGGCCGGTGATCGACCATTACAACCAGGTTCAGCAACTCACCCGCGAAGCCGGCGGTGCCGCCGGGGTGTTCTTCACCGCACCCGGTCTGGCGGTCACGCCGATGCATGCGCTGGTCGACCAGATCATCATCACCGCGTTCCTGATCTTCGGCATCTTCGCCATTACCGAGCGCTTCAACGAAGCCGCGCCGGGCGCCAATTCCGGAGCGTTGATGATCGGCCTGCTGGTGGCAACGCTGGGCGCATCGATGGGCTATCTGGAAGCGTGGGCGATGAACCCGGCGCGCGATTTCGGCCCACGCCTGTTCGCGTATTTCGCCGGATGGGGCGAGGCGGCGTTGCCGGCCAAGGACAATTACTGGTGGATCCCCATCGTGGGGCCGCTCATCGGCGGGCCGATCGGCGCACTGGCGTATCAGTGGCTGATCCTGCCCTTCCTGCCGGCGCGCGTGCGCCATCTGCAGGGCGAGCCAGCCCCGCACGACCCGCGCTGATCACGGCACGCCGGCCCTGCGGCCCCAACGACCTGCGTGCAGCGGCGGATCGACGCGCGGCTGCGCAGCTCGCCGGGCCGCACCAACCACTCTCGCCGTGCGCAACCGCCGGCACCGTAGAGGAAACCCTGATGGAAAAGCAGTACGTCCTTGCGATCGATCAAGGCACCACCAGCTCGCGCGCGATGTTGTTCGATCGCCAGGGCAAGGTGGCCGGCGTGGCGCAGCGCGAGTTCGGCCAGATCTTCCCGCAGCCGGGCTGGGTGGAACACAACCCGCGCGAGATCATGACCAGCGTCTACACCACCATCACCGAGCTGCTCAACAACGCGCAGATCGACGCGCGCTCGATTGCCGGGATTGGCATCACCAATCAGCGCGAAACCGCGGTGGTGTGGGACAAGGCCACCGGCCAGCCGATCTACAACGCCATCGTGTGGCAGTCGCGGCAGACCAAGGACATCTGCACCCAGCTCAAGGAGGCCGGGCATGAGCAGATGGTGCGCGACAAGACCGGCCTGCTGATCGATGCGTATTTTTCCGGCACCAAGGTCAAGTGGATCCTCGACCATGTCGAAGGTGCGCGCGAGCGCGCGCGCAACGGCGAGCTGGCCTTCGGCACCATCGACAGCTGGCTGATCTGGAACCTCACCGGCGGTAAGGTACACGTCACCGATTACACCAACGCCTCGCGCACCATGATGTTCAACATCCACACGCTGGAATGGGACGCCGAGCTGCTGGCGATGCTCGACGTGCCGAAGGAAATGCTGCCGGAGGTGCGCTCGTCCAGCGAAGTCTACGGCATGACCCAGACCCAGTATTTCTACGGCGAACAGGTGCCCATCGCCGGCATTGCCGGCGACCAGCAGGCCGCGTTGTTCGGCCAGGCGTGTTTCGAGCCGGGCATGGCGAAGAACACCTATGGCACCGGCTGTTTCATGCTGATGAACACCGGCGACAAGGCGGTGGCGTCCAAGGCCGGCCTGTTGACCACCATCGCCTGGGGCGTCGACGGCAAGGTCGAATACGCATTGGAAGGGGCCATCTTCGTCGCCGGCTCGGTGGTGCAGTGGTTGCGCGACGGCCTGCGCATGCTGGGCAAGGCCAGCGACTCGCAGGCCTATGCCGAACGCGCCGGCGACAACGATGGCGTCTACATCGTGCCGGCATTCGTGGGCCTGGGCGCGCCGTACTGGCGCAGCGACATTCGCGGTGCGGTGTTCGGCCTGACCCGTGGCACCAGCAAGGAACACTTCGTGCGTGCGGCGGTCGAATCCATGGCCTACCAGACCCGCGACGTGCTCACCGCGATGCAGAGTGACTCAGGCATCGAACTGAAGGAGCTGCGCGCCGACGGTGGCGCCATCGCCAACGACTTCATGGCGCAGTTCCAGAGCGACATCCTCAACGTGCCGGTGCTGCGGCCGGAAGTGGCCGAAACCACGGCACTGGGTGCGGCGTATCTGGCGGGGCTTGCGACCGGGTTCTGGAGCAGCCGCGAAGAGATCGCCAAGCAGTGGGCGGTGGATCGTCGCTTCGAGCCGGCGATGGCCGAGGACAAGCGCGAACAGTTGTATGCCGGCTGGCAGCAGGCAGTGGAAGCGACGATGGGTTTCCGCATCGGCTGAGTGATTCACCTGCGCAGACGCTGCCTGCGTTTACCCGACGCGCGGGTCATGCATCCCTGAAACGCAGATCGCCGGCCTGCAGCCTGCAGGCCGGCGATCAGGCACCGACTTAGAGCTGCTAACAACACGTAGCGAGCGGTCGTCAGGTGGGTACGGACGGCGCGGAGGAACCGCAGTGTACGAGTGGTACATGAGGATTCCGAGCACCGACCGCGCCCGCCTGGCGGCCGCGCAGTGGTTTTGCTAGCTGCTCTTACTGGCCGCCGGTATTGGCGCGGCCGGCGATGGTATCCGGATCCCAATGTTCCTTGATCAGGCCCTTCTCGATCCGGAACATGTCGAACCAGGTGGTGGTATAGGTCTTGCTCGGATCACGCGGATCCGGCAGCGTGCGCACCGACACCAGCGTCACCAGATCACCATCGGCAGTGATGGCCACCAGCGGCAACTGCACCCGCTCCTGTACCGGGCTCTTGGGAACGAACGCGGTCAGGAACCTGATGAACGCATCGCGCCCGTTGGCCACATTCGGGTTGTGCTGGATGTAGTTCTTGTCCATGTAAAACGGGGCGTAATCCACCTGGCCGGCTTCGAACACGATGCGCCAGAAATCGTAGACCAGGCGCTTGTTGGCAGTTTCCAGCCAGTTGGAGCCGATCAGCATCTTCTGGTGGTTGGTGTTTTCGGTCACCGCGGTCTGCGCGAACGCCGCCATCGGCGCAACCAGCATGATCAGTAACAAAGCGCGAGAAAACAGGGTCTTTTTCATGGGGATCTCCTCGGGTGGAAGGGGCCTTGCGCGTGCGGGGGACTCGGCATACGGCGCACGATTGGATTTGACGTGTGCGTGCTCGGACAGCGACCGCCACGCGTCCAGGCCACCCTACCGAGCAGGTCCGTTACCGCGCTAGCCACCCGAAAGTGCACCAGGACACTTCTGCAATTGCTGGTAATCAAAGAATTACCTTCAGGGTTGCGGTGTCAGGCGCTGACCGGATCGACCAGTGGCAGCCCTGCGTAGTTTTCTGCAATGGTCGTGCGCCCTGCCGCGCTGCCGAGCAGATAGTCCAGCTCGGCGGTTCGGATGCGTGCGGTGAAGGCGTCTTCATCGTCGAAGGTATGCAGCAGCGTGGTCATCCACCAGGAAAAGCGCTCGGCCTTCCACACCCGCCGCAATGCCAGCGCCGAATACTGCTGCAACACACCGGCATCGCCGGATGCCTTCCAGCGCGCGAACAGCTGCGCAAGCAGGCCGACATCGGCCAATGCCAGATTCAGTCCCTTGGCGCCGGTCGGCGGCACGATATGCGCCGCATCGCCGGCCAGGAACAGGCGGCCGTATTGCATCGGTTCGGCCACGAAACTGCGCAGCGGCGCAATGCTCTTCTCGATCGACGGACCGGTGACCAGGCGCGTGGCCAACGCGTCCGGCAGACGTGCGCGCAATGCATCCCAGAATGCCTGGTCGCTCCAGGCGTCCACGCGCGCGTCGGCCGGCACCTGCACGTAGTAGCGGCTGCGCGTGGGCGAGCGCATTGAACACAAGGCAAACCCCAGCCGGTGCCGCGCATAGATCAGCTCATCGTGCACCGGCGGCGTGTCGGCCAGCACGCCCAGCCAGCCGAAGGGATACACGCGCTCGAACACGCGCTGGCGCTCGGCGGGAATGCTGGCGCGACTGACGCCATGAAATCCATCGCAGCCGACGATGTAGTCGCAGTCCACCTGCAGGCGGGTACCGTGATGCATGAATTCCACGCGCGGCGCAGGGCTGTCCAGCGCGTGCAGGCTGACCTGGTCTGCGTTGTAGTAGGTGGGCGCACCGCTGCGCTGACGTGCCTGCATCAGATCGGCGGTGACCTCGGTCTGGCCATACACGGTGACCGCGCGACCACAGCTGTGCAGCAGATCGATGCGTTCGCGCCGGCCGTCCAGCGACAGCTCGAAGCCATGATGCGGCAAACCTTCGCGTTGCACGCGCTGGCCCACGCCAGCGTATTGCAGCAGGTCCACGCTGCCCTGCTCCAGCACGCCGGCACGGATACGCCCCAGCACGTGGTCGGGCGCCTGCCGTTCGACGATGAGCGTATCGATACCGGCGCGCAGCAGCAGCTGGCCCAGCAACAGGCCGGACGGGCCGGCACCGATAATCGCAACCTGCGTCCGCATGGGGCGCTCCTGTTCTCAATGACCAGGCCGGCAGTGTCGGTAGCCAAACGCGGGCATTGAAGGGATGATTACCCGCAGTGCTTGGACTTTTCGACGATGCCCACACGCGCGCGCCAGACCGATGCATCTACTGCTGTGCCCGCGTTCGGCCTGTATGGCGAACGGCACGCGCACGCGCCGGAACTGCTGCATTGGGAATCGATCGCCGCACGCAGCCGGCTGCATGACTGGCATATCACCCCGCACCGGCACCAGGACCTGGCGCAGTTGCTCTACGTGCAACGCGGGCCCGCCACGTTGCAGCTGGATGGACGAACCCAGCGCCTGCGTGGCGCCAGCGTGGTGTGGCTGCCGCCGCTCTGCGTCCACGGGTTTGCGTTCGACCCGCGCGTGCGTGGTCACATCATCACCCTGTGCATGCCACTGGTGCGCAGCGCACTGGGCGCAGCACCGCTGCTGCAACCGGGCCTGGCGGCACCGGCCGTACTGCAGGCAGCCCAGGCGCGGCGCCTGCTCGATGCCTTGTTCGCCAGCATCGCCGACGACCACGCGCATCAGCGCCCGGGGCACGAAGCGGCGCTACAGGCGGCGGCTACCCACCTGGTGATCTGGACCGCACGTGCCGCGCTGCAGGGCCTGCACGCGGCGGAAAATGCAGCGCAGGGCGACCCCGGCTTGCGCCATCTGCGCGCCTACCAGGCCTTGATCGACCAGCATTACCGCGCACATTGGCCGATCTCCCGCTACGCCGGTCAGCTGGGACTGACGCCGGGGCATCTCACGGCCTTGTGCCGCCGGTTGGCCAATGCCTCGGCGCTGGAGCTGCTGCAGCGCAGGGTCATGCTGGAAGCGCGCCGCAGCCTGCGTTACACCAGCCTGAGCGTGCAGCAGATCGCCGCAGCGCTTGGATTTTTCGACGCTGCCTACTTCAGCCGCTATTTCGCACGGCACGCGGGATGCTCGCCCACGCAATTTCGCGCGAGCGCGTAAGCGCGCAGCCACGCCACACGCGCAGGTGAGCCGCAGCCGCATTGGCCGCGTTGGCCGCGTTGGCCGCCACGGCAACAGCAAGCGGCCATGTCGCACCCCGGCTTGCACCGACACCGGGCACGCCGATGCCGGCGCAGGCGATCAAAACGGGTACTGCGGCACCTCGTTCTTGATCGTCAGCCACTGCCAATGGGTGTACTGCTCCCAATCGGCAGGGCCACCAACGCTGGTGCCATTGCCGGAAGCGCCGGTACCGCCAAACGGGTTGATCACCTCATCCACCACGGTCTGGTCGTTGATATGCAGCAGGCCCGGATGCAGGCGCTCGCCCAGGGCCATCGCACGCGACACCGAGGCCGACATGATGCCGGCCGCCAACCCGTACTCGCCGTGGTTGGCCATCTCGGCAGCTTCTTCATCGGTATCGAACACCGCGATATTGATCACCGGCCCGAACACTTCTTCGTCGAACACACGCATGCCGGGGCGCACGTTGGACAGCACGGTAGCCGCGTAAAACAGCCCTTCGTTGGTGGCGCCGGCTTCCACTACGGCGCCGGCAGAGACACTGTCGGTGACGATGTCGATCACCCGCTGCAACTGGCGCTGGTCGATGATGGGCCCGAGCGCCACCGTGCCGCTGACCGGGTCGCCCACCGGCAGGTGCCGCGCCTTTTCCGCCAGCCGCTGGGTCAGCGCCTGCGCCACGCTGCGCTGCACCAGCACCCGGCCGGTGGCCATGCAGATCTGGCCTTGGTGCAGGTAGGAACCGAACGCGATGGCCGAGGCGGCCCTGTCCAGGTCCGCATCGTCCAGCACGATCACCGCATTGTTGCCGCCCAGCTCCAGTGCGACCTTTTTCAGATGCCGTCCGGCGAGTTCGCCGATGCGGCGACCGGCGGCGGTGGAGCCGGTGAAGGCAATCATCGGAATTTCCGGCGATTCCACCAGCGCCTGGCCGATCTGCGCATCGCCATGCAGCACGTGCAGCAGCCCCTTGGGCAGGCCGGCTTCTTCGAGCACCTGCGCGATGATCACCCCGCCGGTGTACGGCGTGCGCGGATCGGGCTTGAGGATGACCGCATTGCCCATCGCCAGTGCCGGCGCCACCGAACGCAGCGACAGGATCAGCGGGAAGTTGAACGGCGAGATCACCGCGATCACGCCCAGCGGCAGATGGCGCGCAAGACTGAGCTGGCCGGCGGCGGTGGGCAGCACCTGCCCCACCGCCTGCAACGGCAGGCCGGCCGCCTGTTGGTAGAACACCACCGCCTCATCCACCTCGCGCTGCGCCTTGGGCAGGATGCCGCCGGTTTCCCGTGCGATCAGCAGCGCCGCTTCCGCGCTGCGCGCCTGCATCACCTGGGCGGCGCGATGGAAGATCGCCGCGCGCTCGCGCGGCGAGGTCGCCGCCCATGCGCGCTGCGCCTGCTTGGCCTGCGCCACGGCGGCCTCGACGTCGGCCAGGTCGGCCTTGCTCACCTCGTGCAGCAGGCCGCCGGTGGCCGGCTCATAGATCGGCAGGGCGCCGCCGTTGCCGGGCACCCACTCGCCGTTGAAGATGCAGCCGTGCCACGCGGGGGTGTCGTTTGCAGCGACCGCTGCGCTGGGAAGAGCATTCATGGTCTAGCCTCCTGCTGAAAACAGTGGGGGTGATTTACAGGGTGGTGGATGCCAGGCCGCCATCGACCGGCAGGGTGATGCCGTTGATCCAGCGCGCGGCATCGGATGCAAGGAACACGATGGCGTCGGCCACTTCGTCGGCATACGCCGGGCGCGTCATGCGCTTGGCATCTTCCTTGACGCGCTCCTCGCCCAGCATCGCAGCGAAATCGCCCAGGATCGGCGTGAATACCGGCCCCGGCGAGACGTTGTTGACGCGAATGCCACGCTCGGCGAACCACGGCCGCGATTGCAGCAAAGTCCACACGATCAGGGCTTCCTTGAAGTATTGATAGCAGGTGTCGTGCGCCACCGGGTGCGCAGCCAGCCAGGCGCTGCCAGCCTCGAAACTGTCGGTGGCGGCCAGCTGCTTGTGCAGGTCCAGCCGCTGCGGCCAGTCTGCGCCCAGGATCGAGGCGACGTTGATGATGGCGCCGCCGGACACGATGCGCGGCAACAGCGCATGGCTCAGATGACGCAGGCCCAGGTAGTTGACGCGCGCCACCGCATCCAGCGGCGCGGTGCCCGGCACACCGGCCACATTGGCCAGCGCATCGATGCGCTCGGGCAGTGCGCGCACCAGCGCATCGATCGACGCCGGGTCGCCCAGGTCGGCCTGATGAAAGCCGTGCAGCGTCATCTGCACCGGCGTGCGATCGACACCGATCACCGTGGCGCCATGAAACCGTGCCAGGCGTGCGACCTCTGCGCCGATGCCCGAGGCCACACCGGTCACCACGATCGTCTTGTTCTGCAAATTCATTGCCACCCTCCGTAGGAGCCAGCCGTGCCGGCGCTAGAACACATGGACGTACTGCAGGTTGAGGTTGTTGCCGGAGGCCGCGTTCCTGACCTCCACCGGCAGGTAAAGATTGGCAAACAGCATGTTGCTGGCATCCAGCCGCCACGCGCCGCCCGGGCCGGCATAGAAGATGCGTTGCCGGCTGTCGGGCACGCGCTGGCCATTGGTGCGGTTGTCGCGGAACTGGGTCAGGTAATAGGCGTTGACGCCCAGCCGCACATCCGGCGCCACTTCCCAGGACGTGGCGAAGTTGATCCAGCCCGCATCGCCGGCCTGCCCGTTACGGAAGTCGAATCCGTCGGGCAGATTGGGCCGGCGCTCGCTGCGGAAGTTGTAGACGTAGTTGAGGCGCGCGCTGATTTCCCAGTTGGGCGTGGGCAGCACGGTGAAGGCGTAGTTCGGCACCAGCGACCAATACCCGGCACCCTGATTCAGATCGCGGTCGCGGTCGAACTTGCCAACCGGTGCCACCGCATCGATTTCGAAACGCTGCGAAAACACCGGCCGCCCGTCGCGCATCACCGGCAGCATCTGCAGGTACGGCCCGAAGGTCAGATCGCCCACGCCGGCGCCGTTGTCGCGCAGGGTGGCGATGCTGTTGCGGCCGAACGAGGCGTCCAGGTTGATCAGCGGTATCAGCGTGTTGATGCCGAGCGCGCCACCAAAGAGCTTATACGGCGTGACATAGGCGATCTGGGTCAGCAGCAGGGTCGAGTCGATGCGCGGATTGGCGAACACCGGCACATCGTCGCCCTGCGCGTCCTTGACTGCATCCAGCGAGGTCTGGCGCAGATAGGTGACCACCGCCCAGCCGGGCGTGGTGCGGGTGAAACCGTCCAGGAAGCTGGTGCCGCCGGTATTGAGGCCGTTGGTCAGCGCCGCGCTTTGCGGAACGCCCTGCGCCAGCGCCGCACCGCCGGTACACACCCCCACCGCGCCAAGTGCGGCGCAAAGCGTCCAGGACACCCGTCGACCTGCGCCACGCACCACCGTTGTTCGAATCACTGCGGACATCTCCAGCGTTGGGAGGAAACAACAGGACGTGCCAGACGGCACGCGTCAGGCAGGCGGCATCGCCGCGCTGTAGACAGCACGTGCAAACAGGTTGTGCGAAGGAGGACGCTGCCAGGCGCTGGCCTGCAGCGCGCGGCTTACGGCGAGTCGAGCCGGTCCAGGCGATCGAGCGCGCGCAGCAACGGCGCCTCGCTGGTGCCGAGCACGGCACTGAGCTGCCGCTCCATGCGCAGCACCTCGGCTTCGGCATCGGTCAGCAGGGTGACGCCGGCCGGCGTCAGCGACAGATGCTGCATGCGCCGGTCCTGGCGCCCGCGCACCTGCCGCAACAGGCGGCGCTTGACCAGGCGCGCCACCACGATGGCCAGGTTGGGCGGCGACACATGCAGCACATCGCCGATCTGGCGCTGGTTGATGCCCGGGTTGCCGTCCACCAGCATCAGCAGCGAAAAGTCGACCGGCTTCAGATCGAAGGCCGCCACGCAGTCCTGAAACATCCGCCGGACCAGCAGCTCGGTGCGGGTGATGCGGTAGCCCAGCAGCCGCAACAGGCGCGCCTGGTCCACCGTGGTGACGGCATCGGGCAACGGTGCAACGGCGGCGGTAGCGGACATGACGGTTCTCGCGACAAAGGCAGCGGGCGGCACGGGACGCCCCAGGCGCCCGGTCCGCAACGCCGATCCCCGGCGTGCACCGCATTGTAGACGCGGCCGGCCGTACCGATGTGGACGTGCCGCCCGCCCTCGCTTGCGCTGTGCAGGTGTCTGCCTGCGCAACGGCCGCTGCCGCCTTCCACGCGCGTGCCCGGCTGCGCGGCAGCGGTGCTGCGGCGCGCGGGGGACGGCGGTGATCCAGGCACGGAGTGGACATGAGATCCGGTCGGCATGTGATTGCGTTCCGGAATAGTTATGGATCATAACTACATTGCCAAGCTGCACCGCAGCATGGTCGCGTCCGCTAAATCGCGGACTGGATGAAGGCCAGCCGGTGCGCGCGGCAGTGCGACACGCTGCTGCCTCTAACGCTCCACGCAGGCGGCCGGTGCAGACTTGCGGCGCACATACACGCCGCAAGCCGCAGGCGTTGCACGGCCAGATGACGCCGCCCGCTTACGGCAGCCAGAGTTTTTCCAGCTCGCGGAAGCCCCAGTCGCCCGGGCTTTCCATCTGCGCGATGCGGTCCTGGCAGTCGGGGCGCGACAGGTCGATGTCCTGCACCAGCACATGGCTGCGCAGCCTGGCCGAATAGAACACACGCACCTTGGGCTTGAGCAGCGCGTCGGGCGTCTGTTCGATCACCACGGCCAGCTTCTGCGATTCCAGACGCACCAGCGAACCGACCGGATAGATCCCCAGCCGGCGCACGAAGGCCTGGAAGATCACCGGGTCGAAGTGGCCTTTCCATGACGCCATCTGCTTGAGCGATTCGGCCGGATCCCAGCCGCGCTTGTACGGGCGGTCGGAGCTGATGGCATCGTAGACATCGCACACCGCGCCCATCCGCGACATCAGCGAGATCTCTTCGCCGGCCAGACGGTTCGGGTAGCCGCTGCCATCCATCTTTTCGTGATGGTGCAGCGCAATTTCCAGCACTACCGCGTTCTGCACGCCACCGGCCACCAGCAACCGATGCCCGTCCAGCGGATGCTGGCGCATGATGTCCATTTCGTCGTTGGTGAGCCGGCCGGGCTTGTTGAGAATGTCCAGCGGCGTCACCGCCTTGCCCATGTCATGCAGCAGGCCGCCCATCGCCGCTTCCACGACCTGCGGCTCGGGCAAACCGAGCTGACGCGCCAGCCCGCTCATCAGGCCGGCCACCGCCATCGAGTGCAGGTAGGTGTAATCGTCGGCGGTCTTGAGCCGCGCCACGCTGATCAGGGCCTGCGGATGACGCAGCACCGAATCGTTGATGGCCTCCACCAGCGGCATCGCCGCCTCGGTGTCGACGGTGCGCCCCAGCCGCACGTCGCGGAACATCGCCTCCACCGTGTCGCGGCCGTCTTCGAAGATCTTGCGTGCGCGCACCACTTCGGCCTCGATGCCGACCTGCGCGGTGACGCTGTTGGTACGCACACCGCGCGTGCTGGACGCCGGCTCCGGTGGCTCCGGCACGGGCGGCGGCGATGGCGTGTCAGTCGCCCCGGGTGCGGGCGTGGATGCGCCGGTGTCCACGTCGAGCCCGCGCGCGGTGTCGATCACCAACTGCTCGATCCGGCTGCCATGGATCTTGTCCACGTCCTGCGAATCGACCAGGAACGACGTCTTCCAGAACGGATGATGCACCCATGCGCCCAGCAGCTTGCACACATACATGCCGGGACGGAGTTGGTCGGAGTCGATGGTTCTGAGCATGCCGGCGCTGGTCTGCACGAGGGTCACGGAAGAGGCCGCCGCGGGCTTGGCGGTCTTCGTGGTTATCGGCAACCGGCTCGATTTCTTTGACCACCGGCCACCACGTGCGAGGCAGCGGCCAGCCGCGCTCGGCTGAGCGATTCAGCGATGCGGCAGGCGCATTGCCAGCACCGCGGCCGCGGCAAACAGCAGCGGCACCGCGCAGGCCAGGTACAACCGCACCGGCGACCACCCGGCGTCCAGCAACACGCCCGCGCAGAGCGGCGACAGGATCGCGCCGACGCGCCCCACGCCGATCGCCCAGCCCATGCCGGTGGAGCGCACCGCCGCCGGGAAGACCACCGGCGTTACCGCATACAGCCCGCCCATCGCCGCGGTCATGGCGGCGCCGGTCAGCAACGCGGTGGCAAAGGCCCAGCGCAGCACCGTGCTGCTCAGCCCGAACGCGACCATGGCCGCCGCCACCAGCAGCAGGGCACCGGCCGTCAGCCACGACAGCCGCGCGCGCAGGGCCAGCCAACCGAACAGGCTGCCGCCGACAATGCCGCCCAGGTTCAACAACACCCCGCCGGTGACACCCTGCGCGGCCGACAGCCCGGCATTCACCAACAGCTTGGGAGTCCAGCTGAGCACGAAGTAGAACGAGAACATCAGCAGGAAAAAAGCCAGTGCGATCAGCAGTGATTGCCACCGTAGCGCCCCGACAAACAACGCCGCATAGCCATGCGTCTGCGCATCGGTCTGCACCGGCAGCGCCGGCAACTGCGCATGCGGCGGCATTGCCATGCGCGCCAGCACGGCGTTGAAGCGCGCAAGCGCCCCGGACGGGCGACGGGCGATCAGAAATTCCAGCGACTCCGGCAAACACAGCAGCACCAGCGGCACGCACAGCAGCGACCCGAGCGCGCCCAGCCAGAACACCGCCGGCCACGACCACTGCTGCAGCAACAGCGCCGCAATCGCCCCACCCAGCGTCGCGCCCACCGGGTAGCCGGTCGCCTGCAGCACGGTGGCGGTGCTGCGCCAGCGTGCAGTGGAGTATTCGGCCGCGGTCACCGCCACGCAGGCCAGCATGCCGCCAATGCCCAACCCGGTGAACGCCCGCAATGCGCCCAGTTGCCAGGCATTGCCGGCCAGGGCGGACGCGCCCATGCCCACCGTGAGAATGGCCAGGCAGATCAGGGTGAGCGCACGGCGCCCGATGCGGTCTGCCAGCGGCGCCAGCAGCAGCGAGCCCACCGCCATGCCGACCAGCCCGGCACTGAACAACGCCCCCAGCAGCTTGCCCGACAACTGCCAGTCGGCCGAGACATGCGGCGCGGTGAAGGCCATGGCCATCACGTCGAAGCCATCGAGCATGGTCAACAACACGCACACCGCCACCGCCCGCCACTGGAAGGGCGTCATGCGCTCCAGCACGAAGGGCACAGCGTCTGGGGTGCGTTGGAGCATGGGCATGTCCTGTGCATGGAAGGGCCGGTACCGATCACGTGTGCACGGCCGCGGCATGGCATCGCCGTGGACGGGCACACTGCCGTGCGCGCGGGCGAGGCAATGCCTGGCGAACACGGCAGTGCGATGACTGCACGCACGCTAGGCCCATCGCACGCACTGTTCAAGCCGGGCCAGCGCACGGCTGTGCGCTAATCGGACGCGGCGGGCCGCCGCTTCGCTTGCCCAGCCACACGTTCGGTCGGTGAGCCGGGTGCGCCAACGGCATGCGCACGCATGCCGCACCTTGCATGCCGACATCGATGCCCGTGGCCGCAACGCCCTGGCTGGTCGCGTGGTGCGTCGATGCCGGCGGCAAAGGCGCGGAGATTCATGCGCGCCGTCGTGCGATGCGCAGGCGCATGCCCCGGGATGGCTGCTGCAGGCAGTCTTGGCCACCAGTCACCTGGTGACGTGCAACGGCACACGCGTCGTGCGACTCATCGCAGTACGGGCAACGTCACCGCGCAGGTTCGATGTCGTGGTGCGATGACCAAGGCCGCCGGGCCGGTCGGTCAACCGCGCACCCAGCGCCGCCGGTCAATGCGAGCGACATCCAACATCCGTAGGCGCTTACCCTCACGGTCGCAGGCCGCGTTTGCCTGCACATCGCAACAGGCTGCTCATCCACCCATGCCCGCTGTCGCGCGGGTCATGCCTGCGGCAGCCAGCAGCGCCGCGCAGGTATCATGCTGCGGTGCTGCAGTCGGTGGCACGCTGACCTGCCGGAGAGTGCCGTGACCCCGATTCGCCCATTTCTGGACCACACCCCTCAGCTGGGCGCGCGCGTCTACATCGACCCGGCCTGCACCATCATCGGCAAGGTGAGCCTGGGCGATGACGTGTCGGTGTGGCCGGGCACGGTGATCCGCGGCGACGTCAATCATGTGCAGATCGGCGCGCGCACCAACGTGCAGGACGGCACCATCATCCACGTCAGCCACCACAGCCCCTTCAACAAGGCCGGCTACCCGACCGTGATCGGCGAAGACGTCACCGTGGGCCACGGCACCATCCTGCATGCCTGCACCATCGAAGACCTGTGCCTGATCGGCATGGGCGCGTGCGTGCTCGATGGCGCCACCGTCAAGCGCTATGGCTTTGTCGGTGCCGGTGCGGTCGTCGGCCCGGGCAAAGTCGTCGGCGAAGCCGAATTGTGGCTGGGCAATCCTGCGCGTCCGGCACGCACGCTCAGCGACAAGGAGATCGAAAGCCTGCATTACTCCGCCCAGCATTATGTGCGGCTCAAGGATCAGTATCTGGGCACGCTCGCCGCCTAGTGAGCACGCCGCACCAGGCGTCATCGCACGCGTGGTGATGGCAACGAACGCGTGAGCGCCCGAGCGTTGCCGCAGCAGTTACCCACGCGCAAGGCGAGCGGGTGAATCGAGCGTCCGGCCGATGCCCGGGCTTCCGAGCGCATGCATCGCATCCGCGCACGGCACGATGGCCCACATGCGCGTAGACCAAGAGGCCGCGCTGGCGAAGGATGCCTGCTGCCGGTCGAAGCCTGGGCCGCATGCGCGGCGGCGCTGTGCGCATGCTTCACGCACCTGTGCCTGCAGAACGCGGCTCAGGGCCGCGTGGCGTGCTCCAGCGCGGTGAGGGTGGCCAATGCCTGGGCGCGCGAGCTCCCACACATCTCCGCGGAAGGACGCAGGTTGCCACACACCAACGGCCGCGTCGGCAACCCGAACAGCCGGCATCGGCCCTGCCCGTCCAGCTGCACGCACGGCACGCCGGCCGGCTTGCCATGCGGCATGCCGGGGATCGCCGAACTGATCGACGGCGCAATACAGCACGCCGCGCAGCCGGCGCGGCACGGGATGTCCATGGGCATTGGTGCAGTGTAAACCGCCGCCCATGGTCCGGCGGCGGCCGGTCATCGTCGGCGGCTAGCGTGGCGGGACATAGCTGGACACGCGCACGCCAAAGAACGCCTGCACCGCGGCCAGGTTGCCCTTGGCCTGGATGTCCGCGCCCACGTCGCGGCTCATGCCGAGCACGTCGTCATCCGGCCAGCCGGGGCCGAAGCACCATTGCGTGCTGGGGATATTGTTCGCCTGCAGGTGGGCCAGCATGCGCGTGGTGGCGACCTCCGCGCTGCGGTTGCCGGCCGGGTAGCCGTGCTCGCCGAGGTAGCCGCGCTTGCCGGCATGCCGCAACGCGTCGATGAAGGGCGTCACCATCTCGATGCCGGTGTCCGGCCGGATCACCTCGTCGCGCCCGCCAGGCCCGATCCAGTTGCCGCCGCCCGCCCCGTTGCTGTCCAGGTAGTTGTGCGCTTCGTAGACGATGCGCGCGTAGGGGTCGGGGATGTCGAACAGGCCCATCGAATCCTGCTGCCAGCGCCGCGCGCTGGCATAGCCATTGCCGCACACGAACACGAAGTGCTCGCGGTCGCGATCGACGATGGTCTTGCAGCACGCAGTGGCGCTCTTCTGCCAGTGCGCCGCCATCGACAACACACTGCCATCGGCATTGAGTTCCTTGCCCTGGTAAGGCTCGTTCATCACGCCCCAGCCGAACACGGCCGGATGCTGCCGGAACCGATTGACGATGCGTGCCCACAGGTCGGGCAGGCCGGCCTCGTTGTAGAGCGTGCAGCCCGGCGTGCCGATCACCCGGTACTCGTAGAGCTTGAGCAGCCCGTCGCGGCGATCGAAGTAGCCCTGGTAGCCGAAGCTGCGCAGCGGATAGGTGTCGGCCCAGAGCGCGGGGTCGACCAGATTGTCGATGCGGTTGCCGCGCGCATCGACGATGGCGCCGCCAGCATCGCGCCGGTAGCCCGACTTGGCCGCCACCCGCTGCGGCAAGCGCATGTAGTCGTGCAGCTCCACAATCGCGCGTTTGCCGCGCGCGGCGATGTTGTCGAGCGCCGCCTGCACCTGCGCGCAGTAGGTTTCGTTCAACGACAGGCCCTGCCCGCGCGTGAAGCGTGCCGCCGTGGTCGGCAACCGGAACAACGGGCAGGCCCCGGCCGCGGCCACGTGCTGTGCGGTGATGGCGCGGTAGTGGGTGCCGATCTCGGCATTGTCCACATAGCTGTTGGACGCCAGGCCGGACAGGTTCAGGCCGGCGAAGGGCAAGGTGGCGCTCTGCGCAGCGGCGCTGCCGCCCCACCCCACCGATGCCAGCACTGCGGCGCCGGTGACGCCTTGCAGAACACGACGCCGAGTGATGCCACCGGCTGCTGCCAGCGTCTGGTGGGGAGGATGCGAGCACGCCGTGCTGGAGCGACGGCGGGGATGTGGATGGTCGGACATGGGCGCCTCCTGCGGTGCCGTGGTGGGATCCATGGCGGTGCTGCTCCCCCTGTGCGCACCGGCCTGGCGCCATGGTGCGGACACGGCGCGGTCGCGTCTGCGACCCGGTTCGCAGGCTGTCACTGCATGAAACGGCGCATACGTTTACATCGCATTACATGACAGCTACGCACCCGCCGTGCCCGCGTTGCAGGCGGAGGCAGGCAGACACAACGACCGCCCGCCAACGGTGCCGTGCATGCGAGCGCCGCTCGCGCACGCAACCACGCGCCTGCAATGCCTTGCGCCTGGACCTGTTGCGCCCCCGCTTGGCGGTGACGGTTGCAGCAGCAACAGTCGCCGTGCGGTCTAATTGCCAGCCATCGCTCGCTGACTAGCCGTCGAATTCGCCATGCCCGAGTACCGCTCCAAGACCTCCACCCACGGCCGCAACATGGCCGGCGCGCGCGCGCTGTGGCGCGCCACCGGCATGAAGGACGGCGACTTCCACAAGCCCATCATCGCCATCGCCAACTCGTTCACCCAGTTCGTGCCGGGGCATGTGCACCTGAAGGATCTCGGGCAGTTGGTCGCGCGCGAGATCGAACGTGTCGGCGGCGTGGCCAAGGAGTTCGACACCATCGCCGTGGACGACGGCATCGCCATGGGCCACGACGGCATGCTGTATTCGCTGCCCAGCCGCGAGATCATTGCCGACTCGGTGGAATACATGGTCAACGCGCATTGCGCCGACGCGCTGGTGTGCATTTCCAACTGCGACAAGATCACCCCCGGCATGTTGATGGCCGCGCTGCGGCTCAATATCCCCACCGTGTTCGTCTCCGGCGGCCCGATGGAAGCCGGCAAGACCAAGCTGGCCGAGCACAAGCTCGATTTGATCGACGCGATGGTGATCGCCGCCGACGACAGCGCCTCCGATGAAAAGGTGGCCGAGTTCGAACGCAGCGCTTGCCCCACCTGCGGCTCGTGCTCGGGCATGTTCACCGCCAACTCGATGAACTGCCTGACCGAAGCGCTGGGCCTGTCGCTGCCGGGCAACGGCACGGTTGTCGCCACGCACGCGGACCGCGAACAATTGTTCCTGCGCGCCGGGCGCGTGGCGGTGGAGCTGTGTCACCGCTGGTACGGCGGCGAAGATGCCACTGCCCTGCCACGCGGCATCGCCACGTTCGAGGCCTTCGAAAATGCGATGACGCTGGATATCGCCATGGGCGGCTCGACCAACACCATCCTGCATCTGCTCGCCGCCGCGCAGGAAGGCGAGGTGGCATTCGGCATGCGCGATATCGACCGCCTGTCCAAGCGCGTACCGCAGCTGTGCAAGGTCGCCCCGAATACGCCCAAGTACCACATCGAAGACGTGCATCGCGCCGGCGGCATCATGGCCATCCTCGGCGAGCTGGCGCGTGGCGGGCTGCTGCATACCAACGCAGCCACCGTGCACGCACGCACGCTGGCCGACGCCATCGCGCAATGGGACGTCACCCAGACCGACGATGAAAAGGTGCACACGTTCTACAAGGCCGGCCCGGCCGGTATTCCCACGCAGATTGCCTTCAGCCAGGCCACACGCTGGGACACGCTGGACACCGATCGCAGCGACGGCTGTATTCGCGATGTCGCGCATGCGTTCTCGCAGGAAGGCGGCCTGGCCGTGCTGTACGGCAACATCGCCCGCGACGGCTGCGTGGTGAAGACCGCAGGCGTGGATGAATCCATCCACGTGTTCGAAGGCAACGCCCGCGTGTTCGAGAGCCAGGATTCGGCGGTCAAGGCCATCCTTGCCGACGAAGTGAAAGCCGGCGACATCGTGGTGATCCGCTACGAAGGCCCCAAGGGCGGCCCCGGCATGCAGGAAATGCTCTACCCCACCAGCTATCTCAAATCCAAGGGGCTGGGCAAGCAATGCGCCCTGCTCACCGACGGCCGCTTCTCCGGCGGCACCTCAGGCCTGTCGATCGGCCACGCCTCACCGGAAGCCGCCGCAGGTGGGGCAATCGGCCTGGTACGCGACGGCGACAAGATCCTGATCGACATTCCCAACCGCTCGATCAATTTGCTGGTGTCCGACGAGGAACTTGCGCTGCGTCGCGCGGAACAAGATGCCAAGGGCTGGAAGCCGGTGGAGGTGCGCCCGCGCAAGGTCACCACAGCGTTGAAAGCGTATGCGTTGTTAGCGACGAGTGCGGATAAGGGCGCGGTGCGGGATAAGGTGTTGTTGGACGGTTGAGGCTGGCCGCTACGATAGATCGAACAGGCGTCAGATGGCCGCAGAGTGCAGTTGTGCAGGAGTGGTACGTCGTGCCTCACGGATGCATTCGCGCCCATCTGCGAATGCGCGCAACGTGGGGTGTGTCGCGCTCGGCCAGTGCAGCAACTGGCTGCCGTCATCGCGCACAATCGAGTCTGAAAAGCGTGTCTCAGGCGCAATCATGGCGGCTTGCTTGGCAGCAGGCGGCCATCCGCTGCATCAGTCGCACGGCAGCTCACACTCCGCCACCAACACGGCCCAGCCCATCCAACGGGCTGCGAACCGCCGACGCACCGCGTCCCAGCACATGCGTGTAGATCTGCGTGGTGGTCACGTCCTTGTGCCCCAGCAGTTCCTGTACGGTGCGGATATCGTGGCCGGCCTCCAGCAGATGGGTGGCGAACGAATGCCGCAATGTGTGGCAGGTCGCCGGCTTGACGATGCCAGCCTGCTGCCGTGCCGACTGCACCGCACGCTGCAGAATTTCTTCAGAGACATGGTGCCGGCCAGGCCGGCCGCTGCGCGGATCCTGCGACCGGCGCACAGACGGGAACAGATATTGCCACCCCGGCTCAATGTCGGCATTGGGATACTTGCGCGCCAACGCGTGCGGCAAGAAGACCCGACCGGCGCCGGCCGCCAGCTCCGCCGCATGCACCAACAGTGCGCGTTCGCGTTGCCACTGTAGCGCCTCCCGCAGGCTGTGCGGCAACGGCACCCGGCGGTCCTTGCCATTGCGCACCACGATCTCGCCACGCGCGACATCCACGTCCTTGATGCGCAGGCGCAGGCATTCCATCAACCGCATCCCGCTGCCGTACAGCAGGCTGGCCATCAGCCAGCACGGCCCCTCCAGCACCGCCAGCAGACGTGCCACCTCCTGGCGCGAAAGCACTAACGGAATCCGCCTGGGCCGCTTGGCGCGCACCAGGTTTTCCATCCACGGCAGCTCGATGCGCAGCACTTCGCGGTAAAGAAACAACAGCGCCGCCAACGCCTGGTTCTGGGTGCCCGCAGACACCCGGCCGTCAGTGGCCAGCCGCGTCAGGAACGCCTCGACTTCCGCCTGCCCATCTGCGCCGGATGGCGCTTGCCGTTGGCCAGGATGAAGCGCCGTATCCAACTGATATACGCCTGCTCGGTGCGTAGGCTGTAGTGCCGAACCCGCAGGCGGTCACGCACCTGATCGAGTACCCGAAGCGGTGGAGATGCTGTTACGCCATTGTTGTTAGGGGTGTATCTCATACGCCTGCGTCCTTGCTGGATAACACTGAAAGCATCCGCATGGTCGCGGCCGCTTGCTATCGTGCTATCCGTGACCCCGGCTAGGATTTCCCCCGTTCACAAAGCGCCAGCGATCGAAGATACTCCGTGCAACACCGCATTTCGGCGGTCCAATGGTTGTTAGGTGTACCTTGGAGAATAGGCGGTGGCCATTGTTTTTATAGTCTTTGCAATCGGGCTAGCCATTGCTGCATATCGCACAAACGGTAAGTTTGTACGCGTCTTTTGTGCGATCTTTTGCATGGCAAATCTAGCTGGCGCCGCGACTGCCATCTACAAGGATGACCCGTATGCGTTCAAGCTTCGTCCCAATGATGGTGATTACGACCCCAACTACCGCCGTGACGGCCGCCGCTAGCATCGCGGTCGTCACACCTAACAGTTCATTCAAGCCGAACCCGCTTCGCGGGTCGGCTTAATTCTGGTGTTAGGCCGCTATGGCAGCAACAAAGCTCTCGCAGTACGAGGCCTCGCTGCTCGCCTCGCGTTACCCGCAGCTCCCCAGCGACTACATCTCGTATCTGGCCACTCATGGCTGGGGCGATACCGCGAATGGCAAGGTGCTCTACAATGGGCCGCTGGAGCCCGCGGACATTTTTGGCGCAGCCGTTGGGCCAGCTGGCTTGCTCGTCCTTGGTGATGACCTCGCGGGCTACTGCTTGGCCTACGATCCAAGCGCTGGACTGTACGGCGAACTAGATCCGAATGGTCGCTGGGAGCCCTGGCAAATCGGTCGCGGGCTCAGCGCGTATGTCGCGGCCTAACAATTCGTCCAAGCTGACGCCGCTTCGCGGCGCGGCTCAACTCAGGCGTTAGGGCCCATGACAGACTCACCTGGACACGGAACCTTGGCAGTAGGTGGAGACTTCGCCAACGTCTTGGACGGCGAAGACTACCTGGCCATGCTGAATTCTCGAGATGAGGCAGCTGTAGTGCTCAAAGCTCACCTGATCCTTGAGGAGTTCCTCAATATCTGGTCGTCTAAGCTCACTGGCACTGAAGACTTGTTCGCCGGTGGATTCGTGAGCTTCAAGACAAAGCTGAGTATCGCCCGTAACTTGGGGCTCGCGAACGATCTGTACAAGGCGCTGGACAAGTACAACGACATCCGGAATAAGTACTCACACCGCAGGAAGTACCAGGCGGATGGTCAACTTGTCAGTTCGCTTGCCGGCGTAGTGGACTCTGCTGTTCCAAATCTAAAGATGGTTAGCTGCACCACTTTCGAGATCCAAAGTTCGGGCCTTGACCAGAACGGCGTACGACATGAGATGAACTACGCTTGGCCAGACTGTGATAACGGCAAGAAGTTCCTAATCATTCTTGTCGTGCTCGTGTTGAAGCTTACCCACTGGATGCAAATCTCATTCCAGGAGCGAGGAATCAGCTACACACTAATCACGTCCCTGCCCACTCACGTCCCTGCCCACGCATGAGCGCAGTGGCCCCTAACAATGCATTCAAGCCAGAGCCGCTTCGTTACGCAAAGCACATGGCAGGAAGAGCTTGCCATGTGCTTTGCTCCACTACGCGTCTCGGCTTAACTTAGGCGTTAGGCCGTACTATGCATCATCGATTACTTAAAGACTGTGCCATTCTGATCGGATACAGCCCCGAAGGGCAATGTGTCTATTCGACTCAAATGCCGCTTAGTTACTACCGGGATGGGGAGCATATCTAGGATTTCGGCACTGGCGTTCAAGACTTGCGCTTGGAGCGAGTTCGTGGCTACTTGTTCGACGAATCTGGAGACTGGATTCAGGAATTTGAGAGCGTCTTTGACCTTGCCACCGGCAGCTACATATCCGGCTGGCAAAAGCACTCTGACGGGACGTATCAAGAGGATGCGGCCTAACAATTCATTCAAGCCGAACCCGCTTCGCGGGTCGGCTTAATTCAAGGTGTTAGGCGGCACTGAACCTATGCGCACATTCGTAATTTTCCTCACTATCGCGGTCTGCGCTTTCGTTATTCCGCTCGGCTTCCGATTCTCTCCAAACAAGCTCTATCTACTGCTCTCCCTGTGCGCGTCGCTCGCCGTCTGGCTTCCTTTTCACCGGTACCTAGTCGGCCATTGGAGCGTACGTCCGAGGGTAACGCGCGCCGCCAAGATCAACGCTTCCAATGTAGTCGTGCAGGCCACAATCATGTCGGCAGCAGTTTTCTTCCTTTCGTGTTTCGTTTTCGGCATCTTCTTCACCATGGCGGTAGGCAACACAACTCTTCAGGTCGGCCGAGTCATCTCATCGTGGCCGTCAAGACGCTGCACCAACCTGAAAGTCAAGACGGAAACCGCTGGCTTCGTGAGTCTTTGTACTAGATATCCACTCGGCGTAGGCTCAGCCATCGCGGTCCGTGTTCGTACGTCCGCTCTGGGGCACTACGTCGAGTAGCGTCCTAACAATTCGTCCAAGCCGACGCCGCTTCGCGGCGCGGCTTAACTCAGGCGTTAGGGCGTGGTGAAGCAAATGCGTTGGTGGTTGCCGCTTCAGTAAGTTCGCTAGTGTGCATGCGGTCGGCTCCGGGCAGTCGTCATCATCGTTGCTGGTTGCGGCAAGTTCAGTGCTTCGCCTTGGCACGTCGTTGCCAGGCTGCGCTCGTTGCATTGGGCTTCGGTGGCATCACGCGCCGCGGCACCGCTGGGCAAGCTCCACCCCCGCGAGCTGTGGCACACTCGGTCCAGGCGGCAGTGCTGGGGAGCAAAGTTGCAACATCCAACCTCTGCGGCCATTCGCTGCCTAACAATTCATTCAAGCCGAAGTTGCTTCGCAACTCGGCTTAATTCAAGCGTTAGGCCCCGTGCTCAACCTCAAGCGCTACTTCAAGCACCGCAAACTGAAGCATCTCTGGGATCGAGTCTTGCCCGGCATGACCGTCACTCAAGCGGAGCAGATCATGGGGTTGGAGTTCTCTCGAGACTCAGAGAATGCTGCTGGGAGAGTCGTGTACTCCAATCATTTCCAGGACTATTTGCCGTTCTATCTCGTAGTTGATCACTCGTCTGGCAAGATAATCCGGCATCACAATATCCGGGCCCTCGATGAGCTGTCTTCCGGGGCCTAACAATTCATTCAAGCCGAACCCGCTTCGCGGGTCGGCTTAACTCAGGTGTTAGGCGCTGCCATGGACATTCCCGAAAGCATGAAGCAAGAACTGGGCCGCTGGAACAATTGCGCGGGTATTGACTTAGAGGCTTGGACGAGCTGCATGGGCAACTACGGTCTCGCGGTCGGCTATTTGACAGTGTTCTGGCCGGAGTTCACCGAGCACGATGGCTACATTCTTCGAGAGGGCTTTTCTGAGCAGTCACTCCGCGGCTTTGAGACCGGAGAAGGCGCCACCCGAAAATCCGTGGAATGGGTCATGAACCATCTCCACATCGCTGATATCCACTGCGGAGACGGCGATGCACTCACCCAAGATAAGGTCATTGTTCTTGGGCGCGCTCTAAAGGATATCTACCAAGCTAAGCTTGCTCGCCAATTTCCGCACGCGCCTTGCATTGTTGAGTTCTATGAGCCGGATGATGGCGGTGAGATCATGGACTACCAGATTTCGTTCTGGCAGGCGCGGCATGAGCCGGTCAGCCCCTAGCAATTCATACAAGCCGAACCTGCTTCGCGGGCCGGCTTAATTTATGCGTTAGGCCGTGGTGGAGAAAATGCGTTGGTGGTTGCCGCTTCAGTAAGTTTGCTTGAGTGCATGCCGTCGGATCCGGACAGCAGTCACCACCGCTGCTGATTGCGGTACGTTCTGTGCTTCGTCGCCAAACATTGTTGCCATGCTGCGCTCGTTGCAATTAGCTTCGGTGGCATCACGCGCCGGGCATCGCTGGGCATGCTCCATCCCACAACCTGTGGCACACTCGGGCCAGGCGGCAGTGCTGGGAAGCAAAGTTGCAACATCCAACTTCTGCGGCCGCTCACTGCCTAACAACTCATTCAAGCCGAAGTTGCTTCGCAACTCGGCTTAATTCAAGCGTTAGGCCAGTGACCATGCATCCTCGCCTGTTTCTCACAACTCTCTTTCTTTTGTCTGGCTGCACTCAACAAGCAGAAATGCCTGAATCAAAGTGTCCGGACGAGACAAACGAACAGGCCTTCTCTCGGCCACCGCTCGCGCTTCCGGAGGCGACTGAAGGACTCTACGTAGGCAAATACAAGATTTCATATGTGGTTCAGCGATCGGGAGCCGTCACCGATATTGAAGTTGATCTGTCGGAAGTTCGATTGAATGGCGAGCCACTGGTTAATGAAAAGTATCGGACCTACGCGGTAGATCGTTTGCGAAATCAAAAGTTATTGCCGCAGAAATTTTCTTGCAGAATGAGCATTTCTGGCTGGTCGAACTAATATAAGCACTGGCCTAACAATTCGTTCAAGCCGAGACCGCTTCGCGGCCCCGAAAATAAAGGGTCAGACTCATTTTCCAGATGCCTCATCAGTATGGCCAACGGCTTTGTTGGATGCTGATCGACGCCTTGCTGCTCGAAGCAGTTGACATCCCAACAAACTCGCAGCAATCTCTACCTCAAGGAGCGTAGAAACTCCTCGAACAGCGGTACCCACCTCCGTCAAACCGGTGGGTTTTTTGTGCCTGCAGATTCTTGCGGGCGCAGCCTACGCGATGTTCTGCGTCGGGAGGGCGGCTAATACAAGACCCCTCGGGGAAATACGCCCGCCGACTGTTCGCGGTTTCTAACCTCCCGACATCCCGTCGCCACCCGGCGGCGGGGCCTGTTGGTCAAGGAGGGCTTTGCCATGCGTCGATCCCCGTCCCCACTCCGTCCTACATCGGCGCGCAAGCGCGCCACGGTGCCACCGCCTACCGAGATCGGCTGGCGCACGCTCGATCCTTCGATCCCGCCACGGGTGTACGCCGAGCGCACGCCAATCCCCGAGCCACGCGGCGAGCCACGCACGCCGCGGCCAGGGCATCCACGCGCCCCGCACCACTGCACCATCGGCTACGGCTACTACCCGGCCAGCAACCACCGCATCCCCACCCTGCGCTTGCGCGGACGTTGGCTGGAACAACTGGGCTTTGCCATCGGCAGCAAGGTGCAGATCCGCCTGCGCAACGGCGAGCTGGTGGTCAGTGTGGTACCTACGGATTAACCAGGCGTGCCGTGCACGTAACGCAGACATACAGCGTCACATTGAGCACATCGAGGATGTTGCGTTTGTCGCACATGTCGCGCATGTCCCCGCATCATGCACACTCGCCGCTACGCACTGAGAAATCGATAGCATCCACGGTGCGTGGTGTAACCAAGCACATTCCGGCTGCGGCGGCAGCGTTGAATGGTCATTCGACCGGGGCCGCACTGACATCTCAGTTTGTCCGGATATTGCCCACCACTCTTTCCCTCACGCCATATCGCCAAGGACAGCATGTTCTCCATCTTCAAGAAGAAAGCCGCTGCATTATTGAGTGTTCAAGCCAATGGACGCGAGCTGTGTCGGATCAGTCAAAGCGATCTTCCGTGCGAGATCAAACCGTGTGTGTGGTTGGAGGCCGATAGCATCCTGGAGTTTGTCGATTCGACCGGAGACGTGCACCGACATGAACTCGGTGCCGCATCTGGGTGGTTCCACTTTTCCATTCGGGTGCATGCCAACCTGGGTTGCCAGGCGGACTGCGTCATTTCCCAGACCGAGCAGCTCGACCCCGATGCGTTTGCCACGGGCAAGGCAGCGGGGATCCGGTTTCAGCCGTTCTTCCTGCCGGGTGCGGCCATTTCCAACGCTGCCCTTGCAGGCAAGGGGCTGTTTGCGAGGGGACTGCATTTCAGCGGGCTTGTCACCAACAGCAACGTGCTGCTTTCCTGCGAGTGCGAGCACTGCAAGCGCTCGTTCCTGATCCGCTCCTACCATGCCGGCTTCAGCGAGGCGGGTTACTTCTATTCCGGGTCCGGCAGCTACACCATCACCGTCGACAGCCAGTTGCCCGGCAGCCCCACAGCGTTGTCCGAGCCCGATGCACAGGCGCTTGCTGCGCTGGAACAGGCACTGCCCTTGGCGCCGGACGGGTCCCGCTACGCCTACCTCAATCCGTTTCGCTGCCCGCATTGTTCCGAGCCTTACATCGACTTTGAGGCGAACCCGGGGTTGCGGCAGAACGAGTACTACGGGAATTACTTCGCCGGTTCCACGCTGCTGCGATACGTTGCCGAGCCTGTGTAACGTTTGCTTGGGTATCTGGTATGTGGCGGTGAATACGTTGCCCACTTCGACGGCGGTGCGTGTCTTACGTCACACGCTTCCAGATCCTGGCCGAGGCACATTATCTGCTGCGCGCTTGGCGGCACCTATGCAGCGTTTTACAAACACACGCACCGTTCGCTTTGATGGCAAGGCGACGATTGTCTGCCGCATGTTCGGCATGGACCGGCATGGTGAAATCGGCTCCGCGGAGCGCGGCAACATGGTGGAACCTCACAGGGGTCCGGCTCGATGGACGCGGTGTGTGAACCAGGCAGGCGCCTGACCATGCCCGGCGGTAACGCGTGGTGCCTTGGCCGCAGCGCACCGCGCAACGGCCAGGCTAACCGTCAGGCCATGGCGTCTTCGGCATCCAGCGCGGTCACCGGTTGTTGCGCGCGGTCGAAGCGCTCGCGGGCGGCGCGGATGCTGGCGTGGTGTTCGCCGGCCCAGTTGAGCAATTGCGAGACCGGGCCGAGCAGCGCGATGCCCAGCTTGGACAACGCATATTCCACGCTGGGCGGTTTGGTGGCGTAGACCTTGCGGGTGATCATGCCGTTGCGCTCGAGGTTGCGCAGGGTCTGGGTCAGCATGCGCTTGGAGATGTCCGGCACGGCGCGCTGGATGGCGCTGAAACGCGACGGCCCGGGGATCAGCGTCAACAGGATCAGCAAGGTCCACTTGTCACCGATCTGGTCGAGCACATCGCGCACGGGGCACTTGGTAGCGTCGAAGGGACCTTCAAGAGAAGGCGGCGGCGGGAACAAGGCAATCGCATTCACGGGGGTATCTCTCAGTAACCAGGAGGAGGAAAACTGCCTCCTTGCGGAGGCCCGGGCGGCGCTGACACTATGCTGGCGGACAACACGGTCTAAATAGTAGACCAAATCTCTTATACAACCCTATCGGAGCACACCATGGCATCTGCATCCCCCCTGATTCTTGTCACCGGCGCCAGCGGGCAGCTGGGTGCGCTGGTTGTCGAAGCGCTGCTTGAACGCGTGCCCGCCAGCCGCATCGTAGCAACGGCCCGCGATACCGCGTCACTTGCCGAGTTCGCAAAACGCGACATCGCGGTGCGTCGGGCCGACTATGCAGACCCGCAGAGCCTGGATGCGGCCTTTGCCGGCGTTGGCCGGGTGTTGCTGGTGTCGTCCAACGCGGTGGGCGCGCGCGTGCCGCAGCATCGCAACGTGATCGACGCGGCCAAGCGCGCCGGGGTGGACCTGCTCGCCTACACCAGCGTGTTGCATGCCGAGACCAGCACGCTGTCGCTGGCCGACGAGCACGTGGCCACCGAAGCCCTGCTGCGCGAGAGCGGCGTGCCGCATGTGCTGCTGCGCAACGGCTGGTACACCGAGAACTACACCGGCTCGATCGCGGCTGAAGTGGAGCACGGCGCGGTGATCGGCAGCTCCGGCGAGGGCAGGATCAGCGCCGCCACGCGTGCCGACTATGCAGCGGCAGCGGCAGCGGTGCTGGCCTCGGAGGCGCCGCAGGCCGGGCAGGTGTACGAACTGGCCGGCGATACCGCCTTCAGCATGGCCGAGTACGCCGCCGAAGTGGCGCAGCAGTCGGGCAAGCCGGTGGCCTACCACGACCTGCCGGAAGCCGATTACGCGGCGGCGCTGGTGCAGATCGGCCTGCCGGCCGGCTTCGCCAAGGTGCTGGCGCAGTGCTCTGCGTCCTCGCGCGGTGGCAGCCTGTTCGATGACAGCCACACCCTGAGCGGGCTGATCGGCCGCCCCACCACCCCGCTGCGCGACGCAGTGGCGGCGGCGCTGGCCGCACGCTGAGCCGCGTTGGCGGCCACTGCATTGCCGACGGTCTCGACACGCAGTGGCTTGCTCTGTTCCGATGGCATTCGCCGTGATCGTTCGCGATCACGGCGAGCTGCGTGATCTTCACTACCTGCAGCCGGCTTGCCCTGGTCGTCGGGCATCCAGTGCACGCCCGTGCGCGTCTTGTCCGGCGACATCTTGCTGTGATCGTGCCGAAGCGGCACTGGTCATCTGAAGGTTGCGGGCGAATGCACAGCCCGGAAAACAGGCGTGCTGCAATTGTGGCGTTGCGCAGGGCGGCAGCACCGTACCGATGTCGCGCTTCTCTGCTGGCCCTGCTCTCCGCTGCGCGATGACGGCGCAGGCGCCCTCCCTCGTCCCACCAGCTGCCCCGGCGCGTTCTGCACGCGGCACCGCGTAGCCATGCCTACGACATCGTCTGGCCATGCGCGCTCGCGCTCATGCCGTTCCGGCGGGCTCGCGTGCACCGCCCGGCCCGGCCCCGGCAACCCGCGCGCAGCTGGGCTCGTCTCACGCCGGTCGCATAACTGCCATCGCTCCGACACGACGGTGACACAAGGGCCGCGATGGGCCGGCCTGTCGGTGTCACCAAACTGACATCAAATCTAAATATAACTGCTGCCCTTGCCGCTACGTCAGGACGACCGGCGCCCTGGCAGGCGCTTCCATGCCGCGCAGCGCCTTTCGGGCAGCGCCGGCGCGACGCAGCCGCCGACCCGTTTCCCCTTGCACGAGCCGGACCAATGAAAAAACGCAATCTCGCCACCGTCCTGTGCGCGCTCAGCGCCACCGCCAGCGGCAGCACGCTGGCCGCCGAGCTGGAGCTGTACGTGGACCGCAAGACCAAGCAGATCTTCGCCGAGCCGGCGCCGGGCCGCGACAAGCTGGGCAAGTTCGTGCAGGTGGACGAGAACGGCAAGCTGCCGGCCTCGGCGATGCCCGCCGCCCCCGTACAGCCGCTGCCGCCTGCGCCGGGCGTCACCACGCCGGCCGATACCGCCGTTGCCCAGGCTGCCCCCGCCCCGGTCCCGGCACCTGCACCGGCCAAGGCCAGCGATGCCGGCAAGAAGTGGTACGACAAACTCAGCCTGCGCGGCTACACCCAGATCCGCTACAACCAGGGCATTGGCGGCGATGCGCAGGACCTGCGCGCGCCGGGCGACCGCTTCATCGGCAACGACCAGAGCCTGGGCATCCGGCGCGCGCGCCTGGTGTTGAGCGGCGATCTCAACGAGCATGTGTCGCTGTATTTCCAGCCGGACTTTGCCAGCACGCCGGCCGGCACCAACACCACCAACTTCGCGCAGCTGCGCGATGCCTACGCCGACATCTTCTTCGACAAGAAGCGCGAGTACCGCGTGCGGGTGGGCCAGTCGAAGATGCCGTACGGCTGGGAAAACCTGCAGTCCAGCCAGAACCGCCTCACCCTGGACCGCGCCGATGCGCTCAACTCCGGCCTGCGCGACGAACGCGATATCGGTGCGGTGTTCTATTACAGCCCCACCGTGGCCAAGGGCCGCTTCCAGGACCTGGTCAAATCCGGTTTGAAGGGCTCGGGCGACTATGGCGTGCTGGGTGCGGGCGTATACAACGGCCAGGGCGCCAACCGCGCCGAGCGCAACGACAGCATGCATGCGGTGGTGCACGCCACCTACCCGTTCAAGTTCGCCAACGGCCAGTACCTGGAAGTGGGTGCCGACGCCTACAGCGGCCGCTTCGTGCCGACCGCGGCGGCGGTCAACATCGGTGGCCGCAGCTTTACCCCGGCCATCACCGACCCGAACGGCTACACCGACCAGCGCGTGGCCGCGCACATCATCTACTACCCACAGCCGTTCGGCCTGCAGGCCGAGTGGACGGTGGGACGCGGCCCGGAACTGGATGTGGAACAGCGCCGCATCCGCACCCGCTCGCTGAGCGGCGGCTACGTGCAGGCGATGTACAAGCACGATGGCAACTACGGCACCCTGCTGCCCTACCTGAAATGGCAAACCTACCGTGGCGGCTCCAAGTTCGATACCAACGCCCCGCGCATGCGCCTGGACGAAGTGGAAGCCGGTATCGAGTGGCAGCCGATGGACGCGCTGGAGCTGGTGTTCGCCTATTCGAAGATGAAGCGCACCGACGTCACCACCGCGCCGTACCCGGTGGTGGAAGGCGATCTGCTGCGGCTGCAGTTGCAGGTCAATTACTGATCCCTGCAACGCGATGGAAAACGAAAAAGCCCCCGCTTGCGGGGGCTTTTTTGTGCCGCTGGTCCCTATGCCGACAACTCTCCGCGCACGATCTGCGCGCCTGCGCTAAGCGCACTGAGTTTGCCGCGTGCGACATGCCGGGCGAGCGGCGCCATGCCGCAGTTAGTGGACGGGTAGAGCTTGTCGGCATCGACGAACCGCAGCGCCTTGCGCAAGGTCTCGGCCACTTCCTGCGGCGTCTCGATCGTGGTGCTCGCAACGTCGATGGCGCCCACCATCACCTTCTTGCCGCGCACCAGTTCGATCAGATCGATCGGCACGTGCGAGTTGTGGCACTCCAGCGAAATGATGTCGAGCGAGGATGTCTGCAGCTTGGGGAAGGACTCTTCGTACTGGCGCCACTCCGAGCCCAGGGTCTGCTTCCAGTCGGTATTGGCCTTGATGCCGTAGCCGTAACAGATGTGCACGGCAGTCTCGCAGGTGAGCCCTTCCACCGCACGCTCCAGGGTGGCGACGCCCCAGTCGTTGACCTCGTCGAAGAACACGTTGAAGGCCGGCTCGTCGAACTGGATGATGTCCACGCCGGCCGCTTCCAGTTCCCTGGCCTCCTGATTAAGGATCTTGGCAAATTCCCAGGCGAGCTTTTCGCGGCTCTTGTAGTGTGCGTCAAAGAGCGTGTCGATCATGGTCATGGGGCCCGGCAGCGCCCACTTGATGGGCTGGCGGGTTTGCTGGCGCAGGAATCTGGCATCGTCCACGAATACGGATTTGGGCCGGCTCACCGCGCCAACCACGGTCGGCACGCTCGCGTCGTAGCGGTCGCGAATCCTGACCGTTTCGCGCTTCTGGAAATCGACACCGCTGAGGTGTTCGATGAAGGTGGTGACGAAATGCTGACGGGTCTGTTCGCCGTCGCTCACGATGTCGATGCCGGCGTGTTGCTGTTCCTGCAGCGACAGGCGCAAGGCGTCCTGCTTGCCTTCGATCAGTGCGTCGTCCTGCAGCTTCCAGGGCGACCAGAGTGTTTCCGGCTGTGCAAGCCAGGACGGCTTGGGCAGGCTACCGGCGGTTGAGGTGGGGAGCAGCTTCGTCATGATGTTGGTGTCTTGTAGGCGTGGTGATCAGGAGGCGTGGCGGGAGGCCCATTGCGCGAGCAGGTTGCCGTAGGGCCGGATGAAGTGCTCCTGGGTGAACCTGCCCTGCGTGACAGCGAGGCGGCTGCGTTCTTCGCGGTCGTAGACGATCTGGGTGGACGAATAATCCTGGTGTTTCAGGCTGGGCTGATAGATCGCCCCCGCTGCGGAATTGGCGTTGTAGATTTCCGGGCGGTAGATCTTCTGAAAGGTTTCCATGGTGCTGATGGTGCCGATCAGCTCCAGGTTGCCGTAGTCGCTCAGCAGGTCGCCGACAAAGTAGAACGCCAAGGGCGCGACGCTGCCGGGCGGCATGAAATAGCGCACCTTCAGACCCATCTTCGCGAAATACCGGTCCGTCAATGAACCCTCGTCCTGGCTGTATTCGATGCCCAGGATGGGGTGCTGGTTTCCGGTGCGGTGGTAGGTCCTGCTGCTGGAGACGCTGATGCAGATGACCGGTGGCTTGTCGAAGCGCGCGGTGTAGGCATCCGAGTGCAGGAACTGCTTGAACAGCGTGCCGTGCAGACTGCCGAAGTCCTCCGGGATGGCGAAGCCGGTGGCGTCCTGATTGTGTGCGGGCAGCAGGATGCTGAAATCGTAGTCGCGTACGTAGGACGAGAAATTGTTGCCCGCAATGCCGTCGATATGCGCGCCGGTGTGTTGGTCGACGATGGTGGGCTTCAGGATTTCGATCAACGGAAACGCATCGCCCCCTGCGTTGCTGTCGATGTGCATCTCGGCAGAGATGATCTCCAGCGCGACACCATAGCGGTCACGCGTGGCGTTGTCCCAGTGCGCCAGGTCGTTGAAGCGGTTGTTGATCATCGCCAATGTGTTGCGCAGGTTCTCCCGACGACGCTCGCCCCTGGCCAGGTTGGCGAAGTTGGTGGTGTTGCGCGTGTTGGCCGCGGGTTGATAGTCCTCGTCGAAGCGGAGGCTCTTGATGGTGAAGGTGAATTGCTGAGTCATTGCAACTGACGCCTTGATTCGTTGGATGAGACGCGCGCTCTGCGGCGCAGCGGTGGGTGTCGGATGGATGCGTGCCCGGCCTGTGGATCAGCGGGCGGGCGCCAATGGCTCCTACCGCAGATGACCGCCGTGGAGCGGATGCCGCTCAGGCGGCGGCCACCGTGGTTGCGGCGCCGGGGCTTGCCGGCCGCGTCAGTGCGATCAGTGGCAGTGCGCGCTGCACCGCCAGGCTGGCGCGCTCGGCCAGCGCCTCGTTGTGCACGCGGTAATCCAGGAAATCGCGGTCGGTGGCGTAGACGCCCAGCGGCAACGTGCGTGCCTGGAAGAAACTGAAAAGCGGCCGCAGTTGGTGGTCGATCACCAGCGCGTGGCGTTCGCTGCCGCCGGTGGCCGCCAGCAGCACCGGGGTGTCGACCAGGGCATCCTGATGGATGAAATCGAAGAAATGCTTGAACAGCCCGGTAAACGAACCGCGATACACCGGTGTGGCCACCACCAGCACGTCGGCCTGCTCCACGGCGGCAAGTTCCTGCTCTACCGTGTCATGCAACTGCGAGCGCCACAGCGCGCCGGCAAAGTGCGGTGCCAGGGCGCCGAGTTCGACCAGATGCTGCTCGCACGGCACTGCTTCGCCGATCAGGGCCATCAGGTGTTGCGCCAGGGCAGCGGCCTTGGAGGGGCGTTGCAGGCCACCGGAGACGGCAACGACGCGGAGCGGATGTGGCGGACGTGCAGTCATGTGGGGTGACCTGAGCAGTGGGAGGCGCGTGGCGCCGTCGGAAGTGGGGCCGCCCGTGCCGACATCTGGTTGCAGGTGTGTTCCGAAGCGGGCGAGCGACGACGATCCCGATGCTAGGGGTCGCATTCAATGAAGTAAAATGGTGTTATTTCAACAATCCATGAATTCGGATCATCTGAATGCTTGAGCGCATCCATCTCACTATCGTCCAGCAGGTCGAGCAGCAAGGGTCGTTGACCGCTGCAGCGGGCGTGTTGAACCTGACCCAGTCGGCGCTGAGCCACAGCATGAAAAAGCTGGAGCAGCAGTTGGGCACCGACATCTGGCTGCGCGAAGGGCGCAGCCTGCGCCTGACCCAGGCCGGCCAGTACCTGCTGGCGGTGGCGAACCGGGTGCTGCCGCAGCTGGATCTGGCCGAAGAGCGCCTGGGGCAGTTTGCGCAGGGCGAACGCGGTGCGCTGCGTATCGGCATGGAGTGCCATCCGTGCTACCAGTGGCTGCTCAAGCTGGTGGCGCCGTATCTGGCCACCTGGCCGGATGTGGATGTGGATGTGAAGCAGAAGTTCCAGTTCGGCGGCATCGGCGCGCTGTTCGGCTACGAGATCGATCTGCTGGTCACGCCGGACCCGTTGTTCAAGCCGGGCCTGCGGTTCGAGCCGGTGTTCGACTACGAGCAGGTGCTGGTCGTGGCCAAGGGTCATGCGCTGGCATCGGCGGCCTACGTCAAGCCACAGCAGCTGACCCGCGAGGTGCTCATCAGCTACCCGGTGGACCTGGAGCGGCTGGACATCTACAGCCAGTTCCTGCTGCCGGCCGGTGTCACGCCACGGCGCCACAAGGCCATCGAAACCACCGACATCATGATGCAGATGGTGGCCAGCGGCCGCGGCGTGGCCGCCATGCCGCGCTGGCTGGTGGAGGAATACGCGGCCAGGATGGAGGTGGTGCCGGTGCGGCTGGGTGCGCGCGGCATCCCCAAGCAGATCTACCTGGGCGCACGCGAGGCCGATATCGCCGTCGACTATCTGCGCGCCTTTATCGAACTGGCGCGCCAGCCTGCCAATGCCACCGCTGACGCACCGGCGGCCACCTGATGCGCGCCACTGGCCTGTGCGCGCCACCTGAGTCACCGGGCGGCTACGCCGCGATGTGGTGCATTGCTGCAGCGCGCCGCACTCTGGTGCGTTGATGAAGGCCATGCCGATACCCGGCCTTCGGTCATCCGTGCGGACATGCCTGCGCCACTCCATCAAAGAACGGAACGCCTGTTGATGCATCCAGCCACGCCCAGGCCCGCCAGCACACTCACCGATGCCTATTCGCTGGAGGTGGGCGCACACGACATTGCCGCGTTGTCTGCGGTGGCACCGCGGATCGTGCCTGGCACCCTCATTGCCATCCCGTCGCTGCCCGGCCAGGACGACGCGACGCGGCTGGCTGCCGCACAGCGGGTGCGCGGGCTTGGCTTTGCGCCCATGCCCCACCTGTCCGCGCGTCGCATCGCCTCGCTGGACGCGCTGCAGGCCTTTGTCGGGCGCGCCGTCGATGACGCCGGCGTTGCGCACTGCCTGGTGGTTGCAGGCGATCCGTCGTTACCGCTTGGGCCGTATCCGGACAGCCTGGCGCTGATCGCGACAGGCGTATTCGAGCGCGCAGGCATCAAGACCATTGCCGTGGCGGGACATCCGGAAGGACATCCGGCCATGCATGCAGACGATCGATGGGCGGTGCTGCAACGCAAGTGTCGCAGCATCGCCGAGCGCGGCATGGCGCCCCTGATCGTCAGCCAGTTCGCGTTCGATGCCGATCTGGTGCTGACCTGGTTGAACGCGCTGCGCGCGCATGGCATCGAAGCTCCGGTACGCGTGGGCGTGCCTGGTCCTGCCGGCGTCGCGGTGCTTGCGCGCTATGCCGCACGCTGCGGCGTGGGCGCGAGCGCAGCGATGCTGTCCAAGTACGGCATCTCGCTCGGCAAGCTGCTGGGGACCGCAGGGCCGGACCACTTCGTCGATCGCCTCGCGGCAGGTCTGACGCCAGCGCACGGCGATGTGCGCCTGCACATGTTTCCGTTCGGCGGCATCGCACGGTCGCTCGCGTGGGCCGAGCACTACCGCTCCCGCACGGCGCTTGCAGCTGCCACCGATCTGCCGACGACCTAAACAGAGGGTGCCCGCCCACCGGTGCCGCGCACGCACGCCGGCTCGGCGCTCAGCAGCCGCCCTGGGCGGCAGATCGATCGGCAAAAACAAGGCGATCGTGGGCGTGTCCGCGACCGGAATCACAGAACGTACTATTTGATTCTGGTGTTTTTCTGCTGCACGCGTGAGGTGTTGCAGCGCACAGCAGGCTTGTCATACGCGCGGGGTATAACCATCGGCGAATCGCGGCGAGGGGGCGCTGCATCCGATGCCGTTGCTGCGCGCGATGGCATTGCATCCGCAACGTCCAAGGAGAGATGTCGCCATGCCCAAGCCCTCGTTGTTGTCCGTGATGTGCACCCTGTCGCTGGTCTCGCTGCCGCTGGCGGCGGCCGAGCTGCAACCCAAACTGCTTGCCGGCCCACCGGAGGAATTCGCGCAGATGCGCACGCCCGATCCGGCCGAGTCGGCGATCCTGTCCAAGAGCGCCCTGTTGCCGGTGGAGCTGGCGCCGGCCGGTAACGCCGCACGCTGGCAGGGCACGCTGCCGGTGGAAAACGACCACCTGCGTTTCATGGTGCTGGCCGGCGACCAGGCCTGGGATGCGGCAGTGGCTGCACCGCGCATTGCTGGCGCACGTGCCGCCGCCGTCGCACCGCAACTGCAGGCACAGCGCACATTGCTGGGCACCGCCGAGAGCGGCGCCAGCGGCATGCGCTACGCGGTGGAATCTGCACAGAACGGCGCCTGGTCGCTGACCCTGCAATCGGCATCGCCGGTGGCGCAGCGCGGGTATGTGCTGATGGAAGGCGATGCACGCACGCAGCTGGCCTCGTACCCGCGTGACCGCCAGCAGCTGGTGGGCAAGTCGCTGACGCTCAATGCGATGCTCAGCGGCAGCGATGCACGTGGCACCACCTTGCTTGCCGGCCAGGCGGGGCAGATCGATGATGCCAGCCTGCGGGTGATCGATCCGCAAGGCGCGGTCCGGGTCCTGCCGATGGCCGACGACGGCGCGCACAACGATGGCGCTGCCGGCGACGGCGTGTATGGCGGGAGCTTCCAGCCAGGCCGCGAGGGCACCTGGATTGCGCAGGTCATCGTGCGCGGCCACGATCAGGCCGGGCAGCCGTTCGTGCGGACCAGCGAGCACGTGATGCCGGTGCTGGATACCTCGCTGCGCTTGCTGGGCAATGCGCTCAGCGCACGCGCGACCGACGGTACCCGGCTGACACTGGCATTGCCGGTGGCGGCACGCGGCAATGCACCGTCGCACTATCGCGTGTTCGGCCAGGTCTGGGGCACCGATGCCAAGGGCAAGGACGTGCCGGTGGCGTGGATCGGCGGCATGCTCACGCCGCAGCAGGGGCAGCTGCCGCTGAGCCTGGACGAGCGCTGGATCGCACGTGCGGGCGCGCGCGCACCGTTCTCGCTGCGTGGGCTGCGCATCGAAGACCCGGACCATTACATCCCGTTGGTGCAGGCCGGCACTTTGCCGTTGCAGCTGCCCGCATTGCGGCGCGCCAGCATCGCGCGGGCCACCGGCGGCATCGACGAAAGCATGCGCATGGGCCCGCGCCCGACTGCGCTGGCCAGTGCCGCCGCGATGGCGCAGCCGCAGGCGGCCGGCTCGCAGCTGGTGCTGGTGCACGGCTACTGCTCCAACGGCGTGTGGCCACAGGCGCAGTTCACCAATGCGTCCACGTTCCTGGACGCCAAGCAGAACCGCAGCAACGACCAGTTCGCACAGCGCATTGCGCAGTTCGCCAGCCAGTGGTCGTCGTTTTCCACGGTGGCGCACAGCCAGGGCGGCATGGCCGCGCTGCACCTGTACACCTACTACTGGAGCGGGCTGGATAACGCCAGCGGCGGCCGCGTGATGCAGTCGGTGGGCACGCCGTACCAGGGCACCAATCTGTCCGGCGTCCTGGCCGCGGTGGGGTCGTGGTTCGGTGTGGGCTGCGGCACCAATGCGGACATGACCTACGACGGCGCCAAGGCCTGGCTGGCCGGCATTCCCGCCGATGCGCGTGCCAAGGTCAACTACTACACCACCTCGTTTGCCAAGACCAACTGGTATACCAACGACTACTGCAATGCGGCCTCGGACCTGGTGTTGAACGACCCGGAAGACGGCACCGTGGAGCAGGTCAATGCGCAGCTGCCCGGCGGCGTCAACCGTGGCCACACCACCGGCCAATGCCACACCACCGGCATGCGCGACCCGGCGCAGTACCTGGATGCCAACCGCAATGCGGTGATGAATGCGAATGCGGCCAGGTAGTGCAGTGTTCGCGGTACGCACGAAGATGGCCGGCACGCGTGTCGGCCATTGCGGCATGCGTGGGAGCACCGTTGCGATGCTGCAATCAGAGCGGGCCACGAACAATTGCCGCCTGAAATCGAGATGGCCGGCATGCATGCCTCTCGATAAAGACACCAGCAAACGGCCTGCTGCGATGTGCTGACCATTGCGGAACCGTTGGCGGCACGGATGCCGCCAACGCAACTCCACGGACGGATTCACGGTGTGCCTCACCATCGGTGAGGGCGCCGCATGTTCGACACACTTAGCCGCCAGCGTGCGGCGCAGCGTTCGAGCGGTCTTATTGGCCGATCCGAGCCGCTTCGGATGCCCACAGTTCTGCATCTGCACCCGCAGGGATGAACATCGGCGCGTCCAGGTCGGTGGCTGCGCGCCAGATCGCTTCGGCAACATCGATCGACTGGGTTCCCGGGCCAGTGGACGCGCTCATGCGTGCCATTGTCTGCTGCATAATCGGTCCATAGACCGCGCTGTCGAGACCACGCACACCGGTGCGAGCGGTAGCACGGAATGCCGTCTCTCCGCACGAGCCTGGCGAGACGACCCGCACGCGAATGCCGAAGTCCTCCACCTCGGTGGCCAGCGATTCGCTCAGCGCGTTCACCGCGGCCTTGGCTGCACGGTAGGCACCGATCAGCGGAAGCGGCTTGAGCGTTGCGCTCGACGACACATTGACGATGACCCCGGCACGGCGCGCACGCATCTGGGGCAAGAGTGCCTGCGTCACTGCAAGCGTACCGAAGGTGTTGGTTTCGAACAGCTCGCGTACCGACTGCAGACTTGCAAGTTCCAGCGGCATGGGCGCACCGAAGCCTGCGTTATTGACGAGGACGTCGATCGTGCCTGCCGCAGCAACCGCGGCGTGGATGCTGTCGGTATCGGTGACATCGAGCTGCAATACCTTCAACCGGGGCGACGCCGGAAACAGGTCATCGCGTGGCGTGCGCATGCTGGCGACCACGCGCCAGTCGCGCTCCAGGAAATAGTTGGCGGTCGCCAGGCCAAAGCCCGACGAGCAGCCAGTGATGAGTACGGTTTGCATGAAGCACCCTCGGTGACGTGACGAGAGATATACGTTAGGCTTCAGGAACCATACTTTCGATATCTGAAAGTATTTGATCCATTTGCAAGAGTCCAACGATGCTCGACCCGCTTGCCGAGGTTGTACTGCTGCTCCGGCCGGCGGCACGGTTTTCCAAGCTTGTGGTTGGTGCTGGTGCGTGGTCGGTATGCCGCTCCGATGCGCCAGGCCCGTTTTACTGCGCGGTGATCGACGGATCGTGCCGGCTGGCGCTTGAGGATGGCGAGGTGCGGGTTCTTGAAGCGGGCGACTTCGTTTTGGCACCCGCCATGCTCGCCATCACGCTCTCCAGCGTGCTGGCGTCGGCCGGGCAGGCCCACACGGTGCCGACCGATATGGGCGATGGCAGTTTCCGTATCGGTGCGCAGGACGGCTCGGTAGATCTTCGTGTCGTGATTGGCCATTGCAGCTTCGGCTCGCCCGATGCCGCGCTACTGGTGTCGCTGCTGCCGCGGCTGGTGCATGTGCGTGGTGAGCCACGCCTTGCCACGTTGGTGAATCTGGTGGGCGAAGAGGCACGCGCAACCCGACCCGCACGCGCGGAGGTGCTTGCGCGGCTACTGGAAGTGCTGTTGATCGAAGCCTTGCGCTCGCTGACGGCGAGCGACACAACGCCAGGGCTGGTGCGCGCACTCTCCGATGTGCGCCTGGCAGCGGCGATGCGCGCACTGCACGCTGCACCGGCGCATGCGTGGACGGTCGAGGCGCTCGCCAGGGAAGCGGCGCTGTCGCGATCCTCGTTCTTCACGCGCTTCAATCGTGCGATGGGCATGGCGCCGATGGAATATCTGCTGGCATGGCGCATGGCGCTGGCAAAGACACTGCTGTCAGAACACGGGCTTGGCGTTGCGCAGGCGGCGCAGCGGGTGGGTTACGGCTCGGCCAGCAGCTTCAGCGTGGCCTTCACTCGTCACACCGGCAGTGCACCCTCGCACTATGCGCGCGCGCATAGTGCGGCGGCAGAAGCGCTGTGACGCCACAGCCGGCATGCGCACAAGCGCGCATGATGCGAACCGATTGCGTCGATGCAACCAGCCCGTGGTGACGGGGATGCGGCCTGGCCGCTAGCGAAACACCACCGTGCGATGTCCGTTGAGCACGATACGGTGTTCGACATGGCGGCGCACCGCGCGGGCGAGCACCAGCGATTCGGTATCGCTGCCCAGGCGCACCAGGTCGCGTGGCGTCATGGCATGGTCGACGCGCGCGACGTCCTGTTCGATGATCGGGCCTTCGTCCAGGTCTTCGGTGACGTAGTGCGCAGTGGCGCCGATGATCTTGACCCCGCGCGCGTGTGCCTGGTGATACGGCTGGGCGCCCTTGAAGCTGGGCAGGAAGCTGTGATGGATGTTGATGGCGCGCCCGGCCAGCGCGCGGCACAGGCCGGGCGAGAGGATCTGCATGTAGCGCGCCAGCACCACCAGATCGATGTGCAGATCATCCACCAACGCGAGCAGTTGCGCTTCCTGTGCGGCACGCGTGTCGGCGCTGACCGGCAGATGATGAAAGGCGATGCCGTAGGACGCTGCCAACGCTGCGAAGTCGGTGTGGTTGGAGACGACCGCGGCGATGTCTACCGGTAATTGCCGGCTGTGCATGCGGAACAGCAGATCGTTGAGGCAATGGCCCTGCTTGCTCACCAGCACCAGCAGCCGCGCGCGCCGACGCGCATCGTGCAACTGCCACGTCATCTGAAATGCGTTGGCCAACACGGCAAATCGTTGCTCCAGGCTGGCGATATCCGTGCCCGGCGGCTTGTCGAAATGCACGCGCAGGAAGAAGCGGCCGCTCTCGTCATCGCCAAATTGCTGGGCGTCGAGAATATTGCAGGCCAGATCGAACAGCAGCCCGGTGACGCGGTACACGATACCGGTGCGATCGGGGCAGGACAGGGTAAGGATGTAGTCGGAGCGCATCGGCGCAATGATAGCCAATGCATGACGCCGCTGGCGCAGTGCTTGCGTCGGTAACTGTTGCATGGTGCGGGCGTGGCGATAGCACCGGTGACGCTGCAACGCGAACGACGGTGCTGGTCGCCGCGGTGCCGCTGGCGTGACCCGAGCAGCAGCCTATCGATTGGCAAGGTGGCGGTCACACCATCACCCCGGCCCGGGCTGGAGATGACGCGCGCCGCTCAGCGCGGCGGCAGGCGCAGCATCAGGCGACGATTGATTTCATCCAGCTGCGCGAGCGAGTCTTCCACCGAGGTGTCCATCGCGTCCTGGGTGGTGATGTGCGCGCGCAGATGCGCCGGGTCGCCCAGATCACCGCGCACCAGGAACACGTTTTCGCCGACCTCGCCCAGATGACGGCTGAGCACCACGTGGTCCACCTGGTCGAAGCCATGCTGTTTTGCCAGCGGCAACAAGCGCGCGGCCATACGCTCGCTGGCCGCGTCGGTTGGCTTGTTCAATTCGGCATCGAGCACACCTACCGCCTCACGAATCTGCGCGAACAGATAATGGTCCGGATGCTCGGGATGGTCCGGGCCGACCTGGCCCTGGCTGACGACCGGCGGGGTGGTCATTGCGCGTCACCGGCACAGGCTGCTGCGCGCGAAGGGCACGCGGTGGAACCGGGCCTGTTGTGCAGGTATCGCATCGCATTCTCCGTGAAGGCGCTGGTGGTGGCCGGACCGCGTTGCGCATCGCGCAGCGCAGTGCCTGGCCGAATCGAGCAGGCACCTTAGCCGCTTGCGCAGATTGCCTCAAGCCAGCCAACACCGGGAGCGCGGCATGACGGTGTGGGGGTGCTCTGACGTGCGGTGCAGCGGCGTTGGCGTCTGCCGCGCCCGCTGCTTGGCCGCAATGCTGTGCAGATGCAGACGCGTCATTGCGCCCGGCCATGATGTTCGTTGCATTGAAGGTGCGACTGCAGCAGCGCCCTACGTTTCTTGCACCAACCCACCTCGCAGGCAGTACGCGCACTGCCGCCAGTGCGTTGTCGCCCGCGCTACGCCTGCCCCGCCCGACGTGCGGCAACTTCCGCCAGCACTGCCCAATCGGCGTTGCCGTCGCCATGGGCGATGGCCTCGTCCAGGTTGGCGCGCAGCAGTTCGCCCAGCGGCATCGGCACCTGCCTGTCGGCACCGGCCTGGATGGCCAGATCCACATCCTTGCGACCCAGCGTGGCGGTGAAGCCGGCCGGCGTGTACTGGCGTTGCATGATCAACTTGCCGTAGCCCTGATACGCGGGCGCGGCGAACAAGGTGCTGGTGAGCATGCCCAGGAACTGGGTGGCATCCACGCCGTGGCCGCGTGCGAGTGCACTGGCTTCGGCCATGGCGCCGATGGCGCTGGCCAGGCAGAAGTTGGCGGCCAGTTTGACGGCATTGGCCTGCTCGGGCGCGCTGCCGATGTGCCAGGTCTGTTGCCCCAGCACATCGAACATCGGCTGCACGCGGGCCAGCGCAGCATCATCGCCGGCAGCCAGGATGTTGAGCTTGCCTGCTGCAGCGACATCGACACGGCCGAGTACCGGCGCGGCCACATAAGCCACTCCGCGCTCGGCGTGCAGGGCGGTCAACTCGTGTGCCAGCGCCACCGAGATGGTGGCCATGTTGACGTGCACGCTGCCGGCCGGCAGCGCATCCAGCACGCCACCGTCCAGCACGGTCTGGCGCACCGCATGATCGTCGGCCAGCATCGAAAACAGCAGCGGGCCATGCGCCGCAGCCAGCGGCGCGTCCACGACGGTGGCACCGGCCTCGCGCAGCGACTGCGCGCGTTCCGGCGAGCGGTTCCACACACTCAACGCAAAGCCGCCGCGCAGCAGGTTGTGCGCCATCGGCAGGCCCATCGTGCCCAGCCCCAGAAACCCTATCGGCATGCGTTGTCCTTGTTCGGAATGGCGTTGATGGTGCGGATCAATTGGCGAACACGCCACGCGCATCGCGCGGTTCGCAGCGCAGGTATTGCGGCGCAGGCGTGACCGAGGCACCCAGCGCGGCGGCGGCATGCCACGGCCAGCGCGGGTCGTACAGGATGCCACGCGCCAGCGCGATGGCATCGGCCTGGCCGTCGCGCACAATCGCTTCGGCCTGCGCCGGTTCGGTGATCAGGCCTACGCCGATCACCGGCGTGGCGACCTGCGCCTTGATCTGCTCCGCGAACGGAATCTGATAGCCGGCCTGCACCGGAATCTGCTGACGCGGGTCCAGCCCGCCGCTGGAGACATGGATGTAGTGCGCACCGCGTGCATCCAGCGCCTTGGACAAGGCGATGCTTTGTTTCAGATCCCAGCCACCGTCCACCCAATCGGTGGCCGAAATGCGCACACCGACAGCAATGCGCGCGGACACCGCCGCGCGCACGGCGTCGAAGATGCGCAGCGTCAACCGCATGCGGTTTTCCAGCGATCCGCCATAGGTATCGCTGCGCTGGTTGCTCAGCGGCGAGAGGAACTGATGCATCAGGTAGCCATGTGCGGCATGCAACTCGATCAGGTCCAGGCCCAGGCGTTCGGCGCGTGTGGCCGCGTCCACGAAGGCGGCAACCACCGCGTCGATGCCGGCCTCGTCCAATGCCTGCGGCGCCGGTTGGCCGGCCTTGAACGGCACGGCCGAGGCAGACACCGTCTGCCAGCCATGCGCGTGATCGGGGGCGATGGCCTCGCCGCCCTTCCAGGGCAGATCGGTGGACGCCTTGCGGCCGGCATGTGCCAGCTGGATGCCGACCGGCATCGGCGACCAGCGGCGCACCGACTGCAGCACCGCGTCCAGCGCCTGCTCGGTGGCGTCGTCGTACAGGCCCAGATCGGCGTAACTGATCCGCCCTTCCGGCAGCACCGCGGCCGCTTCCAGAATCAGCAGGCCGGCACCGGATTGCGACAAGGTGCCCAGATGGATGCGATGCCAATCGCCGGCACGGCCGTCCTGTGCGGAGTACTGGCACATCGGCGCGATGACGATGCGGTTGGCGAGCGCGAGCGGGCCGAAGGCGATGGGGGTGAACAACTGGCTCAAGGCAGCATCCAGACGCAGCGTGGGGGCGCCCATTGCACTGCGCCCGGCGCTGCGACACAACCGCTGCAATGGATCACAGCGTCATGCAGAGCGCGCACTGTCGTACCTGGCCTGCGCGCTGCGCAGCGGGTCCGGCGGCTGATGCAGGAAGGCCAGCGCCTGCGCGCACGACTGCTCCACTTTCAAGGTGAGCAGATCGTCGGCGCGGGTGCGCCCGAAATTTAGCGCGGCGATCGGCAGGCCGCTGCGCGCGGCGGCCTGCACGAAGCGAAAGCCCGAATACACCATCAGCGACGAGCCCACCACCAGCACCGCATCGGCGGCCTGCAGATGCGCAAACGCGCGCTCCACCCGCTCACGCGGCACGTTCTCGCCAAAGAACACCACGTCCGGCTTGAGCACGCCGCCGCACACCGGGCACGGCGGCACCACGAAAGTGTCGAAGGCCACATCGTCCAGATCCGCGTCGCCATCGGGTGCCTGTGCGGCCTCCAGCGTGGCCCAGCCGGGGTTGGCCTGCTCCAGCAGGACCTGGAGGTCGGTCCGCGGCATGCGGCGTTCGCAGCCCATGCAACGCACCACGTCCAGACGGCCGTGCAGGTCGATCACCGCCTGACTGCCGGCAGCCTGATGCAGGCGGTCCACGTTCTGGGTCAGCAACAGTTCCAGCTGCCCGCGCGCCTCCAGTGCGGCCAGCGCGTGATGGGTAGCGTTGGGTCTGGCCTGCCCGAAGCGCGGCCAGCCGATCAGGCTGCGCGCCCAGTAGCGCTGGCGCGTGGAGAGCTCGCCCATGAAGGCCTGAAAAGTCACCGGTTGCGGACGCTTCCAGCCGCCTTGCAGATCGCGATAATCCGGGATGCCCGAATCGGTGCTGCAGCCGGCACCACTGAGCACGAACAGGCGCTGGTGGCGCTCGATGAACGCCTGCAGCGCGTCGTTGTCGTGGGCGGGAACAGCGGTCATCGAACACCTCCAATAGCCATGGGATCACGTTACGACCGCCCTGCAGGCGCTACCGGACCGCCCCCGCCCCACTGCTCGATGGCGCAGCAAAGATGCGGTGGCACGGCGCGTTGCCACCCGGCGCGGCCCAGCACGTACTACGCAACACCGACGGCGGCGGATGCACGCCGACGCCACGCCTGGTGCGTGCCCGCGCTCATAGATCTGGGGCTGCACTGGTCGATTCCAAGCAAGCGCGCAGCGCATGCTGCGCCATCATGAGAAGGCGTGCAGGCGGGACCGGCGCGGCGGGCGGTGTCGGTGGTCAGGCAGCGCCCTGCCGGCCACTGACAGCTGGGACAGCCTTCTTGACCATGCATCCTTTCGTCCGCACGCTCCCGGCGCGGGTGGGCGCAACACTCAGTGCGCAACGCCCGCCTGCTGCACGAACTGCAGCAGATCCCGGTTGAAGCGCGGGCTGTCTTCCAGAAACGGGGCGTGGCCGGCGTCCGGATACAGGTGGATCTGTGCGCGCGGCTGCAACTGGCGCGCACGTGCCAGTGTCGGTTCGCTGAGCACCAGCGCATCGCGGGCACCGTACAGCAGCAGCACCGGCAAGCGGGTGCGCTGCAGGCCGGCGACGTCGATGGACATGCCCTGCACCGCACGCTGCATGTCCCACGAGGCCAGCGCTGCATTGGCCAGCAGGGTGTCGAACACCGGCGCAGGCGGTTGGGTGGCGAAGCACAGCCGCAGGAAGTCCTGGACCGCCTGCAGATGCGTGCGCAGGTCGTCGGAGACCAGGTCGCGATAGATTGCCGGATGCGCCCCCAGCTGCTGCGCGCGTAGCTCGATCACGCCATCGACGTACACCACGCCCGCCAGGCCGCGATCGCCGTAGCGGCTCAGATAGTTGCTGATCACCGCGCCACCCAGCGACCACCCCACCAGCACCGCATTGCGGGCATCCGTGGCCTCGAGCACCGCTGCCAGATCGTCGGCCCAGCGCGCGCCGTCCCGATACGCCGATGCCGCGGTCGGTTTGCCGGACAGCCCGTGGCCGCGCAGGTCGTAGCTGATCAGCCGGTAGCCCTGCAGTTGCGGGTCGGCCAGCTGTGCATCCCAGTTGATGCGGCTGCCCAGCAGGCCGTGCACGAACACGATCGCCTGGCCGTCGGCGGCGCCATGCTCCTGCACGGCCAGGGCCACGCCATCTGGAGCAGTGACCTGGTAGCTGCGCGAGGCGGCGGTTGCAGATGGGCTTGCTGACGCGATCGCGCAGACACACAGCAGCAGGCTGGCCAGCGTGCGCTGCCACCAGCGGGCACCGGCAGGTGAAGCGGGTCGAATGGACATGGAGATGCCTTGCAGAACAGGGAAGACGGCATCGTCGGGCCTCACACCAATGTGAGGGTCAAGCGCTGCGTGCCACGTATGCTTGGCAGATGGGCACCTCTTCCACCGCTGACATGCGCATCGGCGCGCTGGCGCAGCGCACCGGCGTCAGCGTGCGCTCGCTCCGCCACTACGATGCCCAGGGCCTGCTGACGTCGTCGCGCAGCGCCAATGGCTATCGGCTGTTTGCGGCCGGCTGCGTGACGCAGGTACGCCAGATTCAACGCCTGATCGGCACCGGCTTCAGCCTGCACGACATCCGCCGGTTTCCCGATTGCATGCGGCTGGTGGAAGGCGCGCCGCTGTGCCCGGAAACCCTGCCGGCGCATCGGCAACGGCTGCAGCTGATCGAACGCCAGCTGGCCGACCTGGAACGCCGACGCGCGCGCCTGCTGGCCACCCTGTCGCAAGATCCGTCAGCGCTGGCCACGCCGCAACGCACGCAACGCAAGCGCACTCCGCCGTCGGGATGATGTGCGTTGGCCGGCCCTGGTGCACGCCGTCTCGCCGACGCTGATCACCTGCATGCCGAGCACGCGTGCGTAGAGCGCGCAGGTGGCGTCCACGTCGGCCATGGTCAATAGCAGATGATCGAGTCGCTCGATCTGCATCACTCACCTCGCGCAGGATGCGGCGCAAAGCGCCCGTAGGGTCGCGCGTCGTCCGCGCGTTGGCGCAGGACGTGTGCGGCGGCAAAGGCCAGTGCGAGCAGCGTCAGGCACATGCCGACCAGGCCAGACCAGCCGCCGTGCTGCCAGAACCAGCCGCCCAGCGCGCCGACCACGCTGGAGCCGGCGTAATACGCCAGCAGATACAGGGACGCAGCATGGCTGCGATGCGCGCCACCCAGCCGGCTCACCCACGCGCTGGCCGCCGAATGCGCGATGAAAAAGCCGATGGTCAACAACACGATGCCGGCCACCACCAGCGCCAGCACGTGCGCCAGGGTCAGCGCCACGCCCAGCACGCACAGCACGATGCCGGCGCTGACCACCGGGCCACGCCCGAACCGGTCCGAGGCCGCACCGGCCACCGACGAACTGACGATGCCGAACACGTACGCACTGAAGATCATGCCGATCTGGCTCTGGCTCAGGCCGAATTCCGGCCCGCCAAGGCGAAAGCCGGCGTAGTTGTAGAGGCTGACAAAGACGCCCATCAGCAGGAACGGCAACGCAAACAGCCACGGCAGGTTGCGGTCGCGCAGATGCCCGGCCCAGGCGCGCAGATGAAACTGCAGGTTGACGCCATGCCGGCGCACGAAGTGGCGGGAGGGCGGCAGCAGCCACACGAACGCGACAGCGCACAGCAGGTCGACCACGCTCAGCAGCGCCAATGCGGTGCGCCAATCGGTGTGGTCGGTCAGCACGCTCATTGCGATGCGCCCGGTCATGCCACCGAAGGCATTGCCGGCCACATACAGGCCGGTGGCCGCCCCCAGCTTGTTGGCCGGAAGTTCTTCGCCCAGGTACACCATTGCCACCGCTGGCACACCGCCCAACGCAATACCCGACAAGGTGCGCACCACCACCAGCGCGCCCCAGTGCGGCAGGAACGCGGCCACCAGGTTGAGCACGGCTGCCAGCGCAATGGAGGCGAACATCAGCCCGCGCCGGCCCAGGTTTTCCGACACCGCGCCAGCGCAGAAGATCGCCACCGCCAGCCCGCCGGTGGCCAGCGACAGCGGCAGCGAGGCCACCGCCGCATCCACGCCGAAGGCGCGTGCGAACTCGGGCAACACCGGCTGCACGCTGTAGAGCAGCGAGAAGGTGGCAAAGCCGGCCAGGAACAGCGCCAGACGGATGCGCAGCGTGGCGGGCGGGCCGGCGTCGGCGCCGGGGGATGGGCCGGAATTGCCGGAATTGCGTTCGGAGCAAGACACGGGAGCGCACTGGAGACCAGGGACGGCGAGTATTCGCCTGCGCCAACCCCCTGTCCAATATATGATGCTGGCAGCTTCCATATATAAAAAAGATGCCCATGGAACTGCGTCACCTGCGTTATTTCCTGGCGGTTGCCGAGGAAGGCAACTTCACCCGCGCTGCGGCGCGGGTAGGCATCGGCCAGCCGCCGCTGAGCCAGCAGATCCAGACGCTGGAACGTGAGCTGGGCACGCCGCTGTTCCGCCGCACCCACAGCGGCGCAGAGCTGACCCCGGCCGGCGAGGCCTTCCTGGGCGAAGTGCGCCGCGTGCTGGCCGACGTGGAGCGCGCCGCCGACACCGCCCGGCGCGTGGCGCGCGGAGAGTCAGGCCGGCTGCGCATGGGGTTTACCGCCTCGGCCGCGTTCAGCCCGGTGGTGCCGCGGCTGATCCGCGATTTCCGCCGGCAATGGCCGCAGGTCGAGCTGCTGCTGGAAGAAACCAACACCGCCAGCCTGCTGGTGGGCCTGGCCGATGGCCGCCTGGATGCGGCCTTCGTGCGCTACGGGCTGAGCACCCCGCCCGACCTGCAACTGCTGCGCTTTGCCGACGAGCCGATGAAGATCGCGGTGCCGGCGGCGCATCCGTTGGCCGCGCGTGCCAGCGCCCCGTTGGCGGCGCTGGCCGGCGAGCCGTTCATCCTGTTTCCGCGCAGCTTCGGGTCCAGCCTGTACGACGAAATCCTGGCCGCCTGCCGCGAATCGGGCGTGACCTTGCGCATCACCCAGGAAGCGCCGCAGATGTCGTCGATCATCAATCTGGTCGCCGCCGAACTGGGCGTGTCGGTGGTGCCCGCCTCCACCGCACAGCTGCAGCGTCCCGGCGTGCGCTACCTGGATATCGAAGGCCGCATGCCGCTGGCGCGGCTGGCGTTGGCGGTGGCACCCGGCGCGTTGGACAGCGCGCCACTGGTGCGCCATTTATGGGCGCTGGCGGAGCTGATCTGAGGCGTCGTCGGCTCTGGCGATGCAGCGCATCGGACGCATGCGTCGCGCTGGACGAGCGCAGCGGTGCCGCACCTGGCTGCCGACCAGCGCAGCATGGCTTGACCTCAACTGCGATTGAGGTTGTCCAATGCAGGCCCCTCACCGATCTTGAGTGCCATGCATCTTCGTCACCTTGTGCTGCCCTGCCTGGATCCCGACCTCACCCTGCGGTTTTACCGCGATGTGCTGCAGCAACCGTCGCACGGCACTACCGTGCGTATCGGGTGGAGCACGCTGGAATGCGTGCAGGCCCAGCAACCGGTGGGCAGCGTGCACCTGGCCTTCAACGTGGCCCCATCGCGCTTCGAGGCAGCCGCGCACTGGATCGGCGCGCGCGCCAGCCTGCTGGGCGATTCGCAAGGTCGCCGGCATTTCGCTCTGGACGGCCCGTGGCAATCGCAGTCGGTGTATTTCGCCGGCCCCGATGGTGCGGTGCTGGAGTTGATCGCACGCGATGCCTTGCAGGATGCGCCGGCCGGCACCGGCCAGTTCCACGGCGAAGAGCTGCTGTGCCTGAGCGAAATCGGGTTACCCAGCGACAATGTCGAGGTGGTGACACGCAGCGTTGCGCATCACTTTGGCCTGCAGCCATTCGCTCAACCCGTGGAGGGCTTTGCCGCATTGGGCGATGACCACGGCTTGTTGATCGTGGTCGACCAGCGCCGGCGGTGGTTTCCGCAACAACGGCAGCTGCCCTGGGCCGACGGTCTGCGCATCAGCGTGGACACGCCGCAACCGGGCCTGCGCCTGCGCGATGCGCAAGGGTGGGAATTGCTGGCGGCGTGAGCCGCCGCGCTGCCCCGCTCATGCAGCGCTGGCCGGCGCCGGCAACCGGAAAAACGCGCGTGCCGCCGCAGTGCTGTTGGCGGCGGTCACGGCCACTGCTTCGCCGCGGTCGCGCGCCAGTTCTTCCACGATATGCGCCAGATACATCGGCTCGTTGCGACGGTCCTTGGGCAGGGGCTTGAGCGTGCGCGGCAGCAGGTAGGGCGCGTCGGTTTCGATCATCAACCGGTTGGCCGGGATGTTGCGCACCAGCTCGCGCAAGTGCGCGCCACGGCGCTCATCGCATAGCCAACCGGTGATGCCGATGTAGTAGTCGCGGTCCAGATAGGCAAACAGTTCCTCGCGCGTGCCGGTGAAGCAATGCACCACCGCCGCACCCAGCTTGCCGTCGAAGCTGCGCATGATCGACAGGAAGTCGTCATGCGCATCGCGCTGATGCAGGAACAGCGGCTTGCCGTTGTCGGCGGCCAGTTGCAGCTGGCGTTCGAAGGCCTTGTGCTGGGCCGGGCGCGGTGCGAAATCGCGGAAGTAATCCAGCCCGCACTCGCCCACCGCCACCACCTGCGGATGTGCCTGCAGGGTGCGCATTTCCACTTCGCATTCGGCGGTGAATTCCACTGCGTGATGCGGGTGCACGCCCGCGGTGGCGTAGAGGAATCCGGGGTGTTGTTGCGCCAGTTGCAGGGCTAATGGCGAATGCTCGCGGCTGGCACCGGTGATCACCAACTGCGTCACACCGGCATCGCGTGCGCGTTGCAGTACGGCATCGCGGTCGCGGTCGAAGGAGTCGTGGGTGAGGTTGGCGCCGATATCGATCAACTGCATGCTGCGGTGTCGCCTGAAAGAGCAGGTGTGATTGTACTGGGTGGACGTTGCCCTCACTGGGTGCACGTTGCCCTCATCCGCCCTGCGGGCACCTTCTCCCGCAGGCGGGAGAAGGGAGATCTGCAACGGGATCGGCATGCGGCCAGCGGTACCTGCATGCCATCGGCCTGCACGAACGCACGGCCTTTCCCCTCTCCCGCCTGCGGGAGAGGGGCAGGAGTGAGAGCCGCGTGCGCAACGCACTCACCCCACCACCGGCGCCGCCCCGGCTGCACCAACGCACGGCCGTTCCCCTCTCCCGCCTGCGGGAGAGGGGCAGGGGTGAGGGCCGCGTGCGCAACACACTCACCCCACCACCGGCGCCGCCCCGGCCGCACGAACGCACGCCTCTCCCCTCTCCCGCCTGCGGGAGAGGGCCAGGGATGAGAGCCGCTTGCGCAACACACTCACCCCATCACAGGCACCGCCTCGGCCGCACGAACGCACGGCCTTTCCCTCTCCCGCCTGCGGGAGAGGGGCAGGAGTGAGAGCCGCGTGCGCAACACACTCACCCCATCACAGGCACCGCCTAGGCCGCACGAACGCACGCCTTTCCCCTCTCCCGCCTGCGGGAGAGGGGCAGGGGTGAGGGCCGCTTGCGCAACGCACTCACCCGCCACAGCCACCGCCTCGCCGCACGAACGCACGCCTTTCCCCTCTCCCGCCTGCGGGAGAGGGGCAGGGGTGAGGGCCGCTTGCGCAACACACTCACCCCATCACAGGCACCGCCTAGGCCGCACGAACGCACGCCTTTCCCCTCGCCCGCCTGCGGGAGAGGGGCAGGGGTGAGGGCCGCTTGCGCAACACACTCACCCCACCGCCGGCACTGCCATCGCATCGATCTTCGCAGCCAGTGCCTGGATCGCCAGCTGCGCCGAGCGCGAGAGCTGCCGTTGCGGGGCCACGCACAGCGCCAGCGTCATCGGTTTGGTCAGGTGCTGGCGGAACGGCACGAAGGCCAGGCGTCCGTCGGCCACATCCGGGGCGGCATCCAGCCACGACATCAGGCCCACGCCGGCACCGGCGCGCACCAGGCCGCGCAGGGTGCGCACGTCGTTGCAGTGGGTGAGCCGCTTCACGTCGATATGCTGGCGCTGGTACAGCACCTTGGCATGCTCGCCGACAATCAGCGGGGCGGCCGGCAGCAGCAGGCGGTGCTCGAGCGTCTCGCTGAGCTGCAACTCGCTGCGGGTGCTCAACGGGTGGCCCACCGGCATCGCAATCCCTAACGGGATATCGGCAAACGCGCGCACTTCCAGGTCCACGCTGCTCACCGGGTCCAGCAGCAGTCCGATATCCACATCGGCCGAGGTCACCATTTCCATCACCCGCTGGTTACGCGCGGTGGACAGGTTGAAGGTGATGCCGGGGTACTCCTGCACCAGCGCGGCCACTGCCGCCGGCACCACGCCTTCGCTGAGCGCATCGATCATGGCGATCTCCACATGCCCGCGGCGCAGCCCCTTGAGCTCGTCGAAGCGCTCCAGGGTACGGGCGTAGGCCTTCTCCCAGCCGCGCACGTCCACCAGCAACAGCTCGCCGGCAGCCGTGAGCCGCAGCCGGCCCGGCAGGCGCTCGAACAACTGCGCGCCCAGCTCTTCCTCGGCCTTGAGGATCTGCCGGTCGATCGCCGAGGCCGACACGTGCAGCACCTCGGAGGCCTTGCGGATGCTGCCGCAGCGGGCCACTTCGATGAAGTACCGGGTGAAGCGGGAGAAGGTCAGCATGCGGCATGGCTCGGTTGGCGTTGCATTTTTTGCAATGGCTTGGCGGAAAAACGATGTTTGATCACACACCCCCGGCTTCCTAGAGTCAATCCGGCACCGCTCCCGCCTCATGCCAGAGACCGCCCCATGGATGTCGCCGTCCCCGCCCTGCCGCTGCATTGCACCTTCGAGGCCGCCGACTGGCAGCGCCTGGCCCAGCACTGGCATGCGGTGGCGCTGAGCAGCGAGGTGAGCGAAGCGCCGTTCAAGGCCACCCTGCTGGACGAGCCGCTGGTGCTGTACCGGCTGGGCGAGGAATTGGTGGCCGCGCGCGATGTCTGCCCGCACCGCGGCGTGCCGCTGAGCATGGGCACGGCCGATGGCGGCGGCGTGGTGTGCGCCTACCACGGGCTGCGCTTCGGCAGCGGTGGGCGCTGCAACCACATTCCGGCCAGCCCCAGCCAGAACATCCCGGCCAAGATGCGCCTGCACACCTACGCGGTGGCCGAGCGCTACGGGCTGATCTGGGTGTGCCTGTCCAGACCGGCCGGGGTGAGCGAGGCCGAGGTGCAGATCCCGCCGATGCCGGGCTGGGACGAAGAGGGCTTCCAGCAGATCGTGTGCCCGGCCTTCGACATCGGCGGCAGCGCCGCACGCCAGCTCGAAGGCTTCATCGACGTGGCGCATTTCGCCTTCGTGCACACCGCCACCTTCGCCCAGCCGGACAAGCGCGAAGTGCCGGCCTACACCACGACCGAAACGCCGACCGGCTTCAACGCCGATTACCTCAGCAATGTGGCCAATTATTCGGTGGACATGCCGCTGCCGGACGTGGACCCCGACTTCCAGTGGCTACGCCATTTCGAAGTGCATCTGCCGTTTACCGCCACGCTCACCATCCATTTTCCGGTGCCGGGCAAGCGGCTGGTGATCATGAACGCGGCCAGCCCGGTGTCCAAGCACAAGACCCGCCTGCTGGTGCCGATCGCGCGCAATTTCGACACCCATCTGCCGGTGGAAGACGTGCATGCGTTCAACCTGCGCGTATTCGAAGAAGACCGCGCCATGGTGGAAGCGCAGCGGCCGGAATACCTGCCGCTGGACCCGCTGCTGGAAGTGCACATCCCGGCCGACCGCAGTTCCATCGCCTATCGCCGTGGCCTGCGCGGCCAGGGCTACAGCGACTTCTTCCTGCGTTGACCGCCAAGGATCACGCCATGAGCCTGCATGAAGTGCGCGTTGCCGCGGTCATCGACCAGGGCCATCGCCAGCGCGCGATCCGATTGGAGCCGATCGATGCCGAACTGCCCGCCTTCGAGGCCGGCGCGCATGTAGACCTGCATCTGCCGGACGGCATGATCCGCCAGTATTCGATCGCCAGCGCACCGCATGTGCGCGATCACTACCTGTTGTGCGTCAAGTTGGCCGACGCCTCGCGCGGCGGGTCACGGCACCTGTGCGAGCAGCTCAGCACCGGCGACCGCCTGCAGATTTCCAGCCCGCGCAACCTGTTTCCGTTGCATGCGGGCGAACGGCACGTGCTGCTGGCCGCCGGCATCGGCATCACCCCGCTGCTGTCGATGGCCGAAGCGCTGGAAGCGCGCGGCGAGCCCTTCGTGCTGCATTACTACGTGCGCCGGCATACCGATGTGGCGTTTTCGCAGCGCCTGCAGCAAGGCTTTCTGCACGGCCAGGTGCAGATGCACCTGAGCGATGGCGGGCAAAGCCCGCGCGTGCATGTGCCCGAGGAACTCGGACAGGCGCGCGCGCACGACCAACTGTATCTGTGCGGGCCGGCGGCGTTCATGGACCACTTCACGCAGCTTGCCAAGACCCATGGCTGGCGCGCGGCGCAGGTGCACCGCGAGCACTTTGCCGCCGCCGACCCGGGGCTTGCACACGATGCCGATCACGCCTTCGAAGTGGAGCTGGCTGCCAGCGGCCGTGTGGTACAGGTGCCGGCCGATTGCAGCATTGCCAGCGCGCTGCTGAATGCCGGCATCGAGGTGCCGTTGTCGTGCGAGCAGGGCATGTGCGGCGCCTGCCTGACCGGCGTGGTCGCCGGCACACCGGATCACCGCGACAGCGTGCTCAGCGACAGCGAACGCGCCAGCAATGCGCAGATCACCCTGTGCTGCTCGCGCAGCCGCTCGCCGCGCCTGGTGCTGGATCTGTGAGTGCGTGACCGGCCTGCGGGCCAGGGCCACCCTGCAGGTCGACCGGCAGCGCAGGCGCGAGTGGCTGCCGCAGATGTCTGGCGGCATGGGCAGGCCCGGCTACGCTGCCGACCACGCAAGGTGGCAAACCGGCACGCGCAGTGCAAGATGAGCGGCCCGCGCGGTGTGCCTGCGCGGGTTGTCCCTGCATCGAAGAGAGTCTGCTGATGGTTGCCTGTTCGTTCGTCACCCTGTGGCCTGCCGAGGGCGCACGCTGATGCGCTGGCCCGGATTCGCCCTTGCTGCCAATGCCAGCACCCCGCGCACGGAAGTGCTGGCCGGTGCCACCACGTTCCTGACGATGGCCTACATCGTCTTCGTCAACCCCGACATCCTGGCCACCACCGGCATGGACCACGGCGCGGTGTTCGTGGCGACCTGCCTGGCCGCCGCACTGGGCTCGCTGCTGATGGGCGTGCTGGCCAATTACCCCATCGGCATGGCGCCGGGCATGGGCTTGAATGCGTTTTTCGCCTTCACCGTGGTGGGCACGCTGGGCTACAGCTGGCAACAGACGCTGGGGCTGGTGTTTGTCTCAGGCTGCGTGTTCCTGCTGCTCACCGTCACTGGCGCGCGGCGCTGGCTGGTGGATGGCATCCCGCCGACCTTGCGCAGCGCGATCGCTGCCGGCATCGGCCTGTTTCTGGCATTGATCGGCCTGCAGAAGGCCGGGCTGGTGGTGGCGCATCCGCAGACGCTGGTGACCCTGGGCGACCTGCACCGGCCCGAGCCGCTGCTGGCGCTGGCAGGGTTGCTGCTGATCGGGGTGCTGGACGTCCGTCGCGTGCGGGGTGCGATGCTGCTCGGCATCCTGGCGGTCACCGCCGCGGCACTGGCGCTTGGCCTGGTGCACTACCAGGGCCTGCTGTCGCTGCCGCCCAGCCTGGCGCCGACCTTGCTGCAGCTGGATATCGCCGGTGCGCTGCACGGCCATGGTGGCAGCGGCGCGCTCACCGCCGTGCTGCATGTGGTGCTGGTGTTCGTGCTGGTGGAAATGTTCGATGCCACCGGCACCTTGATGGGCGTGGCGCAGCGCGCCGGCCTGCTGCGTACCGAGGCCCAACGCCGCCAGTTCGACCGCGCCCTGCTGGCCGACAGCACTGCCATCCTGGCCGGCTCTCTCCTCGGCACCTCCAGCACCACCGCCTACGTGGAAAGCGCGGCCGGCGTGCAGGTGGGCGGGCGCACCGGCCTGACCGCACTGGTGGTCGCGGCATTGTTTCTGCTCGCGTTGCTGTTCTCGCCGCTGGCCGCCATGGTGCCGGCCTACGCCACCGCACCGGCACTGATCTATCTGGCTTCGGTGATGCTGCGCGAATGCACGCAGATCCCGTGGGACGATATCAGCGAAGCCTTGCCGGCGGCCATCTGCATGCTCGCCATGCCGCTCACCTACTCCATCGCCACCGGCCTGGCCCTTGGGTTCATCACCTATGCGGTGCTCAAGCTCGGCAGCGGCCGCTGGCGCGCCGTGCATCCGGCCACCTGGGCCATCGCCGGCCTGTTCGTACTGCGCCATGCGCTGGAATGAGGCCGCTGCCGCACCGCGTATACCGCCATTTTTCTGGCCACGCGAGACGCGGCACGTTGCATCACGCACTGCAGCGCCACGGCGCCGCCCCCTTTTTCTCAGAGCCCACCGCATGCCCCGTCTTCATCGTTATCTACTCCTGTCCGTGTGCGCGGTGCTGCCGAACGTAGCGCTCGCACGCCCTGCGCAAACACCGGCGCAACAACGCCAGACGCAGGTGGCGCAGCTGTTCCAGGCCGCTGCCTCGCAACCAGCGCAGCTGCGCGCGTTGTTGCAGGCCATGCCCAAGGGCGGCGACCTGCACAATCACTTGTCCGGCTCGGTGTATGCCGAGGACTATCTGCAATGGGCCAGTGATGATGGTGCCTGCGTGCAGCTGGACGACCTGAGCCTGCGGGCCCCGCCGTGCGGCAAGGGGCAGCAGCCGGCCAGCGGCCTGGCCACACGCGATGCTGCGTTGTACGGGCGGGTGGTCGATGCGCTGTCGATGCGCAAGTTCGTCCCCAGCCCCGCGCAACCCACCGGGCATGGCCAGTTCTTCGGCACCTTTGGCAAGTTCGACGCGGTGGTACGCGCGCACGTGGCCGACACCGTGGCCGCGGTACTCGACCACGCCGCCCGCGACCGTGTGCCGTACGTGGAGATCATCGCCAACCCGCCGCAGATGGACCAGGCCGCCAAGCGCATGCAGGCGCTGCCCTGGAATGGCGATGACGATGCTGCGAACCTACGCGCCCTGCAGGATGCTTTGCCGGCACTGGTGCAGGCCGCGCAACGCGAGCTGGCCGCCACCGACACGCAGGTCCGCCGCGTGCTGCGCTGCGACCAGGCCGATGCCCGTCCCGGCTGCAGGGTTTCCTATCGCTACGTGCCGTATGTGTTGCGCGTGCTGCCGCAGCCGATGGTGTTCGGGCAGATGGCACTGGCCCACGCGCTGATCGCCGCCGGTGGCAGTCGCGCGGTTGCAGTGAACATCGTCGCCCCCGAAGACAACCCGGTGGCAGTGGCCGATTACACCCGGCATATGGCGATGTTCCGCTTCTTTGCCGCGCACTATCCGGGCGTGCCGCTGTCCCTGCATGCCGGCGAGCTGACGCTGGGGCTGGTGCCGCCTGCGCACTTGCGCACGCACATCCGCCAGGCGGTGGATGTTGGCGCGCGCCGGATCGGGCACGGCGTGGACCTGCCCTACGAAGACGATGCCCAGGCGCTGCTGCAACAGATGCACAGCAAGCAGGTGGCGGTGGAGATCAACCTCACCAGCAACGATGTGATTCTTGGCATCAAGGGCGCCGCGCACCCGTTGTCGATGTATCTGCACGCCGGCGTCCCGGTGGTGCTGTCCACCGACGATGCCGGCGTCTCGCGCGCAGACATGACCCATGAATATCAACGCGCCATGCAGGAGCAAGGCATCGACTACCCAACGCTCAAGCAGCTGGCACGCAATGGCCTGACCTACAGCTTCCTGCCCGGCGCCAGCCTGTGGAATGCAGATGGTGCAGCTGCGCCGGCCTGCGCCTCTGCCTTGCAGAGCGAAACCGACGACGCCGCGTGCCAGGCATTTCGCCAGGGCAGCGAGAAGGCACGGCTGCAATGGCAGCTGGACGCCGACCTGGCACAGTACGAGCGCACGCTATTGCGGCAACAGCACGCTGGCGCATGACAGGTAGGAGCGCGCTCGTGCGCGATGAAGCGTTACCGGCAACGCCATCCGCGCGCAAGCGCACTCCTACACAGGCAACGTCCCGCTCCCTCTCCGCTGCAATGCACTCAACCCACACGACCAACGCGCAATGACTTCCCCACACACCGCCCCATCCAAACGCCGCGTCATTCTCGAAGACGATATCGACGGCTTCACGCCTGCGCAGCTGCTGTTGCTGCAATCGCCCGAGGTCGAGGTGCTGGGCATCAGCGCCGTAAGCGGCAATATCTGGCGCGATGAAGTGCTGGCCCACACCTGCCGGCTGCTGGAACTGGCCGGCCATCCGCAGATTCCGGTGCTGCCCGGCCCGGTGCATCCGCTGCTCAACAGCGAGCTGGCCACCGAACGCTGGGAAGCGCTGTACGGCAAGTTGGTGTGGAAAGGTGCGTGGACCAAGCACTGGGTGGAGGACGACACCGTGCAAAGTGCACCGCGCTATCACGCGCACGACGTGGTGCCGGATCTGCCGCTGGGCAATCCCGGCGTGGTGCGCCCCAGCGACGAGCCGGCCGCGTTGTTCATGCTGCGCATGGTGCGCCAGTACCCGGGCGAAGTGAGCATCATTGCCACCGGCCCGTTGACCAATCTGGCCCTTGCCCAATCGCTGGACCCGGCGTTTGCCACGCTCGCGCGCGAGCTGGTGTACATGGGCGGCAGCCTCAATCCGCGGCAGCAGCGCAACAGCGTCAGTGCACGGCAGTTCGCGCGCGAATTCGTCAACTCGCCCCGCCGTGAATTCAATATCCGCTGGGACCCGGAGGCCGCCAGCATCGTCATGCGCGCACCGTGGCGCCAGATCACCATGGTGCCGGTCGACCCCTCCACCGCCACCGAACTGACGCCTGAGTTGCTGGCGCGCATGAGCGCGGCCGACACCACCATTGGGCATGCGTTGCGCCGGCGCGAGCCTGGCTTTCCGATGTGGGATGAACTGGCCACGGCAGTGTGGTTGCAGCCGGCGTTGGCCACGCAGGTGGAGACGCTCTATGTCGACGCCAATACCGCCTTCGATGCCGGATATGGCGACATCCTGTCGTGGGCACCGGGCTACCAGCCGGGCCTGGGCGAGCAGGCGCAACGCGTGGTGCATGCGGTGGATGTGCAGGCATTCGAGCAGTTGTTGATCGACCGCCTCACTGCGCCGCAGCCGCCAGCAGTCGGGTTGCCATTACCCCTTCTCCCACCGGGAGAAGCTGCCCGAAGGGCGGATGAGGGTACGCCAGCCGGTAAATGGGAGGCCACTTGAGTACGAAAACGAGCCAGCTCAATGAGCAGCCGACACACCTCCACCTCCCGGGGCACCCTCACCGCAACCCCCGCTCCGCGCCCCAGCCCGCGTTTGCGACGCGGGCGCTCCAATGCACGCGCGCCAGTGGCGCGCAGGTCGTGCCTTCTCGCCCCGGCGGGAGAGCGGCCAGACCAGCACCTGCACCACTCCAGCAACCCAAGGTGACCCATGCAACTCCCAGCGCAGTGGCAGGCCGGCGTCGATCGCAATACCGAAGTGCTGCGCGGCCATGCGCAGCTGCTGGCCACCTTCAACGCGCCCACTACTGCGGCGCATGACGGCAGCGGCCCACGCGGCCAGATCGCCTCCATCGTCAGCAGCGCACGCAGCCAGCCCACGCTGGCCGCGCGGCTGGCAACGCAGACGCTGACGCGCATCAACCAGGTCAACGACAGCCTGTGCGCGATCACCCGCCTGCTGCCGGCGCGCGCCGCCGCCGATGCCACGCGCGTGCAGGCCGCACTGGCCGGGGGCAGCGACGGCGGCGCATTGGCTGGCGTGCCGTTCGTGGTCAAGGATCTGTTCGATGTCGCCGGGCAGGTCACCACCGCCGGTGCTGCGGTTCGCGCGCACTACCCGCCCGCTGCCCGCGATGCGGCCGTGGTGCAGCGGCTCAGCGATGCCGGCGCGGTGCTGATCGGTACGGCCAACATGGACGAATTCGCTTACGGCTTTGCCACCGTCAACGCGCACTACGGCACCACTGCCAACCCGCATGACCACCAGCATCTGGCCGGCGGCTCGTCGGGCGGCTCGGCCGCGGCAGTGGCCGCCGGGCTGGTGCCGTTCGCGCTCGGCTCGGACACCAATGGCTCCATCCGCGTGCCCGCCGCGCTCTGCGGTGTCTACGGCCTGCGCCCGACGCATGGCGCGCTGCCGCTGGATGGCGTGTTTCCGTTTGTGGATGCATTGGATGTGGTCGGCCCGTTCGCAACCTCGGTGGCCGATCTGCGTCTTGTTTATGAGGTGATGCGCGGGCATGCGCTGCCCGCGGCCACTACCGGCAAGCTGCGCATCGCACGCCTGGGCGGCTGGTTTCAGCGCAATCTGGATCCAGACCTCGATTCCGCGCTGGCGGCAGTGCTGGCCGCCTGCAACAGCAGTGCCTCGATCGAACTGCCGGAGGCCGAGCGCGCACGCGCAGCCGCCTTCGTCCTCACCGCTGCCGAAGGCGGACACCGGCACCGCAACGCACTGGCCACGCACGCCGCGCAGTTCGACCCCGCCACGCGCGATCGCCTGCTGGCCGGCCTGCAGCTGCCCGCCAGCGCCGTGGCCGACGCGCACCGCTTCGCCCGCTGGTTTGCCGGCGCCATGCATGCGCTATGGGACGATGTGGATGTGCTCATCGCGCCGACTACGCCGTGCGTGGCACCGCGTATCGACCAGGACACCATCCAGATCGACGGCCTGCCGGTATCGGCACGCGCCAATCTGGGCATCTTCACCCAACCGCTGGGGCTGGCCGCCTGCCCGGTGCTGGCCGCACCGTTGCCGCGGCCCGGGCGGCTGCCGCTGGGCGTGCAGCTGATTGCCGCGCCCGGCCGCGAAGACCGCCTGTTCGCGCTCGCCGCGCAGCTTGAACGCGATGGCCTGCTCGCCTTCAGTCCGCCGCCGGAGACACGCTGATGCTGCATACCCTGCGCGCGCGCCGCGGCATGGTGGTGGCCCCGCACCACCTCGCGGCGCAGGCCGGGCGCGATGTGTTGCGCGACGGCGGCAATGCCATCGAAGCCGCCGTGGCCACCGCCGCCTGTCTGGCGGTGGTGTACCCACACATGACCGGCATCGGCGGCGATGGCTTCTGGCTCATCCACGAACCCGATGGCCGCGTGCACGCCATCGACGCCTGCGGCCGCGCGGCACAGGCGGCCACGCTGGATTTCTATCGGGGCCACAGCAGCATCCCGTGGCGCGGCCCCGGCGCAGCCAATACCGTGGCCGGCACCGTCTCCGGCTGGGCGCTGGCCCTGCACCACGCGGGCGGCAGCTTGCCGCTGCAACGCCTGTTGCAGGAGGCCATCCACCACGCCAGCGACGGCGTACCGGTGACCTTGGGCGGTGCCCAGATCGCTGCCGGCAAGAGCGCCGAACTGCGTGTGCAACCCGGTGCCTACGCCAGCATCTTCGAACCGCACGGCGCGCCCCTGCGCGAAGGCGCGCTGCTGCAGCAACCGCAGCTCGCACACACCCTGCAGCGGTTGGCCGACCACGGCCTGGAGAGTTTCTATCGCGGCGCACTCGCCGACGACATCGCTGCCGACCTGCAGGCGCTCGGCAGCCCGCTACGCGCGCACGACCTGGCACAGCATCAGGCCGACGCCAGCGTGCCGCTCTCGGTCGCCATCCACGGCGCGCGCCTCTACAACCACGCACCGCCCACGCAAGGCCTGGCCTCGCTGCTGATCCTTGCCTTGTTCGACCGCCTGCATGTCGAACACCCCGACAGCTACGCGCACCTGCACGGCCTGATCGAAGCCAGCAAACAGGCCTTCCTGATCCGCGACGCGCATGTCGGCGACCCCGCCTGGATGTCGCTCGACCCACAGGCGCTGCTGGACGATACCGCCGCCCTCGATGCGCTCGCCGCGCGCATCGACATGACCACTGCATTGCCCTGGCCGCACCTCTCGCAAGCCGGCGACACCGTGTGGTTCGGCGCCATCGACGCAGACGGCCGCGCGGTCAGCTGCATCCAGTCCACCTATTTCGAATTCGGCTCCGGCCTGGTGCTGCCGCGCACCGGCATCACCTGGCAAAACCGCGGCTGCAGCTTCCGTCTGGCACCGGACGGCTGGAACGCCCTGGCCCCCGGCCGCAAACCCTTCCACACCCTCAATCCGGCGTTGGCCACTTTCGACGATGGCCGCATCATGGCCTACGGCACCATGGGCGGCGAAGGCCAGCCACAAACACAGGCCGCCGTGTTCTCGCGCTACGCCCGCTACGGCATGCCGCTGCAACAGGCCATCACCGCACCGCGCTGGCTGCTCGGCCGCACCTGGGGCGAAGCCAGCACTTCGCTGAAGCTGGAAGACCGCTTCGATCCGGCAGTGGTGCAAGCACTCCGCGACGCCGGGCATGCGGTGGAGCTGTTGCCCGCCTATACCTCGGTCATGGGACATGCCGGCGCGCTGGTGCGCGAGGTCGATGGCGTACTCAGTGGGGCAAGTGATCCGCGCTCGGATGGTGCGGTGGCTGGCTGGTGATAGTTGGGTACTTTGAATAAACTTCCTGCAGCAACTTCATGCTAGCGTCACGCTAGTTAGTCAGGGAAGCGCTACACCATGAGACCCACGTTTCGCCGACGGACGCACCATTGGGCATAGACACTAAACAGCAGAGACCCCTGTACACAAAGGGGATGGCCACCCATCACATTGTGGCCTATTGCGACGCGGCTTCCAGGCTGCTGTGAAATTCAGCCTGCTCATTTCGACAAGCTGGACGGTCAAGTGTGCCGATGATTCTAGATGGACTTTCGATATGTCCAAGGGCGCTTGGTGGCTGCAACTCGACAATATTGAATCCCACATCAAAGATTCTCTGGCAGAAGAGAGTTTTGGCTTGTCTGTCGATACGTTCTATTTTGGCTTTGAGCTAACGGATGTTGCGGAAGGATTAAATTTTGAAGCAACCAAGGGTTACATGAGTTACAGACCCAAGCGCAAGTCATTCATCACTGTCGGCCAACTGGACTGGAATGACTTCAAACATCTGACCGCCGCGTTGCAATTGGAACTTTTCAAACAGACACTCCTGGATGCTGTCTCACGCATCGCGCTTGCCAAACGAAAACCCAAAGACTTCGATTTTAGGCGTCTTTATGCCGTCCTACTCGAGAGTATGAGCGCGCTTTCCGTAAAGCATTGCACCGGCTCTCGAGACGATATCGACCTCATCTAACCCACAACACTTCATTCGGCTAACTGATCAAGACACAAGACTCATGAGAGCTACCTGTGCAATTTCAACCCTGTTCGTTTTGATCGCGGCGCCTGCTACTGCCAGCAGCACCATGTGCACGTTCACTAGCCAAAGCGGAAATCCAGCCAATGACCTTGAGTTTCTTGGCTACGGAAAAATCCAGCAAATTCTGGTTCACCTACCCGGATCGGATGGCGCGAAAAGCTTGCCGAGCGGCTCCTACCACGTCATTGAGTTCGAGGAAAAGACCAGGACAATCAACCTAAGTTATCGCAACCCCGGTAATCCACAGCTGCTGCCATCCTTTACTCTCAAGGGAGTTGGCAAAAAGACTTCCATGTGGACCGCAGGCAAGACCATCACTGGCGAATTCAGTTGCGACCACTGATCAAGATTGCTTCGGAATAATCAAAGACGACCTGCTGCTTCTGAAATTGCAATGCGCATGCCGCTTGCGCGCGCAAGAGAGAACTTACCCAGCAGTACAAGCTAGCGCCCTGGAACAATAGTAAGTGCCAAGGCAGCCCGTCCAGGTGAACTTGTCATAGACTCTGCGCATGCTCGCCAAGGCGACGGTGGCGGACTCAACCACGCCCATCACTGGACAGGACGCACTGGCTTTCTTGGGCATGCGCAGCGATGAGCAGGCTCTTCGCCGCACTTAATGTGTACACACCGGTTACATCTTTTACCAAGGAGAGTTGTATGACAGACCAAGAGCAACATCAACCCAGCCTGGAAGACGTCAAGCTGGCGTTCGACGGCCAGAGCGTGGACTGGTATCTGCAGAAGCTGGTCGGTATTGCCAACTCCTCGGATGCGCAGTTCGGCATTACGCTGTTTGTCGATGGCATCATCGTGTCCGGCCAGTTGGTCAGCGGGAAGCAATATTTCGAGGCATTTGCGCAGGAGTTTTCTGCCGCATACCCCGGCGATGCCGAAGAAAGGGAGGAGATCCGCCGCGCGTTTGCCAGCCACGCCAGCATCTACGACAGCGAGGACGATGCGCAGCAAAGCAGCGCACCGCCGCAGTTCATCCACCTGATCGATGCGCGCTGCTTTTCACCCGCCGGCCAGCCGCTGCCGAGCAACCGTGGCGTGCTCTGGCGTGGCAAGGTCAACGCTGTGTCCGGCTTCACCCTGGGATCGCTTTCTGCGGATTAGCGCTGGCTGACGCTGATGCCATGATGCGTCGCTCGCCCTGGGCTTGCAGGATCGCCGGGCTGCGCCGTCGCAGCGGCCCGTCCAGGATGCGTCCATGCGCCGAAGTCATCGTCACTACGATGGCCGGTGCGGCGTTGCGGCCTGCCGTCATGCCTGGCGTCGCAGGCATGGCGTCTGGTTGAGTCCGACCGACAGCGTGAAGTGCGACGCGCGATGACCATTCCCGCGCATCCCCTGACGCAGTGCTGATCTTTGTGAGCGAGCAAAATCGCCGCAATTTGTGCGCAACGTCGCGTGGCAACCGAACCTTGAGCGCTAGGCTTGCGACTGCGCCGTCAACGGCTACGTGCAAAGGGGAAGGGACACCGTGGCGACATTCACCGTGGCAATCGATGTACTGGAGACGCCACCGGCCCCGGCATCGGCAAGTGGCGTCGGCATCTGCCTGTCCGGTGGCGGCAGCCGTGCCCTGTCGTGTGCGCTGGGGCAGCTACGGGGGCTGCGCTACCTGGGGCTGCTCGACAAGGTCAGCGCGATTTCGTCGGTCTCCGGCGGGACCTGGGCCAATGTGTTGTACAGCTACCTGCCGAAGGCCATCAGCGACGATGAATTCCTGGGCCCGGTGGTGCTGGATCCTTCGCAACTGGGCTTGGACGTGCTGGCGCAGATGGCGCCAAACAATCTCGGCCAGGTGCCGTATCGGCTTGGCACGCTGCCGATCCTCAATGAACTGGCCGAGTACCGGCTGAGCAAACGCTACGCCCCATCGGATATGTGGCAAGCGGTCATCGGCAAGCTGGTGCTGAAGGACTACGGTTTGTGGAAGCCCGATGCCACCGGCATCGATCCGCATTATTTCACCGGCACGGCGACGTACCTGGCGCAAGGCCCGCTGCAGCGCAATCCCCAGTTGACCGCAGACAACTTCTACACCTTGCGAGATGGGCGGCCGCTACCGATCTTCAACACCGCCGTCTTCATCAACGATGGCGTGAGCGCGGATTTGCTGCCGTTCGAAGCCAACTGGTTTCTCGGCATCCGCGGGTTCTTCGACCAGCCTGACCAACTCGGTGTCATTGGTGGTGGTCTCATCGAGTCGTTTGCGATGGGCAGCGACTACACCGCCGACGACGGTGCCGGCATGGTCACCGCCCGCGTGCCCCAGCGTGCCTTCAGCCTCAACGACATCGCCGGGTGCAGCAGCATGGCGCCGGCCGAAGACTTCGAAGAGAGGTTTCCCGAGATCAATGGGCTGGTGCCGCGTTACCCGTACTGGCCCGTCGGTGGTCGTGATCAATCGACGGAGAGTTACCGCTTCGCCGACGGCGGCAACCTGGAAAACCTGGGCATCATGCCGCTGCTCGCACGTGGCTTCACGCGCCTGCTGGTGTTCGTCAACTCGGACCAAGGGGTGAACATCGATCCGGAATCGGGCGAAACCGTGGTTGCCGACGACCTGCCGCCGCTGTTCGGGCTGCAGCCGTTCTGCGAGAAAACCCGCAGCTACCCGGCGTATGCCAACGAGCAATTGTGCGAGGACGCCAACGGCATGTTCCGGCACAACCAGGTGTTCGATACCACCGCATTCGATGCATTGAAACAGGGCCTGCTGGCAGCCAAAAAATCCGGCGGCGCGTTACTGGTGCGGCAGCGCTTGCGCGTGCTGGAGAATGACTGGTTCAACGTGCCTGCGCAGCAGTCGGTCGAGATACTGTGGGTGTACAACGATCGGGTGCGTGCATGGTGGAAACAATTGCCGGATGAAACCCAGATCGAGCTGGATCTGCAAAGCGTGGACGATTTCCCCCTCTATGGCACGGTCACCCAGCTGCATCTGTCCTATCCCCTGGTCAACGCGCTGGCGCATCTGAGTTGCTGGAACCTCGCCTCCGACAGCACGGTGGGCAACCCCGATGGGCAAAGCAACGCCGACGTGGTGCGTGGCATGTTTGCGTGATGCGCTTGCGGAAATAGGGCCGCAAGCGCATCACGCACCACGCGGGGCCGGAGCGCGCCGGGCCGGGCAGCATCTGCCGGCAAAGATCACTCCCACCCGCGTTGATGTCAGTGCCGTTGCACATGCCGCACTGCATCGGCAGATCCGCACAAGGCTGGCCAGCACCAGCGCTGTCGCCACGCCCGCAGTGCCCACTCAGCTGCCCGCGTTACGACGATGTCGTGAGCGTGCGTGACAGGAAATCGTGGAGGTACTGCGCAATCTCCGGCGCATGCGTTTCCAGCGCGAAGTGGCCTGCGTCCAGCAAATGGATTTCGGCGTTCGGCAGGTCGTTGCGATAGGCCTGTGCACCGGCCGGAATGAAGGCAGGATCGTGCTTGCCCCACACTGCCAGAAAGGCTGGCTGATGCTGACGGAAATACGCGTGGAAGGCAGGATAGGCCGCCACATTGCTGCGGTAGTCCAGGATCAGATCGAGCTGGATCTCTTCGGCACCCTCTCGTGCCATGTATGCGATATCCAGCGTGTAGCCATCGGGAGAGAGTTTGCCCGGATCGGCGCCGGTGCCGTACAGCCAGTCGCGAATGGCCTGCGGCGATAAGGAGGCACGGCATGCCTGACGATTGGCGGCGCTCGGCTCGCGCCAGTACGCCTGCCACGCACCCCATTGATCGCTGATGCCCTCCACATAGGCATTGCCGTTCTGGCTGATGATGGCGCTCACCTTGTGCGGGTTTGCAGCAGCCAGGCGAAAGCCGACCGGCGCGCCGTAATCGAACACGTACACGCTGTAGCTGGCGAGTGCCAAGGCTTCAGTGAATCCTTCGATGACGTTGTAGAGGTTCTCGAACGTGTAATCGAACTGCCCGCGCGGTGGCGCCTTGGTATTGCCGAAGCCGGGCAAATCCGGTGCGATCAAGCGATAGTGCTGTGCGAGCAGCGGCATCAGGTCGCGGAACACGTGGCTGGCACTGGGAAACCCGTGCAACAGCAGCAACACCGGCGCATCCTTGCGCCCCGCCTCGCGGTAGAACACCTCGACGTCCCCGACCTGCTGGGTCTTGTAGCTCACACGCGTACTGTGGTCATGAAACATGATGTCTCCTTTCACTGTCTGTGGTTGTCTGGCCGTTGCCACGTTTGGAATGCCAGCGCCCACCGAGGCAGCGGTCACGGCCCATGCGACCAGCAGCCCGGTGGACGCGGGCACTGCCGGGGCGTTGCCGGCAAGGGACGCGGCTGATGGCTCTGATCGAGCGATGGCACAATCAAACGCGGATGAAGTGAGAGCCATGCTAGGCATCGGCGCGCAGCAGCAGAACACCTCGGCAGCGCAATTGACCATTGCGGCGCTCGTAATGCTGCATCGATGACAACACGCGGCGCCCTGGTGCTGCAGGTGGACCGCTACGGCACCAGGACGCTGCTACGCTGTGGTGAACGCCAATTGCCGAGTCTGCGGTGGATCGCATCCAGGAAATGACGCTGTTTGCAGCCCTCGCCGAGCAGGCGAGCTTTGCCGCGGTCGCGCGGCGCCTGGGGATTTCCACCGCCACGGTGACACGTAGCATCGCGCAACTGGAGCAGCGCCTTGGCGTGCTGCTGGTGGTGCGCAGCACCCGCAACATGCGGCTCACCGATGCCGGACATCAATACGCCAACGATTGCCGGCGCCTGCTGACCGAGCTCGATGAGGTGGAGCGCCGTGCTGCCGGCCTGCACACGCATCCCAGCGGCCTGCTCACGATCACGGCGCCGCACCTGTTTGGTGCCATGCATGTGATGCCGGTGGTAACGCGCTATCTGGCCCGGTACCCGCTGATACACGTGCGCGCCATCCTGCTCGACCGTGTTGTGCCGATGCTGGACGAAGGCATCGACGTGGCGGTGCGCATTGGTGCGCTGCCCGATTCGTCGTTGACCGCCATCCCGGTCGGCGGCGTACGCCGCATGGTCTGCGCATCACCGCAGTACCTCGATGCGCATGGCATCCCTCAGCATCCGGACGCGTTGCCGCAGCATGCAACCATCTCGATCTCCGCGGCCGAGCGCCCGGCACCGTGGCCGTTTTGCGTGGACGGGCACGCCCACCTGGTCGATGCCGACTCGCGACTCAGCGTCAACGGCTGCAATGGCGCCATCGAGGCCGCCGTGCAGGGCTGGGGACTCACGCAGGTGCCGTCGTACCAGGTCCGCGATCATCTGCGCAGCGGCCAATTGGTCAGCGTGCTCGACGCCTTCGAAGTCGCGCCGGAGCCGGTGCATGTGGTCTACCTCGAAGGACGCCGTGGCTCATCGAAGGTGCGAAGCTTCGTGGACGACTGCGTGGCGGCGTTAAAGCACGAGCTTGGTGAGGCATTGCCCGCCCAACGCTAACAACGCTGTATCGGCAGCGGATCTGCACTCATCCCAGGCATGCACCGCAATCGCTGGATACCTGCCTTTCCATGCCGTCGCGAGGTTGGCGTGGAGGCACTCGCTCCCGTCGATCTGGGTTTGCCCTACTTCGTCCACGCTACCTCCCCGTTCGGCATGGACATGCGTGATGTGCGCCGGCGGCCAGACCAACCTGGGTCAATCGAGCAACCCCGACACTGCGCGAACCGGTAATGGTCGAGTGGCGCCTCCAGGTCAGTGACCTCGCCGCATCGACCGCGCGGCTGTTCCCCCTCGGCACTGATGAAACACATGCCGGTCTTTCCGGCCAGTACTGCCATAGCCGCGTCATTCGGTGACGACAAAAATCATGATTGCTTTTTTAGATTACGTATGACATCTTAAATCCATCTTGCTTGGAATTAACTGCCGATGTTCGAGCTGGCCGACGTTCTGATTACGGGTGCCTTGGCTGACGTCGGTCTGCTGGCTGCCCAGGGCTGGGCATGCGGTAAGCGTTTTCTGGAGCAATTCGCATGCAACGGGCGGCCGCTGGTAGCACCAGCCCAGGGCGCCGCCGTAGGAGTGCGGCCAGTAACGGCGATCCTGGCGGCCGGCCAGGACACTGCGCGGTCCCGCCTGCGCAACGACGTCCACAACCCGAACCCGGCCAATGGCGATATCCCCCGGTATTGGGGGAGCGGTGACGCAGTGATAGACCAGCACCATGCGGCGCCACGCAGGCACGTAACACCGTAATCAGCCGGCGCATCGCCACACGTCACACAACCTGGCTGTCCCATCGCCCCCTGTCGCAATGCCTGCATCTTCCGCATACCCCAATCAAGGACATCGCATGACATCAAAACATCCCGTGGCGCTTGTAACCGGCGCTTCTTCCGGTATCGGCTTGGCAGCTGCAACGCATCTGGCCGCCGCCGGCTACACCGTCTACGGCACCAGCCGGCGCGGCGCCGATGCCGGACAGCGCGGGTTCCCGATGCTGGCACTGGACGTCACCGATGACGCATCGGTACAGGCAGCCATCGCCGATCTGCATGCACGCGAAGGACGGATCGATCTGTTGGTCAACAATGCCGGCATCGGCATCACCGGCGCCGCCGAGGAAAGCTCCATCGAGCAGGTGCGCGCGCTCTTCGAGACCAACGTACACGGCGTGGTGCGCGTGACTAACGCGGTGCTGCCGCTCATGCGCGCGCAAGGCGGCGGACGTATTCTCAACGTCGGTTCGGCACTGGGATTCATCCCGGCGCCCTTCAGCGCCTATTACTCGGCCACCAAGCACGCGCTGGAAGGCTACTCCGAATCGCTCGATCACGAAGTCCGCGGATTCGGCATTCGCGTCGCGGTCATCGAGCCCGCCGCCACCAAGACCAGCTTCGAAGCGAGCACCGTGCCATCGGACCGCCCGTTGGCTATCTACGATGCGCTGCGTGCCAGCTACCAACGTACTTACGACACGGCAATGGCGGTAGCTGATACCGCAGAAAGCGTCGCCGAAACCATTGTGCTGGCCGCACGTGATCAGCGACCCAAGCTGCGCTACCCCTCAGGCAAGGCCGCGCGGCAAATCACGTTTGCGCGTCGCTTCCTGCCGCGTTCTGTGTTGGACAAAGTGCTGCATAAGCAATTCGGAATGGGCTGATGCGGCGATCGCAAGCGCAGAGCGGACAGACCGGTACTGCGCTGACCGGGCGCATGTGACACTGCGGCGCCATCGTGCCACGTCATACAAGCCTGCGCTGGTACCAAAGCACAGGCTTGCAACCGGCGCTCCTGGTTGCGAGCGCTTGCTATTGCTTGCCACGAACGATGAGGCGAGCAGCAACACGCTGGCACCGAAGAAGGTGGCACCGATCGACAGGTGGTCCAGCAGCGCGCCGCCGAGCATGATGGAAAGCTGGATCGCTGCGACCATCAGCCCGCCGCCACTTTCCTGGGGCATCCTTGATGCAACGGCACAACCAGGTGGACCACGCGACCGGAATCGCCGAGTTGAGCGTGCCCCAGGCGATCATCGCCAGTGCCACCGCCCAGAGCACGTGGCCGGCCAGCAGCATGCCCAGCGTCACCACGCCCAGCACTGCCGGCAAGGCTGCGGCTCGGACGTGCGCGTGCTGTGGATGTGCTGCAGCTTACGCAGGCGGCGGGCGGCGGGCGGCGGGCGGCGGGCGGCGATAACGATGGCTGATCCGCACGAGCTTATGAAGCCTGCTCATCAACGGCGCATTTGCTTCGTGGTTATGCGGCGCGATGCCCGCACGCGCGTTCGCCATCGGCTTGGCCATGTCGCACATCGCTCGGCCTTGGTAGCGCAATGCATTCAGCACGATCCAGAGCGAACGCGCGTCACACTTGTTATAGTGTAACGATGTTACGTGCCCACTCCGCCCGCCTGCTGCGCAGCCTCGCCATCCTGGCGGCGTTGCTGTTGGTGCTGTCGCCGGTGTTGAGTCACCTGTCGCTCTCGCAGCGGCGCAGTCAAGCGCACGAGCTTGCGACCGACGCACCAGTGACTGCACGTGTGCAGCCAAGCGGCGCAGCCGGCCTGCCGTCCGCACACAGCGCTGATGCAGATGGCGACACCTCGACGGGACGCGGCAGTGAACATTCCGAGCCTGCAGGTGAGGGAACCGCGTCCACGTGCGAGGCGTGTCAGCTCGCCGCGCGCGTACTGCTCCTGCCGCTGGTGGCGGTGCTCATCCTGCTGCCCGCAGCGCGCTCCAGCGTGCGCGGCCGGCCAGCGCCAGCGGGCCTGTCAGCCAGCAGCCAGCGCGAAGCGCATCCGCCACGCGGACCACCGCTGCCGGCAGTTGGCTAATCGCTTCGCATCAGCGCTCGATCACCTCCATCGCGCCAGTTTTCGCGTGCACTGACCACGTCTGGTCATCCCTGGCCGCCGCGGCAGTACGCCACGCGCTCACGCTTTTTGTTGTCGCGGCCTTCACAAGGCCGCACGGAGTTTCGTCATGCACACGCTTCACCGTCTCACCGCCGCGTTGGCGGTCACCCTCGTCTGCGCGCAGACCGCATCCGCCGCCGACGCCCCTAGCGACGATTCGGTTCTCACCCTGGGCAAGGTGCAGGCCACGGCCGTCTCCAACGGCACGCTCGCCGCGCACAGCGTGTTTTCGTCGGTGGACGTGCTGGGCGCCGACCTGCTGCAAAACCAGAAGGTGGATTTCAGCTGGGAGCTGTTCGCGCGCGCACCCGGCGTGCAGGTCACCCAGTTCAAGGTCGGCACCGAAGCCGGGCGGTTCTCGTTCCGCGGCTTCAATGCCGAAGGCCGCGTCAACGCGGTCAAGCTGCTGATCGACGGCGTGCCCGGCAACGACAACCTCGGCGGCATGCCGTACATGGACATGATCTCGCCGCTGGACATCGAAGCGATCGAAATCGTGCGCGGCACCAATGACCCGCGCTACGGGCTCAACGCCATCGCCGGCGACGTCAACGTGGTCACCCGCAGCGGCGGCAACGACGGCACGCTCAGCCTCGCCACCGGCAGCTTCGGCACCTACGACGTGCAGGCTGCCAAGGGGTTCGAGCAGGGCGGCTGGAGCCAGAATTATTTTGTCGGCTGGCGCAGTTCGGAGGGCTATCGCGACCATGCGCTGGCGATCAAGCGCAACTTCGCCGCCAAATGGTTGTACACCGACCCGGACGCCCGCTGGCGCGCCGGCCTGAGCACGCGCTTCTATCACGCCACTGCGCAGGAAGCGGGCTTTCTCACCTTCCAGCAGGCGCGGCAGGCGCCGCGCAGCTCGCCGGCATTTTCCAATACGGACCAGAGCGAGCGTCAGCTGATCCAGACCGTGCTGCATGCCGACGGCACGCTGGGCGAGGACTGGAGCTGGACCGCCAAGACCTACGTCAACCGCTACCAGAACGAGCGCTTCGTGCGCTTTGTCGAACGCAATCCGCAGCAGGAGCGGGTGACCAACGAGACCCACCACGGCGTCATTGCCGGCACCACCTGGCGGCCGGAGCTGGCGGGCTTCAGCGAATTTGCGCTGGAAGCCGGCGTGGACGCGCAGTGGCAGGACAACGTGTCGCAACGCTATCGCACCGTGGAGCGCGAGCGGGTGCGCCCATTGCGCGATTGGGATTACAGCCTGGATACCCGCGGCGCCTATCTGCAGTTGGTGATGCGCCCGACCGAGCGGCTGAAGCTGGTGCCGGCCTACCGCATCGACCAGGTGCGCGGCAGCTTTCTGGATGCGCTCAGCGGCACGCGGTTTTCCACTTACGACTTCGGCAGCATCCTGCAGCCCAAGTTCAGCGCCGCCTATCGCCTGAGCGATCGCGCCACCGCGTACGCCAACTGGGGCCGCACCTGGCAGATCGGTGGCGGCAACGGCGCCTACCGCACCCAGGCCCGCAACCTGCGCCCCTCGATCAACGACGGCTGGGAGAGCGGCCTGAAGTTCCAGCCCTGGTCCTGGGCCGACGCCCGCCTGGCGTACTGGGAGCAGCGCGCGTCGGGCGAGGTGGCGCGCGTGATCGGCGTCAATGGTGCGGTGGCGGTGGATGAGGTCAGCAATGTCGGCCGCACCCTGCGCCGCGGCTGGGACGCGCAACTCAACCTGCAGCCGAGCGAGCGCTGGCGCGCATGGCTGGCCTACTCGCGGCAGAAGGCGCAGATCGTGGTGGCCGACCCCAGAGCGCCGGACACGCGTGGCAAGGAAGTGGAAAACGTCCCCAACTGGCTGCTCACCGGCGGCGTGGACTACCAGGCCAGCGACCGCCTCAAGTTCAGCCTGTGGGGCAATGGGCAGGGCGATTACTACATCGACCGCGCCAACACGCTGGGGCGCTACGGTGGCTATGTGATCGGCAATGTCAGCGCTACCTGGCAGGTCAACCCGCGCAACGAGCTGTCGCTACAGATCAAGAACGTCACCGACAAGCTGTACGTGTATGGCTTCTTCGACAGCGGCATCTCCGGCTTTACCCCGGCCGATGGGCGTGGCGTGTATGCGGCCTGGAACCTGACGTTCTGACACTGGCCAGGCACCCGGCATCGCAGCCGGGTGCGGGCGGCGTAGTGGCCGTTTTGGCACACGCGTAGGACGTCGCGTTGGGCGTGGTGACTGCAAACGCCGCGTCAGTAGTTGGCTTTCTTGCCAGGGAAGCGTGCACCCAGACGGTGCTATCACCCTGAGCGTCGCGCACCCAGCCAGGCACGCCTGCAGCGGGTCTCGCCGCTGCGCGGGCGGCGCCGCACGCGCAACGCGGGTGGTGCCGCCCATTCCTGGGGGTGCCGGAACATATCCGCATCGCCGTCCTCGGCGGTACCGTCGCGCGGTCGACGGCCGTCGTGGACGATGCCGGGCAATGCGTGTGGCCCATGGCGTCATGCAGCGCGCGCATTGGCCCCGCTTTCGAGCCACCGCGGCCGCGCCGGCCACTGCCGGCCACTTCGCGCGATGGGGCCGACTGCCCACCGACCGCACCCACGCCTGCTGGCGACAGCATCGCCGCGCGTTGCATTTTTTGCAGCGCGAACCAGCGAAAAAACTCTTTGATGGCGACAGCAACGGCTCCCTATAGTCGAAGCGTCACCCCCTGCCCGCTTCCGGATCGCCGCGCGCGTCCCGCAGCCCCCCTCGGTCCTGTCGATGCTTGCTGCCGTTCCCACTGCCCCGCCCGCTACCGACCCTGCCCGCCCCGGCGGCGCGCGTGCGGTTGCGCGTTGCGACCAGCTGGGTGGTGCGCCCTACAGCGATACGCCCGATGGCCTGTTCCGTGCCTGGCTCAGCCCGGCGCACCGCGCCGCCGTCACCCAGGTCAGCACGTGGATGCGCGAAGCGGGCATGCAGGTGCGCGTGGACGCGGCGGCCAACCTGGTCGGACGTTACGAGGCCGCGCATCCCGAGGCACCTGCCCTGCTGATCGGCAGCCATCTGGACAGCGTGCGCGATGCCGGCCGCTACGACGGCCCGCTGGGCATCCTGCTCGGCATCGAATGCGTCGCCGCCCTCCACGCACAGGCGCGCCGCCTGCCGTTCGCCATCGAGGTGATCGCGTTCGGCGACGAAGAAGGCTCGCGCTTTCCCGCCTCCATGCTCTGCAGCCGCGCGGTGGCCGGCACGCTGGACCCCGCCGCGCTGGCGGTCAGCGATGCCAGCGGCATCGACGTGGCCGCCGCACTGGCCGACTGGGGCCTGGATATCGCGCAGATCCGTCATGCCGCCCGTACGCCGGGCAGCGTGCTGGCGTATCTGGAAACCCACATCGAACAAGGCCCGGTGCTGGAAGCCGAAGCGCTGCCGGTAGGCATCGTCACCACCATCGCCGCGCAGCGCCGCTTCGCGCTGCGCTTCGATGGCCGCGCCGGGCATGCCGGCACCACCACCATGGCCTTGCGTCGCGATGCCTTGAGCGCGGCGGCCGACGCTTTGCTGGCGATCGAGCGCATCGCGCGCGCCGGCAGCAGCGATCTGGTCGCCACCGTCGGCAAACTGCAGGTCGCACCCGGCGCCACCAACGTGGTGCCGGGCCGGGTGGACTGCACGCTGGACGTGCGCGCCGGCAGCGATGCCACCCGCGACGCGGCCGTGCGCGAAATCGAACACGCCCTCGCGCAGATCGGCACGCAGCGCGGCATCGCCATCGCCATCGATCCGCTACAGACACTGGCCGCCAGCCCATGCGCCCCGGCACTGATCACGCGCCTCGAACATGCGGTTGCCGCGCAGGGCATCGCACCGCGGCAACTGGTCTCCGGCGCCGGCCACGATGCGATGACGATGGCCGCGCTGTGCCCCACCGCGATGCTGTTCGTGCGCTGCGCCGGCGGCATCAGCCATCATCCGGACGAACACGTCGACCCGGCCGATGCCGACCTCGCCCTGGCGGTCATGCGCCATTTCATCGAACACCTGGGAGATCCCTTTGTCACCTGATCTGCGCCACCTGCACACCTTCGGCGAACTCGATCCCCCGCAGCGGCTGCTGATGGGCCCGGGCCCGGTCAACGCGCATCCGCGCGTGCTGCGCGCGATGGCGGCCGATCTGCTGGGCCAGTTCGATCCGGAAATGACCACCTACATGAACGAAGTGATGGCGCTGTACCGGCCATTGTTCGGCACCGGGAATCGCTGGACCTTCCTGGTCGATGGCACCGCGCGTGCCGGTATCGAGGCGGCGCTGGTGTCGCTGGTCAGTGCGGGCGACCGCGTGCTGGTGATCAACTTCGGCCGCTTCGGTTTGCTGCTCACCGAAATCCTGCAGCGCCTCGGTGCCGACGTACACAGCGTGGATGCGCCCTGGGGCGAGGTGGTGCCGCTGGACGCCATTGCCGAGGCAATCGCGCGGGTAGCACCCAAACTGGTGGCCACCGTGCACGGCGACACCTCCACCACCATGGCGCAGCCGCTCGACGGGCTGGGCGCACTGTGCCGGGCGGCCGGCGCACTGAGTTACGTGGATGCCACCGCCACCCTCGGCGGCATGCACATCGCCAGCGACCGCTGGGGCGTGGACGTGGTCACCGGCGGCCTGCAGAAATGCCTGGGCGGGCCCTCGGGCTCGGCGCCGATCACCGTGTCCGAGCGTGCCGCGGAGGCCATCTTTGCGCGCCGCCATGTGGAGCGCGGCATCGCGCGCGATGACATCGTCAACGGCAATGGCCCGCGCATCGCCTCCAATTATTTCGACCTGGCCATGATCATGGATTACTGGTCGGACAAGCGCCTCAACCACCACACCGAAGCCACCACCATGCTCTACGGCGCACGCGAATGCGCACGCGTGGCCCTGCAGGAAGGCCTGCCCGCACGCTTTGCCCGCCACGCCGCCGCCGGCCGCGCGGTGAGCGCCGGCGTGCGCGCGATGGGCCTTGCGGTCTTCGGCGACGATGCGCACCGCATGACCAACGTCACCGGCGTGGTGATCCCGCCCGGCATCGACAACGACGCGGTGCGCCGGCGCATGCGCGAGGATTTCGAGATCGAGATCGGCACCGCGTTCGGCCCGTTGCAAGGCAAGATCTGGCGCATCGGCGCGATGGGCTACAACGCGATGAAGCACAAGGTGCTGATCACCCTGGCCGCATTGGAAGCGGTGCTGCGCGCCGAAGGCTACGCCTGCACCCCCGGCCTGGCCGTGGACGCCGCATTGGCGGCCTGGCATGCGGAGCCGGCGGCGTGAACGCCGCGCGTGCGCTGGTCGGCTATGGCGCCACACCGCCGGCGGCGCAGTGGCCCGGTGGCGCACGCGTCGCCGTGCAGTTCGTCATCAATTACGAAGAGGGCGCAGAAAACTGCGTGCTCAACGGCGATACCGGCTCCGAGGCGTTTCTGTCGGAAATGGTGGGCGCGCAGTCGCAGCCGGGCGCACGCGCCATGGCCATGGAAAGCCTGTACGAATACGGCAGCCGCGCCGGCTTCTGGCGGCTGCACCGGCTGTTCACCGCGCGCGGCGTACCGGTCACGGTGTTTGGCGTGGCCAACGCGTTGGCCAGCAACCCCGAGGCGGTGGCCGCGATGCAGGCCGCAGACTGGGAAATCGCCAGCCACGGGTTGCGCTGGATCGACTACCAGCATGTCGATGAAGCCACCGAGCGCGCGCATATCGCGCAGGCCATCGCGCTGCACACGCAGGTGACCGGCAGCCGCCCGCTGGGCTGGTACCAGGGCCGCACCAGCCCCAACACCGCGCGCCTGATCGCCGAAGAAGGTGGCTTTGTCTATGACGCCGACAGCTACGCGGACGATGTGCCCTACTACGACGCACGCCATGGCCGCACGCAGTTGATCGTGCCGTACACGCTGGATGCCAACGACATGAAATTCGTCGCCTATAACGGCTTTGCCGATGGCGAGCCGTTCTTTCGCTATCTGCGTGATGGCTTCGAGCAGCTGCGCAGCGAAGGCGGGCGCATGCTCTCGGTCGGCCTGCACGGCCGCATCGTCGGCAAGCCGGCGCGCGCGGCAGCCCTGGCGCGCTTTGTCGATCACGTGCTGGCCAGTGGCGACGCCTGGGTGGCGCGCCGCATCGATATCGCGCGCCACTGGTTGCAGGTGCACCCGGCATGAGCATTGCCGTGTCCGAAATCGATCTGCCCGAGGTAATCGCGCAAGTGACCGCGGCCTTTCACGCCTACGAGGACGCCCTGATGCGCGACGACATCGCCGCGATGGATGCGCTGTTCCATGCAGCGCCCAGCACGGTGCGCTACGGCGTGGGCGAGGTGTTGTACGGCATCGAGGCGATCCGCGCGTTCCGCATCGGCCGTGGTGGCTCGCCGCAGCGCCAGCTCGTGCATGTGCAGGTACACGGCTTCGGCCACGACTTCGCCACCGCGCATGCAGAATTCATCCGTGAGGGCAGCAGTGCACGCGGGCGGCAAAGCCAGAGCTGGGTACGCTTTGCCGATGGCTGGAAGGTGGTGGCCGCGCATGTCTCGCTGCAAGGCACGCACGCATGAGCGTGGTGGACGACGGCGTGCTGGACGATGCCGCCTTCGTGGCGCGCTACCGCGAGTTGTTCGAGCATTCGCCCTGGGTGGTCGAACGCGCCGCACGGCGGCGCCCGTTCGCCGATGTGTATCGCGGGCTGATGCAGGTGGTGCTGGATGCGTCGCCGGAGGACCAGGTGGCGCTGATTTGCGCGCACCCCGAACTGGCCGGCAAGGCGGCGATCGACCGCACGCTCACTGCCGCATCGGCCGCAGAGCAGGCCTCGGCCGGGCTGGACCGTCTCAGCGAAGAAGAGTTCAAGCGCTTCCACGCGCTCAATCAGGCCTATCGCCACCGCTTCGGTTTCCCCTTCGTGATCTGCGTGCGGCTGCACGACAAGGCCGGCATCCTGGCCGCGCTGGAGCGGCGCCTGGATGCGCCGCGCAACACAGAGATCGCCACCGCCATTGCCGAGATCGGCAAGATCGTGCACCTGCGCCTGGAGGCATTGCCATGAGCCTGGCCCAACTCGAACGCGAGCTCGCCCGCGACCTGCAGCGTCTTGCCCACGGCGGCGACGCCTGGGTGGCACCGCGCGTGCATCCAGCCGGGCATGTCTTTGATGTGGTGATCGTCGGCGCCGGCCAGAGCGGCCTGGGCGCGGCGTTCGCGCTGCAACGCGAGCGCGTGCACAACGTGCTGGTGATCGACGAAAACCCGTCGGGGCAGGAAGGCCCGTGGGTGACCTACGCACGCATGCAAACCCTGCGCACGCCCAAGCACATCACCTCGATCGACCTGGGCGTGCCATCGCTCACCTTCCGCGCCTGGTGGGACGCGCAGCACGGCAGCGCCGCATGGGACGCGCTGGACAAGATTCCACGCGGCCGCTGGATGGACTACCTGCGCTGGTACCGCGCGGTGCTACGCCTGCCGGTGCGCAATGCCACGCAACTGGCGCGTGTCGAGCCGGACGTTGCCCCCGGCATCCATCGCCTGCATCTGGCGATGGGCGCGCCACTGCTGACGCGCAAGCTGATCCTGGCCACCGGCATCCAGGGCGGCGGCCAGTGGATGGTGCCGGACTGGATCAGCCGCGCCCTGCCCGCGCACCGCTACGCGCACACCTCCGGCCACATCGACTTTGCCGCGCTGGCCGGCAAGCGCGTGGGCATCCTGGGTGGCGGTGCCTCGGCCTTCGACAATGCGTGCTTTGCGCTGGATCACGGCGTCGCCAGCGCCGAGGTATTCGTGCGCCGCAGTGAATTGCCGCGCATCAATCCGTTCCGCCACATGGAACAGGCCGGCATCATCCCGCGCTTTCTCACCCTCCCCGACGCGGACAAGTACCGCATGATGGCCAGCTTTTTCGCGCACAACCAACCGCCCACCAACGACACCTTCCAACGCGCCTGCGCGCACGCTGGCTTTGCACTGCATCTGGGTGCGCCGTGGCTGGAGGTGGCCGAGCGCGATGGCGAGATCGCCGTGCGCACGCCGCAGGGCGAGCACCGCTTCGATTTTCTGGCGGTGGCCACCGGCCTGGTCACCGACCCGCAGCTGCGCCCCGAGCTGGCCGCGCTGTCCGGGCGCATCGCCTGCTGGGCCGACCGCTACCAACCACCGCCGGGCCAGGCCAACCCGGTGCTGGACGCGCACCCCTACCTGGGGCCGGGCTTCGAACTGCTGCCACGCACGCCCGACGACGACGCGCTGCTGCACGGGTTGTTCGCCTTCAACTACTCGGCGCTGATCAACCACGGCCCCTCGGCCGCGGCATTGTCCGGGCTCAAGGTCGCCCTGCCGCGGCTGGCCCGCGCGGTGGCCGACCAGCTGTTTCTGGACGACCGCCAGGCCATCGTCGAGACCTATCTGGCCTACGACCAACCCGAGTTCGTCGGCCAATGGCCGCAGCCCACCCAGGCGGTGGCATGAGCACGCTGTCCACGCATGTGCTGGACACCGCCAGCGGCCGTCCCGCTTACGGCGTGCCGCTGCGCCTGTTCGCAGGCGATACGTTGCACTTCGACGGTGTCACCAACCAGGACGGGCGCTGCCCGGAACTGGCCGCCCTCATGCTGCCGCCCGGCCGCTATCGGCTGGAATTCGAGGTCGCCATCTATTGGCGTGCGGCCGGCGTCGCCCTGACCGACCCGCCGTTCCTGGAGCAGGTGCCCATCGCCTTCGGCATTGCCAACGACGGCCACTACCACGTGCCGCTGCTGCTCTCGCCGTACGGATATTCCACTTATCGCGGCAGCTGAAAGCCGCTGGCGCGAGAGCTGGGGCGACTGCCACAGCGAACCAGGCTCACCGGTCCCGGCGACGGCCTCATCCCGGCGCAGAACGACAGACCGCCCCGCGCCGCGGTCTGTCTGGTACGCGCACGCTGCCTCAGGCACCGTGGATCACGGCAGAGCATTCGACTGGCGCCACTGCGATCTGTGCATCCACCTGACATCTGCTTGCAACATCTTGGCAGCCTATGCGGCAATGGCGTCGCAACCGTTCGGCGCGACACACGCCGCGTTCCGCCACGGCCCCGTAGAATGACGCCTTTCCGGCGACAGGCCGGGGCACCGGAACGGTCATGATCCACAACGATGTACTGCGCAGCATCCGCTACATGCTCGACCTCAGCGACGACAAGGTGGTGGAGATCACCCACCTGGCCGACCCCGGGTTCGCGCTCGACAAGCCGCAGGTGCAGGCCTGGCTGAAGAAGGAAGACGAGCCCGGTTTCGAGCCCTGCACCGATGCGATGCTGGCGCGTTTTCTCGACGGCCTGGTGCTGCGCTTCCGCGGTCGCGAAGAGACCCAGCCGGCACGCCCGCTGGAAACCCGCGTCGGCAACAACCTGGTGTTGAAGAAGCTGCGCGTGGCCTTCGAACTGAAGGACGTCGACATGCACGCCATCTTCGCCAGCGCCGGCTTCCCGCTGTCCAAGCCGGAACTCTCCGCACTGTTCCGCCAGCCCGGCCACAAGAACTTCCGTCCCTGCGGCGACCAGCTGCTGCGCGCCTTCCTCAAGGGCCTGACCGCCCGGGTCCGCGAAGCCGGTTGAACGTCACCACCGTCCCAAAGCGCCACTCTTCGTAGGAGTGCACTCGCGCGCGAGGCATCCGCTGAAACGTTCCATTGCGCAGGCGTGCGCTCACGATGGCAATGACCCGCCGGTGTCCGCCGACTGCGCAGACACCACATCGGCCTGTCCGGCACTTGGGGAATCTGTGCTGGGCCTGCTTGGCGAGGTCAGCCCGTGCCTTCGGTTCGAAGCAGATAGGGTGGCGCGCTCGAGACAGGTGCCCTGGAGATGCCTGCACGCGACGCGAGCGCGATCAACCGCCGCACACGTGCTTCAGCAGGCGCCAGGCCGGCAGGTGCAGATGCGCCAGGCACCCCCGGCGCAACAAGCACCCGTGCGAGCCGGCCAGCATGCACGGCCACGATTCCGAGTCGGCTTCTATGCAGCCGCCGCCAGACGCGGCTTGTGAGCATCCAGACGGAACACCGAGACCGCTTCGCTCAGCTCCACCGCCTGCTCTTCCATCGCCCGCGCTGCGGCCGAAGCTTCTTCCACCAGCGCGGCATTGCGCTGGGTGGTTTCGTCCATGTCATTGACGGTGCGCGCCACCTGCTCGATTCCGGCGGACTGTTCGCGCGATGCGGCGGAAATCTCGGCAATGAGCGTGGTGACCTGCTGCACCGATTGCACGATGTCCTGCATTGTTCGCCCGGCCTGATTTACGCGTGCGCTGCCACGCTCGACGCTGTCCACCGATGCATCGATCAGTTGCTTGACCTCCTTGGCGGCGCCGGCTGAACGTTGTGCCAGCGCGCGCACCTCGGATGCAACCACCGCAAAGCCGCGCCCCTGCTCGCCGGCACGCGCCGCTTCCACCGCAGCGTTCAAGGCCAGAATATTGGTCTGGAAGGCGATGCCGTCGATGACACTGATGATGTCGGCAATCTTCCTGGACGACCCTTCGATTTCGCCCATGGTGCCAACCACGCTGGCCACCATGTCTCCGCCGCGGCTGGCAATCTCGGCAGCCGCCTGTGCACCGCGGCTAGCCTGCTGCGCAGTGTCGGCATTCTGCCGCACGGTGGAGGTGAGCTCTTCCATCGATGCAGCGGTTTCTTCCAGATTGGCCGCCTGCTGTTCGGTACGCTGCGCCAAATCGTTGTTGCCGGCGGCGATTTCGGCGGACGCGGTGCGAATGGTCTGTGCGGCCAGCGTGATATCCCCGACGATATCGGTCAGGCGCTGCACGGTGGCATTGGCATCGTCACGCATGCGCGCGAAGACGCCTTGCTGGTTACCGTGCATGCGCGCAGTCAGATCGCCATCGGCAATTGCCTTGAGCAGCTGCGACAGCTCGGCCAGATTCTGGTCCACGTTGTGCATCAGGCCATTGAGGCCCTCGACCATGCCGCGGAACTCGAATTGATAGGCGTCGGTGTTACCTCGGGTGGCAAAGTCGCCGGCCGCGGCCGCATTGACCAGGCCACGGATTTCGCCGTTGATCGCGGCCAGGTTGCGTTTGGTGGTGTCCATCGCCTCGGTGATCTGCGCCTTTTCGCCCGGCAGGCGCGGCATGTCCACCGACATGTCACCCACCGCGTAATGCTGCATCACCTGCAGCATGGTGCCGATCAACCCCACCTGCGCGCCGATCAGTCCGTTGGTGTCGTCCACCATGCGGCCATACGCGCCAGGAAATGCCTGCGCGTCCATGCGGTAACTCATCTGCCCGGCTTCATGACGCTGGGCCATGTCCGCCTGTGCGCTTGAGACATCGGTGAGCGTGGTGACCACCTGCCCCATTGCCTGTCCCAGCAACCCGATCTCGTCACGATTGCCGACCGCCGCGCGTGCCGACAGGTCGCCGGCCGCCACCAGGCGTGCCGCGTGTGCAACCGTTTCGATCGGGCGAACGATCGAGCGCCGTATCCACCAGCCCAGTACCGCCACCAGACACAGCGCGGCGCCCACCGTGGCGACTGCCGAATAGACCAGTTTGTGCTGTGCCGATTGCGAGCTGGCCAGCACCGCAGCGTCGGCCAGGATCTTGCTGCGCTTGACCAGCGCTTCGAGCGTCTGGCTGGGCGCGCGGTCCTGGCCCTTGACCAACTGGTCGCCCACCTGGGTGTCATGGCCGGCCTCGGCAAACTTGCCCAGTGCGGCTTCGTAGTTGGCCTGCAGCGCCAGATGCGCCTTGGCGAACTCCTGCGCCAAGGCACGCGCCTGTGCGTCCTGCGTTGTCTGGGCCAGCGCCTCGGTGCTGGCCTGCACGCGCTTGCCTTGCTCGCGGAAGGCAGTCAGATGTTTGTTCAATTGCCCCGGGTCGCGCCCGCGGATGAGCACGTTTTTCCATTCCTGCACCTGCAGACGGAAATCACGGGTGATCTCTTCGCTGCTGGAGGCCTGCGCCACCTCCGACGGCACCTTGCCGGACAGACTGAGCCAGGCCGTGCCCAGGCCGCCCAGTGCGCACAGCAGGATGACCGACAGCCCCAGCGCGAGCGCGCCAAGCAGTTTGCTTTGCAGGCTGACAAATTTCGGAGTGGCAGACATGGTGAATCCAGCAACGGGGATATCCGGTTATCGACCGCCCGTGCCTGGCTCTGAAGCGGCGGCCAATGCAAACAGGCTCCGCAACTGCCGATCGAGAATGCGCCCTGCGGCATTCCCCGACAGTCTTCACCCGCATGCCCGACCATCGTGCTGGCCGCACGCAGGCCGTATCCTCCCGCGCATGAATGCGCCCGCTTTTCCGATCTCTCCATTGTTGCCGCAGATTCGCGACAGCCTCGCCGCCCATCCACGGCTGGTCCTGGAAGCGCCGCCCGGTGCCGGCAAGACCACCCAGGTACCGCTGGCGCTGCTGGACGCGCAGTGGCTGGCCGGCCGCAAGATCGTGATGCTCGAACCGCGCCGTGTGGCCGCCCGCAGCGCAGCGACGTTCATGGCGCGCCAGCTCGGCGAGCCGGTCGGCGAGACCGTGGGCTACCGCATCCGCTTCGAGAACAAGACGTCCGCGGGTACCCGTATCGAGGTCGTCACCGAGGGTATCCTGACCCGGATGATCCAGGACGACCCCATGTTGGAACGCGTGGGCGCACTGCTGTTCGACGAGTTCCACGAGCGCCATCTGGCCGGCGACCTGGGTCTGGCGCTGGCGCTGGATGTCCAGGCGCAGCTGCGCGACGACCTGCGCATCGTGGCGATGTCGGCCACGCTGGATGGCGAGCGCCTGGCCGGCTTTCTGGAGGCCCCGCGGCTGAGCAGCGCCGGGCGCAGTTTCCCGGTGGACATCGCGCATTTCCCTGCGCGACGCGACGAAGCGCTGGAACCGCAGACCCGGCGCGCGGTGGAGCATGTACTGGCCACCCATCCCGGCGATGTGCTGGTATTCCTGCCCGGCCAGCGCGAAATCACGCGTGTGCACGGCGCCTTGCAGGAAGCGCTGGACCCGGCCGTGCAGGTGCTGCCGTTGCACGGCGAATTGTCGGTGGAGGCGCAGACGCAGGTCCTGCAACCCGATCCGCAGGGGCGCCGGCGCGTGGTGCTGGCCACCAACGTGGCCGAGTCATCGGTGACGCTGCCGGGCGTGCGCGTGGTGATCGACAGCGGCCAGGCGCGTGAGCCGCACTACGACCCCAACAGCGGGTTCTCGCGGCTGGACGTGGCCACCATTTCGCAGGCCTCGGCCGACCAGCGCGCCGGACGCGCCGGACGCGTGGCCAGCGGCTGGGCCTACCGGCTGTGGCCGCAGTCGCAGCGGCTGGAACCGCAGCGCCGCGCCGAGATCACCCAGGTGGAGCTGGCCGGCCTGGCGCTGGAGCTGGCCGCCTGGGGCAGCGATGCGCTGCGCTTTGTCGATGCGCCGCCCACCGGCGCGCTGGCCGCCGCGCGCGAACTGCTGCAACGGCTGGGCGCGCTCGGCGACTCCGGCGGCCTGACCGCCCTGGGCCGTCGCATGCTCGCGTTGGGCACGCATCCGCGGCTGGCCGCGATGCTGGCGCAGGCCGATGATGCGCCCCGCCTGGCCCTGGCCTGCGATCTGGCCGCGCTGCTGGAGGCGCGCGACCCGCTGCGTCAGGGCGGCGATGGATTGGCAGCGCGCTGGCGCGCCCTGGCCGCGTTTCGTCAGGGCCGTACCGGGTCCGACGCCAATCGCGGTGGCCTGGCTGCCATCGACAGCGCTGCCAAACAATGGCGACGCCGGCTGCGCTGCGACAGCGCCCCACCCACCAGCGTGGAGGCACATGCACTGGGTGATCTGCTCTCCCATGCCTTCCCGGACCGTATCGCCGCACGCCACCCCGCCGACCCGCTGCGCTACCTGCTGACCAACGGCCGCAGCGCGCGCCTGTTCGACCACAGCGATCTGCGCGGCGAACCGTGGCTGGTCGCCAGCGAGCTGCGCTACGAAGCCAAGGACGCCCTGTTGCTGCGTGCGGCGCCAGTGGACGAAGGCTATCTGCGCCGCAGCCTGCCCGAGCGCTTCGTGCAGCAGGACGTGGTGCAGTGGGACGCCGACAAACGCGCCTTGGTCGCGCGCCGCCAATCCAGCTTCGACCGCATCGTGCTCGACAGCCGCCCGGCCGGCCGCGTCGACCCGGCGCAGGCGGCCGGCGCGCTCACCGACGCGGTACGTCAACTCGGTCTGGACGCATTGCCATGGACTGACAACCTGCAGCAGTGGCGCGCACGCGTGCAGTCGCTGCGCGTATGGATGCCGGAGCTCGCATTGCCCGATCTCTCTGACACCACGTTGCTGGACACGCTGGACACCTGGCTACGCCCGGCGTTTGTCGGGAAAACCAGGCTCGACGCGCTGGACGAAGCCAGTCTGGGCGAGGCGCTCAAGGCCGCACTGCCGTGGGAACGCCGCCAGGCCATCGACCGTCACGCCCCTACCCGCATCAGCGTGCCATCGGGCATGGAGCGGCAGATCAGCTACACCCTCGACCATGCCCAGCAGCCGTTGCCGCCGGTGCTGGCGGTCAAGCTGCAGGAACTGTTCGGCTTGGCCGAAACCCCGCGCATCGCCGACGGCCGTATCCCGCTGACCCTGCACCTGCTCTCGCCCGGCGGCCGCCCACTGCAGGTGACCCAGGACCTGAAGAGCTTCTGGGCCAACACCTACCCGGACGTCAAAAAAGAGATGAAAGGGCGGTATCCGCGGCATCCATGGCCGGACGACCCCTGGACCGCCGCTGCAACGCACAGAGCAAAACCACGTGGCACCTGAGCCCCTCTCCCGTCGGGAAAGGGGTTGGGGTGAGGGTACGGGGCGACGTCTCTCACTCATCCAAACCCCCAGGCTTCGCCCGTACCCTCATCCGCCCTTTCGAGGCACCTTCTCCCCATCAAGGAAGACAGTGTCCCGAGGGGGGACTTTCATCGTCGACACCGCTCAAGTTCAGACCTCCGTCGCTTCCGGGATAAGCATCAGTCGCGGCGGCGCGTGGCGTCCTTCCTAACCGCAAGCCAAACAGCGCCTGGTCCCGCTAACGCTGTCTATACGGACCAGCCCACACACTGCGGCCACGTACTCAGAAAGGAAACGCCTCCAATGAGCAAGCTGACCGTGATCACCGAACGCGCCCTGGAGCGTGCCCTGGAACTGGCAGGCAACGCGGGCGACCACCTGCGTCACGCCGCCTCCAATGCCGGCGACCAGGCGCGCCATGCTGGCAGCAGCCTGCGTCATTTCGGCCCGGGCGCCAGCGAATGGCTGAAGACCGGCGCGGCACTGGGCGCCGTGCGCACCGGTGGCAAGGTCGCCACCAAGCTGGTCAAGCGCAACCCCGCTGTCACCGTCGCGGCTGCCGTCGCCGGCCTGGGCCTGATCGGCTATGCGGTCTACCGCAAGCGTCAGCGCGACCAGCAGGTGCTGGGCGGCAATGTGCACCGCCTCGATCGCGAACATGCGAGCAACGCCAATGCACGCCGCGCTGCCTACCAGCGCCGCGCTGCCGTGACCCCGAGCGACGGCATCGAATAAGCCATCGTTTCGCCGATCCGGCGATGACCCATGCAGTGCCCGACGCCACGGCTTGTTGCCGTGGCGTCGTCATTTGTGGCGCGTTCTCGCGCTGGCCCGCTACGGGATCCGGGCGTTCCAGCTGCCTCATCCACCGCATCGATGCGCTTCACGATCGCGATGGCAAGCGCCGCGACTGATGGGACCGATGCCTGCCGTCACGGCCGTGCCCTTGTCTGACCCAACACAGTGCCATCAACGCGCGTTGCGACGCGGCCGTGCCGGTGACGTGTCTTCCACCCGCCATTGCCCGGGCGCCAGCGTGTCCAGGGTCCACTGCCCGATCGCCACCCGCACCAGACGCAGGGTCGGCAACCCGACCGCTGCGGTCATGCGGCGCACCTGACGGTTGCGGCCTTCGCTGATCTGCAGCTCCAACCATGCATCGGGCACCGTCTTGCGCACGCGTACCGGCGGATCGCGCGGCCAAAGGACAGGTGCGGGGTCGAGCCGGCGAACCTGCGCTGGCCGGGTCGGGCCATCGTTGAGCAGCACCCCTTCGCGCAGTGCCTGCAACTGCGCCTGCTGCGGCTCGCCTTCCACCTGCACCCAATAGGTCTTGGGCTGTTTGTGGCGCGGGTCGGTGAGCCGATGCGCCAGCGCGCCATCGTCGGTGAGCAGCAACAGTCCTTCGCTGTCGTGATCCAGTCGACCTGCCGCATACACGTCTGCCGGCAATCCGAACTCGGCCAGCGTGCGTTTGGGTGGCTGGGAGCGGTCGCTGAATTGCGACAACACGTCATAGGGTTTATTCAACAACACCAACATGGACAGACCTGTTGCGGAAGGAACGCTGCACACGGCCATCGCCGGGCACGGCCATGGTGCGTGATCAGGCTGGGCGCCGCCATCGCGATCGCTGGACTGCAGCACAAAAAGCGGGAAATTCCATCGAGCGTAACGCGCATGCAACGGTCGGCGGCGTCGCTTGGCCAGCGCTCGCCGCCGGTCTTGAACGCTGGCGTCAGAGGCATTGCCTGCGTGCAGAAGACGACATGCACACCGAAACGCAAGGCACGTCACCGCGGCAGACGCGGCAAACGCTGCATGCCGGCCGCACCTGGCGCCGGCATGCAGACACGCGCTACTGCTTGACGAACTTCAGCGTCATGCGGTCGCTCTCGCCGATCGCCTTGTACTTGGCGTCATCGGCCGCGTCGTGGTTGTTGCTTGGCGGCAGCGTCCACACGCCGCCCGGATAATCCTTGGTGTCGCGCGGATTGGCGTTGAGCTCGCTCTTGCCGGCCAGCTTGAAGCCGGCCGCTTCGGCCATCGCGATCACCTGCGCCTGCCCTACGTAGCCGCTCTTGTCGTCGGCCGGCACGTCGGTCTTGGCGCGATGCTCGACCACGCCGAGCACGCCACCGGGCTTGAGCACCTTGTAGAAGCCGGCAAACATCGCCTCGGCATTGCCGGCCATGCGCCAGTTATGCACGTTGCGGAAGGTCAGTACCAGATCGGCCGAGTTGTCCACGCCGAACGAAGGCGACTTGGGCACATACGACACGAACGATGGCTTGCCGTACAGGTCGGGCTTGGCCTGGAACTTCTTTTCCAGCTCGTCGCGCGCACGCTGGGCGTAGTCGCGTGCGCGGCCTTCCGCAGCAGAGGCCGGGTCGACCACCGCTGCCACGTACTTGCCCTTTTCGCGCAGGTAGGGCGCCAGGATCTCCGAATACCAGCCGCCACCGGGGGTGATCTCAATGACGGTCTGGGTGGGCTTGATGCCGAAGAACGCCAGGGTCTGGCCCGGATGGCGGTATTGATCGCGCTGCACATAGACGCGGTCGCGCCAATTGCCATTGATGGCCGCCTGCAACGCGGCATCGGGCGCAGGCAGGCTCGCGCTGTCGGCCGGCTTCATCGCCAGCGCCAGCGGCGCGCTCATCGCCACCAGGACACTCATCACACATGCACAGGCCAGCTTGTTGCGGATCATCGCAGCGCCCTCTTCCGGGTAAAAAGTAGCGCGAGCCTAGCATGCGGCCCGGAGCCTGCCATCAGCCCGCCTCGCCACGCGCAGCAGCGGTTCGCAGCACAGGCCGTGAGCGACTTGTTCACATCCTGTGAGTCGATGGACACGATCGACGGAACGCTGAATCCACGTTGGTGTCACACGCACGATCGGTGTGCATGACTATCCTGTGGGGAGTTCGAATCAGGAGCCTCCACGATGACTCACCCCCGCGCACTGGGCCGCTCCGGCCTGCAGGTTCAACCCATCGTCTTCGGCGGCAACGTCTTTGGCTGGAGCGCCGATGAGGCGACCTCGTTTGCGTTGCTGGACGCCTTTGTCGATGCCGGTTTCAATCTGATCGATACCGCCGATGCATACTCGGGCTGGGTGCCGGGCAATCGTGGCGGCGAATCGGAAACCATCATCGGGCGCTGGCTTGCACGCAGTGGCAAGCGTGACAAGGTGCTGATCGCCACCAAGGTGGCCAAGTGGAGCGAGCACCCCGGTCTGTCGCCGGACAACATCGCTGCCGCCGTGGAAGACTCGCTCACGCGCCTGCAGACCGATGTGATCGATCTGTACCAGGCCCACGAAGACGACGAATCGATTCCGCTGGAAGCCACGCTGGCCGCGTTCGGCCGCTTGATCGAACAGGGCAAGGTACGCGCGATCGGCGCGTCCAATTACACCCCCGCGCGTCTGCGCGATGCACTGGATATTTCCGAGCAATACACGTTGCCGCGCTACGAAAGCCTGCAACCCGAATACAACCTCTACGACCGCGCCGGCTATGAAGCCGAACTGGAGCCTCTGGCGCGCGAACGCGAGTTGGGCGTGATCAGTTACTACTCGCTGGCCAGCGGATTTCTCACCGGCAAGTACCGCAGCGCCGAGGATGCCGGCAAGAGCAGCGCGCGCGGTGCCTCGGTGGTTAAGCAGTACGTCAACCCACGCGGGCTGCGCATCCTGCAGGCCCTGGACGACCTGGCAGTCACCCACAATGCCACCCCGGCGCAGATCGCGCTGGCCTGGTTGATTGCGCGCCCGGGCTTGACCGCGCCAATCGTCAGCGCCACCAGCGTGACCCAGCTGCACGATGTGCTGGCCGCAGCGCAGCTGTCGCTGAGTGCCGACCAGATTGCGCAGCTGGACAGTGCCAGCGCACCGGAACCGGCTGCGTCCTGACCCCGCGCACCAGCGCATACCTGCTCATTCCCTCGCGCAGCCGCCCGTGCGGCTGTGCTCCTTTGGCCGCGCACCTGCGGCCCCACTGCGAGGATCTCCCGCATGACATCGATCACCAACCGCCGCATCGTGCTGGCCTCGCGCCCGCACGGCGAACCCACGGCCGACAACTTCCGCATCGAAGAGGCCAGCCTGCCGCCCACCGGGCACGACCAGATCCTGGTGCGCAACCGCTTCCTGTCGCTGGACCCGTACATGCGCGGCCGCATGGATGAAGGCCCCTCGTACGCCGCACCCGTTGCGATCGATGCGGTGATGGAAGGCGGCACCATCGGCGAAGTCATCGAGTCGCACCATGCCGACTATCACCCCGGCGACCTGCTCGTGCTCGGCGGCGGCTGGCAGACCCATAGCCTGCTCACCCCGACCACGCCCTTGCGCAAGCTGCCCAAGGACGACAGCCTGCCGCTGAGCACTGCGCTCGGCGTGTATGGCATGCCCGGCTTTACCGCGTATGCCGGCCTGCATGAAATCGGCAAGCCGCAGGCCGGCGAGACCCTGGTGGTGGCAGCGGCCAGTGGCCCGGTCGGCGCCACGGTGGCGCAGCTGGCGCGCCTGCAGGGGCTGCGTGTGGTGGCCATTGCCGGCGGCGAGGAAAAGGTGCGTTACCTGCGCGAGTCGCTGAAGGTGGATGTGGCGCTGGACCATCGCGCCGACGACTTTGCAGAGCAATTGCGTGCTGCCACACCGGACGGCATCGACATCTATTTCGAGAACGTCGGCGGCAAGGTCTTTGACGCGGTGCTGCCGCAGCTCAACGACTTTGCGCGCGTCCCGGTGTGCGGGGTGATCGCCACCTACAACAGCCGCGGCCAGGCGCTGCCGGGACCCGACCGGCTACCGGACTTCATGGGTCAGGTGCTGCGCAAGCGGCTGACCGTGCGCGGCTTCATCCAGCACGACTTCATCCGCCTGATGCCGGCATTCCTGCGCGAAATGGGCCAGTGGCTGCGCGAGGACAAGATTCAGTATCGCGAGCATGTGCTGCACGGTCTGGACAGCGCTCCGCAAGGCCTGATCGACGTCCTGCGCGGCAAGAACTTCGGAAAAGCCGTCGTCGCCCTCGACTAAGCAACTCGCAGCGCCGCGCAGAACTCACGCTTTTGCGATTCCCCATTCCCCATTCCCCATTCCCAAAGGAACACAATGACTGTCCCCGCATTCGGCCTCGGCACCTTCCGTCTCAAGGACCAGGTCGTCATCGACTCGGTGCGCACTGCACTTGAGTTGGGATACCGCGCGGTCGATACCGCACAGATCTACGACAACGAAGCGCAGGTGGGCGAGGCGATCGCCGCATCCGGTATCGCGCGCGATCAGCTGTATCTGACCACCAAGATCTGGGTCGACAAGTTCGACCGCGACGCACTGCTGCCAAGCCTGCAGGAAAGCCTGCGCAAGCTGGGCACCGACCATGTCGACCTTACCCTGATCCACTGGCCCTCGCCCAAGGACCAGGTGCCGATGCGCGAGTATCTGGAAGCATTGGCGCAAGCCAAGGCGCAGGGCCTGACGCGGGCGATCGGCGTCTCCAACTTCACCATCGCGCTGGTCAAGCAGGCAATCGAGATCCTGGGCGCCGAGGCGATCGCCACCAACCAGATCGAGGTACACCCGTACCTTCAGAATCGCGCATTGACCACCTTTCTGCGCGAACAGGGCATCCATGTCACTTCCTACATGACGCTGGCCGTGGGCGAGGTACTGAAGGATCCGGTGATCCAGGCAATTGCCGCCCGCCACGGCGCCACCCCGGCGCAGGTGACGCTGGCCTGGGCGTTGCAACAGGGATATTCGGTGATTCCCTCGTCGACCAAGCGGGCGAACCTGGAGAGCAATCTCAAGGCGCAGGAGCTGCGTTTGAGCGAGCAGGACATGGGCGAGATTGCCGCACTCGACCGTGGCCAGCGCTTGGCCAACCCGCACGCCATTGCGCCGGACTGGGACTGATCCGGCAGTGCGTGTCCGCCTTGGCTGATGCGGTGCAGGCGCAGCGCGCGACGACCGCTCGTCGTCGCGCGCTGGTGGGCTTGTAAAACGCGCTGCTACGGTTCCGCGACAGGCGAGCAGTCTCGCTGACGGAGTCCTCCCCATGCATGCATGCCGCGTCTGTTCTGCCCCGCACTATCCGTTCTGCCCCGCACTCGCGCCAACGTTGACGCGGAGATCGCGTACTGGCGCGATCTCCATGCCGACGGTCATCTGGGTGGCTACGCGTCTGACGACGATGCCCGCGTACCGATGCTGGGCTACGCCATCTATCTGGCCTATCCGCAAGCATCCGAAGCGCAGTTGTATCGCGTGTTGCAGGATGCGGACTACCGCTCCCAATCGACGCTATCGGTGCCGTGGATCAGACGCGCTGGACCGTACGCGATGCCTGGAGGCACCTGCAACGTGCCGGCACGAAGCACTAGAGATGACTGCATTCGTAGGAGCGCGCTTGCGCGCGATGAGTGTTACACGGTCCTGCCCGTCGCCATCTGGCGCGCTCCTACAACGACCGTGCGGTGCTGCGCGATTGAATGGGAGTCGGTCCGGTCGGTAATGTCCTCGCGCTCGGGCGCGCTCCTACGAGGCAGGCGGCGTCTTTGCTCGAGGCTGATACTTGGGCGTGCACATCCACGCCCGCTGCCGACCATGGGCGGTGGCGTGGCCGTTGCCTAGTTCAACTGGCCCATTGCCATGGCCTGACGATCGATCCGGTGCTTCTCGGCCAATGCCTGCATGCCTTGCAGTGTCGAGGCGATCAGGCTGGCGTAGCGCAGCCGCCACAGGTTGGCACGGTCGTCGTCGTCCTGGGTGCTGCCCAGGCCATCCAGTACCTGCGGCAGACGGCGGTCGGCCAAGGCCGACGCCGCCAGGTAGGGCTTTGCCGGCGCAATCACGTCCACCGGGGCGCGCCAGTCGTTGGCGACATGACGGGCGATGCCGGCCAGGTGCGACAGCTGGTGCATGCCGATCAGCGTCTCGTGCAGCATCTCCCGGCACGCCCACTGCCACAGCGCCACCTTTTCCGATGGGTCCTGAGCGATCTCGGTCAGCGCCAGGTCAACCTTTTCGATACGTGAGTCGAGCATTGCGGAGCTCCGATGCTGCTGTGCAACATAATTCACACCATCTGCCGTGAGAATCAAGTGATCCCGCCGTTGGAAAACCGTCAGCGCGCCGATGCTCGACCCGGTTCACGCTTTCCGGCGACCGCCAGCCGGCTTACCGGCACCCTGACTTCCTGCCCATGCAGCCTGCGCGGCGCTGCGTGATGCTGCAGTCCCCTACAGCGGCCATCCTCATGCGCCTTGTCCTCGTGCCCATCCTGCTGCTGGCGAGCTGCGCTGTGCGGGCCGAGACGGCCAAGCCGGTCCTGTCCTCGCGGCAATGCGAGGTCAGCACCTCCTACGACGTGCTGGCCGATGGCGGCGGGATCTGGCTGCGCCGCAAGCACGGCGCCCCGCGCGAAATCTTCTTCCACGGTGGCGAGCTCAACGTGGACCGCCAGCCGGCGCCGGTCAGTGCAGCGGATGCGCAGCGCTTGCGCGAACTCGAACAACGCACCCGCGCGCTGATGCCGGCGGTGACGGGCATTGCCCATTCAGTGGTGGACATCACCTTCGATGCGCTGGGCGGTGTGGTGCATGTGCTGTCCGGTAACGCGCGCCAGCAACGCAAGGTCGAGCAGCTGCGCAGCGGCGCGCTGGCCCAGGTCGATGGCAGCCTGGGACGTGGGCGTTGGGAGCAGCAGCTGTTCGATGCGAGCTTCCAGGCCAACGTCGACGCTGCGGCCGAAGATCTGGCCGGCAGCCTCACCCGCAGCGTGCTGTGGACGGTGATGACCGGCCGCGCAGGACAGCTGGAACGCCGTGGCGCGGCGCTGGATGCGCAGCTGGAGCAGACCATGCAGCAGCGCAGTCAGGCATTGGAGGCACAGGCGCAAGCGGTCTGCGTGCAGGCCCAGGCGCTGTATGCCATCCAGCAGGCGCTGGAGGTCCGCATCGACGGGCAACGCCTGCAGATGCTCGAGCTCACCACCCATCCGCAGGACGAAGACGCCGCCGCTTCCGGCAGCGTGGTGGCGACGGTCATGCGCTGAAGTGTCAGGGCGGCAAGAGGCGGCATATTGCTGCCGGGGTGCCGCAGCGCCCATGTCACATGTGGCTTGCGCAGGCCACAGTCCGCAGGTGCCGGCTGAGCGATTGAAGCGCGCTGCACGCAGCAGCTAGCGCGCCAGCCAGTTCCGCAGCGCCTGCGAGACCGCCTGCGGTTGTTCCAGTGGCGACAGATGCCCACATGTGGGCAGCCGCACCAGCTGTGCCTGTGGAGCGAGTGCGGCCATCTCTTCGTGCAGGGCTGGCGGGGTGATCGCATCGTCTTCCCCGCACATCACCAGCACCGGCCCAGGGTAGGCGCGCAACAGGTCGCGTCCGTCCTGCCGCTCCAGGCGGTTCTGCCGCACGAACACATCCACGCCCAACCGCCCAGTCATGCCGCGCACGCGCGCGAGCAGCGCCTGGTCCTGCCAGCGCGAGGGATGCACGTAGTGGCGCAGCAAACGCTCGCCAAAGCCATGAAAGCTGTTGCCGCCAAGCACGCTGGCTTCCTGCGCGCGTCGCTGCGCGAGGCGTTCGGGCGTGTCGGCGCGTGCGGAGGTATCCAGCAAGGCCAGGCGCTCCACCCGCTCGGGCGCCACGCGCAGCAATTCCTGCGCAACGTAGCCACCCAACGAAAAACCCGCCACCGCGCAACGCGGCGGCAGCTGCGCGAGCAATTGCAGCGCCAGCGCGCGCATGCTGTCGGCGCCGGTGAGATCGCCGACCACGCAATCGGCAATGTCGGCCAGTGCCTCGCGTTGCGCATGCCACAGCTCGGCATCGTTGAGCAGTCCTGGCAGCAGCAACAGTGTGGGGCGATCGACGCTCATGCGCCGACGCTGCCGGCCGAAGCCGGAGGGAGATGCAGTGTCATTGCTGAAGTGTGCCGTGTGCCAAGCCCTGGCAACACCCGGCCCCGTCAATGCAGCGGCCCGACGCATGCGCCGGGCCGCTGCTGACATCGCCATGCGTCTGCCGCACGGCGTCGGCCGATCTCAGGCCAGGGTCAGGGTGACGTCGATATTGCCGCGGGTGGCGTTGGAGTACGGACAGACCTGATGGGCCTTGTCGACCAGCGTCTGCAGCTCGGCCTTGTCCATGCCCGGCACGGCCACGCGCAGTTCGACGGCGATACCGAAGCCGCCCGGGATCTGGCCGATGCCGACGCTGCTGTCGATGCTCACTTCACCCGGCAGCTTGAGCTTGTCCTGCGCGGCCACGGCCTTCATCGCGCCGATGAAGCAGGCGGCGTAGCCGGCGGCGAACAGCTGTTCCGGGTTGGTACCGTCGCCGCCAGCGCCGCCGAGTTCGCGCGGGGTGGACAGCTTGGCGTCGAGCGCGCTGTCCGAGGACACCGCACGGCCTTCGCGGCCGCCGGTTGCGGTGGCGTGGGCGGTATAGAGGATCTTTTCGGGTGAGGCCATGGTGGTTCTCCTGATGAGCGCAATGCGCGGTGAGTGAATCGATAACTATTTAATAGGGTGCGATGTATCAGACGGTGACAGGGGCGGCGACCCGCCTTATCCCACGCCCAGGCTGGCGCGCAGCTTTTCCAGATCCTGCTTGAGCTGGACCAGTTCATCCAACGAGCAGGACGACGCGCACAGCACCTGCTCCGGCACGCCACCGGCCTTGCTGCGCAGCGCGCGGCCGGCATCGGTCAGTGTAATGATGACCTGGCGCTCGTCGACGGCAGCGCGCGTGCGCGTCACCAGACCGGCGGCCTGCAGCCGCTTGAGCAGCGGCGTCAGCGTGGCCGAATCCAGGTGCAGGCGCTCGCCGATCTCCGACACGCTGCGGCTGTCGGTCTGCCACAGCACCAGCATCACCAGGTACTGCGGATAGGTCAGGTCCATCCCCTTCAGCAGGCCGCGGTAGAGCTTGTGCATCGCCAGATTGGCCGAATACAGCGCAAAGCACAGCTGGTTGTCGAGCTGCAGCAGCGCGTCTGTCCGGGCGGTGGCGGTGGCGGTGTCCATGGGCTGCACTTTACATAGCGCGCTATTCAATAGCAAGCGATTTACGCAGGCGATCAACACAGCCACGATTTGCCGCAGTCCCGCAGCGCAGCCCTCCGAGCGATAAATAATCGGGATCGCATCGCCGGCCATGGGCTGCGCGACCTTACCGCTACCCTCAGAGCGCTTCACTTCAAGGGAGGCCTCGCCCCTGGTGAAAGAGCTGCCGGCTATGACGCCGGTAGCTGCAAGAGCCTGGCAGCGACGCAATCGGCGCAATGCTCCTGTGGCCTGCGCTTGTCACGCCATCAACTCACGCCCGATGCGCCGTTGCCAGGTAGTCCGAGCTCTGCATCTCGATCAGGCGCGAAGCGGTGCGCTCGAATGCGCCAGCCAGGCGCTGGCCGCTGTACAGGTCTGGCGGCGCGTCCTGCGCGGTGCAGACCAGATTGACGTGGCGGTCGTACAACTCGTCGATCAGGTTGACGAAGCGACGCGCGGCGTCTTCATTGATGCGGTCGAAGTGCGGGATGCCGCCAAGCAACACGGTGGTGAATTCGCGCGCGATCTCGATGTAGTCACTGGGTCCGCGCGGGCCTTCGCACAGCGCGGCAAAGTCGAACCAGGCGATGCTCTTGCCGCGCGCGCGCACCGGAATCTTGCGCGATTCGATTTCGATATTGCCCGCGCGCGCCTCGGCATTGCCGCTCAACTCGCCCCAACGCTGTGCAAGCCAGTCGTCGGCCTGCGCGTCCAGCGGCGCGCGGTACACCGGCGAGCGCGTCAATGCGCGCATGCGGTAATCCTCGGTGCCTTCGGCATAGAGCTCTACGCAGAACTTCTGCAGCAGGCCGATCGCCGGCATGAAGCTGTCGCGCTGCAATCCGTTGGCATAGAGGTTTGCCGGCGCGGTGTTGGAGGTGGTCACCAGCGTCACGCCTTCGGCAAACAGGCGCTCGAGCAGGCGCGCCAGCAACATCGCATCGCCGATGTCGGTGACGAAGAATTCGTCCAGCACCAGCACGCGCAGGTTTTCGCGCCATTGCTGGGCAATCTTGGCCAGTGGATCGCTTTGCCCGGCGTGCTCGCGCAGCTGCTCGTGCACGCCGCGCATGAAGCGGTGGAAATGGGTGCGGTACTTCTGCTTGATCGGCAGGCCGTCGTAGAACAGATCGACCAGAAACGTCTTGCCGCGGCCGACTCCGCCCCAGAAGTACAGGCCGCGCACCGGCTCGGGTTTCTTCCAGAAGGCCGAAAGCCGGTCCAGCCAGCCATCCTGCGCGCTGTCCACCAGCGCCTCGTGGATACGGTCCAGTTCCGCCAGCGCCGCCTGCTGGGCAGGATCGGCACGCCAGTCGCCACGTTGTACGCCGGCGGCGTAGCGCTGCGACGGGGTCATCTCACTCATTGCGTTCTCCGCAGGCCGGCTGCTGCCCTGCCCGCTCAACGGCGCATCGCCAGGCGATACGCGTGGTCCATGCCGCGGTCAGACGGCGGCCGGCAGCCAGCGCCGGACACCATGCTGGATCGCACCGCGCAGGTCGATCAATTTGCGGTGGAAGAAGTGGCTGGTGTCGGGCATGCGCACCAGCTCGGGCTGCTGCTCCAGCGTATCCAGCCAGTCGTACACCGCCTGCGGGTCGACGATTTCGTCGGCATCGCCCTGGATCACCAGCCATTGCGCCGGCGGCTGCATGTCGCTGAAATCCCACCGCCCGGCCGGCGGCGCGATCGAGATCAACGCCTGCGGCGCCAGCGCTCCGGCAGCGCGCAACGACACATACGCGCCGAAGCTGAAACCGGCCAGCCACAGCGTGTGGTCCGGGCGCTGCGCGCGTACCCACTCGGCCACTGCGCGCAGGTCCTCCTGCTCGCCATCGCCATGATCGAACACACCGGCAGACGTACCGACGCTGCGGAAATTGAAACGCACCACGGTGATGCCGAGCTCGCGCAGCGCGCGTGCGGCCATGGTGACGACCTTGTTGTGCATGCTGCCGCCCTCGGTGGAGAGCGGGTGGCAGACGATGGCGGTGACCGGTTGCACGGCCACGTCCGCGTCGGGCAGATCCACCGCGACATCGAGCGGACCGACAGGCCCGCTCAGCGTCAGCGCTGCGGATTCGGTGGGGAATGGGGGATTGGACATGGCCTCATAATAGCCGCCCCGCCGGCCGCGTTCATCGCCCTGCCTGCACACTTCGTTGCGTTGCCCATGCATTTTCTGTTGTTTGCCGTCATTTGCAGTGTCCTGGTGTCGGTGTTGTTGAAGCTCGCACCGCGTCGCGACATCGACGTCTTTCAGGCCATCACCTGGAACTACGCCACCGCCAGCGTGCTGGCCGTGGGACTGCTCGAACCGTCGTTCGCCAGCCTGCATGCACCCGGCACGCCGTGGCTCGCGCTGCTAGGGCTGGCAGTCGCGTTGCCAGGCATTTTCCTGGTGTTGGCGCGCTCGGTGCGGGTGGCCGGAATCGTGCGTACCGATGTGGCCCAGCGGCTGTCGTTGCTGCTGTCGCTTGCAGCCGCATTCACGGTGTTCGGCGAGCACGCCGGGGTCTGGAAACTGGCAGGCCTGGGCATCGGCCTGTTGGCCATCGTCGGCATCGTGCAGCGCCCGCGCGCAGCGCCTGCGGTCGAGCCTGTGTCGGAACCGGTGGTGCAGGCACGCGCATGGCCGTGGCTATTGGGTGTCTGGGCCGGTTTTGCGCTGATCGATGTGTTGCTCAAGACCATCGCGCTGTCGGGCACGCCCTCGCTCACTGCGTTGACGCTGTGCTTTGCGCTTGCCTTTGCGCTGCTGCTGTGCGCGCAGGTGCTGCGGCTGCGCCGGGGTCATCGCCTGCACCTGCCCAGCATCGCCGCCGGCCTGCTGCTGGGCGTGCTCAACTTCGGCAACATCCTGTTCTACGTGCGTGCGCATCAACACCTGGCGCATAGCCCTGCCACGGTGTTTGCGACGATGAACATCGGTGTGGTGGTGCTCGGCGCGCTGGTCGGCATGCTGGTCTTTGGCGAACGCACCACACGCTGGACCCGCGTGGGCCTGGCATTGGCGGTGGTGGCGATCGCAATGATCGCGTGGGGATCACGCTGACGCAGCGCGTCGTGGCCTTATGACGTGCACGATGGCCGTGCGCGTCATGCGTCAGCACGCCGGGCTTAGCGCTCCCAGTGCGGGAACGGGTCATCCAGCAGCTGCCAGTGTGCCGGACCCTGGCGCAGCTCCTGGTCGCTGAGCAGGCAGGCATCCAGCGCCGCGCGTGTGCGCGGTGCATCCATGTCCACGCCGATCACCGCCAGCTCCTGGCGGCGATCGCCCCACAGCGGGTGCCAGAGCCGCTGCATGGCGGCATATTCGTTGGGGTCCCCCACTTCGTGCAGCTGCGGCAGCGGCGCGCTCCAGCAGTGCGTCTGTTGCCGCTGCCAGCCGATATCGGTGTAGGGCAACGGGGTGATGCTGGTTTGCTGTGGCTGGCCGATCGCCTGCGCATCCACGCGATGGCGTGCGGCAAACCAGAAGCCCGCCGCAGTGGTCTGGGTGGCGCCACCGACGCTGGACAATTCGCCCACCCAGTCCATCCGGCTGGCCAGCCAGAAGAATCCCTTGCTGCGAATCACCTGCGGCAGACCGCTGCCCACCATGCGCGCGAAGCGCTGCGGGTGGAATGGCCGGCGCGCACGGTACACAAAGCTGCTGATGCCGTATTCCTCGGTCTCCGGTGTGTGCTGGCCGCGCAGTTCCTGCATCCACCCCGGCGCCAGCTGCGCGCGGGTGAAGTCGAAGCGCCGGGTATCGAGCAGCTGCTGCAAGGGCACATTGCCATGGGCCGCATCCACGATCGCCGCCTCGCGATTGAGCGCACGCAGCACCGCGCGCAGGCGTTGCAGCTGCTGCGCGTCGATGCGATCGCATTTGCTGATCACCAACACATCGGCGAACTCCACCTGCTCGCCCAGCAACTGCACCAGCCCGCGCGTGTCGTCCGGACCGGCTTGCTGGCCAAGGTCGGCCAGCGTGGCGGCCGAGCCGAAGTCCTGCAGAAAACGGCTGCCATCCACCACGGTCACCATGGTGTCCAGACGGGCGATATCCGACAGGCTGGAACCGTCGGCGTCGCGTACCGCAAAGGTGGCCGCCACCGGCATGGGCTCGGCAATGCCGGTCGATTCGATCAGCAGGTAGTCGTAGCCGCCGTGTTCGGCCAACCGCCGCACTTCCTGCAGCAGATCGTCGCGCAGGGTGCAGCAGATGCAGCCATTGCTGAATTCCACCAGCGTCTCTTCGGTGCGCCGCAGGGCCGCGCCGCCCTCGCGCACCAGCTGCGCATCGATGTTGATCTCGCTCATGTCGTTGACGATCACCGCCACGCGTAGGCCCTCGCGGTTATGCAGGATGCGATTGAGCAAGGTGGTCTTGCCGGCGCCCAGAAAGCCGGACAATACGGTGACGGGCAGACGCGAATCACGCTTGGGGGACAGGGACATCCTGAAGGCCTGGCTGAGATGGAGTGTTACTATATAACACTTTGCCGACAGGACACCGTAGATGCGCGCCACCGCTTCCCTGCTGGACAGCTCGGCCATCGCCTTGTCCGGGCTGTGCCTGCTGCATTGCCTTGCCCTGCCGCTGTTGGCCGCCGCGCTGCCACTGCTGGGCGCCTGGAGCCGGGCCGAATGGGTGCATGTGGTGTTTGCCACGGCGGCGGTACCGCTCAGCGGCTACGCGTTGTGGAGCACCCACCGCCGGCACGCGCTGCCGCCACTGGTGTGGATGTTGGCGATCTGCGGGCTGACCGGGCTGGTGCTCGGCGCGAGCGGTCTGGCCGGCGCGTGGGAAACACCGATCACCGTCGTCGGCAGCCTGCTGCTGGCAAGCACCCACCTGGTGAATCTGCGGCTGCGGCGCCGACACGGAAACTGCGCGCGCTAGCGGCAGGAGCGATCACCGCGACAGCGCGATGTGCCGGAGCGGCTCGCCGGGGAAGCTTGCCAGGTTACGAATATGCCCAAGCTGCTTGATCAGCGCTTGCAGGCCCTCGCACCACGTCGCCGCAGAACGCGCCTGCGGCGTGGCGGCGACTGCCACCGCCCCACTCGCCGGTTGCACCCAGACCCGAGCTCGTCCGCTGCCCTGACCAGGCCAACGCCGTCCGCAGCGCGCTCCCTGGATTGCAGCAGCACGCGCGCTTACCGCGCGCCACATCGATCCCCGCCCTGCGCTACAGCGAGAAGCCCAGCAATACCGGGTCGTGATCGGAACTGCGCCATGGGCCGGGCAGATTGCGCTTGGCATAGCCGGCCTCGTCCATCGCATCGGCATTGATGTGCCATTCGACCGCGCCACGCAGCTGCTTGGCCATGGCCGGGCTGAGCAACGCGTGGTCCAGGCGTCCGCTCATGCCGTCGTAGACGTAGCTGTAAGGCTGTTTCACCCCGGCTACCGCAAACGCATCCTGCCAACCGCTGGCGCGTAGGCTGCGCATCGGCGTTTCCATCGCGTATGCATTGAAGTCGCCCAGCAGCACGGCCAGCCTGGTCTGCGCGCCGGTGGGGTCGGTCTGCAGCCATTGGTGCAGGCGCTTGGCCGATTCGGTGCGGGTGGCGTTCCAGCAGGCCTGGCCGTCCTGCTGGTCGGCGTCGGCGCCGCTGGCATTGCCGCAGCCCTTGGATTTGAAGTGATTGGCGACCACCACGAAGGTCGCCCCACGCGTGCTGCGGAACGCCTGCGCCAGCGGCACGCGGCTGTGGTTCTCGAACGGCCCGCCGGTCAGCGTGGCCGGCTTGCCCACCGGGGTCACCTGCGAGCTGCGATACACGATGCCGACCCGGATCGCGTCATCGCCCGGGCCGCTGCCGGTATCGACGAACTGCCAATCCTTGTCCTTGCCGGCGGCGTTGAGCGCAGCCACCAGTTGCGCCACCGCCGTATCGGCGCCGCTGCCGTCGTTTTCCAGCTCCATCAGCGCGGCCACGTCGGCGCGCAAGGGCACGATGGTGGCGACCAGCTTGGCCAGCTGCGCCTGGAACTGTTCGTGCGTGCGCGCGCCGCGCTTGGTCGGAAAGCCGCCACCGCGGCCATTGCCGTTGAAGAAATTCTCCAGGTTGAACGAGGCGATGCGCAGGTCGCCACCCACCTGTGGCGCCACTGCGGTGGGCATGGCCGGCACGGCCAGCGGCGTGAGCACCTGGATGCGGTACCGGCCGTCGTAGCGCTGATCGACGATGCCATCGACCGACTTGAGCAGGCTGCCGCTGCGCAACGCCGCATCGGCCGGCAGGTAGGACACCTGCTTGGGGCTGCGCCCGTTGCGTGCATCGTCCAGCAACACGCGGCGACGCGCGTTATCGGCCTCCACCTGGGCGAAGGCCGGGGTGCCGGCCGCCGCCACTTCGCTCGGCTGCCACAGCCGCCCACCGAACGCGGCAACCAGCTCGCCGTCGGTGTCCAGGCGATCGCTGCCGTTGAGCGTCAGCGCGGCGATGCGCACGTGTTCGCCTTCCAGCGCTTCCCAGTTGGCCGGCGGCCCGCTGAGCATGCGCACCGGCACCGGCTGGCCGCTGGCAAGCCGCTCGATACTGCTGGCCTCCAGCGTGGTCAGACTCGCGTCGCCACCTGCCGAGACCTCGCGCACCGTGCCGACGATGCGCACGCGGTCGCCCACCGCCACCTCGGCATTGCCGGCACAGGTGACGAACAGCCCGTGCGAGCGCCGCGGCTCGACGCCCGGCTGCTGCACGAACAGGCCGGCCAGGCCCGCCCGCGTGTCAGCCGTGACGATGCCTTCCACCTCGACCGCCCGGCCATCGTACGGGCTGCGGGTGTCCTCGCCCTGCACGTCGGCAATCGAGAGCCGCTGCGCGGCACCGTCTGCAGCGCTGCAAAGCAGTGGCGCCAATAGACCGGCCAGACCGAGCACAAGCAGTGGGCGATGCGACATCGAACGACTCCAGATGGGATGGATCAAACGCAAGCGCCGCCCGGAAGGCGGCGCGAGAGGGTGAAGCGCGGGAACAGGCTAACAAACCGCAGTGACGTGCCGCCAGGCGTGTTCTTTAAGGGACACGCGATGCGACCAGTGTGCTGCATCGACACTCCGCTGCGCTTGCCCGCACCAGGGTCTGCAGGCGACGCATCCGATCAAGCAAGGGACAACGCTGGCGATTTGCGGTGCAGGAGCGCCAACGGCACACCACGCCCCGCGATTCCCCACAGCGACCTTACTTCAGATTGCCCAGCATCCAGTCCACCGTTGCACGCACCTGTTCTTCGGTCAGCGCCGGGTTGCCGCCCTTGGGCGGCATGATGCCGCCATCCGGGCCGGTGTAGCCCTCGATCGCGTGCTTGTACAAGGTGTCCTTGCCCTGGGCGATACGCGCATCCCAGTGCGAGTGGTCCAGCGTCGGCGCCTTGCCCACGCCGGTGGTGTGGCAGGCGGTGCACAGGTTGTCGAAGATGGTCTTGCCGTCGGTGGTACCACCGTAGGCCGACTGCGATGAGGCCTTGGCCAGCGCTGCCGCCTGGGCGGCTGCCTGCGCCGCCGCACCGGTGGTGCCGGCATAGACCGCGCCGGCCGGCGCGATGCGCTGCTGCACCCGTTTGGCGGCAGTCGGCGAGACCTCGTCGGGAATGGCGCGTTGCAAATACGCTGCCAGGGCGATCAGGCCCAGGGTGATCACTACCAGTAATCCGATCACCATCGAGAATTTTTTCAGGAACTCGAGGTCGTAATTCCGCACGCGCTCACCCCTGGCTGTTGGTCGAAGACCTCTGCTAGCGCCGGAGTATAGAGCACAGTTCCTGCCAGTCTGACCAGCGTGCGTGACAGTGATTGGAGCCAATGTGCAGCGTGCCCCACCCGGAGATGGTTCCTGCGCACGGGCACGCTCGCGCCTGCCGGCAAATTGCCGCAATGCCGCATGGCGCGTTGGTCTGGTCCGACGGAATTGCGTATCATTCCCATCAATCCACGGGGACGCGCCTGCCGCCTCGCCCGGTCCGTTACCAGGAGTCGCCCCGATGAAATCCTTCCTGCTGTCCTGCCTGGCCTTGGCCAGCCTCAGTCTGTCCGCCCAGGCCCACGAAATCTGGATCGAACGCGATGGCAGCGGCCCGGTGCGCATCTTCTTCGGCGAGCCGGCGCAGGAAACGCTCGATCACGGCCAGGACGAGATCAAGCGCGTGGTCAAGCCGACCGTGTTCGGTACTGCCGGCAAGGCCGGTGCACTGCAACGCGGCAGCGAGTTCCTGACTGCACCTCTGTCTGGCGCGGGCGATGCCTGGTTGAGCGACGACAGCGTGTTCGAGCCGTGGAAGGGTGAAGCCGGCGGCTTCGAGACCGTGAGCTATTACGCCCGTGCCGGCCGCGCGACCCCGTCGGCCAAGCTGGATCTGGAACTGGTGCCCACCACCGCCAACGGCAGCACGCTCACGGTGCTGTATCGCAACAAGCCGCTGCCCAAGGCCGAGGTCACCGTGATCGACCCGCAGAAGTGGCAGAAGACGCTGACCTCCGACGCCAAGGGCCAGGTCACCCTGCCCAAGCTGCGCCCCGGTCGCCACATCCTGGTGGTGAACAACAAGGAGCCGGTCAAGCGCGAGATCGCCGGCAAGCAGGTGACGCTGGTGCACCACATCAGCACGCTGACCTTCGTCGCCGAATAAACCGGCCACCTCCAACGCTTGCCTGATGTCCAGCGCCCCGCACCTGTCGCTTCCCTGGTTCAGGCGCCCGTGGCTGGGCGTGCTGGCGCGCACGTTGGCCGCGATTGTTGGCGGTTATGCGCTGGCCAGCGCCACCAACCTGTTGCTGGCCCTGGTCCTGCCGATGCCGCGCAGTGAAGCGGTGTTGACCAGCATGCTGGTCGGCATCCTGGTGTGCGCCTGTGCGCCGCTGTGGGCATTTGCCACCGCCAGCGTGTGGCGGGCCTGGGCGGGAATCGCGGTCCCGGCGGCGCTGATGTTCGCGCTGGCGGCCTGGCTGCAGCGGGGAGCGGCATGAAGCAGGGGTTTCGCCAGTCGATGGCATGGCTGCATACCTGGACCGGCCTGCTGGTCGGCTGGGTGCTGCTGCTGATCTTCATGGGCGGCACCGCCAGTTACTACCGCGATGAAATCAGCCGCTGGATGCGTCCGGAGCTGCCCACCACCACGGTGAGCAGCGAGGCCGCCGTCCGCAGCGCCGAGCAGTATCTGCAGACCCATGCAGCTGACGCAGTGAGCTGGAACATCACCTTGCCGGACGCGCGGACGCCGGTGGCCAGCATGTACTGGCAGAACCCGGCGCCAGCCGACGGCAAACCGGCCAGCCGCCGCGAGATGTACGGCAACGCCATCATCGACCCGGCCACCGGCAAGGAGATCGCCGCGCGCGACACGCTGGGCGGCGACTTCTTCTACCGGCTGCACTTCGACCTGCATTACCTGCCGGTGATGTGGGCTCGCTACATCGTCGGGTTCTGCGCGATGTTCATGCTGGTGGCCATCATCAGCGGCGTGATCACGCACAAGAAGATCTTCAAGGACTTTTTCACGTTCCGCCCGGGCAAGGGCCTGCGCTCGTGGCTGGACTTCCATAACGTCAGCGCAGTGACCGCGCTGCCATACCACGCGATGATCACCTATACCGGCATCGTGACCTTGATGTTCATGTACCTGCCGTGGGGCATCAAGGCACGCTACGCCAGCGACGAGATGCGCTTTTACGACGAGTCTGCCAACCGCGTGGCCGACACCCGGCAGGCGGCCGGCACGCCAGCGCACATGCTGCCGCTGGAACAGTTTGTGGTGCGCGCCCGCAGCGACCTGCGCGGGGGCGAGATCGGCAACGTGGCGGTGTCGCTGCCCAACGATGCGCATGCGGCAGTCGGCGTCAGCCAACTGGCCGCGCAGCTGTCCAGCACCGCGCCCTCCATCCTGTACGACGGCCTCACCGGCGCGCGCCTGCAGCGCAGCGGCGTGCCCGGTGGCGCGAGCGAAACGCGCGGGGTGATGGTGGGGCTGCACATCGCGCATTTTGCCGGTCCGTGGCTGCGCGTGCTGTTTTTTGCTTCCGGCCTGCTTGGCTGCCTGATGGTGGCCAGCGGCGTGGTGATGTGGGCGGTGAAGGAACGCCCCAAGCACCTGAAGGCCGGACGCATCGGGTTTGGATTGCGCCTGGTGGACGCGCTCAACATCGGCACCGTGGCCGGGCTGCCGATTGCCTTTGCCAGCTTCTTCTGGGCAAACCGGCTCTTGCCGGTGGCGCTGGAAGCGCGCGCAGCGATGGAAGCGAACCTGTTCTTTGCCGCCTGGGCCAGCGCGTTGTTGGCTGCGTTCGTCTGGCCGCGCCGCGCGATGTGGAGCTGGCAGCTGTACCTGGGCGGCGCCCTGTTCGCGCTGGTGCCGCTGCTCAACGCGATCACCACCGATGTGCATCTGGGCGTGACGCTGCCGGCCGGCCAATGGATGCTGGCCGGCGTCGATCTGGTCTGCCTGGGCCTGGGTATCTGCCTGGGCATTGCCGGCTGGCGCTTGCAGCACTGGAAAGCGCCGCAATCCGCGGCTGCCCGACGTGCGCGTGCCACGGTCGCCACCCCGGCGGAAAACAGCGTACCGCTGCAGGAAAGTGCATGAGCGTGATGCTGTTGCTGGCGTTGAATTTTTCCGGCTTCGCGGCGCTGTGCCTGGCGATGGAAAAACACCAGCACGAGCTGCGTGGCCGCAGCCTGGGCGCTGCGCGCACGCGGCAGTTGCGCAGCATCGGCTGGCTGTTGCTGCTGCTCACCTTTGGCCTGGCGGTCCGCGCACAGGGGTGGGGCATCGGCCCGGTACTGTGGCTGGGAACGCTGACTGCCGCCGCGGCGGTGTTGGCACTGTGGCTGCTGCCCTATCGGCGTGGCGCGGTGCTGCCGGCCGCCATCGCCGTGCCGGTGCTGGCTGGCGCCGCGCACCTGCTGATGGGCTGAGACCGCGGCCGACTATGGCGGCGGATCGCCCCAGCTGCGCCCATCGCGTGGCAGCCGGCCATCGTCGAGCACCCGCAGCACCTGCTCGGGCTGCAGCATGTCCAGGAACAGCACCACGTTGATCCCGTCTGGCGCTGCCAGGCTGGGAAAGATCACCCCGGGAATCTGCGCCTCACGCAGCAGGTCGCCAAGCACCCAGCTCACCGGCTCGACCTTGGTGACCAGGGCCTTGCGCCAGTCGTCGGTCCAGTCGGCCCAGAGCGCGTCCCAGCTGGCATCGAGCAGGCGCAGATCGGCCAGCGCCGGCAACTCGGCCGCGTAGCTGACCAGCGTGAACGGCGGCAGGAACGGGGCGGCCTGTGCGTATTCGGCCGCAGCCGTGTCCAGTTGCAGCGACAGGTACAGCGCCGGCTGACCGAAACGATTGAAGCGCCCGCCCGAGCGCGCCGCACCGGCACCACTCAGCGGTTCGGCGGCCCAGCGCGGAGTGAAGGCGCGATACAGCGTGCAGTGCGCCGGAGCGCTCAGCTTCAACCGGCGGCCCCCGAGGCGACGGTACGCAGGTAGGTCAACGCATCGTCGGTGCGTCCCTGCTTGACCACCTCCAGCAGGGTGGCGAACTCGAAGACGGGGATCGGGGTGTTTTTCAGATGGAACACCACCTGGTGTTCGTCCGGCTGGATCTGCGCCATCGCCACCAGCAACCGCGAGAGATTGCGCAACACCTCCTGCACGCGCGGGCTTTCCGGATGCACGCGCAGGCTGTTGCGATGCACGCCGGCCAGCTCGGCCAGCTCCTGCTGCGACAGCTCCAGCAGGCCGGCCATGGCTGCCGGCGAAAGAATGGTGCGGTCGGGCGCGCGCAACCGCTCGGTCAGGGAGAGGGGATTGAGGACGGCGACCATGGGTGTGCTCGGGCAGGTGACGTGCACAGTATATGCACAGCAATAAGCATCCATCCAGCACGGCGGGATGCACGGTCAGCGCAGTGTCAGACCTGCCTGGCCGCCCCCACTGCGCGCAGGCAGAAGCCGCTGATCGCTTCCACCAGCTGTTCGCCTTGCTGCGGGTCGCCGCGACTGGGCGCGATCGGCCCGACCAGGGCCTCGGTGAATGCGCCGACGATGCAGGCCGCTGCGGCATCCAGTGACTGTTCGGGAAATTCTCCGGCGGCCACGCCTTCGGCCAACAACTGCCGGAATACCTCGCCGAACAGGCGACGGCCGCGGATGCGCTCGGCATCCACTTCGCCTTCCACCGGCTCGGCGATGAAGGCGTATGCCAGCGCCGGACCGGCCAGCGCGCGTCGCACGAAGGTGGCGATGGCGGTGCCCAGGCGCTCGGCCGCACTGGCATCGGTGGTGGCAATGGCGCGCAGGATGGTCATCTCACGCTGCACCGCCGCGTTTAAAACTTCAACGAAAAGCTCGGCTTTGGACGGGAAATGCCGATAAATCTGCCCGGTTGACACGCCAGCGGCTGCCGCCACCGCGGTGATCGGGGCGTTGCGGTAGCCGCCCTCGGCGATCAGCGCGCGGGCCGCGTGCAGGATGCGTTCGCGGTTGCCGGCCAGGCGTTCTTCCATCAGGGCGGAGCGTCGATAAGCCATGGTGTGATTCTGGGTTCAATAGTTGAATTTTAGTTCACTTTTTTTCCGGGGACGGCTAGGCTGCCTGCTTACGCCGCGCGGCCCGCCCGCCCCCACCCGGCACGTCCCGATCCCTGTGGAGTTGCTCCATGCATGTGCCGTCCTTGAATTTCGAGCTTGGCGAAGAGATCGATCTGCTACGCGAAAGCGTTGCGGCGTTCGCCAGCCACCATATCGCCCCGCTCGCCGCGGCGGCCGATCACGACAATGTCTTTCCGTCGCAACTGTGGCGTCTGTTCGGTGAGCAAGGCCTGCTGGGGCTGACCGTGGAAGAAGAATACGGCGGCAGTGGCATGGGCTACCTGGCGCATGTGGTGGCGATGGAAGAAATCTCCCGCGCCGGTGGCGCGATCGGGCTCTCGTACGGGGCGCATTCCAACCTGTGCCTCAACCAGCTGCGCAAGAACGCAACGCCCGGGCAGAAGCAGCGTTATCTGCCCAAGCTGTGCACGGGCGAGCATGTGGGCGCGCTGGCGATGAGCGAGGCCGGCTCCGGCTCGGACGTGGTGTCGATGAAGCTGCGAGCGGACGCGCGCGGCGACCGCTACGTGCTCAACGGCAACAAGATGTGGATCACCAACGGCCCCGACGCCGACGTGCTGGTGGTCTACGCCAAGACCGACCCGGACGCCGGCGCGCGCGGCATCACCGCCTTCATCGTCGAAAAGGGCATGCCGGGGTTTTCCACCGCGCAGAAGCTCGACAAGCTGGGCATGCGCGGCTCCAACACCTGCGAGTTGGTGTTCACCGATTGCGAAGTGCCGGCCGAAAACGTGCTCGGCACCCTCAACGGTGGCGTGCGCGTGCTGATGTCCGGGCTGGATTTCGAACGCGTGGTGCTGGCCGGTGGCCCACTGGGCCTCATGGCGGCGGCGATGGACGTGGTGCTGCCCTACGTGCATGAGCGCAAGCAGTTTGGCGAGCCGATCGGCACCTTCCAGTTGATGCAGGCCAAGCTGGCCGACATGTACGTCGGGCTCAATGCCTGCCGCGCGTACGTCTATGCGGTGGCACGTGCCTGCGATGCCGGGCGCACCACGCGCCAGGACGCGGCCGGCGCCATCCTGTATGCCGCCGAGAAGGCCACCTGGCTGACCGGCCAGGCGATCCAGGTGCTGGGTGGCAATGGCTACATCAACGACTACCCCACCGGACGTTTGTGGCGCGATGCCAAGTTGTACGAGATTGGCGCGGGGACCTCGGAGATCCGGCGCATGCTGATCGGCCGCGAACTGTTCGAACGCACCGCCTGACGGGGCCCTCATGAGCGTGATCACCAGCCAGCTGCAGATCAGCGGCGAGAGTTTTCAGGCCAACGCCGCGGCAATGCGCGTGGTGGTCGATGATTTGCGCCGCACCCTGGCGCAGACTGCGCTTGGCGGCAACGACGCGGCGCGGGCAAAGCACACCGCACGGGGCAAGCTGCTGGTACGCGACCGGATCGATGCGCTGCTGGATCCGGGCAGCGCCCTGCTGGAGATCGCACCGCTCGCCGCGCACGGCATGTACGACGACCAGGTGCCGTGTGCCGGCGTGGTGGCCGGTATCGGCCGCGTGTCTGGCGTTGAGTGCGTGATCGTGGCCAACGATGCCACCGTCAAGGGCGGCACCTACTACCCGATGACGGTGAAGAAACATCTGCGCGCGCAGGACATCGCGCAGCAGAACCGCTTGCCATGCATCTATCTGGTCGATTCCGGCGGCGCGTTCTTGCCGCTGCAGGATGAAGTATTCCCCGATCGCGACCACTTCGGGCGCATCTTCTACAACCAGGCCAACCTGTCGGCCAACGGCATTCCGCAGATCGCCTGCGTGATGGGCTCCTGCACGGCCGGCGGTGCGTACGTGCCGGCAATGAGCGATGAGACGGTGATCGTGCGCGAGCAGGGCACCATCTTTCTCGGCGGCCCGCCGTTGGTGAAAGCGGCCACCGGCGAAGAAGTCACTGCCGAAGCGCTTGGTGGTGCCGATGTACATACGCGCATCTCCGGGGTGGCCGATTATTTTGCCGACAACGATCTGCAGGCACTGGCACGCGTCCGCGCCATCATCGCGCAGCTCAACTGGCGCAAACCGCCTGCTTCCCTGGCACTGCAAACGCCGGCGCCGCCGCGGCATGCCGCCGACGAGCTGTACGGCGTGATTCCTGCCGACACACGCAAGCCGTTCGACGTGCGCGAAGTGATCGCGCGCATCGTCGACGACTCACGCCTGGACGAATTCAAGCCGCGCTACGGCAGCACCCTGGTGACCGGCTTTGCGCATCTGCATGGCTACCCGGTGGGCATCATCGCCAACAACGGCATCCTGTTTTCCGAGTCCGCGCTCAAGGGCGCGCACTTCATCGAGCTGTGCACACAACGCGGCATTCCGCTGGTGTTCCTGCAGAACATCACCGGCTTCATGGTCGGGCGCAAGTACGAACACGGCGGCATCGCCAAGGACGGCGCCAAGCTGGTGATGGCGGTGGCCTGCGCCAAGGTACCCAAGTTCACCGTGGTGATCGGCGGCTCGTTCGGTGCCGGCAACTACGGCATGTGCGGCCGCGCGTATTCGCCGAACTTTCTGTGGATGTGGCCGAACGCACGCATTGGCGTCATGGGCGGCGAGCAGGCTGCCAGCGTGTTGGCGACGGTGCGCCGCGACGGCATCGAGGCCAAGGGCGGGACATGGTCGGGCGAAGAAGAAGACGCGTTCAAGGCGCCGATCCGCGCGCAGTTCGAACAGCAAGGCCACCCCTACTACGCCAGCGCACGCCTGTGGGACGACGGCATCATCGACCCGGCCGATACCCGGCGCGTACTGGGCCTGGGCTTGTCAGCAGCGTTGAATGCGCCGATCGAACCGACGCGCTTTGGCGTGTTCCGCATGTGAGCACGACCGTTGGCCAGCGTTGCATGTGCCGGCGTATGCGTCTACGTGCGCTGCGGTCAAACACAGCGCAACGCATGCCGGCAGCATGGAATACAGACATCGCACTGACTGAGCGCAGCACGACATCCACCTGCGCTCATGCGCGCGACCACCGCCACGATGGCGATGTGCAGAGACCGACCCGATGACACAGCACGACCCCGTCGCCACCGCAGCGCAACGCCCCTTCGACAAGATCCTGATCGCCAATCGCGGCGAGATCGCCTGCCGGGTGATCGCCACCTGTCGCACGCTCGGCATCGCCACGGTGGCCGTGTATTCGGATGCCGATCGTGATGCGCGGCATGTGCGCCTGGCCGATGAAGCGGTGCATCTGGGTCCGGCGCCTGCGCAGCAGAGTTATCTGCGTGGCGAAGCGATCCTGGAGGCAGCGCGCCTCACCAGTGCGCAGGCGATCCACCCGGGCTACGGATTCCTCTCGGAAAACGCGGTCTTTGCCGACGCCTGCGCGCAGGCCGGCATCGTGTTCATCGGGCCCCCGGCCGCTGCGATCCGCGCGATGGGCGACAAGAGCGCGGCCAAGGCATTGATGCAACGCGCCGGCGTGCCGCTGACGCCGGGCTACCACGGCGACGAACAGGCACCGGCGTTCCTGCGTGCGCAGGCCGATGCGATTGGCTACCCGGTGCTGATCAAGGCCAGCGCCGGTGGTGGTGGCAAGGGCATGCGCCGGGTCGATGCCAGCGCCGCATTCGAGGATGCATTGGCCAGCTGCCAGCGCGAAGCGCAGTCGGCGTTCGGCAATGCCCATGTGCTGGTGGAAAAATATGTCGAGCGCCCGCGCCATATCGAGATCCAGGTCTTCGGCGATACCCATGGCGAGGTGGTGTACCTGTTCGAGCGCGACTGCTCGGTACAGCGCCGCCATCAAAAGGTATTGGAAGAAGCGCCCGCGCCCGGCATGACCGAGGAGCGCCGCGCAGCGATGGGCAAGGCAGCGGTCGATGCCGCACGCGCCGTGGGTTACGTGGGCGCGGGAACGGTGGAATTCATCGCCGGGCCGGAGGGCGATTTCTATTTCATGGAAATGAACACCCGGCTGCAGGTGGAGCACCCGGTGACCGAATTGATCACCGGCACCGATCTGGTCGAGTGGCAACTGCAGGTTGCCGCAGGCGCGCCGCTGCCACGCCGCCAGCACGAGTTGCGCATCCATGGGCATGCGCTGGAAGCGCGCCTGTATGCCGAAGATGCCGAGCGCGGCTTCCTGCCCTCCACGGGCACCTTGCGCCAGCTGCAGTTGCCTGCCGCCAGCGCGCACGTGCGCATCGATGCGGGCGTGGAGCAAGGCGACAGCATCAGCCCCTACTACGACCCGATGATCGCCAAGCTCATCGTCTGGGATGTCGACCGCCCTGCGGCACTGGCACGCATGCACGCTGCGCTGGCACAGGTTCATGCGGTAGGCGTCACCACCAATAGCGCATTTCTGGCACGCCTGATCCGCACCCACGCGTTCGCATCGGCCGATCTGGATACCGGGCTGATCGAGCGCGAACACGCTGCGCTGTTTGCCGACGCCACCGTCCCCGAGAATGCCTGGTGGTGCCTGGCTGCGGTCTCGATCGCCGAGGCAGCGCTGCAGCCTGCGCCGGATCCTGCCGATCCGTTTTCGCCATGGCAGACCGCCGACGGCTGGCGGATCGGCGCACATGCGGCGCGCAGCGTGCAGCTGGAGGCAGCGGGCGAACATCGCACGCTGGGCGTGCGTCGGCTCACCGATGGCTGGCAGGTCACTCATGCCGGCCAGACGCATCGCCTGCGCCACCACTCCCACGACCATGACGTACGCGTGGACATGGATGGCCGGCAGTGGCGTGCGCAGCTTCTGCGCGACGGCAATACGGTGACCGTGATCGGCTCCACGCAGCGTGCGATGTTCCGCCACCACGATGCGCTGGAGAACGCGGACCAGCCCGCGCACGAGGCCGGCGGCCTGACGGCGCCGATGCCCGGGCGCATCGTGTCGCTGGCGGCGGCGGTGGGCCAGCCGGTCACCCGCGGGCAGGCGCTGGTGGTGCTGGAAGCGATGAAGATGGAGCACACCCTGCACGCGCCCGGCGACGGCATGGTCAAGGCCTACTTGGTGGCCGAGGGCGATCTGGTGGCCGACGGTGTCGCCCTGGTGGAATTTGTGTCCGCATCTGCGTAGTGCCGCATGGGAGCGTGACCAACGGCACGTCCGCTGGCGCAGGCGCCGCCCCTAGCGTGGGCACTCGGCCGGACTGGCCGTCTAGCCACCGGAGGCTTCATGCAACGTTTGCTCCTTGCTTCCAGCATGCTGCTGGCGCTGTCTGCCTGCAGCGACAAGACCGCTCCCGCACCCGACAAGGCCACACCGCCAGCATCCGCCGCAGCGGCAGCGCCCACGGCGCCCCCTGAACTGATCACCCGCGAGGCGCTGTTCGGCAATCCCGAGCGCGCCAATGTCAGCATCAGCCCGGACGGCAAGTATCTCAGTTGGGTCGCACCGCTGGATGGCGTACTCAATGTCTGGGTGGCGCCAGTGGATGCACCGGACCAGGCGCGCGCCATCACCAAGGACACTGCGCGTGGCATCCGCTCCTATTTCTGGACCTACCAATCCAACACGCTGCTGTATCTGCGCGACACCGGCGGCGATGAAGACTTCCATCTGTTCTCGGTCAACCTGACCGATGGCAGCAGCAAGGACCTGACCCCGTTCAAGAAGACCAATGCCGAGGTGTACCGCGTCAGCGCGCAGCATCCGGACACCATCATGGTCGGCATGAACGACCGCGACGCCAAGTGGCACGACCTGTACCGGGTGGAGCTGGCCTCGGGCAAGCGCACCCTGGTGCAGAAGAACACCGACAGCCTGGACTCCTATCTGCTGGATGGAAACTTCCAGCTGCGTTACGCCACGCGTGCCACCGAGGACGCCGGCCGGGAACTGCTGGTACCCGATGGCAAGGGCTGGAAGCCTGTGGACCGCATTCCATTCGAAGATGTCACCAACACCTTGCCCGACGGGCTGACCGACGACGGCAAGACGCTCTACATGCAGGATTCGCGCAATCGCGATACCGCCGCCCTGTACGCCATCGACACCGCCAGCAATGCACGCACGCTGTTGTTCGAAAGCCCGCGCGCCGACGTCGGCGCCACCTTGAACGACCCCAGGACCGGCGTGGTGCAGGCGGTATCGACCGACTACCTGCGCGAGGAGTGGAAGGCGTTGGATACCGACGTTGCGGCAGACCTGCAGAAACTCAAATCCCTGGGCGCAGGCGATGCCAGCGTTGCCGCACGTACGCTCGACGACCGCATCTGGATCGTCGGCTATTCGGCAGCAGAAACGCCACTGACTTACTACCGCTACGATCGCGCCGATGGCGGCAAGCTGACCAAGCTGTTCTCCGCACGGCCTGCGCTGGAGGGCAAGCCGCTGGTACCGATGTGGCCGCAGGAACTGACTGCACGCGACGGCCTCAAGTTGGTCAGCTACCTCACCCTGCCCGCTGAAGCCGACGCCAATCACGACGGCAAGGCCGACAAGCCGGTACCGCTGGTGCTGTTCGTGCACGGCGGCCCGTGGGCACGCGACAGCTACGGCTATGGCAGGTTCCAGCAATGGATGGCCAATCGCGGCTACGCAGTGCTTTCGGTCAATTTCCGCGGCTCCACCGGCTTCGGCAAGGCCTTCATCAATGCCGGTAATGGCGAATGGGCAGCTAAGATGCACGACGATCTTTTGGATGGCGTGCAATGGGCGGTCAAGCAGGGTGTGACTACGCCCGACCAAGTCGCCATCCTTGGGGTCAGCTATGGTGGCTACGCCACGCTGGTTGGCCTGACCTTCACCCCCGATGTCTTCAAGTGCGGTGTGGATCTGGTCGGTCCCGTCAACCTCAACACGCTGCTCGGCACCATACCGCCGTATTGGGCAGGCCAGTACAAGCAGTTCACCAAGCGCATGGGCGACCCGGCTACCACCGCAGGCAAGCAATGGCTGACCGAGCGCTCACCGCTCACGCATGTCGACAAGATCAGCAAGCCGTTGTTGATCGGCCAGGGCGCCAACGACCCGCGCGTCAAGCAGGCCGAGAGCGACCAGATCGTCAACGCGATGAAGGCCAAGAACATTCCGGTGACCTACGTGTTGTTCCCCGACGAAGGCCACGGCTTCCAGCGTCCAGAAAATATCAAGGCATTCAGCGCGGTTACCGAAGGTTTCCTGAGCCAGTGCCTGGGCGGCCGCGCGCAACCGATCGGCGCAGACTTCGACGGCTCCAGCATCACCGTCCCGGAGGGCGCAGACAAGATCAACGGCCTGCCCGATGCGTTGAAGACACATACGCAGGCGATTCGGCAGTAGCTCGCACGTGGCGGCATCGGCCACAACATCGGCGTGACCGGCGACCTCCAGTCGCCGGTTCATCGTTTTAGCAATACAACCGGCTGATGCAAGTGCAAGTTTCACAGTCGATCGCCCCGTAGGAACATCTGCAAGTGCGCAACACTGCAGCGACGCGTCGAAGGCAGATGACGCCGGATCGTCGGGCCGCTGCGCCGGCGCACGGTCGTGCGTCCATCGCTGCCCATGCGTCATCACTGACCGGCGTCCGGTGTCACCGCTGCGCGGCGCTTGCGCACTCAGCTAGCATGCAGAATCCCTTACCGGAGACCTGACATGTCGCCATTGCTTCGCTTAGCCACCGCATTGTCGCTTGCCGTTTCGCTCGGTTCGGCTACGGCCGCGACCCCAGTGCCAGACCTGCAGTTGTGGCAGCTCTATCAGCAGAGTCTGCGGCAGGCCAAATATATCGATCTGACCCATGCCTTCTCCCCGACACAGCCGGTCTGGCCCGGCTTCGCGCCAGCCAAGTTCAAGCCTGCAGTGGCGGGCAAAACCTTGCCCGGGTTTGCCGCCCAAGGCGAACAATTCCGCTATGACGCACACGGCTTCGTCGCCACCGCCTACGAACTGAGCACCGACCAGTACGGCACGCAGCTGGATCCACCGGCCCACTGGAATCCCAAAGGCGCCACGATCAGCGACCTTCCGGCCACCTACGCGGTGCGCCCGCTGGTGGTCATCGATATCCACGAAAAAGTCGAAAAAGACCCCGGCTACCACGCCAGCGTCGCCGACGTCACCGCCTGGGAGCGAACCTATGGGCCTATTCCGGAGGGCTCGGTGGTGATGTTCCGCTCCGACTGGTACAAGCGCTGGAACCAGACCCAGCGCTTTGCCGAAAAACCTTTCCCCGGTGTCAGCCTGGCCGCGTTGAAATATCTGCATCTGCAGCGGCACATCCTGTTCCACGGCCATGAACCGCTGGACACCGATACGACCGACACCCTAGAAGGCGAACAGTGGCTGCTCCACCACAACTTTGCCCAGGCCGAAGGCGTGGCACATCTCGATCAGGTGCCACCGTCCGGCGCCCTGATCGCTATTGGCTTTGCAAAACCCGAAGGCGGCACGGGTGGCTTCGCCCGCTACATCGCCATCGCTCCACCCAACTGGTCCCACGGGGTATCGGTGGATGAGGTTCCGGGTGCGCCACTGGCGGAGCACGCCCATCCGCTGATTCGCGACGTCGATGGCGTCATGCGCGAGCATCCCTAGCCAATCGCCGGGGCAAAGCCGTCACCATCCATAGCGAAGGGCAACTCTTTACTGAGTGGCTCGCCACTTCCTGCAAAGCTTACGTGCTCCGATTTGCCGCCATTCCCATGCGACTCGACTCCGGCTAGTGACCTGCCCACACCTCGTGATTGGGGTCCAGTTCCATGGTCTTCATGACCTCGCCACGTACGCCAAATCCACAGATCGCCATCACACCCTCCATGATGGGCTCCAGCCCAAGCAGGTCCTCAACCTGCACCTCATTGATCGCGCAGGTCACAAATGCGCCTAGCCCTACATCTGTGGCTGCCATGTAGAGTGTCTGGGAAAAATGACCTGCCTCCAATGCGAGTGCGCGATAGGCCTTTGCGTGCGCGCGATACTTCCAGAAGTTGCGGTAGTAGCGGGGACACAGCGCCACAATCACTTGCGCGCCGGAAAACCAGTCCTGTCCGGCCAGGATCTTCAACGCCACGCCCTCCAGATCCGGTACCTGGGTGTCCAATGGCTCCAGCGCGTGATCGATCGGAAGGTAGTGGTATACCCCGTCGATAACGCCGGAGACGTTCTTGATGAGTAGATAGGCGTCCAGCGGATGCAGGCCGCCGCCCGACGGACTAGAACGCTTTAGAAAGACGGTATCGGCATCTGCCTGCAGCACTGCATTCGCAGCGAAGGTGCGCTCGATGATCTTTGAGAAAACGTCAAACTCCATGCAAGCCTGGGCATCGAAGTTCCGGCATGTTGTCCGCTTCCGCAGCACCTTGTCGAGATAGACATCGGAACCTCGCAGGAGCGCGACCTGTCCGTCACTGCCCCGTACGATCTGCTCTGGCGGTGGCGGACCGAACGTCGACAACAACGCTGCCGACGTATCGGCGCCCGCATCCCTGGCAGCCCTGGCCGAGTCAACATTGCTCCATCGGGTGAACGCGTGATACGTCGCGGCCAATGGATGCCACTGGCTTTTCCGCTGAATCTCATCGCGGTCGTGTGTCAGGCTGGGATTCGGCTCGCCCGCCAACAGCAGTCCTTTTTCCAACAATGACTCCACAACCGAGCTGTCCCCGAGGAGTCCTTGATGCAGCCATTGGCTCGGGCTGGTTCGGCCCAATAGGAGCACTTCATCCTCGGTGAGTAGACGTTCCGCATCCAGATGAGGCGCCAGCGCAACCCAATGCCTGGAGCGCGTGGTACCCGCTCCTCCTGCACATAGGCCGATAAGGTCGATCTCTACCGATTCCCTGGGTTCAACGTAGACAACTGCACAGCGCCTCACCAACATGATCCAACGCTCATCATCGAGATTGATCTTCTAGCGGTCTGGAATTAGATTTCTTGAAGATTCCCTACCGTTGATGAGCATGACCGAGAACGACAAACGCCCAGCTCCGCTGCAACCAGAGGTCGCTCACAAGCTTCTTGACCTCTTGGCCACCGACGATGCATTCCGTGACCTGTTCAAAAAGGATCCCAAGGCTGCCTTGCTGCAGGTCGGTTATCCCTCGGAGGACGCCGAGCTCATGGCTTCCCAGCTCAAGGTCGATGCATTGGCCGACAAAGACACGATTGCGCAGGCACGTGACGAAATTCATGCCAGCCTGACGTCCTCGGTCAATATGCAGCCGATTCGCCTGAACGTGCCATTGGGTTCGTCACCGCAACTCAAGAAATGATGTAGCGACGGCAAGTAGTCTTGCGTTACTTGCCGTCAGCCATCGCCGCATCGAAAACGTTCATCGGCTGCTGGCACCATCCGCATCCACCGAACTCTGCATAGGCTCTGCCATGTGCATTTTTCAGCCACGTCTTCTCGCTGGCGGCAGCGCGTGAATCCCCGAGTGCCGTATAGGCTTCTTTGAGGACCACGTGGTACTGGTAGGCTTCATTTCCATCAAGGCCTGGCTCCAGCAACTTGATCGCCTCCTGGGCATGCCCCTCCAAAAGAGCCATGCGCGCCTGCAGAAGTACGACGAGCTCGGCAACAGACGGCATCCTGGCCAGTTCCGGCTTGGCCAGCAGCGCGCGCAGTACCGACTTGGCAGCAGCGGCATGGCCCATCCGCTGCCCAATGAGGGCAAGCGATGCAGCAACAACGGCATCACTTCGCTGTGCGACACCCTCGTCACTTTTGGCAACGCTCGACAATGCCGCCGGCACCGCTGCATCGATGGTTTGCAGCGCGTCTGCATGCTTGCCTTGCGCATATTGCGCCGATGCTTTGGCGACCAGTGACTGCTGGTACCGCGAGGAGGCATGGTCGATCGAGTCGGAGATTCGCGCCATCTCCACCAACGCCTGCTCCCTGCGGTGTTCGTCGATATAGATGGACACTTGATCGAAGTAGGCAACGTCCAGACGCCCCTCCGCCGGCCAGATCGCATGGGCTGCCGGGAAATCGTTCAGGACCGCCAAGGTCACTGCTTCCCACACGGCCGCAGACGCCAGCCCCGCGGCCCTGGCGGAACGAAATGTCCCTAGCGCCTCGGAGGTCTTTCCCAACGCCAATTGCATACGCCCGACCATCTCCAACGACAGCGGGTCGAAATCGTAACGCGATGCCGCTGCCCGCTTGGCGTAGACCAGCGCTTCCTTGTAGCGGTTACGCACTTCTAACGCATAGGCGGTGTTTTCGGCTGCGGCAAAATCGTCTGGATACAGGTTTGCCATCTGCATCCACTTCTCGTAGGCATTTGCCGGATCCTTGATCTGCGCATACCAGGCGTCGAGATAGACCTGCTCGCGCGGAGGCAATTTTGCCCGCAGACTCAATGCCTTTTCGAGATAAGGCAAACCGGTAGACGTGTTTTCGAGATAGAAATAGCAGCGGGCGACCCCGACGTTTGCCAAAGCGAATGTCGGATCCAGTTCCACGGCGCGCAGGTAGTAATCCCGGGCGCGCAAATAATGGCCCACACCGAACTCACGCTGGGCTAGCGCATAGGCATTCAGGGCATCCATATTCGCGGTGGAGACGCGCGGCAACGGCGCGGAGTTTGCCTTGATGGAAGCCAGCGTTTCCCCAAGCCCTTCGCGCAGGTTCGAACTCACTGTATCCACGGAGGTGAGCAACGAACGCTGCCCGCGGCCTTCCGCTTTATACATGTAGACCGTCGCCTGGGTGGTTGGATCGATCACCTCTACCGTGAAGCGGAGGTTGCCCCCGATATCTGCAACGCTCGGCAATATCAGCGCCTTGGCGCCAGCCCGCATTGCAACTTGCGCACCAAGCGCCCGATCCACCTTGGTGCGATCGCTTTGTTTCATCAGCTCCAGCATGTCATGCGCACGTTTTTCAGAAATCAGATTGACGTGCTTTGACTGCTGCAAGCTGAGCCGCAGCGCTTGCTGCAGCGGCTCATCCAGCGTCACGCTATCGGTGAGGTTGTGGAGATCGCCCACCACTACCCAATCACGTTCGGCAAATGCAATTGCCGGCTGCGGTCGCCCGAATAACCACAAGATACCCGTGGTCAGAAGAATCACCGCAAGCTCCGTCGCCAACGCCGCCGGCCGCCGCCATAGCGGGACATCGCGCCAGGCTTTGGTGGAGTTCTTCGGGGCGCGTAACGGGGTCAGGCCGATTTCGCCGACTTCGTAGATTTCCATCGGCGTGGGGACGCCTTTGAAGCGCCAGCGGCCGTGGGATTTCCACAGGATGCGTTCGACGCGGTCGCCCAGTTCGCGCGCAGCGCGGTGGGTGAGCGATTCGGCGACTGCCGAGATCAGGATCTGCCCCGGGCGTGCCATCGACATCAGGCGTGCGGCAGTCGGTTTGGCCAGGCCTTCGACCTCCAGCGGTTTGGCGCCGATGCTCACCGCCTCGTCGCTGTTGCGCCAGGTCAGCACCTCGCCCACGTGCAACCCTTGCCGCGCGCACAGCGGCTGGGCATGGGCATCGCTCATGGCCTTGAGCCCGCGCGCGTAATCCAGCGCGAAGCCCAGGCCGTCGATAGGGCGATCGAACAACAACAACAGCCCGTCGGAACGATCGATCAGGCGGCCGCGCCAGTGCTGCTGCAGCTTGACCACCAGGCGGTCGTGTTCGCGGAACAGGGCGGCGGCGGCGTTGTCGCCGATGCGTTCGACCAGCGCGGTCGAGTCGCAGAGATCGGTCAACAGCAAGGTGCGCAGACGTGGTGCCTGGATAACCTCCGACGACGCGTCCTTGCGTGCGTTGCGGGCGCTCATGACTTAACGATGGCCCGAATCGGGCGTGGTACCGGGCGGCGGCGAGATCGCCGATGCGATCGCATCGTGCATGGCCAGCACGTTGCCGCCCTGCCGTTTGGCTTCGTACAGGGCGCTGTCGGCAAGGGTGTACCAATCGTTCCAGGCCGCATCCGCATCGATCATGCACAAGCCGACGCTGACCGAGCAGCCTTGCTCGCTCGGTCCGTTGCACAGCCGCGCTTCCACCGCGCGCACGATGCATTCGCCGATGTGGTGCACCAGCTCGCGCGTGCCTTGCGCCACCAGCACGCAGAATTCGTCGCCCCCGAGCCGGCAGGCCAGATCGCCTTCGGCGATGACCGACCGCAATGCGTGCGCCACGTTCTGCAACACACGGTCGCCGGCCAGATGACCGAATTCGTCGTTGATGCGCTTGAAGCGGTCGCAATCGATCAGGATCAGGCCAACGCCGGGCACGTTGCCGGCGCGGCGGCATTCCTGCAGATACAGCGCCAGGCCGCGGCGATTGTGCAACCCGGTCAGCTCGTCGGTGCGGCTGAGCTCTTCGGTATGGTTGAGCTGGTGCGAGGTGACGTAGAGGTTGTCCAGCGCCGCTTCCAGGTCATGGTTGCGGCGGCGCAGCTGGCGGATCAGCAATTGTTCGTTATTGACCACACGCACGATGGAACGGCGCAGGAAATGCGCCACCATCGACGGGTCGTGGTCGACCAGGCGCCGGAAATCGTCGTGTGCCAGTTCGATCAGGCGGCTGTCCATCGACGCACTGGCGCCCGCGCTGCGCGCATGGTCGCCAATCAGCAGGCCGAGCTCGCCAAAGAACTCGCCCGGGCCCAGATGCTTGAGCATCAGGTCTTCGCCGAAATCCAGGTCGATCTGGCCACTGACCACGATGAACATCTGCGTGCCGATCGCGCCGCGCTCGAACAGCGCCTGGCCCGCGGCAAGGTCGCGCAGCCGGCCAAAACGCGCGAAAAATGCAAGTTCCTCGGCAGTCATCGACGCGTGCAGCCCGTCCGAAAGCGTTTTGGCAACGCTTCCCGTCGGCTCGACTGCGCCTGTGGAGTTGTGGCAAGTCATCCAGTTTCCTTAGGCCGGCCTACAACGTTAGCCCATGGACAAATCCTACAGGACCCCCTTGTTCAGTACCAGGTCACACTCTTTCTCACAGGCGAAGAGACGAAATGACGGGTATTGCAGTCAAAAAAGGGGCCCGGTTTTCCGGGCCCCTCCCCCTCCCGGGGTGGCGAATGTCTGGCCGCCCGCTGCAGGCTAGGCGGCCTTGTCGCCGTGAAACTGTTCTTCTTCGGTAGAGCCGCGCAGCGCGGTGGTGGACGACTGGCCCTGCTGAATCGCCTGCGTCACTGCGTCGAAATAACCCGTGCCGACTTCGCGCTGATGCTTGACCGCGGTGAAGCCTCGATCGGCCGCTTCGAATTCGGCCTGCTGCAAGTCGACAAACGCACTCATCTGCCTGCGGGCGTAACCGTGCGCCAGCTGGAACATGCTGTGGTTCAACGCATGGAACCCGGCCAGGGTGATGAACTGGAACTTGTAGCCGTAGCTGGCCAGCTCGGTCTGGAATCTGGCGATGGTGGCATCGTCCAGGTGCTTCTTCCAATTGAAACTGGGCGAGCAGTTGTAGGCCAGCAACTTGCCCGGGTACTTGGCATGGATGGCTTGCGCGAAGGCGCGCGCAAACGCCAGGTCCGGCTTGCCGGTTTCGCACCAGATCAAATCGGCATAGGGCGCGTAGGCCAGGCCGCGGCTGATCGCCTGGTCCAGGCCGTTGCGGGTCTTGAAGAAACCTTCGACCGTGCGCTGCCCGGTGGTGAACGGCTGATCGTTGGCGTCCACGTCGCTGGTGAGCAGGTCGGCTGCTTCGGCATCGGTGCGCGCGATCAGCAGCGTCGGCACGCCCAGCACGTCGGCGGCCAGGCGCGCGGCGTTCAACTTTTCGATCGCCTCACGCGTGGGCACCAGCACCTTGCCGCCCATGTGGCCGCACTTCTTGACCGAGGCCAGCTGGTCTTCGAAGTGCACGCCAGCGGCACCAGCTTCGATCATCGCCTTCATCAGTTCGAAGGCATTGAGCACGCCGCCGAAACCGGCTTCGGCATCGGCCACGATCGGCTGCAGGAAGTCGATGTCATCGTTGCCTTCGGCGTGATGCAGCTGGTCGGCGCGCAGCAAGGTGTTGTTGATGCGCTTGACCACCGCCGGCACCGAATCGGCCGGGTACAGCGACTGATCCGGATACATCTGCCCGGCCAGGTTGGCATCGGCCGCCACCTGCCAACCGCTCAGGTAGATCGCCTTCAGGCCCGCCTTGACCTGCTGCATTGCCTGATTGCCGGTCAAGGCGCCCAGCGCGTTGACGAACGGGGTGGCATGCAGGGACGTCCATAGTTTTTCGGCGCCCAGCCGCGCCAGCGAGTGCTCGACATGCACGGTGCCGCGCAGGCGCACCACGTCGGCGGCGGTGTAGTTGCGGGTGATGCCTGTCCAGCGCGGATTGCTGGCCCAGTCCTGCTGCAGTTGTTCGGCGCTTTGCAGTGTGGTGCTCATCTTGCGTTCTCCTGAGGGGGACGACGGATGGAACAGGGAAGCGGCGTGCCCGACGGCGCACGCGGCAAGGCAAGGCCGTCGTTGCGCGGTGGCGCGCAACGGGCGGTGTGCTGCGGTGAGGTGGAAGCTGCGGCGATACGCGGTGGCGGTGCCGCGGCAGCGATCAATCGATCAGGCGGTACGCCGGCACGGTGAGGAAGTCGGCCAGTGCATCGGCAACGCTCAGCTCCTGCAGCAAGGCGATCGCCTCATCGATGCGGGCGGCGCCAGGCAACGTGGTGGTGGCGCCCAACCGGGCCGGCAACGCACGCAAGGTGGCCTGCAGCAGGTGCTGATCGATGGCGGTGCCATCATCCAGATGCTGGCCGTGATGCAGCCACTGCCACAGTTGCGCGCGGCTGATTTCGGCGGTGGCCGCGTCCTCCATCAGGTTGTGGATCGGTACACAGCCATTGCCGTCCAGCCACGCAGCCAGATAACGCACGCAGACTTCGACATTGCCTTCGAAACCGGCGCGGGTGATGGTGCCCGGCGACGGGGCGATCAACATGTCGCGCGTCACCTGCACGTCGTTGCGCAGCACATGCTGCTGATGCGCGGTGGGCATGTGTTGGTCGAACAGTTGCATCGCCACCGGGATCAGCGCCGGGTGTGCCACCCAGGTGCCATCGTGGCCGGCGCTGACTTCGCGCAGCTTGTCGGCACGCATACGCGCCATGGCCTGTTCGTTGGCGGCTTCGTCGTGATTGATCGGGATCTGCGCGGCCATGCCGCCCATTGCATGCGCGCCGCGGCGATGGCAGGTCTTGATCAATAGCTCCGAATACGCCTTCAAGAATGGCTGGGTCATGGTGACCTGGCCGCGTTCGGGCAGGACGCGGTCGCGGTGCGCACGGAAGGTTTTCAGATACGAAAAAATGTAGTCCCAGCGCCCGCAATTCAGGCCCACGATGCGCTCGCGTAGCGCGTGCAGAATCTCGTCCATCTCGAATACCGCCGGCAGCGTTTCGATCAGCACGGTGACCTTGATCTGGCCATGCGGCAGGCCCAGCATCGCTTCGATATGCGACAGCGCCGTTTCCCACAGTGCGGCTTCTTCCATGCTCTGCAGCTTGGGCAGATACAGATACGGACCGCGGTCCCTGGCCAGCAGCGCGCGGCCGTTGTGGAAGGCGAACAGGGCCGCATCGAACAGGCCGCCGGCCAGCGGCTGCCCGTCGATGTGGACATGCTTTTCGTCCAGGTGCCAGCCGCGCGGGCGCACGATCAGCACCGCTCGTTCGGCTTCCGGGCGCAGTGCGTAGTGCTTGCCGTTGGGGGCCTCGAAGCTGAGATCGCCGCGCACGGCGGCCGCCAGGGTGCGCTGGCCGGCGAGCAGGTTGCGCCAGGTCGGTGCGGTGGAGTCCTCGAAGTCGGCCATGAACACCTTGGCGCCGGAGTTGAGCGCGTTGATGACCATCTTCGGGTCGGTGGGGCCGGTGATCTCGACGCGGCGGTCCTGCAATGCCGCCGGCAACGGCGCAACGCGCCAGTCACCCTCGCGGATGGCCCGGGTGTCGGCGCGGAAGTCCGGCAGCTGGCCGGCGTCGAAGGCGGCCTGGCGGGCGCGCCGCTGGGCCAGACGCTGCTGACGGCCGGGCTCGATCGCACGGTGCAGCGAGACCAGCAGCGCCAGCGCCGCTGGCGGCAGCAGTTCTGCCTGCCCGGCGACCTGGGTGGTCAGCGACAGACCTGGGGTGGCGCGGTCGGTAGGACGTGGAGCAAAAGCGGTGGCAGACATGGGGAGTTCCTTGTGCGTCCGGACCTGCACCGTGCGCGCCAGCCGACTATTTGACAAAGCAGTTTTATCAATGCTGTAAATAAGCTGGACTTATATCGATTGATGATCGCTCACAGATATGGCGCCAACCCCGCGATTTTCCTACAAATCCGATCGGCTCAAGCCGCTGCGGGCGTTCTGTCAGACCGTGCGACTGGGCTCGGTCTCACGGGCTGCTGAGGCGCTGTACGTCAGTCAGCCGGCAGTGACCCTGCAACTGCAGGCACTGGAACGCGACCTGGGTGTGCCCTTGTTCGAGCGCTCCGGGCGGCGGCTGGCGCCCAGCCGCGAGGGACAACTGCTGTACGACATGGCGCTGCCGCTAGTGGAAAGCCTGGACGGGCTGGAGGCGAGCTTCCGCGAGAAGGTGCGTGGGCTGGATGCGGGCGAGCTGACCATCGCCGCCAACAGCTCCACCATCCTGTACCTGCTGCCGCGCATCGTGGAAAACTTCCGCGCGCGCCATCCGGATGTGCGGCTGACCTTGCACAACGCGATCAGCGCCGACGGCACCGACCTGCTGCGCGAGGATGCGGTGGATCTGGCGGTCGGTTCGATGCTGGACGTGCCAGCCGACCTCAACTACGCACCTGTGTACCGCTTCGAGCAGCTGTTGATCACCCCGCCCGACCATCCCCTGGCGCACAAGCCCACGGTGTCGTTGCAGGATCTGTCGCCGTATCCGTTGATCCTGCCGCCGCGGCGGCAGGTGACCTACCGCCTGGTCGACCTGATTTTTCAACAGGCCCGGGTGCCCTACACCGTGGCACTGGAAGTGGGCGGCTGGGAGGTGATCAAGCAGTACGTGGCGATGGGCATGGGCATTTCCATCGTGACCGCCATCTGCGTCACCGATGCCGATCGCGACAAACTGGCCACACGCTCGCTCAAGGATTTTTTCCCTACCCGCAGCTACGGCGTGGTGGTGCGCAAGGGCAAGTATCTGTCGCCGCAGGCACGCGCCTTCATCGAACTGATCCAGCCGGATCTGTTTACGCCGCGCGGCTATGACGAGAGCGGCGACTCGGAGCGCTGAGCCATTAGGTGATCGACGCGATCAACGCGATCACCGAATTTGCTGGCGCGCCCCGCTACGTGAGTGCGCGTCGCGGTCGAGGTTGCCACGTGCCCTGTGTCGATTGCGCAGGCGCCGTGTGCTGTGCAACAAATTCAGCAAACGCGACAGGACGGCGATGCACGGTGTGTGGCTCCTACACACCGTTCCAGGCGACATTGCGCGCGATGCGTGATCGTGCGACGCACGACGCAACGGCGTCCGCATACACTCGGCGACTGCGCTGCAGCATGCAGCGCACGAGCGCGTGGTCTGTCCAGGGGACGACGGACCGCATACAGCGCGCTCGACCCGCACGTCGAGCCGACTCAACCAATGGAACGTTGACGCAATGAATCCGACCACGTTGTTGCTGGTGCAGTTGGCAGTGATTCTGGGGGCGGCGCGCCTGTGTGGTGCGCTATTGCAACGGGTCGGGCAGCCGCCTGTCATCGGTGAAATGGCGGCCGGCCTGTTGCTGGGCCCGATCGCCTTCGGCGCGTGGCTGCCGGAGCTGCATGGCGCGCTGTTCGCCGCCAAGAGCCTGCCACCGTTGTCGGGGCTGGCCAATCTGGGGGTGGTGCTTTTCATGTTCGTCGTCGGCGTGGAGCTGCGTGCACCGGAAGGCACCAAGGCACAGGTGCGCGCGTCGGTGCTGGTTGGTGTGTCGGGCATCGTGTTGCCGCTGGCACTGGGCCTGGCCGCTGCGCCGTGGCTGTTTCCGCGCTTTGCGCCGCACGACGTCGGCTTCTGGCCGTTTGCGCTGTTCATTGCGGCAGCCATGTCGGTCACTGCATTTCCGGTGCTGGCGCGCATCCTCAAGGACCGCAACATGACCCGCACGCCGGCCGGCCGTCTGGCACTGGGCGCGGCGGTCATCGACGACGCCACGGTATGGATCTTCCTGGCGATCGTGCTCACGCTCACCGGCAACACTGCGCACGGTGGCGTGGCATTTACTGCGGCCGGTGCGCTGGTCTTGATCGCGCTGGTGTTCGGTGTGCTCAAGCCGGCGTATGCGCGACTGCTGCGGCCGCGGCCGAGCGATGGCGGCTATGCCTCCACTGCGCTGGTGTGGGTGTTGATCGGCCTGCTGAGCTGCGCGGCGGTGGCCGAATGGATCGGTTTGCATGCGATCTTCGGTGCATTCGTGTTCGGCATCTGCCTGCCGCGCGACGACCGTTTGCTGGAGCATCTGGCCAGACGCATCGAACCGCTGGCGATCACCTTGCTGATGCCGGTGCTGTTTGCCGTCGCCGGACAGGCCACCAGCCCCAGTGCGTTTGCCGGCGCCGGCATTGCCGGTTTCGTGCTGGTGATCGGCGTGGCGGTGACCGGCAAACTGGCCGGCTGCACGCTGGGCGCGCGGCTGAGCGGGCACGATTGGCGCGATAGTCTCACCGTCGGCTCGCTGATGAATGCACGTGGCCTGATGGAACTGGTGGTGATCAAGATCGGCCTGGACAGCGGCGTGATCGGCCCGGACCTGTTCACGCTGTTGTTCGGCATGACGCTGGTGACCACGGTGATGACCTCGCCGATGGTGGCCTGGTTTCATGGCCGGCGCCATGCGGCCTCGGCCGACGGCATGCAAGCGAACCGTTCGGGTCACTGACGTGTTGTCTGCCGCTGCACTTGCCGACGTTGCATCAGCGCGCACAGGCAGTCATGCGAGCTGCGTGTCGACACCGCACTGCTCGCGCGCGATCGCACCGGCAGGACGTGAAGCACCCTTGCCACCACCGGTAACGCGGGTGGCAAGGAGGATTGCGCTACGCGATTGCCGCATCGGCGGCATCCGCTTCACAGCACAGTTCTTCCGCCAGGCGCGTTGACGGATTGTGCCACAGACTTCCGCCATGTCCTCAGAAACCCGGTCCCGGTATACGCAGCTCCCACCTCCGCCCGAGTTGCGCACCCAGCTGCGTTGCAGCTGGCGCCATCGGCAAGGTGCGGCCAATGCGCCGGTACGGGTGTTACCGGACGGCTGCGTCGACCTGATCTGGGATGGCGCTGCACTGTTCGTCGCCGGCCCCGACCATGTCGCGACCATGGCCTGCGTAGCCGCCGGCAACGTGCTCACCGGCGTGCGATTGACTGCAGGCGCGGCTGCCGGTGTGCTGGGCATTCCGCTGCACCATATTGCCGACCAGCGCGTGGCACTGGATGCGCTGTGGGGCCGCGATGCAGGCGATTGGCAACAGAAGCTGTGCGATGGCAGCGACGTGCTGCAGACCTTGCATGCGCTGTGTCGTCACCGCGCGGTGGCTGTGGACCAACAGATGGCCTTCACCTTCGCCCAGCTGGCCGGGCCTGTAGCGCCGCGCCTGCCGGCGTTGTGCGCAAGCCTGGAGATCAGCGAGCGGCAGCTGCGGCGGCGCTGTCACGCAGCATTCGGCTATGGCCCCAAGACGCTGGAGCGGATCTTGCGGCTGCAGCGTTTCCTGCGGCTGGCAAGCCGCCAGCCCACGCTGACCGCCGCCGCGCTGGAGGCCGGGTATGGCGATGCACCGCATCTGGTGCGCGATGCGCGCCTGCTTGCCCAGCTGAGTCCGCGTGAGCTGGTGCAGCAACACGCACGGTGATGGCCGTTTTCGCCAAGCCGCCGGGTCGCTGCGCAGGGCACGCTGTGCAGCCACCGACCGCGAGGACATCGCCATGCAACACAGCGCACAGCATCACCGTATCGACTATCTGGAATTTGCCGTGGCCTCTATTGCCACCGCCAAGGCCTTCTACGCTGCAGCGTTCGACTGGACGTTTCAGGACTACGGACCGGACTATTGCGAATTCCGCGATGGCCGCCTGAGCGGCGGCTTCTTCCATGCAGCCCCGCAGCCGGGTGGCGCACTAGTGGTTCTGGCCTCCGACGATCTGGCGGCCTCGCAGGCACGCATCGAAGCCGCTGGCGGCACCATCACCCGCCCGGTGTTCGCATTCCCGGGCGGGCGGCGTTTCCACTTCACCGACCCCGACGGGTACGCGCTGGCGGTATGGACGCAGGAGCTGGCCGAGGCGTGACCTGGCCTGCCGGGCATGCTCCGGCCCAGGCCACGTGGTGCGGCGAAGGCTTCTGCATCCGGCCGCCGTGAGCCGGCAACCTGCGCTGCAGCGTTGCCGGCCCCATGTCCTTCAATAGCCGACGCCGGTTCGCCCCCGGCCGCTCATTCGCGCCCGTAAAGCCCCAGAAACATCTCCACCGACGATTCGACGACCTGCACCTGCTGGGCCGGCGTCAGCGGCGGCTGCCCCAGCGCAAGCTGCGGCCAGAACGCAAATCCCTTGACCAGCGCCTGCAATTGCTGCGAGGCGAAGTCCGGGTCCACCGGCGCCAGGCGGCCATCGGCCAGTGCGGCGCGCAGCCAGGTGGTGGTGCCCTCTTCCTTGCTACCCAGTTGGGCCAGCAACGCGCGTGCGCGCTCGGGCGAGTGGATACCTTCGGCAATCGCCACGCGCGACAGATCGATAAATGCCGCGTCGTCGAGCAGGCGTAATTTCTGCTGCAGCAATTGCGTCAACTGCGTGCGCAATGCTTGGTCGGGGCGATAGGCCAGGCTTACCGCCTCGGCGCTGCGCTGCCACAAGCCGCGCAGGATCTCGCCAAACAACACGTCCTTGCTGGGGAAGTGGTTATAGACGGTGCGCTTGGACACGCCTGCGGAAGCGGCCACGCGGTCCATGCTGGTGGCTTCGAAGCCATGCTGGCGGAACTCGACACTGGCCGCTTCCAGGATGGCGTGACGCTTGCGGTCGGTGAGCCGCTGCGGCGCCGGCGCCGAATCGGATGAACTGGACATGGCGCAATGTTACACCGGGCGGTTTACATTCCCCAAAATAAAACTACACTGTGTAGTGTAATTTGTGTTTCTAATATCCCGATACACCACCCCAACGCCGGATACCGTCGTGCCCACCCAATCCCTGCCACTGCCATACGCCTCTTCGCCGCAGTTTCGTCATGGGCGGTTCCGCAACGCGCTGCCCACCACCTTGAGCACTCCCGGCGTGTTGGGAGGCCTGCGGCTACTGTGGCAGGTGCTGTTCAACAAGCCGGCGCGCACGGTGCCGTCGCAGGCATTGCCGATTGTGCCGTTGACCGCCACGGACGTGCACAACGCGCCGGACCGCAGCCTGTTCCGGCTCGGTCACTCCACGGTGTTGATGAAGCTGGGGAGCGGCCTGTGGCTGACCGACCCGGTGTTCTCCCGGCGCGCCTCGCCATTTGCATTTGCCGGCCCAAAGCGCTTCCATGCCCCGCCGATTGGGCTGGACGACCTGCCGCCCCTGGCCGGCGTGATCTTGTCGCACAACCATTACGACCATCTGGACCGGGCCACCATTGCCGCGCTGGCCGACCGCGTCGGCGTGTTCGTGGCGCCGCTGGGCGTGGGCGACCTGCTGGTGCGCTGGGGCGTGGATCCGGCCAAGGTGCGCCAGCTGGACTGGTGGCAGTCGGTGCAGATCGACGGCGTTACGCTCACTGCCACGCCGTCGCGGCACTTTTCCGGGCGCGGCCTGTTCGACCGCGATCGCACGCTGTGGTGCTCGTGGGCAATCCAGCAGGACGACCTGCGCGTGTTCTTCAGCGGCGACGGCGGCTACGGCCCGCACTTCAAGGCAATCGGCGAGCGGCTGGGGCCGTTCGATGTGGCGCTGATCGAAAACGGCGCCTACGACCACATGTGGCCAGACGTGCACATGCAACCGGAGCAGAGCCTGCAGGCGTTTCTGGACGTAGGCGGCCGCACCTTGTTGCCGATCCACAACGGCACCTTCGATCTGGCCCTGCACGTGTGGACCGAGCCGTTCGAACGCATCGTCGCCCTGGCGGCGGATGCGCAGGTACCGCTGGCCACCCCGCACATGGGCGAGCGCGTGGACCTGCGCCGCCCGGCCACCGGCGAACGCTGGTGGCGCGCGCTGCCCGACAGCCTGGCGGTGGCGCGGTGAGCCGTTGGACGCTGGCCAACCTGCCCCCGCAGCGGGCACGGGTGGCCGTGATTACCGGTGCCAGCCCAGGTGGGCTGGGCCATGAAACCGCACTGGCCCTGGCCGGTGCCGGCGCCAGCCTGGTGCTGACCGCGCGCAATGCCGCCAAGGGCGAGGCCGCCCGGCAGGCACTGCTGGCCGCGCATCCCGACGCCGCGGTGCGCGTTGAAACCCTGGACCTTGCACAACTGGCATCGGTGCGCGCGTTTGCCGATCGGCTTGCCGCGTACCAGCAGCGGGTGGATCTGTTGATCAACAACGCCGGGGTGATGGCCCCGCCGCAGCGGCAGGCCACCGCCGACGGCATGGAGCTGCAGTTCGGCAGTAATTATCTCGGGCACTTCGCGCTCACCGCGCAGCTGCTGCCGCTGTTGCGTGCGGCCGCAGCGCCGCGTGTGGTCAACCTGTCGAGCCTGGCCCACCGTCAGGCCCGCATCGATTTCGACGACCTGCAGACCGAGCGCCCGTATCGCCCCTGGAAGGCTTATGGCCAGTCCAAACTGGCGATGCTGATGTTCAGCATGGAGCTGCAGCGGCGCAGCGATGCGCAGGGCTGGGGGCTGCGTGCAATCGCCGCACATCCCGGCGTTGCACGGACCGCATTGATCGCCAACGGGCCGGCCGCCGGTGGCCGCCGTACGGCGCTTGGCGCGGCAACCGCCTTGCTGGGGCCTTATCTCAGCCACTCGGCGGCGGCCGGCGCACTGCCCACGTTATATGCCGCCACCGCGCCACAGGCACAGGGCGGCGGGTATTACGGCCCGGACGGCCTGTTCGAGCTCAAAGGCGACCCGGCCCCGGCAAAGATCGCCCGCCAGGCCAACGACCGCCACGTGGCTGCGCGCCTGTGGGAGACCTCCTGTACGCTGGCGGGTGTGGCGTTCTGAGCTCAGGCGGAGCCGTGGTCTGCACCGCCGGTAGGCGTGCCTGCTTGCATGCAGCGACGGGGGAGCAATCGGGCGCCGCTTACAGCCGGATCCACTCCAGCCCGTCACCGCGCCGGTAATACACCGCCACCGCCTTGCCATACACCGCCGCGGCATCGACAAAGCCGAAATAGCGCCCATCCAGGCTGTTGCCACGATGGTCGCCCACCACCAGCAGCTTGCCGGCCGGCACCTGTACCGCGTGCAGGTCCGGGCCGCCACCGGCATCCAGGTCGAGCTGCGCCACACGCGCACCAAAGCGTTCGTGCGCACCGTCGCCATCGCTCTGCAGCGGCTGGCCGTTGATCGACAGATGGCCATTGCGTAGGTCGACACGGTCGCCGGCCACCGCCACCACGCGCTTGATCAGGCGCGTGCCATCGCGCGGCAAATCGAACACCACCACCTCGCCGCGCTGCGGTTGCTCGCCATCGACAACGATGCGGTTGCCCAGCGGCAAGCGCCAGCCATAGGCGTGCATGTCCACCACCACCCGGTCGCCCGGCTGCAAGGTGGGCTGCATCGAGCCGGTGGGCACCTGGTAGTGATTGGCGAACGAGGAGCGCGCGGCGGTCAACAGCACCAGCATGACGAGCAGTGGCAACAGTTCCTTGCGCGACCACTGTGCGGCGCGCTGCACACGGGAGCGTGCGAGAGGTGATGGGTTCATGGCAGACCTGTCCGATCAGGGGGAGCCGCGTTGGCTCTCCCCGACAATGCGCGTGGGTGGCGGGCGCACGGAAGTGACGAAAGGCATGGCTCCGTTGATCTGCTTGCTCAGCAGCAGCAACTGCGATGTGTTGCGGCCCGCGCAAACGAAACGGGATGGCACATGGCCATCCCGCTTCGATGCTTGCTGCACATCACCCGTGCAACCACCTGTTTCGATCACTCACTCGGTCAAGCCACGGTTTTCCAGCAGCGCCTTGACGCTGGGGTCCTTGCCGCGGAAATCGCGGTACAGCGTGGCCAGATCGACGGTGTTGCCGCGCGAAAGGATCTTGGCGCGGAAGGTGTCGCCGTTCTTGCGGGTCAGGCCACCGTTTTCCTTGAACCATTCGAACGCGTCGTCATCGAGCACTTCCGACCAGAAGTAGGCGTAGTAACCGGCCGAATAACCGCCGCCCCAGATGTGGTCGAAGTACGTGCTGCGGTAACGCGGCGGCACTTCGGCCAGGTCCACCTTGAAGCGCTTGAGCGCATCGGCCTCGAACTTGCTCACGTCCTGCAGCGAGGCGTCGGCAGGCTGGGTATGCCAGGCCAGATCCAGCAGCGCAGCCGACAGGTACTCGGTGGTGGCATAGCCGCTGTTGAAGGTCTTGGCTTTCTTGATCTTCTCCACCAGCTCGGCCGGCATCGCCGCACCGGTCTGGTAGTGCTTGGCGTAGTTGGCGAAGACGGCCGGGTCCGAGGCCCAGTGTTCGTTGAACTGCGAGGGAAATTCCACAAAATCGCGCGAGGTGCTGGTGCCGGCGATCGAGGGGTACTTCACCTTGGAGAACATGCCATGCAGCGCGTGGCCGAACTCGTGGAACAGCGTGGTGACGTCGTCGAAGCTCAGCAACGCCGGCTGGCCGGCTGCGGGCTTGGTGAAGTTGCACACGTTGTAGACCACCGGCTTGGCGCCGGTGAGGCCGTCCTGTTCGACCAGCACGTCCATCCATGCGCCACCGGACTTGCTGTCGCGCTTGAAGTAGTCGGTGTAGAACAGCGCCATCGAGGTGCCATCGGCATCGAAGACTTCATACACCTTCATGTCGGCGTGGTAGGTCGGGATATCGGTGCGCTGCTTGAAGGTGATGCCGTACAACTGCGTGGCGGCATAAAACACGCCGTTCTGCAGCACGTTGTCCAGCTCGAAGTACGGCTTGATCTGCGACTCGTCCAGGTCGTACTTGGCCTTGCGCACCTGCTCGGCGTAGAAGTCCCAATCGGAGGCGGCGAGCTTGAAGCCGCCCTTCTGAGAATCGATCACCTTCTGCATCTCGCCCACTTCGCGGCGCGCCTTGGCGGTGGCAGCCGGCACGGTGTCGGTCAGCAATTTCAGCGCGGCGGCCGGGGTCTTGGCCATCTGGTCGCCAAGACTGTAGGCCGCATAGCTGTCGAACCCGAGCAGCTTGGCCTTTTGCGCGCGCAGCTGCGCCAGGCGCTGGATGGTCTGGCGGGTGTCGTTGGCATCGCCCTTTTCCGCACGCGTTTCGGACGCCTTCAACACTTCGGCGCGCAGCTCGCGATTCTTCAGCGACGCCAGCACCGGTTGCTGGGTGGTGTTCTGCAGGGTGAGCAGATACTTGCCATCGAGCTTGCGCGCCTTGGCCGCTTCGGCGGCGGCGGCAATGTCACCTTCGCTCAGGCCATCGAGCTTGGCCTTGTCGTCCACCACCACCGCAGCGGCGGCCGAGGCGGCCACCAGGCGGGTATGGAATTGCGTGGAGAGCGTGGTTTCTTCCACGTTGAGCTTGCGCAGGCTGTCCTTGTCGGCATCTGAAAGCTGCGCACCGGCGCGTACCAGGTTTTCGTAGTCGCGCTCGACCAGGCGCTTTTGTTCCGGATCCAGGCCCAGCGTGTCGCGTTGGTCGTAGATGGTCTTGACGCGCGCAAACAGCTTGGGATCGAGGTTGATCTCGTCTTCGTGCGCGGCCAGCTTGGGCGCGATCTCTTCCTGGATCTTCTGGCGCGCATCGCTGGTATCGGCCTGCACCAGGCCAAAGAAGATGCGCGACACGCGCGTCAGCGTCTCGCCGCTGCGCTCCAGTGCTTCGATCGTGTTGTCGAAGGTGGGCGGCTCGCTGTTGTCGGCAATCTTGCGCACCTCGGCCAGATGCAGGCGCATGCCTTCTTCGAAGGCCGGCAGATAATCGCTGTCCTTGATCTTGTCGAATGGCGGCGCCTGGAACGGCAGCGTGCTGGCGGCCAGCAACGGGTTCGGTGCAGCGTCCGCAGCCGGGGCGGTGGCGGTCTTCTCGGGCACGGTGGTGGACTCCTTACCGGATGGCTCTTTTCCAGAACAAGCGGCCAGCGCCAGGGTGATGGCAGCGGCCAGAACGACGGTACGCGACATGGCGTGTGATTCCTGAGTGGGTAGTGCAGCCGGCCACGCTAGCGGGTTTGGGCGGCGCCGGCATGTGCCGTTGGCTGGGGGATTAATGAATGGCGATGTGCGGACAGAGGCGGCCGAGGGTGCGTGGCCCTCATCCGCCCTTCGGGCACCTTCTCCCGCGTGCGGGAGAAGGACGAGGCGGCGAGCCAGGCAAGCGGCGTTGGTATGCGGCGATAGGAGCGAAAGCTGGCCATCGGTACCGTTCCGACGGTGGTAGCGCTGCGGGACAGCCAACGCACCGTGCCGGCGCGCGGTGCTCCCTCAAAGCGTCTCGTCCTTGAAGATCGCCACATGCGGGGTGCCGTCGGCGCCGATCCAGCCGCGGTACATGCCTTCGGTATTGAATGGAAACGCGATGTTGCCCTGCGCGTCCAGCGCGATGGCGCCGCCGTCGCCACCGGCGGCGGGGATCTGCTGATCGATCACCGTCTCGGCCGCCTGTTGCAACGACTGGCCGGCGTATTTCATGCGTGCGCAGATGTCGTAGGCGGCCACGGCGCGGATGTAGAACTCGCCCCAGCCGGTACCCGACACCGCGCATTGGCTGTTGGCATAGGTGCCGGCGCCGATGATGGGCGCATCGCCCACGCGGCCATAGCGTTTGTTGGTCATCCCGCCGGTGGAGGTGCCGGCGGCCAGATGGCCCTCGCGATCCAGCGCCAGCGCGCCGACGGTGCCGAAGTGCTTGGCCGTTTCCAGCTCCAGCGCGGCCTGGGCCTGGCGGTCGCCGGCTTCGGCCTTGAGCGCTTTCTGCAGTTGCTGCCAGCGCTTGTCGGTGCGGAAGTAGCTCGGGTCCACCAGGGTGATGCCCTGCTCGCGCGCGAACTGTTCGGCGCCCTCGCCGACCAGCATCACGTGCCTGGAGCGGTCCATGACGCTGCGCGCCAGCTGGATAGGATTCTTGACCGTGTGCACGCCGGCGATCGCACCGGCCTTGCCGCTGGCCCCGTCCATGATCGCCGCATCCAGTTCGTTCTTGCCGTCGTGGGTGAACACCGCACCGCGACCGGCGTTGAACTGCGGTGCATCCTCCAGCACGGTGATGGTGGCGGCCACCGCATCCACCGCGCTGCCGCCACCATTCAACACCGCATGCCCGGCGCGCAGCGCGCGCTGCATCGCCTCACGTGCCTGGGTTTGTTCGTCAGGCGAGAGGCTGGATTTCTCCACGCCCGCGCCGCCGTGGATGACCAGCATCGGCGTGGCTGCGAGCGTCGGGCCGGTACACAGCAGCAAGGACAGCAATAACGCGCGGGTGGACGAAGCGATCATGATGTTTCCTCAAACCTTCATGGCAGTGAATGGCGACACTGGCACTGCGCAAGGTGTCATGAGCAAGCCAGTCTCGTCTCATGCACGCTTCCCTACCCTATCGAAAACGCCCTGGGTAAGGCAGCAACACGAAACGCTGTCGGCTTGAATGAAGCATTAGCTGCGTTACTCATAACCGCGCCCAGCCCATAGAAATAGAGCAAACGCGTGCCAAGGATTGCTTGGCTTGGGTCCAGGCAGCTCGCCGAAAGATGAGCTGGTCGCCCACGCGGACGCTGCCTCCAGAAAGTCGGCAATTGACTGATTAGCCCATTCTCCCCGAAACCCATCGACAGTCACTGCAAGAGACTCTGCCGAACGACGATCGGCCGCCAGGAGCTCAGCAAAGCGCACGAACGATGCCTCATCCCGCACCGATTCCAGAACTTCGAACAATCTGTCCCCCATTACGCGTTTGAACCCTCGGCCTTTTGTCTGGGTAGGTAGCGCCATTGAGTCACGAAGGAAGAAGCGGCCTCATACAAGAGCCCTCACTTGTCCGCTGCTCTTATGTCTGGTCCAGCACCTCTGGGCAAGGCACACCGGCACATGCACACCACGCTAGCTACAACGTATCGCGATGCTTGCCGCGCCACGGCCGGTACCAGGTGCGAATCGCGGCGATGTCGGCGGCCATGTCGTTACCGGTCCAGAACGGCTCGCCGATGCCCACGGTCTTGCTGGGGTAATCGAAGTACACCGGCAGGATCGGCACCTTGGCATCAGAGGCGATCTTCCAGAAACCGGCCTTCCAGTGTTCGACGCGCTTGCGCGTGCCTTCGGGGGTGATCACGTACCACATCTGTTCGGAATTGCGGATCAGCCGCACCGCCTGGCCGATGGTGCCCTGCGGCGAGCTGCGGTCCAGCGGGATGCCGCCGAGCTTGCGCAGCAGCGGGCCCAGCGGCCACCAGAACAGCTGCGCCTTGCCCAGCACGCGCACCTCGAAGCCGAGCGCGAACTTGGCGGCAAAGCCCAGGAAGCCGTCCCAGTTGGACGAGTGCGGCGCCACGATCATCACCAGCTTGGGCTCGTCGGGCAGCCGCCCGAGCAGGCGCCAGCCGGTCAAGCGCAGGGCGGTACGGCCCAGCCAACGGCCGAAACGGCCGTGCGCACGCGGCATTCTGGGCGGGGATGGCTGCAGCAGGATGTTGGCCTGTGTTACCGGTGGCAACGACGGGTCGGGTTGACTCACGCTTACTCCCAGTGGGACGCAGAGCGTCCACGCTTGATCTGACTGCGCTCACGCTTGGCATCCAGCCGCCGCAGCTTGGCACCATGACTCGGTTTGGTGGCGACCCGGCGCTTAGGCACCGACAGGCACGCACTGATGATCTCGGCCAGCCGCTCGCGCGCATCGTCGCGGTTGCGGTCCTGGGTGCGGAAGCGCTGCGCATCGATCACCAGCACGCCGTCGGCGGTCATGCGGCGGTCGCGCCGCGACAGCAGCCGCGCCCGCAGCGGCTCGGGCAGCGACGGCGACCCGGCCACGTCGAACCGCAGCTCCACCGCAGTGGACACCTTGTTGACGTTCTGCCCGCCCGCGCCGCTGGCGCGCACGAAGCGTTCGACGAGTTCGCTGGGCGGAATCGTCAGGCTGGGGGTGATCTGGATCGGGTCGCTGGCCATTGCGCCGATTGTATCGGCAGCAGCGTGGACGCGCGCGCGAACGCCGGCTTCCCGTATGCTGCCGCCGGTTCCCCGCTTGCAGGATGCTCCGATGACACCTTCCTTTTCGCTTGCTGCCGCACGCGGCCTTGCCCGCCGGCTGCTGCTCGGCCTGCTGGCCGTGACGGCCCCTGCCGCGCTGGCGCAGGCGCCCAGCGATGCCGACGTCAACCGTCTGCTGGCCGCCTCGCGCGCGCAGACCATGCTGGACACCATGCTGCCGCAGATCGAAGCGATGCAGCAGCAGCAGTTCGCCCAGCTCACCGCGCAGCGCCAGCTCAGCGGCGACCAGCAGGCACAGCTGCAACGCATCCAGGAGCGCACCCGCCAGACCGTGCGCAAAGCCCTGTCGTGGTCGGAGCTGCGCCCGATGTATGTGGACATCTACAAGCGCTCGTTCTCGCGCGAGGACGTGCTGGCCATGGCCGAGTTCTACGAGAGCTCGGCCGGCCAGAGCCTGCTCGACAAGACCCCGGCCCTGACCCAGAACCTGATGGGCGCGATCCAGCAGAAGATGCTGCCGCTGTTTGCCGATCTGCAGAAGGATCTGGAGAAGATCGTCAACGAGCCGGCGCCGGCGAAGAGGCCCTGAGGGGCGGGGATTCGGGAGTGGGGAGTGGGGATTCGTAAGAGCGCAGCTCTCGCCCCTCTCCGTACTGGGCGAGAAGGCAGCGCTTGCGCGCCATCGGCGCGCGTGCCTTGGAGCGCCCGCGCTGCTAGCGCGGGCCGGGCCGCGCAGGTAAAGCCCCTCTCCCTGCGGGGCGAGAAGGCACCGCTTGCGCGCCATCGGCGCGCGTGCCTTGGAGCGCCCGCGCTGCTAGCGCGGCCCGGGGCGCGCAGCGGGGGTTGGGGTGAGGGTACGGGGCGAAGCCCTCGTGTTGTTCAACTGCACGAGGCTTCGCCCGTACCCTCATCCGCCCCTGCGGGGCACCTTCTCCCGGCGGGAGAAGGGAATCGTCGGCTCGCGCGGCCGAGCTTGTGGTGGACGACAGCAGCTCGTGCATGTACGTCCCTGCTGGACGAGAAGGCACTGCTTGCACGCCATTGACGGAAGTGTCTTGTAGCGCCCGCGCTGCTTGCGCGGGCCGGGGCGCGGAGCGGGATTGGGGTGAGGGTACGGTTCCCCGGACGCGTTGCCGGTCGCCACTGCGGCATCGACAGACCGCTGGGCACCCCCGCATCACTGTGCGAGTGGCATCGCCTGCAATTGCGCCACGTCCCAGCCGAACAACGCACACGCCTTGGTAAATTCCGCATCCAGCGGCGCGGTAATGCTGATGCGCCTGCCGTCGGCCGGATGCGGGAATTCAAGCCGTTCGGCGTGCAGCAACATGCGGTGGATGCCGAGCATGCGGAAGCTGCGGTTGTGGCGGCCATCGCCATGGCTGGTGTCGCCGATCATGTGATGCGACAGGTGCTTCATGTGCCGGCGGATCTGCCGGAAGCGGCCGGTCTGCGGCTGGCAGCGCAACAACGCATAGCGTGAGGTGGCAAAGCCGGTGGACGGGATCTCCAGCTCGCCGGTGGCCAGACGCTGGAAATGCGTCACCGCCGGCTTCTTGACCGGTTTGCCGGGGCCGCCATCCAGATCGTGATCGACGATGAAGCGCTCCTCGGCCGGCCAGCCGCGGCAGACGGTCAGATAATTTTTATCCACCTCGCCCGCCATCAGGGCCTTGCCCAGCGCGCTGGCGCTGTCGCGGTCGAACGCCAGCAGCAGGCAGCCGCTGGTGGCGCGGTCGAGCCGGTGCACCAGAAAGATCGGCTTGCCCAACTGCTCGCGCAGGCGGTCGGCCAGGAAGTCGTCCTCCCCGCGCGCCAGCTTGCTGTCGTGGACCATCAGGCCCGCGGGTTTGTCGACGACGGCCAGGACAGCGTCCTGGTAGAGAATCTGCAGATGCTTGGGGGATGTGCTCACCGGCAGAGTATCCGCGCCGTGGCCGCGGCGTGCCATCGCGTCGCAGCGCCGCTCCGCCGTTGAACACACACTGGCGGCACCGGCAGAGCGTGTGGCTCCCTCCAGCGCGCGCCCTGGGCGTGAGGCCGTGGCAGGCCAGCGGTGCACACTCAGGCCGCGCCGCACACCGCCAGCAATTCGCCGTTGCCCACCGGCACCACGCTGCAGGTGATCGCCGGATCGGCAGCCAGCAGCGCGGTGAACGGCGCCAGTTCGTCGGCGTGCGACAGCGCATTGTCGACCACCAGCAGGCCACCATGGCGCAGCACGCGGCGCAGGGCCGGCCACCAGCGCACATACGCGTCGCGCGCCGAATCCAGGAAGACCAGATCGACGCTGGCGCTGGCTGCCTGCGTCAGCCACGCGCCACCGTCGCCGTGCACCACATCCACCGACGCCGCCAAGCCACTGCGTGCGAGCGTGGCTTGTGCCAGGGCCACCTTGTCGGCGGCAAGCTCCACGGTGGTGACATGCCCACCGATCGCCGCAGCCGCCTCGGCCAGCCACACCGTCGAATAGCCGTTGGAGGTGCCGATTTCGAGAACGCGGCGCGCACCGGTGGCACGCACCAGCACGGCCAGCAAGGCACCGGTGTCCGGAGTGATGTTGAGCATGCGCCGGTCGCGCGCGGACTCGCGCGCGTCGTTGGCGCTGCCAAAGCGCGCCAGCTCGTCCTTCAATGCCTGCAGATCGCTCGCCACGCCCTTACTCCTTGCCCGCTGCCGGTGTGGCGGCAAGACCGCCGCACACCTGGCACACCGCCGCCGCACCGCCGACATCCGACGGATGAGCGCCCTGGCGCAGCCCCTTGCCTAACGACGCAGCCACGCCACCAGCAGGGCGGCCGAGCCGGCACCGCCGCTGATCCAGCTCCACACCGGCACCGTGCCCAGGTACCAGCCATCCGGGTGCAGGCCGTACAGCACCGCGGCGACCACCAGCAGCCCGCTGCCGGTGATGGCGGTGACCACGCGGGTCTGCAACTTGCGCAGGCTCGCATCCAGCGCGCGCAGCTCGGCCGAGCGGATCTCCAGTTGATGCCGCCCTTCCACCTGCTGCTTCAACCAGCTATGTACCAGGCGCGGCATGTCCGGTGCGTGCGTCATGATTTCCGGCAGGCGCTTGCTCAACTCACCCAGCACCCGGCGCGGGCTGTAGCGCTCGCGCAGGATGCGCTCCAGCACCGGCCGCGCCACCGCCCAGATGTCCAGCTTGGGATCGAGTTGCCGGCCCACGCCTTCGATATTGAGCAGTGTCTTTTGCAGCAGGATCAATTGCGGCTGCAGGGTCAGCTCGTAGCGCTGCGCCACGCGGAACAGTTTGATCAGCACCTGCGCCAGCGAGATTTCCGACAGCGGCCGGGTGAAATACGGCTCGCACACCGAACGCGCGGCCGCCTCCAGCTCGTCGATGCGCACGTTGGACGGCATCCAGCCCGCCTCCACGTGCAGCTCGGCCATGCGGCGGTAATCCTTGTGGAAGATCGCCATGAAGTTCTCGGCCAGGTAGTACTGATCTTCCTGCGAGAGCTGGCCCATGATGCCGAAATCCAGCGCGATGAAGCGTGGGTTGAGGCGGCGCTCCGGGTCCGAATCGACCCAGATGTTGCCGGCGTGCGCGTCGGCGTGAAAGAAGTTGTCGCGGAACACCTGCGTGTAGAACACGCGCACGCCCTTGGCCGCGAGCGCCTTGCGGTCGATGCCGGCGGCATCGAGCTTGACGATGTCATCGGAGGGAATGCCGTACACGCGCTCCAGCGTGAGCGCGCGTTCGGCGGTATGCGACCAGATCACTTCCGGCACGTACAGATCGTCCGAGCCCTCCCAGAACCGGCGCAGCACGCTGGCATTGGCGCCCTCGCGCTGCAGGTCGAGTTCGGCCGACAAGGTACCTTCGATCTCGGCCACCACCTCGCGCGGACGGATCTTGTCGGCGCGCGGGTGGGTGCGTTCGACAAGCGTGGCCAGCGAATGCAGCAGCGCGATGTCGGCATCGATCTGGCGCTCGATGTCCGGGCGCAGCACCTTGACCACCACGGCGCGGCGCACGCCGTTGGCATCCGGCGGCAAGGTGGCCGCATGCACCTGCGCAATCGAGGCCGAAGCCAGCGGCACGGTGTCGAAGGAGGCGAACGCCACACTGACCGGCAGGCCGAGCGCGCCTTCCACGATCAGGCGTGCGGCCTCGCCGTCGAACGGCTTGACCCGGTCCTGCAGCAGGGTGAGTTCTTCGGCCACATCGGCCGGGATCAGGTCGCGTCGGGTCGACAGGATCTGCCCGAACTTGACGAAGATCGGGCCCAGTTCCTGCAACGCCAGCCGCAGCCGCGCACCGCGCGACTGCGCGGCGATCTCGGCACTGGCACGCGGCACGAACGGTTTGGCCAGGCGCAGCCAGCGCTCGGCGGCGCTGCCCTGCAGCAGGTCGTCCAGGCGGTAGCGCAGGATCACCCGGCCGATGCGGCTCGCCCGCAACAGCGCCTTCATGCGGCACCTCCGGCCGCGCGCAGCCGTGCCACGCGTGCGGCCAGCCGTTCGACGCCGTCGCGCAGCTCGTCCACGTCGTCGTAGAAGGCATCGAGCTCGGCACGCGGCACCACGTCGCGCGATTCCTCGGTGACGAATTCGGCCGCGCTATGGACCAGGTCCGATGCGCTGCGGCGCGCCTGCTGCAGCGCTGCACGCACTGCGCCGGCGACCTGCACGCCCAGGATCTGCCCGAACACCGCCACGAAGGGCAGTTGCCAGTCCGGGTCGAAGCGCCCGGCCAGCTGCTGCAGCTGGCGCGCCAGCTCGGCGTCGCCGGAGACCTTGAGCCGGCCGGCCGGCGGGCCGCTGCGCCGTGCATTGGCCAGCAGCGGCAATTGCCCGAGCAAGCCGGCCAGGCTGCTGCGCACCGCCAGATCCGGCTCCTGCGCCTGGTCGACCGGGCCGACCAGCAACCGGCGCTCGTGCACGCGGATCTGCAGGGCCAACGCGGGCGCGTCCAGGGTCAGCGCAATGCGCTGGCCTTCCAGCGGCAACAGGGCGTCGCGGCTATCCGGGTCCAGCGCCAGCGCGCGATTGAGCGCGGCCTGCAGGGCCTGGCCGGCGAGCGGCTTGAGGGAATTGAAGAGTGATCCGGGCATGCCCGCATTCTACCGTCCCTGCATGTCGCAGCTGGCTGACGATGGTGGGACGCTGCGCACCGAAGGCCGCCGCGCTGGCCATGGCACGCGCTTGCTTGGCGGTGGAGCGATCGATGCAGCGGTCGCTGCCTGGAGGGCCTTGCCTGCCGGCGCTGTGCGGCGGCGTGTGGGCAGGCTGCACTCGCTGCGCTGGGCGGGCGGCCCATTGCGACCATCGCGCCCTGCGGTGAGCAGTGCGGCGTCCGTGCGGACTTGCCGGCCGCACCCGATCTGCCGACTTCCTTCGGCCGGCCGGTCACGGGCATGCTGGCGCCCTTCTCGAACAGTTTGCAGGAGCAGGCAATGCGCAAGATCCGGGTCGGTCTCATCTTCGGCGGAAAATCGGCCGAGCACGAGGTCTCGCTGCAGTCGGCACGCAACGTCCTGGAGGCGCTGGACCCGCGGCGCTTCGAGCCGGTGCTGATCGGCATCGACAAGCAGGGCCAATGGCATCTGAGCGCGCAGGACGGCTTTCTACGCGATGCAGACGACCCGAGCCGGATCGCCTTGCACCGCAGCGGTCAGGCAGTGGCGGTGCTGCCCGGCGCCGAGCAGGCGCAGCTGCGCCCGGTAGAGTCGGAGCAGGCGCTGGCGCAGATCGATGTGGTGTTTCCGATCGTGCACGGCACCCTGGGCGAGGACGGCTCGCTGCAGGGATTGTTGCGCATGGCCAACCTGCCCTTCGTCGGCTCCGGCGTGCTGGGCTCGGCGCTGGCAATGGACAAGGACATGGCCAAGCGCGTGCTGCGCGATGCCGGCCTGGAAGTGGCGCCGTTCGTGTGCTTCAACCGCCACACAGCCGCGCACGCCGATGTGGATGCGCTGATCGCGCGGTTCGGGCTGCCGTTGTTCGTCAAACCGGCCAACCAGGGTTCTTCGGTCGGCGTCAGCCGGGTGCGCAGCGCAGCGGACTTCGCCGATGCGCTTGCCCTGGCGTTGGCATACGACCACAAGGTGCTGGTGGAAGCGGCCATTGCCGGACGCGAAATCGAATGCGCCGTGCTCGGCAATGCCACCCCGCAAGCCAGTGTCTGCGGCGAGGTGGTGGTGCACGACGCGTTCTATTCGTACCAGACCAAATACATCAGCGCCCATGGCGCCGACATCGTGATCCCCGCCGCGATCGACGCACAGACGCAACAGCGCATCCAGCAGGTCGCCGTGCAGGCCTATCAGGCACTGGACTGTGCCGGCATGGCACGGGTGGATGTCTTTCTGGACGCGGACGGGCGCATCGTGATCAACGAGGTCAACACGCTGCCCGGATTCACCCGCATCAGCATGTATCCCAAACTCTGGCAGGCAAGTGGACTGGACTACACAAGCCTGATCACGCAATTGATCGACCTGGCATTGCAGCGGCATGCCGACGACCAGTTGCTGCGCAGCGCGCTACCCACGCACCCATGACCGCCGCTCCCCTGCGCGCGCTGCAACCGTGCGACGCACCGGCCTTGCTTGCGCTCAACAATGCACATGCCACCGAGTTGTCGTTGCTCGATGCCGACGGGCTGACTGCGCTGTTGCGCAGAGCCTGGCATGCGCGCGTCGTTGCGCCGGCCGACGGCCTGTTGATTGCGCTGGATCAGGATGCCGCCTATGCCAACGCCAACTTCGCGTGGCTGGCCGAGCGCTTTGCGCGCTTCGTCTATGTCGACCGCATCGTGATCGCCGCACATGCGCGGCGGCGCGGCCTTGCCATGCAGCTGTATGGCGACCTCATCCGCAAGGCGCGCGCCGCAGCGCACCTGCGATTGGTGTGCGAGGTGAATATCGAACCGCCCAATCCGGCCTCGCTGGCACTGCATGAGCAGCTGGGGTTCGTGCCGATCGGCGAGGCGGTACTGGCCAGCGGCAAACAGGTGCGCTACCTGGAAAAGCGGCTGTAACGCAGCGCACTGCATCGCGCAGCCCAAAACGCACATGGCCCGCCTCCTTGCGGAAGCGGGCCATGTGAGCGCCGATCGGCAGCGCCGCTGCCGTGACGTATCGCGTTTAGGCGTTATACCTTGCCGCGACGGAACATCGAGATCACTGCCAGGATCAGGAACACCACGAACAGGATCCAGGCGATGTTGGTCGCCGCACCGGCGATACCACTGAAGCCCAGGACAGCAGCGATGATGGCGATGACGAAGAAGATGATGGCGTAATGCAGCATGGCAATGGTTCCAAAAGTTGTCGTGCCGAATCGGCGCAGACGTATCTTGTGGATGTGCCGGTCTTTATCGGGTGATGGCGATGTCGTTGGAAGATGAGGATCGCAGCCGATTGAGCCCTTCTTCGATGCTGATGCGCGGCACATAGCCGAAATCGCGGCGCGCCGGCTCCATGCTGTACCAGTGCGGCGTGCACAGCTGCTCCACCAGAAAGCGCGTCAACGGCACCTCGCCTGGCAGACGCAACAGTGGCCATAGCGTTTCACACACCGCGCCAATCCGGTACGCGGTCTTGAACGACAGCGAGCGCGTCACTGCCGGTGCATCCACCGCCGCCAGCAGGCGATTGAGCAACTCGCGCATCGGCAAGGGTTCGCCATTGGAAATGAAGTACGCCTTGCCTGCGCAGGCAGCGCCTGCAGCAAGGTGGTCGAACGCATCGAAATGCGCCTGCGCAGCATTGTCGATGTACGTGCTGTCCACCAGATTGCTGCCATCGCCCACCATGCGCAGGCGGCCGGCGCGTGCGCGCGCTGCCAGGCGCGGCAGCAAGTGATTGTCGCCCGGCCCCCAGATCAGCCGCGGACGCAAGGCGACGGTCGCCAGTTGCGCATCGTTGGCTGCCAGCACCGCACGCTCGGCAATCGCCTTGGTCGCCGCATATGCGGCGCGCAGGTCTTCGCCATACGGCACTTCGTCGGCGCCCAGGCCTTCCACCGGATTGGTGGCGCGATGGGTCACGCTGGGCGTGGAGGTGTAGATCAACTGTGGCACGCCGTTGGCGCGACACGCATCGAGCACGTTCTGCGTGCCCACCACGTTGGCCTGGTGATAGCTGTCGTAGCTCCCCCACGCACCGGCCTTGGCTGCGTTATGGAACACCGCATCGATGCCGGCGAAGGCGTGCTGCACCGCTTGCGGGTCGGCCAGGTCGCCACGGATCTGGCCCACGCCCAGCGTCTGCAGCACGGGGTAATCGCCACGCTGGAAGCTCACCACTTCGTGCCCACGCGCACGCAACCCGCGACACAAGGCCTGACCGAGAAAACCGCCACCACCGGTCACCAGAATCCGCACGCACCACCTCCATTGCAAGAACGTAAAGAAGAACGACTACCCGCGCGCGTGGCGCTACACGCCGACGCAGCGGTGTCACGCAGCAGCCGATTACGCACGCTGCTGCGCCGCCCAGACTGCCAACGTTTCGCGGCCGATCTTGGCGTTGTGACGGATGTCCACCGGAAAGCCGGAATGGCGCAGGAAACGCGCGATGCCCGCGGTATGCGGGTGCGCCGCGCCTAGCACGCGCAAGTCGGTTTGCACCTGCGCAAATGCCGACGCCGGTACGCCCGGCTGCAATTCCACGCACAACACGGGCTGTTGTTGCCCGGTTGCGCCCACGCCCACCAGCGCGGTGCGACGCACCTGCGGATGCACGTTGAAGACCGGCTCCACCTGTTCGGTGTACAGCGGGCCGGTGGCCGTTTCCACGCGGTGGGTCTTGCGCCCGCAGAACCACAAGCGGCCGTCGGCATCGAAATAGCCCACATCGCCCATGCGGTGCACGATGCGCTCGCTGCCATCACTGCGGCGCTCGCGGATCTTGGCGATGCGTGAGGCCTCATCGCGATTGAAATAGGTGTCGGTGGTGGTGGGGCCGGCGACAGTGATTTCGCCGACCTCGCCCGTGGCCAGCACGCGCGCACCACTCCACTCGGCAATGGCCGCATCGTCGATGGCGATGATGCGCACCTCGTTGGGTGCGACCACCTGGCCCACGCAGGTACCGGCGCCGGCCTCGGTGGCCGCGCGCGTGGCATCCAGCGTACGTCCTTCGATCGCGGCCACCGGCAGGCATTCGGTGGCGCCGTACGGGGTCCAGAACTGCGCATCGGCTGGTAGCAGCGCACGGATCGTGGCCACCACATCCGGCGGCACCGGCGCACCGGCCGAGGTGGCCAGGCGTACGTTGGGCAGCGGCTGGCCATGGTCGGCCAACACCCGCATCAGCGCAGGCGAACCGAACAACTGGGTGACACCGAAGCGCGCAATGGCATCGTGCAGCTTGCGCGGGTCGGCGGTGGCCGGGCGGGTCGGGTCCATGTCCGGAATCACCGAGGTCAGCCCCAGGGCCGGGTCGAACAGGGCGAACGGCGGAAACGTCGGCAGATCCACACCGCCGGGCTGCATGCCGAACGCATTGCGCAGCAATTCGATCTGCCCGACGAAATGCCGGTGCCGGTACACCACGCCCTTGGGCACGCCGGTCGAGCCGCTGGTGAACAGGATCGCGGCCACATCGTCCGGCGCAGTGTCGGCCAGCTGACTTCCGGCGCCGGCGCCATCGCGCTCCACGCGCGCCAATGTCACCCCACCCCAACCGTAACGGCCGCCGACGCTGACGATCCGTTTCGCCGAGCGCGCCCACCGCAACAGACGGCGCGCCAGCTGCGCAAGCGGAATGCCGATGAATGCCTGCGGCTGCGCTTCGTCCAGGCATTGCTTGAGCGCACGCTTGTCGATGCCCGGATCCACCAGCACCGGCACCGCGCCGGCCTTGAACAAGGCAAACATCAGCAGGAAGAATTCCGGCGACGGCCGCACCATCACCACCGCACGCACGCCACGGCCGATGCCGTGCAAGGCCAGGCCTGCGGCGATCGCATCGCTGCGCGTGTCCAGCTCGGCATAGCTCAAGGTCACATCGTAGGCGGCAAATCCGTTGGCGGCACGGCGGCCCGGGCAACGGATGGCGATCTGGTCGGGGCGCTCGCGCGCCAGCTGCGGCAAGGTAGCGGCGATATTGCAAAGAGTAGTCATTGCCGCATTATCACCCATGCGCCGACGGTGCCGGCCGCTTGATCGCGCACGTCGCTACGCTGGAGCGTGCCCACAGCGCGGCTGCGCCTGGCACGGTGACTGCGCGTCACCTGGGCGCAGCGATGCCGCGCAGTGTTCGCGCGAGCCACTCCGCGTTGCGCACACACGTGCCAGTTCGAGCTACGCAGATGAATCGCTAACCGGCACGCGGCCGTGCCACTTGTATCGCGGCGTGGTTCGGTCAGAATGCCGCGCTCTCCACGTGATTTCGCCGCGCCAGGCCCGGCTTCCATGGCACACCCCTGCCTTACCTGCGGCGCCTGCTGCGCCTTTTTCCGCGTCAGTTTCCACTGGAGCGAAGCCGATCCCGCGTTGGGCGGCAGGGTGCCGATTGAACTGACCGACGCATTGCGCACGCACGAGCGGGTGATGCGCGGCACCTCGCAATCGCAACCACGCTGCATCGCCCTGGATGCCGACATCGGCCGGTACAGCCGTTGCAGCATCCACGACCGGCGCCCGTCGTCCTGCGCCGCCGTCCCGGCCTCGCTGGAATTCGGGCAGCGCAGTGCGCAGTGCGATAAATCGCGCCTGGCGCATGGCCTGCATGCGTTGACCGAGGCCGACTGGGCTGGCGTGGACGATGCGCAACGCAACCCGTTGCCGATGCTGTAACGCGCAGCGCAACACGCACGCAGTGCATCCCTGAAGAAGGCCGACGCATCGCCTGCACGACCGGTCCGCTGTGTCGCCTCGCATTTGCTTGGTATCGCTCGCAGCTATCGAGCACGTGCGATCCAATGCCGGCGGCAAGGCGTTACAGCGGATTGCGCTCCAGAAATGCGCGGATCGCCGGTACCAGCACCTCGTGCTTGTCTTCCAGCACGTAGTGGTTGGCATCCTCGAATGCAGTCACCTCGGCGTTCGGCAACGCCTTGCGAAAGCCGGCCAGGAAGTGCTTGTCGAAGCAGATGTCGCGCATGCCCCAGGCGATGAAGGCCGGGCGATCGGCGAACGAGGGCAACGCCTGCGCCGAGCGCTCCAGCAACGACCAGCCCTTGTCGGCGGGCGACAGCGGGATGTCCTGCATGAAGCGGATGGTGGAGATGCGGTTGCGCCAGTTGTTGTACGGCGCGACATAGGCACGCCGCACGGCGGCCGGCATGCGGCGCGACACCCCAAACCAGGATGCGCCGGACGAAAACGCATTGAAGGTGCGGATGAACCATTCGCCCGGCCGCCAATGGCGACCCATCGCAATCTGCCAGGGCATCGGCTTTTCCGGCGGCAACGGGAACGCTGCGGTGTTGGTGATCACCAGCCGTTTGACCTGCGCGTGGTGCGACAGCGCCCAGCCAAAGCCGATCATGCCGCCCCAATCGTGCACCGCCAACGTGACCGGACCGGTGATGCCCAGATGCCGTAACAGCGTGTCCAGATCGTCCACGCGCGATTGCAGCGTGTACGCGTAACGCGGCTGCGCGTCGGGCGCATCATCGGGCTTGTCGGACAGCCCCATGCCGATGTGGTCGGGCACGATGCAGCGGTAGCGATCGGACAAGCCACTCACCAGGTTGCGCCAGAGATAACTCCACGACGGGTTGCCGTGCAGCATGATCACGACCTCGCCATCGCGCGGACCTTCGTCCAGGTACGACATCGCAACGCCGGGACGCACCTCAAGGCGCTTGGGAGTGAAGGGATAGCCTGGGTAGTTCATGGATCTCTCTGTATTGCTAAAGCTTGGACTGTGTGTGTCCGGCAAGTCGTCAACTACATCGCCACGACAGTACCGAAAATACGCCGGGCCGGCCGCATCGCCGGCCGTGGCCGTGCGCGAACCGTTCGCTCACAGCGGCTGCGCTCCTTCGCTGAGGATGTCGAGGTAGGCGTGATAGGCAAAAATACGATGCCGCTGCTGGCCGGTGAGTTCGTTGACGATTTGCAGTTCCTCTAGGGTACGCACTGCAGCGCGGATGGTGGGCGCACTCAATGACAGGCTGGGCGCCACTTGCGGCACCGCCAACACCACGCGCCGGGCGAACTGCTCAAATACCAAGCCGACGTTGCCTGCTCGCTGGCCCAGGGCCGCGATGCGGGCACGGTCGCGTGCCAACAATGCCAACAGGCGCTGCGCGGTATCGACAGCTTGCTGCGCCGTCTCTGCCACGCCATCCAGAAAGAAACCAAGCCATCCTTCCCAGTCACCGTTGATTCGAACTGCATTGAGACGATCGTAGTAATCGGCACGACGACGCTTGAAATACAGACTCAAATAAAGACTGGGCTCGCGCAGCACGTCTTCGCTGCACAGGATCAAGGTAATCAGCAGCCGACCCAAACGCCCATTGCCATCGCTGAAGGGATGGATGGTTTCGAATTGCACGTGGGCAAGCGCTGCCTTCACCAACGGTGGCATCTGGCCCTGCGGCGCATGCAGAAATTGCTCGAGTGCCGACAGCGCGTCGGGCAATGCGTCTGGCGGCGGCGGAACAAAGTGCGCAAGTGCAGGCGAAGCCCCGCCCACCCACACCTGACTCCGACGGAATTCACCTGGCTGCTTGCTGGCACCACGCCCCCCCTGCAGCAACAGCGCATGCATTTCGCGGATCAAACGCAGCGATAGCGGGAAATCGTCCTCACGCAGCCGCCGCAAGCCATGGTTGAGGGCCGCGACATAGTTGGAAACTTCCTCGACATCGTCGACAGGCACGCCCGGCGCGGCATCCATTTCAAACAGCAGCAGATCCGAGAGCGATGACTGGGTGCCTTCGATCTGGGATGACAGCAAGGCTTCCTTGCGGATGTACTGGTATAGGAACAGTTCCGGATCCGGCAGCATCAGTGTGATGCCGTCCAGTCGCCCCAAGGCCTGGTCGGCGCGCTCCTTGCGTGCCAGCAGTTCCGCTTGTGCGAAATCCAAGGCCGGCACCGGTGGCAACGGATCAGGAACAAAGGCCTGGTAACGGCTCCCTGCGAGAGCGCCCGCAATATAGTGCCCGGTGATGCGCTGCCCCATCGTTTTTCCTTACAGACCGCAACCGTTCCTGCAAGGAAACTTAGATACCACTTTTTTATCTAAGCAGCGAGAGCGCCTGGCGTGGAACTATTCCCAGCCAGGCACCATCAGTGCGTCACCAGACCACTTCCGCCATCGAGCAGTTCAACCCGGAGCCAATGCCCATCAGCGCGATGCGGTCGCCCTTCTTGAGGCGGCCGAGCTCCTTGAGCTTGCTCAGCACGATCGGCACCGAGGCCGGACCGATGTTGCCGTGCTCGCCGAAGATGGTCATGACCTTGGCCGGATCGATACCGAACGACTTCACGAACGAGGCGGTGTGCGGGCGGCTGACCTGGTGGATGACGAACTGGTCCACTTCGTCCACCGCCCAACCCAGCACCTGCTTGGCAGCCAGGAAGGTCTTCTGCGCCAGCTTGATGCCTTCGATCAGCAACAGGCGGGTATCGGTGACCATCCGGTCCAGGTTGCCCCGGCACAGCTTGTTCCACTCGGTGGCCGAGCGGGTCACGCCGCCTTTGTAGCGCGGGGCGTCCGGTACCAGCTCGCTGCGCGCCATCACCATGGCAGCGGCACCGCAGCCCAGGGTCAGGGCAGCCAGTTCGTTGCGGAACTCCTCTTCGGTGACATCCGGCGAGGTCATCCGCTCCAGCGTCTTTTCATAGACCAGGTTGGCGGTTTCGCCATCGACGACCAGCGCGTAGTCGATCTCGCCGCGCTCGAGCATGCGCGCGGCGATGTCCATGCCGTTGATGAAGGCAAGACAGGCATTGGCCACGTCGAAGGTGACGCAGTGGTCGCCCACGCCCAGGTTGCCGGACACGATGGAGGCGGTGGATGGCTCCAGGTAGTCGCGGCTCACCGAGGTGTTGACCAGCAGGCCGATCTTCTCGATGCCGATCCCGGCATCGACCAGCGCCTTGCGCGCGGCCTGGGTGGCGGCGTCGGAGGCCTGCACATCCTGGTCCCACAAGCGCCGTGCATGGATACCGGCAACGTCGCCCAACACGTCGGTCTTGATCCCGAGGCGGTCGTAGGTCGGTTGCAGGCGCTCGTTGATTTCCTTGGAAGTCAGCGTATGCGGCGCATCAATATGCGCCAGTCCCGCGATGGAGACATTCTGGAAGAGCATCGAAGTAGCGCCATGGCGTCAGGCGAGGGGGCGTTAGTCTAGCTGCTGGCTGGTTTTACCGCATCTTTACATTTGAATGGACGGCGCCCCAGCCCAACGGTTCAGCGCGGCGGGCAGCGGAAGGCGCTGAAACGCTGGCTTCCCTCGGCCGGCTGGCCTTGCGCCTGCACCGCGTTGGCGTTGGCGCCCGGTGCCTCGTTGCGCGCCAGGGTTTCCAGCTCCTCCTGCACCCGCAACGGGTTGCGGTTGTAGAAGCCGACCTTGCTCTTGACCGTCACCACCACCTCGCCCTGCTGCTGACAGCCAGCGGGCACAGGGCCTGCGGGCAGGACCTGCACGCTCTTGCCGCTTTGTTCGATCGGTACCCAGGTGCACGCCGCCGTGGTGGTGGCAACCAGAACAGACAGCATCAGCACGCGCATACGTCATCAACCTGTGGGCAAAGCCGGATTGTGCCGCAGTTGGCCGGCGGCTTCGTGCGCGCTAGGCACCCAGTACACGCCCCCATTCAGCGCACCCGACCGTGGCGAGACGACCGCGTTCCCGCAGACGCAGCGCCGTCCGCTGCCCACCGTTGCGTCCGGGTGTCCGGACACGGACACCTGTGACTGCAAAAAACACCATGAAAAACAATGACTCTCGGGTGGCATGCGGCTTGCTCAGCTACATACACGCCCAGATGCCTAATCTTGAAGCTGACTTTTAGCTGAACAATTAGTCGAACGACGGAAAAGTCCTTGCGCGTACTGAAACGGTGTACTACATTACTACCACACCACTGATTAACCACACCAAGAGACCTCGCCATGAAGACCCAGACCCTGCGCATCGCCCTCTCCGCCGCCCTGTTTGCCGGCGCCAGCCTGGCCGGTGTCGCCCAGGCGGCCAAGCTGACCACCATGGACACCGTCCAGGTCCGCCCGGCCGCCGACCAGATTGCCCAGCAGGCCCTGGAACGCAGCAGCGACATCCGCACCCTGGCCGCCGTGCAGGTGCGCCCCTCCGCCGAACAGCTGGCTGAATTGGCCGCCGAACAGGCTGGCCCGCGCATCGTCACCCTGGCTGCGGTGCAGGTCCGCCCCTCGGCCGACCAGCGCGCGGAACTGGTGGTCCGCAGCGCCACCGCCACCACCCAGACCGGCGTTGGCCAGGCGGCTGCAGTCGTCGGTGCGCTGATGGGCCAGGTCATCGTCAACCTGCCGGTGCCGCAGCTGCAGCCCTCGCCCGCCGAACTGGAAGCGCTGGTCAGCGCCACCGTCGGCCTTTGAGCACGCGCGCAGCTACACTTGCGCGCATGCCAGCACCCGTCCTTGATGTCATCCTGTTTCAACCGGAAATTCCGCCCAACACGGGCAATGTGATTCGCTTGTGCGCCAACACCGGCGCGCGCCTGCACCTGATCGAGCCGCTGGGCTTCGACCTCAGCGACAAGCAGCTCAAGCGCGCCGGCCTGGACTATCACGAATACGCACCGTTGCAGGTGCATGCCGATCTGCCGGCCGCATTGGCGGCCATCGGTCCCAAGCGTGTCTTCGCGCTGAGTACCCGTAGCACGGTGCGCTATGACACTCCGCAGTTCGCCGATGGCGATGCTTTTCTGTTCGGCCCGGAAACGCGCGGCCTGCCGGCCGAGGTGCTGGAGTCGATCCCGCCGCAGCACCGGCTACGCCTGCCGATGCGCCCGGACAACCGCAGCCTCAATCTGTCCAACACCGTTGCGGTGATGGTGTTCGAAGCCTGGCGGCAGTGGAATTTCGCTGGCGGCCAGTAGCCGCAGATTGCGCGCAACCATCCGCGCCGACGCACCCGCGGCCCATGCGCCGGGCCACGTGCACGGTGGGATCTCCAGTGACGCGCATGGATCTCCAAACGAAGACTCGCCAACCGTGCTGGCTGCTCGGTCGACGGCGAGAGGCACCCATCGACCGGCCCTGGCGGGAACGATGAGGCATGCCACGTCATCTGCACGCCCGCGGCGCGTCCTGAGACGACAAGACGCGGTTCCGGTCAAACCACACCTGGCCATCCTCGCCAGTGCAGTGCAGTAACGAGAGCACAAGCTGCGATGGCTGTCGGTCAATCGGCGCGTCCTTGCGCGCATGCCGCGCCGATCACAACACGGTCTGCGCCTGTACCGACGTCGCCGTCTGCAACATGCCGCGGCAACCGGCCCACAACGCCACGGCCAGCAACGCGATCGCGCCCAACGCCAGAAACGCGATGCGGTAGCCGAAGGCATGCGCCAGCCAACCACCGAACGCCGGGCTCAGCGCCGCGCCCACGCCCTGCACCGTCATCACCGCACCCTGGCCGACATTCACGCGCCCGGTGCCTTGCAACAACCGGGCCACCAGCGCCGGCACCACCACGCTTTGCAGGCCGGCGCCCAGCCCATCGAGGATCTGCACCGGGAACACGCCCCAGCCACGAATCACCGAGGCTGCCACCAGCGCGCGCAATGGCAACGCCATGAAGGCCACCAGCAGCACCCACCAGTGTCCATGTACCCGAATCCAGCGCATCGCCAACAGTGCAACGACAATCATCGTGGCCTGAGCCACCACGATGGTGGTGGCGGTCAGCGCACTCGGGTCGCCGGCATGCGCCGCCACGATCGCCATGCCGTACAACGGCAGCATCGCCGCATTGCCCAGATGGAACAGCCCCAGCGTGACCGCCAGCAGCGCCAGCGGGCGGCAGGTCAGCAACACGCGCCAGCCACTGAGCGCATCGCCACCATCGCTGGATGCCAGACCGCGTGCTGCGCGGTGGTCGATCGCCGCGGCTGGAATCGCCAGCACCGCTACCAGTGCCAGAACGCCGAAGACCGCAGTCAGCAGGAACACCGCAGCAAAACCGTAGCGCCAGCCCAACCAGCCGGCCAATACCGCCGCCAGCATGTTGCCGGCATGGTTGGCCACCTGGTTGCGCGCCAGCTGATGGTCGAAGCCGCGCGCATTTACCAGGCCCAGCGTGATGCCGGTCAGCGCCGGGCCGATGCCGGCCGCCGCCAAGGCCGAAGCGATCTGCGCGGCAGCCACGCCCGTCGAGGTCGGGCGCAGCCAGATGAGCGCGGTGGCAAGCAGGATCGCCAGACAACCGATGACCACCACGGCGCGCTTGCGCCGGGTGGCATCGACCAGCGCGCCGGCCGGCGTGGTGGCGAGCATGCCGGCCATGCCGCCCATGCTCATCACCGTGCCGATCGCCGCCACCGACCAGCCCTTGGATTGCAGGAACACGCTGAGGAAGGGTCCCAGTCCGTCCTGCACATCGGCCACGCTGAAGTGCAGTGCTTCCAGCGCACGTGTGCCGCGCGGCCTGGCTCTGGTCATCGGCATGGCAGTGCTCCGCTGCCGGATGCACTGCCAGCGCATGCACAGACACGCAGGGCAGACCGCAGGACACGCATCTCAACCGCACGCGGTGGCTGCATGTCCGGCTCCTAGTGTTTGGGCTTGGGCTTGGGTTTGTGCGCAGGGCCGTGCGGCGGATGCGCAATCTGCTTCAGCGTCGCCGCCTTGCCACCCAAAGCATGGGCATGGATCAGCACACCATGCGGCGTGGCCTTGGTCTCGCCTTCGGCCACCAGCGGCTTGCCGACCACCAGCTGTCTGGCGAAGTCGCCACCGGCATGCGGTGGAAACCGCACCGTGACCACATCGTCTAGCAGCACGCCGTGCACCTGCCCGTGCGGGCCGTGCAGCAGCCGGGTGATGGTGCCGCTGTGCCGGGTGACCTCCGGCTTGGGCGGCTTGCCGGGCGGTTTGGGCTTGGGTTTGGCATGCGGCCCATGCGGGCCTTCGTCGAGGATGCGTTTGCCGCCATCCGGATCGATCGCCAGCGCCACCAGCATGTCCACGTCGCGCGGCTTGAGGCCACGCACGGTGAGCGTGCTGCCCGGCTTGAGCGCCTTCAGCAACGCGGCCGACAAATGCGGCGGCGTGTGCACCTCGGTGCCGTCGGTGAGCAACAGGCCGTCGATATCGGCCTTGGGATTGAGCAGGAAACGCGCCAGGGTGCCGTGGGTGGCGGGCAGGAAATCAGGGTCGACCCAATGCATGGAATACTCCGAAGAAGAAACCGGCAACGCCGGTCAAGCCGTTGGCCACGCGCTCGGCGCGGCCAACGGAGGGAACAACGCACACGAAATGTGCAGTCCGGCTCAACGGCCGGCCGGCGGAACCGGAGCGCCCGGCGGCGGTGGCGGCAGCGGGCCGTCCGGACGCGGCGCGCTGAACAGCGCACGCAGCGAGGCGCGGTCGCGCCCCACCTGGGTGGCCTCGATCGCACGACCGTCCGGGGTGGCCACGCCGAATCCGTTGGCGCTCAGTGGTGCGCCCACGCGCAGCAGGTCGGTGAACTGCAGCGCCAGATGCGGCGGCATCCGCACTACCGTGCCATCGCTGACCAGCGCCCCATGGACCTCGCCGGCCGGCCCATACACCAGGCGCTGGATCGTGCCGTCGGACTGCAGCGGGGTGAGCTGGCCCGGGGTCGGCGGCGGCGGTGGCGGCGCACCGAAGGCGGGTGGGCGGTCGACCACCTCGCGGCCGCTCCGGCCGGAGCGGATCGAGCTGACCCGCAGCACGGGCAGATTTCCCAGGCGGAAGCCCTGCACGACCACGTTGTCACCGCTACGCACAGCCGCTTTCACCTCGGTGGACAGATGCGGTGGAAACCCGACCTGGGTGCCGTCGCGCAGCCACAGTCCGTCGACTTCGCCATTGGGGTTGAGCAGGAAGCGCTCGACGGTACCGCTCACGCTGACCGGCGTGGCGGCGACGGGGGTCGGCGGGACCGGCGGGCTGCCGACCGGGCCATTGGGGGCCGGCGGCGGTGGCGGGGCGGCAACCTGGGCGGCGGCGGCGCCGATGGTGCAGGCCAGGGCAATTGCAAGAACGGTCTGACGCATCATGGGGATGTCTCCAGCGCGGCGGAAAGGAGCCGCGTGCCGACAAGCAAAGCAGCAATCATGCCAACCTTTAAATCCTTGTTTTTACAGGGCTTGTTCAATCAGATCGCGCGGCGGAGACGTCTGCATTTCATCCACCCTGTCCGCTTCGGGGACACCTGCCGGCTGTCTGCGAGCACTCCGCGCGCGTCACAGGCCGTATTCCTCCAGCTTGCGATAGAGCAGTTGCCGGTGAATTCCGAGCCGCCGCGCGGCCTCGGCACGGTTGCCCCGGCTCTGCGCCAGGGCGGACTGGATCATCTGTTTCTCCAGCCGTGCGACGGCCTCCGGCAGGGTTCCGGTCGGCTCCGGCACGATGGCGGGCGGCGGCTCGCTGATCTCGGCCAGTGCCTCATCCAGATCGGCCGCATCGATGCTGGCTCCGCGCACCAGCACCTGGCTGCGTTGCATGACGTTGCGCAATTCGCGCACGTTGCCGGGCCAGCTGTGCGCGAGCAGGCGCTCTTGCGCGGCAGGCGACAGGCGCTGCGCGCGCGCTGCGCTGGTACCGAGGAAGTGCCTGGCCAGCAGCAGGATGTCCTGGCCACGCTCGCGCAACGGCGGCAGTTCGATCGGCACCACGTTGAGCCGGTACCGCAGATCGCTGCGAAAGCGTCCATCGGCCACGCAGGCCGCCAGGTCGCGATGGGTGGCGGCCAGCACGCGCACATCCACGTTCTGCGGGCCGCTGCCACCCAACGGCGTCACTTCGCCTTCCTGCAGAAACCGCAGCAGCTTGGCCTGCATCGGCAGTGGCATGTCGCCAATCTCGTCCAGGAACAGCGTGCCGCCGTCGGCCTCGCGAATCAGCCCCAGACGGTCGCTGCCGGCGCCGGAAAACGCACCCTTGCGATGGCCGAACAACTCGCTCTCCATCAGCTCCAGCGGAATGGCCGCGCAGTTGACCGCAACGAACGGCGCGTTGGCACGTGAGCTGGCGCGATGCAGCGCGCGTGCGGCCAGCTCCTTGCCGGTACCGGTTTCCCCGGTGATCAACACCGACAACTCGGACGCCGCCGCCAGCCCGATGCGCTTGTGCACCGTGCGCATCGCCGGGCTGTGTCCCACCAGCGCGTCGTCGTCCTCGTCTGACGCACGTGGCGTTTCCGTTGCCGCAGCCTGCGCATCGGCGCGACTGAGCAGCGCACGTTGCACCACCTCGACAATGTCCGCGCGGCCCACCGGCTTGACCAGATGATCGAAGGCGCCCAGCGTCATCGCCTCGATGGTGTTGCCGCTGGACACATGGGCGGTGAGCATCACCAGCGGCACCTGACGCGCCTGCGCATCGTCCTGGCGCGCACGCAGCACCGCGATGCCGTCCATGCCCGGCATGCGGAAATCCACGAACGCCATGTCGATCCCGCCTTCGCTCAGCCGGGCCAGCCCGTCCGGCCCGTTCTCGGCGGTGACCACCGCGTGCCCGAGCGAGCGCAAGGTGGCCTGCAGGGTCATGCGGAACGCGGCATCGTCGTCGATGATCAGGATGCGCGCCATGGCAGCTCCAGGATGAAATGGGTCAGCCCGTCGGCATGCGCGTAACGCGCCTGCCCGCCATGCGCGCGCGCGATCTCGCGCACCAGCGCCAGCCCCAGGCCATTGCCATCGCTACGACCACTGACGAATGGTTCGAACAACTGCGCGGCGATCGGTTCGGCGATTGCAGCGCCGTGGTTGGAGACCTGCAGCTGCAGCGTCCCTTCCACCGCTGCCGCCTGCAGCGTGATCGCACTGCCCGGATCGGCGTGCTGCCCGGCATTGCGCAGCAGGTTGTGCACCGCGCGCCCCAGTTGCTGCGGATCCAGGGTCCAGTGCAATGGCGCAGCCGGCAGCAGCAAGCGGGGCGGCGGCGTGCCCGGCGGCAACGGACTCGGCTCCAGCAGCGTGTCCAGCCAGTCCTGCACCACCACCGTCTCCAGGTGCAGGCGGATCGGCTGCACCATGCCGAGCAGGCTCTCGACCACCCCGTCCAGGCGCCGGATCTGCGCCAGCATCATCTCGGCATGGGCCGCCGAGTCGGGGGTGGCCTCGCGCTGGGCGACCTCGTTCTCCACCGCCAGCCGCATCGTGGCGATGGGGTTGCGAATCTCATGCGCCACCGTGGCAGTCATCCGGCCCAGCGCGGCCAGGCGCTCGTGCCGCGACAGTTCGTCGGCCAACCTGCGCGTCTGCACCAGCGCCTGTGCCGTGCGTTGCGCATAGTCATTGACCGCCGCGCCCAGCCGATCCAGTTCCGGCGTACCGGTTGGCGGGATCTGCGGCGTCTCGGTGTCGGCGGCCAGCGCCTGCTCGATGCGCTGCAGGCGCTGGCGCCAGCGCCGCACCACCACGCCCAGCGCAATGGCCGACACCGCCACCATCGCGAAGATCAACAGCATGCCGACGACCAGCGGCCGCCACGCATCGGCCTTGCTGGCCGGCACCCGCATCATCGTCCATGCCGCACTGTTCGATGCCAACGGACAGGCGCTGATCAACAGGACCTCGCGGCTGCCGTCGCGGCGGTAGTGCACCGGCTTGTCCTCGCTCACGCTCTGCCGCGCGGTGTTGACGATGGTGGTCCATTCCGCAGCAGGAATGTCGGTCTTGTGGTCGCTTCCGTCGTAGGTGGGGTACGCGTAGGCAACGAAGCCCTTGTGCAGGTCCCAGACGCCACCTTCCACACCTGGCGCATCGGCCAGCACCAGATGCACCACCACCGCAGCCAGGCCCACGCCATCGTCGCCGGTACGCGCCGCCTCGCTCGCCCCGACATAGCGCTGCACGATGCGCGCGCATTGCCCGCTCAATTGCTGCCGCGCTTCCTCCAGCCGCACTCCTTCGGTCTGCCGATACAAGCCGTACAGCATCGTGGCCACGCCCAGACACGCGGCCACGATCACCACCCAGATCAGCAACAGTTGCCGTAGCAGCGAACGGGGCATGGACGAAGCGACCTGAAGAGGGCGGCCAGTGTGCGCGAGTGCAACTGAATTAACGCAGGTTGGTCTTGACCAGTTCGATCACCTCATCGCCACGCCCGCTCATCACCGCCTTGAGCAGGTACAGCCCCATGCCCTTGGCCTGTTCGAGCTTGATTGCCGGCGGCACCGCCAGTTCCTGGGTGGCGATGCGTACATCCACCAGCGCCGGACCAGCATGCGCAAAGGCCTGTCGCAATGCACGTTCCAGCTGCGCCGATTCATCGACACGAATGCCGAGGATGCCCATCGCATTGCTCATCGCGGCAAAGTCCGGATTACGCAGCTCGGTGCCGGTGTCCAGATACCCGGCCGCCTTCATCTCCATCGCCACAAATCCCAGCGACGCGTTGTTGAACACGACGATCTTCACCGGCAGATTCAACTGCGCCAACGAAATGAAATCGCCCATCAGCATCGCAAAGCCGCCATCGCCGGACAGTGAGATCACCTGGCGCCCCGGGAATGCCGCCTGTGCGCCCAGCGCCTGCGGCATCGCGTTGGCCATCGAGCCGTGGTTGAAGGACCCCAGCAGGCGCCGCTTGCCGTTCATGCGCAGGTAGCGTGCCGCCCACACCGTCGGCGTGCCGACATCGCAGGTAAACACCGCATCCCGATCGGCAATCTGGCTGATCAGCCGAGTCACGAACTGCGGGTGCAGCGGCTCGCCCGGGTCGGCCGGCACCGCCAGATCGTCCAGGCCTTCGCGCGCCTTGCGGTAGTGCGCTAGCGATTTTTCAAGGAATCCGCGCTCTTCGCGGCGCTGCAGCTGCGGCAGCAACGCGGCGATGGTCTCGCCGACATCCGCCGCAATGCCCAGCTGCAACGGCGTACGCCGCCCGAGCGCGCTCGGGTCGCGGTCCACCTGCACGATGGTGGCGTCCTTCGGATAGAACTGCCGGTACGGAAAGTCCGTGCCCAGCATGAGCAAGGTGTCGCAATTGAGCATTGCGTGGTAGCCGGAACTGAAGCCGATCAAGCCGGTCATGCCCACATCGAACGGGTTGTCCCATTCCACGTATTCCTTGCCGCGCAGCGCGTGCACGATGGGCGCGCCCAGCGTATCGGCCAGTGCCACCACCGCATCGTGCGCACCGGCACAGCCGCTGCCGCACAACAAGGTGACCGCCTTGCTCTGCTGCAACAACTCGGCCAGCTGTTGCACGTCTTGCGCGGCGGGCAGCACACGTGGCGCACGCAGCGCCGGCCATGCGCTGGACAGATTCTTGTCCACTTCCAGCAAGGCGATATCGCCGGGAATCACCACCACGGCCACGCCCTGCTGCAGGATGGCCGAGCGCATCGCCCGGTGCAGCACCTCCGGCAACTGCGCCGGGTTGGTCACCAACTCCACGAAGTGGCTGCACTCGCGAAACAGCTCCTGCGGATGGGTTTCCTGAAAATAGTTCAGGCCGATCTCCGAGGACGGAATGTGCGCGGCGATCGCGAGCACCGGCTGGCGGCTGCGGTGGCAATCGAACAAACCATTGATCAGGTGCAGATTGCCCGGCCCGCAGCTTCCCGCGCACACCGCCAGCTGGCCAGTGACCGCCGCTTCCGCGCCTGCGGCAAATGCGGCGACTTCTTCATGGCGCACGTGCATCCACTCGATGGTCTGCATCTCGCGCAGCGCGTCGGTCAGGCCGTTGAGGCTGTCGCCGGTCACACCCCAGATCCGCTCCACCCCCGCGCTCTGCAGTGTCTCGGCCAGAAACCGCGCCAACGTCTTCTTCTTCGCCACGATGTAGCTCCGCACTCATCCAGGAGCGTGCAATGCTCCCAGCGGCGATGTCAGTACAATGTGCTGACATGCGAAAGCAGCGGGAATTGCGGGGATTTTGCATTTCTGCACACGCATCTCACATTTGCGCCGCATAACCGTCATGCCGTCACGCTTCACGCGTGCGCTACGCGCATCGCCTGAGCGCCACAAGAAAGCGCAGCTGAATCTGGCGCGATGATTCATTCACTGGTCGGTCCAGAATTCATGTCGCGTTCCATCGAATAACGGAGAATTTACATCTCGGCAGCGAACGGCATCCGCCTCAGCGCCGGCCCAAACCATAAGTACAGGTATCGATCATGAAGAACTCACTGCTGGCCCTCGGCCTCCTCGCAGCCCTGCCGTTTGCGGCCTCCGCTGCTGAAAATCTCTCCTACAACTTCGTCGAAGGCGACTACGTGCGCACGCCGACCGAAGGTCGCGACGCCGACGGTTGGGGCCTGAAGGCGTCCTACGCCGTTGCTCCGAACTTCCACGTGTTCGGCGACTACAGCAAGCAGAACGCTGACGACAACGACAACGTGTTCGAAAGCTCCAACTCCGACTTCCAGCAGTGGGGCGTGGGCGTGGGCTACAACCACGAGATCGCCACCAGCACCGACTTCGTTGCGCGCGTTGCCTACCGCAAGCTGGACCTGGACACCCCGAACATCAGCTTCGACGGCTACAGCGTGGAAGCCGGCCTGCGTAACGCCTTTGGCGAGCACTTCGAAGTCTATGCCCTGGCTGGCTACGAAGACTTCTCCAAGAAGCGCGGCATCGACATCGGCGACAACTTCTACGGCCGCCTCGGCGCCCAGGTGAAGTTGAACCAGAACTGGGGCATCAACGGCGACATCCGTATGGATGGCGACGGCAACAAGGAATGGTCGGTCGGCCCGCGCTTCAGCTGGTAAGCCGCACGTTTGACTGCAGCGCGACTCTCTCCCGCGCTGCATCGGAAGCCCGGTCCCCCGACCGGGCTTCTTTCTTTTGTGCGATCGGTGAAGCCAGGAGCGGTTGGCGTCAGACTCCGCATTCGGCGTGGCGTTCGGGCAACGCACCGCGTGCGCATCGTGATTGCAGCGCAATCCGGCCATGGTCGGTTACAGCAAAAAGCCCGGCAGTGCCGGGCTTTTGCATTCTGCGCAGCGCACGCGGCGCGCTGGGTCCACTCAGGTAAACAAGGTGTGCGGGTACTCGGGCTTGCGCTCGCGTGCCAGCAGGCCTTTCAAACCGGCCTCCGGCGTGATTTCGCCGTGCAGGACGGCGCGCACCGCATTGGAGATCGGCAGTTCGATGCCATGCTGCTCGGCTTGCCGCATCACCTCGTCGGCGGTCTGCACCGACTCGACCACCTGGCCGATCTCGCGGATTGCATCGGTCAAGCTCTGCCCACGCCCCAACGCCAATCCGAGCCGCCGGTTGCGCGATAGATCGCCGGTGCAGGTGAGCACCAGATCGCCCAGGCCAGCCAAGCCCATCAAGGTCTCCGGACGCGCGCCGATCGCCGCAGCCAACCGCAACATCTCGTTCAAGCCACGGGTGATCAGGCCGGCACGCGCATTGAGGCCGAGCTGCATGCCATCGGCTACACCGGTCGCCACGGCCAGCACGTTCTTCATGGCGCCGCCGAGCTCGGCGCCCACCATGTCATCGCCGGTATAGGCGCGGAAGGCGGGGCCATGCATGGCATCGGCCACGACCTGTGCAAACGCGGCATCGTCACCGTGCACGGTGATGGCGGTCGGCAGGCCGAGCGTGACTTCCTTGGCGAAGGACGGCCCGGTCACCACGGCCAGCGGAATGGCCGGGCCGAGCAGATCGCGCGCCACTTCATGCAGAAACCGCCCGGACCCGGGCTCGAAGCCCTTGGTTGCCCACGCCACGCCGGCGTTGGCCGGACGCAGCGGTGCAATCAGCCGGATGGTTTCGGTGAAGGCATGCGAAGGCACCACCACCAGGATCCAGGCGGCATCGGCAATCGCTGCCTGCAGGTCGGTGGTGGCACGCAGGCTGTCGGGCAGTGGAATGCCCGGCAGGTAACGCGCGTTCTCGTGGGTGCGGTCGATGGTGTCCACCATCGCCGCATCGCGTCCCCACAGCACGGTCGGATGACCGTGCCTGGCGAGCAGCGCAGCCAACGCCGTGCCCCAGGAGCCGGCGCCGAGCACGGCGATTTTCCGGGTCGACTCGCTCATCGGCGCAGACAGTGCTTAGGCGTTGCCAGCCGGCTCGGAATCGGCCAGCGAGGTGCCTTCGCCCTGACGCTGACGCAGGGTTTCTGCGTACAGCGCTTCGAAGTTGATCGGCTGCAGGTAGAACGGCGGGAAGCCGCCGGCCTGGATCAGGTCGCTGACCAGGGTGCGCACGTACGGGAACAGGATGTTCGGGCACTGCGTGCCGAGCAGCACGTCGATCGCCTGCGGCTCCAGGCCGACCAGACCGAACACGCCGGCCTGCTGCACTTCGGCCACGTAGGCGGTCTTGCCACCGGCGGTGCAGGTCAGGGTCACGGCCAGCACGACTTCGAAGGCGTTGTCGTTGAGGCGCTGCACCTTCTGGTTGAGGTTCAGCTGCAGCTCGGGCTGGTTGGCGTCATTGAAGACAGCCGGTGCATTCGGCGATTCGAAGGACACGTCCTTGACGTAAATCTTTTCGATGGTGAAGGCAGGGCCAGCAGCGGCGTCGGCCGGCGCAGCGGCGCCGTTGAGGATTTCGTCGGACATTCCTAACTCCAGAAACGGTTCGGTGGATGCAGCGTTGAGTGATGCAGACGTGAAAGTGCAAGTCTCTCATGCCAGCAATGGGGGCTTGCGGGGGACCGCACAAGGCGGGTCAGCGGCCCTTGATCAGTGGCAGCTCGGCCATCTGCCAGGCAGCAATGCCACCTTCGAGCCAGTACACCTTCTCGAAGCCGGCTTTCTTCAGCGTCTTGGCCGCACCTGCAGAGGTGTTTCCGCTGCGGCAGACCACCACCACGGGAGACGCCTTGGCATTGGCCAGCAGCTTGCTGGCCGGGTCGAACTTGGCCAGCGCCACGTTGCGGCTGCCGGCGATATGGCCTTTTTCGAAATCGGCGGTCGGCGACAGGTCGATCACCAGCGCGTCTTCGCTGTTGATCAGGCGGGTCAGCTCGGCCGGCTTGAGTGCGCGGTACCCACGGAACAGGCGCGCGACCTCGGTGACGATCAGGGCGATGGTCAGGCCCACCAGGGCCAGCGACAACATGGGGTTGCGGCCGACAAAGGCCTGCAGCTCTTCGAAATTCACGGGGTCAGGGTCAGTCAAGCGGGCGGGAATTGTCGCACAGCTGGCGCACGCGACGGCCAGCGCGGGCAGGGCCGGGCTATTGGCCCTTCCACAGGTCGGGCAGGCCGCTGGCCAGCCACCAGCGTTTGTGCTCGGCGTCCCAGCGCCACAGCTCGATGCTGCGCACCAACCGCTCGGCCTGGGTATTGCGGTTGATCACGCGCAGTTCGACCTCGCGGCGCAGGTCGCCATTGGCGTCTTCGCCCACGCGCAGCTCGCGGTAACCGGAAATCTGCACCTGCTCGTAGCGCGAACGTTCCAGGTCGCTGAGCGGATGCGCCTGGGCATAGGTTGGTTCGACAAAACCCTGCGCAGCATCGAAATCGCTCCAGCGCACTGCCGCCGTGTAGGCGGCCTGGGTGGTTTCCAGCGCGCGCGCCTGGGCGCGGCTGCCCGCGCTGGCCACCCCGCTCAGTGTCGCCAGCCCCAGCAGGACGAGTGCTCCAATGACTGCACGCATGCGTAATCCCCCTTCCATCCAGCCCGCATCCTACCGTTTTGGAAACGCCACGAAGCGCCCGCTCAGCGTGGCCGCTGCCGCACCGGACCCCAGCGCGATCTGCGCGCGCATGCCGATACGCGCCTTGCCGCGCTGCCGGAAGGTGGACAGAAACGCATCCCAGCCGCCCAGCTCGGCCGGCTCGGCATTGGCCACCAGGTCCTCGTAGACCGGCGCGACGTAGCGCAGCTGGCTGTCGGCGACATACACGTCGGCTTCGTACCCGGCCAGTTGCAGTTGCAGCGTCAGCCACCCCCAGCTGGCCAGGGTCATCAACGAGGCCAGGCTGCCGCCGAACGCATTGGCCTTGTCGTTGACGTTGGCCTGCAGCGGCGCGCGCAGGCGCAGCGCGCCGTCGTGCAGCCCGTCGACGGCAATGCCCATCGACAGCACCGGCGGCATGGCGATGAACTGCTGCTGCAGCGACTGCAGGGCGGAAACGAGCGTGCACGAAGGAGTCATCGGAAAGGCAGGAAGACGGCGAAGGGCGGCATCATGCCGCAATGTCCGGCAAGCGTCTTGTGCTGTTCGATGACATGCGGTACCGCATGGTGAACGCGTGCAGCACTGCGGTGCGCGTCGTTTCGCCGATGCCGCATCGAACAGGAGCGCTTGCGCGCGCCAATCGCCGGTCGGACACCACGCACTGCACACGCACGTGTGCCCCGCACGCGCGCTCCGTGCGCATGCGCGACGGCTCCGCTATCAGCAATGCGCACGCGTGCTGCAGCGGTGTTTCAGGGTGCGAACCCCACCTTGCGATAGCCCTGCGCCACGCGCAACAGGGCCGTCGCCTTGGCCTTCCAGTGCGCGCTGCGTTGCTTCTGCGCCTGGGTCAGCGGTGCGTCGATGGTGCTGGTGAACACGATCTGCTCCGGCGCTGCGTGGAAGAACTTGTCCTGGATGCAGGCCGCCGGCGACAGCTGGTAGGTGGATAGCTGCTGCGCCACCGGCGATTCGTTCCAGCCGAACAGGAAGATGTCGGCCATGGTGTGCCAGCGCGCCTGCGCCGCCAGCAGCAGGCGCGCCGCATCGCGGCTGATGATCAACGCACCGGCGCACACCGGCCAGCAATGCTGGTGAGGCGATGGACGCACCAGGCGCAGCTGGCGCCCGGCGACGTCGGCGACCTTGGCATCGAGCTTGATCCGGTTGTAGGACGGCTCCAGCCGCACGATGCTGTTGCCCGGCGGGAGCCAGTCGGTGCTGCGCAACAGCGCCGGCAGCGCATCGGACAGATGCATGTCGTCTTCGAAGATGGCGGTGTAGGCATCGTCGGACTCGGCCGCGATACGCCACGCGGCGTGGTGGCTCAAAAAGCAGCCGATATTGGAGGCGGTCCATCTCCGGGGGCCGGCGCTGTAGGCATCGCCGGATCCCTCGAGCGGGCGCTCGCGCACGAAATCGGCGATCTGCTCCGGGCTCAAGGTGGCGCCATCGACGGCCGGAAGACGCTCGAACGGCAGGCCCAGCGCCTGGAACCGTGCCGACATCGCCTGCAGACGGTCGCCGCTGCGCTGCATGTTGATGAGGTAGGACTTGATCACGCGCCGCTCCAGCTCGATTGTCGAGGCGGATCGTGGCGCGATTGGGCGCATTTGCAAGAGGGGTGGAAATGCGCGTCAAGTCTCGAAAATGATCCGGGCCAGGCTGGGCCCGGGTACACCCTGGAGTGACAGGCAGGGCGACGAATCGCCGAGCGCGACATCGCCGTCGCGCTGCACCCGCACGGCGGCCAGGCAGCTCTCGCATAATCGCCCCATGACCCGCCCTGCCCCTGCCACCGCTGCCTGGACCCTGATCTCGCTGCGGCCCAGCGGTGAACACGGCCCGCTGCGACGTGCCGCCGCGCGCCATGGCGCCCGCGTCCTTGCCCTGTCGCCGTGGCGGCTGACGCCGAATGACACCGACCAGGCACGCACTGCCCTGCACCAAGCGCTGCGGGCACCGATCGTGGTGTTTACCAGCCCGGCCGCAGTCCAGGCAGCACAGCGGCTTGCGCCCTTGCAGCGACCGCCGCAGGCACAGTGGGTCAGCGTGGGCGACGGCACCGCGCGCGCCCTGCATGCCTGCGGTATCGACGACGTGGTCCGCCCGTCCCGCATGGACAGCGAAGGCCTGCTCGCCCTGCCGCTGTTCCAGCCGCCACTGTCATCGGTGGGGCTGGTCACCGCACCGGGCGGGCGCGGCATGCTTGCCCCCGCGCTGGAACACCGCGGCGCGCGCGTCCTGCGCGCCGATGTCTACCAACGCTTCGCGCTGCCCTTGCGCGCCGGGCAGGTAAAGGCACTGGCCGCCGCAATGCCGCGCAGCGTCCTGGCCCTGAGCAGTGCCGAGGCGCTGGCATTGGTGCTGCAGCAACTTCCGAATGCGTTGGCCCAGGCATGGCGGCAGCAGCCGGTGGTCGCGTCCAGCGATCGCATGCTGGCGTCAGCGCAGGCCGCCGGTTTCACCCGCGTGGCGCGTGCCGAGGGCCCACTGCCAGTGCAGTTGGCCGCTGCGGCAGCTGCCGTCGTGACATCGTCGCGACCTTGCTGAACTGCGAACTCAAGCACAGCTTGCGGGCGTCTGCCGGCGCACGCCATGCTGTGTGGGATGACTGCGGCGCCTGCGCCCGTTGTGACCGCCCGAGGATGTCCGAATGACCGAAGTCCCCGCTTCCCCGCGACGCTTTCCGCTGGCCTGGCTGCTGCTTGCAGTGGCGGTGGTCGCCGTGGGCGTGGCGCTGTTTCTGGGCTGGCGCGCATGGCAGAGCTATCAAGCAGCGCAGCTGCAGGCGGCGCAGGCACAGCAGCAGCGCTGGGATGGCACGCAGCAGTTGCTGGAAACGCTGCGACGCGATCAACGTCTGGCCAACGAGCGGCTGCAGGATGCGGCAGCGACCAACCGCGTGCTGCGCGACGAAATGCTGGGCCTGAGCCAGCGTAGCGCCTTGCTCGAAGACACCGTGCAGAAGCTGGCCGACCCCAATCGTCACGGCGCACAGGCATTGCGGCTGGATGAAGTGGAGCTGCTGCTGCGGCTCGGCCAGCAACGGCTCAGCATCGCCGGCGATGCCGACGGCGCACGCCGCGCCTACGCGCTGGCCAATGGCGCGCTCAATGGCATCGACGATCCGGGCTATCTCAACCTGCGCCAGGCCCTGGTGCAGGAGCGCGATGCCCTGGACCGCCTAGGCGCCGGCCCGCAGGCGCAGGTGGGACAGACGCTGGACCGCATCGCCGCCGATCTGCAGCGCCTGCCCGAGCAGTCCGCACAGGCCGGCGACGCGGCCAGACCGTGGTGGCAGAAGGTGCTCGCCCCGCTGGTGGATATCCGGCCCAGCCGCGGCGATGCCCCGCTGACCCGCAGCGACCGCCATGCCGCCGGCGATGCGCTGCAGATCGAACTCAGCCTGGCCCGTGCGGCCGCAGAACGCGGCGATGCGGACGGCTTTGCACACGCGCTGCGCCGCGTGGACACCTGGACCACCCGGCTGTGGCCGGAGTCGCCGCAACGTGCGCAGGTGCTCGCGCGCCTGCGCACGTTGCAACAAGCGCCACTGCGTCCGCGCCTGCCGGAACTGGGCACCACCCTGCTGCAACTGCAGGCCATGCGTGAAGGGAGATCCACCCAATGAAAGTGTTGCGTACCGTCTTGATCCTGCTGGTGGCCGTGGCACTGGGCGTGCTCGGTGCGCAGTGGCTGTCGCACCAAAACAGTTACGACCTGGGCAATGTCGTGGTCAGCGTCGGTGGCAACGACTACCGCGCCGCGATGCCGCAGGCGGTGTTGATCCTGATCATCGCGCTGCTGGTGCTGTGGCTGTTGTGGACGTTGATCAGCCTGCCGTTCCGGGTGTGGGGCAAGTACCGCCGCAAGAAAGGCCGCGCACGCCTGATCGAAGGCCTGCGCGCCGCCGACCACGGCCAGTGGCAACGCGCCGAACGTTTGCTGGTCACTGCCAGCGAAGACGATGAAGTCAGCGGGATTGCGCTGGCGAGCGCAGTGCGTGTGGCCGATGCACGCGGTGACGAGGCCTCGGCCAATGCGCTTGCGCAGCAGTTGGCCGAGCGCGACCCCACCGCGCATGCGCTGTTGCAGGGCGAACGGCATCTGGCGCGGCAACGCCCGGTGGAAGCGATCAATGCACTCGATGCCGCCAATGCGCAGCCGCTACCGGCGCGCGGGCTGTTGCTGCGCACGCATGCGCTGACCCAGATCGGCCGTGCCGATGAGGCCTATGGCCAGCTCGGCGCCCTGCGTCAGCAGGCGGTGCTGGCACCGGAGGCCTACGGCGCGCTGGAAGCCACGCTGGCCGAACAGACCCTGTTGCAGGCCGGCGATGCCAATGCGCTGGCCGAGCGCTGGGAAGCCTTGCCCAAGCCGCTGCGCACCTATCCGGCCGTGGTCGGGGCGTATGCGCAACGGGCAGCGGTGCTGCACTGGGATGACGCCGCCGTGCACAGCCTGGAACAGGCACTGGATGCGCAGTGGGACGAGTCGCTGGTGCGCCTGTACGGCGTACTGCCGCTGGAAAAATACGATTCGCGCCGGGCCAGTGCACAGCGCTGGCTCACCCAGTACCCGGACAGCCCGGGCTTGCTGTTGACGCTGGCACGCCTGGCACGCCATCAGCAGCAGTGGTCGCAGGCCGAAGAGTTCCTGCACCGTGCCATCGCCACCGGCGCCAGCGCCGATGCGTGGGAGGAGCTCGGGCATGGCTTTGCGGCTGCCGGCGACCTACTCTCCGCCCAGCATTGCTACGCCAATGCCTTGCGCGCCGCACGCGGCGAGCCGGTGCAGCAAGGCATGCCGCAGCAGTCGTTGCGCGGTCCGATCGTGTCGGTGGGGCCAACGCCTGCGGCCGACCCGTTTGCGCCCCCACCGGACGACCGGATTCTGTGACACGGGCTCAGGCCGTGGATCTGACGGCGCTGGGCCGTCGCGGCAGATAGACAGCGCTGCCCAGTGTCAGCGTCCGCGCGACACCCACGGCGGCGGTGGCAGATCGTCCAGGAATGCATCGCAGGCGCCGAGATAGCGCGCCTGCGTGTGACCGACCCGCGTCGGTGACAACACGCGCGACCCCAGGCGAGCGACAAGCAACATCACGGCCATCACGCCGGCGCCGATCAGCCAGCGGGACGGGCCATCCAGCGATAGCCCACACACCAGCAGCGCCAGCACCGAGGCCACCGCCACCGCGACATAGCGGACGCGGCGACGCTCGTGTTGCTCGCACAGGATGAGCACATGGGCGCTGCGCTTGCGCAGCGCGATCGCCAGGATCAGATAGGGCAGCACGCCGAGCAACAGCGCGGCGTAGATCACCGGGTGATGCCAGTAAAAGATGTAGCGGCGCGGCGGTATATCGGCCGGCGCATTGCACTTGACGCACCGCGGCGGCAGCGTCGCGCCCGGCGTGCAGACCAGCACATCGCCCTCGCGCCAGACATCGCCGTCCACCGGCGGCAGGTACAGGCTGGGCGACGGGTGCTTTGCATCGTTCGACATCCATGCGTCCTTGCAGGTTGGGGATTCGGGATTCGGGATTGGGGATTCGCAAGAGCGGGTTTCGCCATTGCAAATCCCCAATCCCGAATGCCCAATCCCGCTGCGCAGCAGCTTAGCGCTCGACGATCGCCACCACGCCCATGCCGCCGGCAGTGCAGATCGAGATCAGCGCGCGTCCACCGCCGCGTTCTTCCAGTTGTTTGGCGGCGGTGGCCACCACCCGGGCGCCAGTGGCGGCGAACGGGTGGCCGGTGGCCAGCGACGAGCCCAGCGGATTGATCTTGTCCGGGTCGATGCGGCCCAGCGGCGCATCCAGCCCCAGCCGGTTGCGGCAGTAATCCTCGCTCTCCCAGGCGCGCAACGTGCACAGCACCTGCGCGGCGAAGGCTTCATGGATTTCGTAGATATCGAAATCCTGCAGGGTCAGGCCCTGGCGCGCCAGCATCTGCGGCACCGCGATGGTGGGTGCCATCAGCAGGCCTTCGCCGTGCACGAAATCCACCGCCGCCACCTGCGCGTCGCGCAGGTAGGCCATCGGCGTGTGGCCATGGGCCAACGCCCAGGCTTCGCTGGACAGCAGCACGGCGGCCGCACCATCGGTGAGCGGAGTGGAATTGGCCGCGGTGAGCGTGCCGCGGCCGGAGGTCTTGTCGAAGGCCGGGCGCAGGGTGGCGAGTTTTTCCAGCGAGGTGTCGGCGCGCAGGATGTTGTCGCGCGAGACGCCGCGGAACGGAGCGATCAGCGAATCGAAGAAACCGCGCTCATACGCTGCGGCCAACTTGTGGTGCGAGGCCACCGCCCACTCGTCCTGCGAATCGCGCGAGATGTTCCATTCCTTGGCCATGTCTTCGCAGTGGTCGCCCATGCTCTTGCCGGTGCGCGGCTCGGCCACGCCGGGGAATTCTGGCTTGAGCTCGCCCAGCTTGAATCCGCGCAGCAGCGCCTTGAGCTTGTCGCCGGTGGCCTTGGCGCGGTTGGCGGCAAGCAGCCGCGCGCGCAGCTTCTTGCCGTAGACGATCGGCACTTCAGAGGTCGTGTCCGAACCGCCACCGATGCCCGAATCGATCTGCCCCAGCGCAATCTTGTTGGCGATGGTGATCACCGAGTCAAGGCTGGTGCCGCAGGCCCGCTGCAGGGTGATGCCCGGGGTCAGCGGCGACAGGCCCGACGACAGCGCGGCCTCACGGGCCAGGTTCCAGTCCGAGGAGTGCTTGATCACCGCCCCCATCGCCACTTCGCCCAATTGCTGCCCGTGCAGCCCGAAGCGCTCGACCAGCGCGCCCAGCGTGCGCACCGACATGCCCAGGTTGCCCACGTCCGCATAAGCGGTGTTCTGACGACAGAACGGGATACGAACGCCGCCCAGGATGGCGACGGGACGGGCTGCGGGCATCGGTTGACCTGGCATGGAGGACTCGGGGACATGGCCTGCACAGGGCCGGCAGGCATAATGGCCGCAGTGTAGCTTCGACCCCGTGATGGGCCAACCGCGAATCATGAGCAAGACCGAACACGGCGTGACCGCCATGGGTGTGCTGGCGCTGGAATTGACCGGCGGAAGCGCCCCCGAGCGCGGCGCCCTGCCGCCCGAACAGGCTGGCATGCTGGCCGAGCGCATCGGCCGCGACCTGGCGCAATGGATCCCGGAGATCCGCGATCTGGAACTGAGCGTGGCGATGGCGCATTTCGACCCGGCCGAGGTCCTGCGGCCCGGCTGGCCGTTGCATCGCCGCCTGGAAGAACTGCAGGCGCGTGCGCCCGGACGCGACCAGGGCCCGCGCGTGCTGGCCTTCGGCGCCGATGCGCAAGGCGAGATTCCGTTGCCGTTCCAGGCCGATGCCCAGCTCACCGGTGGCGGCCTGCGCGTGCTGCCCTTCCTGCTGACCGGCGATGCGCAGACCGTGGCCAGCGTCGCCGAGGCAATGGAAGAAGTGCTGCTGGCCCAGGGCATGGCGCAGGCCGACACTGCGCTGCTGGCGCAGGAGAGCTTCGGTGCGCGCATCGAACACGCCCGCTATCTCACCGCGCACGACCTGGCGGCGATGATTTCGATGCAGTACGACAATCAGGGCCTGGCGCCGCTGTGGCCGCTGATCGAAGCCGCCCTGCTCGCGCCAACCAGCGAAGAATGGCTGGAGCAGGCGCCGGAGCCGGTGCTGCGCTATGTCGGCGGCGAAGTGCGCATCGCGCTGTTCGACCCAGCCGGCTGGTGCGATCACTACGCACACGACCGCGAGCATTGCGAACGCCTGCGCGGCGTCTACGAGCAATTCCTCTCGCGCCAGCGGCAAATGGCGGCCGTGCTGGAAGCGCATGGGTTGCCGGTGCTGTACGTGCATGTCGAGCCGGGCCAGGATCCGCACCAGGCACTGGCGGCGTGACGCAGGCGCAGGTTTCGTCGCCGCCCGCGTTGCAGGGTGTGCTGGAAACCGGCGTGTATGTGGCCGACCTGGAGCTCGCGTGTGCGTTCTATGCCCGTGTGCTGGGGCTGCAGCCCATGCATCGCGATACGCGCATGGCTGCCTATGCAATCGCACCAGCACAGGTGTTGCTGCTGTTCCTGCAGGGCAGCACGGCAACCACGGTCAGCCTGCCTGGTGGCACCATTCCGCCGCACGACGGTAGCGGGCGTACGCATTACGCCTTTGCGATCGCCACCGACGCGCTGGCCGGCTGGGAAGAACATCTGTGTGAGTGCGCGGTGCCGATCGAAGGCCGCACGCAATGGCCCGGAGGCGGACAGAGCATCTACTTCCGCGATCCCGATGCGCACCTGCTGGAACTAGCCACTCCGGGGCTCTGGACCAATTACTGATCGTTGCTGTGGCGAACCAGCAGTTAGGCGGCCGTGCCGCTCGCATGCGCTCGCACATGCGCGTCCATCGCCACTCGCTGCACAGAGGACGACAGCATGGCGACACCCACCGACGCCTCAGCCATCTCACTCGGGCTCCATCCGCAATGGACGCAGCTGCATTACGCAGCCGCGTCCATCGATGAGGATGTGTGGCCACTGGTGCGCCACACCTCTATTTACTTGGTCGCCGCCTGCGCGTTGTCGGTGGTGATCACGCCGCAGGCCAGGCGGCCGCCGGCATTGCCGGTGGGCTGGGTTTTGTAGTCGTCGGCATCGGCATGCACGATCACGGCGTGTCCGGCGATGTCGAACTGGTCCGCCTTGCCGAGATTGACGTTGCTCGAGACCGGACCGTCGATGCTGGCATTACCCTGCGCGTCGGCTTTGATGTTGGGCATGTCGCCGCCGTGGTGCGGGTCGGCACTGACGTTGCCGTGGTCGGACTGGGCAGGGTTGAAATGGCCGCCGGCGCTGCTGCCGTCCGGGGCGCTGCAGTCGCCCTTTTCGTGGATGTGGAAGCCGTGCTCGGTGTTGGGCTTGAGGCCGCTCAGCTGGCCGGTGACGCGCAGCGCGCCGTCGACCGTCTTGAAGGTCACCGTGCCTTTGACGTCATTGCCCTTGGTCGGCTTGAGCTCGGCGGTGGCCGTGGTGGTGGCCGCCGCTTCGGTGACCATGGAGGCGGCATGCTCGCCACCATGCGCCGCTTCAGCCGGCGTGCCGGCCTGCGGTGCGGGGGCGGGATCGGCCGGCGCGGGCTCCTCGCGCTTGCATGCGGTCAATGCCAGGGCGGTTGCCAGAAATAGCGTGGTGGGAAGAATGCGCATGGAAAACTCCTGTAGGGGCCGCGCAGGCGGCCATGGATGCCCCATCTCAGGGCTGCGAAGGGGGTATGCGCCACTGGGTGACGCGAATGACGCCGCAGGCCAGACGTGCGCCGGCGTTGCCGCTGGGCTGGCTGCGATAGTCGTCGGGATCGGCATGCACGACGAGTGACTTGCCGACCACATCGCCGGGCGCGGCATCGCCCAGGGTGATGCCTGAAACGATCATGTCCAGGTGCGCAACGCCTTCGGCATCGGCGCGCAGGTTGTCCATGTCGCCGGCGTGGTGGGGATTGCTGCCAGCGCGCCCGTGTGGCGCACCCGCCGGATTGAAATGCGCGCCCGCGCTGCTGGCATCGGCGGCGCTGCAATCGCCACGTTCGTGCACATGGAAGCCGGCCACGCCACCGGGGCGCAGGCCACCGACAGTCCCGGTCACGCGAATGCCCTGCAATGCAGGCACCAGCACGACGCGACCGCTGACCAGGCTGCCCGAGGCCGATGCCAGCACCGCTTCGGCCTGTTGCACCGGACGGGTGGGCACTACCCTCGCCACCGGCGGTGGAGGTGTCTTTGGCGGCGGTGGCGTGCTGCTGCAGGCGGCAAGCGCCAGCGCGGTGAGGGCAACGATCGTGGGCGACCGGTAACGCATCGAGCTGTTCTCCTGATCAGGCTGGAAACCTATGCGGGCGCATGTTCACGTGTCATGAAATGCGCCGGGGCAGCCCGGGAGTTTACGGGGCGGGTGTCGCGAGCCGGGGTATGCGCAAAAAGCGCCCCTCACCCCAACCCCTCTCCCGCAGGCGGGAGAGGGGCTCGACTGCGCAGTTTTCTGCCCGCTTTGCCCGCCTGCCTTGCCCTTGCCTGCCTGCCCGCCTGCCCGCTTTGCCCGCCTGCCCGCCTGCCTGCCTTGCCCGTGCCTGCCTGCCTTGCCTTTCTCGCCTGCCTTGCCTTCTCCCGCGTGCGGGGGAAGGTGCCCGAAGGGCGGATGGGGGGCGTTGTGCGCCGCCAGCTAATCGAGACAGTGGCGCGTGCGAGCAAACCGGTGAGCGCATGCACGCTTGCCGCCGTGATGCGCGTCAGTCCCGCCTGGTTCGCTGCCTGGCTCCAGCACCTGCGCGCGCAGCACTGCGTTTCGCAGCGCCCCTCACCCCAACCCCTCTCCCGCAGGCGGGAGAGGGGCTCGACGCCGCGTGCGGACTGATCAGCGGCGTTTGCGCCCCGGCCCGAGCTTGCGGGTTACGGTGTTGCGGCCCAGGCCCAAGCGGGCGGCGGCTTCGGCGCGACGGCCCTGGGTGAGTTGCAGGGCGGCTTCCAGCAAGGTCTTGTCCAGGCGTTCGCGGGCTTCGGCATGCAGGCCCTGGGCGCCTTCGCTCAGGCGTTGCGCGGCCCAGCTGGACAGCATGTCGTCCCATTGGCCATCGCTGCGGCCGGCCCGCTGACGGCCGCGCGACAGGGCGGCGTCCACGTCGACCACGTCGATGATGTCGGCGGTGGCCAGGGCAGCCAGGCGCCAGCACACGTTTTCCAGTTCGCGTACGTTGCCGGGCCAGTCGTACTGGCGCAGGTCCTCCAGCGCGGCCGACGACAACCGCTTGGGCAGCATGTCGAGCTTGCGTCCGGCCATGGCCAGGAAGTTTTCCGCCAGTTGCGCGATGTCGCCGCGACGCTCGCGCAGCGGCGGTAGCTGCAGGCGCACCACGTCCAGACGGTGCAGCAGGTCGGCACGGAAGCGGCCCTGTTCGACCAGCGCTTCCAGATCCTGGTGGGTGGCGGCGATCACGCGCACGTCCACGCGGATCAACTCGCGCCCGCCGACGCGGAAGAACTCGTTCTCTGCCAGTACGCGCAGCAGGCGCGTCTGCAGCGGCAGCGGCATGTCGCCGATTTCGTCCAGGAACAAGGTGCCGCCATCGGCTTGTTCGAAGCGGCCGATGTGGCGCTTGGTGGCACCGGTAAAGGCGCCGGTTTCGTGGCCGAACAACTCGCTTTCCAGCAGTTCGGCGGGAATGGCGGCGGTATTGAGCGCCACGAACGGTTTGCGCGCGCGCGGCGACTCGTTGTGCAGCGCGCGTGCGACCAACTCCTTGCCGGTGCCGGTTTCGCCGTTGATCAGCACCGACAACGGAGCTTGCGCCAGCCGGCCGATGGCGCGGAACAGCGCGCGCATGGCCGGGGTGTCGCCGATCAATGCGGCCGAGCCCTCGGCCAGCGGCGTGCCGATGATCTCGTCGACACCGGCATCGGCGTCGGGCAAGGCGCGTGCGGCCAGCGCGACGGCGTCGTCCAGGTCGAACGGCTTGGAGAGGAATTCATGCGCCCCGCCGCGGAAGGCACCGGCGGTGCTGGCGACATCGGTGTAGGCCGACATCACGATCACCGGCAGCTGCGGGTGCTTGGCCTTGAGCTTGTCCAGCAGGGTCAGGCCGTCTTCGCCGGGCATGCGCACGTCGGTGAACAACAGGTCCGGGGTGGGCCGCATCGCCAGCGCCTGCAATGCAGCGGCAGCGCTGTCGAAACCATCGACGGCATAGCCGGCATCGCGCAGCGCGGTGGACAGCACGAATCGGACCGAACGGTCGTCGTCGACCACCCAGATATGGTGGGATGCGGCGGCGGCCTCAGCCATGCAGGTGCTCCTTGTCGTGATCGCCGGCCAGCTCGGGCAGCAGCAGGGTGAAAACGGTATGGCCCGGACGCGAGCGGTAGGTCAGCGTGCCGTGGTGTTCGCGCGAGACCTGCTGGGCCAGCGCCAGGCCCAGTCCGCTGCCTTCGGCACGGCCGCTGACCAGCGGCAGGAAGAGATGCTCGGCCAGTTCCTCCGGCACGCCGCCGCCGTCGTCGATGATTTCCAGCCGCAGCGACATCGCATGCACGCGGTCGCGGATGCGCTGGCCGTGTTCGACGCGGGTGCGCAGGGTCACCCGGGTGGCGCCGGCCTGGAAGGCATTGCGCACCAGGTTCCACACCGCCTGGGTCAGGCGATCCACATCGCCGAGGATGTCCGGAATGCTGGGGTCGTAGTCGCGCTGCACCTGCACCGACCAGCCGCCTTCGGCCTCGGCCAGGCGCAGCACGCGTTCGAGCACCACATGGATGTTGAGGCCCTCGTGCGGGCGCAGCGGCGAGGGTGAGAGCAGGCGCTCGAGCAAGGTGTTGAGGCGCTCGATCTCGGTGCCGATCAACTCGATCAACTCGCGCTCGTCCTCGTCGCGGCCGGCCGAGCGGCGGGCCAGCAGCTGCGCTGCGCCCTTCAGGCCCGCCAGCGGGTTGCGCAGTTCGTGCGCCAGCCCCTTGAGCGCGGCGCTCAAGGCGTTGGGCAAGGCGTGCGTGGGGTCCAGCGCGGGGAATTCGTCGACCGGGTGGGTTTCCAACAGCCAGCCGCCATCATCCAGCCGCGACAGCCAGCCTTCGGCAAAGCGTGGCGCGTCGTTGGGCAGGCCCAGGGCCAGGCGATGCAGGCGCAGTACGTCGCGCTCGTCGTTGAGCAGGAAGCGCGCGAGCGCATCGCCCTGCACTTCCAGCGCGGCCAGCGGCTGGTCGACCAGGCGCCGGGCGCTGACGCCAAGCCAGCGCGCAAAGGCCGGGTTGACACCCAGCACGCGGCCCTCGCGGTCGGCCCAGGCTACCGGCGTGCCCAGGCTGTCGAGCGACGGTGTGGGGGTCGTCATCAGCATTGCACCAATTTAGTGCAAGCAGCGCCGGCGTGCGCGTGTGGCGCGCCGAACGAAGCGTGCATCAGGACATCCGGGGTCCGACGGTGGTGGCGTGCACCGACCCGACGCGCATCCGCGCCGACAGTGACGGGCGGGGGGCTGGTCATGCAGGCACCTCGGTAGTGGATCCGCGCCAGCACGGGCCGCGGGAGAAACCGTCCCCGGCACGGCAGCGCCGGCCGGGTCGTTGCGCCACCCGCGGCCAGGGAGCCGCGGGTGGCCATGCTCAGGACTCGTAGGCGGCTTCGCCGTGCGAGGTGATGTCCAACCCCTCGCGCTCGGCTTCTTCGGTGACGCGCAGGCCGAACACCAGCTTGGCGACCACGAAGCCCACCACCGACACCACGCCGATCCACACCACGGTGATGCCCACGCCCAGGGCCTGGATGCCGACCTGGTGCACGATGTCGTAATCGCCACCCTTCTGGCCGCCCAGCGAGGCCGCCGAGAACACGCCGGTCAGGATCGCGCCAATGATGCCGCCCAGGCCATGCACGCCGAACACGTCCAGGCTGTCGTCGGCGCCCAGCAGGCGCTTCAGACCGGTGACGCCCCACACGCACAGCACGCCGGCCGCCAGGCCAATCACGATGGCGCCGAACGGGCCCACGGTGCCGCAGGCCGGGGTGATGCCGACCAGGCCGGCCACCATGCCCGACGCCACACCCAGGGCGGAGGACTTGCCCTTGATGATCTTCTCGGTCAACGACCAGCCCAGGATGGCCGCGGCAGTGGCCAGCAAGGTGTTGAGGAAGGCCAGCGCCGCACCGGCATTGGCCTCCAGGTTGGAGCCGGCGTTGAAGCCGAACCAGCCCACCCACAGCAGCGAGGCACCGACGAAGGTCAGGGTCACGTTGTGCGGCTTGATCGCCTCACGCCCCAGCCCGGCACGCTTGCCGACGAAGTAGGCGCCCACCAGGCCGGCGATACCGGCATTGATGTGCACCACGGTGCCGCCGGCAAAGTCCAGCGCGCCCAGGCCAAACAGGTAGCCACCGGTGGCCCAGACCATGTGCGCCAGCGGCAGGTAGCCGAAGGTGAACCAGATCACCGAGAACAGCAGCACCGCGGCGAACTTGGCGCGTTCGGCAAAGGCGCCGACGATCAGCGCGCCGGTGATGCCGGCGAAGGTGGCCTGGAAGGCGACGAACACGTATTCCGGCAGGCTCACGCCCTTGGTGAAGGTGGCCGACAGGGTCTCGATGGTGACGCCCTTGAGCAGCGCCTTGTCCAGGTTGCCGATCCACGCGCCTTCACCGGAGAACGCCAGGCTGTAGCCGTAGATCACCCACAGGATGGTCAGCAGCGAGAACACCGTGGCCACCTGGATCAGCACCGAGAGCACGTTCTTGGCGCGCACCATGCCGCCGTAGAACAGCGCCAGGCCCGGCACCACCATCAGCAGCACCAGCAGCGTGGAGGTCAGCATCCAGGCGACGTCGCCCTTGTCCACCACCGGTGCGGCCTCGGCGGCAGCCACCGGCGCGGCGGCCGGCTGCGCAGACGGCAGCGGCTCGGTGGTGACCGGCTCGGTCGGGAGCGGGGTGACCTGCGGGGTGGACTGCGCCTGCGCGCTGCCCATGCCGCCCACCACCAGCGCGCTGAACAGCATCAGCATGCACACGCTGTAGAACCGGGCTTTCCACCCGGCAAAAAGAGCTGTCTTCATACGAACTCCGGAGGTGGTGGACTCAGAGGGCATCGGCGCCGATTTCGCCGGTGCGGATACGCACCACTTGCTCGATCGCGGTGACGAAGATCTTGCCGTCGCCGATCTTGCCGGTGCCGGCCGCGTTCTGGATCGCTTCGACCACGGCATCGAGCCGGTCGTCGGTCACCACCGTCTCGATCTTGATCTTGGGCAGGAAGTCCACGACATACTCGGCGCCGCGATACAGCTCGGTGTGGCCTTTCTGGCGCCCGAAGCCCTTGACCTCGGTGACGGTGATACCCGACACGCCAGCGGCAGACAGGGCCTCGCGGACCTCGTCGAGCTTGAACGGCCGGATGATGGCGGTGATCAATTTCATGCGCATACCCCGAAAGGTGGAAGGAACCGGCCGGCATTGCGCCGCCCGGCGGTGTCAGTCACCTGGATGCCAACCCCGGCATCCAATCGTTCGCAGATCGCGCAGACCTCGGCCGATGCGATGCATCTGCCGCGTGGGAGAGGTCAGGCCCGCGCGCCGCGAACTGTGTGCTCTCTCGTTCCCCTCACTCCACGGCCGGTGCCGTGGAGCGTCAAACATGTGCGGCGATGGCGGAGGTGGGAGGGGGGGCCTCCGCCATCACCGCGGTGGAACTCAGTTGCCGTAGTACAGCTGGTATTCCAGCGGATGCGTTGCCGCACGGAACTTGGTCACTTCCTGCATCTTCAGCGCGATGTAGCCGTCGATGAAGTCGTCGCTCATCACGCCGCCGGCCTTGAGGAACTCGCGGTCCTTGTCCAGCGCTTCCAGGGCCTGATCCAGGCTGGAGCACACCTGCGGGATCAGCTTCTCTTCTTCCGGCGGCAGGTCATACAGGTCCTTGTCGCTCGGTGCACCCGGGTCGATCTGGTTCTTGATGCCGTCCAGGCCGGCCATCATCAGCGCGGTGAAGGTCAGGTAGCCGGACTGCAACGGATCGGGGAAGCGCATTTCGATGCGGCGCGCCTTGGGGTTGGTGACCCACGGAATGCGGCACGAGGCCGAACGGTTACGCGCCGAATAGGCCAGCATCACCGGTGCTTCGAAGCCAGGTACCAGGCGCTTGTAGCTGTTGGTGCCGGAGTTGGAGAACGCATTGATGGCGCGGGCGTGCTTGAAGATGCCGCCGATGTACCACAGCGCCATCTGCGACAGGCCGCCGTAGCCGTCGCCGGCAAACAGGTTGGTGCCGCCCTTGGTCAACGACTGGTGCACGTGCATGCCCGAGCCGTTGTCGCCGACGATCGGCTTGGGCATGAAGGTCGCGGTCTTGCCGTTGCGGTAGGCGACGTTCTTGATGATGTACTTCATGGTCAGCAGTTCGTCGGCCTTCTGCACCAGCGAGCTGAACTTGGTGCCGATCTCGCACTGGCCGGCGGTCGCCACCTCGTGGTGGTGCACTTCGGTCTCGATGCCGACCTGTTCCAGCGTCTTGATCATTTCCGCGCGCAGGTCGTGCAGGGTGTCGGTCGGCGGTACCGGGAAGTAGCCGCCCTTCACGCCCGGGCGATAGCCGCTGTTGCCGCCGTCGTACTTGGCGCCGGTGTTCCAGGCCGCTTCTTCCGAGCCCACCTGGAAGAAGGTGTGGCCCATGTCGTTGGCAAAGCGCACCGAATCGAAGATGAAGAATTCCGGTTCCGGGCCGAAGAACGCCTGGTCGGCGGTGCCGGAGGACTTGAGGTAGGCCTCGGCGCGCTTGGCGATGCCGCGCGGGTCGCGCTCATAGCTCTGCATGGTGGCCGGGTCGAGGATGTCGCAGGTCAGCACGATGGTCGGATCGGCGAAGAACGGATCCAGATACGCGGTGCCGGCGTCGGGCAACAACACCATGTCCGACTCGTTGATGCCCTTCCAACCCGCGATCGAACTGCCGTCGAACATCTTGCCTTCTTCAAACAGCGCCGGCTCGATGATGTTGGCCGGAAAGGTGATGTGCTGCTGTACACCACGCATATCGACGAAGCGCAGGTCGACAAACTCGACCTTGTTGTCCTTGATCAGCTTTTCAACGTTTTCCACGGACATCGGAAGAAACCTCGGATTGGAGTGAAGTGGCTCGTGGACGGGAATACAGCAGGGACCGTGCCAAATCGCGGATTTTCACAAGTCGTTGATTTTGCTTGCATCACTTGAGACCGCCACGTTGGCGTTAGCACCGGAAAGGTGCTAACCGGATCCATGCTGCACCAATATGGTGCATGCCGCAATGCACTATCCTGACGCCTCCCCCAACCCCCCCTCCAGTCCGATGTCCGATCTGATTTCCGCCCTGCTGTTGGGCATTCTCGAAGGCCTCACCGAATTCCTGCCGATCTCCAGCACCGGCCACTTGTTGATCGCCGAACAATGGCTCGGACGCCGTTCTGACTTCTTCAATATCGTCATCCAGGCCGGCGCCATCCTGGCCATCTGCCTGGCGCTGCGACAGAAGCTGTGGACCCTGGCCACCGGCCTGGGCGAGCGCGCCAACCGCGACTATGTGCTCAAGATCGGCGTGGCCTTCCTGGTCACGGCGGTGGTGGGGCTGATCGTGCGCAAGGCCGGCTGGCAGCTGCCGGAAACCGTGCACCCGGTGGCCTGGGCGTTGTTGATCGGCGGTGTCTGGATGCTGGTGGCCGAGCACTTTGCCGGCAAGTTGCCCGAGCGCGACGTGGTGACCTGGAAGGTGGCGATTGCCGTCGGCCTGGCACAGGTGGTGGCCGGCGTGTTTCCCGGCACCTCGCGCTCGGCCTCGGCGATCTTCCTGGCGATGTTGCTGGGCCTGAGCAAGCGCTCGGCGGCGGCGGATTTCGTGTTCATGGTGGGCATCCCGACCATGTTCGCGGCCAGCGGTTATGCACTGCTGGAGATGTACAAGGAAGGCGGCGTCGGCAGCGAAAACTGGACCGATGTGGCAGTGGCCTTCGTGGCGGCCACCCTCACCGGCTTTGTGGTGGTGAAGTGGCTGCTGGGCTACATCAAGAAGCACCGCTTCACGGTGTTTGCGGTGTACCGCATCGTGCTCGGCGCCGCCCTGCTGCTGTGGTTGCCGGTCGCGGCCTGACCCGCCACGGCCGTGGCCCTGCCTGTCGCTGCTTGAGCAGCGAGGCAGGGCAACTGCACGGGCAGTGACGCCGGTCATTGCCCTGGCGCCACGCCGGCGGTATCACTGAGGCCTTGCCCACCGGGAGCCGCCCATGCGTGCCGTGTTCTTCGCCCCAGCCCTGCTGGCGGCGGGCGTGACGGCCTGCGGTTCGGGTGCGCTGCCCGATGCGCGGGATCCTGGTGGTACCGGGCCCGGCGGTGCCGGGTCCGGCGCGACCGCCGCCGCTGCGCCGTTGGCCGATAACGCCCCCTTGCGCGCGGCATTGCAGGCCAGGCACTGGCAACTGGTGCAGGCCAGCGACGCCCATGGCACCGCGTTACGCAGCTTGTTCGTTGCCGGTAGCGCACCGCTGCAACTGGACTTCAGCGACCAGCGCATCCACGTCAGCCAGACCTGCAACGCCCTGGGCGCCAGCTACAGCGTGGCCGGGACGCAGCTGCAGATCGGCCGGGTGGTTTCGAGCAAACGCCTGTGCGCGCAACCGCGCAAGATGGCGCAGGAACGTGCTGCCAGCGACCTGTTGTCCGGCCGTTTTGCGGTGACGATGGACAGTGCGCAGGCCACGCCGCAGCTGGCCCTGACCCGCAGCGATGGCACCCGCCTGCTGTTCGGCAGCACGCCGACGGCCGCCACCCGCTACGGCGGGCCCGGACAGACACTGTTGCTCGAGGTGGCCGCCGAAACCGTGCCCTGCCCCGCCGACCCGTCGCGCGCATGTCTGCAGCTGCGCGAGCAGACGGCGGACGGCCAGCCCGCGACCGAACCCTGGCGCCCCCTTGATGGCCGGATCGAGGGCTTCGACCACGAAGCGGGCATCCGCACCTTGCTGCGCGTCACCCGGTATCCCGGCGCAGATGGTGCCCCGGTGTATGTGTTGGATCAGATGATCGAGGCCAGTGGGTAGGTTCGGGAATTGGGAATTGGGAATTGGGAATTGGGAATTGGGAATCGGGAATGGGGAGTCGGGAGTCGGGAGTCGGGAATCTAATGGTTGGGCCGCCACTCTCGAATTCATTGCCAAGCGTTATGTGACCGGCAATGCGGTCGGCGGCCCGCGCAGGCGATGCCAATCCGGCCCAAGCGGGAGACTGCAGCCGGGATCAATTGCCGTTCCGCTGACTGACCAGGAAAGCAGAAACAAACCGGAACCAACGCGGCCGCGATGGCTGCCTGATTGCGAATGCCATGCAGGATTGAGCGTGCGGCGTGTCGGTGCGCCGGTCGGTCGCGGTGACCGATCCAGCCGGCCGTTGCGCGTACCCCGCGCGCTTGGTCGTGCGGGGTACGCGAGCCGGTCTCTCAGCGCAGGGCAGGATTCAGTGTGTAGGTGCCATGCAGCGCGGCTTCGGCAAGTACGTGGCCCTGGATGGCCGACAGCACGTCGGCGGCCGTGAAGGGCTCGGGCAGGCTGAGCTTGGCCACGTCCAGCGCGAACACGCGGAAGAAATAGCGGTGCACGCGCAGGTCGTTGAACGGCGGGTACGGTCCGTCGTAGCCCAGATAATTGCCGGCCATGTCGGGATTGCCGGCAAACCACTGCGTGTACGAATTCAGGCCCTGGCGCGCACCGGCCGGGCCGGCCGGCTGCTGCTTGCCCTTGGCCACGAAACCGTCGCTGCAACTGCCTGCCGCAATTTCATGCACGTCGGCGGGGATATCGGCCATGGCCCAATGCACGAAATCGGTGCGTGGCTGGTCCACCGGGATTTGGATATCGTCGCGGCCGACGGTCTCCGGCACGGTGGGCACATCCGGGTCCAGGCACAGCAGCGCGAACGATTGCGTGCCTTGCGGGACATCGCTCCAGGCCAGATGCGGGTTGCGGTTGGGCGCGAAGCCGTCCGGGGTACCGGCAGCAAATTCCACTGCGATAGGCTTGCCGTTTTCGATGCTGGTGCTGGTCAGACGCATGCAAAGTCTCCGTGGATCCAAGCACCCAGCCTGCCTGGATTGGCACTGCAACGGAAGCCGTCGCAGTGGAACCTTGTGTGGCACAGCAGGCGCGTCTGGTGTGCGCGTGTTGTCAGCCAATTCAGCGTGCGGCAGAGCGCAGCGAGAGTGGAGCGCGCGATGCGCCAACCAAGGCGAGCAACACGCCAAACAGCAAGCTGCACTATCCCCGGGCACGGATCGCAGGCACGCGTGAACGTCATCGGCGTCCACGCTCCGCGCCGTCCGGGTCTCTGGATCTCCGTAGGAGCGGACTTGGCCGGGACGGGCTTCACCGGTACCGGTAACGCCTTGTCGCGGCCGGGTCCGCTCCTACAACAGCCTTGCGCATCGGGATCTCCGGGCATGGATTGCAGGCACGCGTGAACGCCATCGGCGTCCACGCGTGCCGCGTCGTCCGGGTCTCTGGATCTCCGTAGGAGCGGACCTGGCCGCGACGGGCTCCACCGGTACCGGTAACGTCTCGTCGCGGCCGGGTCCGCTCCTACAATAGCCTTGTGCATCGGGGATCTCCGGGCACGGATTGCAGGCACGCGTGAACGCCATCGGCGTCCACGCGCGCCGCGTCGTCCGGGTCTCTGGATCTCCGTAGGAGCGGACCTGGCCGCGACGGGCTTCACCGGTATCGGTAACGCCTTGTCGCGGCCGGGTCCGCTCCTACAACAGCCTTGCGCATCGGGGATCTCCGGGCATGGATTGCAGGCACGCGTGGTGCGGGCTTTGGATCTCTGTGGGAGCGGACCTGGCCGCGACGGGCTTCACCGATATCGGTAACGCCTTGTCGCGGCCGGGTCCGCTCCTACAACAGCCTTGCGCATCGGGGATCTCTGGGCACGGATTGCAGGCACGCGTGAACGCCATCGGCGTCCATGCGTGCCGCGCCGTCCGGGTCTCTGGATCTCCGTAGGAGCGGACCTGGCCGCGACGGGCTTCACCGGTATCGGTAACGCCTCGTCGCGGCCGGGTCCGCTCCTACGACGGCGTCGCGCTTGCGGGATATATGCGGCGGCGGCGCGTCAGTCCTGCGGATATCCGAAGCGCACCGCGATCAGGGTGAGCAGGTCGAACTGGGCGCCGAGCACGCTGCGGTAGTTGCGCCAGCGGCCGGAGGCCAGGCGGGCGGGGCCGCGTGGTTCGACCAGCGGGAAGCGCAGCCCGAAGGCCTGCTCCAGCGCGTCGGAAATTCCCTGCGGGTCGCTTTCGATGCCGTCGAGCCGGATGATCCGGTGCGGGTAGAGATCGCGCTCGTGCAACACCGCCAGTTGTTCCAGCGCGGCCAGCAGCCAGTCGGTGGCCTGCTGCGGCGACTGCAGCGCCAGCGGTGCCGGCGCGCCAGTCGAGAGCCAGTCCAGCAGCATGTCGCGCGGGTCGCGCAGCGCGATCGCCAGCCGGCCTTCGGGCAGGTGCGGGCGCAGCGCGGTGAGCAGGGTGTTGTCCCACCACAGCAGCCAGTCGATGACATTGCCGTCGTCGATGCCGCGACGCGGCAGCTGCGCTTTCCAGCCTTCCACCAGCGCCATCGGCGCCAGCTCGCCGGACGCCAGTTGCTCGACCGTGCGGTAGCTCTGCAGCGCATCGGACGGCGGGGTGGTGCCGTAGCGATCGCCGCGCACCAGCGGAGTGGCAGCGTCCATCACCGCGATCAGGCGTTCGACATGCGAGCCGGGCGTGCCCCAGACGAACAGCGGGCGCGAGGTGACGCTGTCCGGAATGCTGCCCAGCGCAGGCCATTGCATCGGCTGCCTGGCGGCCTGCGGCGGCAACGGCAGCCGGTGCTGGGCCTGTTCGCGATGGAACTGCATCCAGGTGGCCAGCGCGGCGTCGGGCTGGCCGGCGCGGTCCTGCACATTGCCCAGCCACGGCCGCAGCACGGTCTGCTGTGGCGGCGGCAACGACTCGATCAACGATTCGACGCAGGCGATCGCCGCCGGCGGGTCGCGTTCCAGCAAGGCCTCGACGATGCGCTGCTCGCCGCTGATGCGACCCGGTTCCACCGCCACGATCTGACGCGCCACCATTTCCGCTTCGTCGGCATGACCCTGCATGTCGTGCACGCGCATCAGCGCTTCCAGTGCCGGCAGGTGCTCGGGCATGGCCAGCAGCCAGCGTTCGATCACGGCCTGCGCCTGCGGCCCGCCGACCGGCTCCACCGCCAGGCGCGCCAGCCACAGGTCGTGCGCCGTGGCCGAGGTGGCCAGTGCCGCGTCCAGCGTGTCGCGCGCATCGTCCGTCGCGCCCAGCCGTTCCCAGGCGGTGAGCAGCGCGTGCAAGGTGCGGCGGTCGGCCGGCCAGTGGGCCAGCGCCAGGCGCAGGTGCGCCACGGCCTGGTCGGGGCGGCCGGCCTGCAATTCCATCTCGCCCGCCAGCCGGCGCATGGCCGGCAGGTCGCCATCGGGTTGCGCCAGCACGGCCTGCATCGCGGTCAGCGCATCGTCCAGACGACCCTGGCGCTGGGCCAGCTGGGCGATGAAGGCGCGCAGCGCGGTGCCCGGCGGATTGAGTTCGACCACGCGCTCGAAGGCGCGCTCGGCAAATGCAAAATGCTCCTTCTGCAGATATGCAAAGCCCAGCGCGAACATCACCCGCGGGTCGTCCGGCAGTTGCTCGGCGGCGCGGGTCAGCAGCGCCAGCGCGCGGTCGCTCTGGCCGCGGCGCATCTCCACCACGCCATCGACCGCAAGCAGCTGCGGATGCTCCGGCGCCAATCGCGCGGCAGTGCGGCTGAGCCGCTCGGCCTCGTCCAGATCGTCGCGTGCCACGGCCAGGTGCGCCTGCATCACGTAAGCGTTGAACTGGTTCGGGTCCAGCGCGGTGCTGCGCGACAAGGCGGCGTCTGCGGCGGACAGGTCGCGCGCAGCCAGCAGCAGGCCGGCGCGCAGCAGGTGCAGGTCGGCGTCTTCCGGTGTGAGGGCCAACGCGGTGTCGATGCTGGTCAGCGCCAGTGCCGGCTGGCCCTGCTGCTGCAGGGCCAGCCCGAGCCAGCGGTGTGCGGCGGCGCTGTCGGGCGCGCTGATCGCCCACTCGCGGGCCAGCGCCACCGCATCGTCGGCCGCATTGCGGCGCAGGGCTTGAAGAATGGCGTCTTGCATGGCGGCGGGGTGTCCAGGACAAACCGCTATTGTAACGATGCGCGCTGCGCCGCCGACCTACCTAGCAGCGGCCAGCCGCTCGGCCACCCAGCGTTCGGCGAAGCCGTCGCCACGGGCATTTTCCAGAAACCCGCAATGCCCGCCCCAGCGCGCGATTTCCAGGTGCGCATGCTCGGGCAACTGCCAGCCGGCGAAATCCTCGAACGGAATCACCGGGTCGTCTTCGGCCATCAGGATGTCCGCGGGCACCTGCAGGCCGGTCAGGCGCGCGCCGGCAATCGAATAGCTGTTGAAATACGCTTCCAGCGACCCGTGGCCGGTGTGTTGCACGGCCAGCCAGGCCATCAGCTCGCGCATGTCCAATGCCAGGGTGGCATCGTCGTAGCCGTGCTGGTCCGGAAACAGCTTGCGCTTGCGCAGCAGCGATTCGCGCCATTTGCGGCGGAAATACCAGTCGTAGAACTGCGGGCCCTTTTCCAGCTGGGTCATGGTGGCCGCCGGGTCCAGCAACGGGCACACCGCCGCCACGCGTGCCAGCGGCAGGCCGGCGGCCGGTGCGCGCAACGCCAGCCGCAGCGCGAAGTTGCCGCCCAGCGAATACCCGGCCGCCAGCAGCTGCGGCGCCGGAAAGCGCCGCCACAGATCGCCTGCGGCGTTGACCACCTCGTCGATGCGATCGGAGTGGAACAGGTCCACGTTGAGGTGATGGGTGCCGCCGTGGTCGCGGAAATTCAGCCGGAACACCTGGTAGCCCAGGCCGAGCAAACGCGCGGCGGTCAGCCGCATGTAATTGGAATCGGCGCTGCCTTCCCAGCCGTGCAGCAGCAACACAGTGCCGCGCACCGGCGCATCGACGGGCGGCACGCTCATCCAGCCCTGCAGGCGCACGCCGTCGCCGCCATCGAGAATATGTTCGCGGGTGACTGCGCCGCTGGCGCTGAGCAACTGACGGCTGCGCAGGCGACGCAAGGCGCTGCTGCCCAGCACCGACTGCACATGCGGGTTACGCAGCCAGCGCGGCGGCTGGAAGTCGGAGGCGTTCATGCGCGCATCGGGCCCGGCAGCAGGATGCTGGCCGCAAGGAAGATGCGTGCGTGCATGGTCGGCTCAGGACTCCATCGCGGCGATGATGCGTTGCCGCGAGGTATCGGCCAGGCGACGACGTCCTTCGAGATCGAATGCGGCGATCGGCTCAAGGAAATGCACCTCGGCCAGCCGCGACGGCTCGCCGAGCAGGCGCACGATATTGGCGAAGAAACTCTCGCGCTCACCAAAGGCCACCACCGCCTGCGCATTGCCGCGCACGCCGTAGCGCAGCGCCACCGGCTGCACCGGCACGCCGGCCTCCACCGCTGCCTGAAAGATGCGCGCATGGAACGGGCCGACTTCGGTCCCGCCGCGGGTGCGCCCTTCCGGGAACACGCCCACCGGCTTGCCGCTGCGCAGGCGCTGCAGCATTTCCAGCAGCACCCCGCCCAGCGATTCGGTATTGCCGCGCTGATGGAAGATGGTCTGGCCCTTGGTCGCCAGCCAGCCCACCAGCGGCCAGCCGGCGATTTCGCGCTTGGCTACAAAGCCCATCACGCGCTGGCTGTGCAGCATCGAGATGTCGACCCAGCTGACGTGGTTGGCCACGAACAGGGTCGCGCCGGACAGCGGCGTGCCGAAGCGGCGCAGCCGGAAGCCGAAGATGCGCATCAGGTTGCCCTGCCACCAGCGGATCATCCGCTCGTCCAGGGTGTCTGCAGGGCCGGTGCGGATGCGCGCCAGCGGCGGGGCCACCACGCACAGCATGGTGATCGGCAGGCCGATGCACAGGTGCAGCAGCAGCAACGGCACCCGATACAGGTACCGGAACCAACGCGACGCGCCGCCAGCCTCGCGCGTGGCGTCCAGGGATGACTCGCTCATTCGACCAACGGGACCGGTGACAGGGAAAGGGAGCACGACGATTGTGACAGCAGCATGGGCGCGGCGCAGCGCCGGCAGCGGATGGCGCTGTTCCACCCATGCCGTTGCCGGGTGTGCTCAGCCATTGCTGCGTGCCACCACGGCCAGGGTCAGGCGCGACACGCAGACCCGTTTGCCGGCCGGGTTCTCGATGACGATGTCCCAGACCTGGGTGCTGCGCCCCACATGCACTGCGCGCGCGGTGCCGGTGACCAGGCCGTCGGTGGCCGCGCGCAGATGGTTGGCGTTGATTTCCAGCCCCACGCACATCTGCGTGGTCATATCCACGCACAGATTGCCGGCGCTGCTGCCCAGGGTTTCGGCCAGCACCACCGATGCGCCGCCGTGCAGCAGGCCGTACGGCTGCCTGGTGCGCGCGTCCACCGGCATGGTGGCGCGCAACCAATCGTCACCGGCTTCGGTGAACACGATGCCCAGATGGTCGATCAGGGTGTTTTTGCTGGAGGCGTTGAGGGCAACGAGGTCGACGGGAGCGCGGAAGGTCATGGGCAGGGAATCGGGAATCGGGAATCGGGAATCGGGAATCGGGAATCGGGACAGCATCGGCGGCGCTGGGGTCTGATGCAACTGCCTTTCGGCTATCTGCGGGCCGAATTGCGCCAGCGACTTTCAGCGGGTTGGCGGCGCGGCCTATTTCCGCGCAACGTGCCATTGCAGCGGCGCGCCACGGCACGATGCCCCCACCACGCGCCGTCTGCACGCCGGCCCAGGCCAGCACGCTGCAGCGATCAGAGAATCGGCACCAGGCCCGCACCGAAAGCGGTCAGCATGCGTACCAGCAGCCATTTCGGTCCGACGTTGACCTCGGGGAAATCGCCCACCGCCACATAGCACTGCCGGAACTGCGGGTCCTGTCGCTTGAGCGGGAACGGGCAGCCCGGGCCGGGCTGGAACTCGTAATTGGTCGCATAGCGCCAGGGCCAGAAATCCAGCACCGGCAAGGCTTCCGACACCTTGCCCACGCTGTAGTTCAATCCGCTGAACAGCGGCGGTTTTTCGCGCGGAGCCACCGTCCAGGCATTCTCCGGGCTCATGTCGCGCTCGATGCTGGCCGCCAGCGCCTGCGCAAAGCGCACATCGTCGATGACGACCGCGGCCTCGGTGTTGTAGTTCTCGCTGCGCGGATCGAAGTTGTGCGTGCCGATCACCCCGATGCGGCGGTCCACCACCAGCGATTTGGCGTGCAGCCCCATGCGCGCACCGGCGCGGGTCACCGGCAGCGGTTTGTTGACCGCGCGCGTGCCCAGGAACGAAGGCCGCGTTTCGGTGCGCAACACGCGGCGATCAACTTCGCTGCCGCCGGGTGCACGGCCACCCCCACTGCTGCCGCGAATCACGCTTCCGGCACTTGTGCGCCCGTCCCCGCCGCTGCTGCCCCGCATCGCATTGCCGGCCGCGCTGCCGCCGATCAACCGGTTGTCGCGGTTGTCGCGGCTGTCCTCGTTGATCTCCGAGGCGGGGTTGAGCGGATCCGGCACCAGGTTGGCATAGTCCACCGGCGCATCCAGCGGGAATGGCTTGAACTCGTACACGTTGAAGCCCAGCTCGCGCAGGTTGCGCCGTTTGAACTTGTACGAGAGCGCGTACACGATGGGGTTGTCGGTGGCGGCCAGGCTATTGCTCGACACCACGACGCGCGGCGGCTGCGGGCGTTTGCGCAGATCGCGGAAGATGGCCTGGGCCTCGTCGGACAACACCAGGTACGGCGTCTGCAGCAGTACTTCCTGCTGCGCATTGGCGATCAGGCCATCGAGTTCCGGCGCGGTGGACACCGCCTTTGCGCCATGTTCCTTGCGGTGCTTTTGCGGCAGGTCGGCCACATACAGCACGCGCTGCACCGGCATGGCCGGGGTCACGAAGGCGTCGCGTATGAACTGCGCGTCGCCTGCCTCGCGATCGACCCGCGCCACCCGCTCCGGGCGCCGGAACTGTGCCGGCGGCATCTGCGGGGCGCCCTGCTCCAGCAACAGCCGGCCGACATCGTTCAGGCGCTCGGCCGGAATGCTGCGCCGCGCGCGCCAGAACGCATCGAAATTGGCCGCCATCGCACGCACTTCCGGCCCGGCCAGAATCACGTCGCGGTCGCGGAAGTTGTACTCGCTGTCCCAGTCGTAATAGTCGTCCTGGTAATTGCGCCCGCCGACCACGCCGAGCACGTCGTCCACCACCAGCAGCTTGTTGTGCATGCGCTGGTTGAAGCGACGGAAACAGCACAGCACGCTGCCGGCATAGTCGAAGTAGTTGAGCTTGACCTTGCCGAAGGTGGGGTTGTAGATGCGCAGTTGCAGGTTGTCGTGGCTGCTGGCGAGTGCGCCCAGGATCTGCAGATCGGCGATCGCCGACAGCTGGTCGATCAGGATGCGCACCTTGACCCCGCGGCGGGCCGCGTCGGTCAGCGCGTCCAGCACCATGCGCGCGCTGTCGTCCTTGTCGAAGATATAGGTCTGCAGGTCGATGCTGCGGGTGGCGCTGCGGATCAGGTTGAGCCGCGCCACCAGCGATTCCTCGCCGTGGTCGAGGATGGTGGCGTAATGCCGTGGCGCGGCCGGCGTGGAGGCGGTGATGGCCTGCCCGCCCAGCGCGCGCAAGGGCGAAGGCTGGGCGCAACGGTTGGCCTGGGTGCAATCCACCACCGTGCTGCGCGCGGCAGCGGCAACACCGGCCGCGCGGTTGCGTTCGGTTTGCGACAGGCTGGCGCATCCGGTGCCGAGCAACAGGGTTGCCAGCACCAGGACCCTCAACAGGAACCTCACGGGCGCCGCGCCTCCTGCAGCCGCCCACGCAGAATGAACGTCACCCTGTCGCCCAGGGCCATCTGCCACGCATTCATTCCGTAACGTCCACGCAGGACCGTACCTCGGCTGATCACGTCGCAATCATAGCCCGGCCGTGCGCATTCAGCTGGCGCCACATGCAGGGTCTCGATGTGGGTGATTCCGCGGATGGTCAGGTTGCCGGTGATGTCGCCGCCCTGGTTGACCACCTCTTCGGCATAGGGGAGCGACTCGAATTCCACCACCGGGTAACGCGCCACGTTGAAGAAATCCTCGCCACGCATCCAGCTGGTGTAGCGGTCCTTGCCGGGAATCTCCACCTGGGTGGCGTCCAGGCGGAACCGCACCTGCAGGCGCCGGTCCGGCAGCTCCACCAGTTCACCGCGAAACCGTGGAAAAAAGCCCTCGATCTTCATCCCGAAGCGGGTCTTGATCTCGAACCCGAAGCGCGACTGCGCCGGGTCGATGGTGTGCACCTTCTGCTGTGCAAGGCAGGGCAGCGCGACCCAGAGCGCGAGCCAGGCGAACCAGCGCAGCGACGATGTCACGGATCAAGGCCACCAGAAGGCGGTCAGGCGGGCGATGCCCGGCTCGATGGTGGCATCCAGCGGCAGGGCCAGCAGGGCGATTGAGGCGGTCGGCATGCCGCGGTAATCGCCGGTCTGCCCACTGTGCATCAACGCGGCCAACCGCTCCAGGCCCGGGTTGTGGCCCACCAGCAGCAGCCGCTCGGCCTCGCGATGCTCGTCCACCAGGCTGGCCAGGGTGCCGGGCGTGGCCTCGTAGATGCGTTCGTCCAGCCGTTGTTCGATATAACCGGTGAGCTCGAGGACCGCTTCCAGGGTCTCGCGGGCACGCCGCGCCGGCGAACACAGCACGCGGTCGGGCACCAGACGCTGCTCGCGCAGCCAGCGCCCGGCCGATTCGGCCTCGGCGATGCCGTGCGGCGACAACGGGCGGTCGAAATCGGCCTGGCCGGTGTCGGCCGGTTCGGCGTGGGCGTGTCGCAACAAGATCAATTCGCGCATGGGAACTTTCCGGTTAGGACTTCTTGAGCCACTTCAACAGCGGCTCCCAGTCCTGTTGATGGTCGCGCACCTGCGCCGAGCGGTAATCGAACAAGCTGCGCCCCAGCCCGGCCATGACCACATAGGCCTGGGTGTCGCGCAATTGGGTCACCAGCGGATAGGGCCAGGTGCCGATCATCTCGGCGGCCTGCTGCGAGGTCTGGGTCCACGGACGTGCGCGGTTGAGCACCAGGCCCACCGGCAGCTTGCGCTGGTGCACGCGCGGCACCTTGGCGAGCGTATTGAGGAAGCCCACCACCGCTTCGATGTCCAGCGCCGAGGACAGCACCGGCACCACGATGGCGTCGACATGGTCCAGGAAACCGCTCAGGTCGTCGGCCATGGCGCCGGCCGGGGCATCGATGATCAGCTGGTCGGTGCCATCGGGCACCGCGGCCTGCCAGTTGCGGCGCTTGGTGGCATCGATCGGCAGCACCGCACTTTCGAGACTGGCGCGACGCTGCGCCCAGCGGGTGGACGAACCTTGCGGATCGGCATCTGCCAGCACGGTACGCTGGCCCTGCAACGCCGCGTGTGCGGCCAGATTGGTGGCGATCGTGGTCTTGCCGACGCCGCCTTTGGAGGCGGCCACCAGGACTGTCTTCATGCACGCCTCGCTTCCGGGAGCAAGCCGGCAGCGTACACCGCAGCTGGGTGAGGAAGTAGTCGAAAGGCGTTAAACGTCGAACGGCGGAAGGTGTCGCAACGCAGCATCGCTCGCCGGCAACGTAGCCAACGCAGGCATACGGCGGCCAGCAGGTTATCTGGACTACTGGACCGCTGCGCTCGGCTGCCACTGCGCAGGCGGCTGCGGTGCAAGGCCTTGACGCTGCACCAGCGCGCGCAATGCAGGCACCTCGCCTTGCGTCAGGAGGGCGTCCAGATCGATGGCTTGGTCGGTGGCCGTGGGCGCGCGGCGTTGGTATTGCTGCTGCAGCCACTCCAGCTCTCGCAGCCGCGCCTGCCAGCGCGTGGCGTCGGCACCGCTGCTCAATGCGGCCATGCGCCTGGCGCCGACCATGGCCGTCAGCATTGTCGACTCGTCATTGGCCACGCTGTTGAACACTGCCATGCATTCGTCGCGCAATGCGGGCGTAGCAACATTGGAAGTGCAGCGGCGCACCACATCGCCTAACGCGGGAAGTGCATGTGCAGACCAGGCGCCCATCACGAACATCGCAGCCATGCCCGCGCCGGTGGAAGGCAGGCCTTGCGCGTCGAGTTGCGAGCGCAAGCTGACCGAGGTCAGCGATGGCCATTGCACGCCGTCGTAGGTGGCATGCAGGGCCTTGCCAAGTTCCAGCGCGCCGCTGTCGAAATGATCCGCCTGCACCGCCGCCTGCCAGGCGCGTTCGGCACCCGGCTGATCGCCGCGCCGCTGCGCAGCGGCGTAGGCCCGCAGGTGCACATCCGCATTGCCGGCATCGGCCTGCTCCAGGAAGGCAAGGGCAGCATCTGGATCGCAGCGTAATCCGGGCGCGCAACCGACTGCTTCCATCCGCGCTACCATCGGGTCGCGCGGCCGCGCGTCCAGGGCGCGCTGCAGCCAGACGCGCTGGATGGGCGCATAGCCTCCCTCTGCGGCGGGCGCGGTGTCGTCGTGCTCGGAATCGGCCCACAACAGACCGGCCAGATACAGCTGCCTGGGATCACCGCTGGCCGCCATGCTGCGCAGGCGTGCCTGCATGGTCTGGCCGACCTGCTGCGCCCAGTGATCCACGACAGGGTCATTTGCCGGAGCCGATAAATTGGAGGACGGCACCGAGGCGGCATGTGCCATGCAGACGCTACCAATCCACAGCAGCGTACTGCCGATCACGCGATATCCGTACATGTGTTGCTCCTGTCCATGTGATGGTGCACGTTGTTGAGATCAGCATTTCATAAGGGTTGAACCGCATCAAGCTACCAGCTGCGCCAGCAACCAGGCCCACGCGGGCAGCGTGAGCAACGACAGCAGGATGCTGTAGCCCACCATCGCCGCCGCCAGCCTGGGGGCCAGCCGATGCGAGATGGCCAGCGCGGCGGCGGTGATCATGGTGGGCATGGCCGATTCGAGCACATTGGTCTGCAGCAGCAGGCCGCGCAGGCCAAGCGCCCAGGACAACGGCAGCGCCAGGACCGGCATCACCGCCAGCTTGAACACCAGGCCGACCGCCAGTGGCTTGAGCTCGTCGGCAGGCAGACGCAACTGCAGCGAGAAGCCGACCGCCAGCATGACCAGCGGCAGCATGGCATCGGCCAGGCTCTTGAGCCCGGAGCCGATCCAGGCCGGCGGCTGCTCGGGCATCAACGTCAGCGCGAACAGCAGCGCCCACAGCGGCGGGAACTTCAGCACCCGGGTCAGGATGGTCCTGGCGGTCGGTGGGGTGTCGCCGCTGTAGCGCGCCAGCACGTACAGCCCGAAGGTGGACAGCAGCACGAAGGTGCCGAACTGGTCGTAGACCACCGCATACGGCAAGGCCTGATCGCCAAGCAGTGCGCGCACCATCGGAAACCCGATGAAACTGGAGTTGGTGAACACCACGCACATCAGCAGCGCGGCGTAGTCGGCACGGCCCAATCGCAGCAGGCGGCTGCAAGCCCACAGCAGCGGCACGATGATCGCGGTGAGCAGCCACGGCGTGGCGATCACCCCGCCCAGCGAGGCGTCCAGGTGCAGGCGCGGCACGTAGGTCAGCACCGAGGCGGGCAGGCAGATGTACAACACCACGCGATTGAGCACGTCGGCGCTGTTGTCGGGCAGCACCCGCAGACGGGCGAACAGCAAGCCAAGGCCCAGCATCGCCAGGATCAACGCAAAGGCATCCACCGCCATGCGGGGTCAGGTCCATTGGAAACAGAGGCACAGGATCGCATGACGCAGCGCGGGCGTCGGCAGAGCGCTGGCGTGGGGCGCGCTGACGCGAGGCGCGGCATGCAATTCGGTCATCTGGTCTATCCCGAAGTCGGCATCCCGCATGAGCGCTGACGTGACGTACTTGCGGCGTGTCCCGCGAGGCGGACGGGCAAGGGAAGTGCAGCAATGCCGCAGCGTCGAGGGCGCGGTGCCCTCACCGCTCGCGGGACACGCCGTGAATCCGTCCGTGGAGGCTCGGTGGCGGCATCCATGCCGCCACACGGTCCCGCAATCGGCGAGGACACCACGCCAGACAGTTGGCTGGTGGTTTTGTTGAAAGCTAAGACACCGCGTCGCCAGCTTGGTAGTCGCTATTGAGATCCATGCGCATCGACCATCTGGACTGGTCCTTGCCCGCCCACCGTCGCGGGACCCTTGGCGGCATGGATGCCGCGCCAGAGCTCACATGGACGTACTTGCAGCGTGTCCCGCGATGGTGCACGGGCAAGGGCCCTGCAGCAACTCGGCCCGGTGCACGGCCCGCTGCGCGACACTCCCGCAGCGGAGCGAAGCGCTTACGGGAACGCGGGCGGGTTGGCCTGCCATGCCGTGAAGACCTCGGCCAGGCTGGCGCGCTCTGCCTCGCGCCAGTCCGGCAGCAGGCTGGCGTAGCTGGCGGTACTGCTCCAGCGATCGGGCCAGGTGCGCACGGCGGCGGCGTACCACTCGGTAGCCTCCTGCTTGCGCCCGGCGCGCCACAGGGCCAGCGCGGCCGTCACGGGCAGCCACTCCGGCGTGGCCGGGCGGCCATTGGCCAGGTTGGCCCACTGCTGCAGCGCCTTGTCGGGCTTGTCGGCGCGCAGCAGGTCCCAGCCGTAATTCCAGGTAATTGCGCGATATTGCTGGCTGCCGTTGGACACTAGTGCCAGCGCGCCCTGGTATAGCTCATCACCCAGTTGCGTGCGCCCGCCCGCATAGGCCAGCGAGGCCAGCTGGGCACGCGGTTCGGCCGCGCGTGCGTCACGTTGCACCATCGCGGCCAGGCGGTCGACCACGGCATCGCCCTGCCCCTGCACCGCGACCACCGCCTTGGTGGTGCTGCGGTCTTCGTCGAAATAGAACTCCTTGGGCTTGGGCAGGCTCTGTGCCTGCGCCAACGACCACACGCCCCCGAGCAGGGCCAAGGCGGCCCATGCGTATTTCCTTTTCACTGTGTTTTCCCCTGACAGCAAACGACCCCTTCCCATCCCCATCCTAACCGCAGCGCGACGGCTGCGCATCCGCATGCGGACGGGCGCGTGAAAGCTGACTGTTACACTTTGCGCCGCCGTTTTGGAATCCGTCGGGCGGATCATCTGGTTTCAGATGACCTGCACCGGGTCCCAGCCACCCTTTCCGGGCACGCCATGACCAGTACCGCTGCACTTTCTTCTCCCGACTCTGCCAATACGCCGGAGCTCGGCCGGGTGGATGCGGACTACACGCTGGACCACAAATACACGCGCACCGACGGGCGCATCTATCTGTCCGGCGTGCAGGCGCTGGTGCGGCTGCCGTTGCTGCAGCGCCTGCGCGACGAGGCTGCCGGCCTGGACACCGCCGGCTTCATCAGCGGCTACCGCGGCAGCCCGCTGGGCGGACTGGACCTGGAGCTGTGGCGCGCGCGCAAGCATCTGGACGCGGCCCGGGTGACCTTCACCCCCGGCCTGAACGAGGACCTGGCCGCCACCATGGTGTGGGGCACCCAGCAGACCAACCTGTTCCCCGGCGCCAAGGTGCAGGGCGTCTACGGCATGTGGTACGGCAAGGGCCCGGGCGTGGACCGCAGCGGCGACGTGTTCAAGCACGGCAATGCCGCCGGCACCTCGCCCTTTGGCGGCGTGCTGGCGCTGGCCGCCGACGACCACGCCTGCCGCAGCTCGACCCTGCCGCACGGTTCGGAAGACGAGTTCGTCAGCGCGATGATGCCCATCCTCAACCCGGCCGGGGTGCAGGACATCCTGGACATGGGTCTGCTGGGCTGGGCGATGAGCCGCTACACCGGGCGCTGGATCGGCTTCAAGACGATTGCCGAAACGGTGGAATCGTCCGCCTCGGTGGACGTGGACCCATTCGCACGCACGATCGTGCTGCCGGAGGACTTTGCGCTGCCGCCGGGCGGGTTGAGCATCCGCTGGCCGGACCCGCCAGTGGATCAGGAAATGCGCCTGCATCGCTATGCGGTGGCCGCGGCGCAGGCCTTTGCACGGGCCAACCGGATCGACCGCATCGTGCTGGATTCGCCACGCGCGCGGCTGGGTATCGTCACCACCGGCAAGAGCTACCTGGACGTGCTGCAGGCACTGGAATACCTGGGCCTGGATGCGCAGGCCTGCGCGCAGATCGGCATCCGCGTGTACAAGGTCGGCATGACCTGGCCGCTGGAGCCGGTGGGCATCAGCGCGTTTGCGCGCGGGCTTGAAGACATCGTGGTGGTGGAAGAGAAAAAGGCCTTCATCGAGCGCCAGATGAAGGAGCTGTTCTACAACTGGCCCGCCAGTGCGGGGGCGCGGCCGAGCATCGTCGGCAAGTACGACGAGCAGGGCGCGTGGATCCTGCCGTCCACCGGCGAGTTGACCCCGGCCACCATTGCCGCGGTGATCGGCAGACGTATCCAGCGGTTCGGGTTGCCATCGAGCACATTCGCCGACGCGATCGAACAGCGGCTGCGCTGGATGGAGATCAAGGAAGCGGAGATGGCCTTGCCGCGTGCGCAGTTCCCGCGCGTGCCGCATTACTGCTCCGGCTGCCCGCACAACACCTCCACCGTGGTGCCGGAAGGCTCGCGCGCGCTCGGCGGCATCGGTTGCCACTACATGGTGACGTGGATGAACCGCGCCACCGACACCTTCACCCACATGGGCGGCGAAGGCGTGACCTGGTCGGGGCAGGCGCCGTTCACCGACACGCCGCACGTATTCCAGAACCTGGGCGATGGCACGTATTTCCACAGCGGCTCGCTGGCGATCCGGCAGTCGGTGGCCACCGGCGTCAACATCACCTACAAGATCCTCTACAACGATGCGGTGGCGATGACCGGCGGCCAGCCGGTGGACGGCACGCTCACCGTGCCGGACATCGCGCATCAGCTGCGCGCCGAAGGCATCCACGAGATCGCCATCGTCAGCGACGACATCGGCAAATGGACGCGTCGGCGCGACCTGTTTCCTGCCGAGGTCGCGTTTCACGATCGTGGCGAACTGGATGCGGTGCAGCAGCATCTGCGCACGGTCAAGGGTGTGTCGATCCTGATCTTCGACCAGACCTGCGCCACCGAAAAACGCCGCCGCCGCAAGCGCGGCAAGCTGATCGACCCGCCCAAGCGCGTCATGATCAATTCGCTGGTGTGCGAAGGCTGCGGCGATTGCGGCGAGAAGAGCTTTTGCGTGTCGGTGCTGCCGAAGGACACCGAATTCGGGCGCAAGCGCGAGATCGACCAGTCCAACTGCAACAAGGACTATTCCTGCGTGTCGGGTTTTTGCCCGAGCTTTGTCACCGTGCATGGCGGTGCGCCGCGCAAGGGCAAGCAGCGCGATGCCAGCGCGCTGCTGGACAGCCTACCCGCGCCACCACAACGCACCACGCTGGAGCGCCCCTGGAACATCCTGATCACCGGTGTCGGCGGTACCGGGGTGGTCACCATCGGCGCACTGCTGGGCATGGCCGGGCATCTGGAAGGCAAGGGCGCCACCGTGCTGGACCAGACCGGCCTGGCGCAAAAGGGCGGCGCGGTCACCACGCATATCCGCATTGCACGCACTCCCGGCGACATCCATGCAGTGCGTATCGCTGCGGGCGAAGCCGACCTGGTGCTGGGCTGCGACATGGTGGTGGTCAACGATTATTGGGTGCTGTCCAAAGTGCGCGATGGCCGCACCCAGGTGGTGCTCAACACCTACGAAGCGATGCCGGGCAGCTTCACCACCCAGCCGGATCTGCAATTTCCGGCGGCTGAGATCATCGCCGGCGTGCGCACTGCGCTTGGCGGGCAGGAGCCGTTGTTGCTGGATGCCACGCAATTGGCCACCGCGCTGCTGGGCGATGCGATCGCCAGCAATCTGTTCGTGCTGGGCTACGCCTGGCAACACGGGCTGGTGCCGTTGTCGCATGCGGCGCTGATGCGCGCGATCGAACTCAATGGCGCGGCTGTTGCGATGAATCAGCAGGCCTTTGCGTGGGGCCGGCTGGCGGCGGTGGATCTGCCGGCCGTGCGTCGTGCAGCAGGCCTGGGCACCACAGACGCACCTGCGCACCTGCACGGCGACACGCCGGCCGCACGCGCACCGGGCAGTTGGGAAGAACACGATCTCAGCGGTGCCAGCGCACCGCGTGCACTGGCGCAGACCGATGGCAGCACGCTGCATGGCGGTGCCGATGCACCGGCACATCCGCTCGATGACGAGCAGCTGGCGCAATCGCTGGACGAGGCCATCGCGCGCCGGGTCGCATTCCTCACCGACTATCAGGACGCCGCCTATGCGCAGCGCTATCGCACGTTGGTGGAACGCGTGCGCACGCACGAAACCCAAAGCGCGCCGGGCAGCAGCGCCTTGACCGAAGCGGTGGCGCGCTACGCATTCAAGCTGATGGCCTACAAGGACGAATACGAAGTGGCGCGCCTGTACACGCGCGGCGATTTCCAGCGCCGGCTGCAACAGCAGTTCGAAGGCGACTACACGCTGCGCTTCCACCTGGCGCCGCCGTTGCTGGCCAAGAAGGATGCCAACGGCAACCTGCTCAAGCGCGAATACGGTCCGTGGATGTTCACCGCCTTCAAGCTGCTGGCGAAGCTGAAATTCCTGCGCGGGGGCAAGTTCGACGTGTTTGGCTACACCGCCGAGCGACGTGGCGAGCGTCAGCTCATCACCGATTACATCGCCACCGTCGAGCACCTGCTGGAGCGTCTGGATGCCGACAACGTGGGGCTGGCCGCGCAGATCGCCAGCATCCCCGAACACATCCGTGGCTACGGTCATATCAAGCACGCGCATCTGCAGGAAGCCAAGGCACGCGAGGCGGCGCTATTGGCGCAGTGGCGTAACCCGAAGGCGTTACACGTAGTGCAGGCGGCCTGAGGCAGCCTTCAGCAATCACTGTAGCGCGACCGCTGCGGCCACGGAGCTACAGGGATGTAGTTGCAGCGTGTCCCGCGAGGGTGGGCGGGCAAGGGCCGTGCAGCAAAGGCGCAGATGATTCGCTTTGCGCCTGATCTGTCCGTAGCGAGCAACCAGGTTGAGACACCTGCAATGTGCGTATCGCGAGCGCTTGGCGATCTTCAAGCCTGGTCGAGGGCGCGGCGCCCTCACCGCTCGCGGGACACGCCGTGAATCCGTCCGTGGAGGCTCGGTGGCGGCATC